>CAWFCV010000023.1:0-206373 GCA_963814435.1 uncultured beta proteobacterium
CGAGCAGGGGCCCAAGCCCACGGAAAGCAAGCATTCTGAAGTGGAAATCTACTAAGATCACTCCTAGTATAGTAACAAAGTTTAAGGATACTACTATATTTTGTAGCTATTTTTTATATAATTATTGTTTTTAAAACCAAACAGTAGTTGATGAACATGTTGATTGGAGCGAAAGGTGCTTGACTCCTGTGGGAGATACGGGATAGGTGATACCCCACAGGCGTATTACGCCGAGGAGGCTCATCGCCCGTCCCACTAAAAAGCAAGCATCCTGAAGCGGAAATCAACTAAGATCACTAAAAACTATTCGCTCTAATTTCATAGATTTATTGTATCTTTGTAATAAAGTTCATGAAATAACAATACTCTTCATAAAATGAATAGATGAATATATCGACATCCTAGAGGAGGAATGACATGAACATCATTCAAACTATCATTAATAAGAAAGTCAACGGCATTACACCTAAAGAATTATTAAAACTAAGTGACAATACCAAGTAACTATTACTCCTGATCAAGCTAATAAAATAGCTGTGTTGATGAATGGTAAAAACATTAATATTTATGATCTTACCCAAAGAAAACAATTACTTGCTCAAATTGCAAATGTTACTTCTACAGGAACGGCACAACAGATTGACACGATTTTCCAAAAGTTAGGTTAACTTAAGCTTGGTTAAAAAGTTGATTAAAAACTGTTAATTAATTACTCTACTCATTTCAAACGTCATATAATTCTCATACATCGAAATTGCACCTATTCCAAAACGAAATGAGAGGGATTAGTATGGATTTACATGAGCTACATTATGAAATTATTTATCTTGATAAAGAAACCCAGGATGAAGTAAAGTTTAAACACGTCTTTCATATGGATGACGTAGTCCAGCTTAGCTCTAAATATCGCAAGTAGTTTAATTGAACGCGATAAGGCACATGTGGTCTATATTAAATTGTTATATTTGGATGACCATAACAAGGAACATATCAATCATGTTGTTACTGTTAAACAAATTAAAGATGGTAAGATTATCGCTTCGTATATGGATAGCAAACTTAAGAAAATTGTTGAAACTGAATTATAATAAAATCCCCCAACTTTTATAAGTTGGGGGTTCTTAAATTCATTCTTGACCTTCAAATTCGGTGCTTAATATTAAGAATTTAATAATTGTTGAATCAAATTTTCGTTAAATTCTTGGTTTCGGAACATTTCGATTTCAAGTTTATATGGTGCTACTTTATTATTTTTATCTTCACCCACATATGGTGTTTCAAGGATTTTTGGAATACTCATTAATTGCGGATGATGAACGATATAATTCATTGCTTTAAATCCAATATGACCAAAACCAATATTTTCATGACGGTCTTTTCTGACTACCCATTGGATTTTTACTATCATTAATATGAGAACTTTAATTTATCAATTCCAACAATTTGATCAAATTGAGTTAAGAACTCCATCAAAGTCATTTACGATATCATAACCTGCATCATTTGTATGACAAGTATCAAAACAAACAGATAACTTATCATTAAATTGAACACCTTCCATGATCATTGCAATTTCTTCAAAGGACTTTTCCACATTCAGAACCTTTTCCAGCCATTGTTTCAAGTGCAATTTGAACTGGCGTATTCTGCGGTTAATACTTCATTTAATCCTTCAATAATTTGTCGCAATCCCTGCTTCTTCTCCTGCTCCAACATGTGCACCTGGATGTAAAACAATTTGTTTCGCACCAATCGCTGCCGTCGATTAATTTCCTTTTGTAAGAAATTCAACACCTAATTCAAAAGTCGCATGGGTTTGTTGTATTTCCAATATTAATGATATATGGTGCATGAACAACAATATCAGCAATACCATTTTCCTCCATATGCTTTAATACCAGCTTCAATATTTAAATCTTCAATTGTTTTTCGTCTTGTATTTTGAGGTGCACCTGTATACACCATAAAAGTATTTGCTCCATAGCTAGCAGCTTCTTCACTCGCAGCTAAAAACATTTTTTTTCCACTCATTGAAACATGTGATCCGATTCGTAACATCCCATTCAACTCCTATCTTAATTATCATACACTCTATTGTAACATGTGAAACAAAAAGAAAAAATGAGAGACTTAAATAGTACCTCATTTTCCATATTTCTTATTTCTAGTTCCAGGCGTTAGCTTCGAGGTCATAAGCCAAAATCCAATAAAGGTGAAGAAACAACCTTCATTTGGTTTTCAACTCCTATGTCTTGTCAAGGCTGAACCAAATCGCCTTCACTTTTCTATATTGTCTAGTTCCAGGCGTTAGCTTCTCGAGGTCATAATCAAAATCCAATGAAGGTGAAAATACAACTTCATTGGGTTTTTACTCTATTTTTTCAGGGCTGACCAGACTGCCTTCACTTTTCTTATTAATTTTATTTTTTTTTACTCGTTGTTTGAAGTTTCACGTTGTTCATTTAATTTACGTTTATAGCCTGGTTTTACTTTTGATGGTTTTTTAATTGCTTTATTGCAACTACATCTAAAGTACGGTCTGTTTTTTTACGGAGTTTACGTTTTGCACGAGCTCCTAATTCAACCCATTCACCATTTTTTAATTCACTGATGTTCAAACACAATTCCACGGTCTTCTAACTCTATCTAATGCTTGTTCATCTTCTTGGTCATAAATTGTAATGGCAACTCCACATAGTTCGCACGACCTGTACGTCCAACACGGTGAACATAAAAATCTAAATCATCAGGCAATTCCATGTTAATAACATGGCTAACACCTTCAATATCAATTCCCTAGAAGCTAAATCCGTTGCTACGATGTATTGATATTCTAAATCTTGAATTTGCTTCATCATTTTTTTACGTTCACGAGGTGTTAAATCTCCATGAATACGACCAACCTTTAATCCCTCAGATGCTAATTGATTAGCTACTTCATCAGCTTTTTTCTTTGTATTTGTAAAGATAATCGCTAAATACGGTTGAAAACTTAATAAAATATTCTTCGCTATTTTTGTTTTATCCTTGTGACGACTTGGAACAATTATATGCTCGATTTGCTGTGCTGATAATTGTTTCGGGTTAATATGGATATGCTCAGGATTATCCATATATTTCTTCATGAACGGCTTAAGTTTTTCTGGAATTGTTGCAGAGAATACTAACATTTGTAAATGCTTTGGCATTTTTGAAGCAACTTGGTCCACATCATGAATGAATCCCATATCTAGCATTAAATCTGCTTCATCTACAACCAAATATTTTGTTGTATGAACTAATAAAACATTATCATTTACTAAGTCTTTAATACGACCTGTAGTTCCAATTACAATATGAGGTTGTTTTTTTAATTTCTCAACCGTACGTTTGTAATCTGTTCCACCAACGAAATATTTTGCAGTTAGCTGTTGATCTTCAGGACAACATTCAATGATTGCTTGAACATCCTTATAGATTTGTGTTGCTAATTCACGTGTAGGAGCAGTAATAACTAATTGGACTTGATCAACTGATGCATCTAGAGTATTAATCGTTGGAAGTAAATATGCATGCGTTTTTCCAGACCCAGTTTGAGATTGTCCAATCAAACTTCTACCAGTCTTCACTTGTGGAATGATTTTTTGTTGAATTTCTGTCGGTTCCGCAAAGTGTTTTTTCTCTATCGCTTCCAAAATAAATGGCTTTAAATTATAACTTTTAAATGATATTGACATAAATTTCACCTTCTTAATTTGAACTTTCTATATAATGGAGGAAACAATTCCCTCAAACGAAATAGCTACAATTATCTATTATACAATATTTGCATAGATAAAAGCTACCTAATGTTACGGCCTTTCCTATTATCTTATCATTTTAATTTTTTGACTGTCCTATACTAACCATTTCAAAGTTAGTGCATAGCCTAAGTAATAAAGAGTATTTTGAAAGGAGGTTTGTTAGAATGGGGTTACTTGATAAATTTAAGAAAAAGAAACAACCTCAATTTAATCAAATGTACGGACCTAATCCTTATATGGGATATCAACAGCACAATCCTAATCTACAAAATCCATATGGTATGGGACCGCAATTTCAACAACGACCACCATACCCATCACCACAACCTAGTCAATATCCATACCAACAGAACTACTACCCGACTTCACAACAACCTTTAACACCTCAACAAGTATATTATCAACATCCTGTAGCACAACAGCCACAGTTACAATATAACCAAAATAAATTATTACAACCCGTTCCTTTTCAAAATCAACCTGTCATTCAGTCCCACCAAAGTGGTGTACATCAACAACAATCAACTGCGCAAAGTCAATATCCAATGACAGGGCAACCGCCTGAAAAAAAAGAAGCCGCAAGTCCAGGTTTCTTTTCCCGTATCTTCGACTCCAAGAGCCAGAAGATCTCGGGCGAGCTGCCGGTTCCGGCCGAGATGCTGTTTACCGCCGGACGCTCGAAGCTGGTGGTCTATTCGGCGAAGGATCAAACCTTCCAGCGGTACCGGCTCGAGGATCTGAAGCACAAGCAGGAAGGGCGTTTCGTCGAAGCGGCGACCGCGCGGCCTAGCTCAACCCGCTGTGGTACGCCGGGGCGTTCGCCATCGGCCTGCTGGCCGGCCGCGCGGGTGATCGCTGGAGCCTTGGCTTCATCGTCGAGACCGAGCGACAGGTCGAAGCGCATCTCGCGGGCCACCTGGAGGCGCTGCCCCGATCGGACGCGAGGTCGCGGGCCCTGGTCGAGCAGATGAAGCGCGACGAGGCGCGCCACGGCGACGAGGCGCAGCGCGCCGGCGCGTCACCGCTGCCGGCTCCGATCCAGCACGCGATGCGCCTGGCGGCCCGCGTGATGACGCGCACCGCCCACCACATCTGACCGCGCCTGCCGTCAGGCGGCCACCACCTCGTGGCTGACCGTCACCTCGGCCGTCTTGCCGAGCATGATCGTCGCCGAGCAGTACTTCTCGTGCGACAAGGCCACGGCACGCGCGACCGCGGCGTCGGGCACTTCGCGCCCGGTGACGGTGAAGTGCATGTGGATGCGGGTGAAGACCTTCGGGTCGGTCGGCGCGCGCTCCGCCGTGACCTTGACACTGCAGCCCGAGACGTCGTGGCGCCCGCGTTTCAGGATCAGCACGACGTCGTAGGCGCTGCAGCCGCCGGTGCCGGCGAGCACCGTCTCCATCGGTCGCGGCGCCAGATTGCGTCCGCCTCCGTCGGGCGAACCGTCCATCGACAGCAGGTGGCCGCTGCCGGTCTCGGCCATGAACGTCATGCCGCTGGCGGCGACCCAGTGCACGGTGCATTCCATCGGTGCCACTCCTTGTTCGAACTCGGGGCATTGCGCACGCAATCGTGACATGCCACACGTCGGCCCTGAGGCCCACGCGCGGGCGGCCGCACGATCATATTGCGACGCAGCAAGTCGCACGCTAGACTTCCATCTCATTCGCGCGGCTGCAACACTGCAACGCGCACACCGGTTGTCTCCTCCACCTCCTCCCATTGGTGGATTCGGCCCGGGGCTCACGCCCCGGGCCTTTTTCGTGGCAAGTGGCCCCTGGCGATCGCTGACATATGATGCGGCGCCGCAATCGCCGGACAGCCCCAACCGCCATGGCCCGCGCACCGCGCAAGCCGCCTGCCACGACGCGCAGCGCCCACGACTACCTGCAGCGCATTCTCACGGCGCGTGTCTACGATGTGGCGATCGAGTCGCCGCTGGAGAACGCCCGCGCACTGTCGCGGCGGCTGGGCAACCACGTGTTCCTCAAGCGCGAAGACCAGCAGAGTGTCTTCAGCTTCAAGCTGCGCGGCGCGTACAACAAACTCGCCCACCTGAGCGCCGAACAGCTCGCGCGCGGCGTGATCTGCGCGTCGGCGGGCAACCACGCGCAGGGTGTCGCGCTCGGTGCCAAACGGCTGTCGTGCCGCGCGGTCGTGGTGATGCCGGTGACCACGCCTCGCCTGAAGGTCGACGCGGTGCAGGCGCTCGGCGGCGAAGTCGTGCTGCATGGCGACAGCTACTCCGACGCGTACGAGCGCGCCCTCCAGCTTCAGCGCGAGCAGGATCTCTGCTTCGTGCACCCGTTCGATGACCCCGACGTCATCGCCGGCCAGGGCACGATCGGCATGGAGATCCTGCGCCAGCACCAGGGCCCGATCGATGCCGTGTTCGTCGCCATCGGCGGCGGTGGGTTGATTTCCGGCGTCGCGGCCTACATCAAGGCCGTGCGCCCCGAGGTCAAGGTCATCGGCGTGCAGACGCGCGACTCCGACGCCATGGTGCGTTCCGTGCGCGCCGGCAAGCGCGTGCAGCTCCACGAGGTCGGCCTGTTCTCCGACGGCACGGCGGTGAAGCTGGTGGGCGAGGAGACCTTCCGGCTGACGCGCGCGCTGGTCGATGATTTCGTGCTGGTCGACACCGACGAGGTCTGCGCGGCGATCAAGGACGTCTTCCAGGACACACGCAGCATCCTCGAACCCGCCGGTGCGCTCGGCGTGGCCGGCATCAAGCAGTACGTGGCCCGGCACAAGCTGAAGGGCCGCACGCTGGTGACCATCACCTGCGGCGCGAACATGAACTTCGACCGCCTGCGCTTCGTCGCCGAGCGAGCCGAGTTCGGCGAGCAGCGCGAAGCGCTGTTCGCGGTGACGATTCCCGAGCAACGCGGCTCGTTCAAGCGCTTCTGCGAGTTGATCGGCGCCCGCTCGGTGACCGAGTTCAACTATCGGATCTCCGACGAGCGCGTGGCCCACGTGTTCGTCGGCATCGCCATCGCCCGCCGCGACGAGGCCGATCGCATCGAGCGTCATTTCGTGCGCCACGATTTCCCGACGGTGAACCTCACCGACGACGAACTGGCCAAGGAGCATGTGCGCCACATGGTCGGCGGCCGCTCCGAACTGGCGCGGCACGAGCGCCTGCTGCGCTTCACTTTTCCCGAGCGGCCAGGCGCCCTGATGCGCTTTCTGTCGGCGCTGCACCCGAGCTGGAACATCAGCTTGTTCCACTACCGCAACCAGGGCGCCGACTACGGCCGCATCCTGGTCGGCATCCAGGTCCCGGTCGGCGACCGCGAAGCCTTTGGTGAATTCCTGAACACTTTGGCCTACCCCTACGTCGACGAGACTCGCAACCCGGTCTACAAGCTGTTCCTGCGCTGATGAAACGCTGCGTACACTAGAAGCCATGTCGGTTGACCGATCGCTCATCGCGCCCACTTCGAAACCGCTGCTCGAAGGCGCGCTCAAGGAGAAGCTGCTGCGCCGCGCCGAGGCCACCGGCAGTCTGGGCGAACTCGAGCCGTTGGCGATCCGCCTCGGCTTGATGCAGAACACGCTCAAGCCTCGTTTTCGCGACCCCCAGTTGGTGATCTTCGCCGCTGACCATGGACTGGCCGTCGACGGCATCGTGGCGCCGCAGCGCCGCCAGACGCACGAGCAGGTCAGGCAACTCCTGACCGGCCAGCTGCCGGTGTCGGTGTTCGCCCGCATCCAGGGTCTGGAGCTCTCGGTCGTCGATTGCGGCGTCGCCGACGTGGTGACGCCGCACGACCACCTGATCCGCCGCAAGATCGCCCACGGCACGCGCAACGCGCGCGTCGGCCCGGCGATGACGGTGGACCAGGCGCACGCGGCCATCCGCGCCGGCATGGAAATCGGCGACACGCTGCGCGGCAACCTGGTGGCGGTGGCCGGCATTGGCGTCGGCTCGCACGAGAGCGCGGCGCTGGTGCTGTCGCGGCTCACCAACTCGGCGGTGCGCGACCTCATCGTCAGCGGCCCGCAGATGAATCCGGAGCTGCTCGGCCATCTGATGACGATCGTGCAAGGCGCCCAGGCGCGGCACAAGGACGTGGCCGACCCGGTCGAGGTGCTGGCGGCCTTCGGCGGCTTCGAGGTGGCGGTGATGGTCGGCGTGTTGCTCGTTGCCGCCAGCAAGCGGCATCTCATCATGATCGACGGCATGGCCGCCTGCGCGGCGCTGCTGGTCGCGTCGCGCATCGCGACGCCGGCCACGGACTATTGCGTGTTCTGCCGCAGCCACACCCATCGGGGCCTGGACCAGGCGCTGAACCTGTTTCGCGCGTCGGCCCTGCTCGAACTCGGCATGGAGAGCACCGACGGCACCGGGGCGGCGCTGGCCTGGCCGCTGGTGCGCAGCGCGGCGGCGTTGCTCACCGAGGTGGCCGAGGGTGAGGATCCAGGCCCGTCGCGCCCGAGCGGCATCACCACCCAACAGGCGGAGCTGGGGCCGCCGGTCGAACCCCCGCCCGCGGCGTAGCGGCTAACGCGTTTCCACCGGATTGCGGCTGACGCCCGGAACCGAGGGCGGCGGCACCGGCGGCGCAACCGGCGTGGCAATGCCCGCAGCGGGCGCTGGCAGCACGGCACCGGTCGGCGGTGAGTTCAGGCGCACGGCCCGATTGGGTTCGGGCACCTGCGGCAACTCGAGCGTGACGGTCGCGTTGCCTCCGGACGGCCCCAGTTCGGCCCTGCGGTGATTCACCGCCAGCAAGACGAGCGCGCCGTCGACCACACCGCCCAAGCCGACCGGCCTGGGCGGCTTGCCGTCCACCGCGATCAACGCCAGCCCGGTCTGCGGCTGCGACACACGCGCCGCCACCAGACCCACCAGCTTGAATCGGCTGCTCACGGCGGGTTCAGCCGCCGCGGCGGCCGCCGGAAGATTCGAACGTGTGCTGCCCAACACCCGCGACAAATCGGCCGATGCCACCGCGATCGACTGCCCCGCGGTGATGGCGTGGGCCGGCGCGGGTGTCGGCCGCGACATCAACCGCGTGATCCAGAACACAGCGCTGGCCGATACAAGTGCCCAGACCGCGAACGACAGAAGGCGCATGATCATGCGACGATTATCATCCACGGACTTCGGCCACGCGCCATTCGCACCATGACCCATCCTCTTCCATCGCGGCGCCCTGCCGGCCTGCGTGTGCAGGGCTTCACGCTGATCGAACTGATGGTGGTGCTCGTGATCATCGGTGTCCTCGCCGCGCTGATCGTGCCCAATGTGCTCGACCGCGCCGACGACGCCCGCGTGACCGCGGCGCGCACCGACGTGAACAACCTGATGCAGGCCTTGAAGCTGTACCGGCTCGACAATCAACGCTATCCCACCGCCGAGCAGGGGCTCGACGCTCTGGTGCGCAAGCCCACTGCGGGCGCCGTGCCACCCAATTGGCGCCCGTACCTCGAGAAATTGCCCAATGACCCCTGGGGCCGCCCGTATCAATATGTCAATCCGGGTGTCAAAGGTGAGATTGATGTGTTCAGCTTCGGCGCGGATGGCCAGGCCGGCGGCGACGGCAAGAATGCCGACGTCGGCTCCTGGCAGTGACATCGGCGCGCCTGTACTCGCGCGCCGACGGCCGAGCGGCTTCACGCTGATCGAGCTGATGATCGTGATGGCGCTGATCGCCATCGCGGTCGGCGTGGCCACGTTGGCGCTGCGCGATCCGGCGGCGTCGCAACTGGACCATGAGGCGGCTCGACTGGCCGCGTTGCTCGAAGGCGCTCGCGCCGAGTCACGATCGTCGGGCGTGGCGGTGCGGTTCGAGGTCATCAGCCAGCCGGGCGACAACCACTTCCGCTTTGTCGGCCTGCCATCTGCCGAGGCCACGCCGTCGCGCTGGCTGTCCGACGGCGTCAGCGCCGAGATCATCGGCGTGCGGGTGCTGACGCTGGGACCCGAACCGCTGATCGGGCCGCAGCGCATCGTGCTGCGGCTGGGCGAACGCAACCTGACCCTGGCCACCGACGGGCTCGGCCCGTTCGTGCCGGTGGATGCGGTGGCGGCGACACGATGAACCGGCGCGCCCGCGGATTCACGCTGGTCGAGGTGCTGGTGGCGGTGGCGATCGTGGCCATCTCGCTGGCTGCCGGATTGAAAGCCGCCGGGTCGCTGACCGACAACGCGCAACGCCTGACCGACGTCGTCAACGCGCAATGGTGCGCCGACAACGCGCTGACCAACCTGAAGCTGTCGCGCCAGTTCCCGGGCGTCGGCGACAACGATTTCGACTGCAACCAGCTTGGCCGCGACTACAAGGGCAAACTGGTCACGCGGCCGACGCCGAACCCGAACTTCCGGCGCGTCGATGCCGTCATGAGCGACGGTGCAGGGCTGCCGCTGCTCACGCTCTCGACCGTGCTGCCGAGGTACTGATGCGGGCACGCGGATTCACCCTGGTGGAGGTGCTGGTGGCGCTGCTCATCATGGCCATCCTGGCCGCGATGGGTTGGCAGGGAATCGACGGCATGGTTCGCGCGCGCGACGCCAGCCAGGGCGCGTCGGAACAAACCCTGCGCCTGACCACGCTGATCGCCCAATGGGAGCAGGACCTGGCCTCGGTCTACGACAGCCCTGCGGCGCCAGCCATCGCGTTCGATGGTGCCACCCTGCGTCTGGTGCGACAGACTGCCGACGGCGCGCAGGTCGTGGCCTGGTCGCTGCGCGAGGGCGCCTGGCGGCGCTGGCACAGCCCGGTGGTGGCGAATACGGTCGAGCTGCAGCAGGCCTGGCTGGCCAGCCAGCAGCTGCTCGGCAACGAAGAAACGCAGATCCGCCTGCTCGAAGGCGTCACCGAGTGGCAGGTCTACTTCTACCGTGGCAACGCCTGGAGCAACGCCCAGTCCAGCGCGGATCTCGCGGCGCCGGTCGCCGCCAGCGCACCGCGACGCTCGGCGCTGCCCAACGGCGTGCGCCTGATCATCAGCGTCGGCGAACGCCGCCTGACCCGCGACGTCGCGTTGGGACCGCAGACACCATGACGCGCGCGCCCGGCCCTCGACGAAACGCGCAGCGCGGGGCGGCGCTGCTGATCGCGATGGCCTTGATGACACTGGTGGCCACTTTGGCCTCGGGCATGATCTGGCAGCAATACCGCGCCATCCAGGTCGAGGCCGCCGAACGGTCGCGCACCCAGTCGGCGTGGATTCTCAGTGGTGCACTGGATTGGGCGCGGCTGATCCTGCGCGAGGACGCACGCACCGGCGGACCCACCGCGCTGAGCGAACCCTGGGCCACGCCGCTGGCCGAGGCGCGCCTGTCCACGTTCCTGGCGGTCGACAAGGACAACAACACCGAGGGCGGACCCGATGCGTTCCTGTCGGGCTCGATCGTCGACCTGCAGTCACGCTACAACCTGCGCAACCTGATCGCGGACGGCAAGGTCGTCGAGGCCGAGCTGGCATCGCTGCAACGCCTGTGCGAACTGGCCGGCGCACCCACCGATACCGCGCAGCGCATCGCCAACGGTCTGGCGGCATCGTCGGCCGCAGCGGCCGGCGCCCCGCTGGCGCCACGTTCGATCGCACAGCTGTCATGGCTCGGCCTGGACACCGGCGTGGTCGACCGGCTTCGCCAGTACGTCGAGTTGCTGCCGGTTCGCACCACGGTCAACCTGAACACCGCCGAACGCGACGTCATCGCGGCCGTCAGCCCGGGGCTGGACGCCGGCGCCGCGGAGGCGCTGGTCCAGGCCCGACAGCGCCGCGCCTTCAAAACGGTCGATGCCGCCGGCGCACTGGTTCCCGATGCCAAACTGCTCGACCCGCGTCGCGTCGGCACGCAATCGAATTTCTTCGAAGTTCGTGGCAAGCTGCGGCTTGACGATCGCAGCCTCGAGGAGCGCTCGGTCGTGGAGCGCCGCGGTCTCGATGTGATTCCGATCCTTCGTGAGCGTGTCAGCAGCGTCGTGCCCGACCGTTAGCTCTGTGCGGCAGTCGAATCGGGAGGTCGATCGGACACGATATTGGCAACAACTTTCTCGTGTAAGTACTTGATTTTTCTGGCTTTGACCTTGTAACACGCTGCCAAAGGCGTTAGCCTCTTCGCACCCATGTCGATCCTGGTTGTCCTCCTGCCGTCGCGCGAACGCACGGCCGATTCGAAGTCCGAGCGAAGCGATGCCGCGCCCGAATACGCATTCGTTCTGAGCGCCGACGGGTTGGCCGTGGCCCGACAGGGCCGCGCGACCGCGCAGCTGCTGCCCAAGGCCGACTCGGTGGTCGCCTGGATCGGGCCCACCGACGTGAGCTGGCATCGCGTCACGCTGCCCAAGGCCCCGGCCGCCAAGCTGCGCGCGGCGCTGGCCGGGGTGCTGGAGGAGCAACTGCTGGACGACGAGCAATCCGTCCATCTCGCGGTCGCGCCCGACGCCACTTCCGGCGCGCCGGGCTGGGTGGCTGCCATGCACAAGCAGTGGCTGGCCGGGCATCTGGCCGTGCTGGAAAAGGCCGGTGCATTCGTCGAACGGGTGGTGCCGGCGGTCTGGCCAGGCGATCTGGCACAGGGGCACTTCTTCACCGCATCGGACTCCGCCGATGGCAGCAGCGCGCAAACCTGGGTCGCATTCGGCGACCACGATGGCGTGCGCTGCGTGCGCATGGCCGGCACGCTGATCCGCGATCAGCTGCCGGTGTGGTCGCGGCAAGGCGTGCGCTGGAGTGCATCCCCGGCGGTGGCGGCGCAGGCCGAACGCTGGTTGGGCGCGCCGGTGGCGGTGTTGTCCGAGGCCGAGCACGCGTTGCAGGCCGTGCGGTCGCTCTGGAACCTGCGCCAGTTCGACCTCGCGCCGCGCGCACGCGGTTCACGCTGGCTGCGCAATGCCTGGAAACGCGCGCTCACCCCCGCCTGGCGTCCAATCCGCATCGGTGCGCTGAGTCTGGTCGCGCTGCAGCTCGCCGGCATCAACCTGTGGGCGTGGCACCAACGCAATGAAATCGAGGACAAGAAGCTGGCGATGGTGAATCTGCTGAAGGCCAGCCACCCGACCATCGGCACGATCGTCGACGCCCCGTTGCAGATGCGACGCGCCACCGACAACCTGCGCGCAGCGGCCGGACGCATCGGCGATGCCGATCTGGAGTCGGCGCTGGCGATGGCCACGCTGGCCTGGCCCGACGGTCAGGCGCCGGCGCAATCGCTGCGCTTCGAATCGAACAAGCTGACGCTGGTGGTGGCCGGTTGGAACAGCGACCAGATCGAGCGTTTCCGTTCGCGGCTGCGCTCGGCGGGCTGGGCGGTCGAGTCGGCCGAGGGCCGCCTGACGCTGGCGCGCGCCGACGCGTCGAGGAGCCCGCTGTGAGCGCGCAGGTGGGCGAATTCAACGATCAAGTGGCGGCGTTGCGCCAGCAAGCCGGCAACGCGTGGCGCGCGCGATCGGCGCGCGATCGACTGCTGATCGGCGTGATGGCCGCCGTGCTCGGTGCCTTCCTGCTCTGGACGCTGGCCATCGCGCCGGCGTGGCGCACGCTCACCGACGCGCCGGCACAGATCGAGTCGCTCGACGCGCAGCTGCTGCAGATGCGCACGATGGCCGCGGAGGTGCGCGAGCTGCGCAACACCACACCCATCGCCGCTGCGCAAGCCGGCGTGGCGATGAAGGCGGCGGCCGATCGGCATGGCGACAAGGTGCGCCTCACGCTTCAGGGCGACCGTGCGCTGGTGACGTTCCAGGGGGCGAGCCCCGAGCAGGTGCGTGCGCTGCTGATCGAAGCGCGCAGCGCGGCGCGCGCGCGTCCGGTCGAGGCGCAGCTGACGCGGGCCGCCGCGGGATTCAACGGCACGCTCGTGCTCAGCCTGGGAGCCGGCTGATGGAGCTGCGCTGGCCTGTCTGGTTTCGCCGCCGTGCCGGCGTATCGCGGCTCGGCGCCAGCGGTTTCGCCAATTCCACGCTCGCCGAGCTGGCATGGCAACGCGCGCGCCGGGCCTCGACGCGATGGGGCACCTGGGGCGCCGCAGTCGGCGCGCTCGGCGCGTTGTTGCTGTTCGCGCCTGCCAGCTGGCTGGCGTCCGCGGTATCGGGCGCCAGCGAGCAACGGCTGCTGCTGGCCGATGCCCAGGGCAGCATCTGGTCGGGCAGCGCCCAGATGGTGTTGACCGGCGGGCCCGGCAGCCGAGACGCGTCGGCATTGCCCGGCCGCCTGCATTGGCAGCTGCGGCCGAACTGGAATCGCATCGACTTGCGCCTGCGCCAAGCCTGCTGCCTGGAGCGTGACGTGCTGGTGCAGTTCAAGCCCGGCCTGGGTCGGTTCGCGGTGGTGGTGCCGGGCCAGACGCAGGCCCTCGGTCAATGGCCGGCGGCGTGGCTGGCTGGGCTCGGTACGCCATTCAACACCATGCAGCTGGGCGGCGCGTTGCGATTGACCACCAGCGGCATGACGCTGGAATCGGCCCAGGGCCGTTGGCGACTGATCGGTGGCGTGGACCTCGAACTGCTCGGCGTGTCGTCGCGCCTGTCGACGCTGGATACGCTGGGCAGCTACCAACTCAGCGTGAGGGGAGGCGCGGCCACCGGCGAGACCGCCACGATCACACTCAGCACGCTGGACGGCGCCCTGCGCCTGATCGGCAGCGGACAATGGGCCGGCCCGCGGGTGCGATTCCGCGGCGAGGCCAGCGCCGCCGAGGGTCAGGAAGCCGGGCTGAACAACCTGCTCAACATCATCGGCCGACGGCAAGGCGCCGTGTCGGTCATTTCGATCGGATGACCATGGATCTACGCGGATCTCGCGCGCGCCACGACACCTGTTGCCAGGCCGCGCGCCCATTGGCGGCAGCCCTCGCACTGGCCTTGGCCAGCATGGCGGTGTCGGCACAGACGGCCCCACCGGCGTCGCGTCCAGCACGCGCCAACGCATCGCAGGGGCAGAGTCCGGCATTGAAGTCGAGCACGCCGATCACCGTCAACTTCGTCAACGCCGACATCGAGGCGGTGACGCGGGCCATCGCGGTGATGATCGATCGCCAGATCATCGTCGACCCTCGCGTGAAGGGCACGATCACCGTCTACAGCGAACAGCCGCTCACGGTGCGCGAGGCCTACCTGAACTACCTGGCGGCGTTGCGTGGCCTGGGCTTCGCGCTGGTCGACAGCGCCGGCCTGCTGAAGGTCGTTCCCGAGGCCGACGCCAAGCTGCAGGCCGGCACCGTGTCGGTGGGACCGGCCAACCAGCGTGGCGACCAGGTGCTGACGCAGATCTTCAAGCTCAACCACGAGAACCCGAACAATCTGGTGGCGATCCTGCGCCCGTTGATCAGCCCGAACAACACCATCAACGCCAACCCGGGCAACAACACGCTGGTCATCACCGACTATGCCGACAACCTGCAACGCATCGCCAAGATCATCGCGGCGATGGACCAGCCTTCGGCGACGGACATCGAGGTCATCCCGATCAAGCATGGCGTGGCCAGCGACCTGGCGACGATGATCCAGCGGTTGGGCGACGGCGCCACAGCCGGCGCGCAGGCGCCCGGCGGCGTGGCCGGAGGCGCCTTCGCCGTGATGGTCGACCCGCGTGCCAATGCACTGATCCTGCGGGCTGCCAACCCGGCGCGCATGGCTTCGCTGCGCGCGCTGATCGACCGCCTGGACCGCCCGACTGAGGGCCCGGGCGCCAACGGCAACATCTGGGTGGTGCACCTGAAGAACGCCGATTCGACCAAGCTCGCCGCCGTGCTGCGCGCAGCCTTCGCGAGCCCAGGCGGTGGAGGCGGCCAGGCGCCCTCGGCCCAGCCCCAGGTCATTCAGGGCACTCCCGGTGCACCAGGGGTCACGCCGGCCACGGCGCCGTTGAGCGCCTCGGCCCAACCGTCCACCGGCGGCTTCATCCAGGCCGACCCATCGACCAACTCGCTGATCATCACCGCCCCCGAGCCCCTGTACCGACAGGTGCGCTCGATGATCGACCAGCTCGACTCGCGTCGCGCGCAGGTCTACATCGAAAGCCTGATCGTCGAGGTGTCCGGCGACAACGCCGCCGACTTCGGCTTCCAGTGGCAGGGGTTGATCGGCCAGAGCGGCGATCGCTACGGCGTGTTTGCCGGCACCAACACCACCGTCGGCGGGCCGAGCATCATCGACCTGTCCAAGACCGTCGCCGGCGTCGGAACGGCCACGCCCGGCGAGGGGTTGAACATCGGCCTGCTGAAGAACTACGGCGGCGTCTATGCCCTGGCGGCGATTGCCCGCCTGTTGCAGAGCCAGAGCAACACCAACATCGTGTCGACGCCGAACCTGATCACGCTCGACAACGAGGAAGCCAAGATCATCGTCGGCAGCAACGTGCCGTTCATCACCGGCCAGTTCACCAACACCGGCACCGCCACCACCAGCCCGTTCCAGACCATCGAGCGCAAGGACGTCGGCATCACGCTGCGCATCAAGCCGCAGGTCGGCGAGGGCGGTACGGTGCGCATGACGATCTTCCAGGAGTCGTCCAGCGTCAGCGACAAAGTGGCGCCTGGCACGTCGAACGCCGGCCCCTCGACCGACAAGCGGTCGATCGAATCGACGGTGGTGGTCGACGACGGCGCCATTCTGGTGCTGGGCGGCCTGATCGAGGATCGTTTCACCGACAAGAAGTCCAAGGTTCCGCTGCTGGGCGACATTCCGATCCTGGGCGGGCTGTTCCGCAGCGAAAGTCGCACCCGCAGCCGCACCAACCTGATGGTGTTCCTGCGACCGGTGGTGATGCGTGATGCCGAGAGCGCCGCCAAGTTGTCGCTCGACCGCTACGACATCATTCGCGCCCGCCAGAAGGAGGCGCAGCCGACGTCCAGCATGCTGTTGCCGATCAACGAGTCGCCGGTGGTGCCGCCGCAGCGCGCGCCAACGGCTGCGTCCGCGCCGCTCGAATCAACGGCGCCCGCACCCAAGAACTGAATCCTCGCATGGCCGCCCGTCACCCATTGCCCTACGCCTTTGCGAAGGCCAACACGTTGCTGCTCGAGGACGACGGCGCGCAGCGCGTGTTGTGGGCCACCGACGGCACGAATTCGAGCGCGCTGTCCGAGGTGGTGCGGCTGTTCGATGTCACGAGCTTCGAGCGCGAGGCCGCTTCCACGCTGGCCCAGCGCATCGCTGCGGCCTACGCGGGCGGCGAGTCGAGCGCGGCGGCGGTGGTCGGCGAGGTCGAAAGCGCGGTCGATCTGTCGCGCCTGATGCAGGACCTGCCCGCGGTGGAAGATCTGCTGGAGGCCGCCGACGACGCGCCGATCATCCGCATGCTCAATGCGCTGCTGACGCAGGCCGCGAAGGACGGCGCCAGCGACATCCACATCGAACCCTACGAGCGCAGCTCGGCGGTGCGCTTTCGCGTCGACGGCACGCTGCGCGAGGTGGTGCAGCCGAACAAGGCCCTGCACGCGGCGTTGATCTCGCGCCTGAAGATCATGGCCGAGCTCGACATCGCCGAGAAACGACTGCCGCAGGACGGCCGCATCTCGCTGCGCATCGGCGGTCGCGCGGTCGACGTGCGCGTCTCCACGCTGCCCTCCGCCCATGGTGAGCGGGCGGTGCTGCGCCTGCTGGACAAGACCGAGGCCCGCTTCTCGCTCGAAAGCCTGGGCATGAGCGGCGAGTCGCTGAGGCGGTTCGCGCGCCTGATCGAGCAGCCGCACGGCATCGTGCTGGTCACCGGCCCCACTGGATCGGGCAAGACGACGACGCTGTACGCCTCGCTGGTCCGGCTTCCGACCGGCACGACCAACATCCTGACGGTCGAAGACCCGGTCGAATACGAGCTGGCGGGCATCGGCCAGACGCAGGTGAACCCCCGCATCGAGTTGACGTTCGCCAAGGCCTTGCGCGCGATCCTGCGCCAGGACCCCGACGTGATCATGATCGGCGAGATCCGCGACTACGAAACCGCGCAGATCGCGATCCAGGCCTCGCTCACCGGCCATCTGGTGCTGGCGACGCTGCACACCAACGATGCGCCGTCGAGCGTGACACGATTGATCGACATGGGCGTGGAGCCGTACCTGCTGAGCTCGTCGCTGCTGGGGGTGCTGGCGCAGCGCCTGGTGCGCAAGCTGTGTTCGCACTGCAAGAAGCAGGACTCCGCCGGCCGCTGGCACCCGGTGGGCTGCGCCGAATGCGGCCAGACGGGCTACAAGGGCCGCACCGGCGTCTACGAGCTGATGGAGGTCGACGACAAGCTGCGTGCGCTGATCCACAACCGCGCGGCCGAGAGCCAGCTGTTCGTCGCGGCCGAGGCCAACGGCCTGAGGCCGATGCGCGACGATGGCCAGCGCCTGGTCGACGAAGGCGTCACATCGCCCGAAGAGGTGCTGCGGGTGACGAGAGAATGACCCCCCCGGAGCGCCTTCGGCGCCTCCTCCCCAGGGGGGCGCCGCCGGCGGCCCGGCAAAGCCGGTACCGCGGCGGCCACTTGGCTCGGACGGTGCTTTGCATCGCGACTGCTCCCGCGCGCTCCTGAGAACGAACATGCCGGCCTACCGTTTCGAGGCACTCGACGCCCAGGGCAAGGCACGCACCGGCCTGCTCGAAGGCGACAACGCGAAAGCCGTGCGCAGCCAGCTGCGAGCCCAGGGGCTGGTGCCGCTGGGCGTCGAAGGGGTCGCCGCCGGGCTCGAGTCGGGCGCCACGCGCTCGCTTCACGCGGCGCACCTTCAGCACCACGTCGCTGGCCGTCTGGACACGCCAGCTCGCCGGCCTGGTGGCGGCCGGGCTGCCGCTGGAGCGCGCGCTGACGGCGCTGTCAGACGAATCCGAAGACCCGCGCCAGCGCGACCTCGTGGCCCACCTGCGCGCCGAGGTCAACGCCGGTTCGAGTTTCGCCCGCGCGCTGGCCAGCGCGCCGCGCGAGTTCGACGACGTCTACCGGGCGGTGGTGGCCGCAGGCGAGCAGAGCGGAGCGCTGGGCATCGTGCTCGAGCGACTGGCCGACGACCTGGAAGAGCGCCAGGCCTTGCGGGCAAAGTTGCTCGGTGCGGCGCTGTACCCGATCATCGTGTCGGTCATCGCGCTGGTGATCGTGATCTTCCTCGTCACCTATGTGGTGCCGCAGGTGGCGGGGGTGTTTGCCAACAGCAAGCGCGCGCTGCCGTTCCTGACCACCGCCATGCTGTCGGTCAGCGACTTCGTGCGGAACTGGGGCTGGCTGGTGGTGCTGGCCGCCGTGGCCGGCGCCGCGAGCCTGGTGTTCTCGCTGCGCAACGAAGCATTCCGCGAGCGCTTCGACGCGATGTGGCTGCGCCTGCCGTTGGTCGGGCGCCTGGCGCGCGGCTACAACGCGGCGCGGTTTGCCGGCACCCTGGCCATGCTGGCCGGCGCCGGCGTGCCGATCCTGAAGGCCTTGCAGGCCGCCGCCGAAACCCTGGGCAATCGGGCGCTGCGCGCCGACGCGATGGATGCACTGGTGCAGGTGCGCGAGGGTGCCCCGCTCGCATCGGCGCTGGCCGGGCGGCGCCGCTTCCCGGGCCTGTTGGCGATGTTCGCCCGCCTGGGCGAGCAAACCGGGGATCTGCCCAAGATGCTGGCCCGTGCCGCGGCCCAGCTCAGCGGCGAGGTGCAACGCCGCGCGATGGCGCTGGCCACTCTGCTCGAACCCCTGCTGATCGTGGCGATGGGTGGCGTGGTGATGCTGATCGTGCTGGCGGTGCTGCTGCCGATCATCCAGCTCAACACCTGGGTGCGCTAGGGCTATTCCCGCCCCCTGTCCGCGGGCGTCGCGCGAGCCGCGTTGAACCCCGGTCGGGGGCAGTGCAACCAATAGCGTGACATGTCCGGCACAATTTGCGGCAACGCCGGGCGCGCCAATTGCTTCAATGACTGCACGGCGTTAGTTTGTCTGCCACGGAGGTGCGACATGGCCATCACCCGCGATCTGGTTCCCCTGCATGGGCGCGGTCAGATTCCGATCGCCAAGATGCGCAGCGTCTACCGCTGCGACGACGTGCAGCGCCGCCTGACCAAGCTGCCGCCCAAGGAACACGAGACCTTGCGCGCCACCTACGAGCGCATGCTGGAAAAGGGCCCGGAGCGCTTCCAGGTCAAGCCGTCCGGATTGCCGGCGATGGAACACCTGTACGACGAGATGCCCAACTTCGCCGACGTGCTGGACGACGTGAAGCGCCAGCTCGCGTTGTGCGAGGACAGCCGCGACGCGCTCGAGATCACGCCGACCTTGCTGCTGGGCCCGCCCGGCGTGGGCAAGACGCATTTCGCGCGCCAGCTGGCCGGGCTGCTGGGTACCGGCATGGGCTTCATGTCGATGAGCTCGCTCACCGCCGGCTGGGTGCTCAGCGGTGCGTCGTCGCAATGGAAAGGTGCACGTCCGGGCAAGGTGTTCGAAACGCTGGTCGACGGCCAGTACGCCAACCCGGTGATGGTGATCGACGAGATCGACAAGACCGGTGGCGAACATGCCTACGACCCGCTGGGCGCGCTGTACAGCCTGCTGGAGATCGACACCGCGCACACGTTCACCGACGAGTTCGCCGAAGTGGCGATCGATGCCAGCCAGGTGATCTGGGTGGCGACCGCCAACGACGAGCGCTCGATCCCCGAGCCGATCCTGAACCGCATGAACGTCTACCAGGTGGCGGCGCCGGACGCCGATGCCGCGCGCGGCATCGCGCGACGTTTGTACATCGGCATCCGCGACGCCCACGACTGGGGCCAGCGATTCGACCCCGAACCCGCGTCGCCGGTGCTCGACCGTCTGGCCGAACTGGCGCCACGCGAAATGCGCCGCGCCTGGATGGCGGCCTTCGGCAACGCCAAGCTCGACGGTCGTCACGCGATCGAGCTGCGCGACCTGCCGGATGCCGGCAGCCGCCGCCGGCCGATCGGCTTCGTGCAGTAGCCACACCCCGCGACCCGGCTCGTATCATCGGGCCATGGGCACCACCCTGGCCGGCCAGCTCGTCGTCGCCATCTCGTCGCGCGCGCTGTTCGACTTCGAGGAGGAGAACCGCGTCTTCGAGGCGAACGACGATCGGGCCTACATGCAGCTGCAGCTGCAGCGCCTGGAAGAACCCGCCCGACCGGGTGTCGCGTTCTCGCTGGTCAACAAACTGCTGGCGTTCAACCCCGACGGGCCTCGCCCCCTAGGCCCTGCGGGCCGTCCCCCCGAGGGGGATCGAACGCTTTCGGAGCGGCCGGGCGGCGTTCAGCGCGTCGAGGTCGTGATCCTGTCGCGCAACGACCCGGTGTCGGGCATGCGCGTGTTCCGCTCTGCGCAGCACTACGGCCTGCCGATCCAGCGCGGCGTGTTCACGCGCGGCGAGAGCCCCTGGCGCTACCTCAAGCCGCTGTCGGCCCACCTGTTCCTCTCGACCAATGAGCCCGATGTGCGCTCGGCGCTCGATGCCGGCGTTCCCGCGGCGCGGGTTTACCCGAACAGCGCACGGGCCTCGGGCGCGCACCCCCACGAAGTGCGCATTGCCTTCGACGGCGACGCTGTGCTCTTCTCCGACGAGGCCGAGCAGGTGTTTCAACGCGAGGGGCTGGACGCATTCCAGACCCACGAGAGTGCGCATTCGACGACACCGCTGGCGCCCGGCCCGTTCAAGCCGCTGCTGGAGGCCCTGCACCGCCTGCAGCGCACCCCAGCGCGCGACATGCGCATCCGCACCGCGCTGGTCACCGCGCGCAGCGCGCCAGCACACGAGCGCGCGATCCGCACGTTGATGAACTGGAAGATCGAAATCGACGAGGCCATGTTCCTCGGCGGCCTGGCCAAGGGCGAGTTCCTGCGCGAGTTCGAGCCCGACTTTTTCTTCGACGACCAGACCGGACATGTCGAGAGCGCGGCCAGCCATGTGCCCTCGGGGCATGTGGCGGCCGGTGTCGCGAACGAGGCGTCGGTCGCACGCCCGGTCACGGGCTGACGGCACCACCTGCGCGCACCGGGGCACCGGGCGCCGGCGGGCGCGTCACGCTGTGGCGGCGCAGCGCCTCCAGGTCGAGCACCCGCACGCCGCCGTATTCAACACGGATCAGCCCGGCCGACTGCAACGCCTGCAGCGCCTCGTTGACCCGCTGGCGCGACAGCCCCACCAGATAACCCAGCTCCTGCTGCGTGATGCGCAGCAGCTCGCCGACGCCCGGGTAGAGCACCGGATGGAACAGCGACGCCAGGCTGCGCGCGACGCGCTCGTCGGGGTGGCTCATGCGGTCGATCTCGCGCGCGGCAATGAACTGGCCCAGCCGCTCGTTGAGCTGGCGCATCACGAACCGGTTGAAGCCGATCGAGCGATCCAGCAGCCAGTCGAAGGTCTGCACCGAGATGCCGGCCACCAAGCTGCGGCGCAGCGCCTGGATGTTGTAGCGGTAGGGTTCGTGCTTGAGCACGGTGCCTTCGCCGAACCAGCCTCCCGGCGGCAGGCCCGTGAAGGTGATCGGCAGGCCGAGCGCGCTGTCGTTGCTCATCTTCAGCAGCCCGTCGATCAGTCCGAACCAGAACGTCACCGGGCGGCCGACGCGGCAGACGAATTCACCGGCTTCGGCCTGCAGCACTCGAAAGTCGGCGGCGACGATCGCAGCCTCGTCCGGGCTCAACGTGCGCAGCCACGGCACGGCCTGCAGCTCGTCGCGGGTGGGTGATCTGGAGCGCGCCAGAAGCGCGTTGGCTGACGAGGAGCTGACCTGGTTCACTGGGGAAAGACCGAAGGGGGGCGACCCTAGGATTGTCGTCAGACCGACAACATGGCGTCAAACAGCCTCATACCATCACGCTGAGCCCGCCGCACCGATTGCGGCTTCGGGAGTTTCGCCGTGCAGACCACGTTTCCCCGCCTGATGCTCGAGCATGCCCAGCGCCGCCCCGACGCGACCGCGCTGCGCGAGAAGGAATATGGCATCTGGCAGAGCATCACCTGGGGCCAGCTGGCCTTGCTGGTGCGGCAGCTGGCCTGCGGCATGGCCGAGGCCGGCATGACGCGCGACCAGCATGTGGTGGTGATCGGCGAGAACCGGCCGCGGCTGTACGCCTCGATGCTCGCGATCCAGTCGCTCGGCGCCGTGCCGGTGCCGCTGTACCAGGACGCAGTGGCCACCGAGTTCGTCTTTCCGATCAACAACGCCGAAGTCGCCTTTGCGATCGTCGAGGATCAGGAGCAGGTCGACAAGATGCTCGAGCTGCGCGAACAGTGCCCGCAGCTCGCGCGCATCTGGTACGACGACCCGCGCGGCCTGCGCAACTACAGCGAGCCGGGGCTCGGCGCGTTGGACGCGCTGATCGAGGCCGGCCGCGCCCACGACGCCGCGCACCCCGGCTTCTACGACACCGAGGTGGCCCGGGCCAAGCCCGACGACGTGGCGGCGATGTTCTTCACTTCCGGCACCACCGGCAATCCGAAGGGCGTGGTGCACACGCACTTCACGTTGCTCGATCGCGCCAACGCCGGCAAGATCTTCGACAAGCTGACCGAGCGCGAGGAAGTGCTGGCCTACATGCCGCCGGCCTGGATCGGGCAGAACATCTTCAGCTATGCGCAGTGGCTGGCCTGCGGCTACATCGTCAACTGTCCCGAGTCGGCGGCGACGGTGACGATCGACCTGAAGGAGATCGGCCCGACCTACTACTTCGCGCCGCCGCGCATCTTCGAAGGCCTGCTGACCAGCGTGACCATCCGCATGGAAGACGCCGGCGCGTTGAAGAAGTGGCTGTACAAGACCTGCATGGCGGTGGCACGCCGCGTCGGGCCGGCGCGCATGGACGGCAAGCCGGTGTCGCTGCTCGATCGCATCAAATACCGGCTCGGCGACTGGTTCATCTTCGGGCCGCTGCGCAACACGCTGGGCTTCTCGCGCGTGCGCGTGGCCTACACGGCCGGTGAGGCGATCGGCCCGGACCTGTTCACGTTCTACCGCTCGATCGGCATCAACCTGAAGCAGCTGTACGGTTCCACCGAGACGGCGGTGTTCGTGTGCCTGCAGCCCGACCACGAGGTGAAGGCCGACACGGTCGGGGTGCCGATCGACGGCGTCGAGATCAGATTAGCCGAGTCCGGCGAGATCCTGGTCAAGAGCCCGGGACTGTTGAAGGAGTACTACAAAAATCCGGCCGCGACCGCCGAGGTGCTCGATGCTGCCGGCTGGTACCACACCGGCGACGCCGGCTTCATCGATGCCGGCGGCCACCTGAAGATCATCGACCGCGCCAAGGATGTAGGGCGCATCCAGGGCGGCGCGAACGACGGGGCGATGTTCGCGCCCAAGTACGTCGAGAACAAGCTCAAGTTCTTCCCGTACATCAAGGAGGCGGTGGCCTTCGGCGACAAGCGCGAGAAGGTCTGCGCCTTCATCAACATCGACTTCGATGCCATCGGCAACTGGGCCGAGAAGCGCAACCTGCCGTACGCGGGCTACACCGATCTGGCGCAGAAGCCCGAGGTGTACGAGCTGGTGCGCGAGTGCGTCGAGCAGGTCAATGCCGACCTTGCGGCCGACGACAAGCTGGCTGGCTCGCAGATCAGCCGTTTCCTGATCCTGCACAAGGAGCTCGACGCCGACGACGGCGAGCTGACGCGCACGCGCAAAGTGCGGCGCGGCACCATCGGCGACAAGTACCAGGTGCTGGTCGATGCGCTGTACGGTGGCAGGACCGAGCAATTCATCGAGACGGCGGTCAAGTTCGAGGACGGGCGCAGCGGCAGCGTGTCGGCGACGTTGCAGATCGTCGACGTCAAAACGTTTCCTGCCATGAAGCGAGCGGCCTGATGGCAGCGGTCGCCGGGCCGCCCCAAGACGGCGCGCCCCCTCGGGGGGCCGACGCCGCAGGCGTCTTGGGGGCGAAGTCACGCCGCACCGGCGACGTCATCCTCGACGTCAAGAACATCTCCTTGAGCTTCGGCGGCGTGAAGGCGCTCACCGACATCAGCTTCGACGTGCGCGAGCACGAGATCCGCGCCATCATCGGCCCCAACGGCGCCGGCAAGAGCTCGATGCTCAACTGCATCAACGGCGTGTATCAGCCGCAGCAGGGCACGATCAGCTTCCGGGGCCGGACCTTCAGCCACATGAACAGCCGCCAGGTGGCCGAGATGGGTGTCGCGCGCACGTTCCAGAGCCTGGCCCTGTTCAAAGGCATGAACGTGATCGACAACATCATGTCGGGCCGCAACCTGAAGATGAAGACCAACATCTTCCAGCAGGCGATCCATTTCGGCGCGGCGCGGCGCGAGGAGGTCATGCACCGCGAGTTCGTCGAACGCATCATCGACTTCCTGGAGATCCAGGCCTACCGCAAGACGCCGGTCGGACGCCTGCCCTACGGGCTGCAGAAGCGCGTCGACCTCGGCCGCGCGCTGGCGATGGAGCCGCAGGTGCTGCTGCTCGACGAGCCGATGGCCGGCATGAACGTCGAGGAGAAGCAGGACATGTGCCGCTTCGTGCTCGATGTCAACGACGAATTCGGCACCACCATCGTGCTGATCGAGCACGACATGGGCGTGGTGATGGACATTTCCGACCGCGTGGTGGTGCTCGACTACGGCAAGAAGATCGGCGACGGCAGCCCGCAGGACGTGCGCGCCAACCCCGAAGTCATCAGCGCCTATCTGGGCACATCGCATTGATATGTTGACCCCCACGCTCACTTCGTTCGCTGCCCCCCGAGGGGGCCCAGACCGCTTGGGGCGGCCCGGCGCGGCCTGACCATGGGACCATTCCTCGAAACCCTGATCGGCGGCCTGATGAGCGGCATGCTGTATTCGCTGGTGGCCCTCGGCTTCGTACTGATCTTCAAGGCCTCGGGTGTCTTCAACTTCGCGCAGGGCGCGATGGTGCTGTTCGCGGCCCTGGCGATGGCACGCTTTGCCGAGTGGATTCCCAAGTTCACCGGGCTGGACAGCAAGGTGCTGGCCAACCTGCTCGCCTTCGCCGTCGCGCTGATGGTCATGGTGGCAGCGGCCTGGGTGATCGAGCGGCTGGTGCTCGGCAAGCTCGTCAACCAGGAGGGCATCACGCTGTTGATGGCCACACTGGGCATCACCTACTTTCTCGACGGCTTCGGCCAGACCGTGTTCGGCAGCGACATCTACAAGATCGACGTCGGCATGCCCAAGGAGCCGATCTTCCTGATGGAGAGCGTGTTCCAGGGCGGCGTGCTGATCAACCAGGAAGACATGGTGGCCGCGGTCGTGGCGGCGGCGCTGGTGGGGCTGCTGGCGGCGTTCTTCCAGTACACCGGAACCGGCCGCGCGCTGCGCGCGGTGGCCGACGATCACCAGGCCGCGCAGTCGATCGGCATCCCGCTCAACCGCATCTGGGTCATCGTCTGGAGCGTGGCCGGCTTCGTCGCGCTGGTGGCCGGCATCATCTGGGGCAGCAAGCTCGGCGTGCAGTTCTCGCTGTCGCTGGTGGCGCTGAAGGCGCTGCCAGTGGTGATCCTCGGCGGACTCACATCGGTGCCGGGCGCCATCATCGGCGGCCTGATCATCGGCGTCGGCGAGAAGCTCTCGGAGGTCTATGTCGGTCCGTACTTCGGTGGCGGCATCGAGATCTGGTTTGCGTATGTGCTGGCGTTGATCTTCCTGCTCGTGCGGCCGCAAGGGTTGTTCGGCGAGAAGATCATTGACCGCGTATGAATACGCGATCAATGGTCTTTCGATGCAGGCTAACTTGGCGCAGCCACGTTAAGCGAAGCGTGCCGCAACCAAAAGATCATCGGAACTGAAACATGCTCTACCGCGAAAACGGCCAGTTCAAGACCAGCTACGCCACCGACCAGCAGATCTTTCCGATCGGGCAGGACAAGGTGGTCATCCTGGTGCTGTTGGCGTTTGCGTTCGTCGCAGTGCCGTTCCTGGCCAGCGAGTACCTGTTCCGCGCCATCCTGATTCCGTTCCTGATCCTCTCGCTGGCCGCGCTGGGTCTGAACATCCTGGTCGGCTATTGCGGCCAGATCTCGCTGGGCACCGGCGGCTTCATGGCGGTGGGTGCGTACGCGGCCTACAACTTCCTGGTTCGCGTCGACGGCATGCCGCTGGTCGCGGCCATCCTGCTCGGTGGCGTCTGCGCCACCGCGGTCGGCGTGCTGTTCGGCATTCCGTCGCTGCGCATCAAGGGCCTGTACCTTGCGGTGGCGACGCTGGCGGCGCAGTTCTTCACCGACTGGGCGTTCCTGCGCATCAAGTGGTTCACCAACAACTCCTCATCGGGGTCGGTCAGCGTCGGCGATCTGACGGTGTTCGGCTGGACCGTCAATACGCCGGCGGAGAAGTACCTGTTCTGCCTTGGCTTCGTCGCCGTGTTCGCGCTGCTGGCCAAGAACCTGGTGCGCAGCCACATCGGGCGCGAATGGATGGCGATTCGCGACATGGACGTCGCGGCAGCGGTGATCGGCATCCGCCCGGTCTACGCCAAGCTGACCGCGTTCGCCGTCAGCTCGTTCTTCGTCGGCGTCGCCGGCGCGCTGTGGGGCTTTGTCTACCTCGGCTCGTGGGAGCCGGCGGCGTTCAACATCGACCGCTCGTTCCAGCTGCTGTTCATGGTCATCATCGGCGGCCTGGGGTCGATCATGGGCAGCTTCTTCGGTGCGGCGTTCATCGTCGATCCTGCCGATCGTGCTCGACAACATGCCGTATTGGTTCGGCATCCCGATCGACACCGCGCTGGCATCGCATCTGACCTTCATGATCTTCGGCTCGCTGATCGTGTTCTTCCTGATTGCCGAGCCGCATGGCCTGGCGCGGCTGTGGTCGGTGGCGAAGGAGAAGCTGCGGCTGTGGCCGTTCCCGCATTGAGCGAACCATGGCGTAAACCCCAAGGAATGTCCGAACCGCCGCCGAACGTTCTCAGATCACTTGTTTTCAACCATGCACTGACGAGTGCCCTTTTCCCACCTCTGGAGGCAGACATGAAACTGAAGTCCATCGCCCTGGTTGCCGGCTTGCTGGCCGCAGGCGCCGCGAGCACGCTCACCACGCCGGCGTTCGCGCAGGCCAAGGAGCAGTTCTTCCCGGCGCTGGTGTACCGCACGGGGGCCTACGCGCCCAACGGCGTGCCGTTCGCCAACGGTTATGTCGACTATCTGAAGCTGGTGAATGCCCAGGGCGGCATCAACGGCGTCAAGGTCTCGTTCGAAGAGTGCGAGACCGGCTACGCGACCGACAAGGGTGTCGAGTGTTATGAGCGGCTGAAGGGCAAGAACGGCGGCGCCACCGTGTTCCAGCCCCTGTCCACCGGCATCACCTTCGCGCTGACCGAAAAGGCGCCGGGCGACAAGATCCCGCTCATCACCTCGGGCTACGGGCGCAGCGAATCCGCCGACGGCGGGGTGTTCAAGTGGAACTTCCCGCTGGTGGGCACCTACTGGGTGGCCGCCGACATCCTGGTGCAGCACGTGGCCAAGAAGGAAGGCGGCTACGACAAGCTCAAGGGCAAGAAGATCGCGCTGGTCTACCACGACAGCCCCTATGGCAAGGAGCCGATCGCGCTGCTGCAGGAGCGCTCCAAGATGCATGGGTTCGAGCTGAGCCTGCTGCCGGTGGCGCACCCCGGCGTCGAGCAGAAGGCCACCTGGCTGCAGATCCGCCAGAACCGGCCCGACTACATCTTCCTGTGGGGCTGGGGCGTGATGAACTCCACGTCGATCAAGGAGGCCGTGGCCACCGGCTACCCGCGCGACAAGATGTACGGCGTGTGGTGGGCCGGCGCCGAGCCCGACGTCAAGGACGTCGGCGACGGTGCCAAGGGCTACCACGCGCTGGCTCTGCAGCACGGTGCCGAGCCGCAGTCCAAGATCGTCAAGGAGATCCTCGACAAGGTGCACGCCAAGGGCCAGGGCACCGGCCCGAAGGAAGAGGTCGGACAGGTGCTCTACATGCGCGGGCTGTCGGCCGCGATGCTGGCCGTCGAGGGCGTGCGGCGTGCGCAGGAGCGCTTCGGCAAGGGCAAGATCATGACCGGCGAGCAGGCACGCTGGGGCTACGAGAACCTGGCACTGGACCAGAAGAAGCTCGACGCGCTGGGCTTCGCCGGCGTGATGCGTCCGGTGTCGACCTCGTGCGCCGACCACATGGGCGCCTCCTACGCCCGCGTGCACACCTGGGACGGCACCAAGTGGAACTTCACGTCCGACTGGTACCAGGCCGACGAGTCGATCCTCAAGCCGATGGTGAAGCAGGCGGCGGACAAGTACGCGGCGGAGAAGAAGCTCACACGGCGGACTCCTGAGGATTGCCAGAGCTGAGGCCGCTATCCCACCGATGTCCGCCGCCCCTGGCGGCAGCATGTCACCGCTCCCGCCCCTTCCCCTCCCTCCGCGAGGGAGGGGTTGGACGGCACCCCGACCCCGCCGAGCGGGGCGGGCTCCCCGCGGAGCCCTCTTCGAAGCGCCGCGGCGCGACGCTTCGAAGAGTTGAAAGCACAGACATGAGCACCCTTCTCCTCAACGTCAACGGCATCGAGGTCATCTACAACCACGTGATCCTGGTGTTGAAGGGCGTGTCGTTGCAGGTGCCCGAGAGCGGCATCGTCGCGCTGCTGGGCGGCAACGGCGCCGGCAAGACCACCACGCTGCGTGCGGTGAGCAACCTGCTGGCCGGCGAGCGCGGTGAAGTCACCAAGGGCTCGATCGAACTGCGCGGCGAGCGCATCGAGAAGCTCAGCACGTCGGAGATGGTCGACCGCGGCGTGATCCAGGTGATGGAAGGCCGGCACTGCTTCGCGCATCTGACGATCGAGGAGAACCTGCTCACCGGCGCCTACACGCGCCAGGACGGCCACGCGGCGATCGATGCCACGCTGGAGAAGGTCTACAACTACTTTCCGCGGCTGAAGACGCGGCGCGGCTCGCAGGCCGCCTACACCTCGGGCGGCGAACAGCAGATGTGCGCGATCGGCCGCGCGCTGATGGCCAACCCGAAGATGGTGCTGCTCGACGAGCCTTCGATGGGCCTGGCGCCGCAGATCGTCGAGGAGGTGTTCGAGATCGTGAAGGACCTCAACCAGCGCGAGAAGGTCACCTTCCTGCTGGCCGAGCAGAACACCAACATGGCACTGCGCTACGCCGACTACGGCTACATTCTCGAGAACGGCCGCGTGGTGATGGACGGCAAGGCTGCCGATCTGCGCGAGAACGAGGACGTCAAGGAGTTCTACCTCGGCGTCGGCGGCGGCGACCGCAAGAGTTTCCGCGACGTCAAGAGCTACAAGCGCAGAAAGCGCTGGCTGGCGTGACCCACCCCCGTAGCGACCTGCGGTCGCCTCCCCCTCAAGGAAGCGCCGTCAGCGGACCGGCAAAGCCGGTTCCGCGGCGGCCACTTGGGCGCGACGAGCGCATGGCGACGCAGCGTGGCTGATCAACCCGACTTCGGCTTTGATGCGCCGGCGTACAAGCCCGAGGCCGCGCTGGTGCAGCTCAAGCGGTCGCTGCGCGAGCTGGGGCTGGCCGAGCGCGGCGACGGCTGCGAGCTGCGCGGCAAAGGCGTGGCCGACTGGCGCATCGACGGCGCCACGCTCGTTGTGCGCCTGGTGCGCAAGCCGGCGACGACATCGCCGTCATGGGACACACAGACGCTGACGGACGCCGCCGGCCAGCGGCAATGGATCGCCGAAGTCAAGAAGCGACTCGAGCGCTGGCGGCGCGACGACGATTGACCACCCGCAGCCCGCGCGGGCCGACCGGAAGCCTTGCCATCATGACCACCGAACACTACGACACCCTCGAAACCCGCGACCCGGCCGTGCGCGAAGCGGCCGCGCTGGCCGCGTTGCCGGCGCTGATCCGCCGCGCGCTGCAGACCCCCGGCGGCGCAACCCGGCTCGGCAGCGTCGACGCCGCCAGCGTCACCAGCCGCGCCGCGCTGCAACGCGTGCCGGTGCTGCGCAAGACCGAACTGCACGCGCGGCAGCAGGCGCAGCGTCAGGCTGAGCCGTGGGACCCGCTGGGCGGCTATTCGGCGATCGGCTGGCGCGGCATGCGCTCAGGCCAAGGCGCGCGGCGCGTGTTCCAGTCGCCCGGCCCGATCTACGAACCCGAGGGCGGCGGCGAGGACTATTGGCGCATGGCGCGCGCCATCTGGGCCGCGGGCTTTCGCGCCGGCGAGCTGGTGCACTGCAGCTTCAGCTACCACCTCACGCCGGCCGGCGCGATGATGGAGACCGGCGCGCACGCGATCGGCTGCACCACGTTCGCTGGCGGCGTGGGCAACACCGAGCTGCAGCTGCAGGCGATCGTCGACTTGCGGCCGCAGGGCTACATCGGCACACCGAGCTTCCTGAAGATCCTGCTCGAAAAAGCCGCCGAATCCGGCCTGGCGATCGGCTCGATCACCAAGGCGCTGGTCAGCGGCGAGGCCTTTCCGCCGTCGCTGCGCGACTGGTTGCGCGAGCGCGGCATCGAGGGCTACCAGGCGTACGCGACGGCCGACGTCGGGCTGATCGCCTATGAAACCACGGCCCGCGAAGGCCTGGTCGTCGACGAAGGCGTGCTGCTGGAGATCGTGCGCCCCGGCACCGACGATCCGGTGCCCGACGGCGAGGTCGGCGAGGTCGTCGTCACGGTGCTGGCCACCGACTACCCGCTGGTGCGCTTCGGCACCGGCGACCTGAGTGCCGTGCTGCCGGGCCGCTGCCCGACCGGGCGCACCGCACTGCGCATCAAGGGCTGGATGGGTCGTGCCGACCAGACGACCAAGGTGCGCGGCATGCTGGTGCACCCGAGCCAGGTGGCCGAGGTGGCGCGACGGCACGCCGAGATCGGCCGGGCGCGGGTGGTGGTCGAAGGCGAGATGGCCAGCGACCGGCTGACGTTCAAGGCCGAGGTCTCGGCCTCGCCCGAGGGCCTGGCCGAGGCCATCGCCAGCAGCGTGCGCGATGTCACCAAGCTGCGCGCCGAGATCACGCTGCTGAAGCCCGGCAGCCTGCCCAACGACGGCAAGGTGATCGAGGACGCCCGCAGCTACAAATGACGCGGCGTGGGGGCGTTCAGGCCGCAGCTTCCAGCATGGCCTGGAGCGGGTGCGCTGCGAAGTAATCCATCGCCACCTGCACGCCGCTGCCGACCAGCGCGACGCCGCCGAGCTTCAGCCCCATCTCGACACCGGCCAGCGTGGCCACCAGCGTCAGGTCGTTGCAGTCACCCAGGTGGCCGATGCGGAACATGCGGCCTTTCACCTTGCCCAGGCCGGTGCCGAGCGAGAGGTCGAAGCGCCGATGGATCAACTGGCGCAGCGCATCGGCGTCCACGCCCGCGGGCGTGATCACGCCGGTGAGCACCGGTGAATACACCGCGGCCTCCGCGCACTGGATCGGCAGCCCCCACGCGCGCACCGCCGCACGCACGCCCTCGCCCCAGCGGCGATGGCGCGCGAACACGGTGTCCAGCCCCTGCTCGAGCAGCATGTCCAGCGATTCGCTCAGCGCATACAGCAGGTTGGTGTTCGGCGTGTAGGGCCAGTAGCCACCCTGGTTCGCCTGCACGATCTCGTCCCAGGCCCAATAGGCCTTCGGCAGCGTGGCGGTCTTGGCCGTGGCCAGCGCCTTCGGCGACAGCGCATTGAAGCTGATGCCCGGTGGCAGCATCAGCCCCTTCTGCGAGCCGCTGATCGCGACGTCCACGCCCCACTCGTCGTGGCGGTAGTCGGCGCAGGCCAGGCCCGAGATCGTGTCGACCATCAGCAGCGCCGGGTGCCGCGCGGCATCGATCGCACGTCGCACCGCGGCGATGTCGGAGGTGGCGCCGGTGGAGGTCTCGTTGTGCACCACGCACACCGCCTTCAGGCGATGCGACGGGTCGGCGCGCAGCCGCTGCTCGATCAGATCGGCCTGCACGCCGCGGCGCCAGCCGTTCGGCAGGCCGGTCGCGGCGTCGGTGCCGGGCACGCTCAGGAACTCGGGTTGCAGGCCCAGCCGCAGCGCCATCTTCTGCCACAGCGTCGCGAAGTGGCCGGTCTCGAACATCAGCAGCGCATCGCCCGGGCTCATCGTGTTGGCCAGCGCGGCCTCCCACGCGCCGGTGCCCGAGGCCGGGTAGATCGCCACCGGGTGCTGGGTCTTGAAGATCTGGCGCATGCCGCCGAGCACCTTCAGGCCGAGCGCGCCGAACTCCGGGCCGCGGTGGTCGATGGTCGGCAGGCTCATCGCCCGCAGGATGCGGTCGGGCACCGGGCTCGGACCGGGGATCTGCAGGAAGTGGCGGCCGCTGGCGTGCTGGTCGAGCGCGATCATCGTGAGGGTCCTCCGGTGCCGGGTGGACAATGGAGCCGATCATTGCACGCCGATCGGCACCCCACGCGCATGGATTCCCCCACCGCTTCCGAGGCGAATCGGCCCAGCGCGGCACCGGTCACCGACACCAGTCGCGCGCTGGCCGATCGCCTGCGCCGCCACACCCGCGGCGAGGTGCTGTTCGACACCGCGTCACGCGGCCGTTACGCCACCGACGCGTCGATCTACCAGGTGATGCCGGTGGGCGTGTTCGTGCCGATCGACGACGCCGACGTGCAGGCCGCGCTCGACATCGCGCGCGAGCTGCAGGTGCCGGTGCTGCCGCGCGGCGCCGCCAGCAGCCAGTGCGGCCAGACGGTGGGGGCCTGCCTCGTCATTGACTGCAGCAAGCACCTGCGCCGCGTGCTGGAGGTCGACCCGGTGAACCGGGTGGCCACCGTGCAGCCGGGCCTGGTGCTCGACCACCTGAACGCGCAGTTGAAGGTCCACGGCCTGTGGCATCCGGTGGATGTATCGACCAGCGCACAAGCCACGCTCGGCGGCATGGCGGGCAACAACTCCTGCGGTTCGCGCTCGATCGCCTACGGCAACATGGTGCACAACGTGCTGGGCGCCGACGTCTGGCTGGCCGACGGCACGACGCAGCGCTTCGAAACCGTCGACCGACTGACGGGCCGCGCGGCCGGGATCGCGCGCTTCGTCCGCGCGCTGGCCGACGCGAACAGCGCCGAGATCGACGCGCACTGGCCGCGCGTGCTGCGCCGCGTCGGCGGCTACAACCTCGACATCTTCCAGCCGCGCAGCGAGCGGCCGTACACCGACGACGGGTCGGTGAACCTGGCCCATCTGTTCGTCGGCGCCGAAGGCACGCTCGGCTTCACGCGCTCGCTGACGCTGAAGCTCGCGCCGCTGCCGCGCGCCAAGGTGCTGGGCGTGGTGAACTTCAACAGCTTCCACACCGCGATGGACAGCGCGCAGCACATCGTCACGCTCGGGCCCAGCGCGGTGGAACTGGTCGACCGCACGATGATCGATCTGGCGCGCGCCAACCCCGCCTTCAAGCCGGTGATCGAAGCCGCGCTGATCGGCGCGCCGGAGGCGATCCTGCTGGTGGAGTTCAGCGGCGACGACCGCGCGGCGCTGCTGGCGCAGTTGCGCGCGCTGGTCGAACTGATGGGCGATCTGCAGCTGCCCGGCAGCGTGGTGCCGATGACGGACGAGGCGCCGCAGAAGGCACTGTGGGAGGTGCGCAAGGCGGGCCTGAACATCATGATGAGCCTGAAGGGCGACGGCAAGCCGGTGAGCTTCATCGAGGACTGTGCGGTGCCGCTGCAGCATCTGGCCGCATACACCGACGCGCTGACCGACGTGTTCCGGCGCCACGGCACACGCGGCACCTGGTACGCCCATGCGTCGGTCGGCACGCTGCACGTGCGGCCGATCCTCGACATGCGACGCGACGGCGCCCACAAGATGCGCACGATCGCCGACGAGGCCAGCGTGCTGGTGCGCCAGTTCAAGGGCGCCTACAGCGGCGAGCACGGCGACGGGCTGTGCCGCGGCGAATGGGTGGCGTGGCAGTTCGGCCCGCGCATCAACCAGGCCTTTCGTGCCATCAAGCGCGAGCTCGACCCCGACAACCTGTTCTGCCCGAACCGCATCATCGAGCCGCCGAGGATGGACGACCCTTCGTTGTTCCGCTACCCCACCGGCTACCAGACGATCACGATCCGCCCGGCGCTCGACTGGTCGGCGTGGAACGTGCAGAACGACCCGCTCACCGAAACCACCACCGCGCCCGGCTCCGGCGGCGACGCCAGCGGCGGCTTCGCCAAGGCGGTGGAGATGTGCAACAACAACGGCCACTGCCGCAAGTTCGACGCCGGCACGATGTGCCCGAGTTACCGCGTCACGCGCGACGAGCAGCACCTGACGCGCGGGCGTGCCAACACCTTGCGCCTGGCGCTGTCGGGCCAGCTCGGCGACGACGCGCTCACCGGCGACGCGGTGCGCGACGCGCTCGACCTGTGCGTCAGCTGCAAGGGCTGCCGGCGCGACTGCCCCACCGGCGTGGACATGGCGCGCATGAAGCTCGAGGTGCAGGCGCAACGCCACGCACGATTCGGCGCCACGCTGAAGGATCGGTTGATCGCAGGCCTGCCCGACTACGCACCCTGGGCGGCCCGATTCGCCGGGCTGCTCAACCTGCGCAACCGCTCGATGCGGCTGGCGCGCCTGGGTGAGCGCCTGCTGGGCCTGTCGGCGCGGCGCAAGCTGCCGGCGTGGCGCCGTGACACGTTCTGGAATCAGGCGGGCGCGCTGGGCCTGGTCGATCGCGCCGCTGCGCTCGCCGCGCCGAAGGCGGTGGTGCTCTGGGTCGACACCTTCAACGGCAACTTCGAGCCCGACAACGCCGCGGCCGCCGTCCGGGTGTTGCGCGCCGCGGGTTACGCCGTGCACCTGGCGCAGGGCGCCCGCGGTGAACGGCTGTGTTGCGGCCGCACCTACCTGTCGACCGGGCAGGTCGACGCAGCCCGCGACAAGGCGCGCGCGCTGGTCGAGGCGCTGCAGCCGTTCGCCGAACGCGGCATCGCCATCGTCGGGCTCGAGCCCTCGTGCCTGCTGACGCTGCGCGACGAGATTCGCGGCCTCGGCCTGGGCCCGGCGGCCGACACGGTGGCCACCCAGGCGCTGCTGTTCGACGAGTTCGTGCAGCGCGAGGCACGTGCCGGCCGGTTTGCGCCGCACTGGCGCGGCGCTTCGCGCCCCCTGCTCGTGCACGGCCATTGCCACCAGAAGGCCTTCGGCCTGATGGGCTCGGTGCTCGACACGCTGAAGCTGATCCCCGGCGCGCAGGTCGAGCTGATCGAAAGCTCGTGCTGCGGCATGGCCGGCAGCTTCGGCTACGAGGCGGCGCACCATGACGCATCGCTGCAGATGGCCGAGCTGAGCCTGCTGCCCGCCGTGCGCGCCGCCGCCGGCGCGACGATCGTGGCCGACGGCACCAGTTGCCGCCACCAGATCGCCGACGGCACCGGGCGCGAGGCGCTGCACGTGGCGCGGGTGCTGGCCGACCACCTGCGCGAACCCGCGGCTTGATCCGGGCGACTACGGGTCGATCCGGTCGTCGCGCTACGTAGTTCCCGCGTTGCAGGGGCACCCATCGGCACTTAGCATGCCGCCGAACCCCCCCGCCTATGCACTGGAGACCCTGATGAAGCGAACCACCCTGTTGGCCGTTGCGGCCCTGATCACCAGCCCCTTGGCGTGGGCCGACTACCCGGAAAAGCCGGTCACGATCGTCGTGCCGTTTGCCGCCGGCGGCCCCACCGACAAGGTGGCGCGCGACCTGGCCGAGGTGATGCGCAAGGGCCTGAACAACCAGACCGTGATCATCGACAACGTCGGCGGCGCCGGCGGCACGCTGGGTGCGGCCAAGGTGGCCAAGGCGGCGCCGGATGGCTACACCATCTTGCTGCATCACATCGGCATGGCCACCTCGCCGGCGTTGTATCGCAACATGCCGTACAAGACGCTCGACGACTTCGAATACCTCGGCATGGTCAACGAGGTGCCGATGACCTTGATCGGCCGCAGCACGCTGCCGGCCAACAACTTCGCCGAGCTGCGCAACTGGATCGACGCCAACAAGGGCAAGATCAACCTCGCCAACGCCGGCCTGGGCGCCGCGTCGCACCTGTGCGGGCTGCTGTTCCAGCAGAGCGTCGCCGTCGACATGACCACCGTGCCGTACAAGGGCACCGCGCCGGCGATGACCGATCTGCTCGGCGGCCAGGTCGATCTGATGTGCGACCAGACCACCAACACGACGCAGCAGATCGAGGCCGGCAAGATCAAGGCCTTCGCGGTCACCTCGACCAAGCGGCTGACCACCCCGGCGCTGGCCAAGCTGCCGACGCTGGACGAATCCGGCCTGAAGGGCTTCAACGTGGCGATCTGGCACGGCCTGTACGCGCCGAAGGGCACGCCCAAGGCGGTGCAGGACAAGCTCAACGCCGCGCTGCGCGCCGCGCTGAAGGACCCCGAGTTCATCAAGCGCCAGGAAGCGCTGGGGGCCGTGGTGGTCACCGACAACCGCCTCGGCGGCGCCGAACACAAGGCCTTCGTCACCGCCGAGATCGCCAAGTGGGGCCCCGCCATCAAGGCCGCCGGGCAGTACGCCGACTGAGGACATGAGCCCGTGCACTGCGCACGGGCGATTGCCTCAGGAGGGGCGAGCGCCTACGAGCGCGAGCGCGGCCCGCAGGGCGACTGAGGACATGAGCCCGTGCACTGCGCACGGGCGATTGCCTCAGGAGGGGCGAGCGCCTGCGAGCGCGAGCGCGGCCCGTAGGGCGACCGAGCACATCAGACGACCCGCAGCGCGATCGTCACCGGCCCGTCGTTGACCAGTTCCACCTGCATGTCGGCGCCGAACTCGCCGGCGGCCACCAGCGGGTGGCGCTCGCGCGCGAGGCGCAGCACCGCGTCGTAGAGCGCCCTGCCGAGCTGCGGCGGTGCGGCGCCCGCGAAGCTCGGCCGATGGCCACCCGAGGTGTCTGCCGCCAGCGTGAACTGGCTGACGATCAGCAGGCCACCGTGGACGTCCTGCAGGCTGCGGTTCATCTTGCCCGCAGCGTCGCCGAAGATGCGCAGCTTGAGCACCTTGTCGACCAGTTTGCCGGCCTGCTCGTCGGTGTCGGCAGGCTCGGCACACACGAACACCAGCAGTCCCGCCGCGATTTCCCCGGTCGCTCGACCGGCCACGAGCACCTGCGCGCGCGCCACCCGCTGCACCAGAGCGATCATTTCGGGTCCTTCGGGTCGTCGAAGTGCGCCTCCACGTCCATCGGCAGCAGCTGGATGCTGGCGCGCAGGCCCGGCACCGCACTCATCAGCGCCTGCTCCACCGACGTGCGCACCGCCGCGGCGCGGCCCAGCGTCCACGCCGAGGGCATGTGCATGTGCAGGTCGACGAAGCGCCGCTGCCCTGCGCGACGCGTCGCCACATGGTCGAAGCGGATCGCCTGATGGCGGAACTCGTCCAGCGTGCGCTCGATCTGCTCGCGCACGTCGGGCTCGAGCGCGCGGTCCATCAACCCATCGGCCGAGGCCCAGATCAGCAGCACGCCCTCGCGCACGATGTTGCCGGCCACCAGGATCGCAATGACCGGGTCGAGCCAGAGCCAGCCGGTGAACTGCACGCCGATCAATGCGGCGACCACGCCGACCGACGTCCACACGTCGGTGAACAGGTGCCGCGCGTCGGCCTCGAGTGCCATCGATCGGTGTTCGCGCGCCTTGCGCAGCATCGCGTAGGCGAGCGCACCGTTCATCGCCGAGCTGACCACCGACAGGCTCAGGCCCAGGCCGAGCGACTGCAGCGGCTGCGGGTTGACGAAGCGCTGCGCCGCGGCCCAGATGATGGCCAGCGCCGCCACCAGGATCAGCACGCCCTCGAAACCGCTGGAAAAATACTCGGCCTTGTGGTGTCCGTACGGGTGGTCGTCGTCGGGCGGCTGCGCGGCCACCGTGACCATCATCAGCGCGAACACCGCGCCGGCCAGGTTGACCAGCGACTCCAGCGCGTCCGACAGCAGGCCCACCGAATCGGTGAGCCACCAGGCGCCGAACTTCAGCGCAATGGTGGCCAGCGCGACGGCGATCGACAGCTTCAGATACGCACTGATCTGCATCGCACCATTGTGACGCGGGCAATTCGATGCGCCGACGATGCGGACAACCCCTGGTTTGAGTCCGGCTCTCCAACGGCACACAATCGACCGGCCCGCCACACGAGGAGACCGGCATGCCCCGCCTGAACGTCAACGGCAAGGACCGTGATTTCGACGCCGAACCCGACACACCGCTGCTGTGGGTGCTGCGCGAGCAGCTCGGCCTCACCGGCACCAAGTACGGCTGCGGCATCGCTGCCTGCGGCGCCTGCGCGGTGCACATCGACGGCGAGCCGGTGCGCAGCTGCGTGCGGCCGGTGTCCGCCGTCGGCGCGACGCAGAAGGTCGTCACCATCGAGGGCCTCGCGCCGAACGCCTCGCATCCGCTGCAGAAAGCCTGGGTCGAGATGGACGTGCCGCAGTGCGGCTTCTGCCAGTCGGGCATGTTGATGACCGCCGCCGCGCTGCTGAAGAAGAAGCCCTCGCCCACCGATGCCGACATTGACGAGGCGATGACCAACATCTGCCGCTGCGGCACCTACAACCGGGTGCGCGCGGCGATCAAGGTCGCGGCCAAGGCCAAGGCCTGAGCCAGGAGACACCCATCATGAGCACCACCACCATCTCGACCAAGGTCTCGCGCCGCCGCTTCCTCGGCGCCTCTGCCACCACCGCCGGCGCGCTGGTGGTCGGCTTCCACATCCCCGATTCGCCGCTGGTCGGCAAGGCCGCGGCGCAAAGTGCCGCCGGCGAGATCAACGCCTGGGTGCTGATCAAGCCCGACGACACCGTGCTGGTGCGCATCGCGCGCAGCGAGATGGGCCAGGGCACGCTCACCGGGCTGGCACAGCTGGTGGCCGAGGAGCTCGAGTGCGATTGGGCCAAGGTGAGCACCGAGTACCCCACGCCGGGGCAGAACGTCGCGCGCAACCGCGTCTGGCAGAACTTCTCCACCGGCGGCAGCCGTGGCATCCGCGAATCGAACGACTACGTGCGCAAAGGCGGCGCCGCGGCGCGAATGATGCTGGTGCAGGCCGCCGCCAATGGCTGGGGCGTGCCGGTGAGCGAGTGCAGCGCGAGCAACAGCGTGATCTCGCACGCCAAGTCGGGCCGCAACGTGCGCTATGGCCAGGTGGCCGAGGCGGCCTCGAAGCTGCCGGCACCCACCGACGTGCCACTGAAGGACCCGAAGGACTGGAAGGTCGCCGGCAAACCCGTCAAACGCCTCGACACCAGCCACAAGGTCGACGGCTCGCAGGTCTACGGCATGGACCTCACGCTGCCCGGCATGCTGAACGCCGCGATCAGGGACTGCCCGGTGTTCGGCGGCAAGGTCAAGAGTTTCAACGCCGCCGCCGTCAGCAGCAAGCCCGGCGTGAAGAAGGTGGTCACGGTCGGCGACACCGCGGTGGCCGTGGTCGCCGACACCTGGTGGCACGCCAAGACCGCGCTCGACGCGTTGCCGATCGAGTGGGACGAGGGACCCAACACCGGCGTCTCGAGCGCGACCATCGCCGCCACGCTGAAGGCCGGCCTCACCGCCGACGACGCGGTGGCCGGCGCCAAGATCGGCGACGCCAAGGCGGCGCTCGGCAGCGCGGCGCGCACGATCGAGGCGGTGTACTCGTACCCGTACCAGAACCACGCCTGCATGGAGGTGATGAACGCCACCGCGCGCTGGACCAGCGAGCGCTGCGAGGTGTGGTGCCCGACGCAGAACGGCGAGGCCGCGTTCGCGGCCACCGTGGAGGCCTCGGGCCTGCCGAGCGCGAAGTGCGAGGTCTACAAGATCCACCTCGGCGGCGGCTTCGGCCGGCGCGGCATGACCGACTACGTGCGCCAGGCGGTGGCCATCGCCAAGGAGATGCCGGGCACGCCGGTCAAGCTGATCTGGTCGCGCGAGGAAGACATGCTGCACGGCCGCTACCACCCGATCACGCAGTGCCGGCTGGTCGCGGGCCTCGACAAGGACAACAACGTCAACGCGCTGCACATGCGCATCTCGGGCCAGTCGATCCTCGCCGCGGTGTTCCCGCAGAACGTGAAGAACGGCCTCGACCCGGTGGTGTTCCAGGGTCTCAACGCCAGCGGCGCCGAAGCCTCGATCGGCTACACGATCCCGAACCTGCTGATCGACCACGCGATGCGCAACCCGCCGGTGCCGCCGGGCTTCTGGCGCGGCGTGAACCTGAACCACAACGCGATCTACCTCGAGTGCTTCATCGACGAGATCGCGCCGCGACGAAGCAGGACCCGCTGGCGCTGCGCCGCAAGATGATGGCCAACCACCCCAAACACCTGGCCGTGCTCAACGAGGTGGCGGCCAAGGTCGGCTGGGACCAGCCGGCGCCGCGCGGCGTGCACCGCGGGCTGGCGCAGACCATGGGCTTCGGCAGCTACGTGGCGGCCTGCGCCGAGGTGTCGGTCAGCGACGCCGGCGCGCTGAAGATCCACCGCATCGTCGCCGCCACCGACTGCGGACACGCGGTCAACCCGCAGCAGATCGAGGCGCAGGTCGAAGGCTCGTTCGTCTACGGCCTGTCGGCGATGCTGTTCCAGGAATGCACCGTCAAGGGTGGTCGCATCGAGCAGACCAATTTCGACAGCTATCCGGCGCTGCTGATGAAGGACATGCCGAAGGTCGAAACCTCGGTCAGGCCTTCGGGCGGTTTCTGGGGCGGCGTGGGCGAACCGACGATCGCGGTGGCCGCGCCGGCGGTGCTGAACGCGATCTTCGCCGCCACCGGCAAGCGAATCCGCGATCTGCCGCTCAAGCACCACAGTCTGAAGCGGGCTTGAGGCCTTGCACGCCGCCCGGTTGGTCGCGCGCTGCGTCGTTGCCGCCGCGTCTGCGCTGCTCGGCGGTTGCGCCGCGACACCGGGCGCGGCACGGCCGCCACCGGCGGTGGCGGCCGACGAGATGGCGACGCCGCTGACCGCCACCGCCGGCAACGCCGACGCGGGGCGGCGCATCGTGGCCGACCGCCAGATCGGCCTGTGTCTGCTGTGCCACAGCGCGCCGATGCCCGAGGTGCGATTCCAGGGTGACCTGGGCTCCGATCTGGCTGGCGCGGGGTCGCGCTGGAGCGAAGGCCAGTTGCGGCGGCGGCTGGTCGATCCGGCGTCGTTCAACCCGCAAACCATCATGCCGGCCTACTACCGCACCCAGGGCCTGTCGCGCGTCGGCGCCGCGTGGCGCGACAAGACCGTGCTCGACGCGCAGCAGATCGAAGACGTGGTGGCCTACCTGCGCACGCTGCGCGCCGCACCATGATGCGGTTGCATCAGCCCACGCGCCGCGCCGCGCTCACGGCCGCCCTCGGGCTGAGCCTGGTGTGGCGACCGGCCGCTGCGCTGTCCGACGAGCTGGCGGGGGCGGTGCGCGGCTTCACCGGCGGCGCGCCCACGCGCGAAGGCCGCGTCAAGTTCGAGATCGAGCCGCTGGTGGAAAACGGCAACGCGGTGCCGATCACCGTCAGTGTCGACAGCCCGATGACCGCGGCCGATCACGTGCGCGCGATCGCGGTGTTCAACGAGAAGAATCCGCAGCGCGACGTGTTCGTGGCCACGCTGTCGCCGCGTCTGGGCAAGGCGCGCGTGGCCACGCGCATCCGCCTGGCGACGACGCAGCAGCTGGTGGCGGTGGCGCGCCTGAGCGACGGCTCGCACTGGACGCACACCGTCGACGTGGTCGTGACCCTGGCCGCGTGTCTGGAATGACCTGATCATGGCCCGCACCCGCATCCAGGTTCCCGCCACCGCGCGCCGCGACGAGGTGGTGGAGATCCGCACGCTGATCGCCCACACGATGGAAACCGGCTACCGCGCCGGCTCCGACGGGCGCACGCTGCCGCGCGACATCCTGCGACGCTTCAGCTGCCGCTACAACGGCGAGCTGGTGTTCAGCGCCGACCTGTACCCGGCGATTGCGGCGAATCCATACCTGGCCTTCAGCCTGCGCGTCGACGCCAGCGGCAGCCTGACCTTCACCTGGGAAGGCGACAACGGCTTCACGCAGACCGAGTCGGCGACGATCACCGTCACATGACGCCGCGCCGCCGCATCGTGGCCGCGGTGCTGTGGCTGGGCGGCTGCCTGCCGGCGGCGGCGCAGACCGACGGCGCGCCGCGGCGCTCGGGTTTCGACGCCATGAGCGCGAGCCTGCAGGCGATGCAGCGCGACGATGCGCAGAACCCCGGCATGTTGTCGGTGGCCGACGGCGAGGCGTTGTGGCGGGGCGCGCCGGCGCCGGGCGGTCGCGCCTGCGCCGACTGCCATGGCGACGCGCGCCAGAGCCTTCGCGGCGTGGCCGCGCGCTATCCCGATTGGGACGCGATCGACCGCCGGCCGGTGAACCTCGCGCAGCGCATCAACCTGTGCCGCACGCGAAATCAGGCCGCACCGGCATGGCCGCCGGAAAGCCCCGAACTGCTGAGTCTGGAGGCCTACGTCGCGCACCAGTCGCGCGGCCTGCCGCTGCAACCCAGCGCGAAACCCGAGCTGGCGCCCGCGCGCGCGCAGGGACGCGAACTCTTTGCCCAGCGCTTCGGCCAGCTCAATCTCGCGTGCGCGTTATGCCACGACGCGCTGGCCGGGCGCCGGCTTGCCGGGAACCCGATTCCCCAGGGCCATGTCAATGGCTACCCGACCTACCGGCTGGAGTGGCAGGCACTGGGCTCGCTGCGGCGGCGCATCCGCAACTGCATGAACGGGGTGCGCGCCGAGCCGTTCGCCGAAGGCTCGGCGGAGATGGTGGCGCTCGAGCTCTACCTGGCGCAGCGCAGCGCCGGGCTGTTGGTGGAAACGCCCGCCGTGCGGCCCTAACGGCACCACCAAGAGGCCGCCGCGGAACCGGCTTCGCCGGGCCGCTGGCGGCGCCCCCCTTGGGGGCGAGGCCGGACTTGCAGCGGCACCTGCGTGCCGATGCGTGCCTGCCGAGCCGGTCGGGCATGGAGGCCCGACCGTGGACAGGCGCCGAAGGCGCTACGGGGGGTCAGGTCAGATTCGCCAGCGGCGCGGGATCGAACTCGCGCCGGTGCAGCGCGCGCCACACGCGCTCCGACGTGATCGGCATCTGGATGCGCTCGGCGTCCCGACCCAGGCCCGCGTGGTCGAGCGCGTCGATCACCGCATTCACCACCGCCGGCGTGGCGCCGATCGTGCCGAGTTCGCCGACGCCCTTGACACCGAGCGGGTTGTTGCGGCTCGGCACCGACTGGTCGAACTCGGTCTTGAAGGCGCGGAAGCCGTCGACGCGCGGCATCGCATAGTCCATGAAACTCGCGCTCAGCGCCTGGCCGGTCGCGTCGTCGTAGACCATGCATTCGCTCAGCGCCTGGCCGATGCCCTGCACCGCGCCGCCTTCGACTTGGCCGCGCGCGATCGCCGGGCTGATCACGCGGCCGATGTCGTTCACCGACGCATAGGCCACGATCGCCACCGCGCCGGTGTCGGGATCGATCTCGACCTCGCACACGTGGCAGGCGTTGGGCCAGGTGGGGCCGGCCACGCTGCTGGTGGAATCGACGTGCATCCGACCCTCCGGCTGGCGCCCGGCCAGCTCGAACAGGTCGATGCCGAGGTCGGTGCCAGCGACCGCAAAACGACCGGCGCGGTATTCGATGTCGGCCGCCGGCGCCTCGAGCGCTTCGGCGGCCAGCGCCTTGGCATGCTCGATCGTGCGCAGCGACGCCACCCGCACCGACGAGCCGCCGGTGAAGATCGAGCGCGAACCGGCGCTGCCGAAACCGTTGTTGCGGTCGGTGTCGCCCATCACGACGCGGATGCGCTCGATCGGCACCTGGAACACATCGACCGCCAGCTGCGCCAGGCTGGTGGCGATGCCCTGCCCCATGGCCTGCACCGCCGACACCAGCTCGATGGTGCCGTCGGGCGTGACGTCGACCGTCACGCGCTCTTCGAACACGTTGCCGCCGGTCCACTCCAGGAACGTCGCGATGCCGCGTCCGCGCAGCCTGCCGGCGCGCCGCGAGGCCTCGCGGCGCGCCTCGAAACCCGGCCAGTCGGCCAGCGCCAGGCCGCGCTCGAGCACGCGCTCGAAGTGCCCGACGTCGTAGACCTGCGCCATCGCGTTCTGGTAGGGCATCTGCTCGGGCCGGATCATGTTGCGCCGGCGCAGCTCGGCCGGGTCGAGCTTCATCTCGCGCGCCGCGGCATCGAACAGGCGCTCGGTGAGGTAGATCGCCTCCGGGCGGCCGGCGCCGCGGTAGGCACCGATCGTCGCGGTGTTGGTCATCACCGCGGTCAGCCGCAGGTCGATCACGCCGATGTCGTAGATGCTGGTGGTCACCCACGGCCCGATCAGCAGCGCGATCATCACGCCGGTGGACGACGCATAGGCACCCACGTTGGCCACCGCGCGCACGCGCAGCGCCAGCACCTTGCCGCCGGCGTCGAGCGCCAGCTCGCCGCGCGCCGCCACGTCACGCCCGTGCACCGCCGACAGGAACTCCTCCAGCCGCTCGGCGCGCCACTTGACCGGGCGCTTCAGCACGCACGCGGCGTGGCCCACCGTCACGTCCTCGGGGTAGATGCCGGTCTTCATGCCGAAGCCGCCGCCGACATCGCCGACCACCACGCGCACGCTCTGTGCGCTCATGCCGGGCAGCGCATCGGCCAGCGAGTTGCGCACGCCGGTGGGCATCTGGCTGCTCAACCGCACCGTCAGGCGCGACGTGGCGGCGTCGAAATCCGCCAGCACCGTGCGCGGCTCGATCGGCGCCGGCGCCAGGCGCTGGTTCAGCACGTCCACCGTCACCGTGTAGGCCGCGCGCTCGAACGCCTGCGCGGCCGCTGCGGCATCGCCATGCCGCGCTTCGGCGGCGATGTTGTCGGGCGCCGCCTCGCACAGCACCGGCGCGCCCGGCGCCATCGCGCGCACCGGGTCGGTCACTGCCGGCAGCTCGTCGTAGTCGACCATCACCGCCTCGGCGGCGGAGCGTGCCGCCTCGAAGCTCGTGGCCACCACGGCGGCCACCGCCTCGCCGACGAAACGCACCCGCTCGTGAGCCAGCGCCCGCCGTGGCGGGCTGGCCTTGCGCGAGCCATCGGGCCGCCGGAATTCGGCCGGCGCCGGAATCGCCTTGACGCCGGCCTCGACCAGCTGCGCGCCGGTGAATACCGCGACGACACCCGGCCGCAGCAGGGCCTCTTCGGTGTCAATGGCCACGATGCGCGCATGCGCATAGGGCGAGCGCACGAACACCAGGTGCAGCTGGCCTTCGGGCGCGTGGTCGTCGGTGAAACCGCCCTCGCCGGCCACCAGCGCCGGGTCTTCGACGCGCCGCACCGCCTGGCCGCTGCCGAAGCGGCCGGCCTCGAACGACGCCGAGCTCATCGCGCACCCCGCTCGGCGAGCATGCGCGCCGCCTGCTGCACGGCGGCCACGATGTTGACGTAGCCCGTGCAGCGGCACAGGTTGCCGTCGAGCGCGTCGACGATCTGTGCCTCGGACGGATCGGGGTGGGCCTGCAGCAGCGCCGCCGCGGACATCAGCATGCCCGGCGTGCAGAACCCGCACTGCAGGCCGTGGCATTGCATGAATGCCTCCTGCAGCGCATGAGGCTGGCCGCCTTGCGCCAGGCCCTCGACGGTGGTGACGGCGCACCCGTGCACCTGCAGCGCCAGCTGCGCGCAGGCGCGCACCGCGACACCGTCGACCAGCACGGTGCAGGCACCGCACTGTCCGGTGTCGCAACCGACATGCGTGCCGGTGAGGCGCAACGCGCCCCGCAGCAGATCGACCAGCAGCGTGCCGGCCTCGACCTCGGTATCGACCGGGCGGCCGTTGACGGTCAGACGAAGTGTGGGCATCGGTTCCCTGCGCAGCGATCAGCAGGGAATCCTAGCCGGTTCGGATCAGGTGCCTCGTCGAGGTGTCAATGCGTGGGGGTAGTCGATCCGGCCGATGTTCAGGCCACTTGGGCCGCGCGGCGGCTGTCGAGCATCAGGTCCTGCAGCCACAGCGCCGATGTCGACGAGCGTCTCGTAGTGCTGCGGCGCCTGGTGGCGCAGGCCGATCGCCACACGACCGGTCCACCACACCATGCGCCCGGTCCCCGGCAACATCACGGGGCCGACGTGGCCCGCCGGGACGGGAATCGGCGGCGCGGCTTCATTGAGTCGGATGAAGTCGCTGTCTTCCAGATCGGAGCGATGCAGTTCGGCGAGCATGATCGCAACTCCAAGATTTCGATGCGGCGGATCATTGCGGCAAAGCGTGTAACCTGCACTGCCCTAGCTTAGGGAACCCATCTCGGGGGGATCGGCCGCGCTGTTGGTTACATCGCACGCATTGCAACAGCGGCGTGGCCGCATGAATGGCTACGCGGGGTCGGGCTCGACGCCAGGGTCAGTGCCATTGCCACCAACGCGAGGGCAGGCTCCATCCCGCGAAGGCGGCACTGTCCGCGCGCGAACATCCAGGCATGCCGATCCCGCGGCCGATCGGGCCAGCCGCTTGCGCCCATCTTCGATCTTGTCAACGAGCTGTGCGCACCGGCGACGGTGCCACGACCTTCAGCATCAGCCACCACAGGGCCGGAAACAACGCCGGGGTGATGTCGGCGACCCGGTCCGGGAGCCAGACTTGGGCGCCCTCAAGCAACAGTGTCCATAAGCCCAGGGTCACGGCCAAACCGCCCAGATTGGCACCCAGTGTCCGCGCGCAAACCATCACGGCGCCCAGCCAGAACGCGTTCCAGCACAGCGCCAGCGTGTTGCTGACCATCGAACCCTTCAACGATGCAACGAACGGAATCCAGGTGAACGAACCGGCTGTATCGGTGGGAACGAAGGGTCGAAGCTCGTCGAACGTGAACCAAGCCAGCGCCGTGCCAAGCGAGGTCATCGCCGCCTTGGGTGCACTCGATCGCCACAGAACACCACCCAGCGCCAACCCGGCAAGCCAGCCGAGCGAATGGGACACCGAAAGAGACTGCCCATCGATGAACAGCTTGCCGAGGATCGCCAACACAACCATCGCCAGCACGAACGAGGTGCGCGAGCGATGGTCCCGCAGCAGGTTCATCATCAAGCCGAGCCCCAGGGAGACTTCTGCGAACGAGTACCAACTCCAGCGTGGCGTCATCAGCAGCGGCTTGAGGGCGTTCTTGACGTGTTGCCAATCGATCGTCGGCAGAAAGGGCCACCACTCGATGGCCAGCCACAGCGTGGCCAGCATCAGCGCGGCAGCCGACGATGAAACCCTGCCTTCGAGCACCTGCTCGATGCTCGTGCGTGCACCAGCGGCAACCGTCACGCCCATCAGCAGGCCGACCAGGTTCCACACCGCATCGGAAACAGCGGCCGACCGGCCGGGAATCCAGATCTGCAGGACTTGAAGCACCGTTGCAAACAGCATGCTCCAGACAATCAGGAACGCCACACGCCGCGGCGCAAACGCACAGGTGCGGTCTTGAACACACACACCGAGCAGCCCCACCGGCACGAACAAGACGACATTGCCGACGACGTCGCCCAGGCTGGTCCACCAGCTGTCCTGGTGCCACATGGCAGACCAGGCGGACCCGAGCGAACCGGGTTGGACGAACGTCCACGGGTACAACGACCCGTGCGTCACAAGGACGAGGCAGACCGCCAGCAGCCAGCGCAACGCGTTTCGCGCCCGCTTCGAAGAAGGCGGCATGGCCACGGGCATCGCGGGAACTGGTGCGGACATGTTCGGTTTGCGCGGCCCCTCTCGCCGCGCTGCCGATCGTAACCAGCGCAACTAACCCAGGATCGCCCGCCGCACCGCCGCCAGCGGCGCGTCGTCGTGCAGGCCGTCGTCGTCGACGCCCAGCTCGCGCCACAGGGCGGGCAGGTCGGTCCGGACGCTGCTGTCCTTCATCTGTCGGTACAGCTCGGTCAGCGTGGACTGCCCGACGGCCGCATCGGCGGTGGCGAAGATCTTGCTGCGGCGACCAGGCCACGCGGTAGTCGCCGCCCGCGGCGAGCAGGCCCTGCAGGGCCTGCTGCAGGCCGCGCTGTGTCGCGCCGCGCTGACGCATGCGCACGTCGGCGACCAGGCAGAACATCGCCCCGCCCCAGTACGTGCGGGCCCAGGTGGGGGTGTGGTCCAGCCCGCGGTCGCCTTGGGCCGGCAGGCCCTGGGCCATGGCCTTGAACCAGCGGCCCCACACCGTCGCAGGTGCCACCAGGCCGGCCCGGCCGCGGGCGAGCGACTCGACGTAGGTGGCGATGCCTTCGTGCAACCAGCGCTGCGCGCGCGGGATCTGCGGCACCGCCAGATGCACCATCTCGTGCACCAGGATCCAGTCGTCGCGCAGCTGCGCCGGCGTCACGTCGCGGCCGACGCGCAGGCGCATCAGCGGCGACGGCTCGCCGAAGCTCACGCCGCTGATCACGCCGGCGCCGTCCATCGGCAGCAACAGCAGTTCCACCTGCGGCACCGGAAAACGCCCGAAGTAGCCCGCCACCGCGTCCGATGCCGCGCGCACCCAGGCGAGCAGGTGCTCACGCTGCGCCGGCTCGAAACCGGGCGCGAACTGCACCTCGATCTCGCCGCCGGGCGCGGCCAACATCACGATCACCGGCTGCTCGACGTCGCCGGCGGCGGCGGCACCGAGGCGCGAACCCAGCGCGCAGGCGATCGCGCCCGCCATCACGCAGACGCGGCGCGACATCGACGGGGATGCGGGCGCCCGGGTGTTGCGCAGGCGGTTCATGGTTCCAGCGGGGGAGCCGACATGCCCCAGTGTGGTGGATGGATCGCGCGAGTGCCAGCCCTCGCCCGCGCGCGGCGCGAACGCGCGCGCAGCAGTTGGCGCGTGCGCCGTGCCGGCCGATCAGTCGCGCGACACCGGTGCAACATTACAGTCGCGCAGGTCGGGTCCGATGCCGATGCGCAAGCGTGTCGATTGCGCCATGATGCAAGCCCTCGATCGACCGGCGAGTCGCACTGCATCCGGCCGGCCGAGTGGCTGCGTATGACACCCGGGAGCCCCAACGCCATGCCTGTGACGCCGCCGCGCCACCGATCGATACTTCTGCTGTTCGCGATGGCGCTGCTGCTGCTTGGCGGCTGCACCAGCCTGCCGCGCGTGGACCGCCAGGCGATCGCCAGCGAAGCCATCCCGATCTCCAACGCGCACCACGCTGGGCCGCATCGCGTCGGGCTACCGCCCGGCCGAGGACCAATCGGGCTTCCGGCTGATGCCGCTGGGCAAGTTCTCGCTCGACACGCGGGTGCAGTTGGCGCGCCGCGCCGAGGTGTCGCTCGACGTGCAGTACTACCACCTCGAGAACGACGAGACGGGTCGCTGGCTGCTGCGCGCGCTGCGCGACGCCGCCAATCGCGGCGTGCGCGTGCGCCTGCTGATCGACGACTTCTACACCGGAGGCCAGGACGAGATGTTCCTGGCCTTCGCCGCGCACAAGAACGTGGAGGTGCGCATCTTCAACCCGTTCTGCTGCGCGCGCGGGCAGGGCCAGGCGGCCCGCTTCCTGGCTTCGGTGGGCGACTGGAAACGCGTCAACCACCGCATGCACAACAAGCTCTTCATCGCCGACGGCGCGATGGCGGTGATCGGCGGGCGCAATGTCGCCAACGAGTATTTCCTGCGCAGCACCACCGGCGAGAACTTCATCGACGTCGACGCCTTCACGGTGGGCTTCGTCCTCGGCCCGCTGCAGGGCCTGTTCGACCGCTACTGGAACGCCGACGCGGTGTACCCGATCCACAGCGTGACGCGCACCGAGCTCAGCCCGGAGACGCTGCGGCAGAAGTTCGAGCAGTGGACCGGGCCCGAGCAGACGCCGCCGCCCGGGCCGCTGCCGGCCACCGACATCCTGGGTTATGGCCCGATCGCCGAAGACCTCGACGACGGCAAGCTCGGTCTGCATCTGGGGCTACGCCTACGTGTTCGCCGACCATCCCGACAAGCCCTTCGACGGCGAGGCCGGCGGCGAACTGATGGACACCAGCGTCACCTACAACGTGTTCGAGGCGATGCGCAAGGCGCAGAAGGAGCTGGTGGTCACGTCGCCGTACCTCGTGCCGGGCAAGGACGGCATGGAGCTGCTGAAAGAGCTGCGCGACCGCGGCGTCAAGGTCACGGCGATGACCAACTCGCTGGGCAGCACCGACGAGCCGATCGTGCACATCGGCTACCGCAAGTACCGCGAACCGATGCTCGAGCTCGGCGTGGACCTCTACGAGATCAGCGGCTCGCGCGTCAAGCGGAACCGGCGGCTCAATCTGTTCGGCGCATCGCTCGGCCGGCTGCACGCCAAGCTGGCGGTGGTCGACCGCAAGCTGCTGTTCGTCGGCTCGATGAACCTCGACCCACGCTCGGCCACCATCAACACCGAGCTCGGCGCGGTGATCGAAAGCCCCGAGCTCGCGCGCGAGATGATCCGCATCATCGACATCGACCGTCTGCAAAGCGCCTACCGCGTGCGCCTGGCGGCCAGCGGCAAGGGCTGCGAATGGCTGAGCATGGACGACGAACAGGAGATGGTGATCACCGAGGAGCCCGACTCCACCTTCTGGCTGCGCGTGAAGTCGTACCTGCTGCTGCCGTTCGTGCCCGAGTCGCTGCTGTGACATGCCCGTAACCTCGCGGCGAGGTCGGGCCCGGGAAACGATAGATCGTGTCGTTGAGGTGGCGTGCCACCTCGTCGATGTCGCTGTCGCTCCATTGCAGCTGCACGGTGCCTTGCCACTGGCGCACCAATGCCCGCAGCGTCGGCCAGTCGCCCGCCTGCTTGTTGTCGCGCCAGTGCAGACGCGCGTCGTGGCAGGCGATGCAATGCGTCTCGTAGAGCAGCTGGCCGCGCGAGGGCGTGGGCTGCGCGACCGTGGCCGCGGGCATCGCAGCCCAGACCAGTGCACAGGCGATCGCCGACCATCGGTTCGTGTTCAAGCAGGCTTCTCCTCAGACCCCGGGCTGTGCTGCCGGCGCCGGCATGACTGTACGGTGCGGCAGCCGCCGGCCGGTTGCGCCCGATCGAATCGACGCGCGGCGGGCCGAACCGGCAGTCACAAATGCCCCGGAATGGGGCAGTCCGCGGCAGCGTATACCGGCTTTGGCCAAGCCGGCCCTCGGCCACTTCGGCTGGCCGGCGAGTATCCTGAACAAGCCACCCACAGCGTCCGGGGAGACCGCATCCATGCTGCCAGGCACCGATTGGGCGACCCTGACCGACCCGGTGTGCGGCCGGTCGGTCGAGACGACCTCGCCGCACCGGGTGGTTCATGGTGGTGCGCTGTTTGCGTTCTGCAGTCAGGCCTGCCGGGCGCAGTTCGTCAACCTGCCGTCACGCTACGCGATCATCGCCAGCGCCGCGCCGCTGCGACCGACAAGCGAGCGCGTGGACCCACCCGTGGCGGCAGCCCCGGCGGCGCCGGCGACGGCGGCGCCGGCCACCTGGGTGCCCCTGCCCGATCCGCAGTCGCTGAGCGCCGGGCCCGGCCCGTTCTCGTGGTTGCTGGCCTGGCGCGAACGCCGCTTCGCGGCGCGCTGCGCGCGCGAGTTGCTGAAGCTGCACCAGGGTCTGTCGACCCGCTACCCGGAGCTCAAGGGCAAGAGCCTGTACCGCCGCGTGGTGGCCGCGCGCCTGCACGACGACGACCTGGCGGCCGAGGCGGTGCTGCAGCATGCCGAGCAGAGCTTTGCGATCTGGCCGGTCGAGCGTGCACTCAACTTCCGCGACGTCGTGCACTACCTGGCCGTCTCGCAGTTCATGGCCCTGCACGGTGATGCGCACTGGGTCTATGCCGATATGAAACGCATCGTCGACGCGATCATCCCGCATCAGCTCTGACGCCGCGCCGACAGCCGGCACGGCCCGTCGACGCCTGACGATGACACGCGCCGCCAACCCGAATCGCCCGATCATGAACGCCTTCCTCGCGCCGGTGCGCACGGGCCTGGTCCTGAACTGCGCGACAGCGGGCGGGCGCCGAAGGTCGCGGCAATCCGTTGCTCCACTTCCAGCCGCACACTGCCGCGGTCGAACCGGGGCGCGCGCGCGCCTTACGTGACCACGCTCAACAAACCGGGTCTGCTCAAGCCTATTGTTCATTTCCCCTCGCGCCGAAGATCGACTAACACCTCCGAGGGGCCTCGATCGATGGTTTGAGCAAGGAGACGAACGTGAAAGCCAGCAAGCAACAGCTGCTGTGGATGTACGAGAACGATGGTGGTGATCCGCGACTACGAGGAGACCATGGCCAACGTCTACCTCGAAGGCAAGCTGCCGCCGCAGATCCAGAAGGGCCTGGCCTTCGACATCGGCTCGGGCCCGGTGCCCGGCGAGATGCACCTGGCCGCCGGGCAGGAGCCGGTGGCGGTGGGCGTGTGCGCGCACCTGAAGCAGGAAGACACGGTGGTCGGCACGCACCGGCCGCACCACTTCGCGATCGCCAAGGGCGTGCCGCTGAAGCACGATGACCGCCGAGATGTTCGGCAAGGTCACCGGCCTGGGCAAGGGCAAGGGCGGGCACATGCACCTGTTCGACCCGGAGCACAAGTTCAGCTGCAGCGGCATCATCGGCGCCAGCCTGCCGCCGGCCTGCGGCGCCGGCGCTGGCCGCCAAGAAGCTCGGCAAGGACTGGGTGGCGGTGGCCTTCTTCGGCGAGGGCGCGGCCAACCAGGGCGCGTTCCACGAGTCGCTAACCTGGCGGCGCTGTGGAAGCTGCCGGTGATCTTCGTCTGCGAAGACAACAAGTGGGCGATCTCGGTGCCCAAGTCGCAGTGCCACCTCGGTGCGATCGGGTCGCCGACCGCGCCGCGGCCTACGGCATGCCGGGCATCCATGTCGAGAACAACGACGCGCTGGAGGTGTTCGAAGCCGTGGGCGAGGCCGTCGAGCGCGCGCGCGCGCGGCGAAGGGCCGACCCTGATCGAGGTGAAGACGGACCGCTATCTCGGCCACTTCCAGGGCGACCCCGAGGTCTACCGCCCGAAGGACGAGGTCGAGCCATGCTGCGCAAGAACGACCCGATCCCGCAAGCTTGCGCAGCGCTGCTCAAGCGCGAGCGGCCTGATGACCGACGTGGCCGAAGCCGCCATCGCGGCGCGTGCCAAGCAGCGCGTGACCGACGCCTACGAGTTCGCGCGCAACAGCCCCTACCCGGCGGCCCGAGGATGCGCTGCAGCACGTCTTCGTCGCGGCCTGAACGCACACGCACTCAAGGAGCCAATCATGAGCAAGACCCGCAAACTCACGATGGCGCAGGCCATTGCCGAAGGCATCGCACAGGAGATGGCGCGCGACCCGAAGCGTCTTCGTGATGGGCGAGGACATCGGCGCCTACGGCGGCATCTTCGGCGCCACCGGCGGCCTGCTGGAGAAGTTCGGCAAGGACCGCATCATGGACACGCCGATCTCCGAGACGGCCTTCATCGGCGCCGCCATCGGCGCGGCCGCATCGGGCATGCGCCCGATCGTCGAGCTGATGTTCGTCGACTTCTTCGGCGTCTGCATGGACCAGATCTACAACCACCTGGCCAAGAACACCTACATGGCCGGCGGCAACATCAAGCTGCCGGTGGTGCTGACCACCGCCATCGGCGGCGGCTACAACGACGCCGCGCAGCACTCGCAATGCCTGTACGCCACGTTCGCCCACATGCCGGGGCTGAAGGTGGTGGTGCCGTCGAATGCCTACGACGCCAAGGGCCTGATGATCCAGGCGATCCGCGACGACAACCCGGTGATGTTCATGTTCCACAAGGGCATCATGGGGCTGCCGTGGATGGCGTACTTCGAGGGCAGCAGCAACGAGGTGCCCGAGGAGTCGTACACGCTGCCCTTCGGCCAGGCCAGGGTGGCGCGCGAGGGCAAGCGATCTCACCATCGTCACCCTCAGCCAGATGGTGCACAAGGCGCTGGTGGCGGCCGACGAGCTGGCGCAAGCAAGGCGTCGAACGCCGAGGTGATCGACCTGCGCACGCTGGTGCCGCTGGACCGCGACGCGGTCATCCGGTCGGTGGCCAAGACCGGGCGCCTGCTGATCGCCGACGAGGACTACCTGGGCTTCGGCCTGACCGGCGAGATTTCGGCCATCGTGGCCGAGAACCTCGACACGCTGGCGCTCAAGGCGCCCATCAAGCGACTGGCGGTGCCCAACGTGCCGATCCCCTACAGCCGGCCGCTGGAGCAGTTCGTGATTCCGCAGGTGGCTGGCATCGTCGAGGCGGCGAAGAAACTGATGACCGCCCGCGTCGCGGAGGGCACTACAGCGTGATCGAGGTTTCCCTGCCGGCCGACGCGTGGCAGGACGTGGAGGCCGGCGTCGAGGCCCTGGTCGACCAATGGCACGTGGCCGAGGGCGACACCGTACGCGCCGGCCAGTTGCTGGCCAAGGTGGTGTTGGTGAAAGCCAACCTCGACGTGATGGCACCGACCGGCGGCCGCATCGTGAAGATCGTGGTCACCGCCGGCGAAACCTTTGCGCGTGGCAAGCCCATCGCACTGATCCGGGAGGCGGCGTAGACACGGCCGAGGCGGAACAGGCGTGGAACGCGCGCCAGCTGGCCGATCCCGCCGGCGCGACCCCGCGCCATCGTGTGTGGACCTACCGCGCGCCGGCGGTGGTGTTGGGCTGTTCGCAGCGCACGCTGCGCGAGGGTGTGTCGCGTCGCCTCGGTGGGCGTGCCGCGCTGCTGCAGCGAGAGTCGGGCGGCGGCGCGGTGCTGGCCGGCCCGTGGCTGGTGAGCGTCTCGCTGGTGGTGGCGCCCAACCACGCCTGGGTGCGCGGCGGCGTGGTGGACAGTTATCGCCGGATCGCCGAGCTGCATGTCGACGCGCTCGGCGAACTGCGCATCACGGCTCGCGCGCTACCGCCCCACGACGTGGCACGTGCCAACGCGGCGGGTGCCACGGCAGGCTGGGCCTGCTTCGGCAGCCTGTCACCGTGGGAGGTGGTGGACACCCGGGGCCGCAAACTCGTCGGCCTCGCGCAGCGCCGGCGTCGCACCGCCGTGCTGCTGGTGGCCGGCACGCTGGTGGGGCCTGCCGACTGGACACTGCTGTGTCACGCGATGGGACAACCGGCGGACGAGCCGGTGCTCAGGCAACGCACGGTGTCGTGTGACGAGATCATCGGCAGGCCCGTCGAGATCGAGCGGTTTGCGGCGGCGCTGGCGCAGCGGCTGGAGTCCGCGCTGCCGGCCGTTTCCTGAGCCCGTCGCGCTACAGCAGCGCCAGCGTTGCCACGTCGCGCCGGCCTCCGTAATACCGGGCCAGCAACTGCGCGAACACCGGCTCTTGCGGCGCCGCGCGCTCGAACAGCGTGAGGCACGAGCACAGTTTGAGCGCGTCGGTCGGACCGAAGATCTGCAGCGCCGTCAGGTCCCGGTGCGGCAGCAGTCGATCGCAGCACAGCTTCAAGCGCGCACCCAGCACCGGATGGGCCCAATAGGCCTGCGCTTCGGCCAGCGACGCCAGCCCATAGTGCCGCGCCGTCGCGCTGCGGCCCAGGCCCTTGAGCTGAGGAAAGACGAACCACATCCAGTGGCTGGTCTTCGCGCCGGCCGCGAGCTCGGCCAGCACCTGCTGCAATACCGCCTGCTGCGCCGCGACGAAGCGCTGCAGGTCGTGGGGATCGTCGGTGTCGCTCGTCATATGCAGCGGCAAGCGTACGCCCGATCGTGGGGGGCGCGGCTTTCGGCAGCGCCTCGCGCGCCGTACCATCGGCACCCACCGGCCCGGCTGGGCCACCGCCATGCGCTCCGCCCGCACCCTATTGCTGCAATTGGCCGCCACGCTGGCCGCGGCGCTGGGCGGCTGCGCGCAGATGTCCCCGGCGCCGCCCGCCTCGCCCACCGCGCCACCGACGGCTGTCGAGCCGCCCCCGCCGGCCAGCGCCGACGCGGCCGACGCGCCGAAGACGCGTGCCGTCAGCGGCGCCTGCCCGGCCGAGTTCTCCGGCACCTGCTACCCGGTGTGGTTCGGCACCGACCGCAAGCCGATCGATCCCGGCAACCCGGCATCTCGGATTCGGCTCGGAGCCCGACGCATGCGCTGCACTTCGGCAAGCGCATCGTGCGCATTCCATCCAGCCACCGCAGCGGCGAATTGGGCTCGCCGCTGTGGCGGCGGCTGCTCACCGGGGTGGACGATCGCCTCACCGTGGACCCGGCCACCGTGCTGAGCGAGGCGGCGTTCACGCGCGACGTGCGCGCGTTCCTCGGCGCGGCTGGACCCGTCCGATCGCAACGTGCTGGTCTACATCCACGGCTTCAACACCAGCTTCGACGAAGCCGCCCAACGCGCGGCGCAGCTCGGCTTCGACCTCAAGGTGCCCGGCATCACGGCGTTCTACAGCTGGCCGTCGCTGGCCAACATCACCGCGTACGTGGGCGACCTCGCGCGCATCGAAGCCAGCGAACAGCACCTGGCCGACTTCCTGGTGAAGACCACCGAGCTGGTCGAGCGCAGCAAGGTGCACATCATTGCGCACAGCATGGGCAATCGCGGCCTGCTGCGTGCGATGCACCGCGCGACGACGCAGGCGGCGCTGCGCTCCGGCACACACTTCGGCCAGATCTTCCTGGCGGCGCCCGACATCGACGCCAGGTCGTTCGCGCAACTGGCCAGCGTCTATCCGACCGGCGGCCGAACACACCACGCTGTACGTGGCCGACCAGGACAAGGCGCTGCTCGCGCTCGAGTGGGCCACCGCCGAGGTGCGCGCCGGCGGCGCGCCGCCGGTGCTGGTGCTGCCCGGCATCGACACCGTGCGCGTGCGTGGCTGGAGCCTGTTCCGGCTGGGCCACAGCTACCTGGCCGAAGACGCCAGCGTGCTGCGCGACATCCGCACCGTGCTGCACTGGAACGAGCCGCCCGAACGCCGCCGCGTGCGCAACGGCTGGCCGATGCCCGACAACACGCCCGGCGCGCTCGGGGCCTGGGTGATCGGGCAGTGAAAGCCCGGCCGCGCCCCACGCGGCCGCTGCGTTGCGAGGCCTACTTCTTCTTCGGCTCGGTGGCCTTGGTGTCCTCGGCCTTCGGCGCATCACCGATCACGGTCTTCAGCGGGCACACCGAATAGGCGGGGCATTTCTTGCAGCCAGCAACGATGGCGATCGGGCATAGCGTCATGGTCGCTCCTCGGCGGGGTGGGGACGGCAGCATACGCCTTCACCCGGCCGGCCGATACCCGGGTTTCGGCCCGCCGCAGGCTTGCTAAGCTGCGCGGGCCTCATCGCCCATGCCTGCACGCCGCCGCCCCCGCCACCACCACCATGTGTACGTGGTGGCGCTGGACGACCGGGTTTGGAACGAGCCGAGCTTCCGGCGCGCCAACCCCGACTATCAGCTCGGCAAGCCGTTCGTCTACGTCGGCATGACGGGGCTCGACCCGGACCTGCGTTTCGACCGGCACAAGGCCGGCATCCAGGCCAACCGTTTTGTCCTCGAGTACGGCGAGCGCCTGCTGCCGCGGCTGTACGAGGTGTACAACCCGATGCCCTACGAAGCCGCGCGCGAGATGGAGGTGGAGCTCGCGATCGGCCTGCGCGAACAGGGCTACGGCGTCTGGCAGGCCTGAGGCGGCAGCGCGCTGCGCCTAACGTGCCGGCGCCGACGGCGGCCGCAGCTGCGGTGCGGGCGAATCGACGAGGTTCTTGTCGGTGTCGATCGGCACCGGCACCATGCTGCCGGTGCATTCGCCGGTCTGCGTGTAGACGATGCGACCGTTCTTCTCCATGCACTTGATCACCGTCTGCCGCGCGGGCTCGGGTGGGCGCGGCGTCACCGATGGCGGCGTGGCACGCCGCGGCGCGGCCTCCTGCAACGGCGGCGCTTCGGCGCGGGGCGCCGCTTCGGGCGCCGGCGCCTCGGGCGGCGCCTCGGCAGCGGCCTTCGGCGGCACGGGCTTCTTCTTGCCGCCCGCGCTGAGCTCGAGCAGCAGCGGAATCGACAGCAGCAGCACCACCACCACCGCCACCCAGAACGGTGGCTTCTCGTACCAGGCGCGCTCGGGCAGCTGCGGCACGACCTCCGGCTGCGGCGGCGGCTCGTCGTCGACCAGGACGGTGTCCGGGTGGTCGGTGCTCATGGCCGATGCTACCGGCATTGACGGAGCCGCGCATCAGGGCGCCGGCAAGGGCCGACGACGGCCGGGCCGACGAAGGGCCAGGCCCGGCGCCGGTGCAGGGCATTGCGCCAATTGACATGCACCAGGGTGCCCTGTACGGTGGCCCGCCACAAGACCACAGCACAACAGGAGATCTCGATGGCCCGAAACCTCACGTTCGCACTGCTCTCGGCGGCTGCGCTGCTCACGGCCTGCGCGAACCCGGCAGCCACGCTGCCCGGCAAGCCCGAATACATGGTGGTCGGCATCGACAACAAGGTCACCTGGGGCGAGGACGGCAAGCTGCAGCTGCTGCCGCCGGGCAAGGACGCGGTGACGATCGTCGACATCGGCACCGACCCCGCCAATCCGAAGATCGTGGCCAACCTGCCGCTGATGAACTCGATCTTCGGCCCGCCGACCAACCTGGCCATCACGCCCAACGGCCAGCTCGCGCTGGTGGCCAACTCGATGGACTGGGCGGCCGACGGCGCCGGCTGGAAGTCCGTGCCCGACAACAAGCTCTACGTCATCGACCTCACCACCAGCCCGCCGAAGCTGATCGACACCGTGGCGGTCGGCAAGCAGCCCTCGGGCATGTCGATCAACCGCGCCGGCAACCTGGCGCTGATCGCCAACCGCGCCGACAACTCGATCAGCGTGCTCTCGATCCAGGGCAAGCAGGTCAAGCTGGTCGACACGGTGGCCATCGGCGAACAGGTGGCCCACGTGGTGTTCACGCCCGACGGCAAGCGCGCGCTCGCCGGCAAGTTCCCCGGCCACAAGGCGGCGCTGCTCGAAGTGGACGGCCAGAAGGTCACCTACACCAAGCGCGACCTCGCGGTCGGGCTGTGGCCGTACAACCTGGACGTCACGCCCGACGGCCGGCTGGCGCTGACCGCCGACAACGGCAACAACGGCGGCTCCGACGGCAACGTCGACACCGTGTCGGTGATCGACCTCGAGGCCAAGCCCGAACGCGTGATCGACAAGGTGGTGGTCGGCGACGCACCCGAGGGCTTCGCGATCAGCCCGACCGGCAAGCTCGCCGTGGCCGTGCTGCTGCGCGGCTCGAACAACGCGAAGACCGAGTTCTTCTACAACCGCAACGGCAGCGTCGTGGTGCTGAAGATCGACGGCAAGAAGGTCACCAAGGTCGGCGAGGTCGAGGTGCGCGGCCTGCCCGAGGGCGCGGTGTTCAGCCCCGACGGGCGCTGGCTGTACGTCGGCAACTTCATGGACTCGGACCTCTCGGTGCTGCGGGTGGACGGCGACACCGTCACCAACACCGGCACGCTGATCAAGCTGCCGGGCAAGCCGGCGTCGATGCGCGGCAGAACGCAATGACGGTGCGGCGCGATACGCCTTGTGTTCGTCGGCAGAGCGCGTAGCATGCGCCACCTCATCGGTCAGCGAATCGCCTTGTCGCCCGCCGCGACGCAACGCCTCAACGTGTTGCCACCCGCGCCCACGGACTGCAGCACAGTCCACTGATGGTGATCTTGGGCAGCGTCGGGGAGCCGCGTCGGTTCGAGTCAGTTGCCATGGCTCCCTGTTTGGACGCAAAGGAACTGGACATGATCACGTACGTCGGATTGCTGAGTTTCACCGAAAAGGGCATTCAAGGCATCAAGGACACCACCAAGCGCGCCGCCGCCGCCAAGGAGGTGGCCAAGAAATTCGGCGTCAACATTCGCGAGATGCTGTGGACGATGGGCGACTGCGACATGGTGTGTGTGCTCGAGGCCGAAGACGAGAGCTCGCTCGCCGCGTTCAACCTCGCCACGGCGATGCAGGGCAACGTGCGTTCGCGCTCGCTGCGCGCGTACACGGCCAGCGAGATGGACAAGATCCTGCACAAGCTGCCGTAGTAAGTGCGCTTTACCCCGGGCGCCGCGGGTCCCAGCGCACCCGAGACCGCATGGACCCTGACTGCGCAGCATTGCGGCAATGCCGCAATGCTGCTCGCGGGCACACCGATGAGCCGTGACTCATGCTAGGTTGGCGGACCGATTCCCTTTCCCGATCCCGTCATCCCAGGAGACCCCCGTGCTCGCAGACGCCCGCAATGCATCGCACTACCGTCAATGGGTCGAGCACATCACCAACGACGAGACGAAGGACGCGCTACGGTTTCTGATCGGCCTGCTGGCGGAGGACGAGCGCTACACCTGCTACCCGCACAAGAAGGGTGAGGTGCGCGACTTCCGCTGTGAAGACGGCCAGGGCGATGTGCCGTTCGCCTTCGTCACGAACAAGGGCTCGCTGCTCTTCTATTTTCGGCAACCGGCATTGCGCGCGAACCATTGGTCCAGGGCGCTGCTGGAGGATCACTTCGACTCGCTGCACGAGAACGCCAAGGGCGAGCTCACGGTGAAGCTGCGCAGCATCGCCGACGTGCGGCGCCTCTGGCGCCTGATCGGCCCGGGCAGCGCGCCGTTCCGCTCGGGCGCGACGCCGACCACGCAGATCGGATACGTCAACCCACACAACCAGCGCTGCGAAGGCCATCGCGGCGTGGCCGGCACCGATCATCTGCAGGTCGTCTACCGCATGGCGTGCCAGGTGCCCGACTGCGGCCATGTGTATGGCACCAACGGCACGGATGTGTTCGAGCGCAAGTGCCCGTATTGCCAGGATGGCAAGCCGAGCATTGCGTTCTGAGCTTCCGGACGCGAGGCGCCGCACCGCGCGCGCCGGCAGTGTTCACGGCGCGTCGGCCCCGGCGCGCTTGAGCAGCGGCAGCACCAGCGCCCGGGCGTCGACGCGCGCGTGGATGTGCGCGAGCGTCAGGAACGAGCCGACCAGCTTGCGGTGCAGGAACAGCGTTTCCGGCGGCGGGGTGCGCAGCAGGCCCTGCCGGATGGCGAGGTCGAAGCCGAGCGCGCTGGCGCGTGACGGCAGGTCGGACGCGGCGAAGTCGTAGCGGCCGGCGTGCCGCAGCGGCTCGCACACCAGCAGGATCATGCTGACGGTGGCGTCGATCAGCGCGGGCGCGTCGCTCGCCGCCGCGTAGCCGATGGCGATGGCGTGGCGGGCCACCGCAGCGCGGTCGCCGTCGATCACCGCGCGCGTGATGTGCGCGTAGTGGCGCACGAACGCGGCCGAGAAGCGCAGCGTGGCGCCGAAGTCCAGCAGCACCACCCGGCCGGTGGCCGGCTGCCACAGGTAGTTGGCGAAGTTGGGGTCGGTCTGCATCATGCGGAACTCGAACAGCTCGCGAAACAGCAGCCGCTCGAGCAGCGTGCCGATCGCGTCGCGCGTGGGCTGCGCCACCTGGGCGCCGGCCAGCGTGGCGAGCGGCTCGCCCTCCATGTAGTCCATCGCCAGGACGCGCGCGGTGGTCAGATCGCGGTGCACGCGCGGCACCACGAGCCGCGGCTCGTCGGCCACCAGCTGCGCGTAATGCTCGAGGAACGCGGCCTCGGCCAGGTAGTCGGCCTCCTGGCCGAGCTGGCGTGCGGCCTCGGCCGCGATGGCCGACACGTCCACCTGGTGCGGCAGCAGCTTGAGCAGGTGAAGCAGCGTGGCCAGGTTGTCGACGTCGCTCTTGATCGAGCGCGCCACGCCCGGGTACTGGATCTTCAGCGCAAGGTCGCGCCCGTCGACCGTGCGCACGCGGTGCACCTGGCCGATCGACGCCGCCGCGATCGGCTCATCGTCGAAAGCCTCGAACCGCGCCTGCCAGCCCTTGCCGTATTCGCGGCCGAGCACGCCGCGCAATTGCGCCAGCGGCATCGGCGCCGCCTGCGCTCGCAGCACGGACAGCGCCTGAGCAAACTCCGGCGGCAACAGATCGGTGCCCTGCAGCGACATCATCTGCCCGAGCTTCATCGCCCCGCCGCGCAGCCGCGCCAGCCGCGCCGCCAGCCGGCGCGCGTTGTCGGCCGAGAGAAACGCGCTCGTGGCCGCGCCCTGGCCCGACGTGATGCGGCGCACGCCCTCGGCCACGCCGCCGAGCGCCAGCTCACCCACCGCCAGCGCCATGCCGGCGAGGCGGCCGATGCGGGTCTGCGGCACGCGCGCGGGTTTCATCGGCTGGGCGGGAGGAACAGCGTCTTCATCTTCGAGCTGCGTTCAGGCAGCCAGGATGCGCTCGGCCAAGGTGCGTGGCGAGTGGATGGTGACGCCAGCGAACGTGCGGCCGTAGCCTGCGCCGAAGTGCGTGCGGTCGCCGGTGACGAGCGCGTCGCAACCCAGCCGAATGGCTGCGGCCAGCACCGGGCGATCCTTTTCCGGCAGCCATGCCAGCTGCGCCGCAGGCTCGGCGCCCGGCGACGTGGCCGCGAGCCGCAGGTGCACGAGCAGCGCATCGAGCACCTGCAGCGCCTGCGGCCCTTTGGCCACCAGGTTGCGCCGCGCCTCGGCCACCACGTAGGCGTCGGCCCAGGCCTCGTGACCACGATCGAGCAGCAAGCGCAGCAGAGCCCGGACGGCACCGTCGGACTTGGCGGCGGAGAACAGGATGTTGGCGTCGAGAAACACCTTCATCGCTGCGCGACGGGTCAGCGCTTGTTAGCCTTCGCCGAGCGACGCGCAGGCGCAGGCTCTTTGGCGAGCAAGCGCGCCAGATCGGCCTCGGCCTCGTCGAACTCGCGCTCGCGAGCCGGCGTGTAGATCTCCACCGGCAGCGTGACGGCCGGGCGCAGCAGCAGGCCTTCGGGTGTGGTTTCGGCAATCAACTGGTCATCGGCTTTCAGGCCGAGCGCCTGGCGCAGCTTGGCCGGCAACGTGACGACGCCGCGGCTGGTGATGGTGACGGTGGCTTTCATGTCTGCAGATTAGCAGAAATGCAGAATCACAGTGCGTCGGCATGCTCATGGGCCCGCTGGCGGCGGCTGGGCATGCGGAGTGCGCCGCCAGCCAGATCGGCGTTCGCAGCGCCGATTCAATCCGCCAACATTTGCTCGCAGAACACGCTGACGCTCAGCATGGCGCACAAGCCCCGCGTGCCCGCGAGCGCCAGCAAGTCACGATCGCCCGACACCCCTGCGCTGGCCTTGCCTGCGATGGCCAGGTGCACGAACGGCAGGTCAAACGGGTCGCGGCAGGCCGGCGCCGCCGGCGGCGGGCTCGGGATGCGCACCACCTGCACCCAAGGCAGGTAGTCAGCGAGCAGCTCTTCCTGCTCACCGGCCGACAGCCTGAACTTGGGGTAGCCCAACACGCGCACCAGCTCGGCCACCGTGGCCGTGCTGGCCAGCGGCGTGAAACGGCCGAGCTGCCAACCCACGCGCACACGCCCGGACGGGCCGCCGCCGAACAGCAGCGCCGACAGCACGACGTTGGTGTCCAGCACCACGCGCAGCGGTGGCCTCACGACCGGCGAGTGCTCTTCTTCTTGGCAACCGGCTTGGCGCGGCTTCGCGCGGGCCCATAGGCCGCTTGCGGCTCGGCCGCGCGCGGCGCGGCAACGCCCGCGCGCGCCCAACGCACGGCATCAGCCACATCGCCTTCGCCCAGGCCCAACGCCGCCAGCTTGGCGCGCACCGCATCGCCGCGCTGGATGCGCACCGGCGTGAGCACGATCTGACCGTCACGCACCTGCACGTCGAAGTACTCGGTTTGGCCGACCGCCTGCACCGCGGCCTTGGGCAGCGTGAGCTGGTTCTTGGAGGTGAGCTTGGCGAGCATGGCGAAACCCAGGAAACAAGGAATCCTTACTTTACACCACGGGCGGAGAGCCAGACCTGCCGGCCGCGAGCTCATCACCCCCCGCGTGCCTGCTCGAGCGCGGGCACCAGGCGCTCGCGAATCGCGTTGACCAGTTCGGCCAGGCCCAGGCCCTGCAAACGGTTCTTGGTCAGGAAGGCGTGCCATTGCGCTTGGCGGCCCGCGTCAGCCGAGAACGTATCGCTCAATCCAGTGGGCACACCCGGTGGAATCGCGGTGCGGCGCCGCTCGAAGGTGGACGCGATCGCCTGCACAAGAAGTGCGGCATCCATCGCCTCTTCACGCAGCAGTGCATGCACATCGAAGTAGTCCTTCATGCGGCTGTTGCGCAGGCCGAGCCAGACCATGGCGTGCACCTTCTCTGCCACCACCGTTTCGCGCGGGTAGGCGCGCAGGCTTGGCGAGGAAGGTCGAGCAGGCTCGGGTACTCGAGCCACTGCGGCCCCGGCGTCACGGCATCGCCGATGCCGACATCGACCTGGATACGCAATCGCGCCGGACCGAGTCGCGCCTCGAGGATCACGCGGCGACCGCCGTACGCATCTTCTTCGCGGATCGGCTGCACGTCGACCGTGTCAGCAAGAAAGGTCATCGCGTCAGGCTCGACCGGGATGCTGCAGATGTCGCGCACGATCTGCCTCAGCGCGTCGTCAGACAGCTCGCCAAAGCCCAGCAGATCTGCATCGCGCGTGGGCCGCAGTGTTTCGCCGAGCCACACCAGAAGAAGCAACGCGCCTTTGAGCACGAAGCGCTCCGCATGCGGCGAGCGCGAAAGGCGATAGAGAAAACGCTCCACCGCGTAGCGCGTGAGCGCGAGATTGGGATCGACGCCAATTGTCTTGGCGTGCTGCGCAAGCCGAACCTGCACCGAGTGCGCAAGACCGCTCGCGCGCAGGGTTCATGCGGTCAGCGCCTCCAGATAGGGTTGCATCACCCGCTGCACGCGGCAGATTGCGGCATAGCGGTCGAGTTCGTCCATCGTGAAGCGGCGACGGCGCCATGCCTCGCGCAGCGCCTCGAGCGCGACGTCGAGACCGATCTTGTTGCGGTACTTGAAGCAGTCCGCCAGCGTCTTGGCCACGCCATACACCTTGACTTGCCGGCCTTCGATGGTGTGGCTGCCGATACCTTGCGTCAGTGCGGGGCCGGTGAAGCGCACGATGCGCAGCGGCGGATGGGCCAGCGTGGGCCGCCACGCGCGCCGATCGATCGCCATCCACACCTCAGAGGGCAGTTGGCTGCCGATGCCGTGCACCTGTAACGCCGACAGCAAGCAGACCACCCCGTGCGGCACAGCGGCTGCGGCAACCGCCAGGCCGTGGTGCTCGGTGATCGGCCGCTCGGCCAGGCGATACACACCGCGGGCAACGCGTTCGAGTTGGCCCGCAGCCACGAGCCGCGTGAGCAGCTGCCGGTGGATTCCCGCGTTGGCAAGGTCGCCCGGCGTCACCCCGCGCGCGCGGCGCGCCAGCTTGAGCGTTTGGTCTCGAGGGGTCGGGACGGCCATGTGGCAAATGCTAGACAGTTATCAACAACTGTCAAGGTTTTGCCACACACCAGAGCTCTCTGCGCCAGACCTATCATCGCCGCAATTCACTGCGCAGACCCGCGTGACAAGCCAACCTGCCGGGCCACCCCCGACGAGGCCGCCGCCGCCCTGGGCTCGGGGCCCTGCGCCTGCACCACGCCGAGAATTCTGGTCGGCCGTGGCGTCGTACAGCCGCTCGACCTCCACGATGTGCTTGCCCTTCACGCCCAGCGCCTTGGCGATGTGCCGGGCCGTGGTGTGCGCGCGCGTCGCGGGGCTGGTAAGCATCACGTCGGGCTTGACGCCGCGCTCGGCTAGGCGCTGGCTGATCAGCGCCGCGTCGTGCAGACCGCGCTCGTTCAACGGCCGGTCGCGGTCGGCCTGGGCCGCGGTGGCCCAGCTCGATTTGGCGTGGCGGACGAGGTAGAGCGTGTTCATGGCGGGTCATGGGCCCCGGGGCCGCAGATTACGCGCCTCGCCCAGCGCAAAGCGGCCCGACAGCCAGCGCGGTCGCCTGCTAAGGCTGGTCTGGATGTCCAGGCCGTGGTCGATCATGTTCACGTAGGTCTGCGCGCGGATCTGCGGTTGCCCGTCGGCGCCCATGCAGCCGACCACGCCCCACAGCGCTACGCGCGCTGGTCACGGCGCGGCGCGCAACAGCGCGCCCACCTCGGCCAGCAGCACCGGCACTTCCTCGTCGATCGTGCTCCAGACCAGGCGGTGATCGATCAGGTCATAGCCGTGAATGAGCAAGTTGCGGAAATCGATGATCCGGCGATGCTTGCTGATGCGGCCTGCCGTGTCGGGGTCGTGCTGGGCCAGGCGATTCATCGCTTCGCCGATGATTTCGAAGTTGCGCTCGATAGCTTGCCGCAGCAACCGGTCGTGTTCATAGTCTGCGAGCCCCTTGTCGCGCACGGCCTCGCCAATGAAGGCGGCCGCGTCGCGGATGTCTTCAAGCAGCTTCGGCGCCTTCGGCTGCATAGACGAGCTGCCGCGTCTGGTTGACCGCCGCGATGAAGTAGGGATTCTTCAGGGAGCCGACCGTCACCAGGTCCACGCTGCGGCCATACAGCGCCGCCAGCGACTCCTTGAGACCGAAGTAGCGATCGAACAGGTGCGCGGGGTCGTCGTCGAACTCCACCAGCAGATCGAGGTCGCTGCGCTGCGCATCGAACGCGCTGGTCGTGGCGGAGCCGAACACCTCCAGCCTGCGCACACCGTAGCGCCGGCACAGGCTTTGTACCTCTGCGAGATGGGCGTCGAGCACGGTGGACATGGTGGCTGAAGATTATGCAGCTAGCGCGGAGTAGCCGATCGCCGCGCCGTCGCTGCGCGGGTCGCTGCCACCGCGGCGCGCGCCGGTGCCTGGATCGATCGTGATGCCGTGCGCATGCCCGGCCAGCTCGTTCCAGTCGCCCCAGCGGTCGATCACGTGCCCGCGCCGCTCCAGCTCGGCAATGGTCTCGCCCGAAAACCGCGCCTCGATGTGCAGCGTGTCGCGCGCCTCGCCGAGCGCAAAGCGGCCCGACAGCCAGCGCGGCGCCTGCCAAGGCTGGTCTGGATGTCCAGCCCGTGGTCGATCATGTTCACGTAGGTCTGCGCGTGGATCTGCGGCTGCCCGTCGGCGCCCATGCGGCTTCAGCGCAACACCGCCATGCCGGCCTTTGCGGCGGACCTGTCGAACGTGACCGTGCGCTTGCACCCGGCGCCCACGGCGCACTCGGAAATCAGCGCGTCGGCCAGGTCGGCGCCATCGTCGATGGCGCGGCCGAGCGCGCGCGCCACAGGGGCACGGTTTTCCACGGCCAGCTGCCTGGAGTCGAGCAAATCGCGCACGGTGTCGTGCAGTTCGGGCGCTGTGGCGCCGTACAGGCGCTTGAGCACCCAGCAGGTTTCCACCAGCACGATCAAGCCGATGAATCCTGGCTCGCGCTCGCTGAGTTCACGTTCGATCAGCCGCGTGGCACGCGCGGCCTGCGCCGCCTCGTCCTGCGCGAGGTAGCGCACCAGCACGTTGCTGTCGAGGCCGATCACTTCGTGCGCCGCACCTTGGCCGCACGGCCGCGTGCAGCGGCGGCTTTGGCCGGACGACCACGGGCAGCGGCACTGGCTGCACCCATGCGCGAAGCGGCCTCGGCCTGCACGGCATCCGCCATGTCATCGAGACTCACCGGCCCCTTGGCTCGGCCGGCAAACCGGCCGCGCAGGGCTTTGACGTCCTGACGCAGCGCGACCACCTTGTAGCCGCCGGCGTTGTCGGCCACGAAGGCCACGCGGTCGCCAGCTTGCAAGCCAAGTGTCTGCCGCACCGCCTGCGGCATGGTGATCTGGCCTTTGCTGGTGAGGGTGGCCGTTGCCAAAGCACGCTCCTTACGTTGGGTAAGGAATGCTAGCCGCACCGGGCAAAGGCGTCAACGCGCTCAGTATCCGATCGCCGCCCCGTCGCTGCGCGGATCACTTCCCCCACTCCGCACCCCCGTCCGCGCATCGATCGTGATCCCGTGCGCATGCCCGGCCAGCTCGTTCCAATCGCTCCAGCGGTCGATAACGTGGCCGCGGCGCTCAAGCTCGTTGATGGTCTCGCCCGGAAACCGCGCCTCGATGTGCAGCGTGTCGCGCGCCTCGCCGAGCGCAAAGCGCCCTGAGAGCCAGCGCGGTGCCTGCACGGCCTGCTGGATGTCGAGGCCGTGGTCGATCATGTTCACGTAGGTCTGCGCGTGGATCTGCGGTTGCCCGTCGGCACCCATGCAGCCGACCACGCCCCACAGCTTGTTCTGTTCGTTGAAGGCGAGTGAGGCGATCAGCGTGTGCAGCGGCGTCTTGCCCGGCGCCACGCAGTTGGGGTGCGCGGGGTCCAGCGAAAAGTACGCACTGCGGTTCTGCAGCACCACGCCGGTGTTGCCCGCCACCACGCACGAGCCGAACACGCCGTACAGGCTGTTGATCAGCGCGGCGGCGTTGCCCTCGGCGTCCACCGCGGCAATGAACACGGTGTCGCCACGCAGGCTGCCGTGCGAGGGCACCTTGTTCCACGGCAGCGCGCGGGTGGGGTCGATGAGGGCGCGGCGCTCGTTGGAATAGGCCTTCGAGATCAGCCGCTGCATAGGCACATCGGCAAACAGCGGGTCGGCCAGGTGGCGGTCGCGGTCGTGATAGGCAATCTGCTTGGCCTGCACCATCAGGTGCGCGTGGTCGGGGCCCAAGGGGTCCAGGCGGTGCAGGTCGAGTGGCTCCAGCAGGTTCAGCATCTCCAGCACGGTGAAACCTTGCGTGGGCGCCGGCGTTTCGTAGATCGTCACGCCGCGGTAGGTGCCTTGCAGCGGCTCGCCCCAGCGCGCGGTTTGTTGGCCTAAGTCGGTGGCGGTGAAGAAGCCGCCTTGCTGTGCGCTGTAGCGAGCCAGCTCGCGCGCCACGTCGCCGCCGTAAAAGCCGGCGTGGCCGCCTTGGGCCAGCGCCTCGATGGTGCGCGCCAGGTTGGGGTTGCGCAGCGTGCTGCCGGCCTGCGGCGCGCGGCCGCCGGGCAAGAAGATCGCTGCGCTCTCGGCGTGCGGCGCCAGCTCGGCCGCCGCGCCGTTGATCCAGCCCGCCAGCCGCTCGGTGACGGGAAAGCCGTCGCGCGCGTAGTGGATCGCCGCGGCCAGGTCGCGCTGCAGCGGCAGGCGGCCGTAGGCCTGGTGCGCCGCCACCCAGCTGGCCACGGCACCGGGCGTGGTCAGCGTGGCGGGCAGGATGCCGCGAAACGGGATCTCCGTTTTGTGCCCGCGCTCGTGAAACCACGCCGCACTGGCGCTCGCCGCGGCGCGGCCGCCGCCGTCGACGTAGCGCACGGCGTTGGCCGAAGCGTCGTAGATCAGCCAGAACGCATCGCCGCCCAGGCCCGTCATGTGCGGGTAGATCACGGCCAGCGTGCTGCTGGCGGCGATGGCCGCGTCGACTGCGGAGCCGCCGGCTTGCAGGGCGTCCACGCCGGCCTGGCTGGCCAGGGCGTGGGGGCAGGTGACCATGCCGCCGGGGGCGGTGGTGGCGGGGCGGGGCGCGTAGGTGATGGTCATGGGCTCTCGGGCCGAAGAGCCGGAGTGTCGCCTAGAGGTGTCGCGGCAGGTCCATTGCCTCATGCAGGGTACGAAGCACCTCGATGACAGCCGCCTCGTCGCTGTCGCGAACCCGGAAGATGACGATGTGCCGGCCCTTGCGTCCACTGCGTGCCACGTGCAGCGAGCGCAGGCCAGGCGCGATGTCGTCCCTGGGTATGGCGCCCGGCACGGCCGGACCCTGGCTCAGCGCCTCGATGGCCAGGCTCAACGTGCGCGCATAGGTCTGCGCCTGCCGAGCGCCGAACTGGCCAGTTGTCCAGCGCACGATCTGCTCGAAGTCGGCCTCCGCCGCCGACGCGAGCCGAACGGCCCACCCACGGCGCTTGGCGCTCACCGCTTGGGCTTGGCCGTTGCTGCAATCGCCTTGTCGGCCACCGTCTTCAGGTGGCGACGCAGCGCGTCGGGCGATTCGAAGGCGACGTAGCGACCCTCATCGGCGTCGGCGATGCCCGCCTTCACCGCCTCGCGCAGCGCCTTGAGGCGGACCGCTTCCTCGGCATCGCGGCGCTCCACGAGCCGCAACCCGTCGCGCAGCACCTCGCTGGCATTCTGATACCGACCCGAAGACACCAGCTTCTCCACGAACTCCGCCTGGTGATCGGTGAGCACGACGTTGCGAGTGGGCATGGTTTCGGTCCATGTGATTGGTTGGCAGATTATGCCATCTCCCTTGGCCAGGCCAGTGTCAGCGAATGCGCCGCGCGCCGCATCCCACCATGAAATTCCCACATCTCGTGCGGGAATTTCATGGTGCCGCAAACGGCGGGCTGGCAGGCTTGAGTGTCAGGCGCACAATCCAGGCCGCGTCAGACCAACCCTCACGAAGAAGGAGCCAAGCATGGACGGTGCCACGACAAGCTCGACGAACGCGCGCACGGTCGACGCCGGCCGCGGCCTGGCCTGGTGGACCGACGCCTGGGCGCTGTTCACCAAGGCCGCCGGGATGTGGATCGTGCTCGGCATCCTGATGTTCCTGCTGCTGGCCGTGGTGAGCTTCGTGCCGATTCTCGGCGCGCTGGTGTCGACGCTGCTGGTGCCGGTGTTCATGGCCAGCTGGGTGCTGGCGGCACGCAAGGTGCAGGCCGGTACGCCGCTCGAGGTGGGCGACCTGTTCGTCGCGTTCAAGGGCGACAAGCTCACGCCGCTGATCATCGTGGGTGCGCTGCTGATGGCCGCCGTCGTGGTGCTGGCCGTGGTGGCGGGCATGCTGGGCATCGGCGCCGTGTTCGGCATGATGGCCGGCGGCCACATGCGCAGCGCCGGCGGCATGATGGCGGCCTTCGGCGCCGGCATGCTGGCGCTGCTGGTGGGGCTGCTGATCGGCGTGCTGATCGGCATGGCCACCTGGTTCGCGCCGTCGCTGGTGGTGTTTCGCAACCTGGCGCCGGTGGACGCGCTGCGCACCAGCTTCGCGGCGTGCCTGAAGAACATGCTGCCGTTCCTGGTGTACGGGCTGATCTACATCGCGGCGTCGATCGTCGCGTCGATCCCGTTCGGGCTGGGCTGGATCGTGCTGGCGCCGGTGACGCTGCTCACCGTGCACACCTCGTACGAGGACTTGTTCGGCGCCTGAGCGCCGGTCAGCTACGCCGCGGCGGCCAGTTCGCGCGGGATCGCCTCGGCCAGAAAGTCGTACACCCGCCGCACCAGCGCGCTGCCGCGGATTTCGCGGTGCACGGCCAGCCAGCACGGCAGCGGCGGGATCTGCAGCATCGGCAGCAGCGGCACCACGCCGCGCCAGTGGCGCAGGTTGTAGGCCGCGGCAAAGCCGATGCCCGCGCCGGCGGCGATCAGCCGGCCATAGGCCACCTGGTCGTCGGTGCGCAGCGCAAAGTGCTCGCGCGTCAGCGGGTAGCCCAGCGCCGCAAAGCCGCGCAGGATGGCCGGGTCCTTGTCGTAGCCGATCAGCCGGTGCTGCAGCAGCTCGGCCGGTTGGCGCGGCGTGCCGGCGCGCTTGAGGTAGCGCTGGTGCGCGCAGGCGGTGATCGGGATGTCGGCCAGCTTCTTCGCGATCAGCGAGCCCTGCGCCGGCCGCACCATGCGCACGGCGATGTCGGCCTCGCGCCGCAGCAGGTTGGACAGTTCGTTGCTCGACACCAGATCGATCGCGATGCCGGGCTCGGCCGCCTGCAGCGCGGCCAGCACCGGCGGCAGCAGGTAGTTGGCGGCCACGTGGCTGGTGCTGATGCGCACGCTGCCGGTGGTGGCCGCGCTGCGCTGGACCAGCGCGCGCTGCAGCGTGGCGGCGCCGCCTTCCATCTGCCGGGCCGCGTCGGCGATCGCCAGCGCGGCCGCGGTGGGCGTCACGCCGCGGCCGGTGCGCTCGAACAGCGGCACCTTCAATTGCGCCTCGAGCTCGGCGATGTGGCGCGACAGCGTGGGTTGCTGCGCGCGCAGCTTGCGCGCCGCGCCCATCAGGCTGCCGGCGTCGAGCACCGCGACGAAGCTCTTCACCAGCGCCCAGTTGAAACTCTCGGCAGACATGCATAAATGTATACCTCGCTTGCCGGCTTCGGCCATTGCCGGATGCCGATTGGCTCGGCCACACTGCCGTCATTGCCCACCGTCCCTGTCGAGGTCACCCCCATGAACACCGCTTCCACCGTTCTCGTGCTCGGCGCCAACGGCCGCTTCGGCGCCGCCGCGGTACAGGCCTTTGCCGCCGCCGGCTGGGCCGTGATCGCGCAGGCGCGGCGCGCGCCGGCGTCGCTGCCGCCCGGTGCGCGGCACCTGGCCATCGACCTGGCCGACACCGCGCGCCTGGCCGCGGGCGCCGCCGGCGCACGCGTGGTGGTCTACGCGGTGAACCCACCCTACACCCAATGGGCCGGGCAGGCGCTGCCGCTGGCCCGCCTGGGCATGGACGTGGCGCAGCGGCTGAACGCCACGTTCATGCTGCCGGGCAACGTGTACAACTTCGGCGAAGACATGCCCGCGCTGCTGCGTGAAGACACGCCGCAGCAGCCGGGCACGCGCAAGGGCCGCATCCGCGTCGAGATGGAGTCGGAGCTGCAGGCGCGCACGGCGCAGGGCCTTCGCGGCATCGTCATCCGCGCCGGCGACTTCTTCGGCGGCGGCAGCGGCAGCTGGCTGGACATGGTGATCACCAAGTCGCTCGGCCGCGGCAAGCTGGTCTACCCCGGCCCGCTGGAGCTCGCGCACGCCTGGGCCTATCTGCCGGATCTGGCGCAGGCCTTCGTGGCCGCCGCGTCGCGCGACGAGCTGCCGGCCTTCACGCGGCTGCACTTCGAGGGCCACACGCTCACCGGCGAGCAGCTGCTGGCCGCGGTGGAGCGTGCCGCGGCGATCGCTGGGGCACGCACCCGCCAAGGGCTTCAAGCGCGGCGGCATGCCGTGGAGCTGTGATCAGGATCGGCGGCCTGCTGGTGCCGATCTGGCGCGAGATCGTCGAGATGGCCTACCTGTGGCGCGTGCCGCATGCGCTGGACGGCCGCGCGATGCAGCGCATGCTCGGCGTGCTGCCGACGACCGACATCGACGTCGCGATGCGTGCATCGTTGCAGGCGCTGGGGTTCGGCCATCGGCCCGCGGACGACGCGCCGCAGGTGCGCACCGCCTGAGGTGGCTCAGCGCACGAACTGGTCGACGTAGTCCGCGCCGAGGCCGCACTCGATGTAGTGCGTGCGGCACATCTCGAATCTTCGTGAACACGTCTTCGTAGCCGGTGTGCTGGCCGCGCTCGTCGACGTACACCATCGCGCCGGCGATGTTGAAGAAGGTGATCATCTCGGGCGCGCCGCCGGCGGCCTCGTCGACCACCAGCGTGTGGATCTCGCCCGGCGGCTCGTAGACGAAGAGCCCTCGCTGGCCACCCAGTCGTGCTCGAGGTAGCGCCACGCGCCCTTGATCACGTAGCCGGTCACCCAACTGGGGTGGATGTGGCGCGACAGCACGCCGCTCTTGCGCACGCGCAGCAGGTTGCACCAGCTGCCGGTCACGGTGTTCAGCAGCAGCGGGCGGAACCACACGTTGGGCGCCTGCGGCACCCACACGCGCTCGTCGGCGGGAATCGCCTGCACCGCGATCTCGGGCTGGATGCCGGGCAGCTGGACGATCATCGGGATGCTCCGCAAGGCCTTCAGGTGATCAGGTAGCCGCCGTCCACCGGCAGCACCGCGCCGGTGATGAACCCGGCCCACGGCGACGCGAGGAACAGCGCCGCGCCGGCCACGTCGTCGGGCGTGCCCCAGCGGCCCAGCGGCGTGCGGCCGACGATGGTGGCGCTGCGCGCGTCGTCGTCCTGCAGCGCGCCGGTGAGCCGGGTGCGGATCCAGCCCGGCGCGATGGCGTTGACCCGGATGCCCTCGGCCGCGTAGGCGATGGCCAGCGACTTGGTGAGCTGCGCCACGCCGCCCTTGCTGGCCGAGTAGCCCGGCACCAGCCCGCCGCCGAAGAAGCTGAGCATCGACGCGGTATTGATGATGCAGCCGCGCGTGACGGCCAGGCGCGGGTGCGCGGCGGCGCAGGTGCGCATCGTGCCGTTCAGGTTGACGTCGAGCACCTGCGCGAACACCGCGGGGTCGTGCTCTTCCTGGCGGCGGATGATGCCGGCGCAGTTGACCAGCACGTCGAGCCGTTCGATCGAGCCGATGCGTTCGGCCACCTCGACGTCGCGCCGCACGTCGAGCACCAACAGCGTCACGCCGCGCAGCGCCTCGTCGGCGCGGGCGCGCTCCACCTCGTCGGCGGTGGCGCCGGTGACGGTGACCACGGCGCCGCGCGCGGCAAACGCCGACGCGATGCCGGCGCCGATGCCGCCGGTGCCGCCGACCACCAACACATGCTTGCCGTGAAACGTATCGGGTTCGTTCATCGATCGCCTGATGCCTGGAACAGCGCCCATCGTCTCACGTTGCGCGATGCAATGCAGCGCGCACGGTGGCCGCGTGGGGAATCGGCTCGACCGCGCCGTGGCCCTCGGTGGACAACGCGGCGGCCACCGCGGCGTAGCGGCCGGCGTCGAGCAGGCTGTCGCCGGCCACCAGGCGCGCGACGAAGGCGCCGCCGAAGGTGTCGCCGGCGCCGGTGGCGTCCACCGCGCGACAGCGGTGCGGCGCGATGCGGTGGCGCTGGCGGGCGTCGGCGACGATCGCGCCGCGCGCGCCGAGCTTGAGCGCCACCACCTTGGCGCCGAGCGCGAGGCAGCGGTCGACCAGCGCATCGTCGTCGGTCAGGCCGGTGATCGCCGCCAGGTCGTCGTAGCTCGGCAGGCAGATGTCGCAGCGGCCGATCACGTCGAGCATCACCGCACGCGCGCGATCGATCGACCACAGCTTGCGGCGCAGGTTGGTGTCGAAACTCACCCGCACACCGGCGTCGCGCGCGAGTTCGATGGCCGCGTAGCCGGTGTCGCATGCGCTGCTGGAGATCGCCAGCGAGATGCCCGACAGGTGCAGCACCCGGGCCGCCCGGATGCGCAGCCGGGGCAGGTCGGCCGGGGTCATGCGGCTGGCCGCCGAGCCGGCGCGAAAGAAGTCGAAGTGGTGCCCCCGCGCATCGTGCGTCACGATGTACACCGCGGTGTAGGCGTCGGGGTCGACCTTGACGCTCGAATGATCGACCGCCTCGCGCGACCACAGCGCGCGCAGCATCGCGCCATAGGTGTCGTCGCCCAGCGCGCTGAGGAAGCCCACGCGCGCGCCCTGGCGCGCCGCCGCGATCGCAAAATTCGAGCTGTCGCCGCCGAAGCCCTGCAGGTACAGCCGGCCCACGCCCTCGCCGGTCTGGTTGAACTCGACCATCGGCTCGCCGTAGGCCAGGATGTCGAGTGCGTGGTCGTCACCCATCGGCGCATTGTCGCGCGCGTCGCGCGCCGGCTGCGCGGCCGATCAACGGGCCGCGGCCGCCGCCATCGGCCAGCGCGCGCGTGACCTCGAGCCCCGGCTGCGGCGTGGCGGAACACCAGCGTGCCACCATGCGCCTGCGCCACCAGACGGCACAGGTACAGGCCCAGGCCCACGCCGCCGGTGGCTGCGCTGGCGCGCGCTGTCGGCGCGGTAGAACGGCTCGGCCAGGTGCGCGAGCTGTTCGCCGCTGACACCGGGGCCGAAGTCGCGCACGCTCAGCGCAGCTGGCCGTCGCCGTCGCGCGCCAGCACCACCAGCGGCGGCGACGCTGCGCCGGCGCTGTGGCGCAGCGCGTTGTCGACCAGGTTGCGCAGCAGCAGGCGCACGCGCATCGCGTCGACCGCCACGCGGGCCGAGCGAGTCGTCGACGCCGCAGCGTCACCGCGTGCCGCGCGAACTGCGTGGCCAGCAGCTCGCGCACCAGCGCGGCCAGGTCCACCGCTTCGGTCTGCAGCGCCGCATGGCCGCTGGCCAGGCGCTCGCTTTCCAGCAGGTCGGTGATCAGGTCGCGCATCTCGCCCAGGTCGCGCAGCAGCGCGTCGCGGTGCTCGCCCTCGCCCACCAGCTCGGCGTTGACGCGCGCCCGGGTCAGCGGGCTGCGCAGCTCGTGGCTGATGGCCAGCAGCAGCGCGCGCTTGGCGTCGAGCATGCCGTGCAGGCTGTGCGCCATTGGATTGATGCGCTCGGCCAGCTCGCCGAGCTCGTCGCGCCGCACGACCGCCGATCGGCTGGCCGAAGTCGCCCGCACCGAAACGCGCCACGCCGGCGCCGATGTCGTCGAGCGGTCGCAGCAGCCGGCGCACGGTGGCGTAGGCCAGCACGGTGAGCAGCAGCAGCGCGCCCAGCGTGATCCAGCCGAAGACGCGCGGCCGGTCGCTCGGCAGCGGCCCGGCCAGGCCGAAGGTGATGCGGTGGCCGTCGGCGGTGCTGGCGCACCAGGCCCCAGCCCTCGGCGCCGAAGTCGCGCTCGCCGTCGTCGTTGCCCCAGCGCCGGTGCGCGCGCGACCTCGGGGTGCGAGTCGTAGCGCACCTGCGGCCCGTCGATGCGCACCGAGATCGGCAGCCGCGCCACCAGCGCCTGCGCGCGCGCCGCGTCGGGCGGCGAGCCGATCTCGGCGGCCAGCTTGTCGACGTAGTCGGCCACCATCGGCTTGGCGTAACCCTGCCAGCCGCTTTGCAGCACACGCTGCATGCCGAACAGGAACACCGCCGGTGGTGGCCAGCGCCAGCAGCAGGAACAGCGTGACCAGCCGCCACTTCAGCGAATGGCGCCAGCGCCGCCGCGTGGCATGCCAGCGCCGATGCGCGGCGTGCCAGCGGCGCGCGCTCGGTGCCGCGGCGCGACCGTCACGCCCGCACCCCGGCAAAGGTGTAGCCGGCGTTGCGCAGCGTGTGGATGCAGTCCAGCGGCTCGAGCTTGCGGCGCAGCCGGCTGACCAGGATGTCGACCGCGCGCGAGTGGATGTCCTCGGCCGAGCGGCCGCGCAGCTTGTCCAGGATGTCGTCGCGGCTGAACACCTTGTGCGGCGCGGCGGCCAGCAGCGCCAGCAGCTCGAACTCGGTGCTGGTGAGCTCGACCGCCTCGCCCTGGCGCTGCACGCGTGCGGCGGTCGAGGTCGATCGTCAGGCCCTCGAAGCGCAGCTGCCGCGCCGTGTTTCCGGCCGGCGCCACGCGGCGCAGGATGGTCTGGATGCGCGCCAGCAGCTCGCGCGGCTCGAAGGGCTTGGGCAGGTAGTCGTCGGCGCCGAGCTCGAGGCCGACCACGCGGTCCATCACGTCGCCGCGCGCGGTGAGCATGACGATCGGCACGTCGCTGTCCTTGCGGATCGTGCGGCACAGCTCGAAGCCGTCCATCTCGGGCAGCATCACGTCGAGGATCGCGACGTCGAAGCCGCCCTGGCGCAACAGCGCCAGCCCGGCGCTGGGCCGGGTGGCGTGCTGCAGCTCGAAGTCAAAGCGCTTGAAGTAGGCCGCCAGCGGCGGCCCGAGCTGTTCGTCGTCGTCGATCAACAGGAGGCGGGGCATGCGAGTGGAGTGACTTCGGAGCCAGCGGCGCACCGTGGCCGCGCAGTCACTGTACCAACCGCCGGCCGCGCGTCGCGGCAGGGCCCTCAGCCGCGCCAGCCATGGTGCCCCCGCCTGGCCATGAACTCGCGCACCTTGGCCTGCTGCTCGGGCTTCAGGCTGTCGTAGAAGTCGGCCATCGCGGTGATCACCTCGGGGCTCTTGGCGGTGATGGCGCCGGTCTTCGCGTCGACCAGGCGTCTTGGCCTTGGCGCGGTCGAAGCTCGGTGCCGGCCACCAGCGAGGCGAACTCGGCGCGCGGGTCGGTGGTGCTGCCGACCAGCGCGTTGCGCTGTTCGCGCAGCTTGTCGGCCAGCACGCCGAGCTTGGCCTTCTGGGCCTCGTCGAGGTCGAGCCGGCTGCCGACCTTGTCGACGATCCTGCGCCTTCATCTTGGCGGCGTCTTCTTCGCTCATCGCCTGCCAGCCATAGCTGCTAGTGCGTGCGATGCGAGCAGGCGGCCAGGCCGCCGAACAGCACCGAGGCGCCGAAGATGCCGATCAGGGTGCGCTTGAGCCAGGGTTTCATGGTGAGGTCCTTGTAGGCCGTCGCGGCCCGGTGGTTGAACAAGGCCTTCATGGTGCGCAGCGGCCGCGCATCCGTCCTTTCGGCGCGGTATCGCTGCGTAACGTTATTTGTCGTGGCGGCGCGCCAAGCCGGTGCCCGGCGCAGCCCGGTCGCCGCGGCACGCCGTGGCCGCCGGCGGCAATTCTTGCGCTCGCTCAAGACCTGCGCGGTGTCGGCGCGCCCAATACTGCAGAGGCCTGGGCGATGGGTCAACGGGGCTGCATGGGCGCCAGGCCGTTCGCAAGGAGACAGGCATGGAAAAGATGCTTCACCTGTTGGAGACTTTCACGGCACGTGGCAGCGACGGCAGGAACCACGTGGTCCATGGCTACGAGTACCTCACCCGCCTTGACGAGGTGCCCGCCAGCGCGCCGGGGCAATGGGAGCCGACCGGCCTTGCCGAGTACAAGCTGGCCGACGGCCGCCACGTCAGCGTGGACAAGGACGGCGCGATGGGCCTGCCCGAAATCGGGCTGAGGCTGGAACGCTTACAGCGCGAAGAATCGAAACCCGCCGCGAGCCGCGGGCGTGTTGAGGCACTCGTCGCCTGCGACGTGTGCCTGCGCGAGGTGCCGCGTTCGGAAGCCGTGGTGCCGGAGGCGGCCGACTACGTGGCCTACTTCTGTGGCCTGCAGTGCTTCGAGAAGTGGAAGAGCCTGCCGGAAAGCCCGGCTGCTGCGGGCGAGCGCGCGCGCCCGTGATGACGGTTCGGGGTCGGACGCGGTAGACCGGACGCGGCGGAATTCAGCGCATCGGCAATCGCGCGATGCGCGACACCAGCCACAAGCCGGCGAGCGAACACGCTCCGGTGACGACCCAGGTCCAATGCCAGCCGCCGGCGCGGCTGGCCACCCAGGCGGCGAGCGGCGGCCCGGCGAACTGGCCGAACGCCGACCACTGCTGCACCCAGCCCACCGTGGTGGACAGCGTCTGCTCGCTCGGCGCCACCCGCACCGCCAGCGCGAACAGCGTGGCCGGGATCACGCCGCCGACCGTGGAGAACGCCAACACCGCAATGTAGCGCAGCCACGGCGGCAGGCCAGCGCCCGACGCGCCGGCAAATGCCGCGATCGTGGCCAGGCCCATCACAATGAAGCCGACCGTCATCAGCACGGCTGGCCTGGCACCACGGTGCAGCAGGCGGCCCGAGGCCACGTTGCCCACCATGTTCACCGCAGCGGCCAGCGCCGTCAGCACGCCGGTGGCCACGCCCGACAGGCCGGCCTGCGTGTAGATGGTGGGCAGAAAGCCGATCACCGCCAACCACTGGCTCGAGTAGACGGCAAACGTCATCGCCACCAGCCAGGGCCCGCGCGTGGCCAGCGTCTGGCGCAATCGCGCCGGCCAGGCCGTCGCCGTCGTCGGCAACGCCACGCGATCGGCCGGCGCGCCGCCGGGTACCGCCCGCACGAGCCACACCACCATCGCCACTGAAATGCCGGCCAGCACCCACCACCAGGCGCGCCAGCCGAAGGCATCGATCCAGATCGGGCCGATCAACAGGGCCAGCGCGGTTCCGAACGGCATGTAGGCGCCCCAGATGCCGAGCACCACGCTGATGCGCCCGGGCGCCACCAACCGGCGCACCAGCCCGGGCGCCGGCAGCACCGCGAGCAGGAAGCCGAAGCCTTCGCAGGCACGCAGCAGCATCAGCGCCGGCACGTCGCGCGCGACGCCGCCGAGTGCGCTCGCTGCGCTGAGCACCAGCAGCCCGAGCACCATGCTGCGCTTCAGGCCGAGGCCGTCGGCCAGCACGCCGAAGGCCACGCCCACCGTCATGCCGGCCAGCTGCACCAGCGACAGCAGAAACCCGGCCTGCACCAGCGACATGCCGAGCGCCTGCTGCAGGGCGGCGATGGCCGGCGGCAGCTTGCCCACGTGCAGCGCCGCGCAGACGCCGGCCGCGATGACCACCAGCGCCGGGTCGACGCGGGGGCTGGCCGGGCAATTTGAAGGTTCATTGATCCCGCAGTGTGCCTGGGCATCGCGCGCAGCCTGCACAATGGCTGCGTGATAACCGGACCGACCCCACCACCGATCGATCGCGCCGATGCCACGCGGCGGCACCTGCTGGCGGGTGGCTTGAGCCTCGTCGCGCTGGCGGCCGCGGCGGCCTGCGCGTCGCTGCCCAAGGGGCCCGAGCCGTGGCATGGCCGGTTGCAGGGCGACACGCTGGCGCTGCTGGGCGAAGTGCACGACAACCCGGTGCACCATCGACAACGGGCCGCGGCGCTCGGGCGCGCGTTCGAGGTCGGCTGGCGACCTGCGGTGGTGATGGAGCAGTTCGACCTCGAACGCCAGGCCGACATCGACCGCAGCCGGCGCGAGCGACCCCTTGATGCGCGCCACCTGATCGATCAGGCCGGCGCGGCGCGCGGTTGGGACTGGGATCACTACGAGCCGCTGATCGCGCTGGCGCTGCAGTTCGAGCTGCCGCTGTGGGCCGGCAACCTGTCGCGCAACCAAGCCTCGCGCATCATGCGCGACGGCTACGAGGCGGTGCTGGGCGCCGAGCGCGTGGCGCTGTGGGGACTGCAACGCACACCCGACGCCGCCTGGCAGGCCGCCCAGGAGAGCGAGATCGATCGCGGCCACTGCGGCGCGCTGCCGCGCAATCTGTGGGCGAGCATGGCGCGTGCGCAGTTCGCCCGCGATGCCGTGCTGGCGCACCTGCTGCAGCAGCATGCCGCCGGCGGCGCGGTGCTGCTGGCCGGCAACGGCCATGTGCGGCGTGACATCGGCGTGCCGCGCTGGCTCGACGCCGTGGCGCCGCAGCGCGTGCTGGTGGTGGGCTTCGTCGAAGCCGACAGCGAAGCGCCGGGGCCGGGCCAGTACGACGTGGTGGTGCGCACCGCGCGAGCCGTTCGGCCCGACCCGTGCGAGGGCTTCCGCGCGCGGCGCCAACCGGTGGCCTGACGCCGCTCAGCGCGGCGAAGCCGGCGCGGTCGACCGGCCGTCCGCGCGCCGCCGCTGGTGCCACATCAGCCGATGGACGAAGCGGTTGGCGGCCCGTTGCGCCGCAATGCGCGGCGCCGACAGCGCATCGCCCAGGCCGCGCCAGAACACATCCATCGCCTCGCTGCGCAGCGCCTGCGCACGTTCGAGCGCCTCGTCGTGCAGCCGGTTGAGCTCTTGCCAGGTGTGGCGGGGCGGGGTGTTCAGGTCGTTCATCGCGTTGCTCCGTGGGGTCAGCGTGGTTTGCACTCTATTGATCATTCCAAGCCACGGAAACCGCGTTGAACGGTATTTGGTATTGCACTTCCTGCAAAGCCACGGCAGAGTGCGCGCATGCAGATCCAGCTCGACGACGTGGCCTTGTTCGCGCGCATCGTCGAGCTCGGCACGCTGTCGGCTGCGGCGCGCGAGCGCAACGTGCCGGTCAGCCAGGTCACCCGTTCGCTGGCGCGGCTGGAGGCGGTGTGCGGCGTGCGCCTGCTGCATCGCACGACCCACGGCCTGAGCCTCACCGACGAGGGCGACACCTTCCTCGCCCACGGTCGCCGCCTGCTCGACACCGACGGCCGAGCTGCAGGCCGAACTCAGCGGCAAGCTCAGCGGTCCGAGCGGCTGGGTGCGCGTCAGCGTCAGCGCCATCGTGGCGCAGCTGGTGATCGTGCCGAGCCTGAATGCGCTGTACCAGCGCCACCCGCAGCTGCATGTGGAGATCGCCGCCGACGACCGCGTGGTCGACATGGCGCGCGACGGCATCGACATCGCGATCCGCACCGGCTCGCCGAGCAGCGAGACGCTGGTGGCGCGCCAGATCGGCGAGCTGTCGCGCGCGTTGTATGCCGCGCCGTCGTACATCGCCGCGTTCGGCCTGCCGCGCACGCCCGACGACCTGAAGCAGCACCGTCTGATCGCCAACAGCGGCAATCCGACGCTGAACCAATGGCGCATCGGCAGCGGCAAGCAGGCGCGCGACCTGGTCGTGCAGGGCCACACCCGAGCCGACAACACCGCCATCGTGCTGGCGCTGGCGGAGCACGGCGTGGGCATCGGCCGCATCGTCGAGCTGGTGGCCAGGCCGCTGGTGCGCAGCGGCGCGCTGGTGCCGGTGCTGCCAGGTCAGATCAGCGGCGAGCCGGTGCCGATGTACGCGGTGATGCTGCAGGAGCGCCACCGACTGCCGAAGATCCGCGCCTGCATCGATCACTGGGCGCAGTGGATGGCCGACACCGCGGCCGCCAGCCCCCGGCGCCGGCGTTGACGGCTCAGGCCATGCGCTTGGCCACCTCGTCGAGCATGACCTCGGTGGCGCCGCCGCCGATCGACTGGATGCGCGCGTCGCGCGCCATGCGCTCGATCGGCGTGCCGCGCAGGTAGCCCATGCCGCCGTGGAACTGCAGGCAGTCGTACAGCACCTCGTTGACCAGCGTGCCGCACAGCGCCTTGACCATCGACACCTCCTTGGTCACCTGCTGGCCCTGGGCGTCGCGCCACGCGGTCTGGACGACCAGCGCACGCGCCGCCTCGACCTGCGCCGCGCGCATCGCCAGGCGCTGGCGGATCGCCTGCTTGTGCCACAGCGTGCTGCCGAACGCCTGGCGCTGCGTGACCCAGTCGAGCGTCAGTTCGATTGCGCGCGACGCCTCGCCCATCGCCTGCGCGCCGAGCACGATGCGCTCGTTCTGCAGGTTCTTCATCAGCGCGTAGAAGCCCTTGTGCTCGGCACCGAGCAGGTTGGCCGCCGGAATGCGGCAACCGTCGAACACCAGCTCGGCGGTGTCGCTCGACAGCCAGCCATGCTTGTCCAGTGCGCGCGAGACGCGAAAACCCGGCGTGCCGCGCTCGACGATGAACATCGAGACCTCGCGGTTGCGTCCGGGCTCGCCGGTCTTGGCGGCGACGAAGAAAAGGTCGCCGTGCACGCCGTTGGTGATGTACATCTTGGCGCCGTCGAGCACCCAGCCGTCGCCGTCGCGGCGCGCGCGGGTGCGCATGCCCGCCAGGTCGCTGCCGGCATCGGCCTCGGTCATCGCCACCGCGCAGATGCGGCGCCCGGCCACGATGTCGGGCATGTAGCGTTCGAGCTGCTCGGGCGTGCCGGCATGGTGCAGGTGCGGACTCGCCATGTCGGTGTGCACGAGCACGGTGACGGCAAAGCCGCCGTAGCTCGAGCGTCCCAGCTCCTCGGCCAGCACCACCGTGGCCAGCGTGTCGAGCTCGCTGCCGCCGAACCGCGCGGGGTAGCGGATGCCCAGCAGCCCGAGCGCACCCATCTCGCGCAACACCTCGCGCGGCACGAAACCGGCCTGCTCCCACGCATCGGCCTGCGGCAGCACGCGCTCGGCGATGAAGCGGCGGATGGTGTCGCGCAGCGACTCGTGCTCGGCGCTGAAGAACGGCGACGCGCTGGTGTGGGCGGTGGCGGTCGGGGCTCATCGATGGGCTTTCGTGGCAGCGCGAATATAGAACGCCGCCGCGCGGCGGCATCTGGCGAACGCCGCAAGCCACGGCGTTTGGCGAACGCCGCAAGCCACGGCGTTTCAGTTGAAACCGGCGTCGTGGTGGCCTGACACGCCAGCGCAACCGCGGGCCCAGACGATGCATCCGTGCCGTCACCGGCAGCTCAGGGGTGCCATCATGGAAGCCGAGCTTCAGCCACCTGCTCACCCCGCTGCGCAACGGCGCGGTGCTTCACCACTGCGGCGGCAAGGGCCGCGGCATCGCGGTGTTCAAAGGCCAGGTCTGGCTGACGCAGATCCGGCGACCATCGCGACCTGATTCTCGCGGCCGGCGAGAGCTTCGACTTCGACCGGCCCGGCATCGTGGTCGTGCAGGCCTTCGCCGACGCCAGCATGCTGTGGTTCGACCGCGCCGGACACGAACCCGATGCGGGCCTTGCGCGACGACCCGCTGCGCCGTGCCGACGGCTCGCGCATCACCGCCTTCGCGCTGCACCGCGCCGCGCGCGACATGCGCAACGCCGCGATCGCCCGCACGCTGGTGCGTGCCGCCGGCGCGGTGAGCTTCGCCTGGACCCAGGCCGCGCTCGGCGCTGCGCCAGCCTGCAGCGACCGGCTGGCCGCGGTCGACGATTGCCGCGGCCTGCAACGCGGCTGAGCCGGCGATGGGCGCCGCCATCGCAACCCCGATCGGCAGCCGGCGCCGGTGCTGTGGTCCACGGCCGACTGCCGCCTGGTGCTGCTGCGCCCGGTGCGCGAGCGACGATGCGCCGCTGGTCGAGGCCTTCATCAACGGCCTGTCGCCGCAGTCGCGGCTGCGTCGCTTTCACACCGGGCGTGAGCAGTCTGCCGCCGTCGTGGCTGCAATGGATGGTGCACCCCGACCCGTTGCACGACGTGGCGCTGCTGGCCATCGCGGTCGACGGCCGGCAGCCGGTGTGCATCGGCGAGGCGCGTTACGCCCTCGGCGACGGCCCGCCGGGTGAACGCGAGTTCGCGCTGGTGATCGCCGACGAGCTGGCAGGGCGTGGGCCTCGGCAGCGAATTGCTGCGCCAGCTCGGCCATCACGCCGCGCTGCAAGGCGTCGAGCGCCTGGTGGGCGACGTGATGCGCGACAACCTGCCGATGATCGAGCTGGCGCGACGCAATGGCTACGCCGTGCGCACGCACCGCGGCGACCCGCGCCTGTTGCAGGTCGCGCGCGCGCTGGGCGATGCGCCGGCGGCATGGCTGCGCGCCCACCAGGCCGGCGCTGCGCGCCAGGCGCGGCCACCGCGCGCACCAGCCGGCCCTGACTTCGGCCGCGCGATGCCGGCCTCGCCCATCGAACGTGCGGTCGCCGAACATCGCGCCTATCTGCTGCGCTTCGCGCGCCGGCGCGTGCGCGACCGGGCGCTGGTGGAGGACGTGGTGCACGACACGATCGTCGCTGCGCTTCAAGGTGCCGCGCAATTCGCCGGCAGGGCGTCGGCGCGCACCTGGCTGACCGGCATCCTGCTGCGGCACATCGCCGACGCGCTGCGGCGCGAGCGTCGTGCTGTCGCCGCTGGCACCCGCAGGCAACGAAGCGCACACGAGCGACGCGGCAGCGAGCGACGCCGACGCGGCGCCGCCCGACACACTGGTCGACCACCGCGATCCGCCGCGCCTGCTCGAGGGCCGCCAGTCGGTGCGACGCCTGGAGGCACTGCCTGCAGCAACTGCCGGCCGGCAGCGCACGCATCGTGGTGCTGCGCGAGATCGACGGCCTCAGCACCGACGAGACGGCGCGCCGCCTGGGCGTGGACGCCGCCGCCGTGTCGTCCGCGCTGTACCGGGCGCGCCATCGCCTGCGCCAATGCCTGTCGTGCGGCTGAGGCGCGGTGGCCGGCACGCGCCGCATTGCAGATGAAACACGCGCCGCGCGCGCTGCAACGGCACGGCAACCCGGGCTCCGGTGAGCATCGCTGCACCTGCCCTGCCACCCGAGTCGACGCCATGGCCCCCATCGTCCCGACCTATCGCCCCCTCGTGACGCCCACCCGCACCGCGATCGCGATCGCGCTCGTGGCGGTGTTCTGCAGCGTCTTTCTGGCCGTCGATGCCGCGCAGGGGCGCGCCGGCGCCGACGCGCTGACGGCCGGCGGCATCGATCGTGTGCCCAGTCCGCCATCGAGGCGGTGCTGACCGAACGGGTCTCGCGCGTCGAGGGCGCCGCGCCACCGACCCACTGACGCGCCGCCGCAGCGCCCAGGCCGGTCAGGGTCCGGCACCACCCCGTGATCGGAAGGCCGGCGCCTGGCGCCGGCCTTCGCTTGTTGTCATCAGCGAGGCCGATCGCGACGGCAGCCGCGCACTGAGCAGCGAGGCCAGCGCGGCGACGCCATGGCGCACCGGCGCCGTCCAGGCGTCGACCTGCGCGCTGCGCGGCGTGCCGCCGAGCGCCCACTCGACGAGGTGCTCGCAGTTGTTCGACCAGATGCTGTAGCGGTCCTCGCCCAGCCGCGCCCGTGCCCGCTCCACCGCAGCCTGGCCGTGGTAGGTCGGCGCGGGCCAGGGCTTCACCTGCCAGCCGCGACCGCCGGCGAAGCGATCGAGCGTCACCTCCTCCACCGGGCCGCGCCGCAGCCGCCGGCCGAGCCCGGCGTAGTGGATCACGCGGCCATCGCCGGCATACAGGCCGTGGTGCACATAACCCCGGCGTCGGGTGACGAGGTGGGTTCCGGGCAACAACTGATCTGGCATGGCGCGCCTGCGAAGGTGAGGTGGATGGCGACGAACGCCTCGGGTCGAGAGCGTGCGTCCGCGCGATTGGCGCGTCATGTCTGCACGGCGTGTCGTGTGTGACAGCTGAAATCTCCCCGAACCGGCGTCATCGGCGAGATCGGCCGCCCGGCAACGACTCACGAATACAGGCCGCCACGCAATGCGCCGCACCGGCCGAGATCCCAGCCACCGCGCCGCAAGGAGTTCCCCATGCGATTGAACCGACAACTGCTCGCCGTCGCGGCCCTGACGCCGTTCGCCGTGGCCGCGCTCGCGCAGCCGATGTCCGGCGGCGAGGCCGCGAAGACCCGCGCCCAGGTGCGCGCCGAAACGGCTGCCGCCGTGGCCGCCGGCCAGATCCCCCGCGGCGAAGGCACGCCGACGGCGCCGCAGGCGTTCCACTCGACCGGGTCGCGCGCCGCGGTGCGAGCGCAGACCCTGGCCGCGATGGCCGCCGGGCAGATTCCGCGCGGCGAAGCCACGCCGATCAGCAGCGACGTGTTCGTGTCGACGAAGACGCGTGCCGAGGTCCGCGCCGAGACGCGCATGGCGATGCGCCTGGGGTTGATCCCGCACGGCGAGGCGCCGCTGCGCGACGCGACTCCGTCGCAGGCCGAGCTGATCCGCCTGGCCGGCGAACGCGCCCGCGCCGCCGACCCGCGACTGGCCTCGCGCTGAACCTCCGGGGGCCCGCGGCGCAGGCTGCGCGCTCGGCATCAAGCACAACTTCTGATCGCCGCCGCGCGGGCCGGGTGCGCAGCATGCATCCGGCCCGCGCGGCGCGAACCGATCATGCGCTTCGTCATCTACGGCAACACCGCCTCCGGCAAGACCGCGCTGGCCCGGGAGCTGGCGCTGCGCACCGGCATCGAGGTGCTCGAACTGGATCGCATCGCCCTGGAGCCCGAGGCGGCCGCCGCGCGCGCGCGCCTTGCTGCGTTCTGCATCGGCCGCGCGGATTGGATCGTCGAGGGTTGCCACGGCGACCTGTTGCTCGCCGCGCTGCACCACAAGCCCGAACTGGTGTTCCTGAACCCGGGGCCCGTGGCCTGCCTGCGGCACTGCAGGGCCCGTCCGTGGGAGCCGCACAAATACCCGTCGCGGCAGGATCAGGACGCCGCTCTCGCGACGCTGCTGCAATGGGTGGCCGATTACTACCGCCGCGACGACGAGGTCTCGTTGCGCCGCCACCGCGCGATCTTCGACGCCTACGACGGACCGAAGCGCGAGCTGGTGCAGCCGGTGCGGTTGCGCATTGCAAATGAAATCCTGCCGCCGGCTTCGGTAACCGGTCGGTAGCGCGCCGGACCGATCGTTGCGGCACCCCACCTTGGACCCGGGAGCGCACACGATGAACACGCCCTACGACCCTGACAGGCTGGATGAGGCACTGCTGCTGGCCGACGACAGCGACGCGCCGATCGACGAATGGACGCTCGACGAGCTCGAGCAATCGGCCGACCTGGGCTCGCTGCGGTCAGCCTGGGCTGCCGATGGCGCTTTCGACTGACGGCCCGCGTGACGAGCCGTGCGGCTGTGCCCGCGGCCCGACCGCGGCACAGCACGCGCCGCGCGTGCTGCTGGTCAATGTCGACCGGGCGCTGATCGGCCTGCTCGACACCTGGCTGGCCGCCGAGGGCTGCGTCGTCTTCGACGAGCCCGCCGACAGCGCGGGGCCGGTCGAGCGCGTCGACCTGGTCATCGTCGATGTGGCCTTTCCGCGCCAAGGCGGCGTAGACTGGGTGCGGCGCGTCGCGGGCCGGCATCCGACGGCGCCGGTCCTTGCCCTGTCGTCGACCTTCTTTGCGGGTATCGAATGTTACGGACCTGTCGCGCGCGAGCTCGGTGTGGACTGCGTGCTGCCCAAGCCCACCTCGCGCGAGGCCTTGACCCAGGCCGTGCGACGCATGTTGTCACGCGCGCCTCGAGGCTGACGGCGACCCCGCCGCGATGAGCGCCGCCCCGCCCGTCGCCGCGCGCGCCGCGCACCGGTGGTCCTGGCGCAGCACGCCCTGGCTGGGCGGGCTGTTCATCGCGGTCATCGTCGGCATGGCCGCCTACGACACGCTGCGCAGCCACCGCGCCGCGCTCGGCGAAATCGGGCGCGAACTCGATGCGCAGGCGCGCGTCATCGCCGAGCAGACGGCGCGCAGCCTGCAGACCGTGGACCTGGTGTCGCGCCACGTCGCCGAAGCGCTGCGCTCCGGCAAGCTCGATCGGCTGGACGAGCGCGCGCTGCACGACTACCTGCACGACCAGGCGGTGGGGCTGGTGCAGATCGAGGGTCTTGCGCTGGTCGACGCCAGCGGTCGCCTGGTGGCCAGCTCCAACGTGTTCCCGCTGCCCGAGGGTCTGCCCAACCTGTCGTCGACGCCGGTGTTCGAGCGCCTGCGCAACGACCGCGGCATCGGCCTGGAGGTGGAGAACGCCATGCGCGGCGTGCTGCAGCCCGAGGCCTGGATCTTTCCGCTGGTGCGGCGCCTGGAGCGCGACGACGGCAGCTTCGCCGGCGTGGTGGCGGCCGGCGGCCGGGTCGAGTACTTCCAGCGCTTCTACCGCGACGTGCGGCTCGACGAGGGCACCAACATCACGCTGATGCACCGCAACGGCACGCTGATGGCGCGCTATCCGGCGGTGGAGGCGGCGCTGGGCAAGCACTTCACGTTGCTCGACATGATGCTCGCCGCGCGCGACAGCGGCGCACCCCAGCCGTCGCGCGCGCGCAGCCCGATCGACGGCGTCGACCGCTTCGGCACGGTGCAGCTGGTGCCGGAGTTCCCGCTGGCGGTGATCGTCACCCGCGACGCCGCGGTGGCGCTGGCATCGTGGCGCGAACAGGCGATGGGCACGGCGCTGCGCACGCTGGCGCTCGGCGTGCTGGCCATCGTGCTGCTGGTGCTGGTGCGCCGCCAGTTCGCGCGCCTGGACAAGACACGCGAGTCGCTCGAGGTCTCGCGCGAGCGTTTCGCGCTCGCCGCCGCCGGCTCCGACGAAGGCATCTGGGACTGGGACGTCGTCGGCGACCGCATCTACGCGTCGGCGCGCGCGCGCGAGATCTTCGGCCTGCCGCCGGGGCCCGACATCCAGTCGCGCGAGGACTGGTTCCGCGCGGTGCGCATGCACCCCGACGACATCGAGTCGCGCCGCGTCGCGCTGCAGGCCCACCTGGCCGGCGCGTCGCCGGTGTACTCCGGCGAGTACCGCGTGATGCACCCCGACGGCCAATACCGCTGGGTGCGCGTGCGCGGCCTGTGCGTGCGCGACGACCACGGCATGCCGCTGCGCATGGCCGGCTCGGTGACCGACATCGACGCGCGCCGCCGTGCCGAGGACGCGCTGCGCGTGTCCGAGGAGCGCTACGCGCTGGCCATGACCGGCTCCACCGGTGGCCACTGGGTCTGGGAGGCGGCCACCGACGCGCTGTTCGTCTCGGGCACGCGTGAACCAGCTGTTCGGCCTGCCGGTGGACACGCAGCCGACGTCGCGCGCCGAGTACTTCCGGCACGTCACGATCCACCCCGACGACCGTGCGGCCATCGCGCAAGATCGACGACGACGTGCGCCGCGGCCGGGCGGCGCGCATCGACTTCGAGTACCGCATCGTGCTGCCCGGCGACGGCGGCATGCGCTGGATCCTGACGCGGGCGCAGTGCTTCCGCGACGGCGCAGGCGCCCCGGTGCGCGTGGCCGGCGTCAGCGTCGACGTCACCGCGCGCAAGCGCACCGAGGAGGCGCTGCGGCTGAGCCAGGAGCGCTTCGAGCTGGCCGTGGCCGGCTCCAAGGACGGCATCATCGACTGGGACATCGTCAACGACCGCATGTACACGTCCGAGCGCACGCTGCAGATGATCGGCGGCCGAGACCGACGTCACACATGCGCACGCGGGCCGAGTGGATCGCGATGCTGCAGCTGCATCCCGACGATCGCGAGCGCCATGCCGAGGAGCTGCAGAGCTTCCTCGCCGGCACCGAGACGCTGCGCGAGGGCGAGTACCGCATCCGCCGCGCCGACGGCGAGTACGGCTGGGTGCGCCTGCGCAACCTGTGCGTGCGCGACCGAGCCGGGCGGCCGTTGCGCCTGGCCGGATCGGTCAGCGACATCGACGCCTACAAGCGCGTCGAGGCCGCGCTGCGCGAATCGGAAGAGCGCTACGCGCTGGCGATGACCGGCTCGAACGAGGGCCACTGGGTCTGGGACATCGTCACCGATGCGCTGTACGCCTCGGCCAAGCTCAACGAGCTGCTGCGCCTGCCGCGTCACGCCGAGCACGACCACGTACACCAGCTACTTGGCGCAGATGCCGATCCATGCCCGACGACCGCGAGCGCGTGCGCCAGGCGCGGCTGGACCATCTGTCGGGCGAGCTGCCGCAGCTCGATGTGGAGTACCGCATCGTCGTGCCGGGCAGCGGCGAACTGCGCTGGATGCACACCCGCGGCCAGTGCTTCCGCGACGCCGACGGGCGGCCGATGCGCGCTGGCCGGCTCGACCGCCGACATCACCGAGCGCAAGCGCGCCGACGAGGCGCTGCGGCAGAGCGAGGAGCGCTTCGCGCTCGCGGTGGCCGGCTCCGACGACGGCGTGTGGGATTTCGACTACGTGCACCAGCGCGCCTTCGCATCGCGCCGCGGGCGCGAGATCCTGGGCGTGCCGCTGGAGCCCGAGGTGCAGCCGCTGGACGAATGGTTCGAGCAGTCGTGCTGCACCCCGACGATGCCGCGCTGCGCCAGACGGCGATGCAGGCCCACCTGGCCGGCCAGATCCCGGCCTACGAGGGCGAGTGGCGCGTGCGCCAGGCCGACGGCAGCTACCGCTGGGTGCGCGTGCGCGGCGTGTGCGTGCGCGACGCCGCCGGCACGCCGCTGCGCATGGCCGGCTCGGTCAGCGACATCGACGCCCGCAAGCGCGCCGAGGATTCGCTGCGCCAGTCGCAGGAGCGTTACGCGCTGGCCGTGGCCGGCTCCGACGACGGCGTGTGGGACTGGGATTTCGCCGCCGGCCAGGCGTTCGAATCGGCGCGTGCCCGCGAGCTGCAGGGGTTGCCGCCGGGGCCCGAGCTGCAGCCGCTGAACAGCCTGGTGGAATCGCTGCGCGTGCACCCGGAGGACGCACCGCGCCGCGCCGAAGGCATCCGCGCCCACCTGGCCGGCGAGACGCCGGCCTACGAATGCGAATACCGCGTGCGGCACGACGACGGCCAGTTCCGTTGGATCCGGGTGCGCGCGCTGTGCATCCGTGACGCCTCGGGCCAGCCGGTCCGCATGGCCGGATCGGTGAGCGACATCGACGCCCGCAAACGCGCCGAGGGTGCGCTGCGCGAGAGCGAGGAGCGCTTCGCGCTGGCCGTGGCCGGCTCGAACGACGGCATCCTCGACTGGGACATCGCCAACGACCGCATGTACGTGTCGGAGCGCGCGATGCGCATCGTCGGCCTGCCGCCGGACACGCAGGTGCGCACGCGCGGCGACTGGTCGGACCTGCTGATGCCGCGGCTGCACCTCGGTGATGCCGAGCGCCTGATGGACGAGCTGCGGCAACACCCCGACCAGCACCCGCAGGCGCACGAAGGCGAATACCGGGTGCGGCACGACGATGGCCAGTACCGCTGGGTGCGCTTCCGCGGCATGAGCGTGCGCGACGCCACCGGGCGGCCGATCCGCTGGGCCGGCTCGCTGAGCGACATCGACGCCGAAAAGCGCACCGAGGAAGCGCTGCGCCGCTCGGAAGAGCGCTACCAGCTGGCCGTGGCCGGCTCCAACGAGGGCCTGTGGGACTGGGACCTGGCCAGCGACAGCCTGTTCCTGTCCAAACGCGCCCAGGAACTGCTGTGGCTCGAGCCCGGCGAGCCGCAGCGCCCGCGGCGCGAGTGGATCGCGCTGTCGAACTATCACCCCGAAGACCGGCCTGCGGTGCGCGCGGCGCTGGCCGCCCACCTGCGCGGCGCGACGCGGCACTTCAAGGTCGAGTACCGGCTGATGCACCACAGCGGCGAGTGCCGCTGGTACCGCCAGCGTGGCGTCGCGGTGCGCGACGCGTCGGGACGGCCGACCCGCATGGCCGGCTCGATGGAGGACATCACCGACCGCAAGAACTCGGAGATCGAGCGCGAGCGCCTCGAAGGACAGCTGCGCCAGGCGCAGAAACTCGAGGCGATCGGCACGCTGGCCGGCGGCATCGCGCACGACTTCAACAACATCCTCGCGGCGATCCTCGGCTACGGCGAGATGGCGCAGAAGGAAACCGCCGACGGCACGCCGTTGCGCCGCCACATCGACGCCGCGATGAGCGCCGGCATGCGCGCCAAGTCGCTGGTCGAGCGCATCCTGGCCTTCAGCCGCAGCGGCATGGGCGAGCGCGTGCCGGTGCACGTGCAGTCGGTCGTGGTCGAGGCGCTCGACGCGGTGGCGGCGTCGCTGCCGCCGGGCATCCGGCTCGAACGCGCGCTGTCGGCCGGCGACGCCGCGGTGCTGGGCGACCCGACGCAGGTGCACCAGGTGGTGATGAACCTGTGTGCCAACGCGGTGCAGGCGATGAAGTCGAATGGCACGCTCACCGTCACGCTGGACAAGACCGAGCTCGAGGCGCCGCATTGCGCCACCTGCATGCTCGACGGCGGCACCTACGTGCGGCTGAGCGTGCGCGACACCGGCATGGGCATCGCGCCGCAACTGCTCGAGCGCATCTTCGACCCCTTCTTCACCACCAAGGAGGTCGGCGTCGGCACGGGCCTGGGCCTGTCGCTGGTGCACGGCATCGTCACCGACCTGGGCGGCGGCATCGATGTCGACAGCCGGCCCGGTGAAGGCGCGACCTTCACCGTCTACATCCCGTGGCAGAGCTGCGTACCGGCGCCGGAGGCGGTCGAGGAGGCCGTGCCCAATGGCGGCGGCGAGACCGTGCTGCTGGTCGACGACGAGGAATCGCTGGTGCGCCTGGGCGAGGAGATGGTCGCCGGCCTCGGCTACGAGCCGGTGGGCTTCACCTCGAGCGTCGAGGCGCTGGCCACCTTCCGCGCGTCGCCCGGGCGTTTCGACGCGGTGCTGTCCGACGAGGCGATGCCCGAGATGACCGGCTCCGAGCTGGCCCGCGCCATCCGCGCGATCCGCAGCGACATCCCGATCGTGCTGATGAGCGGCTACGTCACGCCGGCGCTGACCCAGCGCGCGCGCGAGCAGGGCGTCGCCGAAGTGCTGGCCAAGCCGCTGGTGGCGCGCGACATCGCGCGCTGCCTGGCCAAGACGCTGCAGCCGCAGGACTGAGCCGCTCGCCGGCGCGCCTGGGCAGTGGCAGTCGCTGGGTCGACATCCATTCTTTCGGGATCTGAAACACTGACTTGGCTGAAGCGGGCATTCCGCTGTGGGTCCGACCCGGTCACAGTGCGGTCACCGCGGCGCCGATGCGGCGCCGCTACCGCACGGAGCAGGTCATGTCCCACGCCTTCGCAGACATCGCGTTCACGCCCTCGGTCAAGGCCGCGCAGCAGCGCGACGGCAGCCGCGCGGGCTACGCACGCAGCTTCGAATCCGACGGCGTGGTGGTCAACGATCGCCTGGGTGACGACGAAGCCGAGTTCATCGCCGCGCAGCGCAGCTTCTACATCGCCACCGTGTCCGAGACCGGCTGGCCCTACCTGCAGCACCGCGGCGGCCCGCGCGGCTTCCTGAAGGTGCTGGATGCGAAGACGCTGGCCTTCGCCGACTACGCCGGCAACCGGCAACTGGTCAGCGTGGGCAACCTGGCGGTCAACGATCGGGTCGCGCTGATCCTGGTCGACTACGCGCGACGCGTGAGGCTGAAGCTGCTCGGCCACCTGGCGGTGCAGGACCTGGCGCCGCACGACCCGTTGGCCAGCACCCTGATCGACCCGGCCTACCGCGCGCGGCCGCAGCGCGCGATGGTCATCACGATCGAAGGCTTCGACTGGAACTGCCCGCAGCACATCCCGGTGCGCCTCGACGCCGAGGACGTGCAGCGTGCGCTCGACGAGCGCGACACGCGCATTGCCGCGCTGCGGGCCGAGGTCGACACGCTGCGACGGGCGGCGGCAGCGGCGGACCCGGTCGCATCGGGTTGAACGAAGCGGCAGCGCCGCGCCCCCTGCGCTGCCACGCCGCTATCGCTCGAGGCGGACGATGCGCCCGTCGGCGACGTCGGTCAGCAGATAGAGCCAGCCATCGGGTCCCTGACGGACGTCGCGAATGCGGCCGAGCGCGCCGACGAGCAACCGCTCCTCGCTGAGGATCGTGGTGCCGTCCACGACCAGGCGCACCAGCATCTGGCCGCGCAGCGCCCCGACGAACAGGTTGCCCTTCCAGCCCGGATAACGATTGCTGGTCAGGAACGTCATGCCGCTGGGCGCGATCGACGGCACCCACTTCGTCAACGGCTGCTCCAGACCGGGTTTGCTCGCTCCCTCGCCGATCGGCTTGCCCGATCCGTATTCGACGCCGTACGAAATGACGGGCCAGCCGTAGTTGTGTCCGGCCTGCGTCAGGTTGACCTCGTCGCCGCCTTCGGGCCCGTGTTCGTGCGTCCACAATGCGCCGGTTTCCGGATTCAGCGTCGCACCTTGCACGTTGCGGTGGCCCAGGCTCCAGATCTCGGGCTTCGCTCCGGTGCGGCCGATGAACGGGTTGTCGCCCGGCGCGCGGCCGTCGGACTCGATGCGGACGATCTTGCCGATGTGGTTGTCGAGCTGCTGCACCTGGTCGCGCTGGAACAGGCGATCGCCCAGCGTGACGAACAGCCTTCCGTCGCGAGCGAAGACGAGGCGCGAACCGAAGTGCGCGACGGCCTTGACTTTGGGGGCTTGGCGAAAGATCACTTCGACCTGCTCGAGCCGCTGGCCGTTGAGCCTGCCGCGCGCGACCGCGGTGCCATTGCTGCCGTTGCCGTCGCCTTCGGCGTAGCTCCAGTAGACGAGGCGGTTGTCGGTGAACTTGGGGTCGAGTGCGACGTCGAGCAGCCCGCCCTGCGCGCGCGCGTCGACCGCCGGCAGGCCTTCGAGCGGCGCGCCGAGGTCGCCCTGCTTGGACACGATCCGCATGCGTCCCGGTCGCTCGGTGACGAGCATCGAACCGTCGGGCAGGAACGCGAGGCCCCACGGATGAACCAGCCCATGGGCCACGGTGACGGGCCTGAGCGGCTGCGCCATCGTTGGCGCGATGAGTGCGGCGAGGGCGAGGCAGGCAAGCAGGCGCATCGGACGAGCAGTGCAGGCGAGGGTGCGCCAGTCTAGACGGGGCCGGCAGCTCACTGCTCGTGCCACGCCTCGATGATCTGGTCCAGGCCGCTGCGGTAGTCGGCAAATCTCGGCTTCCAGCCCGGTACGCGCGGCGACGGCGCCCGAGGCGGCATGGCCAGCGCGGTCTGCTGCATGTGCTCTTCACGAATGATGGCGCGAGCCAGCAGACGCGCGCGCAGCGGCAGGTGCAGCGGTCGCGGCCGCCCGACGCGGTGCGCGAAGGCATCCATGAAGGCCTCGAAGGCCAGCGGGTGCCCGTCGGTGGCGTACCAGGTCTTGCCTGGCTGACCGGCCCGGCCGGCGGCCAGCAAGGCGGCGGCAGCGTCGAGCTGGTGGACGTGGTCCTGCGGCGCATCGGCCTTGCCGGACCAGTAGGGCCGGCCGAGGCGAAACGCCGTGCGATAGGCGCGCAAGTCGGCGCTGTCGGGGCCGTACAGATAGCCCAGGCGCACGACGCAGGCCGGCAGACCACTGGCCAGCACCAGCGCTTCGCATTCGACGATGGCATCGACGCAGCACTGCAACGGCGGGCCGATGGGCGCCCCGCCCTCGATCGCGCGAACGAAGGCGAAGCTGGCGTGCACGAACATCGATGCCTTGGCCGAGCCTGCGGCGCGCAGGGCACGGCGCGTCGCACCGAGCATCGTGCGGGAGAAGTCCTTCCACGCATGCCCGTCGTGCAGCAGCGTGTTGGCCTGCTGGCCGGACAAATTGATGTGGGCCGCGGCGTCGGGTCTGCGCGCTGCGCTGTGCTGGAGCACGCCGCCAAGTTCGAGGCGCGCGCCGGTGACGGACAGGGTCATTCGAAGTCTCGCCGCGGTGGGCGGCCAGCCAGGGCAAAGGGTCTGCCATCATGACACCGCAACGTCAACGACCGTGGAAGGAGCAGACCCGATGGCCCATCTCGAGCCGGTGCCGCTGGCCGACGTCGAGGACGACGATATCCGCCAGCGCTTCGAGCATTACCGGAAGACCCGGGGCTTCACGCCCAACAGCATCATGACGATGGTGCGCCGCCCGAACATCGTGCGCGCCTTCATGGCGCTGAACCAGGCCGTGCTGTACGAAGGCACGGTGCCCGAGGAGACCAAGATGCTGGTCAGCCTGGCCAGCAGTTATGCCGCCGGCTGCCGGTACTGCCAGTCGCACATGGCCAACCTGTCGAGCCTGTACCAGGCCAGCGACGCGAAGATCGCCGCGCTGTGGAACTTCGATCAGAGCGAACTCTTCAGCGAGGCCGAACGCGCGGCCATCGGGCTGGCGCTCAAGGCCGGTGGTTTGCCGAACACGGCGTCACAGGCCGACTTCGACGCGTTGCGCCGGCATTACGACGAGGGCCAGATCGTCGAGATCGTCGCCTCGATCGCCCTGTTCGGCTACCTGAATCGCTGGAACGACACGATGGCCACGGCACTCGAGCCGCTGCCGACGCAAGTGGCCGAGCGCGCGCTCGGTGCGGTGGGTTGGGAGCCAGGCAAACATCGTTGACGGCGTGTTGCGGCAGGCCTGAACAAGATGAAGCTGGCGAGCCGCTGAGGCCCGCCACCCCGGAAAGATCCGCTGTCGCGTCACACGCGGTTTCCCCGACGAGGTCGGCGCGCGTCCGTCGCCAGGGTGGTTCGGTCGTTCGACCGGAACATCGCCACCGGCTGCGCGACCGGGTCCCATTTCATCTGAAACCTGACGGCAGCGTGCTGCAACGCGCGGGCAACCGGCGGGCGGCAACCTCGCGTGCTGTTCCCGATCGCCGCATCGGGACCCCTGGGACCGACGAAGCCGACATGCCCGCCCCCTCGTACGTTCGCCCGCGCCGGTCGGTGGCCCGCCGGTGGCTGATGGCCGCCGCGTTGACGCTGGGCATCGGCCCGGCGTTGTGCGCGCCCGAGGCGGCCCCGCCACAGCATCTGCGCGACACCGGCCTGTACGCGCCGGGCTCGACCAATGTCGTGCGCGCCGAGAATCTGCCGTTCGCGCCGCAGTATCCGTTGTGGTCGGACGGCACGGGCAAGCGACGCTGGCTCTACCTGCCGCCCGGCAGCTTCATCGATGCCTCGCGCCCCGATGCCTGGGAGTTCCCGCGCGGCACCCGGGTGTGGAAGGAGTTCTCGTACGGCCGGCCGGTCGAGACGCGCTACATCGAGCGCCGCGCCGACGGCTCGTGGCTGTACGCCACCTATGTCTGGAACGACGACGGCAGCGACGCGGTGCTCGCGCCGGCTTCCGGCATCAAGGCGCTGCCGGTGGCCGGTGCGCCGGGCGGTCGCTACGATCTGCCGGCGCGCATCGACTGCCTGGCCTGCCACGAAGGTGCGGCAGCGCCGCTGCTCGGTGTCAGCGCGCTGCAGCTGTCACCCGATCGCGACCCGCTCGCCGCGCACGCTGCGCCGGCGACGGCGGCCGACCTCGACCTGCCCGGCCTGGTCGAGCGCGGCCTGCTGCGCAATCTGCCGCCGGCGATGCTGGAGCGCGCGCCGCGCATCGCGGCCGCGTCGCCCGTCGAGCGAGCGGCGCTGGGTTATCTGCACGGCAACTGCGGCCACTGCCACAACGACAGCGGCGCGCCGGCGCCGGTGCGGCTGATGCTGGCCCACAGCGTGGCGGCAGGCCCAGCCAGCACCGGGCGCGTGCTGGCGTCGCTGATCGGCGCGTCGAGTCGATTCCGCGCGCGCGGCGCACCGCAGGCCACCACGCTGGTCGCGCCCGGCCGCCCCGACGCCAGCGTGCTGGCGCTGCGCATGCGCTCGCGCGAGGCATTGATGCAGATGCCGCCGCTTGGTTCCCGCCAGCCCGACGCCGAAGGCCTTGCGCTGATCGAGCGTTGGATCACCCACGACCTGTCCTCACCGAAGGAGACACGCCCATGATGAATCGCCACTTCCTTTCCACCGCCGCGTCGGCGCGGCTGCTCGCCGCCATCGGCGTCGGCGCGGCCCTCGGGCTGCCGGCAGCGCCGCTGCTCGCCGCCGACGCGGACGCCAAGGGCGCTGCCACGGCAGCGACGCCGGACCTGGCGGCGCGCGGCAAGTACCTCGTGAATACCTCCGGCTGCCACGATTGCCACACGCCGTTCAAGATGGGGCCGAACGGCCCCGAGCCCGACATGAGCCGCATGCTGTCGGGGCACCCCGAGTCGCTGGTCATGCCGCCGGCGCCGAAGTTGCCGCCGGGGCCCTGGCTGATCACGTCGGCGGCCACCAACACGGCGCACGCGGGACCCTGGGGCGTCAGCTTCACCGCCAACCTGACGCCCGATGCCGAGACCGGCCTGGGCGACTGGACGCTGCGCAACTTCATGGACACGATCCGCACCGGGCGCCACATGGGCCGCGGCCGCGCGATCCTGCCGCCGATGCCGATCCCCGTCTACAACAACTTCACCGACACCGACCTCGAGTCGATCTACCGCTACCTGAGGACGATTCCCGCGATCAAGAACCGTGTGCCCGAGCCCTGGGCGCCGCTGGCCACGTCGGCGAGCACAGGCCAATGAGGGCCTGAAGCGACACCGGGAGCAACGTCAACGGCCGGTCACGGTGACGGCCTGATGCGGCCTTGACGCGGACAGCTGCGGCGCGCGGTTTCACCTGCAACGAAGTCGCCGCGCACTGCAACCTCGCCGCAACGTGCGCCACCCAGCATCGATCCCAACGCATTCCGACAGTTCGAGGAGCACGCATGGCGCTTTCCAAGCCTTCCTTCAAGCACGTCGCGCGCAGCGCGGGGCTGCTTGCCGCGGCCGCGATGGCCGTGGCTGGCTTCAGCCACTTCTACTTCCAGACACCGGCCACCGCAGCCGCGCAGGCCAAGGCGTCGCCGCCGGCGATGCCGGTGACCGTGGCCACCGTGCTCGAGCGCCCGATCACCGAATGGGACGAGTTCTCCGGCCGCCTGGAGGCGATCGACCGCGTCGACGTGCGCTCGCGCGTGTCGGGCTATATCGAGTCGGTGCACTTCGTGCCCGGTTCGGTGGTGAGCAAGGGCGCGACGCTGTTCACCATCGATCCCAAGCCCTTTGCCGCCGAGGTGTCGCGCGCCGAGGCGTCACTGGCCTCGGCGCAGGCCCGGCTGGCGCTCACGACGAGTGAACTCGCCCGCGCCCAGCGCCTGCTCGACGATCACGCCATTGCACAACGCGAGTTCGAGGAGCGGCAGAACGCGCAACGCGACGCACAGGCCGCGCTGCAGGCCGCCCAGGCGTCGCTCGACATCGCGCGCCTGAACCTGGGCTACACGCGCATCAACGCGCCGATCGGCGGACGCGTCGGCCGCGCCGAGGTCACGGTCGGCAACCTGGTGGCGGCCGGCGCCGGCGGCGCGATGCTGACCTCGATCGTCTCGATCTCGCCGATGTATGCCACGTTCGAGGCCGACGAGCAGACCTTCCTGAAGTACGCCGCGCAGGCCAAGCGGCCAACCGCCGAACGCGGCAAGGCCAGCGTGCCGATCCACCTGGGGCTGGCCAATGAACCCGGCCACCCGCGCGAAGGCCGCATCGAGTTCGTCGACAACGCGCTCGATCCGCAGAGCGGCACGATCCGCGTGCGCGCGGTGTTCGACAACCGCGACGGCGCGCTGACGCCGGGCCTGTTCGCACGCCTGAAGGTCGGCGGCGCCGGCGTACGGCCGGCGGTGCAGATCGACGACCGCGCGGTCGGCACCGACCAGTCGAAGAAGTTCGTCTTCGTCGTCGGCGCCGACCAGCGCGTCAGCTACCGCGAGGTCAAGCTCGGTCCCATCGTCGACGGCCTGCGCGTCGTGCGCGAGGGCCTGTTGCCGGGCGAATCGATCGTCGTCAACGGCGTGCAGCGTGTGCGGCCCGGCATGCCGGTGGCGCCGACCCAGACGCCGATGGACGCGCGCGCCCGCGCCAGCACACCCGGCGCCACGCCGCTGGCCGAAGCGAAGTCCGTCGCCGCCTCCTGAACACCGACCGGAGAACCCACCCATGCGTTTTGCACGCTACTTCGTCGACCGGCCGATCCTGGCGGCCGTGCTGTCGATCCTGATCTTCCTGGCCGGCGCGATCGCCATCTGGAAGCTGCCGGTCTCGGAATACCCCGAGGTGGTGCCGCCGGCGGTGGTGGTCAACGCCGCCTACCCGGGCGCCAACCCGAAGGTGGTGGCCGAGTCGGTGGCGCTGCCGCTGGAAGAAGCCATCAACGGCGTCGAGAACATGCTCTACATGGGCTCGCAGGCCACCGCCAACGGTGCGCTGACGCTGACCGTCACCTTCAAGCTCGGCACCGACCCGGATCTGGCGCAGCAGCTGGTGCAGAACCGCGTTTCGCAGGCGCTGCCGCGCCTGCCCGAGGAGGTGAGGCGCCTGGGCGTCACCACCGCCAAGAGCTCGTCGGACCTGACGCTGGTGGTGCACCTGACCTCGCCCGACGAGCGCTACGACATGACCTACCTGCGCAACTACGCGGTGCTCAACGTCAAGGACAACCTGACGCGCATTCCCGGTGTCGGCCAGGTGGTGACCTGGGGCGCGGGCGACTACTCGATGCGCGTGTGGCTCGACCCCGACAAGGTGGCCGCGCGCGAGCTGACGGCCAGCGACGTGGTGCAGGCCATTCGCGAGCAGAACGTCAACGTCGCCGGCGGCGTGGTCGGCGCCTCGCCCGCGCTGCCGGGCACCGACCAGCAGCTGCCGATCAACGCCCGGGGCCGGCTCACCGGTGAGGACGAATTCGGCGACATCGTGATCAAGACGTCGCCGGGCGGCGCGGTGACGCGGTTGCGCGACGTGGCGCGCATCGAGCTCGGTGCCAGCGACTACTCGTTGCGCAGCCTGCTGAACAACAAGCCGGCGGTGGCCATCGGCATCTTCCAGGCGCCGGGCTCCAACGCCATCGAGGTGGCCAACCGTGTGCACGCGGCGATGGAACAGCTCAAGGCCGACATGCCCGAAGGCGTGAGCTATTCGATCGTCTACGACATCACCAAGTTCGTGCGCGCGTCGATCCAGTCGGTGGTCAAGACGCTGCTCGAAGCGGTGGCGCTGGTGGTGCTGGTGGTGATCGTGTTCCTGCAGACGTGGCGCGCCTCGATCATTCCGCTGGTGGCGGTGCCGGTGTCGATCGTCGGCACCTTCGCGCTGATGCTGCTGTTCGGCTTCTCGATCAACGCGCTGTCGCTGTTCGGTCTCGTGCTGGCGATCGGCATCGTCGTCGACGACGCGATCGTGGTGGTCGAGAACGTCGAGCGCAACATCGAGGCGGGCCTGAGCCCGCGCGAGGCCACCTACCAGGCGATGAAGGAAGTCAGCGGCCCGATCGTCGCGATCGCGCTGGTGCTGGTGGCGGTGTTCGTGCCGCTGGCCTTCGTGTCGGGACTGTCCGGCGAGTTCTACCGCCAGTTCGCGCTGACGATCGCGATCTCCACGGTGATCTCGGCATTCAACTCGCTCACGCTCTCGCCGGCGCTGGCGGCCACGCTGCTCAAGGGCCACGGCGAACCGAAGGACCGGCTCACGCGCGGCATGGACTTCGCGTTCGGCTGGTTCTTCCGCGCGTTCAACCGCGCCTTCAAACGCTCGGGTCGATGCCTATGGCGGCGGCGTGAGCCGCGTGCTCGGCCGCAAGGCCATCGTGCTCGGCGTCTACGCCGTGTTGGTGGCGACCACCTGGCTCGGCTTCCAGCATGTGCCGCGCGGCTTCATCCCGGCGCAGGACAAACAGTACCTGGTCGCGATGGCGCAGCTGCCCGACGGCGCCGCGCTCGACCGCACGGAGGCGGTGGTCAAGCAGCTGTCGGCGATCGCGCTGAAGACGCCGGGCGTCGAGGCGGCGGTGGCGTTCCCCGGTCTGTCGATCAACGGCTTCACGACCAGCGCCAACGCCGGCGTCGTCTTCATCACGCTGAAGCCCTTCGAGCAGCGGCGCACGCCGGCGCTGTCGGGTTTCGCGGTGGCGCAGGCGCTGAACGGGCAGATGGCGGCGATCCAGGATGCGTACGTCGCGGTGTTCCCGCCGCCGCCGGTGCTGGGGCTGGGTACGATCGGCGGGTTCAAGCTGCAGCTCGAAGACCGCGGTGGTGTCGGCTACGAGGCGTTGTACGACGCGCGGCAGGCGTTCCTGGCCAAGGCCTGGCAGACGCCCGAGCTGGCCGGCGTGTTCTCGGGCTACCAGATCAACGTGCCGCAGTTGCACGCCGACGTCGACCGCGTCAAGGCCAAGCAGCTCGGCGTCGCGGTGACCGACGTGTTCGACACGATGCAGATCTACCTCGGCTCGCTGTACGTCAACGACTTCAACCGCTTCGGCCGCACGTTCCAGGTCAAGGTGCAGGCGGACGCGCCGTTCCGCTCGGCCGCCGAGGACATCGGCAAGCTGAAGACGCGCAACGCGCGCGGCGAGATGGTGCCGCTGTCGACACTGCTGCACGTGAACCCGAGCTTCGGCCCGGACCGCGTGACGCGCTACAACAACTACACCGCCGCCGACATCAACGGCGGCCCGGCGCCGGGCTTCAGCTCGGGCCAGGCGCAGGCCGCGGCCGAGCGCATCGCCAAGGAGACGCTGCCCAAGGGCATCGGCTACGAGTGGACCGAGCTGACCTACCAGGAGATGCTCGCCGGCAGCGCCGGCAACCTGGTGTTCCCGGTCGCGGTGCTGCTGGTGTTCCTGGTGCTGGCCGCGCTGTACGAGAGCTGGACGCTGCCGCTGGCGGTGATCCTGATCGTGCCGATGGCGCTGCTGTCGGCGATCACCGGCGTCTGGCTGATGAAGGGCGACAACAACATCTTCACGCAGATCTCGCTGGTCGTGCTGGTGGGCCTGGCGGCGAAGAACGCGATCCTGATCGTCGAGTTCGCGCAGGAGCTCGAACGCCAGGGCCGCAGCATCGTGCAGGCCGCCGTCGAGGCCAGCCGGCTGCGGCTGCGACCGATCCTGATGACCTCGTTCGCGTTCATCATGGGCGTGGTGCCGCTGGCGCTGTCCACCGGCGCCGGCGCCGAGATGCGCCGCGCCATCGGCGTGGCGGTGTTCTCCGGCATGCTGGGCGTCACGCTGTTCGGCCTGGTGCTGACGCCGGTGTTCTATGTGCTGCTGCGCCAGTTCGCGCAGCGCCTGGAGCGCCCGCGCGCGCCGCGGCCCGCCGCGCAGGCCACGCCGGCGCGGCCCACGAACCCCTCGGCCTCGAAGCTGGAGCCCTCCACATGAACCACGCCCCATCGATTGGTGCCATCGCCGCGGCCATGGCCGCACTGTGGCTGGCGGGCTGCAGCGTCGCGCCGGTGCTCGACCAGCCCGCTGCACCGGCCGCCACCGCGTTCAAGGAGACCATACCGGCCAGCGAGTCGAGCCGCTGGAAGACCGCCGAGCCGAGCGATGCGCTCGCCCGTGGCCAATGGTGGACGGTGTTCGGCGATGCGCGCCTGAACGAACTCGAGGCCCAGGCCGAGCGGGCCAACCCCTCGCTGAGGGCCGGCTACGCGCGGTTGACCCAGGCGCGGGCGATCGCCCGCTCGGCCGAGGCCGAGCGCGTGCCGCGCGTCGACGCCGGGGTCGGCGCGACGCGCTCGCGGCCGTCGCCGGCCTCGCTCGGCCTGCCCGCCGACGCCGACACGTCGCCCAGCACGCTGTGGCGCGCGCAGGCCTCGATCGGCTACGAGGTCGATCTGTTCGGCCGCGTCGCCAGCTCGATCAACGCCGCGCAGGCCGACGCGGCGCAGGCCGAGGCGCTGTGGCGCTCGCTGGTGCTGACCCTCCAGGCCGACGTGGCGCAGCACTACTTCGCGATCCGCGGGTTCGACGCCGAGCTGGCCCTGCTGGACGACACCGTCAGGCTGCGTGAGGCCGCGCTGCAGTTGGTGGACCGGCGTTTCCAGGCCGGCGAAACCAGCGAACTCGACGTGGCCCGGGCCCGCACCGAGTTGTCGGTGACACGCGCCGAAGCGATCGGCCTCGGCCGCCGCCGGGCCGAACTCGAGCACGCGCTGGCCGTGCTGCTGGGCAAGACGCCGGCCGAGCTGTCGCTGGCGCGCGCGCCGCTGGCGTTCGAGCCGATCGCGATTCCGCCGGGGCTGCCGTCGACGCTGCTCGAACGCCGCCCCGACATCGCGGCGGCCGAACGCGCGATGGCCGCCGCCAACGCCCGCGTCGGGCTCGCGCGCGCGGCGTACTTTCCGCGGCTGTCGCTGACCGGGCTGCTGGGCGTCGAGTCGGGCACCGCGGGTGACCTGTGGCGTGCGTCGAGTCGCACCTGGGCCTTGGGGCCGCTGGCCGGCACGATGCTGACGATGCCGATCTTCGACGGCGGGCGCAACAAGGCCCAGGAGGCCAACGCGCGGGCGCTGTACGACGAGACCGTGGCCCAGTACCGGCAGAGCGTGCTGGGCGCGCTGCGCGAGGTCGAGGACAACCTGTCGGGCCTGCGCATCCTGTCCGAACAGGCGCGCGAGCAGGCGCAGTCGGTGGTCGCGGCACAGCGCTCGGCGCAGCTGTCGAACACGCGCTACCGCAACGGCTTCGTCAACCAACTCGAGGTGATCGACGCCGAGCGCACCGTGCTGTCGACGCAGCGCGCCGCCACGCAGATCGAGCGCGAGCGCGTGCGCGCCACGGTGGAGCTGATCCGCGCGCTCGGCGGTGGCTGGGGCGAGCCGCAGCGCGTGGGTTTCAAACGCAATGCAGCCGGCGGCGGCTGAAATCCGTCCGCAGCAGTGGGGCGGTTCAATGGCTTGCATCGACGTTCACCTCACCAGGATCTCGCCATGACCACCTTGCACCGTACCGCCGCATCGCCGTTCGTCCGCGTCCAAAACCGTCAATCGACCGGCTGGCTGGCCCTGACGGTCGACACGATCCGGTGCTGGGCGCACCGCATCCGCGTGCGCGACGCGCTGGCCGAACTGGACGAGCACATGCTGAAGGACATCGGCCTCACCCGGGCCGACATCGAGGTCGAACGCAGCAAGTACTTCTGGCAGCGTTGAGCACTCGCCGGACCGGCCGGGCGCGGCCGGAATTGCCCACAAGGTTGACGGACCGGGCCGACAGCGCATTGAATAGCGACATGGCCCACCTCGCCGCGCCCGTGACCCCCGAGCCCTCGCTGACGCCGCACGTGCTGGCGCTGGACGACGACCCGTCGATCCGACAGCTGGTGTGCGACTACCTGGGCGCCAACGACTTGCGCGTCACCGCGGTGGCCACCGGCCAGGAGCTCGACGCGGTGTTGGCGCGCGAGGCCATCGACCTGGTGGTGCTGGACCTGCGCTTGCAGGGCGAGGACGGGCTGCAGATCGCCCGCCGGCTGCGCGAGGGCTCGGCGATCCCGATCCTGATGCTGACCGGCCGCGCCGAGGAGGCCGACCGCGTGATGGGCCTGGAGCTCGGTGCCGACGACTACCTGACCAAGCCGTTCAGTCCGCGCGAGCTGCTGGCGCGGATCCGGGCGCTGCTGCGCCGCGCGCGCACGCAGGCCACCGTGGCCGATGCGATCGCCCGCGTGCGCGCCTACCGTTTCGGCAGCTGGGAGCTCAACGTCGGGCTGCGCAAGCTGAAGTCGGCCGACGGCCGCGTGGTGGAGCTGACCAACGGCGAGTTCAGCCTGCTGGCGGCGTTCGTCTCGGCGCCGCAGCGCGTGCTGACGCGCGACCAGCTGCTCGACCTCTCGCGTCTGCACAACGCCGAGGTCTACGACCGCTCGATCGACGTGCAGATCCTGCGCCTGCGGCGAAAGATCGAGCCCGATCCGGCACATCCGCGCTTCATCAAGACCGAGCGCGGCGCGGGCTACCTGTTCGACGCCACGGTCGAATCGGTGCGTTAGCGTCTGCCGTTTCAGCCGTAACGGCGCCGGCCGTACGGCGCAATGCGCGTGCAACCGTCGGCGCGCGAAATGGCCTCCTCGTGAACCCGACGACCGCCCGCGGTCGATCGACCTCCAATCACAGGCCCGCCATGAACCGCCCCGCCACCCTGTTCTTCCACGTCGATGTCGGATTCGAACTGCGTTTCCAGTCGCTGTTCCACGAAGGCCGCGCGCTGGCGTTTCCCTGCGACGAGCGCGGCGGCGTGGACACCAGCGCGCTGAGCGACCGTGCCCGCGCCAACTACCGCCGCGCGCTGGCTGCCGTCGGCCGCGACTTTGCCGCGCCGGCGATCACGCCGCGGGCGTCGCTGCACTGACATGTCGCACGCCTGGGCCTCGGCAATCGGGCGGCTCGGCGCTGCGCGGGCCGGCGCGGCCGACCGTCTGGCCGCAGCGGTCGCCGCACTGGCGCTCGCCGCGCTGACCGGCTGCGCAACGCTGCCGGGCGATGTGGTGCGCGCGGCGTCGTCGGCGATGACCGACGTGGCCGCCACCGACCTCGCGCGCCTGTCGGCCGCCGCGACGCCGGACGACCAGCGCCATCTGTCGGGCTTCCAGCTGCTGCCCGACCCGGCGCAGGCGTTCGATGCACGGCTGGCGCTCGCCCGCCGTGCCCAGAAGACGCTGGACGTGCAGTACTACCTGATCGCCGCCGACCGCACCGGCCTGGCTTTCCTGCGCGAGCTGCGCGACGCTGCGGCGCGTGGCGTGCGCGTGCGCGTGCTGGTCGACGACCTGCACATCGACGAGCAGGAGCCGCTGCTATTCGCGCTGGCCGAGCAGCGCAACATCGAGGTGCGCGTGTTCAACCCGCTGCCCGCGCGCCGTGGTGCCGTGGCCGCGCGGCTGCTGCTGTCGATGCATCAGTTCGAGCGCGTCAACCGGCGCATGCACAACAAGCTGTTCATCGCCGACAACACCTGGGCCGTGACCGGCGGGCGCAACATCGCCGACGAGTACTTCATGCGCGGCGACGCCGCCAACTTCGTCGACATGGACCTGGTGTCCACCGGCCCGGTGGTGCGCGAGCTGTCCGACGTGTTCGACCAGTTCTGGAACAGCGAGACGGCGTATCCGATCGCGAGCGTCGCCGCGCCGCCAGCCATGGTCACCGGCGACGGGCACTTCGACAGCGTGGCCCCGGTGGCGCCAGCGCTGCCCGCGGGGCCTGGCGCCGCCACCGCCTGGCAGCCCGACGCCGCGGCGTCACATCTAGTCTTCGCCGCGGCATCGGTGTACGCCGATTCACCGCGCAAGGCGCTGCCGGCCGACGGTCAGCCGGCACCGGGCACCGCGATGGACAGCACGCTGCTGCTGTTCCGCTCCGCGCAGTCGGAGGTGCTGATCGCATCGCCGTACTTCATTCCCGGCACACGCGGCATTGCGCTGATGCGCGAGGCGATGGATCGGGGCATCCGCGTTGCGGTGACCACCAACTCGCTGGCCGCCACCGACGAGCCGCTGGCCTACTGGGGCTATGTGCGCTATCGCCTGGACATGCTGAAGATGGGCGTCTCGGTGTCCGAGCTGCGGCCCACGACCCAGGGCAAGTCGGGGCTGTTCGGCGACTTCCGCTCGTCGCTGAGCCGGCTGCACGCCAAGCTCGGCGTCATCGATCGCCGCTGGCTGCTGGTGGGATCGATGAACATGGACAGCCGCTCGTCGCGCACCAACACCGAGCTCGGCCTGGTGATCGACAGCGCCGCGCTCGCCTCGCAGGTGGCCGAGCTGCTGCAGCAGCGCTGGCGGCCCAGCCACTACCAGCTGCAGCTAGCCGATGCCGGCGAGCAGGTGGTGTGGCTCGAACCCGACGGCGACGCCGTGCAGCGCCACGACACCGAGCCGCAGGTCACCTGGCTGGCGCGCATGCGCCTCGCGCTGCTGTCGATGTTCGTGTCGGAGGATCTGCTTTGATGCGCGATCGTCCCGGGCCGCCTCAGTCGGCGTAGCTGCCCGCGGCGCGAATCAGCGCCCCCCACTTGTCGATCTCGGGCTTGAGCCAGCTGCGCAGGCCCTCGGGGGTCTGCTTGGCCTCGGGCACGATCTCGGCGCCCAGCTCGGTCATGCGCGCGACGATCGTCGGGTCCTTCAGCGCCACACGCAGCGCGACGGCAATGCGGTCGACCATGGCCGCCGGCGTGCCCTTGGGTGCGTAGATGCCATGCCAGACCTTGACCTCGAAGCCCTTCAGGCCGGACTCCTCCAGCGTCGGCGCGTCGGGCAACGACTTGATGCGCTCGCGCGTGGTCACGCCATACAGTTTCACGGTGCCGGCCTTGATGTGCTGCAGCGTCTGCGTGGTCTGGTCGCACAGGATGTCGACCTGCCCGCCGAGCAGCGCATTGAGCGCCGGCGCCGTGCCCTGGTACGGAATGGTCGTCAGCTCGACGCCCACCGCCTGCTGGAACAGCATGCCGCACAGCTGCGACACGGCGCCGAGCCCGGCGTGCGCCAGCGTGGCCTTCGACGCGTTGGCCTTGACCCACGCGAACAGCTCCGGCGCCGTGTTGGGCGGCAGGTCCTTGCGGCCGAGCAACGTCATCGGCACGTCGACCACCTGGCCGACGTATTCGAAATCGGTCAACGGGTTGTACGCCAGCTTGCGGTACAGCCCGGGCGCGGTGGCCATGCCGTTGTGGTGGATCAGGAAGGTGTAGCCGTCGGGCGTGGCCTTGGCGACCGCGCCGGCCGCCAGCGTGCCGCCGGCGCCGAGCTTGTTCTCGACCACCACCGACACGCCGAGCGACTTGCTCATCACCGCGGCGAGCGAACGTGCCACCACGTCGGTCGGCCCGCCAGCCGCGAATGGCACCACCAGCGTGATGCTGCGCGACGGGTAGGCCTGCTGGGCCGCCGCCCAGGGCGCGGCCAGCAGCAGGGCCGCGGCGAGCAGGGTGCGGCGCAGTCTGGATCGGGTGTGCATCTAGGACTCCTCGTGTGTTTCAGATGGGTTCGGAAATCTCGATCAGGTTCAGGTCCGGGTCGCGCACGTACACCGAGCGCAGCCGTCGTGTGGCGCCGGTGCGCTCGACCGGCCCTTCGATGATCGGCCACGCACAGGCCTGCAGTTGCGTGATCACCGCGGCCAGCGGCCGGTCGGCGATGAAACACAGGTCCAGCGCGCCGGGCACCGGCAGGTGCGCCGTGGGCTCGAATTCGCGACCACGCTCGTGGAGGTTGATCTTCTGCGCGCCGAAGCGCAGCGCCATCCGGCCCTCGCCGAACGACTGCAACGTCATGCCCAGCACGCGGGTGTAGAAGTCGACGCAGGCGTCGCGGTCGATGGTCGTGAGCACCAGGTGGTCGAGGTGGTCGATCATCGCGTCAGACCAGCCAGCGCGTCACCGAGGCAGCGCTCTCCAGCGCCCAGACGCGCCGGATCACCTGCCGCATCTCGGCCTCGGTGGCGCCGTCGCGGTAGGCCGCGAGGCGTTGCGCCTTGGCTTCAAGCTCGGGCCGCGACAGCGTGTTGCCGGGGTCGCCCTTCGGTTCGTCGACGCGGCCGACGAGCACCCGCCCGTCCGTGGTCAGCACCTCGACCTTGCCGATCCAGCGCGCGGGATATGCGGCATCGACCTCGGGGTCGAGCTGCATGCGCACGGTGTCGCGAAACGCCTGTACGCGCGCGGCCCGGTAGTCGGCGTCGAACTCGGCCAGGCCGGCGTGGCCGTGCAGCGCCGCGATGGCCAGCACGGTGCCCATCGAGAACTTGGCCTGGTGCACCGTCTGCGGGTCAGTCACCGGGCCGAGCACGTCGATCGCGCCCTGGTGCACGCGCGCGGTGACGCCGGCGATGTCGCTCTGCGCCAGGCGGTGTTGGTGCATCACCTGCAGCAGCGCGTCGGCCGCCGGGTGCGTGTGCCGGCACGCGGCGTGGAACTTGAACGAGGTCTCGGCGGTGGCCCAACGTGTGCCCAGGCCATGCGTCAGCTTGGCGCGGTCCGCATCGTTCGACATGCCGGCGGCCAGGCCCTGCGGCCCCTCGAGGATGTGTGCGGCGCCGGTGAAGCCGTCGGCCGCCAGGTACGCCGAGGCGAGCCCCGAGGCGGCGGCATGCGCGCAGTGCAGCTGCTTCGAATCGGCCGCATCGCGCAGGAACTCCCACAGCCCTGCGGCCTGCGTGCCGGCCGAGCCGAAGGCGTGCAGCATCGGCTCGGGCGCGAGGCCGAGCAGCCGGCCGGTCGCCGCCGCCGCGGCCATCGTGCCGGCGGTGCCGGTGGTGTGGAAGATCTTGTAGTGCGATCGGCCGAGGAACTCGCCGACGCGGATGCCCACCTCGTAGCCCGCCACCGCGGCGACCAGCAGCTCGCGGCCCGACCTGCCCAGCGCCTGCGCCACCGCGAGCGCCGGCGGAAACACCACCGCGGCCGGGTGAAACACCGAGCCGTTATGCACGTCGTCCTGCTCGGCGAAGTGCGAGGCGCCGGCGTTGATGGCCGCGGCCACCAGCGGGCTCGAGCCGCGGCGCTGGATCAGGATCTCGCTCGGGCCCTCGCTCGGGCCTTGCGACACCCAGAAACGCGCCAGGCTTTCCACCGGCCGCGCGCCCTTGCCGGCGAGCGCCGAGCCGAACCAGTCGAGGAACAGGTCTTCGGCGCGCCGCAGCACCGGCGCCGGAATGTCGGCCGCCTGCAGCGTGGCGGCAAAGGTGGCCAGCGTGCGGCTGGGGTCGGTTTCGGCCATCGCTAGTGCAGTGTTCCGTTCTGTTTGGAACTTAAGCGGCTGTTGGCGCGAATCACCTTCTGCAGGATCTCGCGCGCGCTCTTGGTCCAGATGAACGGCTTGGGGTCGGTGTTGTGATGAGCGACGTATTCGTTGATGGCCGCCTGCAGCTCGGGCACGCTGGTGAACACGCCGCGGCGCAGTCGCTCGGTGGTGAGATCGCGGAAGAAGCGTTCGACCATGTTCAGCCACGACGCCGAGGTCGGCGTGAAGTGCATGTTGAACCGCGGGTGCTTGGCCAGCCAGTCCTGCACGGCCGGATGCTTGTGGGTGGCGTAGTTGTCGGCAATCAGGTGCAGCGTCCTGCCCTTGGGTGTCTCGCGGTCGATCGTGGCGCAGGAACTTCAGCCACTCGGCGTGGGTATGTCGCTGCTGGCACTGACCGATGATCTTGCCGTCCATCACGTTCAGCGCCGCGAACAGCGTGGTCGTGCCGTGGCGCTTGTAGTCGTGTGTCATCGTCTGCGCGCGCCCCTTCTTCAGCGGCAGCCCCGGCTGCGTGCGGTCCAGCGCCTGCACCTGGCTCTTCTCGTCGCAGCACAGCACCAGGGCGTGCTCGGGCGGGGCCATGTACAGCCCCACGATGTCTTCGAGCTTCTCGACGAACTTCGGGTCGCGCGAGACCTTGAAGCCGCGAACGAGGTGGGGCTTGAGTCCGTGCGCTTGCCAATGCCGCATGACGGTGCTGGCGCTGACCCCCAGGGCCGCGCCCATCTTGCGTGTGCTCCAGTGCGTGGCGGCCTCGGGCGTGGTTTGCGTGGTCAGCTCCACCAGCTTGGCCACGTCCATCTTCACCGGCGGCGCGCCGCGCGGCAGGTCGCGCTCGATCCCTTCCAGCCCGGACTCCAGGTAGCGCTCGCGCCAGCGCGCGACCTGCACGCGCCCGATGCCAAGCTGCTCGGCGATGTCCTGGTTCAGCAGACCCTGCGCCGCGAGCAGCACGATGCGCGCGCGCTGGGCCAGCCTGACGCTGGTGCGCTTGGACCGCGCCAGCCGGGTCAGCTCGCGTTCCTGTTCATCCGTCAGCACAACCGCCGGGGCCACTCGCAATTGCTCGCTCCAATGCAAACCAAAGTAGAGCATTGGAGAGTCGTGAATCATTTAAGTTCATTTAAGAATCGAACGCCTAGAAGCTCCTCGGCAGACCGAGCACATGCTCGGCCACGTAGCTCAGGATCAGGTTGGTCGAGATCGGCGCCACCTGGTACAGCCGCGTTTCGCGGAACTTGCGCTCGACGTCGTATTCGCAGGCGAAGCCGAAGCCGCCGTGGAACTGGATCGCCGCGTTGGCCGCCTCCCAGCTCGCCTTGGCGGCCAGGTACTTGGCCATGTTGGCCTGCGCGCCGCAGGGCTGGTGGGCGTCGTACAGCCGGCAGGCCTCCCAGCGCATCAGGTTTGCCGCCTCGACCTCGATGTGCGCTTCGGCGATCGGAAACTGCACGCCCTGATTCTGGCCGATCGGGCGGCCGAACACGATGCGCTCTTTCGCATACGCGCTGACCTTGTCGATGAACCAGCGGCCGTCGCCGATGCATTCGGCGGCGATCAGCGTGCGCTCGGCGTTCAGCCCGTCGAGGATGTACTTGAAGCCCTGGCCCTGCTGGCCGATCAGGTTCTCGGCCGGTATCTCCAGGTTCTCGAAGAACAGCTCGTTGGTCTCGTGGTTCACCATGTTCGGGATCGGCCGCACCGTGAGGCCGTGGCCGATCGCCTGCCGCAGGTCGACGAGGAAGATCGACATGCCTTCGCTCTTCTTCTTCACCTCGGCCAGCGGCGTGGTGCGCGCCAGCAGGATCATCAGATCGGAATGCTGGATGCGCGAAATCCACACCTTCTGGCCGTTGACGACCCAGCGGTCGCCGTGCTTGACCGCGGTGGTCTTGATCTTCGTGGTGTCGGTGCCGGTGCTCGGCTCGGTGACGCCCATGCTCTGCAGGCGCAGCTCGCCGCGCGCGATCGGCGGCAACCAGCGCTGCTTCTGCTGCGCCGACCCATGGCGCAGCAGCGTGCCCATGTTGTACATCTGGCCGTGGCAGGCGCCGGCGTTGCCGCCCGAGGCGTTGATCTCCTCCATGATCACGCTGGCTTCCGACAGGCCCAGGCCCGAGCCGCCGAACTGCTGCGGGATCAGCGCGGCCATCCAGCCGGCCTGGGTCAGCGCGTCGACGAAGGCCTCGGGGTAGCCGCGTTCGGCATCGACCTTGCGGTGGTACTCGGGCGGAAAGCCGGCGCACAGCGCTCGCACGCCGTCGCGGATGTCGGGGAATTTCTCGGTCATCGGTGTTCGGCCCTGGGCGAAAAATCATGCTGGACCATTTTGGGCCGCCCAACCCTGCGGGTATTCTCTGATGCCACGGCACCCCGGCAGAGGAATTCGATGAACCAGGAACTGTTCGACCAAGGGCTGAAGACGCGCCGCGAGGTGCTCGGTGCCGACTACGTCGACGCGGCGATCCAGAACGCGGACGACTTCAACCGCGCGATGCAGGAGCTGGTCACCCAGTATTGCTGGGGCGACGTGTGGAACCGGCCCGGCCTGGAGCGCAAGACGCGCAGCCTGCTGAACCTGGCGATGCTGACCGCGCTGAACCGCCCGCATGAATTGAAACTGCACCTGCGCGGCGCGATCACCAACGGCGTCAGCAAGGACGAGATCCGCGAGGTCTTCCTGCAGAGCGCCATCTATTGCGGCGTGCCGGCCGCGATCGACAGCTTCCGCACCGCGCGCGAGGTGTTCAACGAGCTCGGGTTCTGATCGTGATCAGCGCAGCGCCGGCCCCAGCGAACCCGGCGGAGCGCCGTTCCACAGCTTGCGCAGGCGCTCGCGCTGCGCGTCGAAATTCTGGTTGATGCGCAGCAGCTCGGCTTCCTGGTTGCGGATGGCGTCGCGCTGCGCAGCCACCGCCGCGTCGTTGGCGTCGAGCTGCTGCTTCAATGCCGGCGGCAGTTTCTTGCCGCGGTAGAACTCGGCCTCGTTCACCAGCGGTTTGCGCTCGGCGGCCAGCTGCTCCAGCCGTGCCTGCGAGTTCTTCATCGCCAGCCGCCCGGGCTCCAGTGCCGTTTCACGCGCCTGTTGATGCGCCGCTTCGTTGGGAAAGCGCTTCGTCAGCAGACGATCGCTCTTCTCCGCATCCTTGAGCGCCGCCTCCTCCTCGCGCCGCTTGCGCTCCCGCTCCTCGCGCTCAGCGCGTTCGTCGGGGGTGAGTGCCGGCGGCAGCAGCCTCTTCAGCGAACCGTCGGGCCGCAGGATGCGCTGCTCCCGGTCCACGCAGTCGGGAATCGGCCGGTCGCTGCGAAGCTGCCGCCCGTCCTTGTCGCAGGTGTAGATACCGGGCTCGAAGGAGGCTGCAGCCACCGCCCATGATGGCGCACCCAGCCACAGTGCCGCTGCCAGTGGCGCGGCCAGGAATCGTCGCGGCGAACGGTCGGTCAACAAGGCACTCCGTGGGCACGGCCGTGCTGGCTGTCCCGAAACGTCGAGTGTGCGCTCGATGCGCCTGTTTGTTGATCCCTACTTCCGCTCAACGACAACCGGTGACATCCGTCGAGCCCGGTGCACGCTTCAACGCCGCCTGGCCAGCACCACGTGCATGGCGCCCGGCGTGGGCACGTGTTCGACGCGCTGGTAGCCCAGCGCCGGCAGGTCGATGCCGCTGAGCAGGTGTTCGCCCGAGCCGAGCAGCACCGGCGCGATCGCGACATGCATCTCGTCGACCAGCCCCGCGCGCAGGTAGGCGCGGATCGTCGCGACGCCGCCGCCGAGCCGGACGTCGCGCGCGCCTGCGGCGGCCTGGGCTCGCTGGAGCGCGGCGTGGATGCCGTCGGTGACGAAATGAAAAACCGTGCCGCCTTCCATTTCGATCGATGCCCGTGGATGGTGCGTCAGCACGAAGACCGGCGCGTGGTACGGAGGATTCGCACCCCACCAGCCCTTCCAGTGATCGTCGGGCCACGCGCCGCGGATCGGGCCGAACATGTTGCGCCCGAGGATCCACGCGCCGAGGTTGTGAAAGCCACGCGACACGAAATCGTCGTCGACGCCGGTCGAGCCGCCGTCGCCGCCGAACAAGCGCTGGAAGGTCCTGGTGGCGAAGGTCCATTCATGCAACGCCGTGCCGCCCTGGCCCAACGGGTTGTCGAGGCTCTGGTTCGGCCCGGCACCGAAGCCTTCCAGCGAAATCGCGAAACCATGGATGCGCAATTTGCTCATTCCAAACTCCTTCCAAATCACGCGATCATCGCGCAGGCACCAGATTCTTGAACCGGTTGCGCAATTCCCGCCGGCCTCGCGCGACAGCGCCAAGCCCGCCCCGCGGTGGCGCGAAGGCAGTCGTGGCATAGTGATTCATTCCGATCCACGATAACTGCCGCAAAGTAAGAACCGACAATGCCCAATCTCGCCGCCGTCCTGAAAAGTGAAATCGCCCGCATCGCCCGCAAGGAGATTCGAGCCGAAGTCTCGAATTTGAAGAAATCGGTGTCGTCGCATCGCGCCGATCTGGCGGGCCTGAAGCGGCATGTCAGGGCGTTGGAGCAGCAGCTGCGGCAGTCGAAGCGACCGGGTGCGAAGGCCGAGCGCCTGGCCGCCGACGAGGCGTCGGGCAAGCCGCTGCGCTTCAGCGCCAAGGGTCTGGCCTCGCAACGCCGCCGCCTTGGGCTCTCCGCCGAGGACTGCGGGCTGCTGCTGGGGGCATCGGGCCAGACCGTCTACAACTGGGAGCATGCGAAGGTCCGGCCGCGGGCCCGGCACCTGCCGGCGATTGCGGCGCTCAGAACCCTGGGCAAGAAGCAGGCGGCCGCGCACCTGGACTCGCTGCGGCGCGCAGCCTGAGCGGCAAGCGCGCGCGTCAGAGCACGGCTTCGATCAGGAACGGCCCACGCTGCGCGAGCGCGGCGCGCAACAGGTCGGCGAATCCCTCGGCAGTGTCCACACGGCCGGCCTCGACGCCCATGCCGCGCGCCAGGCTCACCCAGTCGAGCGACGGATCGTCCAGGTCGAGCATGCGCCGCGCATTGCGGCCGGGCTCGCCGGCACCGACGTTCTTCAGCTCGGCCTGCAGGATCGCATAGCGGCGATTGGCGAACACGATGGTCAGCACGTCGAGCCGCTCGCGCGCCTGGGTCCACAGCGCCTGCGGCGTGTACATGCCGCTGCCGTCGGCCTGCAGCACGATCACCTTTCGGTCGGGGCACGCGATCGCCGCGCCGGCGGCCAGCGGCAAGCCGATGCCGATGGCGCCGCCGGTGAGCTGCAGGAAGTCGTGCGGCCGGGCGCCGAAGGTGGGAGGGAAGAAACTGCGCCCCGATGAGACCGACTCGTCGCAGACGATGCTGTGCTCGGGCATCAGCGCAGTCAGCGCCTGCGCGATGGCGCCGGGCGTCAAGCGGCCGGTGGGCAGGTTCGCTCGCGCCAGTGCCGCGCGTTCGGGCGCCACGCTGGACGGCACGCGCAATTCATCGGCCAAGGCATGCAGCGCGCCGGCCAGGTCGGTGTCGCGCCCGGCCAGCTCGATCACGGCGCATGCCGGCGGCAGCATGCTGCTGGGCTTGCCCGGATAGAGAAAGAACGCCACCGGCGCCTTGGCACCGACGAGGATCACCTGATCGGTATCGGCAAACGTCTCGAGCGCCTGGTCCACGTTGTACGGCACGCGTTCGATCGGCACACGACCGGCGCCACGCTCCATTCGTGCGTTGGACTGCTGCGCCAGCAGCCGGGCGCCGCTGGCCCGGGCGATGCGGCTGGCCGTCTCGAGCGCCGGCGCGCGCAGCGCGAGGCCGGACAGCAGGATCGTGGTGCGCGCCCGGCGGCGCAGCGCCTGCGCCACGGCGGCCACGCGGGCGGCGTCCGGCGCGCGGGCCACCGGCATCGCGCAGCGCACCGGCTGCGCCGCGGTGGCATTCCACGCGACGTCCGCCGGCACGATCAGCGTGGCCACCTGCCGCGGCCAGGCCAACGAGGCGGCGATGGCCGCGGCGGCATCGCGGCCCACGATCGTCGGCGCGCACGCTGCGGTGCAGCCAGCCCGACATCGGCCGCGCGAGCGATTCGATGTCGCTGGTCAGCGGCGCATCGTGAGGCAGGTGCGTGGCGGGGTGATCACCGACCAGGTTGATGATCGGCGAGAACGCCCGGCGCGCGTTGTGCAGGTTGGCCAGGCCGTTGGCCAGCCCAGGCCCGAGGTGCAGCAGCGTGGCCGCCGGTTTGTCGGCCATGCGCGCGTAGCCGTCGGCCGCACCGGTGACCACGCCCTCGAACAGGCCCAGCACACAGCGAATTCCAGGGCAACGATCGAGCGCCGCGACGAAGTGCATCTCCGAAGTGCCGGGGTTGGCGAAGCACAGCTCGACGCCGTTGGCGACGAAGGTGGCACACAGCAGGTCGGCACCGTTCATGCGGAGGGCTCGTTTCATGTGACCGTGGCGCTACGAAATCGTTGGCGATAGGGCATTACTCGGCCTTGATGTCCGCCTTCTTGATCAGCGCCGCGTACTTCGCCAGTTGCGCTTTCGTCGCGCTGCCGAGTTCGACGGCGCTCGACCCGCGCGGGGTGAGGCCCTGTGCGATCAACTGCTCGCGCACGGTCGGATCGCCGACGGCCGCAACGATCTCGGCGTTGAGCCGCGCGACGATCTCGGCGGGTGTGCCGGCCGGCGCCATCACGGCGAACCAGGAATTGAACTCGAAGCCGGGCAGACCCGACTCCGACACCGTCGGCACATCGGGGTATTGCGGCATGCGCGCGCGTGTCGACACCGCGATCAGCTTGAGGCGGTTGCCCTTGATCAGCGGGTTCACGGTCGCCAGCCCTTGAAAGGCCACCGGCACCTCGCCAGCCGCCACGCCGGTGGCCGCCTGCGTCGCACCCTTGTACGGCACGTGGTTCAGGTTGATGCCTGCTTCGGACGCAAACAACGCCATCGCGATGTGCTGCGGGCTGCCGATGCCGCCCGAGCCGTAATCGATCTTGCCCGGCGCAGCCTTCGCGGCACCGATCAGGCCGGCGGCGTCGCCGTACGTGGCGCCCGGGTTGGCGACGAGCCCCCACTCGACGGTGGCCACCAGCGAGACCGGCGTGAAATCGCGCAGGATGTCCCAGGGCATCTTGGCCTGCAGCGCCGGCACCATGGTCATGATGCTGTCGTTGAAGCCGCCGATCGTGTAGCCGTCGGGCGCGGACTTCGCCACCCGGTCCGCGCCGACCAGTCCGGAGGCGCCCGGCTGGTTCTCGACGACGACCGGCTGGCCGAGCGTGGCCGCCATCTTCTGCGCGACGATGCGCGCCGCCACGTCGACGGCGCTGCCGGCGGCCAGCGGCACGATCATACGGATCGGCCTGTTCGGATAGGCCCCTTGCGCGGGAGCGGCAATCGGCAGCCAGCACAGTGCCATCACAACGGCGATCGTCAAATGTCGAGGGTTCATCGGTGTGCTCCGCAAGAAACGAATTTGTGGCCAGACCTTGCTCACGTCAGCGGCGCCACGCCGAGGTCCGCCGCCACGCCGTCCAGCGTCTTGCGCAGCGCGCCACCGAGCGCAATGCCGTCGCGTCGCTGCGCGACGCGCTTGGCGTGACTCTGCTCTCCGGGCAGCCAGATGCGCTCGACCTGCGGCATTCGCGGGCTCGCGCGCAGGTCGCGCACGACGACGTCGACCCGGCGCTTGAACGCCGCCACGTCGCCGAAGGCGGCCGGGTCGATCATCGCGATGGCCTGGCCGGTGTTGGTGGTGCTCGTGAAGTCGCGATTGAAGTCGATCACCTCGCGGCCCATCGCCGCGCCATTCAAGGTGCCGGCGAGCAGGCCGACGATCAGCGACAGGCCGTAACCCTTGTAGCCGCCGATCGGCAGCAGGAAGCCGTCGTCGGCCCGCTTCGGGTCGAGCAGCGGCCGGCCCTGGCGGTCGATCATCCAGCCCTCGGGCATCATCTCGCCGCGCTGCGCCTTGGCCTTCACCTTGCCATAGGCGGCGACGGTGGTGGCCATGTCGAGCACCACCGGCGGTTTCGTCGAGCGTGGGCACCGCGACGGCGATCGGGTTGGTGGACAGCAGCATCTCCAGCCCGCCCCACGGCGGCAGGTGGTTGGCGTTGCCGACCGCGAAATACAGCCCGATCATGTCGTGCGGCAGCGCCATGCGCGCATACAGCGAGGCCGGGCCGGCGTGGTTGCTGAGGCGCGCGCCGACCCAGGCCATGCCCGCGCTGCGCGCCTTGACGGCGGCCAGTTGCGCGGCACGCGACATCACCAGGTGGCCCATCCCGTTGTCGCCGTCGATCAGCGCCGTGGCGGCGCGCTCCTCGACGACGCGGATGTCGGGCTGCAGATTGATGCCGCCGGCGCGGATGCGCTTGACGTACGGCGCGAGCCGGATCACGCCATGGCCGTCCGAGCCCTGCAGGTCGGCCTCGGTCATCAGCGCCGCGACAACGGCCGCGTCGGCCGGCGGCATGCCCACGGCGACCAAGGCGCGGGCGATGAAATCGCGCAGCGCTTCGGCGCGCACCGATGTCGTCGTGGGCCCGGACACGTCAGCGCCTCTGGCCGTTCGCCGCCGGGGTGTATCGACTCTTCGGCACCGCGCGCTCCAACCGGTGTGAATGGGGTTCCGGCAGCGCCGTCGCGACCGCCACCTTTCACATTGTGCGCGATCGACGGGGTCACGCGCGCCGGTGCCGCCCGTCGAGGCGCGGTGGCATAGTGCCGTCATCCGCGCCAACGAGGACGTCATGGACATCGCCGACCGCCTGCACGCCTGCCACAGCTCGGTGGTCCACGACGTGATGAAAGACCTCGGGCTGCCGATCCGCGTGCTGCCGCGCACGATCGTCGGGCTGGAGCCGGCGATGAAGGCGGCGGGCCCGGTGTTCACCGTGCGCGGCCGGCCCGACCCGACGCTGGACAAGCACACCTCGCTGTACGAATGGGCCGGGCTGCTGTCGCGCGTCCCGCGCGGCCGCGTCGTCGTCTGCCAGCCGCAGGACGACGTGCGCGCGCTGTTCGGCGGCCTGTCGGCCGAGGCGCTGGCCATCAAGGGCGTGCGCGGCTACATCGTCGACGGCGGCTGCCGCGACGTGCAGGCGATCGCGGACCAGCGGTTCCCGGTGTTCGCGCGCTTTCGCACGCCGATCGACATCGTCTGCGCCTGGCGCGCCGAAGCCTTCGACGAACCGGTGGCCATCGGCGGGCAGCAGGTCTTGCCCGACGACCACGTGCTGGCCGATCGCGACGGCATCGTGCTGATCGGCGCTGCGCATCTGGCGCAGGTGGTCGGCGCCGCCGAGAAGAAGATGTCCACCGAGGGCGACATGGTGCGGGCCATCCGCGCCGGCGAGGACCCGCAGGCCGCGTACATGAAGTATCGTGTGTTCTGACCCCGGCGAACCTTGCTGCCGCGCCATCGTGAGGCAATTCGAGGGTGTTGGACGAGCGGCTGACCGTCCGAACGCAACCGAGCGCTCCTTCGATGTCGTTGCTTTGTACGGTGTCGCACAGACAGACGGTCGCGGCCTCGCGATGGTCGCCTATGCAGATCCGCAGCGTCACGAATTTGGTCGCAACTCTGCTCGCGCGCGCGCACCGTCAGTGGACAGCTGCATCGCGCTCCGCTCCCGACGCCGCGCGGCACAAGTTGCCCGTCGCGGCAGCGGCGAGGCCCGAGCAACACCGATCGACGAGCCCCTGGGGTCCAACATCGCTGCGCGTCCTGATCGTCGATGACTGCTCCGATCACCGGTCGCGCACGCGCGAACTGCTCGCGCAGTTTGGCATCGAGCCGACGATGGCATGCAACGGTGCGCAGGCGGTGGAACTCGCCAGTGGGCAGACGTTCGACATCATCTTCATGGATCTTGCGATGCCGGTGATGGATGGATTTGCAGCAACCTTGAACATCCGGCGGCTCGAAACCGAGCAGCCGCAGCGACCTTACGTTCCCGTGATCGCATACACCTCAGGGAGTCTTCCTTCCGACGAATTGCTCCGCCGAATCGGTTTCGACCACGCGTTGAAGAAACCATGCAACGCCGACACGATGCAGGCCTGCCTGCAGCGTTGGTGTCCGGCCGCGTTGGCACAAACGGCACCTCAGTAGGTTGGCGTCGGGACGTGCTCAGCGGTAGCGCCTGAGCAGCGTGTAGCTGCCGTCGACCATGGACTGCACGAGTGCATAGCCGGTCACGCGCCAGCGCACCGGCTCGGCCGACGCCAGCGGCTGCGATGCGGCGCTGCGCCGCGCCAGCGTGACGTGGGGCCTGAAGGCACGGCGCTCCACGGGCATCGCCTGGCGCAGCAAGGCGGCGGCCAGATCGGCGTGCAGCTGGTGCAGAGGCCGAGGCACGGTGCGCGGCCGCAGCACTGCAAGCCCGCCGCGCCAATGCTCGGCCACGTCGAGGTGCAATTCGAAGGCGCGCACCGGGACCTGCAGCGCCGTCACGATCTCGGCAAGCCGCGCGAGTGGCACGCTGCCGATGAAGTGCAGCGTCAGGTGCAGTTTGTCGGTCGCCGTGGGCGACGCGCCGGCCGGCCACGGCGTGCGGTCGCGACACGCGGCCAGCGCCTGGCGCACACGCGGGCCGGGCCACAGGGCGATGAACAGGCGCACGGATGAACCTGCCCGCGCAGCGCTCGGCGGCGGCGTCGGGCGCTGCCGGGCAGCGGTCACCGGCACACTCGCCGCGCGAAGACGCCACCGCTACCGATGCACGGCAAACGGTGGCCATCCACGCACCGGTGCTCAGCGCTTGCCCAGCGACGCCATCACCGCGCCGGCGTCCTCATCCTCCAGGCACGGCGTGACGGTGATCGGGAGCAGATCAGCCCATTGGGCCTGCCACAGATACATGGCCTTCGGGTCGTTCGACTCGCTGATGGCGAAACCCTGGCCGTTCATGCCGTGCCAGCGCCCCAGCACCTTCACGCCGGCAGGGGGTGCGCCGCCCGTCTCGAGAAACCGCGCAACGGCGGCGTTGAACGAACCCTGCGGCACGGTCCAGTTGCTGATGAACTTCATGCGACTCTCCAGAAGTGGTCGTCAACGAGTGCGGCGGCTTGCCGTTCGGCCTCGCGGCACCCCGATCCCGTCGGCCGGCCGGGGAACCCGGCAGCGTACGCCCCATTTCGCCCGAACGGAAGCACGGCGAATTCGAGCGCCGTCTTCGCGGCCTGCCGCCCGCAGGCCGGGTTGCCCGTCCGCGTCCGGCCGCGCCAGCGCGTCGCGCGTGACCTTGTACCGCTTCCGATGTGGCCGTCCGCGCGTTCAACACGACATCAGCCCGGCTGCCGCGGCTACGCTGCGCAGCAAGAGTCTCGACCAGGAGGTATCCATGTTCTCGCCCTTCAGCAAAGCCCGCCGCGCGGTCGCCGCGATCCTTGCCTGTCTGACGCTGGTGATCGCCTCGTGCGGCGGCGGCGGCAGCAGCGAATCGAGCGGCACGACCTACTCGTCGGTCGCGATGGCCGGCGAGCTGATCGACTACACGATCGATACCGCCAACCTGACCTACAGCTACACCATCGTCGAAAGCCAGTTCGGGCTGACCGGTCGGACGGGTTCGGGCACCCTGACTCGCAACGGCGACGGCTCGTATTCCCCGTCGGGCATTCCGAACGCCCGCATCGTGGTGTTGCCCAACGGTCTGCTGGTGGGAGCGGTTCGCGAGCGCTTCGGCGCCAGCGTGATCACGGTGCCGATCATCGGCCTGAACAACCCGGTGACGACAACGACCGAGCTTGCCGCGACCTACAACTACATGCACCGCGCGTGCCTCGCGGCGGTGTGCGGGGCAACCATGGCACGTTCGCGATCGCCGCGAACGGCACCTGGTCGTCATGCCCGGCGGCCAACCTGGGCGCCGGCACCTGCCCTGCGAACGGGCGCACCGGCACGCTCAACTCGCTGGGCGGCGGGCGCTGGCAGGTGATGGAAGGCGCAGCCAACGTGGGCACCGCGATCGGCTTCAAGTCGGCCGGCCAGAACGTGCTGTTGATCGACCTGAAGGACTTGCGCGCCGGCGGCCTAGGCGTCGGCATCGTGGTCGGCGCGCAGCAGGCGCCGATCGACACGGCGCAGACCGACGGCGTGTGGGTCGCCGGCTCCTCGTCGGGCAACTGGGCCGCGTTCACCGCCACCGGCACCACCATCAACGTGACGCTGTTCGATGGCGTGCCCGTGAACGCGACCACCAGCTTCACGCCCAATTCGCCGTGGACCGGCCTGGCCACCACCGCCGCGGGCGGGGTCGGCTTCCTGGCCGGCACGGGGGTCTATGTGCTCGAGACCGCCAACGGCTATGCCGAACTCGGCGTGAAGATCCGTTGACCGCGCCGAGGTCGTGAAGGAGCAACGCCCGCCAGCGCCTCAGCGCCCCGCCGCGACGCGCGCCTCCGTGACCGCGCCGTAGACCATGTTGCGCAGCACCGAGCGGTAGGGCACCCGGTTGCGCGGGCTTTGCATCATGAAGACGACGAACAGGTCCGAAGCCGGGTCGACCCACATGTAGGTGCCGCCGGCGCCGCCCCAGGTGTATTCGCCCAGGGCGCTGGCCGAGGCCGATTCGCCGGTGCTGGTGCGCACCGCCACGCCCAGGCCGAAGCCGTAGCCGGCGCCCGGCAGGTACAGCGGCGTGCGCACGACATTGGCGTCGATGTGGTCGGCCGGCATGTAGTCCAGCGTGCGCGGGCTCAGGTAGCGGCGGCCGTCGAGCTGGCCACCGTTGCGCAACATCATCAGGAAGCGCGCGTAGTCGGGCGCGGTGCTCACCAGGCCGCCGCCGCCGGACTCCATCTTCCCGACGATGCGCGGGTCGCTCACCGGTGCATTGACGCCGATCGAGCGGTCGTCGGCCATGGGCTCGGCCAGCCGTGCCTGGCGGGCCGGCTCGGACACATAGAAGGTGGTGTCCGGCATGCCCAGCGGATCGAACAGCCGCGCCTTCAGGTGCGCGTACAGCGTCTGGCCCGAGACGACCTCGACGACGCGGCCGAGGATGTCGGTCGAGTGGCTGTAGTCCCAGGTACTGCCGGGCTGATAGGCCAGCGGCAGCGTCGCGATGCGCTCGGCGAACTCGGCGCTCGTGAGCTCGCGGCTCGGTGGTGATGTTGCTGTCCGCGTAGGGCTTCTTGACCAGGCCCGTCGCCGAAGAAGCCATAGGTCAGCCCCGAGGTGTGGCGCATCAGGTCCTGCACCGTCATCGGCCGTCGCGGGGCCACCAGCTCGAGCGTCTTCTGCCCGTTGGCGTCGGTCTTCTCGATGCCGACCTTGACGCTGGCAAAGGCCGGGATGTAGCGCGCCACCGGGGCGTCGAGCACCAGCCGGCCCTCCTCCACCAGCATCAGCGCGGCCACGCTGACGATGGGCTTGGTCATCGAGTAGATGCGGAAGATGTCGTCGGCCTTCATCGGCGCCGGGTTGTCAGGGCCGCGCTGGCCCATCACATCCAGGTAGGCGACCTTGCCGCCGCGCACGACCATGATCACCGCACCGGGGATCTTCTGCTGCGCCACCTCGGCGCGCAGCCAATCGCCGATGCGCGCCAGGCGCTGCGGCGACAGGCCCACCTCGTCGGGCCGGGCGGTGGGCAGGCCCTGGGCGTGCATCGCCAGTGGTGCGGCGAGCGCCATGCCGGCCAGCGCGGCCAGCATCAGCCGGCGCGCCCGGCCTGCCGGTCGCGGCACGGGCCGGCACGTGGAAACCTGGGGCCAGTGGGTGGCGGTCATCGGGTCGTCTCCTTGAGCGTGTTTCGGGACATGCAGACTTGGTTGAAGTCGCTGCACGGCGCTTCAGCGCGTTGATCGTCGCACAAAGTTCCCGTCGACCGAGCAGAGGAAGTTCAGGCGGCTCGCCGTGCGATGCACCCGAGCGAGCGGGTTCGCCTCGGCAACGGTGGCCACAGCGTGCGTCACCGGCCGCACCGAAGAAGCGCCACGATAGACTTGCCACGCTGGCCATCGGTGCCTGCATGAGACATCACACTCGAACGCAGCGGCGAAGGCAGCCACAGGTCAACACGCGATGATCGCCCGGGCCATCCTCAGCCTGATCGCATGGACACTGGCGGGCTGCGCCAGCGCGGCGGCGGCGCTGGCCGAGCCTGAGGATGCGGCCTGCCGGGTTTGCCACAAGCAGTTCGCGACGATCCGCGCCGGCAAACCTGCGCGCACCATCGGCTGTGCCGGATGCCATGCCGCGCTCGATGGCAGCGTGGTGCCGCACAAGCGTGCCAGCGCTTCCGCGATGGGCCTGAACGCCAATGGCGCTGAGAGCTGCCTGCAGTGCCACCAGAAGGCGGCCTACCTCAAGTTGCGCCACGGCAGCCTGGGGGCGGCGTGCACGGGCTGCCACAGCGCCCACGCGCCCAAGCACGGCAAGCTGCTCGATGACGACACGACCGCGGTCTGCCACACCTGCCACGATCGCAACGGCTTTTCAGGCCGGGTCACGCACAAGCCGGTGGCCAAGGGCGATTGCACCGATTGCCATGAGGTGCACGCCACCGAGCACGCCGGCCTGTTGCTGGGTGGGCCGGGCGAGGATTGCCTGACCTGTCACGCCCGGGTCAAGACGGGGCAGCACGCGGGCGCCAGCTCATTGACCGATCACCATCCGGTGGGCGGCGAAAAGACCGGCGTCGCCGACCCGGCACGCCCGGGCCGGCCGTTTCAATGCATTTCCTGCCACGACCCGCACAAGTCCGCCCAGCCAGGGCTGCTGCGCCTCGGCCAGCGCGAGGGGCTTTGCCGGGAATGCCACCTCAAGTGAGAGCGGTCGCCCGAGCCGCAGTCCATGCAGCGCATCGGCATGCCTCGCGATGATCGACGGCACTGCATCGGCTTCGCGCGTGAGAACGCCGGCGTCCGGCGCCGAGCGCAGACCCAGGTCGTTGCGATCCCCGTCGAGCACGATGTCGACTCCGGGTTTTCCCGTCATGCGCAGGGGCAGCAAACGCTGCCTCAGTTGATGATGGTCAAAGCGCACCGAGGCACAACTGCAAGACTGAAACGGCTGCGTTGGTCGGCGGGTGGATAGTCGACGACGTCATCGTTCTACGACCTGCCCGCTTTCAATCGTCCTCGGAAGGAACCGTCATGAGAATCTCCACGCTGATTGCCGGCATGGCGCTGGCCGGCTTGACCGCACTCGCCGGCGCGCAAGCGCCGATCGTGATCAAGTTCAGCCACGTCGTCGCCAACGACACGCCCAAGGGCAAGGCCAGCCGAGTTCTTCGCCAAGACGCGCTGGCGAGCTGACCAAAGGCAAGGTCAAGGTGGAGGTCTACGCCAACTCGACCCTGTACAAGGACAAGGAAGAGATGGAGGCGCTGCAGCTCGGCGCGGTGCAGATGCTGGCGCCTTCGCTGGCCAAGTTCGGCCCGCTGGGCGTCAAGGAGTTCGAGGTCTTCGACCTGCCGTTCATCTTCGACAACGACGCCGAGCTGCACAAGGTTACCCAGGGCCCGGTGGGCAAGAAGTTGCTGGCCAAGCTGGAGGCCAAGGGCATCCGGGGCCTGGCGTTACTGGGACAACGGGTTCAAGTCGTTCTCGGCCAACAAGCCGCTGAAGACGCCGGACGACTTCAAGGGCCTGAAGATGCGCATCCAGTCGTCCAAGGTGCTCGAGGCGCAGATGCGCGCGGTCGGCGCGCTGCCGCAGGTGATGGCGTTCTCCGAGGTCTACCAGGCCTGCAGACCGGCGTGGTGGACGGCACCGAGAACCCGCATTCGAACCTGTACACGCAGAAGATGCACGAGGTGCAGAAGCACATGACACTGACCGATCACGGCTACCTGGGCTACGCGGTGATCGTGAACAAGAAGTTCTGGGACGGGCTGCCCGCCGACGTGCGCGGCCAGCTCGAGCAGGCGATGAAGGAGGCCACCGACTACGCCAACAAGATCGCCAAGGAGGAGAACGACGCGGCGCTGGAGAAGGTGCAGCCAATCGGGCAAGACCCAGATCTACAAGCCGACGCCGGCCGAGCGACTGGCGCTGAAGAAGGCGATGGCCAAGGTGCACAAGGAGATGGAGTCGCGCATCGGCAAGGAGACGATCGAGGCGGTCTACAAGGAGACCGGCTTCGATCCGGACAAGCTCTAGCGCTCGCGTGAGCCAAACGCGCAACGGCGTCGGTCGGCCTGGGTTCCGCACGTCTTCCGGGGGAGTAGACCATGCTGAAAGTCCTGGATCACCTCGAGGAGTGGCTGATCACCTTCCTGATGGGGGCGGCGACGCTGATCATCTTTGCCGCGGTGCTGCACCGCTACGCCGTCGGGCATGGCGATTCCCGGCGTGCAGGACTGGCTGCTGAGCCTCAACTTCGGCTGGGCCCAGGAGCTGTGCATCATCATGTTCGTCTGGATGGCCAAGTTCGGCGCCGCCTACGGCGTGCGCACCGGCATCCACGTCGGCGTCGACGTGCTGATCAATCGCCTGGACGAGCAGCATCCGCGGCAAGTTCATCATCTTCGGCCTGCTCGCCGGCGCGACCGTTCACCGGCATCATCGGCACGCTGGGCGCCACCTTCGTCTGGGAGAACGGCGCCCATTACGCGATCTTCAAGCTGCTCGGGCTGAATACCGGCGACCTGCCCGAAGGCCCGACCACGCCCGACCTCGAGATGGCCGACCTGGATCGTCTACTCGGCGGTGCCGCTCGGCTCCTAGCCTGATGTGCTTCCGCTTCCTGCAGGTGGCCTGGAGCTTCGTGCGCACCGGCGAACTGCCGCACCACGACCACGGCCATGTCGAGGGCCTCGGTGAGGAGGGCGAGCCGCCTCCGCCCGGCAAGGAGGACATGATCTACCGCATGGACGATGAGTTCCACCCGCATGAGTTGCGCAGCGGGCGGGAGCGCAGGCAGGACGCCGGCGGCCCGGCGCCCGGCGCAGGCGAGCGCCGCAACGGTGACGACCGCCGCAAGGGCGACGCCGGCAGCAGCGCGGCCGATCGGAAGGACAAGTCATCATGAACACCGCCATCATCTTCATGCTGCTGGTCGTGCTGATGCTGACCGGGATGCCGATCTCGATCTCGCTCGGCCTGACGGTGCTGTCGTTCCTGTTCTTCCTGACCAGCGTGCCGATCGAGTCGGTTGCGCTGAAGCTGTTCACCGGCATCGAGAAATTCGAGATCATGGCGATCCCGTTCTTCATCCTCGCCGGCAACTTCCTCACCCACGGCGGCGTGGCCAAGCGAATGATCCGCTTTGCCACCTCGATGGTCGGCCACTGGCATGGCGGCCTGGGTCTGGGCGGCGTGCTGGCCTGCGCGCTGTTTGCCGCGGTCTCGGGCTCGTCGCCCGGCCACGGTGGTGGCGATCGGCTCGATCCTGATGCCGGCGATGGTCAAGGCCGGCTTCCCCAAGCGGTTCGGCGCCGGCGTCATCACCACCTCCGGCGCGCTCGGCATCCTGATCCCGCCGTCGATCGTGATGGTGATGTATTCGGTGTCGACCAACACCTCGGTGGGCGCGCTGTTCATGGCCGGCGTCATTCCCGGCCTCGTGCTGGCGATGATGCTCGGCCTGACCACCTGGTATCGCGCCCGCAGCAACAACTACCCGCGCATGGCGCAGGGCCAGCTGGGCCGAGCGGTTGCAAGGCCTTCCGCGAATCCATCTGGGGCCTGCTGCTGATCGTCATCGTGATGGGCGGCATCTACACCGGCATGTTCACGCCCACCGAGGCGGCGGCGATGAGCGCGGTCTAGGCCTTCGTCGTGCGCGGTGTTCATCTACAAGGACCTGGGGCTGAAGGACGTGCCGCGGGTGCTGCTGTCGTCGGCCAACATGAGCGCGATGCTGCTGTACATCATCACCAACGCGGTGCTGTTCTCGTTCCTGATGACCCACGAGAACATCCCGCAGGCGATGGCCGACTGCGATGATCGGCACCGGCGTGGGCGTGATCGGCTTCCTGCTGATCGCCAACGTGCTGCTGCTGGCGGCCGGCAACTTCATGGAGCCGTCGTCGATCGTGCTGATCCTGGCGCCGATCCTGTTCCCGATCGCGATCAAGCTCGGCATCGACCCGGTGCACTTCGGCATCCTGATGGTCGTCAACATGGAGGTCGGCATGTGCCACCCGCCGGTCGGGCTGAACCTGTACGTCGCCTCCGGCATCACCAAGATGGGCATCACCGAGCTGACGGTGGCCGTCTGGCCCTGGCTGCTGACGATGCTGGTGTTCCTGGTGATCGTGACCTACTGGCCGCCGCTGTCGATCTGGCTGCCGCAGCAGCTGGGGATGATTGCCGTCAAGTAGCGGGGCAGGAGCCGCAGCGCACTGGCTGCCGAAGCCTAGGCTGCCAGATCCCGTCCGGCGTCGAATGCGCGGCCGTTGGAATCCGCGAGTGCAGTGCCTTTCCCGAACCGGCGCAATACTTCGGCGCGCAAGATCTCGGGTGCATAGGGCAGGCTGCCTGCGGCGACGCCGAGCATGACGCTGTTGGTGAGACGGACATCCCCGAGCGCGGCCGCGACCGAGCGCGCGTCAATCTCAACCACGTTGACGCCGGCAACCCGCATGTCAGCCACGGGCTCCTTCGGATAGTCGAAGTGCCCGGAGGACACCACCGGCGGTACGGCGCGCCACGAATCGACGAACGCCCTGCCATGTGGTGCAAGGTAATGGCTCCAGCGCAGGCCCTCCGCCGATTCGAACGCAAGCAACAGCGTCACCTGCCCGGCCGGTACTTCCGTGGCCTCGATGTGCTTGCCAATGCGCACCTGCGAACAGACGATGCCGCCGCGTTGCGACATGCCGGCCAGCTCGGTCTTGGTCGCCTCGAGCCCCGCAGCGAGCGCGGCACGGGCGATGGTTTCGGCAGCCGTCATCACGCCCTGTCCGCCGATGCCGACGACGAGAACGTCGGTATTCATGCGGGCACGATCGCGCCGCGCGAACAGGCTTTCGCGCACAGCTCGCAACCGGTGCAGGCTGCCCGCTCGATGGTGGTCCAGGCCAGTTCAACCACCTTGCCCTCCGAGCGCGTCTGCTGCTCGCGACGCGTCACCGTGATCGCCGGGCAGCCGACCTCGAGGCAGCGCGCGCAGCCGTTGCAGTCCTCATCGACCACCTTGAGCGGCGGGCGGCGTTCGAATTCGGGCGTGAAGACGCACGGACGGGTGGTGATGATCACCGACGGTTCAGGCACCTTCATCTCTTCGCGCAACACCTTGAGGAAGGTCGGAAGCTCGTAGGGATCGGCCATGCGGATGCGTTCGGGCTTCACGCCCAGCGCTTCGACGAGCCGCGCGAAGTCGATGCGCGGCGCGGGCGTGCCGTCGAACCTGTGGCCGTTGCCGGGATTGTTCTGGCCGCCGGTCATGGCCGTGGCACGGTTGTCGAGCAACAGCACCGTCACGTTGCCGCCCTGGTAAGTGATGTTGGCCAGCGCGGGCATTCCCGTGTGCAGGAACGTCGAGTCGCCGATGACCGCGAGCACCGACTTCTTGTTTCCTTCGCGTTCCTGCGCCTTTGCCATGCCATGGGCGACGCCCAGCGACGCCCCCATCGAGATGACCATGTCCATGGCATCCCAGGGCGATCCGCAGCCCAGCGTATAGCAGCCGATGTCGCCGCAGATGATGGTGTCTTTCAACTGCCCGAGCCAGAAATAGACCCCGGTGTAGGGGCAGCCGGCGCACAGCGTCGGCGGGCGCGGAAACAGCGGCGCCGCGCGAGGTGCGACGCTGCTGTGGAAGGCGCCACCGGTGAGGCGTGCGACAGCCTGCTCCAGGACCGGCACCGTGATCTCGCCCCCGCGCGGCAAGACATCCTTGCCGCTGACGTTCAGGCCCGCCGCGCGGAGTTCGTTTTCGACGATGGGATCGACTTCCTCCACGACGAGCACCTGGTCCACGCTTGCGGCGAGTCGCTTCATGAGGCCGAGCGGCAGTGGGTGCGACAAGCCGAGCTTCGCGATGGGGGCATCCGGATAGGCCTCGCGCACGACGTGGTAGGCGGGCCCGGAAACGATGAAGCCGACGCGGCGGTCGGTACCGGTTTCCAGTCGGTTCCAGCCGGAGGACTCCGCCTCGAGTGCGAGCGCGCGGTCGCGCTCGGCGCGCAGTTCCAGCCGCTTCGCGACGTGGTTTGGCGTGGTGATCCAGCGTGCCGCATCTTTCACGTAACCATGGCGCCGCGCGTCGGGCGCTTCCGGCGCAAAGGTTTCAACCATGCGCTTCACATGCGAAATGCGCGTCGTCAGGCGCAGCAGCACGGGCACCTCGAAGCGCTCCGAGAGTGCGAACGCATCGCGGGTCATGGCATAGGCTTCGTTCGCGTCAGAGGGCTCGAGCACGGGCAGATGCACGAAACGGCCCCAGAAGCGCGAGTCCTGTTCGTTTTGCGAGGAGGAGAAGCCGACGTCATCGGACACGGCAATCACGAGTCCGGCTTTGGCCCCCACCTGCCCGAGCGTCATCAGCGAGTCGGAGGCGACGTTCAGTCCCACGTGTTTCATCGCGGTGATGGCGCGCCGCCCGGTCATCGAGGCGCCGAGCGCCACTTCGAGGGCAACTTTCTCGTTCGTGGACCACTCGGCATAGACGCCGGCAAACGTGGCGAGCGTCTCGACGATTTCGGTGGACGGCGTTCCGGGATATGCCGCGGCAAGTTCGACGCCGGCATCGAGAGCACCCCGTGCGACCGCCTCGTTGCCGGATAGAAACTCGCGTGCGGTTGCAGGCTGGATTGCGGGCTGGAGCGCAGCGCTCATGGGGCTCCTCCTGTTCGGGCCAAGGACAACCGATGGATCGGCGATCGAGTCTGTTCCGCCGTGGGCCCTGCGCATTGACACATCGCAAGCACCGGGCTCGCCGATCGCTCCCTGGCGATCCCTTCGAGTCGACGGTTTTGGGCAGTGGCTGTACAGCCGTTTCGGCCGTGGATTTCACCGTTGTATGGCCGCCGCCCCGCAGATAGACTTGTTGATGGCGGAGAGCGAGTCTCGGTTGTGGGCCACCGGGAAGTCGTGTCCACAGGGTGTCGAATCGCGAGCGCAGCAAGATGGCATGCGGGTCGGTCGCACGTCCGCGAGCGCTACCAGTTGACGAACGGTCTGCCATGGAAAATAGGCGCGAACTCTTGGCGTTGTCGGCTGCGTTCCTACCGGTGTGGCCGATGCCGTTGCTGGCCCAAGACGCGAGCCGTGTTCGCCGGGTCGCCTACCTGGGGACCAGCAACGCCAGCCAGCATTTGGAGGATGCGTTCGTCGCGAGCTTGCAGCAGCATGGCTGGGTCGTCGGCAAGAACCTCGCGATCGATGTCCGCCACACAGAAGGCGATCCGGCCCGTTTGCCGGCCCTGACGAACGAGTTGTTGGCATCGAAACCGGACCTTTTCGTTTCAGCCACGGACATCTATGCCCGCGCCGCAGCAGCGGCGGATACAACAGTGCCGGTCGTCTTCGTGCTCGGTTTTGATCCGGTGGGCGTCGGTCTGGTGAAGACCTTGGGCGCTCCCGGTGGCAGAAGCACAGGCTTCTCAGTGCTGAACTGGGAACTGAATCCGAAGCGCCTCGCCCTATTGAAAGAGGCGGTCCCGCGGCTGGGCCGAGTGAGCGTCCTCTATCGCGAAGGAGATCCAAACGCCAGGAGAGCGCTTGAACTGACCGAGCAGGCTGGCCGGGACCTCAAGATCGGGATTCTGCGGGCCCCCATCACGGGCCCGGATGAGTTTTCGTCGGCATTCAAGCGCATGGCGCAAGCGGGTGCGAAGGGGGTTCTGAACGTTCCCGATTCGCTGTTCTTCAAGTGGCGACAGCAATTGGCCGAGCTGGCCATTCAGCACCGCCTGGCCGCGATGTTCGGCGCGACGGAGTACGCAGACGCGGGCATGCTGCTCGCCTATGGAACTGACTTCAAGGACTTATTCGTGCGTGCAGCCGCATTGGCTGGTCGCATCCTGAAGGGCGCCGACCCCGCCAGGATTCCGGTGGAACAGGCCAACACCTATGAACTCGTGGTCAACCTACGCACTGCGCGCAGCCTGGGCATCGATCTGCCACGTTCAGTGATGTTGCAGGCCACGCGGGTGATCGAGTGATCGTGGCAGTGGTCCATGGTTCCCAGTCAAACCATTGCGGCCCGGCGATCGGTCGCTCAGGTTCAGTTTTCGAATTGGGCGCGAAGCGCAGGGTACAGGCGCCGGAATCGCCGGTAGCGGGCATCCAACATGTCGGCCAGATGTTCGTCTGGTTCGAATCGATCACGTACGAGTGGGCTGGCACAGACGGACTGGAGATCGCCACCCGCAGCCAGCCACGCCAGGCGCGCAGCACCCAGCGCGCCACCCGCCTCGCCGCCGTGATGGGTGACGAGCGGAACGCCAAGCGCTGACGCAATCAGCGTGGCCCAGAGTGGGCTGCGCGCACCGCCACCGACCAGCGAGAGCTGCGTCACTTCGCCCGGCGACGTGCTCATGCTGGCCCAGCCATCGCGCAGGCCGAACGCCACGCCCTCGATGACCGCGTAGCCCACGCTCGCGGCGTCGTGGCCGGCAGTCAGCCCGAACAGAACGCCTTGCGCATGCGGGTCGTTGTGCGGCGTGCGCTCACCGCTCAGGTAAGGCAGGAACAGCGGCGCCGCTGCACGCTGCTGCACGGTCAGCGCCGCCACCCGTTCCAGCAGGGCTTCTTCGCTGGGCAGCCCGAGCAACTCGCGAACCCAGCGCAGCGCGCTGGCCGCACTGAGCATGACCGACATCTGGTGCCAGGCGTTGGGCAACGCATGGCAGAACGCATGCACCGCCGACCCCGGGTTCGGGCGGAAGCGATGGTTGGCGAGGAAGATGACGCCCGACGTACCCAGCGACACGAACCCCTGCCCCGGGCGCACGGCACCAATGCCCACGGCGCTGGACGCGTTGTCGCCACCACCGCCAGCCACCGGGATGCCGGGCTTCAAACCCCAGCGCCTGGCCAGCGCCGGCAGGAGTGCCCCCGAGATCTCGGAGCCTTCGACCAGGCGCGGCATCTGCGCGACGCTCATGCCGCACGCTGCGAGCACCTCATCCGACCAGCGACGCTTTTCGACGTTGAGCCACAGCGTGCCCGACGCATCGGACATGTCGCTGACCCGTTCGCCGGTGAGCCCAAGGCGCAGCCAGTCCTTGGGCAACAGCACGCTGCGCATGCGGTCGAACGCTGCCGGTTCGTGTTCGCGCACCCACCACAGTTTGGGCGCCGTGAAGCCGGGCATCGCCGGATTGCCGGTGATGCCATGCAAGGCAGGTACCGCAGCCTCCAGCGCGGCGCAGGCATCGCCGCTGCGCCCATCGTTCCACAGAATGGCCGGGCGCAGCACGTCCCCGGCGGCGTCAAGCAGCACGGCGCCATGCATCTGCCCCGACAGGCCGATGGCCTTCACCGCCGCCATGGCGTGAGCGTGCTGCGCGGCCAGTCGCAGCAGCGCCGCGTCCAGGGCTGCCCACCAGTCCGACGGGTTCTGCTCGCTCCACAGCAGCCGCGGGCGCTGCACGGTCAGGCGCTCACCGCCGGTTGCCACGATCCGGTGCTGCTCGTCAAGCAGCAGCACCTTGAGCTCCGACGTGCCGAGGTCGATGCCGAGAAACATCGGGGCGGCCTCGCGCCGTTTCGTCCGGCTCAGGGCCGGTGTCCGCCGAAGCGACGATTCGCTTCGCGGCGGAACTCGCTCGGCGTCACGCCCTTGATCTCGAGAAACCGGCGATTGAAGTTGGCGACATTGTTGAAGCCGACCTCGTAGCAGATGTGCGTCACCTGTCGGTCGGTCTCCATCAGCAGCTGGCCGGCACGGTTGACGCGGATGCGGTTGACGAAGTCGGTGAAGGTGTTGCCGGTGGCACGGCGGAAGAAGCGCGAGAACCGGCTTTCGCTCATGCCGAGTTCGGCAGCCAGGTCGGCTGCAGACAGCGGCTGGGCGTAGTCGCGCGTGATGCGGTTGACGAGTGCGTTGACCTGGTCGTTCCCGGCCTCGTCCTCCTCGCCCTGCATGCGCACGCTGGACAGCAGCCGGTAGTCGGTGCAGCGCGCCAGGTCGCCCAGATACGCGAAGAAGGCGGCCAGCCGCTGGAAGCCGCGCTGCGCCTTGACCGCATGGAAATGCCGCGATGGCGCGATCCGAGAGGCCGAAGAATTCGACGCCGTTGCGCGAACGTTCCAGCAGCGCCATGACCTCGGCGAGCTCGGGAATCTCCTCGCGCCGCGTGAGCGATGGGCCCGTGCGCGAACTGGATCACCAGGTCGCGCTCGGGCACGCCGCCCTCGGGCACGTCCATCGAGATCCAGTTGTGCGGCAGGCGCGGGCCGCACAGCACCAGATGGCCGGGCTGGAAGGGGCCGATCCAGTCGCCGACAAAGGCCTTGCCGGAGGTGGCCGTGATGAGGTGCAGCTCGTACTCGTCGTGGAAATGCCAGCGCGCCAGCGGCGTGGGGAAGCCGTGTGCGATGCAGCGCACCAGCCCGGTATCGGCCGGTGCCTCGTAGCCGAGCGCCGGCGTTCGCGCGTAGTCAAGCTCCAGTTCGGGCTGGCGCTGGCGGGGCAGATCTCGCGCTGGCACTTCCGCAGTCTCCTCTTGAGTAGATCCGGCTTTGCCGGGCGGCTCAACCCCCGCGGGGGGCGGGTTGGGCGCAGCCCAGCCCTGGGGGTGCTCTCGAGCGATCAGGTCGCCGCCGCAGGGTTGATGCTCGAGCCCCGCTGGCTCATTTTCGCTCCGTGGCGAATCGGGAAACACGGTCGGTTGCCGTTCGCAGGGCAGCTACCAGCCGTGGATCGCCCGCGATCGGTCCCCAGAGCATGCTGTCAGCGCAGAAGGCCGCCACCGGGTCGGCGGCTTCGCAGATGGCATGGGCCGCGGCGGGATCCATCGCCTGGTCCTGGTAGGTGTAGGCGATCTGCCCGCGGTGCCAGCGCTGCAGGAAGGCGAGGAACAGCGCCGGCAGCATCGCCATGCTGGCGATCGACTCGCCGCGCGACAGGCGTTCGATCAAGCGTCGGCCGGATGAAGCCGGGGATCTTCGAGAAGCCGTCCATCGCCACGCGCTGGTTGGTGTCGCGGATCGCCGGGTTGCCGAAGCGGTCGAGCACGACATCGCGGTAGGCCGCCAGGTCGATCGGGCTCGGGCGCTCGGGCCGGTGCAGGCAGGGGATCACGTCGTCGGTGACGTAGGCGTGCGCGAAGCCCGCGGATCGCCGGGTCGTGCGTGCCTTCGTGGATGTAGGTCATGCCGGCCAGCGTGCCGGCCCAGGCGATGCAGCTGTGCGTGCGCGTTGAGCATGCGGATCTTGGCCTCCTCGTAGGGTTGCACCGAGGCGACCATCTCGACGCCCACCTTCTCCCAGGCCGGGCGGCCGGCGACGAAGCGGTCCTCGATCACCCACTGGATGAAGCTCTCGGCCATCACCGGTGCGCCGTCGTCCCAGCCGGTGGCGGCCTTCACGCGCTCGGCCACGTCGGGCGTCGGCCGCGGCGTGATGCGGTCGACCATCGCGTTCGGGCTGCTGGTGTTCGCCTCGATCCAGCGCGCCAGCGCGGCGTCGCCGGCCCGTTCGATGAACTGCAGCAGGCCGCTGCGCGAGCGGTCGCCGTTGTGGCGCAGGTTGTCGCAGTTCAGCAGCGTCACCGGGCCGGCACCGGCGTTCATGCGCGCGCGCAGGATGGCGGTCAGCGCCGCGTAGATCGTGCTGCCGGGGCGACTCGCGTCTTTCGACGGGCGGCCTCGAGGTCGGCCGCGAGGTCCGTTGCCGACAGGTCGAGGCGGTCGTGTGCGTCCAGGTAGTAGCCGGCTTCGGTGACGGTGAACGAGACGATGCGCGTCGCCGGGCTCGGCGCCGACGTCGATCAGCCCGGCCAGGTCGGCGCGTACGGGATCACGCGCTCGGATGGCCGTGATGCGCTCGTAGGCGCGCTCGCCGGCCGGCGTGACGGTCTCCAGCGTGTAGGCGCCGTCCTGTGCGATCAGCGCCGCCATCGTCTCGGCCATGTCGGGCCGGCTGTTGCCGCCGGCGATGCGCCCAGGAGCGGTCGCCGGTCTTGCGCAGCTGGTGCAGGTAGACGGCCTGGTGGGCGCGGTGGAAGGAGCCGAGGCCGAGGTGCAGCAGGATGTTCATGGTGTCTCCGACGGCAGGGCTGGCGCCTACAGATCGAAGTTGGTGGGCAGCATGACCACGTCGCGGATGGTCATGCCGCGCGGCCGTGTCAGCATGAACATCACCACCTCGGCCACCTCGCTGGCCTCGAGCAGGCTGCCCGACTCCTTGGCCTCCTTCAGCTTCTCCGCCGGCCAGTCGGCGAGCAGCGCGCTGATGACCGGGCCGGGCGAGATCGAGCCGACGCGGATGCCGTGCTTGAACACCTGGCGCCGCACCGTCTGCACGAAGCAGTTGATCGCCCACTTGGACGAGGCATAGACCGGCTCCCACGGCGTCGGGAAGTGGGCCGCCAGCGAACTGGTGACGATGATGTCGCCCGTGCCGCGCGCGATCATGTGCGGCAGCACGTCGTGCACGTTCTTCATCACGACGTTGACGTTCAGGTTCAGCATGCGGTCGATCGCCTCCGTGTCGGCATCGACCAGGTCGCCGCCGACATACGTGCCGGCATTGGCGTGAAAGATGTCGAGCTGGCCGGCCAGCTCCAGCATGCGCGGCATCAGCGTCGCGCAGGCCTTCGGGTCGAGCAGGTCGAGCACCAGCGGCATCGCCGCGTCGCCGATGCCGGTCGCGGAGTGCGGCCAGCGCTGCCTCGTCGCGGTCGACCAGCACCACGCGCGCGCCGGCTGCCAGCATCGCCTCGGTGCTGGCCAGTCCGATGCCCGACGCCGCGCCGGTGACGGCGGCCACCTTGCCTTCCAGTTCTATTGCCATGGTGATCGCTTCTATGGGTCACGCCGCGTTCAGGCATGCGTGCCAGGCGGCGGGCCACGGTCGTGGCCCTGGCGGTTGAAGAGGTGGAACGACGACGGCGCGATGTCCAGCCCGACCGGCGTCGCCCGGCGCGCAGCGTGGTGCGGGTGCTCTGGCGCGCGACGATCTGCACGCCGGGCTGCGTGCTGCCGGCCACGTTGGCGTAGATCAGCGTGTCGGCGCCCAGCGATTCGACCAGCTCGACGCGCCCGCTCAGCCGGCCCTCGCCGGCGGGCTGCACCAGCACGTTCTCGGGCCGCACGCCGATGAAGCCGTCGTGGCCGGCACCGGCGCCGACCGCCGCGTCACGCGCCGGCAGCGCCGCGGTGTCGATCACGTTCATCTGCGGCGTGCCGATGAACTGCGCGACGAACTGGTTCGCCGGCCGGTCGTACAGCTCCAGCGGCGAGCCGACCTGCTCGATCAGCGCCGTCGCGCAGCACCACCACGCGGTCGGCCAGCGTCATCGCCTCGACCTGGTCGTGCGTCACGTAGATCGTGGTCGCGCCGAGGTCGCGGTGCAGCTTGGCGATCTCGACCCGCGTCTGGCCGCGCAGCGCGGCGTCGAGGTTGGACAGCGGCTCGTCGAACAGGAAGACCTTGGGCGCGCGCACGATGGCGCGGCCGATGGCCACGCGCTGGCGCTGGCCGCCCGACAGCTCCTTCGGCGTGCGCTGCAGGTAGTGCGTGAGGTTCAGGATCTCGGCGGCGCGGCCGACCTTCTCCTGGATCACCTTCTTGTCGACGTTGGCCAGCCGCAGCGCGAACGACATGTTGTCGAACACGCTCATGTGCGGGTACAGCGCGTAGCTCTGGAACACCATCGCCAGGTCGCGCTTGGACGAAGGCAGCTTGGTGATGTCGCGGCCGTCCAGGTTGACGCTGCCGCCGTCGATCTCGGTCAGGCCGGCGATCATGCGCAGCAGCGTGGACTTGCCGCAGCCCGAGGGGCCGACGAAGACGACGAACTCGCCCTTCTCGATCTTCAGGTCGACGCCCTTGATGGCGCGCAGGCTCGCCGAAGAACTTCTCGACGCCCTTGAGTTCGCAGGTAAGCCATGGTGGATCTCCTGGCTGCACTGCGTTACTTGACGGCGCCGAAGGTCAGGCCCTTGCACGAGCTGCTTCTGGCTGAACCAGCCGACCACGACGATCGGCGCGATGGCCATCAGCGAGGCGGCCGACAACTTGGCCCAGAACAGGCCTTCGGGGCTGGAGTACGAGGCGATCAGCGTGGCCAGCGTGCCGGCCTTGGCCGAGCTGAGGTTCAGCGACCAGAAGGCCTCGTTCCAGCTCAGCACCAGGCACAGCAGCGCCGGTGGACGACAGCGTGCCCATCGCCAGCGGCCGGATCACGTGCAGGAACTCGCCGAGCAGCGTGGCGCCGTCCATGCGCGCGGCTTCCAGGATGTCGGGCGGGATGTCCTTGAAGCCCGAGTACAGCATCCACACCATGATCGGCAGGTTGCGACAGCGTGAAGACGATGATCAGCGCGGTCAGCGAGTCCAGCAGCCCGGCGGTCTGCGCCATCACGTAGATCGGCACCAGCGCGCCGACCGCCGGCATCATCTTGGTCGACAGCATCCACATCAGGATGTCGCGCGTCTGCTTGGTGCGGAAGAAGGCCATCGAGTAGGCCGCCGGCGCGGCGATCAGCAGGCCCAGGAGGGTCGACACGACGCTGGTGATGACCGAGTTGCGCGCGAAGAGCAGGTAGTCGCTGCGCACGTTGACCTCGGCGAAGCTCTCCAGCGTCGGCGTGAAGAACAGCTCGGGCGGGATCGCGATCGCCTGCTGCTCGGTCTTGAACGCGGTGATCACCAGCCAGATCAGCGGGAAGACGATCAGCAGCGTGACCGCCCAGGCGGCGACGGTGCGCAGGATCAGGGCAAGGTGTCTTCATGGTGGTCGTCCGTTCAGTCGAGGTTCTTGCCGATCATGCGGATCAGGAACACCGCGGCGATGTTGGCCAGCACCACCGCGAACAGCGCGCCGGCCGAGGCCACGCCGACGTCGAAGTTCATCAGCGCCTGCTTGAAGATCAGGAAGGCGACGTTGGTGCTCGCGTTGCCGGGCCCGCCGCCGGTGGTGGTGAAGATCTCGGCGAACACGCTCATCAGGAAGATCATCTCGATCATCACGACGACCGCGATCGGCCGGCCCAGGTGCGGCAGCGTCAGGAACCAGAACTTCTGGAACGGATTGGCGCCGTCCATGCCGGCCGCTTCCATCTGGTCGCGGTCCAGGCTCTGCAGCCAGGTGATGAAGATCAGGCAGGCGAACGGCAGCCACTGCCAGGCCACCATCACGATCACGCTGAACAGCGGGTGGTCGGTGAGCCAGTCGACCGGCGTCGCGCCGAAGAAGATCGCCACCTGCGCCAGCACGCCGTAGACCGGGTTCATCATCATGTGCTTCCACAGCAGCGCGTTGGCCGTGGGCATCACGAAGAAGGGCGAGATCAGCAGCACGCGCACCATGCCGCGGCCGGGGAAAGCCTCGTTGACCAGCAGCGCCAGCGCGACGCCCAGCACCACGGTGATGGCGATCACCGAGCCCAGCAGCAGCAGGGTGTTCGACACCGAGGCGCCGAAGTCGGGGTCGGTGACGAAGTAGTCGAAGTTCGCCAGGCCGATGAAGTCCTTGTGGCCGGGCTGCATCAGGTTGTAGCGCACGAGCGAGAAGTAGATGCTCATCACCAGCGGCACGATCATCCAGAGGAAGAGCGTGACCACCGCCGGCGCCATCAGCAGGCGAGGCAGGGTGCGATGCATGGTGATCTGCCGGTAGAGAGAGAGGGTCCTTGCCAAGCGGCCGCCGTGGATCCGGCGCCGCCGGTCCACCAGCGGCGCCCCCTGGGGGGAGGCACCGCAGGCGCTACGGGGGGGTCACTTGTAGTAGCCGCCCTTGCGCATCTCGCGGTCGGCCGCGTTCTGCGACGCCTTCAGCGCTGCGTCGACGCTGGTCTTGCCCGCCAGCGCCGCGCTCATCTGCTGGCCGACCGCGATGCCGATGGCCTGGAACTCCGGGATCGCCGCGAACTGCACGCCGACGTACGGGCTCTTCGGCAGCGTGCTGTCGTTCGGGTTGGCGCTGTCGATCGCGTCCTTCTCGGCGTCGGCGAACTTGGCGGCCTTCATGAACTCGGCGTTCGCGTAGGTCGACTTGCGCGTGCCGGTGGGCACGGCGGCCCAGCCCTTCTCCTTGGCCACCAGGTTGATGTACTCCTTCGACGTGGCCCAGGTGATGAACTTCTGCGCCGCTTCGGTGTTCTTGGTGCCGGCGGGTATCGCCAGCGCCCAGGCCCACAGCCAGTTCGCGCCCTTCTGCGTCACCGCGTAGGGCCCTTGCGCGAAGGCCACCTTGTCGGCCACCTTGCTCTGCTTCGGGTCGGTGATGAAGGAGGCGGCGATCGTCGCGTCGATCCACATGCCGCACTTGCCTTCGTTGTACAGCGCCAGGATCTCGTTGAAGCTGTTTGCCGACGATCCCGGGGGGCCGTAGTTCTTCAGCAGGTCGACATAGAACGTGACCGCGTCCTTCCAGGGCTTGCTGTCGAGCTGCGGCTTCCAGCTCATGTCGAACCACTGCGCGCCGAAGCTGTTGGCCATCGTCGACAGGAACGCCATGTTGTCGCCCCAGCCCGGCTTGCCGCGCAGGCAGATGCCGTAGACGCCGTTCTTCGGATCGTGGATCTTCGCGGCTGCGGCTTTCACGTCGTTCCAGGTCGGGCGCTCGGCGAACTTGATGCCGGCCTTGTCGGTCAGGTCCTTGCGGTACATCAGCATCGAGCTCTCGCCGTAGAAAGGTGCCGCGTACAGCTTGCCGTCCACCGACAGGCCGTTGCGCATGGCCGGCAGCAGGTCGTCGACGTCATAGGCGGCGTCGGGCTTGATCTCCTTGAGCCAGCCCTTCTTGCCCCAGATCGGCGTCTCGTACATGCCGATCGTCATCACGTCGAACTGGCCGCCCTTGGTGGCGATGTCGGTCGTGACGCGCTGGCGCAGCACGCCTTCTTCGAGCGTCACCCACTTCAGCTTGATGTCGGGGTTCGCCTTCTCGAAGTGCGGCGTCAGCTTCTGCATCTCGATCATGTGGCCGTTGTTGACGGTCGCGATGACGATCTCGGTCGCGGCGAAGGCGCCCGTGGCCATCGCCATCGACAGGCACAGGGCCAGCTTGGTCTTCAGAGTCATGTGGTGTCTCCTCGAGGGGTGTTGAATGCGGCGTCACGCTCATCGCGACGACGATGCAACGATAGGTCTTGCGCCCCTGAGGTGCGCATACGGGCTGCACCCGCATCAATACGCTATTGCACGCAAATATGAGTAGTTTCCCGGGTTTGCCGTAATTTCGTACCGACAACATCACCCTAGCAGCGCTGTATTGGAGTTGCGCTCGGCAGATTCCGTGCGCACGAACGGGCGCGGCGCCAACGCAGCTAACGCGTTTGGCTCGACGTCGACGGTGAGTGGATCGGGGGCTGATTCATGTGTTCACTTCGCTGCAGCTCGCTCCTGCCACAGGCGAGCGAACGCCTCGACCTCCTCTCGGTCTGTGTCCGAGACGACCCAGTACTGCATCGAGCCGTCGGACCAGTGGACCAGGTTGAAGCCCCTGCGAACGCTGCGCACGGGCACGCGCCGCTCGGCGCTCGGCCAGATGAACACATCCAGGACGTGGCGGTTGCGGGCGTAGGCCAGTGTGGCCACCACGTCGCCACGCACATGTTCGATGCGCCCGCCCATCAACGGGAAGCCCTCGGCGGCCAGGTCGAACACCGGCGGCGCGAAGTCGAGACGACCCTGGAACCACGGCTTCACGGTGTGGCGATCGGTGGACACCACGTCGGCGATCGGCCCCACCCGCAGGGCACGCACATGGCTGGCGACCAGCTCGGCATCAATCGACCCGTTCAGACTCAGACGTTGTGCCACGGGCAGCACGAGCGCCATGCACAGCATGCCCAGCGCAAAGCTCGCTGCAGTGGGGCCCCACGCGATGCCGAACCAACGCCAGCGCCCGACCCCGCCGGTCGAGGCTGCTCGGGTGCGGCCCGCATCGGCCAGCGCGGCCTGCGTGCGGACGGCCGCGCGCAGACCGTCCGGGGCGGCGTGCCGCGTGGCATGCTTGCGGATCAGCGCGGACAGTTCTTGATCGTCGAGGCTCATGCCAGTGGCCCTCGCTGGACCGCATGGGACTGCATCAGCACGCTGCGCATCTTCTCGCGCGCGCGCGAGAGACGCGACATCACGGTGCCAATGGGTGCGGCGATGATCCTGGCGATCTGCGCGTACTCGAGCTCCTCGATCTCGCGCAACACGATGACCTCGCGCAACGGTGGCGAGAGCGCGCGGATCGCTGCATCCAACAGCTCACGCAGATTGCGCTGTTCCAGCAAGGCGGCAGGGTCCGAGGTGCCACGCTCCGCCGCGCCAAGCTCGGCCTCGAATTCGGCCTCGTCGAACTCGACGATGTCGGGGCTGTGGCGCCGGCGCTCGAGCATCGTGAAGCAGGTGTTGCGCACGATGCCCAGCCACCACGGGCGGGAGTCGTCGCCCCGCAGCGAGTCGATGTAGCGAAACGCGCGCATCGACGCCTCTTGCACAGCGTCCTCGGCAGCCGACTCGTCGCGCAGCAGCCAGCGGGCAAGGTTGTAGGCTGCATCCAGATGCGGCAGCACGAGCGTCTCGAAGCGTGGCCGATCACTCACGCGAATTGCCTAGGCGCTGACGACGAACCGGCCATGCATCTGCTCGTGACCCTCGCCGCAGAAGTTGTCGCAGACGAATTCAATCACGCCCGGTGACTTGGGGTAAAGCTCCAGCTGAGTCACCCGGCCGGGCGCGAGGTCGAGCCGCTTGCCGAGGTCGGGGATGTTCATGCCGTGCGCGAAGTCGACCGACTTGATGACGATGCGCACGCGCTCGCCGGCCTTGAGCGGTATCTCGCTGGGCTCGTAGACGAAGCGCCGTGCGGTCATCTCGATCGCCCGCGGCTCGTCGACGCCCTGGGCGAAGACGGCCCGCATGATCGCTGCGCCGGCGCCAGCGCCGGCGCCCTGCAGCACCAGCCGCCGGGTCACGCCCCTCATGCCCGCACCACCGGGAACTCGGTGACCTGGAAGTGCTTGCCCGCGTCCTCGGCCTCGACCTCACGAAAGCCCAGACCTTGGTAGGGAGCGCTCGCGTTCCAGGGCAATGGGGTGCGGTTCGGCTGCGAGCCCGGCGCCGGCAGCGGAAAGATCAGCGATTTGGCGGAGTGGTGGGCGATGTGACCGGTCATCTGGTGGTGCTCCTGGTGGATGTGGCCATAGAACACGGTGACGTTCTCATGCGCCATCAGCAACTCGATGGCCTGCGCGCCGTCGCGGGTGGCCCAGTCCCACCTGGGCGCGAGGTCGAACAGCGGCCGGTGCGTCAGCACGACGACTGGAGCCTTCTTGTCCAGGCGCGCCAGGTCGGCACGCAACCACGCCAGCTGTTCGTCGCCGATCTTCGCGCCGGGGTCCGACACGTTGTCCACGGCAATGAAGTGCACGCCCTTGTGGTCGAAGGTGTAGAAGGTGTCGCCGAAGTACTCCTTGAACGCCGCACCGCGGTCGAGCGAGGCATCGTGCTCGCCCGGCATGAAGCGCACGTTGCGCACCTTCAGATCGGCCACGATGGTCTTGAACTCCGCCAGCCGGCGCCGGCGTTCGGCCGGATCGTCGGTGGTGTGCGTCAGGTCGCCGGTGAAGACGATGAACTCGGGCGGCGTCGGCAGTGCGTTCACGGTGGCCACGGCCTTGCGCAGCGTGACGCTCGCGTCCGGGTTGGCCGGACCCTGGTAACCCCAGTGGGTGTCGGACAGCTGCACGAAATAGAAGTCCGCGTAGTCGCTGCCCGCGCCCTGGGCACGGGCGGCACAGCCGGCCAGGCCGGAGGCGAGAACGGCGCCACCGCCGACGGCGGCCAGGCTCAGAAAGTCACGACGATCCATGGTTGTGCTCCTGGAGAGGGTTGGGTACGGAACATCGGTCTCGGGCGATGCCCTCATCACGCCATACCCGATGTCCCGGCGATCTATTCCATCGGCAAGATCGCTATTTCGTCGCGGCGACCTGCTTCAGATAAGCGATGAGGTCGGCACGCTCGCCGGCATCGGGCACGCTGATGCCCATGCGCTGGCCCGGCGCCGCCCGCTCGGGATCGGCGAGCCAGCGGTCGAGCGCATCTTCGTTCCACACCAACCCGGACGCCCGCAGGGCGTCGGAATAGGCGAAGCCCTTGGCCTGCGCCGCCGGACGGCCGAACACCCCGCGGTGGGCCGGGCCGACACCGTTGTAGTCCAGCGAATGGCAAGCGGTGCAGCGCGCCTGGTACAGCGTCCGGCCAGCGTCGGCGTTGCCGGCTGCCCAGGTCGACAGGGCGGGCGCCGCGATGCAAGCGGCTATCAAGATCTTGTGCAGGGGTGTCATGGAACCTCGAGTGTTGATTCGGCTGGCGCCGCGTCTGATGCACTACTGCGGCGCAAGCCGCCCTATTCCGACACCGGTGCGCAATGCAGGGACATTGAGTGCGGCAGGGAATGCGCGCAGCAGCAGCACGGTCTTGCATGGCACGCGGCCAGACGTCGCGCATGCCGACACCGCCAGGTGTTGTTCAACCCGACCGAAAGGACTTGAGATGAACCCGAAGACAAAGGCGCCCTGCCTCGTGCTGTTGTTAGCGGTGACTGCCGTGCAGGCCCAGACCGCGATGCCCAAGAGCCGTGACGAGGTTCGCCAGGAACTGGCCGAGGCGGTGCGCAGCGGCACCCTGGCCCAGGGCGAATCGGGACTGCCGCTGCGCGAGCTCTTCCCCTACAGCTATCCGCAGTCACCAAAGACTGCGGGTCGCACGCAGGCCGAAGTGCGCGCCGAACTCGAGGCGGCGCGGATCAGCGGCGACCTGCTCGCCGACGGCGAGTCGTCACTGAGGCGCAACGAGCTGTACCCGGCGCAATACCCGCAGCGCGTCGTCGTCGCCGGCAAGAGTCGGGCGCAGGTCAAGTCCGAGTTGGCCGCCGCGCAGCGCAGCGGTGACATCGTCGCCACCGGCGAGTCCGGCCTGACGCTCAAGGAGATCCAGCCAGGCCTGTACCTACGCGCCTCGACGCCGGCGTACGCCGGTGCACCGATGCCCGAAGCGAATCAGGTTACCCGCTAAACACCACCACAGCAAGAAGGCCCGATGAAGAAGATTGCCACTTTCGCCGTGTGCGCAGACGTCTGCGCCACGGCCGCAGCGCAATCCTCGGTCTCGCTCCGCGGCCTGGTCGATCCCGGGGCGCGCATGAAGGCAAGACGAGCGCCTTGGCTCCGACGGACCTTGTTTGTCTCCATCACGCGCGTCCCGACCGGCCCGCGACTACTCCACCGTCACGCTCTTGGCCAGGTTGCGCGGCTTGTCGACGTCCGTGCCGCGCGCACACGCCGTGTGATAAGCCAGCAACTGCAGAGGGATCACGTGCAGGATCGGCGACAGCGCACCGTAGTGCTCGGGCAGGCGGATCACATGCACGCCGGGGCTCGACTCGATGCGCGTGTCGGCGTCGGCAAATACATAGAGCTGGCCGCCGCGGGCGCGCACCTCCTGCATGTTGCTCTTGAGTTTCTCCAGCAGGTCATCGGCCGGGGCGACGGTGACCACCGGCATCTCGGCATCCACCAGCGCCAGCGGGCCGTGCTTCAGCTCGCCTGCGGGGTAGGCCTCGGCGTGGATGTAGCTGATCTCCTTGAGCTTCAGTGCGCCCTCCAGCGCGATCGGATAGTGCCGCCCGCGACCCAAGAAAAGTGCGTGCTGTCGCGGCACGAAGGCCTCGGCCCAGGCGATGATCTGCGGCTCCAGCGCCAGCACCGATTGCACCGCTGCCGGCAGGTGGCGCAGGTTGCGCAGCGCGGCCTCCTCGCCCTTGACGGGCAGCTTGCCACGGTACTTGGCGAGCACCAGCGTCAGCAGGAACAGCGCCACCAGCTGCGTGCTGAAGGCCTTGGTCGACGCCACACCGATCTCCACGCCGGCGCGGGTGATGAACGCGAGCTTGCACTCGCGCACCATCGCGCTGGTGCCGACGTTGCAGATCGTGAGCGTGCGCTCCATGCCCAGGCTGCGCGCATGCTTCAGCGCGGCGATGGTGTCGGCGGTCTCACCGCTCTGGCTGATGGTGACGACCAGCGTGCGCGGGTCGGGCACGCTCTCGCGGTAGCGGTACTCGCTGGCCACCTCCACGGTGGTGGGCAGGCCGGCAATCGCCTCCAGCCAGTAGCGCGCGGTGCTGCCGGCGTAGTAGCTCGTGCCGCAGGCCAGGATCAGCACCCGGTCGACGCCGTCGAAGACCCTGGCGGCGCCGTCGCCGAAGAGTGACGGGTCGAGTCCGCCCACGCCGTCCAGCGTGTCGGCGATGGCGCGCGGCTGCTCGAAGATCTCCTTTTGCATGTAGTGCCGGTAGGGCCCCAGCTCGGCCGCACCCGAGTGCGCGTGCACCGTCCGCACCTCGCGCTGCACGCGCTTGTAGCTGCCGTCGGGCTGCCGCGTCACGATCCAGTGCTTGCCCAGCTGCAGGTCGACCACGTCGCCCTCTTCGAGGTAGACGATCTGATCGGTCACGCCGGCCAGTGCCATCGCGTCGGAGGCCAGGTAATTGGCGTCGCTGCCGACGCCCAGCACCAGCGGCGAGCCCTCGCGCGCACCGATCACCCGATGCGGCTCATCGCGGCAGAACACGGCGATGGCGTACGCGCCCTTCAGGCGCAGCGTGGCGCGTTGCACCGCGTCGAACAGGTCGCCGTCATAAAGGTGGTTCACCAGGTGGGCGATCACCTCGGTGTCGGTCTGGCTCTCGAACTCGAAGCCCTTGCCCTGCAGCTCGGCGCGCAACTCGTCGTGGTTCTCGATGATGCCGTTGTGCACGAGCGCGATGCGCTCACCGGAGAAATGCGGGTGCGCGTTGTGCACCGCCGGCGCCCCATGCGTGGCCCAGCGCGTGTGCGCGATGCCGGTGCCGCCGCGGATGCCTTCTTGCGCCACCAACGCATCGAGCTCGGCCACCCGCGAGGTGCTGCGCGTGCGGCGCAGCACGCCGCCCTGGTGCACGGCCACGCCGCAGGAGTCGTAGCCGCGGTACTCCAGCCGCTTCAGGCCCTCCACCAGGATCGGGACGATGTTCTTGGTGCTGACGGCACCGACGATTCCGCACATGGGCTGTTTCCTTGGCCGAGTCTGGGATGCGGCATCGTAGGGAGATCAGCGTGATGTAGGCTTTCTTATTTTGACGATTTGTGCGCTTTTCTATCGTCTTGTGTTGCATACGACGATTTATTTCATAATCGTCGTCATGAACGTCGAATTAGATCTGGCAGCAGTTCCCCTGGATGAGGTGGATCACCGCTTGCTGGCCCTGTTGCAGGACGACGCCGCCCGCTCCAACCAGGCGCTGGCCGAGGCGGCGCGGGTGTCGCCCGCCACGGCCATGCGCCGCGTGCGGCGTCTCACCGAACAAGGCGTGATCGAGCGCCAGGTGGCGATCGTGTCGCCGCGGGCGTTCGGCGCCGGGCTCACCGCGGTGGTGGAGATCACGCTCGACCGCCAGGGCGCCGAGTGGCTCGACGCCTTCGAGGCGCGCGCCATGGCGGAACGCGCGGTGCAGCAGTGCTACCGCGTGGCGCCGGGGCCCGACTTCGTGCTCGTGATCTGGGTTGCGGACATGAGCGCTTACAACGCGCTGGTGCAGCGCCTCTTCACGCAGGACGCCAACGTGCGCAACGTGAAGAGCTACTTCGCCACTCAACGCGCGAAGTTCGAGCCGCGGGTGGACTTCAGCCCGCCGGCGCGGCCGGCGCCGGGCCCTGCGTCGCCAGCTTGATCAGCGCCAGCCCCTTGAGGTACTCGCCTTCGGGAAACTCGATCGTCGCCGGATGGTCGCAGGCGGCCTCGAGCCGCTGCACGATCGCCGCGTTGACGCCGGCATCGAGCCCCGCACCAGCCACGATCTTGTGGAACAACTCGACGCCGACGCCGCCCGAGCACGAGAACGTGAACAGCAGGCCGCCGGGCGCGAGCAGCTTGAGCGCGAGGCGGTTGATGTCCTTGTAGGCGCGGGCGGCACGGTCGGCGTGCGAGGCCGAGGGTGCGAACTTCGGCGGGTCGAGCACGATCGCGTCGTAGTGCTGCCCGGCCTTCAGGCTGTCGCGCAGCGTCTGGTTCACGTCGGCATCGACGAACTGCGCCTGCTGCTCGCCGAAGCCGTTGCGCGCCAGATTGGCGCGCGCCTGCTGCAGCGCCGGTGCCGACGAGTCGACGTTCACCACCTGCTTCGCGCCGCCCGCCAGCGCCGCCACGCTGAAGCCGCCGGTGTAGCTGTAGCAATTGAGCACCCGCTCGCAGCCCAGCCGTCGCACCCACTGGGCGAAGTGCTGGCGGTTGTCGCGCTGGTCGAGGTAGAAGCCGGTCTTGTGGCCCTGCGCCACGTCCAGGCCGAGTTGCCATTCGTGCTCTCGAATCACGATTGCGGTGTCACCCTCGCCGCACGCCCAGCCGGTGCGCTCGGCCAGTCCCTCCAGGCCGCGCACGCCCGAGTCGCTGCGTTCATAGAGGCGCGTGATGCCGGTGGCCTCCAGCAGTGCAGCGACGATGGCCTCGCGCCAGCGTTCGGCGCCCGCCGACAGGAACTGCACGCTCAATGTGTCGCCATACCGGTCGGCGATCAGGCCGGGCACCCCGTCGGCCTCGCCGTGCACCAGCCGCACGCCGTCGCTCGCGATCGGCAGGCGCTGGCGCAGCGCCACGGCGGCCTGGATGCGCCGCGCGAAGAAGGCTTCGTCGATGCGCTCGGCTTCGTCGAAACTCCAGGCGCGCACGCGGATCATCGAGCGCGGGCTGTACGCGCCCCAGGCCAGGAAGCGCCCGTCGTGCGCCTGCACGCGCACCGTTTCGCCGGAGTCGGCGCCGCCCTTGTCGATGCTGCCCTGGAACACCCAGGGGTGGCGACGCAGCAGCGAGCGCTCCTTGCCGTCGCGCAGTCGGATCGATTTCATCGCCCGATTGTCCGCCGGGGATGGACGCCGGGCGCCGCCGGGCGCACGATCGCGCTTCCACATGCCCGGAGGACCGCCATGAATCGCTACGGCGCCATCGTTCTCGCCCTCACGCTCGCTGCCTGCGGCAAAGTGCAGGAGAAAGCCGCCGAGAAGGTGGCCGAAAAGGCCATCGAGTCATCGCTGTCGAAGGACGGCACGCAGGCCAAGGTGAACATGTCCGAGGGTGGCCTGAAGGTCACGACGACCGACGCGTCGGGCAAGTCGACCCAGATGGAAATGGGCAACGCCAAGATCAGCGAAGCCGAGCTGGGCCTGCCGTTCTACCCCGGCACCAAGCCGACGGAGGGTTCGTCGATGCGCATCGTCAACGGCGACAACACGTCGATGCAGGTGGGCCTGCACAGCGACGACGCGCACGACAAGGTGGCCGCCTTCTACCGCGACAAGCTCAAGGCGATGTCCGAAGGCAAGCAGCTGATGGACATGAGCCACAACGACGGCGCGTCGCTGAGCCTGATCGACGAAAAGGCCAAGAGCACGCTCCAGGTGCACGTCAGCAAGGCCGACAAAGGCACCGACATCGCGATCGCCGCCAATCGCGAAGCCGCCAAGTAGCTACCTGCGCTTCGCGCGCGGGTGCGCCGCGTCGTAGATCTTGGCGAGGTGCTGGTAGTCGAGCTTGGTGTAGACCTGCGTGGTGGCGATGTTGGCGTGGCCCAGCAGCTCCTGCACCGCGCGCAGGTCACCGCTGGATTGCAGCAGGTGCGAGGCAAAGCTGTGGCGCAGCATGTGCGGGTGCACGTGCGTCGGCAGCCCGGCGGCCACGGCCTGCTGCGCCAGCCGCGCGCGCAGCTGGCTGGGCGACAGGCGTGTGCCGCGCTGGCTGACGAACAACGCGGCTTCGTTGGCGCGCGCCAGCTCGCCGCGCACGGCGGCCCACGCATCCAGCGCCTTCGCTGCCGCCGCGCCCACCGGCACGCTGCGCCGCTTGCTGCCCTTGCCGAGCACGTGCGCGGTCCGGTCGGCGCGGTCGATCCAGCCGACGGCCTGTGGCGACGCGTCGACGTCGAGCGACACCAGTTCGCCCACGCGCAGGCCGCAGCCGTAGAGCAGCTCGACGATGGCATGGTCGCGCGCATGCAGCGCGACGGGTTCGCCGTCGCCGGATTGATCGGCCAGTGCCACCGCCTGGTCCACCGACAGGGCTTTGGGCAGTGGCTTGGCGGCCTTGGGCGCGCGCATGCCATCGGCCGGGTTGTGGCCCACGCGGCCCTGCTGGCCCCACCAGCGATACAGCCCGCGCCACGCCGCCAGCGCAATCGCGATGCTGCGCGGCGCCAGGCCGCGCGCGCGCAGCTGCGTCACCCAGTGGCGCACGTGATGCGGGCGGGCCTGCTCGGGTTCGACGCCGTCGGCTTCGGCCGCGCCCTGCAGCGCCGCCAACGCGCCGCGGTACAGCGTGACCGTGCGCGCGGCCAAGCGCCGCTCCACGGCCAGATGCTGCACAAAGCGCTCCAGTTCGGGTCGCAGCGGCGCAGGCACTGCAGGCCTCAGAACGCCGGCAACAGGCGCGACAGCCCGGCGCTGGCGATCTCGCCGATGCGCGACAGGAACTCGGTGCCCATGTCGGCGCCGTAGCGCGTGGGGTCGGGCGAGCCGAGCACCAGCAAGCCGAAGGCGCCCGGCGACGCACCGTGGCGCAGCGGAATCATCGCGATCGAGGCCACGCTGTCCGGATCGTCGAGCCAGGCGCAGGCCTCGAAGCCCGAGTTCAAGCCGCAGTACGGCAGCACCAGGCTGGCCGCGAAGCTGCGCACGTCGCCCGAGGCGCCTTGCGCAAAACGCAACGCAGCGAACGGATCGGCCGCGCCCCAGATGCGCAGCGCGGCGCGCGGGATCATGAACTCGTGTTTCAGTTCGCGCACGATCACCTCCGGCAGGTCGCCTGGGTTGGCCGTGAGCAGGATCGCGCGTGTCCAGCGGTGCAGCCGGTCGGCGATGGCCTCGTTCTCCTGGCCATGGCGGATCATCTGCACGATCCTGAGCTCCAGGCCCTTGATCTTCTCGCGCAGCATTTCCATCTGCCGCTCCTGCAGCGACACCGCGCGCTGGCCATGCGGGCTGGTCAGTCGCGCGCCGGCCAGCACATCGGCGTGGCGCTCGAAGAAGTCCGGCGTCGCGGTCAGGAAGTTGGCGATCTCGCCTTCGGTGATGCCCGGAATGCTCATAACTCGATTTCCCCCTCGAACACGGACTGCGCCGGCCCGGTCATCCACACGCTGGCGTCGCCGCCGGGCCACTCGATCGTCAGCACCCCACCGCGGGTGTGCACGTCGACCTTCGCGTCCAGCCAGCCGAGACGCTGGCCCGCCACCACCGCCGCGCAGGCGCCAGTGCCGCAGGCCAGCGTTTCGCCGGCGCCGCGCTCGTACACGCGCAGCGCGATCTGCGTGCGCGACTGCACCTGCATGAAGCCGGCGTTGACCTTGCGTGCGAAACGCGGATGCGCCTCCACCAGAGGGCCCAGCTCCGCCACCGGCGCGGTGCGCACGTCGTCGACGCGCTGCACCGCGTGCGGGTTGCCCATCGACAGCACCGCCACCTCGATCGCACGCCCCGGTGCAAGATCGAGCGGCCACAGCTCGAAGTCACCTACACGCCGCGCGACGAGACCGTTCGCGTCGAACGGCAGCGCGTCATGCGCGAACACCGGCGCCGCCATGTCCACCGTGACGCGGCCATCGCGCTGCAGGCGCAGCTCCAGCACGCGGTTCATCGTTTCGACGCGAATCGTGTCGCGCGCGGTCAGGCCCTTGTCGCGCGCGTAGCGCACGAAACAGCGCGCGCCGTTGCCGCAATGTTCGACCTCGTCGCCGGTGTTGTTGAAGATGCGATAGCCGAAGTCGACACCCGCGCGTCGCGACGGCTCGATCAGCAGGATCTGATCCGCGCCGACGCCGAAACGCCGGTCGCCGAGCCTGCGCAGTTGCTCGGGCGACAGCTCGACCGGCTTCCGCGTGGCATCGAGCACGACGAAGTCGTTGCCCGCACCCTGCATCTTGGTGAACCGTAACCGCATCGGCGGATTATGGCCGGCGGCGCAAGTGCTGCCTTCACGTCGCCCATCAATACAGCGGCGGCTCGCCCGGAGGGCGCGTCTTGAAGCGCTTGTGCACCCAGAGGTATTGCTCGGGCATGCGACGGATCTCGCTTTCGATCCAGCGGTTCATGCGCGCCGTGTCGGCCAGCGCATCGTCAGTCGGGAAGTCGGTCCACGGTTCGAGAAAACGCACGCGGTAGCCTGCAGCCCCGGGCAGGACCTCGGCCACCACCGGCTGAACCACCATGTTCAGCGCTCGCGCCATGCGCGAAGGTGCGAGCAACGTGGCCGCGTTGACGCTGAAGAACGGCACGAAGGCGGCATCCTTGCTGCCGAAGTCCATGTCGGGCAGGTTGAAGAATGCATAACCCTTGCGCACGGCGCGAATCAGCGGCTTGGCACCGTCGCTGCGCGCGAAGATCTCGCCGCCGTCGAAGCGCAGGCGCCCGCGCCGGATTGCCGCGTCGAACACCGGGTTGCTCTGCGCCTGGTAGATCGAGCCGACCGGATTGCTCTGGAACAGCTGTGTCGCCGCGCCGGCGACGTCGAGCGCGATGAAATGCGGCACCAGCCACATCACCGGCCGCTGGCTGCGTTCGGCCAGGCGCACATCGCCCTCGACGTGGATCAGCGTCTTGAGGTGTTCGGGCGTGGCGAACCAGAGGATGCCGCGCTCGAGCAGGCTGCGCCCGAGCAATGCGAAATGCTCGCGCGCGATGCGCTCGCGCTCGTCGGCGCCGAGCTCGGGCAGGCACAGTGCCAGGTTGCGCAACGCGATCTCGCGACGGCTGCGTCCCAGCCGCCAGGCCACGCCACCGAGACCCCGGCCCAACGACACCAGCACATCGAACGGCAGGCGGTGCAGCAGCCGCAGCAGGCCGATCAACGCATGGGCGCCCCAGCGCCCGATCACGCGGTGGCCTCGCTGTCGGTGCGCGGCTGTGAACGCGGCTGCTTGTAGCGGTTGTAGCCCCACAGGTACTGCTGCGGGGCGGACAGGATCACGCGCTCCATTTCGCGGTTGATGGCGCGCGTGCAGGCAACCAGGTGTTCGTCGTCACCGGCATCCGGCGCGCGCTGCAGCGGCTCGGGCTTGTGCACGTGCAGGCGCCAACCGAGCGCACCGGGCAGGCGCTCGCCCCAGAACACCAGCCACGCGGCGCCGGTTTGCAGTTGCAGGCGCGCGGCCAGCGTCATCGTGTAGGCATCGGCCCCGAAGAACGGCACCCACACGCCCATGCCGTCGGGTGGCACCTGGTCGGGCAACAGGCCCAGCGTCTCGCCGCGGCGCAGGGCCCGCAGCATCTGGCGCACGCCGGCCAGCGTGGCCGGCGCAGTGTGCAGGCCGGGGCGATTGCGCGCGGTCTCCTGCCAGGTCCGAATCCAGCCCTGGCGAGCCGGCCGGTACAGCGCGGTGAGTGGACAGCCACGCCCCCAGCGTTCGGCGTAAGACTGCGCCAGCACCTCGAAGCAGCCCAGGTGCGGCGACAGCAGCATCAGGCCCCTGCCGGCGGCCACCGCCTCGTCGATCAGCTCGGCGCCGCGCCATTGCACGAGCGGGCCCAGCGGCGCGTCGGCCGGGCGCAACCACAGCCACGGCAATTCGGCCAGCATGCGGCCGGCCTGCGACACCGACCCGCGGCGCTGGGCCGACGACAGGCCGGCGCGCGTTGCGTTGGCTCGCAGACGCCCCCGGTAGGCCGGCGACAGTGCATAGGCCAGCCAACCGAGCAGCCCCCCCACTTGATGGATCATCCGCAGCGGAAGCCTTGAAATCCAGGCCAGCGACAAGTTCGAGTTCCTATAATGCCTGCATCGCCGAGTTACTGAACCACTTGCGGGGCGATGCGCCAGCGGCCAACGGGCCCTGACGGCGGGCCGAAGAGGCTCCACAAATTCCGCTAAAGCGTTCGCCGCCCTCCACCACCCTGTCGAGACGGCAACGCAAGTTGCCAATATCGGCATGTCTGACTGCAGGAGTGTATTGAAGTGGCGAACGACTTTCTCTTCACCTCGGAATCGGTCTCCGAAGGCCACCCCGACAAGGTGGCCGACCAGATCTCGGATGCGATCCTCGACGCGATCTTCAAGCAGGACCCGCGCTCGCGCGTGGCCGCCGAGACGCTGACCAACACCGGCCTCGTGGTGCTGGCCGGCGAGATCACCACCAACGCGCATGTCGACTACATCCAGGTGGCGCGCGACACCATCAAGCGCATCGGCTACGACAACACCGAATACGGCATCGACTACAAGGGCTGCGCGGTGCTGGTGGCCTACGACAAGCAGAGCAACGACATCGCCCAGGGCGTCGATCATGCATCCGACGATCACCTGAACACCGGCGCCGGCGACCAGGGCCTGATGTTCGGCTACGCCTGCGACGAGACGCCCGAGCTGATGCCGGCGCCGATCTACTACGCGCACCGACTGGTCGAGCGCCAGGCGCAGATGCGCCGCGACGGCCGCATGCCCTATCTGCGCCCCGACGCGAAGAGCCAGGTGACGATGCGCTACGTCGACGGCAAGCCGCACAGCATCGACACCGTGGTGCTGTCGAGCCAGCACGCGCCGGAGATGAGCGACGGCAAGACGATGAAGAAGGAATTCGTCGACGCGGTGATCGAGAACATCATCAGGCCGGTGCTGCCCGCAGCGTGGCTGAAGAACACTCGCTACCTGATCAACCCGACCGGCCGCTTCGTCATCGGCGGCCCGCAGGGCGACTGCGGCCTGACCGGCCGCAAGATCATCGTCGACACCTATGGCGGCGCGTGCCCGCACGGCGGCGGCGCGTTCTCGGGCAAGGACCCGAGCAAGGTCGACCGCTCGGCCGCCTACGCGGCGCGCTACGTGGCGAAGAACATCGTCGCCGCCGGCATCGCGCGCCAGTGCCAGATCCAGGTGGCCTACGCGATCGGCGTGGCCAGGCCGATGAACGTGACCGTCTACACCGAAGGCACCGGCAAGATCAGCGACGAGAAGATCGCGGCCCTGGTGAACGAACACTTCGACCTGCGGCCCAAGGGCATCATCCAGATGCTCGACCTGCTGCGGCCGATCTACGAGAAGACCGCCGCGTATGGACATTTCGGCCGAGAGCAGCCCGAGTTCACGTGGGAACGCACGGACAAAGCGGCGGCCCTGAAGGCCGCCGCCGGGCTGTAAGCCCGCCGCGCGCCACAGGCGCACGGTGTGTCCGTGCGTCGGCGAAGGCTAACTTGGCAAAGCCAAGTTAAGGCCCCCTGGGGCTGGCCGAAGCCAAAAGACAGTTCACGGCGAAGCCGCATTTCTGACGGGCGACAGAAGTCGCCCGTCGTCGTTTCGTCAGCCCGATGAAGGCTCTGCCCCGCCAAGGGCGGGGCAGAATCTCCCCCTCTGCCCCAATCAAATGTCTGCCACGCAAGAACCCCTCTTCGCCCTGCGCGACCCCCTCGCGGAGCGCCTGCTGCGCGAGATGAACCCTTGGTGGCAGGGTTTGCCGGTGCCCAACCTGCAGCCGGTGAAGCGCTGGGCGTACGCCAGCTTGCTTCGGGGCCTGAACTCGAGACTCGCGCCGGTGTTGGTGCTGCGCGGACCTCGGCAGGTCGGCAAGAGCACGCTGCAGAACCAGGTGATCGACGAACTGCTGCGGCAAGGCGTCGATCCGCGCCGCATCCTGCGAGTCCAGTTCGACGACCTGCAGCTTCGTCGCAAGCGCGAGCCGATTCTCGAAATCGTCTGGTGGTACGCCGATCACGTCCTTGGCGAGCCGCTGGCGGCGCAAGGGGACCATCCCGTCTACCTTTTTCTCGACGAGGTGCAAAACCTCAAGGAATGGGCGCCACAAATCAAGTCACTGGTCGATCTACTGCCGGTGCGTGCCCTGATTACAGGCAGCTCCGCGCTTCGCATCGAGGCCGGCCGCGACAGCCTGGCCGGCCGCATTCAGACTTTGGAACTGGGACCCTTGCTGTTGCGCGAGATCGCCGAGATCCGCGGCCTGAAGACGGTGGCTGCCTATCACGCTCCCAACGGGCTGGCGCCACTCAAGGACAAGGCCTTCTGGCAAGGGCTACGCGCATACGGGCAAACTCACCAGGCGCTGCGCATGCAGGCGTTTGCGTTGTTCTCCGAACGCGGAGGCTACCCCGTTGCGCACAAGGCGGCCGATGAGCCCTGGGAGCGCGTGGCCGATCAGCTGGTAGAAACGGCCGTGAAGCGCGCGATCCAGCACGACTTGCGCATGGGAGACCGAGGTGTCAAGCGCGACGAGCAATTGCTAGGAGAGGTGTTTCGTCTGGCCTGCCGATATGTCGGTCAGTCGCCCAAACAGGCGATGTATCTAGGTGAGATACGTGCCGCACTCAACACCGACGTTGGTTGGCAGCGTGTGCTGCACTATCTGCGCTTCCTCGACGGTGCACTGCTCGTGCGCCTGATCGACCCGCTCGAATTGCGACTCAAGAAGCGCAAGTCACCCGCCAAGCTAGTGCTTTCCGACCACAGCCTGCGCGCTGCGTGGTTGCAGGAAGTGGTGCCGATCGACCCTGTGGCCCTTGCCGAGCAGCCACACCTTTCCGACCTGGCGGGGCGAGTCGCCGAAAGCGTGGTAGGTCAGTTCTTCAAGTCGATCATTAATCTCGACGTGGCGTACTTCCCAGAGACTGGAGCCGAACCTGAGGTCGACTTCGTACTCACCATTGGCGAGCAACGAATACCTGTGGAGGTGAAGTACCGTCGTCGCATCGATCACGCCGACAGTCGCGGACTGCGAGCGTTTGTCGAGAAATCACATTACAACGCGCCGTTCGGGCTGATGGTGACGCTCGACGAAGCTGTGGGCAGCGACGATCCACGCATTGTTTCACTACCCCTGTCGTCGTTGCTGTTGATGCGCTAAACGCCACGCCGTGCACATGCAAGCACCCACCCTCACCGCCCGCCAATTCCTGCTCTACGCCGCAGCGATCACGCTCCTCACCCTCGCCTCCGGCTACCGCTCGCACGAAACCGCCACCTGGGTGCTGGAAGTCGCGCCGATCTTCATCGCGCTGCCCATCCTCTGGGCCAGCCACCGGCGCTTCGCGCTGACGAACCTGCTGTACGCGCTGATCTTCGTGCACGCGCTGGTGCTGATGCTCGGCGGCCACTACACCTACGCCCGTGTGCCGCTGGGCGACTGGGCGCGCGAGTGGTTCGGCTTCTCGCGCAACCACTACGACCGCGTAGGGCACTTCATGCAGGGCGCGGTGCCGGCGATCGTGGCGCGCGAGCTGCTGCTGCGCCACACCGCGCTGCAGCGCGGCGGGTGGCTCTTCACCGTGGTGGTCTGCGTGGCGCTCGCGGTGAGCGCGCTCTACGAGCTGATCGAATGGGGCGCCGCCGTCGCGCTCGGCGCCGGCGCCGACGAGTTCCTGGCCACGCAGGGCGACCCGTGGGACACGCAGAAGGACATGGCGATGGCCGGCATCGGTGCGCTGGTGGCGCAGCTGTCGCTCTCACGCCTGCACGACGGCCAGCTGCAGCGCCTGGCGCCACGCTGAGCGCAGCGCCGCTCAGCGATCGACCACGACGCCCGCTTCGATCGCCAGCGCGCCGCCACCCACCAGATCGTGCACCACGCGGCCGGCCCACGACGCCGGCGACTCGGCCTCCCGCGTGCCGAAGCGATGCCAGATCGAGCTCAGCATCGGCGCGCCGGCGGCCCACGCGCACAACGCATCGAACGGCACACGGCGCTCCTCCATCACGTGGTACTTGAGCAGCACCTTCAGCGCATGGCGCGCATGGCGCGCCGGGTCGGCCTGGAAGCCGGCCAGCCGCGAGCGCGCACGCGCCAGCGCGCCGGCCACATCGGTGAACGGCGCGCCGTGCCCGGGGACCACCACCTGCACCGGCAGATGCTCGATCGCGTCGAGCGTGGCGCCGACGTCGCCGAAGCCCGCTTCGGCGAACAGTTCGGGAAAGACCACGCCGAAGCCCTGCTCCCACAACGCATCGGCCGACACCAGCACGCCGTGCTCGGCATCGAAGTACATCAACGAATGCGGGTCGTGCCCCGGTGCGGCCACCGCACGCCAGGCGCGAGCGCCGGCGACGAACGACCCGCCCGGCGCGATCGTGTCGTGCACGCTGAAGCGCTCGCGCAGGCCGAAGTCGTCGTGGCCCAGGCGGTCGACGTCCCACGCACGAGCGGCCTCGGCCAGGCCGGGCGGAATGGTCAGCGGCGCGCCGAACGCGCGCTGCAGCGCCGCATTGCCGCCGCAATGGTCGGAGTGCAGGTGGGTGTTGACGATGCGCGCGAGCCGCTCGCCACGCAGCGCATGGCCCAACAGCGCCACGGTCTGCTCGGCGTGCGTGACGTGGCTGCTGTCGATCAGCACCGCACCCGGCTCGCCGGGCGCGGCGTGGATCAGGATGTTGTTCGACGACAGCCAGCCGCGTTCGAGCACGGTCAGGCCGTGGAGGGATGGATGCATCGCTCGATTGTCGGCCAGTCGTGCCGTGCCGTCGCGGGCCGGTCATTTCCAGGCGAACGCCGGCTGATCGAAATGCGCGACGCGCGTGTCGCGCCCGAATACGCACCACTCGCGAAACTGGAACAGGAACGCCGCGGTCGGCGCGGCGATCCAGCGAGTGCCGATCGGCATGCGCAGCACCGGGTGCTCGGCGCCGCGCACGTGGTTGAGCAGCGGCGCGTCGGCGCGCAGCAGTTCCTGCACCGGAATGCGATGGATGCTCGCGACCTCGCCCGCATTGGGCGCCACGTTGCGAGCCGCGCCGGCCCAGACCACGACGGGCGTGATCACATAGCCCGAGCGCGTGGCGTAGTCGTCCAGCCGGCCGAGCACGGCATCGGGTCCGAGCACCAGCGCGACCTCCTCGGCCATTTCGCGCAGCGCCGCCCGCTCGGGTGTCTCGCCCTCGTCGAGGCGTCCCCCGGGCATCGCCCATTGGCCGGCGTGCGCGCGCAGGTCGGATGCGCGGCGCGTCAGCAGCAGCGCCGGTGCCGTGCTCCAGGCCGCATGGCGCGCCAGCCCGTCGACGTCGCCGCCCAGGCCCGCCTCGGTGACGGCCACCGCCACGGCGGCGTGGCGGCGACCGGCTGCTTCGATCGGCCTCGGCTCGAAGCGGCCGAGCCGCTCGCGCAACCACGACGCTGTCATGCTGCTGGCGTCCACGCTCATGCTGCCAGCATAGTGCCGTTGACCGGCGCTCGCCCTCGCTTCGCGCCTGCCAGAATGCGGCGCGGTGCCGGCTGCTCACGGCGCGGCGCCGGGTCGACGGGCTGCACGAAGGAACCTCGATGCTGAAAGTGCTGTTGCTGCTGTTGTCCGGCGCCAAGCTCGGCAAGCTGGCGCTCACCGGCGGCACGATGCTGATCTCGATCGTCGCCTACGCCTTCATCTTCGGCTGGTGGTACGCCGTGGGCTTCGTGCTGCTGCTGTTGGTGCACGAACTCGGCCACTACATCGCGGCGCGGCATCGCGGGCTCGACGTCGGCGCGCCGACGTTCATCCCGTTCATCGGCGCCTGGATCGAGCTGAAGCAGCTGCCGCACGATGCCGAGACCGAGGCCTTCGTCGGCCTCGGCGGCCCGCTGCTCGGCAGTGCCGGTGCGCTGCTGTGCTACTTCCTGGCGCGCAGCTACGACGCCGACTGGCTGTTGGCGGTGGCGTACGCCGGCTTCTTCATCAACCTGTTCAACCTGATCCCGCTGTCGCCGTTCGACGGCGGCCGCATCACCGCGGTGCTCAGTCCACGCATCTGGCTGCTCGGCGTGCCAGTGCTCGGCGCGTTGTTCCTCTATCGGCCGAGCCCGATGCTGCTGCTGATGGCGCTGCTGGCCGCGCCGCAGGTGTGGAAGGCGATCCGCTATCGCCGCGACAGCGCCGAGGCACGGACCTACTACGCCGTCGGCACACGCACCAAGCTGGAGTACGGCCTGGCCTACGTGGTGCTGGCGGCGTTCCTGGCGATCATGACGCACGATGTGCACGAGCTGCTGCAAGCCTCGGCGGTGGTTCGCAGTCACAACTGAAGTGTTCGAACGGAACGCGGCGCGCCTACGCAGACCCATGCCGATCACGCTGGACCTCCTGCGGCGCCACGCCCTGGCCCGCAGCCTGTTCACGCCGACCACCTTGGCGCAGGCGATCGACCCGCCTGGGCTTCGTGCAGGCCGACCCGCTGCGCGCACCCGCGCGGGCGCAGGACTTGACGCTGCGCCATCGCGTGGCCGACTACCGCGCCGGCGACCTGGAGCGGCGTTATGTCGAGCTGCCGATCGAGGAGGACTTCTTCGTCAACTACGGCTTCCTGCCGCGTGAGCACCAGGCGCTGATGCACCCGCGCACGGCGCGCGCGGCGATGGTCCAAGGCGCGTTGGGCGCAGGCGCAGGCGGTGCTCGAATTCGTGCGCGAGCGCGGCATGGTGCACCCGCGCGAGGTCGATGCGCACTTCAACCACGGCACCGTGCGCAACTGGTTCGGCGGCGCCAGCAACGCCAGCACCGAGTTGCTCGACGGCATGCACTATCGCGGGCTGTTGCGCGTGGCGCGCCGCGACAGCGGCGTGCGGGTCTACGCGGTGCGCGATCCGTGGCCTGATCACGGCGACCGCCGCGCCTGCCAGGCACGCATGGACGCGATGGTCGATCTGATCGTCGCCACCTACGCGCCGCTGCCCGCGACCACGCTCGGGCAGCTGGTGGGTTTCCTGCGCTCGGCGGCACCGCAATGGGAACGCGACCGACCGCGTGCGCTCGCCCACGCGAAGGCACGGCTTGCGCATGCGCGGGTCGACGGCGTGGACTGGTACTGGCCCGCTGGCGAAGACCCTGCGTCAGCGGAGCTTGGCGCCGACGATCGCGTGTGGCTGCTCGCGCCGTTCGACCCGGTGGTGTGGGACCGCCGGCGCTTCGAGTTCTTCTGGGGCTGGCGCTATCGCTTCGAGGCCTACACGCCGGCCGCGAAACGCCAGCTCGGCCATTACGCGCTGCCGCTGCTGTGGCGCGACCGCGTCGTCGGCTGGGCCAACGTGTCGGTGCGCCACGGCCGGCTGCAGCCCGAAGTGGGATTCGCCGGCCCGCGCATCAGCGATCCGGCGTTCGTGTGCGCGGTCGACGACGAACTGCATCGCCTGCAGTGGTTTCTCGGTCTCGACCCGATCAGCGCGATGGCAGCCGCGGCCTCAGTGCATGGCGATGATGATCCATGCGCTGCAGCTCCTTCCTGAGCAGCCACTGCTGCTCGCGCGCCGACAAGGCTTGCTCGCGCAGCCCGGCGGGGCCGACCGGCGCCGGCTGCACGAGGTTGGCCGTCCACGACTGGCCGGCGCGCATCGCCAGCGGCGCGGGCAGGCCGTCGACCTGCGATCGGGTCGAGCCAGGGTACCAATGCCTGCGCGACCACCCGCGCGCGCGGCTTGATCGACGCCGAGCCGATGCGTCCGCGTTGGCCCCAGCGCACGATCAACGTGCGCGCCGGTGGTGGCGGCCGGTGATCTTGTCGGTGATCGCCACGTCGCGCTGAATGCCCAGACGCCGGTTCATCAGCAGCTCCTCGAGCGTCATCGCGGTGTCCTCGCGCAACGTGGAGAAGTTGTACTCGTCGGTCGCGAGGTCGCTCGAGAAGAAGCCGGCCACCTGGTCGGGCGTGTAGGCCCTCTGGGTGGCGGTGGCCGTGGCGCCGAAGAACTTCACCTGCGCCAGTTCGCGCAACACCGCCGACGTGAGCGGGAACTGCAGTCGACACGACATCCGACGTCAGCTGGCCCGGAACAGCGGCATAGCGCGGCGCGATGTTGCCCCACGCGGAGAGGCTGTTGTCCAGGTTCGCGTATTGCGCCGGCGGCAGGAAATCCAGCGCATGGCCGAGTTCGTGAAACATCAACCAGCCCGTCTCGTTGAGCAGATAGCGTGACATCGCGGTTGACGCGCGAACGCGGATCGAAGAAGACGAAGATGCTCCGGTTGTTCTGCACGTAGCGCCACAGGCCGCTGTACGCCAGGTCGCGGTCGAAGTCGCTGCGGAAGTCGGGCACCTCGCTGACCGTGTCGCGCTCGGCCGGCGTGAGCCACAGGTTGTCGGCGTCGAGGTAGATCGCGCCGGTGGCCGCGTAGTAGAACGACGGCCGCACGTGCGTGCCCAGCACCACCGCGGTGGTGCTCATCAGCATGCGGCGGAAGTCGCCGTTCGCGTCCTGGGTCGTCAGGAAGTCCTCGAAGTTGCGCCCGAGCCAGTCGTGCGACACCAGCACACGGTCCATCACCTGTTCCACCGTCGGCAACGCGCCGGCGCCCTGCTGGGCCAGGAACGGCAATTGCGTCAGTGGGCACAGGTTGCTGTCGCGCTGCGCGGCGTCGTAGGCACAACGCACGAGCGCTGCGGCGTACGGGCTCGTCGCGCGGTACGGATGGACGCGCGAGACCTGCACACCGGCCCAGATCGCGTTCGGGTCGCCGGCCGCGGCCTGGGCATGGTGCTCCACCATCACCAGCACGTCGTCGCTGTCGCTGGCGCCACCGCTGGTCGTGACCGTCGCCCGCAGCCGGATCGGCGAGTCGTGGCTGACGCTCGGCGCGGTGAAGATCGCCAGATACGGGTCGCTGGTGTCGAGTTGCACCGCGGGGCCTTCCAGCTGGCTCCAGGTGATCGACTGCACGCTCTGGCCTGCGGCGGGCCACGCGCGCACCGAGACGTTGGCGCCCATGCGCACCGAATGGCTCGCGCGCACCGTCACCAACGACGGGGCGCCGACCGCGGGAACGTCGATGGCCACGCTCTCGACGCGCGAATTGCCCGACGGGTCGGTGAAACCGACGTCGAAGCGGTAGCTGCCGGATGCCGGCGGCTCGAAGCTGATGGTCTGCGATCGGTCCGACAGCAGCGTCACCGCGGGGCCCGCGGTCTGCACCCAGGCCGGCTGGCCGATCGCACCGCTGCAGCCGGCCAGCGACGCCGCGGCGTTCTTGCCTGGCGCCGGCGGCGCGCGGGTCACCAGCTCGAAGGCCGCGCTGCCGCTGCAGGTGCTACCCAGCGGCGGCGCCGCCGCGCCGGTGTCGCCGCCCCCGCCGCCGCAGCCCGCGAGCCACAGGGTCACGAAGGCCACTGCGGTCCGTTGTGCAAGCGCTCGGTCGGTCATCGTGGTCCCTCTGCCGGCTGGCCGGCACGCGTTGCTCGGCACGGCCGGATTCTCGGGTCTCGCGCAAGTCGGCGGCAGCACCGCCGGCACTACTGTGTCTCAGCCTGTAGCGGCCGCTGGCGCCATGCCAGCAGGGCGCCCAGCGCCAGCGTCGCCGCGGACGCGGCGAACCCGCGGGTGAGCCCGCCGGGGCCGTCGGCCACCCAGCCGACCGCGCTCGGCCCGACGATCTGGCCGAAGGCGAACACGATCGTGAACGCGGTGATGCCGCCCGGCCAATCGGCGATCGGCAGGTTGTGGCGCACCAGCGCCGTGGTCGAGGCCACCACCGACAGGAACACCGCGCCGAACAGGGCGCCCGAAGTGAACACCAGCACCGGGTGCGCACTCCACACCAGCAGCACGGTGGCCAGCGCCAGCAGGCCGTTCAGCAGCGCCAGCGCCTGCCCGCCGCGAAAACGCTGCAGCAGCCCCGCCCACAACCACGACGACGCGATCACGCCGGCGCCGAGCAGCACATAGAACGCGACGATCGCGCCGCCGCCCAGGCCCTGCTCGCGCAGCAGCGTGATCACGAACGTCATGTAGCCGATGTAGCCGATTCCGAACATCAGGTAGCCCGCCAGCGCGAAGGCGAACGGCGCCCAGCGAAAGCGCACCGATCGCGCCGTCGCGGCGGGCGGCGCGTGCAACTTGCCGGTCATCACCGCGGTCACCGCGGTGGCCAGCAGCGCCACCGCCGCGAGTGCGATCCAGGCCCACTGCCACGGATGTGCTCCCGTGCGGCCGACGATCGGCGGCACGAGCAGCGCCGAGACGATGATGCCGACGCCGGTGCCGCCGTAGTAGATGCCCAGCACCAGCCCTGCGCCTGCCGCAGCCGGTGCGGCGCTGGCCAGTCGCGCCGCCAGCAGGCCGCCCGAGACGAAGGCCGCGGCGCTCGCCATGCCGGCCAGGGCGCGCAACAGCAGCAACGCATCGCGGCCGAGCACCAGGCCATGGACGGCGAGCATCAGCGCGGTGCCGGCGCTGCCGACGAGCAGCACCTGGCGCGCGTCGACGCGCGCCAGCGTGCGCGGCAGCAGCAGTGCGCCCAGCAGGTAGCCCGCCGCGTTGGCGGTGTTCATCGCACCGGCGGTCAGGTAGCTCCAGCCGAGGTCGGCGCGCATCGGCGGCAGCAGCAGCGCATAGGCAAAACGCCCGAGCCCCAGCGACACCGCGGTGGCCAGCGCCAGCGCCGCGGCCACGGTCAGCGTGTGGTGACGATCGGCCGCCGCCATCACGCTCGGGCGCGGGCGGCGAGCACGGCCTGTGCCAGCTCGGCGAAGCCGGCGCCGCGCTCGCCTGCCGTCAGGTACGCCGGCCAGACGGTCAGCTCGGCAGCAAAGCGCATCAGATTGGCCACGCCCACGCTCAACGGAAAGTGGGCGAACATCTCCTGGTCGTTGGTGGAGTCGCCCACGTAGACCCAGCGCGCGCGCTCGGCGTCGAGGTCGCGCGCGAACAGGCGGCGCACGATCCAGCGGGCACCAGTGAGCTTGCTGTGGCTGCCATACCAGCCATTGATGTGGATCGAGCTCACCGTCGCGCTCATCCCGGCCGCGCGCATCAGCGCGACGACGCGCTCGACCGCCGCCGCATCGAGGTGCGCGAACTCGCTGTGGTCGATGGCGATGTCGGTGGCACGGCCGGCGCTGTCGCGCGCGGACGTGGCGCCGGGCACCTCGCGCTGCACCTGCTGCGCCACGGCGGCCAGCCGGCGCAGGTTGGCCCCGCGGGTGGCTTCGTCCTGCACGTAGGCGTCGCGCACCGTGGCGCCGTCGCGAAACCAGGCGCCGGCGCCGTTCTCGGCGACGATGGTCGACAGCGTGCCGTCGCGCACGAAGGGCTCGCTCCAACCCATCGGCCGGCCGGTGACCGCGACCACCGGCACGCCGGCCGCAGCCAGGCGCCGCAAGGCCTGCCGGGCGGCGGGCTCGATGGCGCCGTCGCGCGTCAGCGTGTCGTCGATATCGGTCAGCACGCCGCGCACCGGCAGCCAGACTTCGCGCGGCGCAGCGGCCAGCGACGCCGGCCGGCGTGCAGAAGTCGGGTTGACCATGCTTGAAGTGTCCCATGGTGGCCGGCGCCTTGATGGCCATCAACCGCGCCGCCCATCGGGCTGCCGATGATGGTCCAATCGCCTCTCACCACGACGGATGCCATGGCCAAGGAACGCACGACCGCACCGCCTGCAGTGGCCACGGCACGTACCGCGTCGCAGCGCGCCGCAACCCGCGCGCGCCGTGCACCGGTGCGCGCGCGCCCGGTGAAGGCCGGCGATACGCCGCCGGCACTGGACCCGCGCAGCATCGAGCGCCACGTGGTCAACGCCGCGACCTCGCGCGCCCACGCCGTGCAGGCCAGTGTGCTGCAGGATCTGCTGACGCGCAGTGCCAAGGGCGAGCCGACCGACGGCTTGCTGGCACAGATGCAGTCGCTGCTCGAAGGCGCGTCGCCCGACGACGCGATGGCCTTGCAGCAACTGCTGTTCCGCGGCGAGGTGGTGCCCGGCGGCAACGACCCCGACACGCAGCTGTCGCCGCGCTGGCGCGAGGGTGCCTATCCGTACGAGAACCTGCTGTCGCGCAAGAGCTACGAGAAGCAGAAGTACCGGCTGCAGGTGGAGCTGCTGAAGCTGCAGGCCTGGGTGAAGGAGACCGGCCAGCGCGTGGTGATCCTGTTCGAGGGGCGCGACGCGGCCGGCAAGGGCGGCACGATCAAGCGCTTCATGGAGCACCTGAATCCGCGCGGCGCGCGCGTGGTGGCGCTGGAAAAGCCCAGCGAGGTCGAACGCGGCCAGTGGTACTTCCAGCGCTACATCGAGCACCTGCCCACCCGCGGCGAGATCGTGATGTTCGACCGCAGCTGGTACAACCGCGCCGGCGTCGAACGGGTGATGGGCTTCTGCAGCGACGCCGAGTACGACGAGTTCATGCGCCAGGCGCCGGAGTTCGAGCGCCACCTGGTCAGAAGCGGCGTGCACCTGTTCAAGTTCTGGTTCTCGGTCAGCCGCGCCGAGCAGCGCCGCCGCTTCAAGGAGCGCCGCGCGCACCCGCTGAAGCAGTGGAAGCTGAGCCCGGTCGACCTGGCCTCGCTCGACAAGTGGGACGGCTACACCCGCGCCAAGGAGGCGATGTTCCTGCATTGCGACACGTCGGATGCGCCGTGGACGGTGATCAAGAGCGATTGCAAGAAACGCGCGCGCCTGAACGCGATGCGCTATCTGCTGCAGCGGCTGCCGTATTCGAAGAAAGACGAGCGCGCGGTCGGCTCGGCCGACCCGTTGATCGTCGGCCGGCCGTCGCTGGTGCCGAGCCGCGGCGACGACCAGCTGGCGGCGCCCAGCACCGGCTGAGCTCGCCCATCCGAGGGTACCCGCGCAGCGCGCAGGGCTGCTAGAATCCGCCCCGTTCCGAGGAGCGTTGCAAGGCCGTCCAGGTCCCAGGCTCGGAAACCCACCATTGCAACCGCGCTCACCCGAGAGACTCCAGCGTCCGGGTGAGTTCACCCCCCAGCCGGTCACTCGGGTTACATCCAACGATGGAGCCGATGATGAATGCTGTCCTGAAACCTGAATCCCAACCCTACGCCGTGGCCGACCTGTCGCTTGCCGACTGGGGCCGCAAGGAAATCCGCATCGCCGAGAGCGAGATGCCCGGCGCTGATGGCCATTCGCGCCGAATACGCGAAGGCGCAGCCGCTCAAGGGTGCGCGCATCACCGGCAGCCTGCACATGACGATCCAGACCGCGGTGCTGGTCGAAACGCTGCAGGCGCTCGGCGCCACCGTGCGCTGGGCCTCGTGCAACATCTTCTCGACGCAGGACCACGCCGCCGCGGCGCTGGTGGTGGCCGGCACGCCGGTGTTCGCCTACAAGGGCGAATCGCTGAAGGACTACTGGGACTACACGCACCGCATCTTCGAATTCGGCACGGACCCAAGGGGCCCCGCTGGTCCCCGGGTCGGACGCCGAAGGCCCGAACATGATCCTCGACGACGGCGGCGACGCCACGCTGCTGATGCACCTGGGCAAGCGCGCCGAGAAGGACGCGTCGGTGATCGCCAGGCCGACCAGCGAGGAGGAGACCGAGCTGTTCGCCGCCATCAAGGCCAAGCTGCGCGGTCGATGCGACCTGGTACTCGCGCAAGAGCGCGCAGATCATCGGCGTCACCGAGGAAACCACCACCGGCGTGCACCGCCTGAAGGAGATGTCGGCCAAGGGCACGCTGATGTTCCGCGCCATCAACGTCAACGACTCCGTCACCAAGAGCAAGTTCGACAACCTGTACGGCTGCCGCGAGAGCCTGGTCGACGGCATCAAGCGCGCCACCGACGTGATGATCGCCGGCAAGGTGGCGCTGGTCGCCGGCTACGGCGACGTCGGCAAGGGCAGCGCGCAGGCGCTGCGGGCGCTGTCGGCCCAGGTGTGGGTGACCGAAATCGACCCGATCAACGCGCTGCAGGCGGCGATGGAAGGCTACCGCGTCGTGACGATGGACGATGCCGCCGACAAGGCCGACATCTTCGTCACCGCCACCGGCAACAAGGACGTGATCACCCGCGCGCACATGGCGAAGATGAAGGACCAGGCCATCGTCTGCAACATCGGCCACTTCGACAACGAGATCGATGTCGCCGGCGCTGACCGACTGCCAATGGGAAGAGATCAAGCCGCAGGTCGACCATGTGATCTTCCCGGACGGCAAGCGCATCATCCTGCTGGCCAAGGGGCGGCTCGTGAACCTGGGCTGCGGCACCGGGCATCCGAGCTACGTGATGAGCAGCTCGTTCGCGAACCAGACGATCGCGCAGATCGAGCTCTTCACGCACAGCGATTACTACGAGGTCGGCAAGGTCTACGTGCTGCCCAAGCACCTGGACGAGAAGGTGGCGCGGCTGCAGCTGTCCAAGCTCGGCGCGCAGCTCACCGAGCTCAGCGACGACCAGGCTGGCTACATCGGCGTGCCCAAGCAGGGCCCGTACAAGCCCGATTCATACCGGTATTGAGCGCATGTCGGTCGATCGCCACGCTGCCGATCAGCTACGAGTTCTTCCCGCCGAATACGCCGCGTGGGCAGCGAGAAGCTGAAGGCCGTGGTGGCCGAGCTCGCCGCCACGCGGCCGCAGTTCTTCAGCGTCACCTACGGCGCCGGCGGCGCCACGCGCGACAAGACGCTGGCCACCGTGCGCGACATCGCGGCCGCCGGTCACGAGGCCGCGCCGCACCTCTCGTGCGTCGGCTCCACGCGCGCCAGCATCGCGCAGACCCTGGACACCTACCGGGCGCAGAACATCCGCCGCCTGGTGGCGCTGCGCGGCGACCTGCCCAGCGGCACCGCCACGGCCGGCGACTTCCGCTACGCGGCCGAGCTGATCTCGTTCATCCGCGCGACACAAGGGTCGGACTGGCACATCGAAGTGGCGTGCTACCCCGAGGTGCATCCGCAGCAGCGGTATGCCAAGAAGGACCTGCAGTTCTTCGTCGACAAGGTGCGCGCCGGCGCGAGCTCGGCGATCACGCAGTTCTTCTTCAACCCCGACGCGTACTTCCACTTCGTCGACGAGGCGCGCCAGCTCGGCGTCACGGTGCCGATCGTGCCGGGCGTGATGCCGATCCTGAACTACTCGCGCATCGCGCAGTTCGGTGCGCGCGACGGCATCGAGATCCCGCGCTGGGTGGCATTGAAGATGGAAGGCTTCATGGACGACACCGAGTCGATCCGTGCCTTCGGCCTGGACGTGGTGACCAAGCTGTGCGAGCGGCTGGTGGCCGGCGGAGCGCCGGGCATCCATTTCTACACGCTGAATCAGTCGGCGCTGTCGCTCGAGATCTGCCGCCGTCTGGGTCGCTAAAGCCTGCCCAAGCGGACGCCGCGGAGCCGGCTTCGCCGGTCCGCTGGCGTCGCCCCCTTGAGGGGGGAGGCGGCCGCCAGGCCGCTTCGGGGTGGGTCAATTCCGCGCGGCCTGCGCAAGCAGCCAGGCTTCGAGCGCGCGCACCGCCGGCCGCGTGCGCGACGCCGCATCGGTGATCACGAAGTAGGCCTTGGCAGTCTCCTTCGCGTCGCCGAACGGCGCGACCAGCTGGCGCTGCCGCAGCAGCGTGTCAATCAGCGGCCGCCGGCCGAGCGCCACGCCCTGCCCGGCCAGCGCGGCAGCGACGACCTCGTTGTACGACGAGAACGTCAGCGTCGAGCGCGGCTCCAGGTCCGGCAGGCCGTTGGCCTGCAGCCATGATGACCACTCCAGCGGCATGCCGGAGCCGGGCGTGCCTTCGATCTGCAGCAGGGTGTGCGCGTGCAGGTCACTCGGGGTCTTCAGCGGCGGACCGCCTTTCGCACGCCGCAGTTCCGGCGCGCAGACCGGCAGCATCGTCTCGCGAAACAGCTGCTCGCCATCGCGCGCGTCGGCGCGCTGGTAGCGCACCGCCAGGTCGAAACCGTCGCCGCGCAGGTCGCGCAACTCGTAGCTGGCGTCGAGCCGCACATCCACGCCGGGGTTGTCCTGCGTGAACGAACGCAGCCGCGGGATCAGCCACAACGACGCGAAGCTCGGCGTTGTCGACAGCGCCAGCACCTCGCGCGCGGCCGGCGCGCGGATGCCCGACACCGTGCGCCGCAACTGCGCCAGCACCGACTGGCAGGCCAGCTGCAGTTTCTCGCCCTGCGGCGTGAGCAGCAGCGCGCGATGTTGGCGCGCGAAGAGGGCCACGCCCAGGTCGTCCTCGAGCGCGCGGATCTGGCGGCTCACCGCCGACTGCGTGACGAAGCGCTCGGCCGCCGCGCGCGTGAACGACAGATGCCGCGCGGCCGACTCGAAGGCCAGCAGCAAGTCCAGCGGGGGCAGCCGGTCAGGGTCTTTTCGCATGCGGAATCGGAATGCCAGGGATTCCAAACCATCGTTTGCAGTCTTCGCCCCACCGGGAGATCATGGCTTTCATCGTGGCGCGGCATTCTGCCTCTGGTTGGCGCTACACATTCTGAAGGAGCATGCCATGTGGATCAAGACCTTGAACGCCCGGGTGGCCCTCGACGGCCGCCGCGGCTTGCGCCTGGCCGCCGCGCGCGGCGTGACGCTGAGCGTGCACCGGGGCACCGCGTGGATCACGATCGACGGCGACCCGCGCGACATCGTGCTCGAGACCGGCGACTGCTTCGTGATCGACTCGGCCCAGCCGGTGCTGATGTTCCCGCTGGGCCCGGATGCGACGATCGATGTGCTCGCACCCGCCGCGCAGCCGGGGCGCCCGCCCGCGCCCGGCCCGCTTCAGCGCTGGCGCAAGGCCGCCACGCTGGTCGCTCACGCGATGCGGCTTGCGCTCGGACTCGGCGCCCCCTTCGGCACGCGAGACGCGTCGCAGATGGCGTGACGCGTCGCGATCAGGCCTTGCGCGAGCGCTCGTAGTTCGCCGCCGCGGCGCGTGCCGCTTCGGTCACCGCGGCCGGATGGTCGTGGATGTACTGCAGGATGATGTCGGCGAAATCGACCTCGGGTTTCAGGCCCAGCTTCTCGGCACGCGCCGCCACTGCGCCTTTGGACCAGCCGGCGACGATGCGCTGGATCGTCGGGTCCGGCACCGGCTTGACCAGAGCGCGCGTGGCCTTGCCGGCCACCGCCTCGAGCGCGTTCAGCATGTCGCCGACCTTCACGTTCAGCGCCGGCAGGTTCAGGCCGGCGCGGCCACCCATCGCCTCGGCCGAGGCCTCGTAGACGGCGATCAGCCCCTCGACCGTGCGCGACGGCGACGACACCGGGTGCGACACCGACGGGTCGACCGGCAACACCGCCTCCTGGCCCGCCAGCGGCTCGCGGATGATGCCGCTGAAGAACGACGACGCGGCGCCGTTGGGCTTGCCGGGCCGCACCGTCACGGTGTTCAGCCGCGCCGAGCGGCCGTCGATGAAGCCCTTGCGCGTGTAGTCGGCCACCAGGTGTTCGCAGATCAGCTTGTGCGTACCGTAGCTCGTCTGCGGCGTCGGCAGCGTGTCGTCGCGCACCAGCGGTGGCATCGGGTTGCTGGCGTCGGGGCCGAACACCGCCACCGAACTCGAGAACACGAAGCGCGGCACGTTGCCTGCCGCGCGCAGCGCATCGAGCAGCGCGCGCGTGCTGTCGAGGTTGGAGCGCAGGCCGAGCTCGAAATCCGCCTCGCACTCGCCCGAGACGGCCGAGGCGAGGTGAAAGACGCCGTCGAAACGGTCTTGGGTGAACCCAGCGCATTGCGCGAGCAGCGGCCCGGTTCGCGCCTCGACCCGCGGGTCGGCCTGCAGGTCGGCCGGCGGCGGGAACTGGTCGGCCAGCACCAGGCGCTCGATCGCGTTGCCGTTGAGCGCACCCTTCTTCAACACCGCGCGCGCGAGCCGCGCGCCGACGAATCCGGCACCGCCGGTGATCAGCAGCTTCATGATGTCATTCCTTGTACGGTGGCAACGATCCTAAGCCCAACGGCGTGCCGCCGCACGGCCGCTGCTCGGCGCGGCAACAGGTTGGCGGCAAAGCGTGGCACGACCAACTCGATGCGGCACGCTACCAGGCGGCGCCGAAGGCGTGGCGCAGCTCGTCGAGCTGCGTGGCGTTCAACGGCTGCGGCCTGGCCGGGCTCATCAACCACAGGCGCGCGGTCTCCTCGAGTTCCTCCAGGGTGGCCATCGCCGCCGCGGGCGACTGGTGCCAGACGTTGGGGCCGAGCCGGTCGTGCAGCACCGCGCGAATCGTGCGGCCGGCGGCGCGCGCCTGCTCGATGGCCTGCACCACGCGATCGGCCATCTCGGGGCTGCCGGGGCGGCTGTACGCGATCAGCGGCACGTGGCCGACCTTCATCACGTAGTACGGCGTGATCGGCGGCAGCACGTCGGCAGCCGACCACACCCCCTGCAGCGTCAGCGCCACCAGGTGCGTGGAGTGGGTGTGCAGCACGCACTGCGCCTGCGGCTCGGCATCGTAGATGCGGCGGTGCAGCGCGAGCGTCTTGCTCGCGCGGTCGCCGGACACCTGCTCGCCCGATGCGCTCACCAGCGCCAGACGGGCGGGCTCGAGAAAGCCCAGGCAGGCATCGGTGGGCGTGATCAGGAAGCCCGCTGCGCCGGCCAGCCGGACGCTGATGTTGCCGGCGCTGCCCGCCACCAGGCCGCGCTGAAACAGGCTGCGGCCGACGCGGCAGATCTCATCGCGCAGCGCGGCGTCGGTCATGCCCCGCCTTCATGGGCCAGCGCCTCGGCAAAGAAATCCGGCCCTCCGAAATTGCCCGATTTGAGCGCCAGCTTGAGCGGCCGGCCTTCGCCTTGCGTCCATGGCACACCGGGGCAAATCGCCGGCCCGATGCGAAGCGTGCGCACACCCAGCGCTTGCACCACGGCACCCGAGGTCTCACCGCCGGCCACCACCAGGCGCCGCACACCGGACTGCACCAGTGCCGCGGCAACCTCGGCCAGCGCATGCTCGACCAGCTCGCCAGCGCGGGCCGCGCCGAGCTCGGCCTGCACCGCGCGCAGCTCCTCGGGCGCGGCCGTGGCGGCCAGCAGCACCGGAGCGCGCGCCAGCTGCGGCAACGCCCATTGCAGCGCCTGCGCCACCACCGGCTCGCCGCGCGCCAGCGCGCGCGGGTCGATCGTCCGCAGCGGCCGGCCGGCCGCGCGCCACTGCGCCACCTGGCCGTTGGTGGCCACCGAGCACGAACCCGACAGCACGGCCGCGCCACCGCCCACCGCGTCGAGGCGGGCGGCGTGTTCGTCGAGCTTCAGCCAGCCGCGTGCCGCATACAGCGCCGGCAGCCCGAGCGCGACGCCCGAGCCGGCGGTCAGCAGCGGCAGATCGGCGCAGGCCTGCGCCAGCACGCGCAAGTCGTCGTTGTCGATCGCGTCGGCCACGGCCAGCCGCACGCCCTCGGCGCGCAGCGCGGCGATGCGCGCGCGCGTGGCGTCGACCCCCGCGCGCACGGTGTCGTAGCGCAGCAGCCCGACCAAGCCCCTGCTCTGCGCCTGCAGCACGCGCACGAGGTTGGCGTCGGTCATCGGCGTCAGCGGATGGTCGCGCATGCCCGAATCCGACAGCAGCTGGTCACCGACGAACAGGTGCCCGCGGAAGATCGTGCGACCGTTCTCGGGAAACGCCGGGCAGGCGATCGCGAAGTCGGTGCCCAGCGCGGCCATCATCGCCTCGGCCACCGGGCCGATGTTGCCGTGCGCGGTGGAATCGAAGGTCGAGCAGTACTTGAAGTAGAACTGGCGTGCACCGGCCTGGCGCAGCCACTGCATGGCCGCGAGTGATTCGCGCACCGCGTCCGCGGCCGGCGTGGTGCGCGACTTCAGCGCCACCACCACCGCGTCGGCCGCCGGGGCCGGGCCGGCGGGCACGCCGATCACCTGCACGGTGCGCATGCCGGCGCGCACCAGCATGCTGGCCACGTCGGTGGCGCCGGTGAAGTCGTCGGCGATCACGCCGAGGACCGGTGCGTGCGAAGGCCCTGGATGGGTCATGGAATCGCTCACTTCCTGCGGACGCGGGCCGCCACCGCGGCCAGCCCGGCACGCGGCCGGCGGCGCGGCGCGACCACGCCGCCTTCGTGCAGCCGCGCCTCGCCGCGCTGCAGGTGCGCAATCGCCGCGCGCCGGGCCGCCGCCGGGTCGCCGGCGGCAATGGCGTCGACGATCGCGCGGTGCTCGGCGCGCACCTGATGCAGCCAGTCGTCGCGCCGGGCCTCGTTGCCCTTGGTGACGCGCATCGCCTCGCGCAGGTACTGCTCGAGAAAGCTCAACAGGCGGCCGAACTGCGGGTTGCCGGTGGATTCGCCGATGGCACGGTGAAACGCCATGTCTTCGTCCACCGCGTCGCCGCCGGCGTCGCTGGCCGCGTCGACCGCCTGCAGCGCACGCCGCAGGCCGGCCAGTTGCGCACGCGTGATGCGCTGCGCCGCCAGTGCGGCCATCTCGCCTTCGAGCACGCGGCGCAATTCGACCACCTGAACCACGGCCTCGACGGACTCGAGCACGCTCGGATCGAACGCCAGCGCGCGGTTCTGCGGTTCCGGCGCCACGTAGACGCCGGAGCCCTGGCGCGAGCGCAGCAGGCCGCGCGACTTGATCTGGTGCACCGCCTCGCGCACCACCGAGCGCGACACGCCGTGCGTGGCCGCCAGCTGCGCCTCGGTGGGCAGCCGGTCGCCGGGCTTGAGCGCGCCGGCCTCGATCTGCTGCATCAGCCGCCGCGCGAGGCGGTCGGACAGGCGGTCGGCCACGAGCGGCTCGACGCCGTGGCGCGGCGCCGCGGCGCGCACCGGAATCGAGGCCGGACCGAGGGGCATGGTCGTCAGGTTATCAGACAACTTGAGCGCCGCCCAACGGGTATCCCCTCAGTCACAGGCGCCGGGCCGGCGCGTATCGTCCACGCCGTCCCCCCGCCGAGGCGTCGCGAGCATCCCGAGTATGGCCAGTGTGCAGATTCAAGCGGTGAAGAAGCGCTTCGGCGATGTCGAGGTGCTGCACGGCGTGGACATCGACATCGTCGACGGCTCGTTCACCGTGCTGGTCGGCCCGTCGGGCTGCGGCAAGTCGACGCTGCTGCGCATGATTGCCGGGCTGGAGAACATCTCCAGCGGCGACATCCGCATCGGCGGCAAGGTCGTCAACCTGATGCAGCCCAAGGAACGCGACATCGCGATGGTGTTCCAGAACTACGCGCTGTACCCGCATATGACGGTTCGCGACAACATGGCCTTCTCGCTGATGCTCGCCAAGCAGAGCGACGCCGTGGTCGACCAGAAGGTGCAGCGCGCAGCCGAGATCCTCGGCCTGACCGAGTTGCTGCAACGCTTTCCGCGCCAGCTGTCGGGCGGCCAGCGCCAGCGCGTGGCGATGGGCCGCGCGATCGTGCGCGACCCGCAGGTGTTCCTGTTCGACGAACCGCTGTCCAATCTCGACGCCAAGCTGCGCGTGGCGATGCGCACCGAGATCAAGGAGCTGCACCAGCGGCTGAAGACGACCTCGATCTACGTCACGCACGACCAGATCGAGGCCATGACGATGGGCGACAAGATCGTCGTGATGCGCGACGGCTACATCGAGCAGACCGGCAGCCCGCTGGAGCTGTACGACCACCCGGCCAACCTGTTCGTCGCCGGCTTCATCGGCTCGCCGGCGATGAACTTCCTGCCGGCCACGTTGCGCCGCTCGGCCGACGCCGCGACGGTCGACCTGGCCGACGGCACCCGGCTGGAGGCGCCGCCGCTGTCCGGCGGCGCCGATGGGCAGGCGGTGATCTTCGGCACGCGGCCCGAGCACTTGCGCCTGACGGCCGACGGCGGCATCCCGGTCAACGTGGCGGTGGTCGAGCCGACCGGTGCGGACACCTTCGTGTCGTGCCGGCATCGCGACACCGAGATGGCGGTGGTGTTCCGCGAGCGACACAACTTCGTTCCGGGCAGCACGATCCGCCTGAACCCCGACCTGCAGCACACCCACCTGTTCGACGCCGGCAGCGGCAAGCGGCTGACGGTCAACTGAAATCCCGACAACACCCGGTGCCGCGCGACCGCACCATTCCACCAAGGAGACCACGATGGACCATGAATTCAACCGCCGGAGATTCCTCGAAGGCACGGCCGGCATCGCCGCCGGCTCGGCGCTGGGCGCGAGCGCCCTGTTCGCGCCCGCCGTGCATGCGCAAGCCCTGACCTTCAAGCCCGAGAAGGGCGCCAAGCTGCGCGTGCTGCGCTGGAGCCGCTTCGTGCAGGGCGACATCGACGCCTACATGGTCAACGTCAAGAAGTTCACCGACAAGACCGGCATCGAGGTGCGCGTCGACAACGAAGGCTGGGAAGACGTGCGTCCGAAGGCCGCGGTGGCGGCCAACACCGGCGCCGGGCCGGACATCATCCTGTCGACCAACGACGACGCGAACCTGTACCCCGAGAAGCTGCTCGACGTGACCGACCTGGCCAACTACCTGGGCAAGAAGTACGGCGGCTGGTACCCCGCCTGCGAGGCCTATCTGCGCCCCGACGGCAAGAAGTGGATCGGCATCGCGCTGGGTGCCGCAGGTGCGATGCTGGTGTACCGCCAGAGCATGGTGAAGGCCGCCGGCTTTGACGCCTTCCCCAAGGACACGGCGGGTTTCCTTGCCCTGTGCAAGGCGCTGCACGCCAAGGGCACGCCGCCCGGCATGGCGCTGGGCAATGCCACCGGCGACGGCCTGTGGTGCAACTGGCTGATCTGGTCGCACGGCGGCAAGCTCGTCGATGCGAACAACAAGGTCGTGATCGACAGCCCCGAGACGCTCAAGGCGCTCGAATACGCCAAGGAACTGTATGCAACCTTCATCCCGGGCACGCTGTCGTGGCTGGACCCGAACAACAACAAGGCCTTCCTCGATGGCCAGATCAGCCTGACCAACAACGGCATTTCGATCTACTACGCGACCAAGACCTCGAGCGATCAGAAGGTCAAGGACCTCAAGGAGGACGTGTACCACGCGCAGTATCCGATCGGCCCGGTGGGCGTGCCGACGGAATCGCACCTGTTCTTCAATCAGATGATCATGAAGTACACCAAGTACCCGCAGGCGGCGAAGGAGTTCCTGCGCTTCATGATGGAGCAGGAGCAGTTCGACCCGTGGCTCACGGCAGCCGGCGGCTACATCGCCCCGCCGCTGGCCGAGTACGCAAAGGCCGCGATCTGGACCTCGGACCCCAAGCACACACCGTACCGCGACTGCGTGAAGAATCTGCGCCCGGCCGGTTATGCCGGCAAGCTCGGTTATGCATCGGCAGGCGCCGCGGCCGATTTCATCGTCGTCAACATGGTCGCCGAGGCCGCGAGCGGATCGAAGACACCGAAGGAAGCCGCCGAGCGGGCGCAGAAACGCGCCGAGCGTTACTACAAGGTCTGAAGTTGACCCCCCCCGAAGCGGCCTTCGGCCGCCGTTCCACGGCCGGGCCTGCAGGCCCGGCCGGCTTGGCAGGCGTTGGCCGGCACTCAGGTGCCGGCTCGCGTCCAACTGCGCCCCCCAGGGGGGCCGAGCGCGGACGAGGAACAGTCCCTGCCGACTGTTCTTCGCCCACGAGGGCCGGCCGTCATGCTTGCCGGCTGGCGACGCCAGCGGACCGGCGGAGCCGGATCCGCGGCGTCTGCTTGGTTTACTGAAGCGAGTATTGGGTGCTCGAGAAGCTCCAGAACAACCGCAACGCGCTCGGGCTCATCTTCATGTTGCCCGCAGCGGTGTTGCTGCTGCTGTTCCTGACCTATCCGCTCGGGCTGGGCGTGTGGCTGGGCTTCACCGATGCCAAGGTCGGACGGCCCGGCGAGTGGATCGGCATCGAGAACTACGTCTACCTGGCCACCGACCAGGTGACGCAACTGGCGCTGTTCAACACGCTCTTCTACACCACGATCGCCAGCGTGCTGAAGTTCTTCCTCGGCCTGTGGCTCGCCTTGCTGCTGAACAAGAGCATCCGCTTCAAGAGCTTCTTCCGCGCGGTGATCCTGTTGCCCTACATCGTGCCCACCGCGCTGTCGGCGATCGCGTTCTGGTGGATCTTCGACGCGCAGTTCTCGATCATCAGCTGGGTGCTGGTGAAGACGGGCGTGATCGACCAGTACATCGACTTCCTCGGCAGCCCGTGGAACGCGCGCTTCTCGGTGATTGCCGCCAACGTGTGGCGCGGCGTGCCCTTCGTCGCGATCACGCTGCTGGCAGGCCTGCAGACCATCTCGCCGTCGTTCTATGAAGCGTCGGCGATCGACGGCGCGACGCCGTGGCAGCAATTCCGCCACGTCACGCTGCCGCTGCTGACACCCATCATCGCGGTGGTGATGACGTTCTCGGTGCTGTTCACCTTCACCGACTTCCAGCTGATCTACGTGATCACCCGCGGCGGCCCGCTGAACGCCACGCACCTGATGGCCACGTTGTCGTTCCAGCGCGCCATTTCCGGCGGCGCGCTGGGCGAAGGCGCCGCGATCTCGATCGCGATGGTGCCGTTCCTGCTGGCCGCCATCATGTTCAGCTACTTCGGCCTGCAGCGGCGAGCCTGGCAACAGGGCGGAGCCGACAAATGAAGCCCACCCCCGTAGCGGCCTTGCGGCCGCCTCCCCCTCGAGGGGGCAACACCGGCGGACCGGCAGAGCCGGGTCCGCGGTGTTCGCTTGAAGCCGTCGCGCCCGGTGGAGTCCGAACGTGACCACCACCGATACGCGCAACGATCAAGGCGGCATGGAGTTTCTGCAATCCACGCCGCGCAAGCTGGTCACCGTCTACCTGCCGCTGGGCATCTTCCTGTTCGTGCTGCTGTTTCCGTTCTACTGGATGAGCGTCACGTCATTCAAGCCCAACAACGAATTGCTCTCGCGCGAAGGCAACCCGTTCTGGATCATCGAGCCCACGCTGGCGCATGTGAAGAAGCTGCTGTTCGACACCGCCTACCCGCAGTGGATGTGGAACACCGTCCTCGTCTCGGTGGTCTCGACCTTCTTCTCGCTGGCCGCGTCGGTGCTGGCCGCCTATGCCATCGAGCGGCTGCGCTTCTCGGGCGCCAAGCAGACGGGACTGGCGATCTTCCTGGCCTACCTGGTGCCGCCTTCGATCCTGTTCATTCCACTGGCCTCGGTGGTGTTCCAGCTCGGCCTGTTCGACACGCGGCTGGCGCTGATCCTGACCTACCCGACCTTTCTGATCCCGTTCTGCACCTGGCTGCTGATGGGCTACTTCCGCACGATTCCCTTCGAGCTGGAGGAGTGCGCGCTGATCGACGGCGCCACGCGCTGGCAGATCCTGGTGAAGATCGTGCTGCCGCTGGCGGTGCCCGGGCTCATCTCGGCCGGCATCTTCGCCTTCACGCTGAGTTGGAACGAGTTCATCTACGCGCTGACTTTCGTCTCTTCGAGCGAGATCAAGACGCTGCCGGTCGGCGTGGTCACCGAACTGGTGGAAGGCGACGTCTACCACTGGGGTTCGCTGATGGCCGGCGCGCTCTTCGGCTCGCTGCCGGTGGCCTTCATCTACTCGTTCTTCGTCGAGTACTACGTCTCGGGCATGACCGGTTCGGTGAAGGAATGACTCCCCCCCGTAGCGCCTTCGGCGCCTCCCTCCCGAGGGGGGTGAGCCCGCACCGAGCGAGCGCCTGCGCGCTCGCGAGTGGCTGGCGAACGCCTTGCGACATGCAGGTCGCAAGGCGCCGCCAGCTGACCGGCAAAGCCGGATCCGCGGCGGCTACTTGGCCGCAGGAGTGGTTCGCGGCGCGGCTGCGCGCGCGTTGTCGCAGGAGCACGCTGCCATGAAGATCGGATTCGTCGGCCTCGGCGCGATGGGCGCGCCGATGGCGCTCAACCTCGTGAAGGCCGGCCACGCGGTGCACGGCTTCGACGTGCGCGAGAGCGTGACGCGTGCGCTGGCTGCGGCCGGGGGTCACGCCGCGGCCAGCGCGGCCGACGCGGCGCGCGACGCCGACCTGCTGTGGCTGATGGTGGTGTCGGGCGACCAGGCCGAGAGCGTGCTGTTCGAGGGCGGCGCCGCCGCTGCGATGCCCAAGGGCGCAATCGTCGTGGCAGCCTGCACGCAGGCGCCGGCCCAGGCCCAGCGCACCGCCGACCGGCTGGCCGCGATGGGGCTGGCGATGCTCGACGCGCCGGTGTCCGGTGGCATCAAGGGCGCGACCGCCGGTGCGCTGACGATCATGATCTCGGGCGACGCTGCGGTGATCGAACGTGCCCGGCCCGCGCTGAGCGCCGTGGGCCAGCGCATCTTCGACGTCGGCCGCGCGGCCGGCCTGGGCTCCACCGCCAAGATGATCAACCAGCTGCTGTGCGGCGTGCACATCGCCGCCGCGGCCGAGGCGATGCACGTCGCCGAGCGCGCCGGCGTGTCGCTGGAGACGATGCACCAGATCATCTCGGTGTCGGCCGGCAACAGCTGGATGTTCGGCGACCGCGTGCCGCGCATGATGCAGGACGAGCCACCGGTGACCAGCGCGGTGGACATCTTCGTCAAGGACCTCGGCATCGTGCTCGACCAGGGCAAGCAGATGCGTCAGGGCCTGCCGCTGGCCTCGGCGGCGATGCAGATGTTCCTGGCCGCGTCGGGCCTCGGCCACGGCCAGGCCGACGACAGCCAGGTGATCCGCGCGTACCGCGCGATGAACGGCAAGAAGCGGGCCTGAGGCGCGACCGCCGGCACTGCCGCGTCGCCGGCGTGTCTGCCAACGCACAGACGGCGCACCGGGGTTCGGGCATACAGAATCAAGGTCCACGCCAGGTTCCAGCGTGTGCCCCCACCATCGAGGAGGCGTTCATGTCCAAGGGTCAGCGCGGCAACAAGGAATCCAAAAAACCCAAACAGGTGCGGCACACGGCCGCTCCAGGCGTGCCGCCGCCAGCCGTTCCGGCGGTCGCCGGCGCCATCCTGGATCGCCAGAAGAAGAAATAAGGCGCAGCGCGCCGGACGTTTGCGTTCGTTCGGACGCATCATCCAGCCTTCGCGTCGGGCCTTCGGGGCCGACGACCGATCAATCCTGCTGCACACCGACATGCCGGCCGACATCACCATCGACACCTCATCACCGCCTTACTACCACGCCGATTCGGAGGCCGTTCGATTCTGGGTCACGATGGACGACGGCACGAGCGTCGGCGCCAGCATCAGCACGCGCACGCTGCGCTACCGCTTCAACGCCGACGTCAACGAGGCCAACGCGCTGTCGATCTACATCGCCCACCGCGACGCGATCGACGCGGCGGTGAAGCGTCGCGTCGCCAGCGGCTCGATCGAGCCGGTGATGGTGCGCGAGCACGACCTGCCGGCGCCCGGGCGCCGTTAGGCCTGCCCCGCCACGCCGCTCAGGGCGCGACCGCGGTGCGGCCCAGCAGCTGCCGCTCGTAGGCGAACAGCGACGGCATGCCGCCGGTGTGCAGGAAGAGCACGCGCTCGCCGGCATTCAGCGTGCCTTCACGTGCCAGGCCGATCAGTCCGGCCATCACCTTGCCGGTGTACACCGGGTCGAGCAGGATGCCGTCACTGCGCGCCAGCAGCTGCACCGCCTCGACCATGCGCGCATTGGGCACCGAGTACTTGGGCTGCCAGTAGCCGCCGATGCAGCGTACGGATTGCGGCGCGACCTTCAGGTCCAGCCCGAGCAGGTCGCACACCGCCTGAGCCTCGGCGAGCACCAGCGGCGCCTGCTCCGCCGGATCGCGGCTGACGCCGACGCCCAGGATCGGTACATCGATGCGATTGCCCAGAAACCCGGCCAGCAGACCGCCATGCGTGCCCGAGCTGCCCGAGCCGACGACCACGCTGTCGAAGCGTAGGCCGAGTTCGAAGCACTGCTGCTGCAATTCCTGCGCACAGGCCACATAGCCGAGGCCGCCGAGCGCGTTCGATCCGCCGCCCGGGATGACGTAGGCCTTGCGTCGCTGGCCCGCCAGCTCGTCGGCGACGCGCCGCATCGCGGCGGCCATGTCGGTGCCCGCCGGCACCACCGTGATGGCCTCGACCCCGAGCAGGCGGAACATGAAGTGGTTGCCGCTGGCGTCGTCGTGATAGCTGCCGGGCACGCGCTCCTCGATGACGAAGCGGCACTTCAGGCCTTCCTTCACCGCCGCGGCGAGCGTGATGCGGCAATGGTTCGATTGCGGCGCGCCACAGGTCACCAGCGTGTCGGCGCCCCGAGCCAGCGCGTCGGCCACCAGGAACTCGAGCTTGCGCGTCTTGTTGCCGCCGGGAAACAGCCCGAGCAGGTCGTCGCGCTTGACCCAGACCTCCGGACCACGACCGCCCGGGCAGGTGGCGGCCAGCGCCGCCGAGAAGCGCGGCAATGGCTCCAACGGCGTGGCTGCCGGCGTGTAGCAGCGGCGGGCGAAGCGGGACAGATCCATCGCGGGCTCCTCGGCGTACCGCAGGCTACCGCAAAACCCCCCGGGCCGTGTGGATGTAGGGGACGCTCCGGGCACGTTGGGTGCGAGTGCCCGCTATGCTGTGCCAATGCTTAGGTCCACTAACTAATGGCGCACGCCGGCACGCTCACCGCCAACGGCCGCGCGCCGGTGCTGGCGCGCCCGCCGATCGCGGTGTCGGACCCGGGGCGCTGCGCCGATGCGGTGCTCGACACCGTGCCGGCGGTGATGGATGCGTTGCGCATGGCGATGCGCCAGCACGTCGGCGACCAGCTGTCGGTGCCGCAGTTCCGCTGCCTGAACTTCGTCGCCCACGAACCCGGCTGCACCATCGGCGCCGTGGCGGCGTTCCTGGGCGTGACGATGCCCACCGCGTCGGCGATGGTCGACCGGCTGGTCAAGGCCGGCGTGGTGCAGCCGACGACGCCGGCACAGGACCGCCGGCGCTCGCAGCTGCACATCACGCCGTCGGGCCGCGCGCAGCTGCAGAACATCCGGCGCGGCGCGCGCGACGAGTTGCGCCGCGCCATGGCGGTGCTGAGCCCGGCCCAGTTGAGCGCGCTGCATGCCGGACTGGATGTGCTGCGACTTGCCTTCCTGAGCGCCTGAGGCCCCCGGGCACCGCGACCGAACACCTCGCCCGACATGCCTGTGCCGCTGACGTCCGCCTTTTCCGTCGCCTGCGTCCTCGCCGCGTTGTCGCTGGCCGGGTGCCGCGGCGGCGACACGCAACCGGCCGACGCCGCGTCCGCGGCCGCCACGCTCACCGCGGCGGCACCGGGCCCGGCCGCATCGACCGCGGCGACGGTCGCCCCGGTCACGGTGACCACGGTGCGGGCCCAGCGCCGCGACCTGCCGGTGCTGCTGTCGGCCACCGGCTCGGTGGCGCCGCTGTCGAGCGTGGACGTGCGCGCGCAGGTCACCAGCATGGTGACGCGCGTGCACATCAAGGAGGGCCAGTTCGTGCGTGCCGGCGAGCCGCTGTTCACGCTGGACTCGCGCACCGACGAGGCCAACGTGGCCAAGGCGCGTGCGCAGCTGGCGCGGGATGAGGTCGCGCTGGCCGATGCGCAGCGCCAACTGGCGCGCAGCCGGGAGTTGCTGGCGCAGAATTTCATCTCGCAAGGCGCGGTGGACTCGGCCCAGGCGCTGGTCGACTCGCAGGCCGCACTGGCGAGCGCCGACCGTGCGGCGGTCGAGGCCGCGCGGGTGGGTCTGTCGTTCGCCCGCATCACCGCGCCGAGCGCCGGCCGCGCCGGGGCGATCAACGTCTTTCCGGGCAGCTCGGTGCAGGCCAACCAGACCATCCTGGTCACCATCACGCAGCTCGATCCGATCACGGTGGCCTTCAGCCTGCCGCAGCGCCACCTCGGCGACGCGCTGGCGGCGCTGCAGGGCGGTGGCGCCACGGTCAGCGCCACGCTGCCCGAAAACGGCGGCTCGCTCAGCGGACGGCTGCAGTTCGTCGACAACGCCATCGACGCCGGCTCCGGCACGGTCAAGGCGAAGGCGGTGTTCGACAACCGCGAACGCAAGCTGTGGCCTGGTGCGTTCCTCGACGTGGCCATGACGGTGCGCACGCTGAAGGACGCGGTGGTGGTGCCGCAGGCGGCCATCATCCAGAGCGCGCGCGGCACCATCGTCTACGTGGTCGAGGACGACAAGGCCGTGCTGCGCCCGGTGCAGATCGTGCAGACGCAGGGTGACGAGGCCGCGGTCACCGGTGTGCGCCCGGGCGATCGCGTGGTGCTCGACGGACGGCAGAACCTGCGCGCGGGCACGCCGGTGGTCGAACGCGCGGGCGAGGCGGCCGGCCGGCCCGCCGGTGCCGCCTCGGGCGCCGGCCGCGGCCGTGCCGACGCGCCCAGTGGCGCCGGCAGCGGCGGCGCGCCACGCGACAGGAGTGCCCAGCCATGAATCTGTCCGAGCTGTTCATCCGCCGTCCGGTGATGACGGTGCTGCTCAACGCGGCGATCGTGCTGGCCGGCGTGATCGGCTACCGCAGCATTCCGGTGGCCGCGCTGCCGAGCTACGACACGCCGGTGATCAACGTCTTCGCCTCGCTGCCCGGCGCCAGCCCGGAGACGATGGCCACCTCGGTGGCGCTGCCGCTGGAAAAGCAGTTCCAGACCATCGCCGGCCTGAAGGTGATGAGTTCGTCGAGCACGCTGGGCAACACCTCGGTGACGTTGGAGTTCGACGAGGGCCGCGCCGTCGACGCGGCCGCGGTCGACGTGCAGGCCGCGCTGCTGCGCGCGCAGCGTTCATTGCCGCAGGACATGACCTCGCCGCCGTCGTACCGCAAGGTCAACCCGGCCGACGCCCCGGTGCTGTTCATCGCGCTGACCTCGCCGTCGCTGGCACCCACCGAGCTGCAGGCGTTCGCCGACCAGGTGATTTCGCCGGCGCTGTCGACGATCGATGGCGTGGCGCAGATCAACATCTTCGGCGCCAAGCGGTTCGCGGTGCGCGTGCGCGTCAACCCCGACGCGCTGTCGGCGCGCAACATCGGCCTGGACGAGCTGAGCGCGGCGCTGCGCGCGGCCAACGTCAACACGCCGGTCGGCACCCTCGAAGGGCCGCGCCAGACGCTGACGCTGCAGGCCAACCGCCAGCTGCGCAACGCAGCCGAGTTCGCCGACCTGATCGTCGCGACCCGCGCCGGCAACACCGTGCGCCTGCGCGACGTCGCGCGCGTCGAAGACAGCGTCGAATCGCTGAAAACGTGGTCGACGCTCAACGGCGAACCGTCGATCTCGATCGCCGTCTATCGGCAGCCCGGCGCCAACACGGTGCGGGTGGTCGACGCGGTGCGCGCCGCGCTGCCCGAGCTGAAGCGCGAGCTGCCGGAGTCGGTGGCGATCACCCCGGTCAACGACCGCTCGCGCTCGATCCGCGAGGCGCTGCACGACGTGACGCTGACGCTGATGGGCACCATCGCGCTGGTGGTGCTGGTGATCTTCCTGTTCCTGCGCCGATTCGTCGCGACGGCGATTCCGACGCTGTCGCTGCCGGTGTCGCTGGTCGGCGCGATCGCGCTGCTGTGGGGGCTGAACTACAGCCTCGACAACATCTCGCTGCTCGGGCTGACGCTGGCCGTCGGCCTGGTCGTCGACGACGCGATCGTGATGCTGGAGAACATCATGCGCCACGTCGAGCGCGGTGAATCGCCGTTCCAGGCCGCGCTGCGCGGCTCGCGCGAGGTCGGCTTCACGATCATCTCGATCTCGACGTCGCTGGTCGCGGTGTTCATCCCGATCTTCTTCATGCCCGGGGTGATCGGCCTGCTGTTCCACGAGTTCGCCGTGATCGTCGGGCTGGCGATCGTCGTGTCGGCCTTCGTGTCGCTGACGCTGGTGCCGATGCTGGCCAGCCGCTTCCTGACCGACGAGGCGCACAAGAAGCCGCCGGGCGCGCTGGTGCACTCGTTCGAGCGCGCGTTCCAGTGGATGCTCGCGCTGTACACCCGCACGCTCGACGCCGCGCTGCGGCATCGGCGCGTCGGTGATGGCGGTTGCCGCGCTGACCTTCGTCGCCACCGCGTGGCTGTTCGCCGTGGTGCCGAAGGGCTTCTTCCCGGAGGAGGACATCGGCCAGGTGTTCATCAACACCGAGGCGGCCGAAGACACCTCGTTCCCGGAAATGGTCCGCCTGCAGGAGCGCGCAGCGGCGATCGTGCGCGCCAATCCGAACGTGGCCACGGTCAGCTCGTTCAACGGCGGCGGCGGCGGTGGTTCGCAGAACACCGGCCGCATGTTCATCAACCTGAAGCCGCGCGGCGAGCGCCAGCCGATGAAGCTGGTGCTCGATGGCCTGCGCCGCGATCTGCGCGAAGTGGCCGGGTTGAGTGTATTTCACGACGCCGATCCAGAACCTGCGCCTGGGCGGCAGGCCGAGCAAGGCGCGCTACCAGTACATCCTGCAAAGTGTGCGCGCCGACGAGTTGAACGAGTGGGCGCTGCGGCTGCAGGAGCGGCTGCGCGCCGATCCGATGTTTCGCGACGTCAACAGCGACGCTCAGCTGCGCAGCCTGCAGGCGCAGCTGCAAATCGACCGCGACCGTGCCAACACGCTGGGTGTGTCGATCGAGGCGGTGCGCTCGGCGCTGTTCAGCGCCTTCGGCGAGCGCCAGGTGTCGACGATCTACCTGCCGACCGACAGCTACCAGGTGATCATGGAGGTCGCGCCCGAGGCCAAGCAGGACGAGCGGGCGCTCGCCGGCATCCACGTGCGCGCCGCCGGTGGCGCGCTGGTGCCGTTGTCGAGCTTCGCGACCGTCGAGCGCAGCCTCGGTGCGACCTCGGTCAACCATGTCGGACAGTTGCAGGCGGTGACGGTGTCGTTCAACCTCGCGCCGGGTGCGGCGCTGGGCGACGCCACCGCCAAGGTCGAGCAGGCGCGCGAGGCGATCCGCATGCCGCAGGCCATCGTCACCAGCTACGGCGGCGACGCGGCGGTGTTCAAGAGCTCGCAGGGCAGCCAGGCGATCCTGATCGTCGCCGCGCTGCTGGTCATCTACGTGCTGCTGGGCGTGCTGTACGAGAGCTACATCCACCCGCTGACGATCCTGGCCGGGCTGCCGTCGGCTGCCGTCGGCGCGCTGGGCACGCTGATGCTGTTCGGGCAGGACCTGACGCTGATCGCGACGATCGGCATCCTGCTGCTGATCGGCATCGTGAAGAAGAACGCGATCATGATGATCGACTTCGCGCTCGACGCGCAGCGTCACCACGGCATGACGGCGCCGCAGGCGATCCGCGAAGCCTGCATCCTGCGCTTCCGGCCGATCATGATGACCACGCTGGCGGCGATGATGGGCGCACTGCCGATCGCGTTCGGCATCGGTGCCGGCGCCGAGCTGCGCCAGCCGCTCGGCCTGGCCGTCGTCGGCGGGCTGGTGTTCTCGCAGGCGGTGACGCTGTACATCACGCCGGTGATCTACCTCGCGCTCGATCGCTTCAGCGGCCGCGGCCCGGTGACGGCGAGCGAGACGGCGCCGATCGGCGCCGATTAGCCCCGGCCCGGCTGGCGCCTCAGGGGCAACGCGTCGTCCCGGTCGGCGTCCAGGGCCGGCGTTCGCCGTCGGGGTCGGACAGGCTGGCCAGAAAGGCCGTCAGGTCGCGAACCTCATCGGCTGCCAGCGGCGCGGCCGCCACCGCGCCGGGTGCTGGCGACGTCCGCGCCAGGTGCTGCAGCGCGTCCTGCAGTCGATCGTCCTGGCCGTTGTGCAGATAGGGCCCGGTATGGGCCACGTTGCGCAGGCTCGGCGTGCGGAAGCTGCCACGCTGGCTCTCGCGCACCACCAGGCGCCGCGTGGCCAGCGCATTGCGCCGCGTCGCGTCGTCGTTGTAGGGGCCGAGCAGGTTCAGCCTGCTGGTGGCGACGCTGCGCGAACCCTCCAGCCGCCCGCTGTCACCGCCCAGTCCGGCCACCGCGATCGCGACGCCCGCCTCCGGCGCCACGCCGGGGTGAAACTCGCCATCCGAGAAGTTGGGCCCGGTGTGACAGCGCACGCAGGCGGCCTGGCCGACAAACAGGCGCAGACCGCGCAGCGCCGCCGCCGGATAGGTCGACGCCGCGCCCCAATCGCGGCGCGCCAGCGCATCGCGGAAGTCGTCGAACGGCGTGCGGCCGGTCACCAGCGTTTCCTGGTAGGCCGCCAGCGCCTTGCCGACATTGACCAAGGTGCGCTCGAGGTCACGCTGCGCAGACACCGCGAACACCCGGCGATAACAGGCGGCCAGTTCGGCGTCGCGTGCGAACAGGCGGGCCACGGTGGCGGGGCTGCCGTCGAACTCCCGGGCGTCCAGCATCGGCCGGATGCTGGCCATCCACAGACTGTCGCTGGACCCGCCCCAGCCGAACCAGCGTTGCAATCGCAGGTTGGCCAGCGCGGGCGTGTTGCGCGGCAGGTCGGCCAGGCCATGCGCGCGCGCCTTGTGGTCGGAGAACGAGCGATCCGGTTGATGGCAGGTCACGCAGGCGATGTAGCCCACCGGCGACATGCGCGGGTCGAGAAACAGGCGCCGGCCCAGCTCGATCGCCAGCGGATCACCCGACACCCGATTGCTGGGGTCGGCGCGCCAGGTCGGCGGCCAGGGTCCGAGGGCCAGGATCTGCTGCTGCTCGAACCGCGACAGACCCAGCCCGGGTACGGCTTGTGCGGGCACCAGCGGCGCCTGGCAGGCCAGCATCAGCCACAGAAGCAGACCGCGTCGAGCCATGGGCGAAACGTGCGGGCGGCACACCTTGGTCGCGAAGAAGTACGAAGCGGCCAATGTAGAGCCGCGAGCCCAGGCTGTCGAGCGCGCGATCACCCGTGCAGGGCCGCGCGCATTGCCGTCAACAGCCGCGCCAGGTCGAGCGGCTTGGTCAGGTAGTCGGTGAATCCGGCGGCCAGACCCTGCTCGATGTCGCCGCGCATCGCGTTGGCGCTGATCGCGATCACTGGAATCGCCCGGGTGGATTCATCGGCACGCAAGCGCCGCAACACCTCGAATCCGTCGATGCCCGGCAGCTGGATGTCCAGCAGGATCAGTTGCGGTTGCTCCGCCCGCGCCATCTGCAGGCCTTCGTGCGGCAGTGTGGCGGTGATCAGGCGCACGGCCGGTTCGCGCGCCAGCATGGCTTCCATCAACAACACGTTCACCGGGTTGTCTTCAATGTAGAGCACCGTGCGCGTCCCCTCGAAAGGCGCTGCGTCCAGACGCTGCACATGCGGCCCAGCCCACCGGTCGCGCCGCATCGCGGGCTGGGCGCGCGCCAGGCGGACCCAGAAGGTGCTGCCCTCGCCGACCGTGCTGTCGAGGCCGATGCTGCCGTGCATCAACTCCACCAGCCGCTTGCTCAACACCAACCCGATGCCCACGCCCTGGATCGCCCCGCGTTCCGCACCCAGCCTCTCGAAGGCCTTGAACAGTCGCTCGCGCTGATCGAGGCTGAGGCCATGGCCGGTGTCGGTGACGCTGATGCGCAGCGCGCCGTCATCGTCGCCGCAGCTCACCTGCACGCGGCCGCCAGGCCGGTTGTACTTGATGGCGTTGGACAGCAGGTTGAGCAGCACCTGCTTCAGGCGCGTGCGGTCGGCGGCGATGAGGCAGTCGCACGCGCCCAACACGCCATCCGGCAAGACGATCCTGCGCTCGCGGGCCGCCGGCCGCACCAGGCTCAGGCACTCTTCGACCAGCGGCGCCACGGCGACCGGCTCGATGTCGATCTGCTGCTTGCCCGCCTCGATGCGGGTCAGGTCCAGCACGTCGTCGATCAGTTCCAGCAGATGCCGGCCGGCATTGAGGATCTCGTGCACATAACCCGTCTGTCGCTCGGGCAGACGATGGACCGTGTCGGACTCGAGCAGCTGGCCGAAACCGAGGATCGCATTCATCGGCGTGCGCAATTCGTGACTCATTGCCGACAGGAACTCCGACTTGGCCTGGTTCGCGCGCTCGGCCTCGTCGCGGGCGCTGCGCAGCGCCTCATCGGCGTGCTTGTGCGCGGTGATGTCGCGCTCGATGGAGATGTAGTTCTGGACCCGGCCCGCGTCGTCCAGGATCGCCTGCATGTCCACGGCGACCCAATAGGCGCGACCGTCCTTGGCATAGTTGACGAGTTCGCCGGCGGACCGCGGCTCACGGCTGAGCCGCTCGTCGAGCCTGGCAGCCTCGACCGGGTCGGTCCCGGGCCCGCGCAGCAACTCACCGGGCTTGCGACCCGCCGCCTCGTCGAGCCGGTAGCCGGTCAGCCGGGTGAATCCTTCATTGACCCACTCGATTCGAAGCTCGGCGTCGGCAATCCATACCGCGTTGTCGGTGTAGGCCGCCACCAGCGCCAGCTTGCGCAACCGCGCCTCGCTCTGCTGCAGCCGCTGCTGGGCGTCGAAATACGCGGTCACATCGGAGAACGTCCGCACCAGGCCGCCGCCGGGCAGATAACGCGTCTTGACCTCGAGCATCAACCCCGCCAACGTCCGGCGAAAGTAGACCTCCGGAAACCGTGCCTGTTCGCCAGCGAGCCAGCGCTCGACGTGCGGCCTTGCCGTCTCGTCGACCAGTTGAAGGCCCTCGCCATAGTGGCCATGCTCGGCCTGATAGCGCGCAATCTCCTCCATCGTGGGCGCTGACGCCATCAACGACTCGGGCAGATCCAGCAGGTCGAGCAGGCGGCGGTTGTAGAAGTTGGCGCGCCCGTCGCTGCCGAGGCTGAGGATGCCCTGCGCCATGCTGTCCAGCGTCAGCTCCAGTGCGTCGGTCTTGCGGCCCAGTTGCTCGGACAGTTGCTGCAGCTGCCGCTGGCTGCGGATCAAGGTGTCGGCACGCGCCGTCTCGGCGCCGCGCAGCACCACGGTGTCGCGCACGTTGCGGAACGCGCGCACGGCCGTGAGCGCCAGAAACGCCATGAACAACAGCGCCATGGCCGCCATCGCGGTCGGTGCATCCCCACCGGAGGCGAGCAGGCGGACGCTCAGCGGCGCCAGCGTCAGCGCGGCAAAAGCCAGCGCGGTCACCGGATCGAACGCGGTCACGGTCAGCGATCCCGCCGCCATGCCGGCGAGCACGAACGCCAGGAACACCTGCTGCTGCAGGTCCTGCGCCGGAAACAGCAGCACGCCGGCAAGCCCCCAGATCGCGCCCACGCCCGCGGCGCCGAGCCGCATTCTCGTCAGCCACGGGCCATCGCTTCGACCGTCCGGCGCCTCGCGGCGGTACACCAGCCACAGCAGCAAGCGAGCGCACAGCGCGAGCGCCAGGCAGGCCAGCCAGCCCAGCAGCCGGCCCGTGGCCACGGTATCCCACAGCACCAGCACGAGCAGCACCGCGACCACCACGCTGCCCGCCACGGTGGACACCGTGTTGGCGGCGTACAGGCGCAGCTGTTCGGCGCGCAGATCCCTGTGGGCGGCCAAGGCCGGTTCGACGCCTGGGTTCGAATCGATGGGTTCAGCGCTCACGCTCGGCCCGGCAGGCTTGTGGCGCCGCCGCTGGCGCTCGCGCTGCGTTCGCGCTCCTGCAGCAACGCGAGCAGCGGCGCCAGATGGTGGGCCAGCGCCAGCGCGACGCGCTGATCGGCGCTGGTGAAAGTGCGCGGACGCGTGTCGAACAGTTCCATGATGCCGATCGAGCGGCCGGCGGAGACCAGCGGCGTCAGCAGCAGCGATGCGAAACCCCGTTCGCGCAGCAGCGCGGCCTCGGCCGGATGGGCGTCCGGATCGTCGATCCGGCAGGTGTAGGTCTGCCGTTGCGCCAATGCGATCGCGGTATTGGGGTAGTCGGTCAGCTCATAACTCTGCTCGGCCAGTTTCCAGTCGTCATGCCCGAAGCGGTAGTACGCCACGGCCTTGACCCGCAGCCCCTCGGCATCGAGCAGATCCACGCAGCCGCCGGAGCAGGCCAGCACGTGGACCCATTCGCGCAGTGCGCCCCGCGCCGCGGTGGTGACGTCGCGCGCGTCGGGCAGCTCGGGCGCCGGCAGCGTTCGGCTGCGAGTCCACCAGGTCGCGCCTGCGGCTGGCATAGGCGATCTCGGTCATGTCGGCCACCGAGACGACGCCGCGGCCGCGTGCCTTGGCGTCGTAGACCGCCGCGTCGGCGCGGTCGAACAGGTCACCCGGCTCGCGCGTCGACGCCACGAAGGCGATGCCCGCAGACGCCGACAGCCGCCCGACCCCCGGCAGCTGGTCGCACACACCCGCTTGACGGCGCGCTGCGCGATGCGCAGGACGACCTCGCGCTCGACGCCGACGAACAGCGCGCCGAACTCGTCGCCGCCGAGGCGGGCGACGCGATCGCACTCGCGCGTCGTGGCCCGCAACGCGTCGGCCACGGCGCGCAGCGCCGGGTCGCCGATCTGGTGGCCGTGCACGTCGTTGATGAGCTTCAGGTAGTCGAGGTCGAACAGCACGAGCGCGACCGGCTGCGCGTCGGGCCGCCGCGGCCAGCGCCTTGCTGACCTCGTCGTGGAACGCCGCATGATTGATCAGCCCGGTCAGCGAATCGCGGCCGACCGACTCGCGAAGCTGTTCCTCGGCGCGCTTCATGTCGCTGATGTCACGCGCGAAACAGGCCACTTCATCGGTGCCGCGCGGCACGATCCAAAGGTCGAACCAATGCAGCTGGCCGTGCAGGTTCTGGCTCGTCTGCACCCGCTGTGCGCTGCGGGTCGTGCGCACCGCATCCAGCCGCGCGGCGAAGTCCCCGCCGAGCAAGCCCAGCTTGCCGAGCTCGTCGACGCCAAGGCCCAGCAGCGCCGCCGCCGGCAGGCGCACGAGGTCGGCCGCCGACGGATTGGCAAATGTCACGCGCAGCGCCGCATCGAAGCCGAGGATCGGATCGGGGCACAGCGCATCGTGCAGCCGCGCCGCCACCGCAACGCCGCGCTCATCGCCGGAGGAGCCGGGCTGCTGCGCAGGATCGAGGCTGGAGGTCATGTTGTGGCGCGAAATCCCCGCTTCATCGGCCGCCGCGGCGTCATATTGAGCGATTCGCGGCCGCTTCAGCGCCGCCGTGCGCGCGCGCGTGTGGTTTCCGACGATTCGAGCATACACGCCGCGGTGGCGGCGAGCCCCGGCGTTCGCCGCGTGGTCGATTGCCGGCAAGCTCGGCCACCCTGGCCCTCTTCCTGGGTACCATCGCGCGGCGCGTCACATCTCACCTGGCGAGGCACTCGATGCCGGATTCATTCATCGCGCGGCGAACCGCATTGCTCGCAGCGGCAATGGGCCTCGTCGCGCCCGCCCTGGCGTTGGCGGCAGAGCCGGCGCTCGCACTGGCCACCGGCACCCGCGAGCCGCTGGTGTCCTCGCCCGAGCGGGCCGGTTTTGTCGAGGAAGTCGCCCGCGAAGCGTTCCGCCGTGCCGGGCTTGGGCTGCGCGTGGTACCGCTGCCGATCGAGCGGGCGCTCGTCAATGCCAATGCCGGCATCGAAGACGGCGACCTGTACCGCGCCGCCGGCTTCGAGAAGGACTATCCGAACCTGGTGCAGGTTCCGCAGCCGCTGGTCGACCAGGACTTCGTCGCCTTTTCGCTGCGCCCCGACATCGAAGTGCGCGGATGGTCCGACCTGACACGCTACCGCGTCGCCCACATCACCGGCCAGAAGATCATCGAGCGGCAGCTCCAGGGCGCGAGCAACGTGACGACCGTGCGCGACAGCGAACTTCTGCTCGGGCTGTTGGCGAATGGCCGCGTCGACCTGATCGTGAACAACCGCTGGGTTGGCCTGTGGGTTGCGCGCCGCGCCGGACAGCCGGTGTATGTGCTCGAACCGCCGTTGCTGCGTGTGCCGATGTACATGTATCTCCATCGCAAGCACGAGGCATTGGTGCCGCGCCTTGCGGACACACTCGCCGAGGTGCGGCGCGATGGCACCTGGCAGCGCCTGTACGACCAGATCCTCAAGCCGCTGGAGCCCGCTCGGTGAGCGACGAGCGCACCGGCTTCCTGCGCGATGCGCTGTTCAACGGCAATGGCGTCGCCAAGCGGCTGATCATTGCGCTGGTGCTGTTCAGCTCGTTGATCACCGCGGTGATCACCGCGGCCGAGCTGGTTGCCGACTATCGCCGCGATCTCGGCCAGATCGACCAGTCGATCGCCTTCATCGGCAAGAGTTATCTGCCGTCGCTGACCGACAGCGTCTGGGTCTCCGACCGCCAACAGGTGCAGACCCAGCTCGACGGGCTGCTGCGCCTGCCGGACATCGAATACCTGGGCATCCGCGTCGATGGCCAGACGCGCTGGTCGTCCGGCAAGGTGGTGTCGCAACGCCAGGTCACCGCCGAAGTGCCGCTGGTGCGCGAACATCGTGGACAGGCGCTGACGATCGGCACCGTTCAAGTCGTCGCCAGCGTCGATCGGGTGCTGGCCCGGCTGTGGGACCGGCTGCTCGTGACCCTGCTCAGCAATGCGATCAAGACCCTGCTGGTGGCCGGCTTCATGCTGCTGGTGTTCCAGTACCTGGTGACGCGCCACCTGACCCGGTTGGCCGCCTTCGTGCGCGGCATCGATCCGAACGCGCCGCGTGGCGAGCAGGTGCAACTCGATCGCCCGTCCGCCGGGCGCTGGCATCCCGACATCCTGGATGCCGTCACGTCATCGATCAATGGCCTGTCGCGCTCGCTGCACGCCGCGTTCGAGGAGCTGCACCAGTCCGACGAACGCCTGCTGGCGCTGACCCGCGAGACGACCGCCTTCATCTACGAGCTCGACCGCGACGGCCGCATCACCTTCGCCAACCGCACCTACCCGGGCCTGACCCGCGCGCAGGTCGAGGGCACGCCGTTGATCGACTGGTTCCCGCCGGAACTGCGGCCGCGCGTCGAACACGCGGTGGTGCGCGTCTTTGCAGAGGCCGGGCCGCAGCGGCTGGAGTATTCGATCCCCGATCCTGCGGGTCAGGCGCACGCGTACGTGGCGACGATTGCACCGATCCACGCCAACGGAGCAGTGATCCGCGCGGCGCTGACGTCGGTCGACATCAGCGAGCAAAAGGCCGCCGAGCAGGCAATTCGCGAACTGAACGTCAACCTCGAGGCGCGCGTGCGCGAGCGCACGGCCGAATTGCAGCAAGCGATGGAACGCGCGGAGAGCGCCAGCCGCGCGAAGAGCGAATTCCTGTCGCGCATGAGCCATGAGCTGCGCACGCCGATGAACGCCATCCTCGGTTTCGCGCAGCTGATCGAGATGTCCGATCCGCCGCCCAAGATGCTGAAGTGGGCGGCCGAGATCCGGCGCGCGGGCGATCACCTGCTGCAGATGATCGAGGATCTGCTCGACCTGGCGCGCATCGAGGTCGGCCGGATCGCGATCCGGCGCGAACCGCTCGATCCGGCGCCGGTCGTCGCCGAGGCCGCTGCCATCGTGCTGCCGCTGATCACCGAGCGCGCGCTGCGTCTGATCGACGAGTGCCCCACCGGCGCCGAATGGCAGGTGCTGGCCGACCGGCTGCGGCTGCGCCAGGTGCTCGTGAACCTGCTGTCCAACGCCGCCAAGTACAACCGCGAGCATGGCACGATCACCATCCGCTGCGAACAACGCGCGGACCGCATCCGCCTGTCGGTGGCCGACACCGGGATGGGCATCGCACCCGAGCGGCTGGCCAAGCTGTTCCAGCCGTTCGAGCGCCTGGGTGCCGAGCTCGGCGAGGTGGAGGGCACCGGGATCGGGCTCGCGTTGTCCAAGCAGCTGGCCGACCTGATGGGCGCCACGCTGGGGGCCGCGACCACCGTCGGCGCGGGGTCGGTGTTCTGGATCGAGTTGCCGCGTGCCGACAGCCGCGCCGCCGGGGCGCCCGCGTCCATCGCGGCGGCGGCCCCGGAGCGCGACATGGCCTTCGACCTGCTCTATGTCGAGGACCAGGCCTCGAACATCGAGGTGATCTCGGCATTCCTGGCGCGCCACCCGAACGTTCACCTGCGGTCTGCGCGCACGGGTGCCGCGGGCTTGGACCTGGCGCGCGCGCGGCGACCCGACGTCGTGTTGCTCGACATCCACCTGCCGGGCATGGACGGCTATCAGGTCCTGCAGCAGCTGCGCGCCGATCGGCAGCTGCGTGATGTGCCGGTCATCGCGCTGTCGGCCGACGCGATGCCGCACGATGTCCAGCGCGGGCTGGCGGCCGGCTTCGATCGCTACATCACCAAACCGGTCGACTTGAACGGGCTGCTCGACACGTTGAGCGCCCTGCTGCGCCAGCGCCGGACCCCGAGTTCCGGGCCCTGAGCGGCGCCGGCGAGCGGCGGCGATTCGGCCTCGTCAGCCGCGCAGGAACAGGGTCACCAGGGGTTCGCCTCCCACCTGACGACTCCAATGCCCGTGCACCTTGGCGTCGAAGACCGCGCCGTTGGGCAACAGATCGGCCGAGTAGAAATGTTCGCCCGGCCCGAACACGCGCGAGCTGCCGTCCTGAAGGCCGATTTCCATGCGGCCGCGCAGGATGAACACCCACTGCGGGCTCCCGGTGCAATGGAACTCGCTGCGAAAACCCACCGGGCTCTCGCGCAGCTGGTAGCCGGCGCTGGCCATCAGCGGCGACAGCCGCGCCATCGGCTTGCCCTCGGTGAGCGCAATCGATTCCTCGCGCCAGCGCGCCAGGCCGTCGGTGTCGGTGAACAGGATGGTCTTGGTGAAGGTGGTCATCGTCAGAGCGTGGCCGTCATCGCGCCGTCCACCAGCAGCAGGTGGCCGTTGACGTAGCTGGCCGCGTCGCTGGCGAGGAACACCGCCACCGGCGCGAGCTCGCTCACGTCGCCCCAGCGGCGCTGCGGCGTGCGGCCGATCACCCATTGGTTGAACTTCTCGTCGGCCACCAGCGGCGCGGTGAGCTCGGTCTTGAAGTAGCCCGGCGCAATGGCGTTGACCGTGATGCCGTGCGGCGCGAGATCCACCGCCATCGCCTTGGTGAGCATCTTCAGCGCGCCCTTGCTGGTGGTGTAGGCCGAAGTGCCGGGACGCCCCACCTCGCTCATCACCGAGCAGATGTTGATGATGCGCCCGCGGCCACGCGGCACCATGCACCGCGCCACCGCCTGCCCCACCGCGAACGGGCCGTCGACGTTGGTGCGCATCACGGCCTGCCAGTCGGCCTCGGCCAGCTCGTGGAAGGCGCCGCGGCGCGTGATGCCGGCGTTGTTGATCAGGATCTGGATCGGCCCCACGTCGGCCTCGATCGACGCGACGGCTGCGCCCACCGCGGCGCGGTCGGTGGTGTCGAAGGCGCGCGCGTGCGCCGCGTGGCCTTCGGCGCGCAGCCGCGCGGCAGCCTGCTCCAGGCGCGGCGCCTGGCGGGCATTGAGCACCACCGTGGCGCCCGCCTGGGCCAGGCCCGCGGCCAGCGCCAGCCCGATGCCGGTGGACGAGCCGGTGACCAGTGCGATGCGCCCGTCCAGGCGAAAGGTGTTGGCGGTGATCAAGGCGGCGGCTCCTGCGGGTTTGACCGCTCGCGCGGCCCGGTCGTCGATTCATACTACGCGAATTGGCCGCCGTGCCGCCCTACGCGAAAGCCCTAGAGATCATGAGCGCAAAGCCTCGCAAAAGACCCGAAGAGCTCCGCAGCCAGCAATGGTTCGGCCGGCAGGACCGTGACGGTTTTGCCTACCGCAGCTGGGTCAAGGGCAAGGGCGTGCCGCACGACCAGTTCGACGGCCGGCCGGTGATCGGCATCTGCAACACGTTCTCCGAACTCACGCCGTGCAACTCGCATTTCCGCACACTCGCCGAGCAGGTGAAGATCGGTGTCTACGAGGCGGGTGGCTTCCCGCTGGAGTTTCCGGTGATGAGCCTCGGCGAGACGCTGCTGCGGCCGACCGCGATGCTGTACCGCAACCTGGCCAGCATGGACGTCGAGGAGAGCATCCGCGGCAATCCGATCGATGGCGTGGTGCTGCTGATGGGCTGCGACAAGACCACACCGTCGCTGATCATGGGCGCGGCGAGCGCCGACCTGCCGACCATCGGCGTGTCGGGTGGGCCGATGCTCAACGGCAAGTGGCGTGGCCAGGAACTCGGCTCGGGCACCGGCGTCTGGCAGATGAGCGAACAGGTGCGCGCCGGCACGCTGAAGCTGGCGGACTTCTTCGACGCCGAGAGCTGCATGCACCGCAGCCACGGCCACTGCATGACGATGGGCACGGCCAGCACGATGGCCAGCATGGTCGAGGCCCTGGGCGTCGGCCTGCCCGGCAATGCGGCCTACCCTGCGGTGGACGGCCGGCGCAACCTGCTGGCGCGCAGCGCGGGCCGGCGCATCGTCGAGATGGTGCACGAGGACCAGACGCTCTCGAGCATCCTGACGCGCGAGGCGTTCGAGAACGCGATTCGCACGCTGGCCGCGATCGGCGGCTCGACCAACGCGGTGATCCACCTGATCGCGATCGCCGGGCGCATCGGGCGTCGAGCTGACGATCGACGACTTCGAGCGCCTGGCCAGCGAGATGCCATGTCTGGTGAACCTGCAGCCGTCGGGCCAGTACCTGATGGAGGACTTCTGCTACGCCGGCGCGCTGCCGGCGGTGATGAAGGAGATCTCGGCCTCGCTGCACCTCGGCCATGTGACGGCCAGCGGCAAGACGGTGCGCGAGAACATCGCCGACGCGCAGAACTTCAATCCCGATGTGATCAAGACCGTGGCTGCACCGTTCAAGGCCAAGGCCGGCATCGCGGTGTTGCGCGGCAACCTGGCGCCGCGCGGCGCGGTGATCAAACCGAGCGCCGCCACGCCCGCGCTGATGGTGCACAAGGGCCGCGCGGTGGTGTTCGAGAACATCGACGACTTCCATGCGCGCATCGACGACGAGGCCCTCGATGTCGACGAAACCTGCGTGCTGGTGCTGAAGAACTGCGGCCCGAAGGGCTACCCCGGCATGGCCGAGGTGGGCAACATGCCGCTGCCGCCCAAGGTGCTGAAGAAGGGCATCACCGACATGGTGCGCATCAGCGACGCGCGCATGAGCGGCACGGCCTACGGCACCGTGGTGCTGCACACCGCGCCCGAAGCCGCGGCCGGCGGCCCGCTGGCGCTGGTGAAGAACGGCGACCTCGTCGAGCTCGATGTGCCCAAGCGCCGGCTGCACCTGCATGTCGGCGACGACGAACTCGCCAAGCGTCGCGCCGAATGGAAGCCGCCGGTGCCGCAGCTGTCCAGCGGCTACTGGAAGCTCTACACCGACCATGTGCTGCAGGCCGACGAAGGCGCGGATCTCGATTTCCTGGTCGGCCGGCGCGGCGCGTTTGTGCCCAGGGACAACCATTGACGGCAACGCCGTCAATGGTTGCGCCGATGGCTCAGTTGGCGAGGCCAAGTTGAGTTGAGAAGCACCGGCCGCAGACACCATCACCGAGACTCACCATGGATACCCAGACGCTCGCGCCCGTCACCGAACGCGAAATACTCGACACGGTCGCGTCGCAACGCGACGAGGCCGTGGCGCTGCTGCAGGAACTGGTGGCTCACCCGTCTGTGCTCGGTCAAGAGGCGTCGGCCCAGGGCCTGATGAAGCGCCAGTTCGGTCGACTCGGCCTGCGCGTGCACGAGTTCGCGATCGACGAAGACAAGCTCCGCTCGCACCCCGGCTACTCGCCGGCCATCGTCTCGTACGACGGCCGGCCCAATGTGGTGGGCATCCATCGGCCGCGCGGCGCAGTGCGCGGCCAGTCGCTGATCCTCAACGGCCACATCGACGTGGTGCCGGTGGGTGCCGAACGTCTGTGGAGCCGGCCGCCGTTCGAGCCCCATCTCGACGGCGACAGGCTCTACGGCCGTGGCGCCGCCGACATGAAGGCCGGCATCGTGGCCTACACGATGGCCTTCCAGGCGCTGCAGCGCCTGGGTTTCGAACCGGCCGCGAAGGTGATTCTGCAGTCGGTGATCGAAGAGGAATGCACCGGCAACGGCGCGCTGGCCTGTCTGGTCGAGGGCTACACGGCGGACGCGGCGATCATCCCCGAGCCCGGCGAGGGGCTGATGAGTGCACAGATGGGCGTGATGTGGCTGACGATCGACGTCTACGGCATGCCGGTGCACGCCGCCTATGCGCACACCGGCGTGGGGGCGATCGACTTCGGCAACCACCTCGTCGCCAAGCTGCGCGAACTGGAGGCCGCCTGGAACCGGCCCGAGGCTCGGCATTCGATGTACTGCCAGCACGAGCACCCGATCAACTTCAACCTCGGGCGCCTGTCCGGCGGCGAGTGGACTTCGTCGGTGCCCACGCACTGCCGCGTCGACCTGCGGCTCGGCTTCTACCCGGGGCGCAGCTGTGCCGAGGTGCGGGCCGAGATCGAGGCGCTGCTGCAGCGCGCCTACGACGCCCACCCGCAGCATGCCAGCGTGCGCTATGAAGTCACCTACCAGGGTTTCCAGGCCGAAGGCTGCGTGGTCGATCTGCAATCCAGCGCGATGCAGCAGCTGATGCAGTGCCACCGCGACATCGCCGGCCAGGAGCCGCCGATTCGCGCCAGCACCGCCACCACCGACGTGCGCTTCTTCCACCTCTACGGCAAGATCCCGGCCACCTGCTACGGCCCGCTGGGCGAGCACATCCACGGCATCGACGAATGGGTGTCGATCGACAGCCTGCAGCAGGTGAGCGCGGTGCTGGCACTGTTCATCGCGCGCTGGTGCGGGCTGAACCGGCTGCCGGCCTGAGGCGGCAGGCATCGAAGGACACACCATGCTTGAGCTGCGCCCGACCTGCGAGCACTGCAACCGCGCGCTGCCGCCCGATGCCACCGAGGCGCGCATCTGCAGCTACGAGTGCACGTTCTGCGCCAGCTGCGTCGACACGGTGCTGCACAACGTCTGCCCCAACTGCGGCGGCGGCTTCGTGCCGCGGCCGATCCGGCCCGCCACCCACTGGAAGGGCGACAACTACCTCGGCAAGGATCCCGCGTCCACGACCGTGAAGCACCGGCCGGTGAGCCCGGCCGCGCACGATGCGTTCGCCGCGCGCATCCGCGGCATCCCGCCCGAGCGGCGCTGAGGCCAGCCCACCATGACCAGCGAGAAGAAATCCGTGCTCGTGGTCGGCGCCGGCGACGCCACCGGTGGCGCGATCGCGCGGCGCTTTGCGCGCGAGGGCTACGTCGCCTGCGTCACGCGGCGCCAGGTGGACAAGCTCGAACCGCTGGTCCAGCGCATCCGCGCCGACGGCGGCCAGGCGCACGGCTTCGGCTCGGACGCGCGCAAGGAGGACGAGGTCGTCGCACTGGTCGAGCGCATCGAGCGCGAGATCGCGCCGATCGAGGTGGCGGTGTTCAACATCGGCGCCAACGTGCGCTTCGACGTCACCGACACCACCGAGCGCGTCTACCGCAAGGTGTGGGAGATGGGCGCGCTGGCCGGCTTCCTGATGGGCCGCGAGGTGGCGCGCGTGATGGTGCCGCGCGGCCGCGGCACGATCATCTTCACCGGTGCCACCGCCAGCCTGCGCGGCTCGGCCGGCTTTGCGGCGTTTGCCGGCGCCAAGCACGCGCTGCGCGCGCTGGCGCAGAGCATGGCGCGCGAACTCGGGCCGCAGGGCATCCACGTCGCGCACGTGGTGATCGACGGCGCGATCGACACGCAGTTCATCGCCGAGAACTTTCCCGAGCGCTACGCGCTGAAGGACAGGACGGCATCCTCAACCCCGACCACATCGCAGACGCCTACTGGCAGCTGCACCAGCAGCCGCGCGACACCTGGACGCACGAGCTGGACCTGCGGCCCTGGATCGAACGTTGGTGAAGGACCCCCCCCATGAGCAAGACGATCGAGTTCTTCTTCGATTTCGGCAGCCCCACCACCTACCTCGCGCACACGCAGCTGCCGCGCATCGCGCGCGAGGCCGGGGCCGCGCTTGCAATACCGGCCGATGCTGCTCGGCGGCGTGTTCAAGGCCACCGGCAACGTGAGCCCGGTGACGCGTGCCGGCCAAGGGCCGCTGGATGGGGCAGGACATCGCCCGCTGGGCCAGGCACTGGGGCGTGCCGTTCACGTTCAACCCGCACTTCCCGATCAACACGTTGACGTTGATGCGCGGCGCCGCCGGGCTGCAGATGCGCCAGCCTCAGGACTTCACCCGCTACGTGGACGCCGTGTTCCACGCGATGTGGGTCGCGCCGCGCAACCTGGGCGACGCCGGGGTGCTGGCCGCCGCACTGGCCGAGGCCGGCTTCGATGCCGACGCGTTCATGGCGCTGGTGGGCGACGCCGAGGTGAAGGCCAGGCTGGCCGCCAACACCGAAGAGGCGGTGGCGCGCGGCGTGTTCGGCGCGCCGACCTGCTTCGTCGGCGATCAGATGTTCTTCGGCCAGGACCGGCTCGATTTCGTGCGCGAGGCCGCGGCCTGAAGTCGCCAGCGGCGACGATCACGCCGCCTTGGTCGCCACGATCACCTGGAAGTTGCCGAAGAACACGATGGTGCGCTCGCAGCTGATGCCCGGCAGGGCCGTCAATTGCGCCAGCGGGTCGTGCGTGCTCCACAGCGCCAGGCCGAGCGGCTCGAAGACCTTGAAGTAGGACCAGCTCAGCGCGCGCAGCACACGCATCTGCGGGCGGTGGAATTCGGCGAGGAAGAGCTTGCCGCCCGGCGCCAGCACCCTGCAGGCCTCCTTCAGCACTGCTTGCTTGAGGTGATGGGGCAGCTCGTGCAGCAGAAAGAACACCACATTGGCGTCGACCGAGCCGTCGGGCAGCTTCAGCGCCGCGGCATCCTGCTGATGAAAGCTCAACTGCGCTGCGGCATCGTGCATCTTGCGTTGCGCATGCAGCAACTCGTTGCCGATGATGTCGACCACCTGCACCTCGACGGCGCCCGCCTGGCGCGCCGCGTGAACGACCCGCGGCATCACATTGCCGAAAGCGCACGAGGTGATCAGAACCCGCTTGCCGCGCAGGCGCATCGCGCGCAGCCCGCTGGTGATGATGCCGACCAGCCGGTCGTACTGGAACAGCAGGATGGCCGAGATGATCGGCTGGAAATCGACCAGGCGAATCAGGTGGATACTCGAGTACAGCGGGTAGACGTGCGCGGTCGAGTTCCCGGCGCCGGGCAGCACCGCGCGCAGGATCAGCGCGCCGCGCGTCGCCAGGAAGAAGAACGTCGCGGTGCTGAAGAGAACCGCGACCCCCGACAGCACGACGGGCATGAGCCATGTCGACACAGCAGCTTCCTTTTCCGCGCCAACTGGCTTGCCAGCATGTGTGCCGCGCGCCACGGCGCCTCTGCATTGGCGCACAGGCGAGCCTGACGCGTCTTGCGGTTGGTCAAGGCCGCGCGCGGCGTGGCGTGCACGCCAGCGGGCCTCGGCGGGCGAGCCGATGTCGTTCGGCCGCGATCGGCTGGTGTCGCGCGCGAGGCCCCGGCGTGAACCGAGGCCTCGCAAGCGGACAGCCGGCGGGGCTAGCGAATCGCCAGCGGCGCGCCGGGCGAACCAGTGGCGCCGGCGATCGGCACCGGGCTGTAGACGTACATGAACCGGTAGGCCTTGTCAGCGGCCAGGCCGTCGAGATCCATGTTCTCCTGGTTCACGATGCCGTGGCGCGTGAGCATATGCGAATGGATGCAGAACGCGCAGCCGGGCTCCTTGTTGGGGATGACCTCGGTGGCCCAGGTGTCGGCGCCGAACACGCCGGCCTGCACCACGTCGGACAGCCACTTGGCCACTTCCATGCCGATGCCGGGTTCGCCGGCGTTGTACTTGGCGTTGTCCTTGATCCAGTGCTTGCCCCAGCCGGTGCGGAAGAACACGCCGTCGCCTGGCATGAACTTGAAGTCCTTCATGCCCTGCTTCTCGAGCGCGGCGTTCACGTCGGCCAGCGTGATCTCGTATCCGGCCTCCATCGCATCCACACCCTTCAGCGCCGCGACGTCGATCAGGATGCCGCGCGCCGTGATCGGGTGCAGATGCTCGATGCCGAGCTTCTTCATCCCGGTGGAGCCTTCCATCTCGAGCTGCGTGACGCCGTTGTAGTAGCGAATCTCGTTCTTGTCGGCCGCGCCGTTGACGGCGATGCCGATGTGGGCCAGGCCGTCGAACTGGGTCCCGACCTGGCCGATCTCGGTGGCCACGAACTCGTCGTTGTACATCAGGATGTTGGCGCCGAAGGGCCCGCCGGTGGGACCGCCGGGGATGCGCAGCACGAACTTGCGGTCACCGAAGGTCGGCATCGTGCTCGTGTACTGGCGGCCGAGCCGGTAGACCTTGCCGGTCTTGGCCTCGGCCAGCGCACGCTGCACCACCTCGGGCTTCGTGTACCAGTTGGTCGAGCCGGCCTGGTCGTCCTTGCCCCACAGCTTGTTGGGCCACCACTTGTCGCCGATCGGCGTGTCCATCGAGTTGCCGATGACCCAGGGCTTGCCCTTGCAGGCCTTCCAGTTCTTGTCCGAGCATTCCTGCCCATAGGCCGTGCCGATGGCCAGACCCGCCAGCCAAACGAATGCCGCGAATTTCAGTTTCAACATCGTCGTCTCCTGTCTTGTTGTGGGGGAACGGAAGTATGGTGATGGTTCAATTCGTCGTGGTCGCGGCCAGCGGCAGGGCCGATCCGCCGCCGTGGCAGAGCTGGCGGCCCTCGCCGAGATCGTGGCAATGGCGCACGCTGCTGTGCGAGCCGTTTTCGGCCGCCTGCAACGCACGCAGCAATCGATGTGCCGGCAGGAAGTTCATTTCGGCCGAGCGCGTCAGCCAGGCCTTGGCTGCCACCAGGTCGGGCGCGTCGGCCTGCAGATAACAATGTGCGGCGCGGTAGGCACCAAGGGCCGTCGGATCGGTCGCGGCGCGCGCGACGACCTGCGGGCACGAGGCCGCAGTCGGAGACGTCGTTTCCTGGGCAGCGGCCTTCTGCTGATCGGCAAACCAGCCACCCACGTCCGCCGCGAATACCGGGCCCGACGCCATCGCCGCGCACGCCAGGGCCCATCGAATCGCGTCGTCTCGCCGCTCCCACGCCATCTGGCGCCTCCCGAATTTCCGGCCGGCGATTCTGTTCCCCGGCTGTCGGCCGCGTCAATCGGGGTCCATCCGGTAGCCACCGGTACCCAGCGCATACCCACTCGGCGACAGGGCCGATCCAGGCTCGTGGCGTGACATCGCGCGGCACCGCGTGCTACGGTGCCGGCGTCGCGGTATCCCAACGCAGGTGACCGATGAAGCCCGACGTTCGGCACGCTCGCCCATCAACCGCACGGCATGCCCTCGCGCTCGTGGCGATCGCCTGCGTGGGTTGCTCGCATCAACCGCGCTTCGAGCCGCTGGCGCTGGCGCCCGCCGAGCACGCCGCGCTGCGCGAAAGGGTTCACGGCTATGCGGTGACGCACTGCGGCAGCTGCCATCGATCGTCGTTGCCCACGGCCAGGCCGGCGGCGCTGGC
>CAWFCV010000024.1:0-270019 GCA_963814435.1 uncultured beta proteobacterium
ATCAAACGGCAGATGGCCAAGCGCCTGCACCTGGCGCCGGTGTTCACGCGCAAGCTCGCCCCGATGCCGCTGCAGTTCGCCAATCCGGTCTGGATCGAAGACGATCGGGTCGACCTGGATTACCACGTGCAGCGCGTCGCGTTGCCGCGTCCGGGCAGCCAGTCGCAGCTCGAGGACTGCGCCGGCCGGCTGCACTCGATGCTGCTGGACCGCGGCCGGCCCTGTGGCGCCTGTATGTCATCGACGGCCTGAAGACCGGCCAGGTGGGCTACTACATGAAGGTGCACCACTCGGTGCTCGACGGCCAGGCCGGCGTGCTGCTGGCGCAGGCGCTGTTCGACGTGACGCCGACGCCGCGGCGAATCGCGCGCGGCAAGGCGCCGCGGCCGAGCACCCCGGCATGGCCGAGCTCGCCGCGGCGGCGCTGACGCACGATGCCGGCCAGTACGTCAAGCTGTTGCGGCACCTGCCCGACGTGGTGAAGACGCTGGCCGGCCTGTTCGGCGCCGCGCCCGGAAAGACCAGGGGCCGGCTCGGCGAGAACTTCGCCTTCGGCCCGAAGACGGCGCTGAACGTGCCGATCACCGGCGAGCGCGGTTTTGCCGCGCTGTCGATTCCGCTGGCCACGCTGAAGCAGCTGGCCCACGCGCACGACGCCAAGCTCAACGACATCGTGATGGCGCTGTGCAGCGGCGCGCTGCGCCGCTACCTCGCGCACCACGGCGGCGTGCCGAAGAAGCCGCTGATCGCCTCGATGCCGATCTCGCTGCGCGACGCCGGCAACACCGAGTACACCACCCAGGCCACGCTGAGCCTGGTGAACCTGCACACGCACATCGCCGATCCGATCCGGCGCCTGCGGGCGATTCGCGATGCGTCGCTGGCGGTCAAGGCACTGGCGCAGCAAGCCCGCGGCGTGATCCCGACCGACTTCCCGTCGATCGGCGTGCCCTGGCTGTTGCACGGCCTGGCTCGTTGACGGTCGCTGGGCATCACCCGCGCGGTGCCGCCGATCGCCAACCTGGTGATCTCCAACGTGCCGGGGCCGCAGGTGCCGCTGTACGCGGCCGGCGCGCGCATGGCCACCTACTGGCCGTTGTCGATCGCCGAGCATGGCCTGGGCCTGAACATCACCGTGATGAGCTACGCCGGCGCGATGGGCTTCGGTTTCACCACCGCGCGGGCCGCGGTGCCCGACGCCCGCAGCCTGTCGGCGGCGCTGCTGGCCGCGCTGGACGAACTGCTGTCGAAGAGCCGGGCTGCCGCGCCGGCGAAGAAGCCCGCCGCGCGCCGGCCGCCGGTGAAGACCCCGCCGGCACAGTGACGCGTCGACCACCACCTGATCGCACCTGCAGCCCATGCGCCAACTGACCGGTCACGACGCGAGTTTTCTGTACACCGACTCGGCACACGCGAACTCCAACGTCACCTACATCCAGATCTACGACCCCAGCACCGCAGCGGGCGGCAAGCTGCGCTTCAAGAGCATCCTCGCGCACATCGAGAGCCGGCTGCACCGCTCGACGATCTTTCGCAGCCGGCTGCTGCGCGTGCCCTTCGAGCTCGACTATCCGTACTGGGTCGGCGACGAGCATTTCGACCTCGAATACCACGTGCGCCACATCGCGCTGCCCAAGCCCGGCGACTGGCGCCAGTTCTGCGTCCAGGCCTCGCGCATCCACGCCCGCGCGCTCGACCTGCACCGGCCGCTGTGGGAGATCTACGTGATCGAGGGCCTGGACAGCATCACCGACCTGCCGCCGGGCAGCTTTGCGCTACTGACCAAGGTTCACCACGCGGCCCTCGACATCGAGCGCGCGAACGAGATCACCGAGGTGCTGCACGACAGTACGCCCCGCCCGCCCAAGCCCGAGCCGCCGGAGCCTTGGTTTCCGGAAGCACCGCCCGGCGCATGGGCGTTGACCTGCCGGGGTGTCGTCAGCTCGATGCTGTCGCCGTGGCGGTTGATGAGCCCGCTCGTGCGCCTGGCACCTGCGGCGTGGGCCTTCGCCGGCGATGTGCTGCGGCCACCCGAAGCGCCGACGGCCACCCGCTTCAACGCGGTGGTCTCGCCGCACCGGGTGTTCGACACCCGCCGCTTCGGCGTCGACGAGTTCGAGCGCATCTGCGGCCTGGTGCCCGGCGCATCGGTCAACGACGCGGTGCTGGCGGTGTGCGCCGGCGGCCTGCGGCGTTATCTGGCGGCCCACCACGAGCTGCCCGAGGCCGATCTGACGGCGATCGCGCCGGCCAACCTGAGCGATGCCGACCAAAGTGGCGACCGAGGGACGCAGGTCTCGTCGCTGTACGTCGGGCTCGGCACGCAGCTGGCCGACCCGGTGCAGCGCCTGGCCTGGATCCACCAGCAGACTTCGTCGTCGCAGACCGTGGCCCGTGCGCGGGTCGCCCACGAGCTGGCCGACGCCAACGATCACGTCCCTGCGGCCACGCTGGCCGTGACCGGCAAGCTGTTCGGCCCGGCATCGCTCGCCACCGCGCGCGGCCTGCCGCTGGCCTGCTGCACGATCACCAACGTACCCGGGCCGTCGGTGCCGCAGTATTTCAACGGGGCACGCCTGACGTACCTGTCGGCGATCCTGCCGATTGCCGACGGCATGGGCCTGGTGTTCGCCGTCACCCGCTACGACGGGCGCATCGTCGTGTCGCCGACGTCGTGTCGCGAACTGATGCCCGACCCACAGGCCTTCACACAGTGCGTGCGAGACAGTTTCCAGGAATACCTGGCGCTCACCCGCACCGCACCGCGGGCAAGGCCGCGGGCTAGATCGGCACGGCGTCGTGCGTCAACATCCGATAGGCGTAACCCAAAGGCCCCGACGGCTCGAACCGGCGCCACTGCCCCTGGGCTGCGAAAGCCGGTCGGCGACGATCCAAAACACCACGGGGTTGAAGCCCAGCCCGACGTGGCTGCCCGGCACACGGATGTTCTCGTGCAGCCGGGGATCGCCTTCGACCGTGGCCTCCTGCGGCGGCACGACGCCGTCGCTCAGCGAATACAGGCAGCTCAGCGGCATCGCCAGTCTCTGGCGTTCGCGCAGCTTCTTCGCGCGCGGCTGCATGCTGTGCGCCACCGTGCCGATCGGGTGCGCGATCAGGCGGTACATGGCCTTCACCAGCGGCGGCGACGCGCTGCCCTCCGGGTCCACCGAGATCGGGCTGCCGAGCGTGATGACGCTGCGCACGCATTCGGGCACCTGGTGCGCGCCGTAGAGCGCGAACACGCCGCCCAGGCTCCAACCGACCAGGCTGACCTTGCGGCCGCTCTTGTGGTGCAGGTGGCGGATCTTCTGTTCCAGCGCGGTGGCGTGCTTGGCATGGAAGCCGACGTTGCGCCCCAGACCCCAGGTCTCGACCGCATAACCCCGGTTGCGCAGGAAGACCTCCAGCCCGATCAGCGAGACCTCGCTGCCCATGAAACCCGGCAGCAGCAGCACCGGGTGGCCGTCGCCGCGCGGTGCGGCGCTCAGGATCGGCAGGGTCCAGGGCAGCAACCCCAGCTCGAGCAGCGCGCGCAGCTCGAGCGCGGAGAAGGCCGGATTGGGTTCGCCCTTGTGCGGATGTCTCGTCGCCATGGCGCGATCTTATGGCCCGCGCCGGATCGCCATCGGCACCTGACCGATGCAGCTGTGATGCATGCCCAGACGCGGGCCATCGGCCCGCAACGCCCAGCGCTACATTTCAGACCATGCCCCTGTGGGGCACCGTCCATGTCGCCACCCTCGCCGAAACCCACCACCCACGCAGCGCCCCCCGACTTCGCTCTGGCGTCGCCGCCCGCGGCCGCGGCAGCGATGGACATCCGCCAGCGCGTCGTGATGGCCCAGGCGACGATGCTGTTCGAGCTGGCGCCGCGCCCGGTGATCGCCGGCGGCGTGTTCTCGTTGCTGGTGGCGGTGTTGCTGTGGCCCTCGCTCGGCGGGCCGATGCTGCTGGCGTGGGCTGCGGCGCGCGTGCTGATATCGGCCCTGCGGGTCTGGGACTGCCGCAGATTCATCCAGTCCCCGCCAGTCGCGGATGAACTTCCGGCGCGCTGGCGCCGGTTCATGCTGCTGATGCTGTGCGAGTGCGCGAGCTGGAGCGCGATGGGCCTGCTGTTCGCCGAAGCGGCACCGCCCCAGACCGGGTTGGTGCTGCTGGCCGGCCTGGTGGCGGTGGCCGCGGTGTCGGTGTTCTCGCTGGGCAGCGACTTCAGGGCCTGCGGCGCGTTCGTCGGCGTGGTGCTGCTGCCCAACGCAGTGCACCAGTTCAACCGCGGCACGCCCGAAGGCCTGGTCACCGGCAGCGGCATGATGATCCTGCTGGTGCTGTTGCTGATCGAGTCGGCCGGCCTGAGCCAGCGCATCGCCGAGTTGCTGCGGCTGCGCCACGAGAACGCCGCCATCGCCGAGGATCGGCAGCGCGCGCGGCTGCTGGCCGAGCATTCCAGCCAGGCCAAGAGCCGCTTCCTGGCCACCGTGAGCCACGAAATGCGCACGCCGCTGAACGGCATCCTGGGCATGACGCAATTGATGAAGCACGCGAGCACCGACCCGGCGCAGCGCCCGCAGTTCGAGGTCATCGAGCAGTCGGGGCGCCACCTCCAGTCGGTGATCGGCGACCTGCTCGACATGTCGCGCATCGAGTCGGGCAAGCTGGTGCTCAACGACACCACGGTGCGACTGCACGACCTGGTGCGCGAGGTGGTCGACGTGCTGCAGCCGATGGCCACGCAGAAAGAGCTGCGCTTCGAGGTCGACGGGGACGGCGACCTGCCCGAGTGGATCGAGACCGATGTCTCGCGGGTGAAGCAGGTGCTGCACAACCTGCTCGGCAACGCGATCAAGTTCACCGCCAGCGGCGAGGTGGCGCTGCGGGTGCTGCGCCTGGGCGAGCTGCTGGAGTTCACGGTGCGCGACACCGGCATCGGTATTCCGCCGGAGCAGCTCGACCGCATCTTCAACGCCTTCGAGCAGGTGGCGTTGCCTGGCTCGCCCGAGTACCGCGCCGGGACGGGACTCGGCTTGACGATCTCGCGCTACCTGGCCCGCGCGATGCATGGCGATGTGGTGTGCGCGCCGAATGCGCCGCGCGGCTCGATGTTCCGCTTCACGCTGCCGTGCCGCGTGCGCGCGGCGCCGCCGGCCGTGCCGACACCGGATGCAGCGGTCGAGCAGCTGTTGTCGGCGCGTGTGCTGGTGGCCGAAGACAGCCCGGTGAACGCGATGATCACCAAGGCCATGCTCGAGCGCATGGGCCTGGATGTCGACGTCGCCGAAGACGGCCGTGTGGCCGTCGAACGCCTGCAGCAGACCCACTATGCCGTGGTGCTGATGGACTGCCAGATGCCGGTGATGGACGGTTGGCAGGCCACGCGGCAGTGGCGGGACCAGGAGCGCCAGGCCGGTGGCCGGCGCACGCCGATCATCGCGCTCACCGCCAACGCGGTGGTCGGTGACCGCGAGCGCTGCATCGCGGCGGGCATGGACGATTACCTGCCCAAGCCGTTCGAGATCGACGAGCTGTCGGCGCTGATCCGCCAGCACGTGGTGTCATAGCCGGCGGCTCCACCCGGGGTGCCGACCCGCGGTGCCAGCGCCGCGCCGGGCCGACACGGACCGACCGCATCAGCAACCATCGCCAACGGCGCTCCGGCGAAGGCCACCGCCCGCGCGGCATTCATCCGCCGGGTGCGAGCCTGAGCGTCGACTGCAGGAACAGCGCCTTCGCATAGAAGTAGAAATCGGCGTTCTCCTTGCGCGCGAAGCCGTGCCCTTCGTTCTCGGCGCGCAGGTACCACACCGGCGTGCGGTTGGCCCGCGCGCGGGCGACGATCTGCTCGGCCTCGGTGTAGGGCACGCGCGGGTCGTTGTTGCCCTGCACGACGAACAGCGGTTTGGTGATGCGGTGCGCATGATTCAGCGGCGAGATCGACTCGAGGAACGCGCGCATCTGGGGATCGCGCTCGTCGCCGTATTCCACCCGCCGCAGGTCGCGGCGGTAGCTCTCGGTGTTCTGCAGGAAGCTCACGAAGTTCGAGATGCCCACCACGTCGATCGCGCCGGCGATGCGGTCGGCGTAATGCGCGCTCACCGCCAGGCTCATGTAGCCGCCGTAGCTGCCGCCCTGACCACCACGCGCGAGGCGTCGAGCTCGCGCTGGGTGGCGATCCAGTCGAGCAGGGCGCCGATGTCCTTGACCGAATCCTCGCGCTTGCGGCCGTCGTCCAGCGCCAGGAAGGTCTTGCCGAACCCGTCGGAGCCGCGCACGTTCGGCTCGATCACCGCGATGCCCAGCTCCTGCATGAAGTAGTTGTAGCGGCCCATGAAGCCCAGCGTGGCCTGCGCCTCGGGGCCGCCGTGGATCGACACGATCACCGGCCGCTTGCCGGCAAAGCGCGCCGGCGGCGGCGTCAGCACGCCGGAGATGATGCGCCCGTCGAAGCTCTTCCAGCGCACGATGTGCTGGTCGCTGAACGTCGCCATGTCCACATCCGCCGGCGCGAAGGCGCGCGTCCATTGCTGCACGCGGCCGTCGCCGGCGTTCAGGCTGAACAGCTGGTTCGGCCCTTTGGCGCCGTTGACCGCAAAGGCGAGCGCACCGGTGCGGCGGTGGAACGCCATCCGCACCACGCTGCCCGGCGGCACGGCGGGCGCGGCAGTTCCTGCAGCGTGCGCCCGTCGAACAGGCGCAGCTCCGCGCGGCCCTCGACGTTGATCTGCGCGGCGATCCGGTCGCCGGTTTCGCTGGTCGCCAACTCGCGCACGTCCCACGGGATGTGCGCGCTCATGCGCACGAGTTGCCGGTCGGCGAAGCGGTAGGCCGTCAGTTCGCGGAACTCGCCCGCGCGGTCGCTCACCACCAACAGACCGGCGTCGCCGGGCATGAAATCGCCGGCAGCGTACGCCGTGCGCTCGCTGCTGCCGGGCGCGGGCAGCAGCTGCGTGGTGACCCCGCTGGCCAGGTCGAGCAGCCACACCTGGGATTCGTTGGCCGAGATGTAGCGCGTCAGGGCCAGTTGCCGGTCGTCTGACGAAATGCCGCCGGCGAACCAGCCACCCCCGGGCAGTTCGGCCAGCTTGCGCGCCGCCTGCGGCTGCAGCGGATCGATCAGCCGGAAGGTGGTGGACACGCTGGCGCGGGTGCCACCCTGCGCCGTCTTGTCCAGCGGCAGCGACGACACGATCAGCTGGCTGCTGCGGTGCAGCCAGCCCTGCAGGCTGTGCCGTTCGGCCGGGTCGGTGAGCAGCGTGGTCTGGCGGCTCTCCAGGTCGAGCCGGTAGAGCTGGTAGGCCTCGCTGCCGCCCGCGCCGCGCTCGAACACCAGGTAGCGGCCCTCGCGCGGCTCGTAGCTGGCCGCGGTGACCGGATCGGCGAAGTCGGTCAACGGCTCGGGCTCGGCCATCGGGCTGCCGACGCGAAACAGCTGCGCGGTGCTTGCGCCGGCCTTGCGATGCGCCACCAGCATCTCGTTTCGCGTCGGATGCCAGTCCAGCAGCGTGTGGCCGCGGAAATCGCCGTAGCGGTCGACCTGCCGTGCCAGCGTCGCGGGAATCGGCGGGATGCCCTGCACCACCAGGTTGGCGTTCGGTGCCAGCACCGCCGGCGGCGCGTGAGCACAGCCAGCCAGCAGCAGCACGATGACCGGGGCGAGACGTTTCATGGCGCTCAGGCGTTGGTCTTGGGGTCCGGCATTGTGGCCGCGCCGCCAATGGCCTTGCGAATTGCTCGGTCGGGCGCCGCGCAGCCTGCGGTGCGCGCGCATACTGCCCACACGCACGGCAGGGTCGGCCGCAAGCCGTGCGTTGTCATAGCCACGCGCCGGCGCGCGGCCACGAAAGGGATCCCGATGAAGATTCTGCTGCCCATCGACGGCTCGCCGCAAGCGCTGGAGGCGGTTCGATACGCGGTGCGCCTGGTGCGCGACGGTCTGAACGCCGAGTTCGTGCTGGTCAACGCCCAGGCGGCCCCCAACCTGTACGAAATGGCCATGGCGCACGACGCCGAGGTGATCGACCAGGTGCGCAGCGCCGCCGGAGCCGATCTGCTGCGGCCGGCCGAAGCCCTGCTCGAGGCCGCGGGCCTGTCGTTCGAGAGCGAAGTGGTCGACGGCGATCCGGCACGCGTGCTGGTCGAGACGATCGAGCGTGACCGCTGCGACGCGGTGATCATGGGCACCCATGGTGCCGGCGGCCGCTTCGGTGCGCTGTTCGGTTCGGTGTCCGGCGCGGTGCTGAAGCACAGCCCGGTGCCGGTGACGGTCGTGCGCGCGGACCAGTCCGCACGGCAGGACGACGACGCCACGAGCAGCGCCCGCTGAACTTCGAGCCCCCGGTTCATGCGGCGCCGCGCAAGCGCCGGCCGAGCGCCCACTTGACGGCCTCACACCACAGCAGGGCCAGCAGCCCTGCACCCAGCCCAGCCGCCAGCAGCCACGGTGCCGGGGGCGCGAAGGCGAACAGCCGCGCGATTGCCGGCACCGACAGCACACATGCCAGCATGCCCAGCGTCGCGGCGGTGATCCACAGGAACGGCCGATTGGTCGCGCCGGAGTCGCGCCAGCCGCCGGGCTGCCATGATCGATTGGCCTGGATCAGGCCCAGATTGCACAACACCAGCACCGCAAAGGTCAGCGCGCGGGCGGTGTCCTCGGAGCCCGCGAACAGCCGTGCGCCGGCGTGTGCGGCCAGCAGCAGCGCCAGCAGCCCCGCGCCCTGCCACAGCGCGCGCTTCAGCACGGCGGCGTCGAACAGCCGCGCGTCCGGCGGGCGCGGAGGCTCGGTCATCGCGCCCGGCTCCAGCGCTTCGGCCTCGAACACCACCGAGCACGCCGGGTCGATGATCAACTGCAGCACCAGGATGTGCACCGGCATCAGCACCATCGACCAGCCCAGCAGCACCGGGGCGATCGACAGGCCGACGATCGGCACGTGCACCGCCACCACGAACGTGATCGCCTTGCGCAGGTTGGCATGCACGCGGCGCCCGTCGCGCACCGCGGTGACGATGGAGGCGAAATCGTCGTTCAGCAGCACCAGCGCCGCGGCCTCGCGCGCGACGTCGGTGCCGCGCGCGCCCATGGCCACGCCGATGTGCGCGGCCCTCAGCGCCGGCGCGTCGTTGACGCCGTCGCCGGTCATCGCCACCACCTCGCCGCTGGCCTTGAGCGCCTGCACCAGGCGCAGCTTCTGCTCGGGCTGCACGCGGCAGAACACATTCACGCCGGCCAGCCGCTCGCGCAGCGCCGCGTCGTCGAGTGCGGCCAGCTCGGCGCCCGTCATCAGCGTGCCGTTCGCCGGCAAGCCCACCTGGCGCGCCACCGACAGCGCAGTCGCCGGGTGGTCGCCCGTCATCATCACCACGCGCATGCCGGCGGCATGGCACTCGGCGATGGCCTGCGCCACGTCGGGCCGCACCGGGTCTTCGAGCGCCACCAGCCCCATGAACTCGAACGCGAATTCGTGCTGGTTTCCCGGCAGCGTGGCGGCATCGAACAGCGCGCGCGCCACGCCCAGCACGCGCAGCCCATCGCCGGCCATCGTGGCCACCTGGTGCGCGATGGTCTCGTGCCGCGTGGCATCGAGATGGCACAGCTCGACGATGGCCTCCGGTGCACCCTTGGCGGCGATCACCCGCTCGCGGCGGTCGGGCGACTGCCAGACGCGCGACATCGCCAGCATCTCGCTGGCCAGCGGGTAGTCGTCCACCAGGGTCCAGTCGGCGTGCAGGTGCTCGGTGTTCGCGAGCAGGCGCTGGCCGGCCTCGCCGATCGCGAGCTCCATCGGGTCGAACGCCCGCCGATGGCTGGCCAGCACCGCGAACTCGAGCAGGTCGTGCAGGCCCTCGGGCAGCGCGGCCCGCGGCATACGCAGCGTGTCGTGTTCCAGCGCGTCCGCCTGCAGGCGCCGCACGACCATGCGGTTGGCGGTGAGCGTGCCCGTCTTGTCGACACACAGCACGGTGGTCGCACCCAGCAGCTCGACCGCCGGGATGCTGCGCGCCAGCACGTTCTGCCGTGCCAGGCGCCAGGCGCCCAGGCCGAGAAAGATCGTCAGCACGACTGGCAGCTCCTCGGGCAGCACCGCCATCGCCAACGTCAGACCCGACAGCAAGGCGTGCAGCCAGTCGCCCGAGCGCAGCCCGTAGGCGACCACCAGCGCGCCGGCCAGCGCCAGTCCGACCGCGGCGATGCGCACGACGATGCGGCGGGTTTCGCGCTGGATCGGTGTGGTCGACACCGCGATGGCGGACAACGAGCGTCCGATGCGACCCAGCGCGCTGTCCGCACCGATGGCGGTGACGCGGCAACGTGCCGTGCCGCGCGTCACCAGCGTGCCGGCGCGGACGATCGCCGGGTCGTCGGCGAGCGGCGGCCGCGCCGGGGCGACATCGGGCGCGCCGGCCTGCTTGGCGACCGGCGCCGACTCGCCGGTCAGCAACGACTCGTCGACCGCCAGGTTCGAGGCGTCGATCAAACGCATGTCGGCGGGCACGCGGTCGCCCTCGGCCAGCAGCACGATGTCGCCGCACACCAGCTCGCGGCCGGCAATGCGGCGCGCACGCCCCTCGCGCAGCACCAGTGCGCGCGGGCTGGACAGGTCGCGCAGCGCGTCGAGCGAACGTTCGGCACGGCTTTGCTGGACGAAGCTGATCGTCATCACGACGAACACGAACCCCAGCAGCATCAGCGCCTCGTGCACGTCGCCCAGCGCCATGTAGACGGCGCCGCAGGCCACGAGCAGCACGAACATCGGCTCGCCGACCACCTCACGCAGCAGCCGCCACGCGCTGCGGGGCCGCGACGTCGGCAGTTCGTTGGGGCCGGACGCCGCCAGACGCTGACGCGCCTCGGCTTCGCTCAGGCCGGTGTCGGGCAGCATGTCGCAACGCATCGTTCGAATGGCGGCGTCAGTTCGAGTCCATGGTTCACCTGCCGGCGCGCTGCGGCCCGATCCCGGCGCGACGCCGCGCGATCGAGCGCGTGCCCGGGCCAGTGTGCGCCGCGCGGGTCGAGCCCATACCCGCTGCGATCAACTGTTGAAGCGAATTGGCCCATCTGTACGCCTATACAGTATCGTTGCGCCCTGGATCATCGATGTCGAGCACCACGACCGCCCCGCACCGGACCGACCCGTTCGCCCCGCTCAACGACGAGCAGCGCGCGGCGGTGGAGCACGGCCGGGGCGGCGCATCGCCCGGGCCGCTGCTGGTGATCGCCGGCGCCGGCACCGGCAAGACGATGACACTGGCCGCACGGGTCGCGCGCCTGGTGCTCGACGGCGCCGATCCGCAGCGCCTGCTGCTGCTGACGTTCTCGCGCCGGGCCGCGCACGAGATGGCGCTTCGCGCCGGGCGGCTGCTGCACGCGGCGCTCGGCTTTGGCGCCACGCAGCGTGCACCCCACCTGCCCTGGGCGGGCACGTTCCACAGCATCGGCGCGCGCCTGCTGCGCGACTGCGCCGGCTCGATCGGGCTGACGGAGCAGTTCACGATCGTCGACCGCGGCGATGCGGAAGACCTGATCGGCCTGGTGCGCCAGCAGCTCGGTCTGGCCGCGACCCGCCAGCGCTTCCCGCTCAAGGGCACGTGCCTGGCGATCTATTCGCGCGTCGTCAACGCGCAGCAGCCGGTGGACACCGTGGTGCAGGCGCTGTACCCCTGGTGCCTCGGCCGCGAGGCGGAGCTTCAGCAGCTCTTCACCGCCTACGTGCAGGCCAAGCAGGACCAGCAGGTGCTCGACTACGACGACCTGCTGCTGTACTGGCACCACCTGATGGCCGAGCCGGCGCTGGCCGCGGCGGTCGGCGCGCGCTTCGACCACGTGCTGGTGGACGAGTACCAGGACACCAACCGCCTGCAGGCGCTGATCCTGAAGGCGCTGAAGCCCGATGGCCGCGGGCTCACGGTGGTGGGCGACGATGCGCAGTCGATCTATTCGTTCCGCGCCGCCGACGTGCGCAACATCCTCGACTTCCCGGTCGCGTTCGATCCGCCGGCCCGCGTGGTCACGCTGTCGCGCAACTACCGCTCGACGATGCCGATCCTGCGCGCGTCGAACGCAGTCATCGCGCTGGCGGCCGAGCGCCACCACAAGGAGCTGTGGAGCGACAAGGCGGGCGCGGCGCCGCAGCTGGTGGCGGTGGACGACGAGATGGCGCAGGCGCGCTGGGTGGCCGATCAGGTGCTGCAGCGCCGCGAGGGCGGCCTGACACTCCGGCAGCAGGCGGTGCTGTTTCGCACTGGCCACCACAGCGCGACGCTCGAGCTCGAACTCGCGCGGCGCGACATCCCGTTCGTCAAATTCGGTGGCCTCAAGTTCCTGGAGGCTGCCCATGTGAAGGACCTGCTGTCGGTGTTGCGCTGGGCGCAGAACCCGCGTTGCCGTCTGGCCGGTTTTCGCGTGGCGCAGCTGATGTCCGGCATGGGGCCGGCCACCGCCCGCCGGCTGCTCGACGCGATGGACGCCGCGGCCGAGCCGGTGCAGGCGATGCGGCAGTTCCAGGCTCCGGCCGCCGCCGCGCAGGACTGGGCCGCCTGGCTGCGCACCCACACGTTGCTGCGCCCCGGCGCCTGGCCCGATGACGTGGCCGCCGCCGCGCGTTGGGTCCAGCCGCATCTGGAGCGGCTGCACGACGACGCCGCGGTGCGCGGCGCAGACCTCGCGCAGCTGGCGCGCATCGCGGCGCAGTATCCGAACCGCGAACGGTTTCTGGCCGAGCTGACGCTCGATCCGCCCGAGGCAACCAGCGACGAGTCGGGTCCGCCGCAGCGCGACGAGGATTACCTGATCCTGTCGACGATGCATTCGGCCAAGGGCCAGGAGTGGAGCGCCGTGTACGTGCTCAACACGGTGGACGGCTGCATGCCGTCGGATCTGGCCACCGGCAGCACGGCCGAGATCGACGAAGAGCGCCGCCTGCTCTACGTGGCGATGACCCGCGCCAAGCACCACCTGGCGCTGCTGGTGCCACAACGCTTCCACGTCACGCAGCAGGCGCGCTACGGCGACCGGCACCTGTACGGCTCATTGACGCGCTTCATCACGCCGCAGATCCAGGCCTTGTTCGACACGACCTGCGCGCCGCCCGACCCGGCGGCCGATCCGGTGGGCGCGCCGCCGTTGCCGACCATCGACCTGCGCGCGCGGGTGCGCCAGGCACTGACCGAGACGCCGATCCGGGGCCTCGAGCCGCCTTCGACGTGACACGGTCGCCGGTGGGCGGTTCGCGTCAGCGTTGCCCGTCGTGAAGGGCCGCGGTGCGGCGCCGGGCGGGCCCTTGCCCGTGCGTTCGTACTCGGCGACCACCTGGGCGCCCAGCAGCAACAGGGTGGCCGCCACCTCCAGGCTCAGCAGCACGGCGATCGCCGTGGTCAGCGAGCCGTACACCGTGCTGATCTGCGACAGCGTGGCGAAATACCACAGCAGCGCGTGGCGCGACGGCTCCCACAGCACGGCTGCCGTGACCGCGCCGATCAGCGCGTGATGCAACGACAGCCGACCCACCGGCATCACGAGGTAGATCGAGGTCAACACGAAGATCTCGCCGCCCAGACCCAGCAGATACAGCAGCACGCCGGAGGTGCCGCCGAGCGACCATCGGCGTCCGAGGAACTCCACCTGCTCCTGGCCCATCGCCTGCAGGCTGCCCGCCACCAAGGTCACCAGCAGCAACCCGAGGCCGAGACAGAGGATGTAGACGTATGGGATCACCGCCGAGACGACGAAGTGCCGCCGGCGTATGGCCACGCGGTGGTGGAAGATCACCGACATCGCGTTCTCGAGCACGGTGAAGGCCAGCGAGCTGAAGAACAGCATGCTCACCAGCAACACCCAGCCCAGCACACCCTGGTGGGCCAGGAAGTTGGACAGTTCGGCCACGATGGCCATCGACTGCCCCGGCACCAGCCACTCGAGGTAGCGGCCCAGTGTGGCCAGCAGCTCGTGGCGATCGATCACCTGCGACAGCGCGATCACCGTGAGGATCAGCAGCGGAACGATCGACAGCAACGCGTAATAGGCGACCGCCCCCGCCAGCAACAGGCCCTGGTTGGCACGAAAGGCCTTCAGCGTGCGGACGATGAACGCCGACGGGTCCCTGAGAATCAGCCTGGCCTGGTGTTCCATGATGGACCTGCGTGCCGCGTGCGCACGCCGGGTGCCGTGGCCCGGCGACAGAAAGATCGGCAAGCCCAGCATACGGCGCCTGGCGGCGACCCGTCCAGGGGCTGCCCGGTCCGACCGGTCAGATCAGCGCGCGTTCGATGTCGGAGAAGGTGCTGGCGATCGGCGTCACGTCGACCGGGGCGCCCAGCTGGCGCTCGATCTGCGCCCGCGAGATGACCCCACGAACCCGCCGCGGCGCGGCCGGCGTGCCACGCTCGACCACCAGCAGGTGATCGCGGCCGAAGGCCCTGAGCGTGGCCACCACATGGCCGACGCTGGCCGATGACATGACGTCGTAGTCGATCGCATCGAGCATCGACAGCTCGGTCATCACGTCGGCCACGCACAGATCGTCGTAGTGCAGCTTGCGTTCGTGGACGACGCGCACCTGCCGGTCGCCGCGCAGGTCGGCCGAGGTGATCAGGCCGGCGATGGACGGCATGTCGGTGACGACGAACAGCATGCGCACGCCCTGGTAGATCATCATCTGCTCGGCCTGTCGCAGCGAGGTGGCGGGGTGGGTGGTAGCCGCCTTCACCTGGGTCAAGTCGGTCATCACCGCCAGCGCGGGCGAGTCCAGCGACACGGGCGCGGCATCCCAGGGGCGGGACTGAGCGATCGCTGTACCCGGCTCGATGCGAAAGGTCGGCAACGCGGTGTCACGACTCATGGGGCCTCCTGCAGCAGCGCGCCATTCGGCGCGGGCGAATGGCTCACGTTACGCCGAATCCGCGCGCCGCGCCAGCCACCAGCCGAGGGCGACCGTCAACGTCGCCCGCGTGCGGCGACGACCCGCGGTTTCGCGCCGGCCGCCGCCGCGGCACCCCCGCCTGCTCATTGCACCTTGATCGCCGCCGCCTTGACCACCTTGGCGGCGGCGTCCATCTCCGCGCGCATGAAGCGGTCGAACTCGGCCGGGGTCATCGGCATCGCCTCCGCGCCCAGCGCCGCCATGCGTTCCTTGACGTCGGGCTCGGCCAGCAGGCGGTTGACGTCGCGGTTGATCTTGTCCACCACCTCGGTCGGCGTGCCGGCCGGCGCGAACAGGCCCACCCACAAGGTGTAGTCGAAGCCGGGCAGTCCCGACTCGGCGATCGTCGGCACGCCCGGCAGCAGGCTCGAGCGTTTGGCCGAGCTGACGGCAAGGGCCACCAGCTTGCCGTCGCGCACGTGCGGCAGCGCCGCCGAGATCGGCGAGAAGAAATACGCGACGCGTGCCGGTCATGGTGTCGGTCAATGCCTCGGGCGTGCCCTTGTATGGCACGTGCAACACGTCGATGCCCGCGGCGAGCTTGAATTTCTCGCCGTTGATGTGCGTGCCGCTGCCGATGCCGGCCGATCCGAAGTTCAGCGCGCCGGGCTTCTTCTTCGCGTCGGCGAGCAGATCGGCCACCGTCTTGTAGCCGCTGCTCGGCGCGACAACCAGCACGTTGGGCTGTCCCGCCAGCGGCACGATCTGCACGAAGTCCTTCAGCGTGTCGTAGGGCAGCGATGGGTAGATGAAGGCGTTCACCGCCTGCGCCGCCGAATGCACCATCAGCGTCGCGCCGTCGGGTGCCGACTTGGCGACCAGCCCGGCACCGATGGTGCCGCCGGCACCGGCCCGGTTGTCGACCACCACCGTCTGGCCCCACAGCTCGGTGAGCTTCTGCCCCACCGTGCGCGCCAGGATGTCGGTGGCGCTGCCCGCGGTGAACGGCACGACGATGCGCACCGGTTTGCTGGGGTAGTCCTGTGCGCCCGCCCACAGCGGCCACAACAGCGTGGCGCCCGCCAGCAGCCAGGCGTGCATCGACTTGTTCATCGTGTCTCCCTGCGTGCGTTCAAGACAAGCCATCGCCGACCGGCACGTTGTCCGGCACCAGCTCCAGGCCCGAGGCGCGCGCCTGCAGCACGATCAGCTTGGCGAAGTCCTCGTCGTCCATGCCGTGGCCGATCAGCGACTGCACCAGATCGCGCGTGATCGACGCCAGCGGCATCGGCACCTCGAACTGCCGCGCGGCATCCAGGCCGAGGTCGAGGTCCTTGCGCAGCAGCTGGGGCGTGAAGGTGACGTGGAAATCCAGGTTCACCAGCGCCGGCGTCTTGTAGCGCGAGAAGGTCGAACCCATCACGCTCTGGTTGATGAAGTCGAGGAAGGCGTGGCGCGGCACGCCGGCCTTCTGCGCCAGCACGGTGATCTCGGCCAGCGACTGGATCACGACGCCGAGAAACACGTTGTGGCAGATCTTGACGATGCGCGCCAGCTCGCCCTCGCCGACGTAGCTGGCCGCCGGCGCGATCAGGCGCATCGACGGCAAGCGCCGCGTCGAACGCCGCCTTCGGCCCGGAGCAGACGAACGACAGGCGCCCGGCCTTGATGACCTTGGCGTTGCCCGACACCGGCGCGGCCAGCATCTGCACGCCGCGTGCCGCCAGCAGCGCGCGCAGCTCGGCCGAGCCCTCCAGCGAGATCGACGAGCACTCGACCAGCATCTTCGGCGCCTTCGGCCCCGACAGCAGGCCCCGCGGCCCGGCGACGACCTCGTTGACATCGTCCCAGGTCGACACCATCACGTAGACGATGTCGCAGGCGGCCAGCTCGCGCAGCTCTCCGGCGAGCTTGGCGCCGAGCCTGGCCAGCGGCTCGGCCTTGGCGCGCGTGCGGTTCCACACCGTCAGGTCGGCGCCGCCCTTGGCCAGCCGCTCGGCCATCGCGTAGCCCATGCGGCCGATGCCGATCCACCCGATCTTCTGTGCCATGGAGGTCATGTCGTATTCAATAGGGGTTGGCGATCGGCAGTTCCTGAGCCGGGTACAGCGAGATCACCTTCGGCCCGGTGGGCGTGAGGATCACCTCCTCTTCGATGCGCGCCGCCGACACGCCGTCGCTGGCCGGGCAGTAGGTCTCCACCGCGAACACCATGCCGACCTTCAACTCGATCGGCTCGTCCAGCGAGTTGAGCTTCGACACCAGCGGCCGCTCGTGCAGGCCCAGGCCCAGGCCATGGCAGAAGTTCAGGCCGAAGGCATCCATCTCGGTGGCGAAGCCGATCTCCTGCGCCGACGGGAACGACGCGGCCACCGTGGCCGACGACACGCCGGGCTTCAGCAGCTCGATCGCGCGGTCCATCCACTCGCGGGCGCGCTTGTACGCGTCGCGCTGCGACGGTGTGGCGAATCCGACATTGAAGGTGCGGTAGTAGCAGGTGCGGTAGCCCATGTAGGAATGGATGATGTCGAAGAACGCCTGGTCGCCGGGGCGGATCAGCCGATCGGTGAAGTTGTGCGGGTGCGGGCTGCAGCGCTCGCCCGAGATCGCGTTGATGGCCTCGACGCAATCCGACCCCATCTGGTACAGCCGCATCGTGGCCAGCGCGACGATGTCGCTCTCCTTGACGCCGGGCTTCAGCGCCTCGGCGATGTCCTGGTACACGCCGTCGACCATCGCGGCGGCCATGTTCAGCAGCATCAGCTCGTCGATGTTCTTCACCTCGCGCGCCTGCAGCATCGTCTGCTGCGCATCGCGCACATCGAGCCCGAGCTTCTGCAGCTCGAGCATCATCGGCACCTCGACCACGTCGACGCCGAGCGGCATGTCGCCCACGCCTTCGGCATCCAGCATGCGCCTTGATCTCGCGCGCCGGCGCGCGGAACAGCTTGCCGTCGCCGCCCACCGCGCCGCGCAGGCCCAGCAGGCCGGCGCGGCAGTGGTCCTTGCACAGCCACGGCGTGTACAGGCGGTGGTGTTTGGCCGCCGAGCCGAAGTCCCAGATGTAGGGATCGCCGTTGCCGGTGAGCAGCGAGTAGCGCGTCAGCTTGTCGCGCGCCCATTCGCCGATCACCGTGCTGGTGGTGTAGCGGATGTTGTGCTGGTCGAAGCACAGCAGCGCGCCGAGGCCCGAGTTCGCGAGTGCCGCGCGCGTGCGCGCCAGGCGGTAGTCGTGCAGGCGACGGAAGTTGACGCGCTCCTCGAAATCCACCTGCATGTGGCCCGGCGCCTGCAGCGGCCGGTCCCAGCCGTGATGCGGGTCGATGTCGTCGGGCCGGACGATCGTGGGTTCGCGTTTCTTCTTGCCAGCCATGGTGTGGTTTCGGTGTCGATCGGCGGGCGCGTGCCGCCCCTGCCGGTCCACGCGCAAGCTGACGATAGCCGATCCTGAGCACGGTGCACAGCCGCACCACCACCGACTGCCGCGAGCACCACCGTGCTAGGGTGCACCAAGTCCGAGCCAGCGCCGGATCGTCTCGCCCACGCTGCGCAGCGCCGCCTGGATGCGCGCGCCGGTGCGCGACGGAAACTCGGCCTGCGGATCGACGATGCGGCTGGCCAGCGCGTGCTGCATGAAGTCGCCCACCACCGGCAGCGCGGTGTGCGCGCCCTGGCCCCAGTGGTCGCTGCGCAGCGTGACGCGCGGGTCGTTGAAGCCGACCCAGGCGCCGACCACCAGCCGCGGGTGCATCAGCACGAACCAGCCGTCGGCGTTGTTCTGCGTCGTGCCGGTCTTGCCGGCCACGTCGGCCTCGATGCCGTGGCGCGTCGCGGATGCCGCGGCCGGTGCCGCGCTCGACCACGCCGCGCATCATGTCGATCAGCTGCAGCGCGACGCTCGGACTCGAGCACGCGCTCGCGCGCGGCCTCGGGCTGCGGCGCGAACTGCACCAGCACCTTGCCGTGGCGGTCGCTGACGCGGCTGACCAGCTGCGGCGCGTGGTATTCGCCGAGCGCGGCGATGGTGCCGTAGGCGCTGGTCATCTCCAGCAGGCTCACCGGGCTGGTGCCGAGCGCGAGCGACGGCACCGCGTCGAGCTTGCTCTCGCGCACGCCCAGGCGCTGCGCGAACTGCACCACCTTGGCCGCGCCCACCGCCTCCATCACCTGCGCGGTGATGGTGTTGCGCGAATAGACCAGTCCGTCCTCCAGCGTCGACCTGGCCATGCCCGGCGTCGCCCGCATCGCGCGGCCGCCACACGCTGCCGTCGGGCAGGCGGATGCTGACCGCGCGCGCCGTGAACTCGCGCTGCGGCTCCATGCCCGACTCCAGCGCCGCGCCGTAGACGAAGGGCTTGAAGGTCGAGCCCGGCTGGCGCCGCGCCTGCTGCACGTGGTCGAAGCTGTCGGTCGTCGAAGTCGCGGCTGCCGACCCAGGCCGCACCTGTCCGCTGGCGGGGTCGAGCGCGACCAGGCCGGACTCCAGCCGCGTCTTGCGCGCGCGCAGGCTGGCTCGATGAAGTCCGCGTCGGCGCGCAATTGCGCCAGTCGCCTCGTCCTTGGTGCGCCCGGCGTCGACGAGGCGCGCGAATTCCGGCGCTTCGCGCACGAAGGCGTCGACCAGGTCCGCGCGGGTGGACCAGAAGTGTGCGAACGGCTTCGTGCTGCGGCGCGCCCGCTCGTAGCTGGCGGTGCTGGTGGACAGCAGCCTGCCGCTGGCGCGACCCCACTCCACGTCGGCCACCGCCTGCAGCGCGTCGAGCCGGCGTGCCACCGCCTGGTTGGCCAGCCGCTGCAGCCGCGGGTCGAGCGTGGACTGCACCACCAGGCCGTCGGCATAGAGGTCGTAGCCGAGCAACTCGCCCCAGCCGGCCAGCCAGCGCCGCACGGTGTCGGCAAAGTGCGGCGCCGGGCCGGTGTCGAGATCCTGGCGCACGAATTCCAGGCGCAGCGGCCGGCTGGCTGTAGCGCTCGAACAGCCGCCGCGTCGAGCTTGCCGTGCTTGACCATCTGCGCCAGCACCACGTTGCGCCGCTCGCGCGCCCGCTCCGGGTTGATCACCGGGTTGTAGGCGCGCGTGCCCTTCAGCAGGCCGACCAGCGTCGCGCCTTCGGCCACGGTGAGCGCGCGCGCCGGCTTGTTGAAGTAGGTGCGCGCGGCCATCTCGATGCCGAAGGCGTTGTAGTGGAACGAGACGGTGTTGAGGTAGGTCTCCAGGATCTCGCGCTTGGAGTACGCCCGCTCCAGCTTGATCGCGGTGATCATCTCCTTGAGCTTGCGCGTCGCGGTCGGCGCGCGGCCGATCGCCTCGGGGAAGAAGTTGCGCGCCAGCTGCTGCGTGATCGTCGAGCCGCCCTGGCGGTCGCCGCCCATCGGTCTTGAACACCGACGCGATGCTGCGCCGCCAGTCGATGCCCGGGTGCTGCCAGAAGCGATGGTCCTCGGTGGCGATCAGCGCCTCCACCACATGCGGCGGCACGGCGTCCAGCGTGATCCACTCGCGGTTCATGCGCCGGAAGGTGGCCAGCAGCGAGCCATCGGCCGCGAGCAGCACGCTCGGTCGTTCGTCGCGCGCCTTCAGCACGTTGTCGACCGGCGGCGTCATCGGCACCAGCACGGCCACGCCGAGCGCGAGCAGCAGCAGCATCGCCAGCGCGGCGGCGCCGCGCCCAACAGCAGCTTGGCCAGAGCGGGCGGGCTGGCGCTGCCGGTGGCGTGGGCGGGGTCTGCGAATCCATGGCCGTATTGAATCAGCTGGACCGCGCCGCCCGAGACCCGCACGGCCAGCGGCCACTCGCATCCAGATGTGACAAAGCCGGCTCGTCGCCGAATCGGCCGTGGGGCCCGGCCAACCCGATCGACCGCCGGCCGCGCTGGCTGCGCCACGCCGGCTAGACTGGCCGCTGAAGCCCCGGACGGCCACCCACGACGCGACGCGATGACCCCCGAGACCCTGCTGCATCACGACGACCACGGCACACTCTGGTCCGACGACGGATCGGCCGCCTCGGCGTTCGCCGACGCGGCCGCCGCCTACCAGGCCGCGCTCGCCGTGCGCTCGCTGCGCCTGCGACGCGGCGAACAGCCGCGCGGCTACAAGGTCGGCTTCACCAACCGCACCATCTGGCCGCGCTACAACGTGTTCGCGCCGATCTGGGGCACGGTGTGGAACACCACGCTCAGCGTGGTGCGACGGCGACGGCGCGCTGGCGCTTGCGGGCACCTGCCAGCCGCGCATCGAGCCCGAATGCGTGTTCGGCCTGCGCGCCACGCCGGCGCCCAACGCCAGCCTGGACGAGCTGTTCGACGCCATCGACTGGGTGGCCACGGGCTTCGAGGTGGTGCAGTCGCACCGGCCCGACTGGAAGTTCAGCGCACCCGAGACCATGGCCGACAACGGACTGCACGCGCGGCTGCTGGTCGGCCCGCGGCGGCCGGTGACGCGAGCTGGCGCACGACGCCACCACGCTGCATGCGGTGCTGGCCAGCGCCACGGTCACGCTGCGATGCGGCGACGTGCCGTCGACGAAGGCGTCGGGGCCAACGTGCTGGACGGCCCGCTGCTCGCCTTGCACCACTTCGTGCGCGAGCTGCGCGCCTGCCCCGGCGCACCGGACCTGAAGCCCGGCGACCTGATCACCACCGGCACCTGGACCGACGCCTGGCCGGTGCGACCGGGCGAGCGCTGGAGCGCGCGCTTCGCACCGCCGTTGCACGACTTGTCGGTGCGCTTCGAATGATGCCGCCCGCCCCGCAGCACGCCACGCTGGCCAACGGCGTGCGCGTGCTGGCGCTGCCGATGCCGCATCGGCAGACCGTGGCGGTCGGCGGTGTTCGTGCGCACCGGCAGCGCGCACGAGAGCCGCGCGCTCAACGGCATCAGCCATGTGCTGGAGCACATGGCCTTCAAGGGCACGCGCGAGCGCGACGTGCACCGCGTCAACCTCGACGCCGAGCGCCTGGGTGCCGAGGTCAACGCGCACACCGACAAGGACCACACCGCCTACACGATGCGCGGTCTGGGCGAGCATGCGCCGCCGTTCGTGCGCATGCTGGCCGACATCGTGCGCCACGCGACCTTTCCCGACGACGAACTGCAGCGCGAACGCGAGGTGCTGCTGCAGGAGCTGGCCGAGGTGGAGGACGATCCGGTGACCGTCGGCTACCACCTGCTCGACCACGCCTGCTGGGGCACGCACCCCGCGGCGCTGCCGGTGATCGGGCAGCGCCGGGTGATCGAGCGCATCACGCGCGCCGACCTGCTGGCCTATGTGGCGCGGCAGTACACCGGCGCCAACATCGTCGTCGCCGCCGCCGGCGCGGTGGACCCGGCCGCACTGCTGCTCGAGGCCGAAGTCGCGTTCGGCAGCCTGCCGCCCGGCACCGCGAACGCCATCGCCGGCGCAGCGTACACCGGCGGCACGCGCACCCGGCGCATGGAAGGCGGGCAGCAAACGCACCTGGTGATCGGCTTTCCCACGCCGCCGCGTGCCGACGACGACGTCGTCCACGACGTGGCCGCCGCGGTGCTCGGCGACGGCATGAGCTCGCCGCTGCTGGCCGAACTGCGCGAGAAGCGCGGCCTCGTCTACCACGCGGGTTGTCATGTCGACCGGTTCGAGTTCGGCGGGCAGCTTGCGATCGAGGCATCGTTCGCACCGCGCCATCTCGACCCGGTGCTGCGCGAGGTGGCCCGCCTGCTGCGCCGGCAGGCCGACCAGGTGGACCCGGTGGACCTCGAGCGCGCCCGCAATCAGGTGATGGTGCGGCTGCTGCGCGACGAGGAGCGGCCAGCGCAGCGACTGGAAGATGCGGCGCTGGATCTGCTCGTGCTGGACCGCGTGCGCGGCGCGGCGCAACGCGTGGCCCAGGTGCAGGCGGTGTCCGCCGAGCAGGTGCGCGCGGCGTTTGCGCGTCTGCTGCATGCCGGCGCCTCGGTGGCGTTGACCGGCAGCGTCGCGCGCGGCGCCACGCAGCGCGTGCACGACGCGCTGGCGGCACTGCGCGACTAGGGCTGTTCACGCGGCGCGTGCCGCGTGAACTGGCCCTCCCGGCCGCGGCATTCAGATGCGGCCGGGAGGGCGTGGCGCCACCGCGCCGCTGGCAGCCGCCGCGGCGCGCGCCACCAGTTCGGCATCCGGCCCGGCCGATGCATACAGCGCCACGACGCTGCCGAACGACAGCACGCTGGCCAGCAACGTGCCGACCACGATCGCCAGTTCGGCCCTCAGGGACCGGCCGGCGAGCTTGACTTCCTTTTCCATGACGTTCTCCAAGCACAAGCGCACGGTCGATCGAACAAAGCGCCCCATTTGGCGCCGCGGTCGGCGCAGACCCTTCGTGCGGAGGTCTGCGCCGAATCGCTTCGGTCCGGTGACGGGTTCCGGCGCCGCCCCAAGCGTTGCGGCCGTTTTCGTGATGGCATTCACTTCGGCTGTGCCCCTGCGCGAGCGTCCCGTCGAACGGAGTGCCTCGCTGCACGTGACCCCGGCGCCGGCGTCGCGCACATCCCGAACCGCCGGCACCCGGCGTTGGCGGTTCGGAGTGCAAGGACACACCCGAAGTGAATCCACAGAATCTGCAAACACAAAACAAAAGGCCCGGATCCTTCGGGATCCGGGCCTCTGTGAACAGAGTGCTGAGGAAACGTACCGTGTCTAGTGCGGTGGTACGCCTGCCTCTCCCGGACCCGTGAGCCCCCAAATGCCATCGGCCATCAGGCCGCCGACGCACAGGCGGGCCTGCAGGTCGGTGCACACGAACGCCGCGACACCCGGTTGGGTGCGTGCGTTGGTGGCGGTGGCGAAACGACTCACGTGCTGACCTCTCAGAAAAGTTGATGGATGAACGATTGCGACTGGTCGGCAATGTAAATACTCTTTACCCGAGCGTCAACCCCCTAGGACAATACGGTCCATCCGATTGACGCAGTCGCGTGGCGCCGAGCACACGCCAGACATGAGCAACCTCACCCGCACCCGCCGGCAGAACGCGCTGGCGCTGTTTCAGCAGCATGCCGAGCGCGCGCATGGCCGCCGGCGCCGCCCCCAAGGGCCTGGAGCAGGCCTTCGCCGCGCCAGCTCGAGATCTCGCCCAGCATGTGGAGCCAGGTCAAATCGTCCCGGCCGATCGGCGACAAGCTGGCGCGCCAGATCGAGCGCCACTGCGGCAAGCCCGGCGGCTGGCTCGACGAGGCGCGCACGAGCGAACACCCCTCCGCCGCCGAACGTGCGTTTCTCGATCTGGCGCTGCGGGCCTGGCGGGCGACGAACGCCGCGGGGCGCCAGGCCCTGCGTGCCCACCTGAAGGCGCTGACCCATCACACCGCGGGCGCGTGAGCCCGGCTGCGCAGGATCGTCGGCTCAGCGCTGCGCCCGGCTCGCGAGCCGGCACGGTGATCGTCAGCGTCGAGGCGACGCTCGACAGGCGCCACCCCATCTCGGCGACACGGCGCTGCAGCGCCTGCAGGCGCGCCGCGCGTACGGCCGCCTCGGCGCCGGAGGCCGGGCCATGCGTCAGGCGGATCACCGCGGTGCCGTCGTGCGAGGCCGTCTCGATGCGAATCGGCGCCGGTCGCGCCGGCCTCGGGCGCGCCGCCGGCGAACGCCTGCAGCAGGCTCATCAGCACCTCGTTCAGCTGGTCGGGCACCAGCTCGCAGGCCGGCAGGTCGGCCTGCGGCACGAACTCGATCGGCGTGCCGCGCGAGCGGAAGTCGAAGCCCTGGAAATCGCACACGGCCTTCACCATCGCGTTGACGTCCACCCACTCCAGGCCCTGGCCGCGCGCCGTCGCGAAGTCGGCGATCTGACGCATCATCGTCGCGATGCGGCCGGTCTGCGTCGAGGATCTGCGGCTGGCGCACGGCCGTGGCGCTCCGGGCCCGGCTGCGTCCGGCAGTTCCTGCGCCAGCGCGGCGATCACCGCCAGCGGGTTGCCGACCTCGTGCGCCACGTTGGCCGCCATCGTGGCCAGCGTGGCCATCTTCTCGCGGTGCCAGTGCCGCTCGCGCGCGTTCGACTGCTCCTGCGCCAGCCGCTGCCGGTCGATCAGGCGCTGGCCGTTGCGCACGATCAGCCAGGAGACCGCGTACAGCAGCGCGAGCATGCCGCCGACGATCGCACAAGAAACGCATCGAGCTGGCATCGACCTAGCGCCTGGTTGGCGCGCGCCGCCTGCTCGACGCGCGACTGGTTGTCGGCCGTGATGTCGGCGAACTGCTTCGAGGTGGTCTTGATGCTCTGCAGGAACGGCGTCACGTCGGAGTAGATCTCGAACACGCCGACCACGGCTCGCGCTGCCGGCCAGCACGCACCGGCACGTAGCTGGAGATCAGGTCGCGGTTCTCGACCACGCGCTCGAAGGCACTGAAGCGGTCGCGGTGCGTCAGCTCGCTGGCCGGCCGACCGGCCGCCGCGGCGTGGCGCCCGGCGTTGGCCGACGCGTCTTCGCCGATCTGCGCATGCTCGGACGAGTAGACCGTGACGCCGCGCAGGTCGAACACCTTGATCTTGAAGACCGAGGTGTCGTGCATCGCCGCGTAGGCCTTGGCGTCCAGCGCGCGAAAGCCGGGCAAGGCGCCGGATCTGCCGGCCCAGCTCGGCCTAGCAGGCGCGGCGCGCGGCGGTGGCCGCCGCATCGCCCGTCGGCAGCGCACGGCAAGGCTCGATCGGATGGCGCTGCGCCGCCGCGACGAACGGCGCGAAGTCGCTGACGACCACAGCAGGTTGGCCACCACCAGCGTCAGGTTCACATGGCTGGCTTCGTGCACGGCCAGCAGGCTGGCGCGCGCGGCTTCTTCGTGCTGGCGCGCCAGCTGCGCCTGTGCCTCGGCGAAGAACGCACCCTGCTCGCGCTGCACCTTGTCGAAGAAGACCTCCTCCATGCGCTGCAGCACCACCAGCGCCACGCCCACCGCCACAAAGGCGATCAACGTGGTGATCGTGAAGTAGCGCATCAGGCGGAAGCCACCGCGCGGTGCGTCACCCTTCATCGCGTTCGCCACCACCTGCTCCCCGGGGCGCGCCGTGTTCGTGATCATGGTCGTCTTTCTGGACCTTCGTGGCGCAGGCAGCGGCAATGCCCGATCGCTGCGCCCGGCATCGACAATGCGCTGCCATGCCGGCCGCATCTTTGATCTTGCTCAACCCGCATGCGGCCGCCGGCCGGGCCCGACGGCTGGCCCCGCAGATCGACGACTGGCGACGCCGGCACGCGGCGCCCGCGCGGCTGCACGTGACCGGCAGCGTCGCCGAGGCGGCGGCCGCGCTGCACGGGCTGGCGCCGGGCGGTCGCGTGGCGGTGGTGGGCGGCGACGGCACGGTGCACCAGCTGTTGCCAGCGCTGCTGGCGGGCGGGCACACGATGGGCCTCGTGCCCTGCGGCACCGGCAACGACACGGCGCGTGCGCTCGGCGTGCACCGGCTGCGCTGGCCCGCGGCGCTGCAGCTCGCCTGCTCAGCGCCGCCGCGCCCGATCGACCTGGCGCTGCTGCGCACGGCCGATCAGCAGCGTCCATTCATCTCCAGCCTGGCCGCGGGCTTCGACGCGGCGGTCGCGATCCGCGCGCTGCGCGCGCCGCGCGTGTTGCCCGGCACGCTGCGCTACCTGTGGGCCACGCTGGCCGAGTTGCGCGCGCTGCGCGCTCACGTGCTGCAGGTGGCGTGCGACGGCGTGGCCGTGCACGACGGCGAGGCGCTGTTCGCCTCGACGCTGAACACGCGCAGCTACGGCAGCGGCATGCCGGCCGTGCCGCAGGCCCGTATCGACGATGGCCGGCTCGACCTGCTGCTGGCGGGCCGCTTCGGACGCCTGGGCACGCTGGCGATGCTGCCGCTGCTGCTCAGCGGCCGGCACCTGCGCCATCCCCGGGTGCGCAGCCTCGCGTTCCAGCGCATGCAGGTGCGCGCCGACACCGCGCTGCCGCTGGCCGCCGACGGCGAGCCGCTCGCGCCGGCGCGCGAGTTCGAGGTGTCGGTGCTGGCCGGGGCGCTGAACGTGGTGCGGCGCGACGACGCGACGGGGCGTTAGCCGGCGCGGCAGCAGGTGCCGGGCCTCAGGCCAGGTCTTCGTGCAGGCACAGGATGTTGCCCTCCGGGTCTTCGAACCATGCCGCCTTCTCGGCGCCGAGCACGCACACATGGTCCACCGTGCGCAGCCCCGGGTAGTCGTAGTCGGCGAAGACCACGCCGCGGGCCTTCAGCGCGACGATCGAGGCCGCGATGTCGCTCACCTGGAAGCTCAGCGCGGTGTGCTGCGCCGGGGTGCCATCGGGCTTGGGAAACAGCGCGATCTCGGTGCCGCCGCAGCGGTAGACGAACTTGCCGTCGGGCTTGGCACCCAGCACGTCGAGGCCCAGCGCACCCTCGTAGAAACGGCGCGCGCGTGGCAGGTCCTTGACCGGCAACATGCACGTCACCTGGCAGCCGGCCAGCGCGTTCATGGCTGGCTGACCGCAACGGCCCAGTTTTCCACCGGCGGCTTGCCCTGTCGCAGCATCGTCGCCGTGGCGTCGAGCTTGCCGTGGCGCACCAGCCCTTTCCAGGCCAGCTTGCCGTACTTGGCGCTTTCGGTCTCGGCCTCGAACGCGATGCCGTCGGCCAGCGGCGTGGCCTTGTACGGCGCGTCGGAATAACCGAAGCGGTCGCACGCCGTGGAGCGGAAGCGCCCGTCCTTGAACAGCAGCGTGTCGGCTTCGCCCTTGATCTTGCCGCGCTCGATGAACACGCCTTCGAACTTCTTGCCGTCGAGGGCGCCGGGCTCGGCCAGCGCCACCGGCACGGCCAGACCGGCCAGCGCCGCCAGCAGCAGCCGGCGTGGGAGTTGTTGCGTGGTGCGCATGCGCAGCCTCCTGGTTCGGGTGAAGACGATGCCCGGCATTGTTGGGCCGCAGCGCGCCGCAGCGCCATACGTAGCCTTGCGCATCGGTGGCCATCGCGGGCGCCGGCCCCGTGCTTTCCGAGCCCGACAGCACGCGAAGCACCCCCTGTTTCCCGGGGTGCGGTGGCCCCGGTGCTAAAGTGAACTGCAATGATGTCGACTGCACACGAGAAACGGAACAGGATGCGCGGAGATCATCGGTGCGCGACGCGGTAAAGGTCACCCGACGCCTGGCGGCCATCCTGGCGGCCGATATCGCGGGCTAAGCCGCCTGATGGGCGAGGACGAGGCTGCTACCGTGCGCGACGCTGAAGGGGCACCAGGCCGAAGTGCTGCCGCTGGTGGCCGAATTCGGCGGCCGCATCATCGACACCGCCGGCGACGGCATCCTGGCCGAGTTCGCCAGCGTGGTCGACGCGGTGGAGTGCGCGGTCGAAATCCAGACCGTGATGCGCCGCCGCAACGAAGACGAGGCGAAGCACCGGCGCATGCAGTTTCGCATCGGCATCAACCTCGGCGACGTGATCCACGACGAGGTGCGCATCTACGGCGACGGCATCAACATCGCGGCGCGGCTCGAAGGCATCGCGCAGCCCGGTGGCATCTGCGTCTCGTCGAAGGTGCGCGAAGAGGTGCTGGACAAGCTCACGCTGGATTTCCTCGACCTGGGCGAACAGACGCTGAAGAACATCGCCCGCCCGGTGCGGGTGTTCGCGGTCCAGGTCGAAGGCTTCGATGCCTCGGCGTTCGGCCCGATCGACCCGCCGCCCACCACGCCGGGCTGGCTGCAGGCGCCGATACCCGCGCCGCCGCTGCTGCCGGTGGACAACACGCCGTCGATCGCCGTGATGCCGTTCGTCAACATGAGCCACGACGAGGAGTACGAGTACTTCGCCGACCGGGCTGTCCGAGGAAATGCTCAACATGCTGGCCAAGATCCGCGGCCTGCGCGTGGCGTCGCGCACGTCGGCGTTCAGCTTCAAGGGCAAGGACGTCGACATCCCGACGGTCGCGCAAGAGCCTGCAACGTGGCCCACGTGCTCGAAGGCAGCGTGCGCAAGTCGGGCAAACGCGTGCGCATCGCGGCGCAGCTGATCGAGGCCGCCGACGCGATTCGAACCTGTGGGCCGAGACCTACGACCGCGACATGGAAGACATCTTCGCGGTGCAGGACGACATCGCCCAGTGCGTGGTGAAGGAACTGCGCGAGGCGCTCGGGCTGGCCGGCACCGAGCAAGGTGGATGCCGGCGTCATCAAGGCCGAAGTGGCGGCCGCCGCCAAGGGCCGCAGCCACAACGTCGAGGCCTACAACCTGTACCTCGAAGGCCAGGAGTACCGCGGACGCCTGAAGCAGCGAAGACACCGCCAAGGCCGTCGATTGCTATCTGAAGGCGCATTCAAATCGATCCGGCGTATGCCGCAGCCTGGGCCGGCCTATCGCGTGCCTACTCCGACCAGGCCGGGCAGAGCTGGGTGCCGACGGCCGAGGGCTTCGCACGCGCCAAGGCGGCGGCACAACGCGCGCTGGCGCGCGAACCCGAGCTGGCCGAGGGCCACACCGCGATGGGCTGGGTGCAACGCGCGTTCGACTGGGACTGGAAGGGCGCGGAGGCGTCGTTCCAGCGCGCGCTGAAAGTGGCGCCCAGCAACACGTTGGCGATGAACGCCGCCGCCGACATGCTGGCCGCGCTGGGGCGGTTGGACGAAGCGATCGAGCTGTCGCGCCGCGCCACGAAGCTCGACCCACTGAACATCCCGCTGCACCGCAACCTGGCGATGTACTGCATTGCCGCAGGCCAGCTGGACGAGGCCGAGCGCGTGCTGCGGCAGGTGCTGCAGATGGGTGCCGCGGGCTTGCTCACCTACACCTGGCTCGGCGCGCTCGCGCTGGCGCGCGGCAAGCCGCAGGAGGCGCTGGCGCTGATGTCGCAGGAGGTCAGCGACATCTTCCGCCGTGTCGGCCTGGCGGTGGTGCACAACACGCTCGGGCAGTTGACCGAATCCGACACCGAGCTGATGAGCCTGATCGACGAGCACGGCAAGGACAGCCCCTACCAGATCGCCGAGGTGTACGGCGCCACCGGGGACCTGGACAAGACCTTCGAGTGGCTGGAGACGGCCTACACCGAACGCGACCCCGGCCTGTCGTACCTGCGGGTGGACCCGTTTCTGCTGGGCGTGCACCACGATCCGCGCTGGCAGCCGCTGCTGGTGAAGATGGGGCTGGCGGATTGAGGGCCTTGTTCACCACGTCGTGAACAAGGCCCTGGATTCTGCTCCGCTCGCTCAACCCAGTCGCTGAATCTGCTGGCTCGAGCGGCGAGCCGCCGCTTCAGGGCCCGCTGCCGTACAGCTCAGCGCCGTTGATCGCCCCAGCGCTCGCACCAACCCCGCCGGTGACCAGCACGCGGCCGTTCTGCAGCAGAGTGGCACGATGGCTCGCGTGTGCCGCCCCCATGTTCGGGCCCGCGACGAACGTGCCGCCGAACAACTCGCTGCTCTGCAGACGCGCACCGCTTGCGTTCACACCACCGGTGACCAGAATGCGGCCATCGGGCAACGACGTGGCCTCGAGGTCGCGTCGGGCACTGACCATCGCGGTCGAGGTGACGGTCGCCCAACCGTTGCCGGTGAACACCTCGACGAGCTGCGACGGCGGATCGGAGCCACCGATCAGCAGCACCTGACCGTTCAAGATCGGTGTGGCTACGGCCGAATGCCCGTAGCGTGCCTGTGACATCAGGCCCGTGACGGCGGTGCACGCGGTGGCACTGCACAGCTCCGAGGTCCGCAACGAGGTGTAGCCGCTGCCCACCTTCTGGCGCCCGCCAGCGATCAACACCTGGCCGCTGGGCAGCAGCGTGGCCGTGTGCCGCTCTCGAGCGGTCGTCATCAGCGGCCCGGCGCTGAAGTTGCCGGTGGCGGGATTGAACAGGATCGTCGACTGAATCGACTTGCCGGCGTTGTCCGCACCGCCCGCCAGCAGCACGCGCCCGTCGCCCAGCAGGATGGCCGTATGGTACGAACGCGTCGACGACATGCCGCCGCTTGGGCTCCAGGTTCCACCGGTGGGAGTCGGAGTGAAGATCTCGGTGCTCGAGTTTCCGCCGCCAGCCGCCAGCACGCGGCCATCGTTCAGCAGAGTCGCCGTATGCCCGGCCGACTTGCTGGGCAGATTCCCGGCCGCGGTGAACGTGCCCGTTGCCGGCGTGTAGATTTCCGACGTGTCGGTCGGCGCACCGGCGCTGTTGAAGCCGCCGGCCACCAGCACCCGCCCATCGTTCAGCCGCGTGGCGGTGTGATTGCTGCGTGCCTGCACCATCGGGCCTGTGGCCGTGAATGTCGGCACGCTGACCGTGAAGCTTTGCGAGACGCGCGACGCAGGATTGAAGTTGACGTTGCCGGCCTGATCGGCGGCGATCGTGCAGGTTCCCCCAGCCACCAGAGTCACCGTATTGCCGCTGACGGTGCAGACGGCCGACGTCAGTGTGGAGAACGTCACCGCAAGGCCGCTCGAGGCCGTGGCGCTGACCGCAAACGGCGGCTCACCGAGCGTGCGGCTGGGCAATGCCCCGAACGTGATGGTCTGCGGCGCCTTGCTGACCGTGATGATGCGAGTCACCGCGGCTGCAGGGAAGTAGTTGGGCACGCCGCCTTGGGTGGCGGTGATCGTGCACACCCCGGCAGTGAGGATGTTCACCGTACTCCCGGTCACAGTGCAGACCGACGTGTCGCTCGAGGTGAAGGTGACCGGCAAGCCGCTCGATGCCGTGGCCTGCAGGGTCACCGTGGTCGCGCTTCCGTAGACGAACGTGATGTTGGTCGCCGGTTGCGTGAGCGAAATCGTCTGCGCGGCCTGGCCGATCGTGATGTTGAGCGGCCCCACCGGCGGCGCCGGGTTGTAGTTGGCGTTGCCCGCCTGGTTGGCGGTGATACTGCAAACGCCGACTCCCTGGACCGTCACCGTCGAGCCGCTGACGGCGCAGACCGTGCCGGGGCTGGTGGTGCTGAAGCTCACCGGCAGCCCGCTCGACGCGGACGCCGAAAGCGACACGGTCGCGCCGGGGGCGTAGGTCACGTTGCTGGGGTTGGGCGGCTGCGCGAAGGTGATGGTCTGGTTGCCTTTGACGACCGTCACCGTGCTCGTGACCGTCAGCGTCGAATAGACGGTGTTGCCGTCGACCTGGGCCTGAATCGTGCAGGAACCAGGTGCGCCAGGCGTCAACGTGTACGAGCCGTTGGTACCCGGTCCGGTGATGGTGCAGTTGCCTGCCACCACGCTGTAGACGACCGGATTGCCGGACGCGGTACTGGTCGGTTGAACCAGAGTCACCGGCGTTCCGAACGGGATGTCTCCCGAAGGCAGGAGCGTGTCCAGCGGCGGCGCGACGGATTGCGTCGCACCGTTGACGACCACCTTCAGCAGCTGCTGGTCTTCCTGCGGAGGCACGCTCTGGTCTGTGACCTTGACCCGCAAATAGAAATCACCCTTGGCGTTGGGTGTGAAAGACAGGACTCCATTGCGCGTACCGTCTGGCGTGGAGAAGTCCAGGGCGACCGCCACGTCACAGATGGCTGGCAGCGGGGTCGTCTGCAGCGGACACAGAGGTGTACCGAACTGGTCGGCCCACACGGCGCTGCCGGTGACGTTGCCGAATCCGCCTGCCGCAGTGAGCGCGTAGTTTTGCGCCTGCGTCGCCGTGGCCGGAGGCGACAGCGACAGCGTCTTGATGATCAGCGGAATCGCCGTGCGCGTGCTCTGCGCCGCATCGACGACCACGAACTTCGACCCCCAGCGCAGGAACTCGAACGGGTTGACCACGCCATTGGGCCCGATGGCCCGAAGCGTCACGTGCGCGCGCTCGCCCGGCCCCAGCGGCAACGTCGCGGCATCGGCCTTCTCGGGCAGGAACCTGCCCAGATCGCGTTCAGCATTCGGATCATTGAGGTTGATCACCTCGGGTGTGCCGACGTTGGACACCTGCGCGTTGAACTGCGTCAACCCGATGCGCAACGCGCGCCCGGAATCCACCGCAGGTCCGGTGGGTGGGATGGCCGTCGGCACCGGCACGATCTTGCGCATCACCAGCTGCAGCTTGATCTTCCCGCACTCCAGCAAGTTCTTCGCGTCTGGCGGACATCCATCTGCCGGCTCGACGCCTCGTAGGAGCAGCTTCACCGCCAGCGTGGTGTCGGTGTTGCCGCGGTTGCGCACCGTGAAGGTGGCGTCGGCGAATTTGCTGGCCGACAAGTCGGCGCTGGTGAACGTGTTCTTGCTGAGGTCGAAGTTGGCCGCTTCGATGGGATCCAAATCGTCCTCGCCGCCCGGCACCGAATTGCTCAACGCCCGGTTGCTGAGGACCACGTTCGACAAGGCGTTGTTGCTCAGCACGGCGTTGGACAGGGCCAGGTTGCTGAGCGCCACGTTGCTGAGCACCGCGTTGCTCAACACGGCGTTGGTCAGCACGACGTTCTCGAAGTCGTTGCTGTTGCTCAGCGCGACGTTAGACAGCACGTTGTTCGACAGCACGGCGTTGCTCAACGCCAGATTCGCCGGGTCCAAATTCGTCAGCGCCAGGTTGCTCAACGCCACGTTGCTGAGCACGGCGTTGCTCAACGCCACCGCGGCCGGCGACTCGTTGCTCAGCACCGCATTGGACAGCGCGTTGTTCGACAGGACCGAGTTCGACAACACCCCATTCGTGAGCACCACGTTCGACAGGGCCGCGTTGGTCAGCACGGCGTTCGACAGCGCCACGGCATCCTGATTGATGCTCGGGTCCAGGGTCTCGATCTGCAGGTTGCTCAGCGCCTTGTTCGACAGCACCACGTTGGACAACACTGCGTTGGTCAGCGCCACGTTGCTCAACGCCGCGTTGTCGACCGTGTTGTTGGACAGCGCGTTGTTGCTCAGCACGTTGTTGGTGAGCACCGCGTTGGACAGCACCACGCTGCCGAGGTCGTTGTTGGCCAGGTCGAGAGGGGCGCCGTCGCCGTTGCCCGCCAGCGAGTCGGCGGCGCCCGGGTCGGGGTTCAGCGGCACCTCCGCGCGGTAGGTGCACGGCGTAGCAGGCGCAGGGCCGCAGTCCGGCGGGCTGGTGACCAGCACGAGCAGGCGCGCTGCCGGATCGATCGCGCGGACCCACAGGCTGCGCGTGCTCGACGAGCGGGGCTGGACTTGCACGTCGGTGCTCAGCAGCGCTGGCGGCGCGGTGGTGCCAGCCGGCGGGTCGAACGTGGCCTTGTCGAAGCTGGCATCCACCGTGCTCGGCTTCACCGCGGTGAGGCGGTAGGACTTCAGGGCGCCGGTGTCGAAGTTGTCGACCGTGATCACGAAGCCGCGTGCCCGGGATGCGCTGAGCCGCTTGGAATTCGTGAAGGCATAGGCCGCTGAATCCGGCACCACGATCGCCGAGCGCACGTTCTGATTGCGGTTGCCGGCAAAGCCCGGTGGCTGCTCGCTGATGGGGTTCCCGTCCTTGTCCAGGCATTGGGTGCCGAAATTGGTCACGGGATTGGCCGGGTCGCCGGTGAACCCGGTGGCCAGGCACACCGGCCGCGTCCAATCGCCGTCTTTCGGCGGAATCACATCGCGGTTGTCGGTGAACGCGACGTGAAAGACGGGGCTCGCGCCTGCCGTGGTGGACTGGGTACAGGCCGCAGAGGTGCAGCTGTTGGGCCCGATGTTGAACTTGTAGCTCTGATTCGCCGGTGGCGACGATGCCCTGTCCGGCCAGGTCGATGTAGTCGCCGATGAAGGCGGCCGTCGCCGTTGACGAACAGCGGCAGGTTGGGTGCGAAGAGTTCCTTCTGGCGGATCTCGTAGTTTCCGCGCGCATCGCGGACGGTGTTGCCGAACAGGTACTGCGACACCGGCGCGGAGGCGAAGGTCGGCACGTCCGGATCGGCCAGTGCGGCGAAGACGTCGATCGTGTGGCGGCGCACCAGCCCGGGCGAGCCGTCGTTCAGGTAGGTGCTCCAGACCGACGCCGGACGCCCGGCGCGATATTCGTAGCAGGCGCCGGGCAACGGGCCGAGCAGGTCCTTCGAGGCCTGCGGCAGAGAGGCGAGTGGCTCGCTGCATCACGTCGACCCGGCAGTTCGGATCGAGGTTGCCCATCGGCACCCGCTTACCGCACCAGGTCGGTCACCTGCGTGCAGGTGGCGCCGCTCGGGCAGGCCAGAACCTCCTCGGTCTGGTCGAAGCGCTGGTCGAGCCATGTGATCGCGAGCTTGCCGGCGGCGAACGTCAGCGCCGGCTGCAACTGGTGGCCGCGGCCGTTGGGGTTGGTTGGCGAGGCCGGGATCGGGTCGACTTCGATCGGCGCCGACCAGGTGGTGCCGCCATTGAGCGATGTCGTCAGGCGAACACGCGAATCGCAGTCCTTCGGGTTGGTCGATTGGCAGGCATACGGCGGCGTCGCGTCGGCGCGCGCCGTTCGCGCGGTGTACGCGACGTGCACGCGGCTGACGCCGTTCTTGTCGACCGAGACGGCGACGCTGGGAAACGCCAGCGTGCGGAACGAGCCACCGGTGGCCGCCTGGTCGTAGGGCTTCAAGTCCGCCACCACGACGACCGGCTGGTTCAGCCACGTCCGGCCGCCGTCGGTGGACTTGCTCATGTAGATCTGGTCGGGCTTGGCCGGGCTCTCGAGGCTGCCGAAGCGCCGCCACACCAAGTAGACAGTGCCGGTCAGCGGGTCGATGGCCATCGAGGTGCCCGAGGTCGCGTCGAGCGAGTTGCTGACCTTGACCGGCTTCGAGAACGTACTGCCGCAATCGTTCGACGCCGCGACGTAGACGCTCGGGTGGTCGTTGCTGTCCCTGCCCGGGAAAAACGCGTACGAGACGTAGACGCTGAACGCCGGCACCGTCTCCGCGGCGTGCGCAGGTCGGTACGATTCTTGGTCCACGACAGCAGCTCGCAGCTGCCGGTGTTCCATGTACGGCCGCCGATGTCGGCGGCGTTCCACGGCTTGTCGATGAACTGGCCCGGTGGTGCCGCGGTCGAGCAGGTTCAGCGTGTCGGGCAGGATCGGGTCTTCGGCGTGGAAGAGGATCTTCGGCCGTCCGCCTGCTCGCGCACGTCGGTGTCGCGCTGAATGTCGTTGTTCTTGTCGACGAAGCGCTGCACTGCCACGACGCCGTCGGTGCTGGTGTCGCGGCGCCCGGCGATGAACGAATAGAAGAAAGTGCCGTGCGGGCCGGCGCGCACAGTCGGGTCGGCGCAGAAGTCGGGCGCCAGCGCCTTCAGCGGCGCGGTGAGGCCAGTCGTGTCATTGCAGGCCGGGATGTCGAGCGGGCAGCCGCCGAGCACGACCGAGCGCCACGTGTGCCGCCGTCGACCGACTTGTACAGCGTGTTCCACGCTTTGCCGCCCTTCAGCCCCTCGGCCGTCAACACCGGCACCTGCCGGTAGTCGTTCGACGCCGCCAGCAGATGGCGCGGGTTGCGCGACGAGACCGCGATCGACGGCTCGTTCTGCTTGGTCAGGAACGGGTCGCCTTCGGGGAAGCGCGTGCCCCAGACCATGTTGACGTTCGGCCCCACCTTGGGCGGTGCGAGCTGTGCCGAGCCCATCGACACCGAGCAGCACCCCCAGCGCCAGTCGCGCGGCAAGCACAAACTTCTTCACAGCAGTATTCATGTTCCGCCAGCTCCTGGGGTATTCGACTTGTTGTGAGCGTTCTGGCGTCGACGCCGGCGCGGGTTGTCCGCGGCTGGCATGCGCGTCGCGATTCAAGGCCTCACCCCCGTCGGCCGGATCACGCGCTCACCACGTCAAGTGATTAAGTGTCGATGCTTGCGCGGTGTCAATGAAACCACTCCCTAAGAGTGGGGGGCGGGTTGACCCTAGTGGCGACGGCCATGCCGCGCCGGCGGGTGCCCTGCGGGTGGCGGGTCGACGCCGGGCACCGGCGCCGGACGGCTCAGCGCCACAGGTCCACGGCCTGGCCGCGCGCCTTCGCGCGCTCGGTCTTCTCCTGCAGGAAGCGCTGGAACTCCGGCTGCGTGCGGTACGCGCCCTGTGCCACGTAGTCGAACGCGCCGGTCAGGTGGAACGGCCGCACGTAGCCTTCGAAACGAAACACCTCGCGGTTGCCGGCGTCGAAGAACACCACCGACGGCGTGTAGCTCACGTTCAGCTCGCGCGCCCAGTCTTGCGCCGTGGCCCTGCGGCCGGCCGGCGTGACGAGTTCGACGGTGTCGCTCAGCGCAAAGCGCACCACGTCGAAGCGGCCCAGCAGCGCCTTCATCTCGGCGCGCTTGAAACCCTCGGCATGCATCTCGTCGCAGGCCTTGCAGTGGCGCGTCTCGAACAGCACCGCCAGCGGCTTGGCGCCGGGCTTGCGGCGCAGGTCGTGCGGCGGCCTCAGGTAGAACGGCTCGTCGGCGAGCTGCGGGTTGGCGGCGTCGCTCGCGTGCCGCGCCACGTAGTCGCCGAGCGTGCCGCTGCGCGCATGGCCGCCGATCACGTAGTCGAGCGCGGCGCTGAGCTTGTGCGGCGGCCAGTAGCCGTTGAGCCGGGTGCCCGGACGACCCTGCTCGTCGAGGAACAGCAGCGTCGGCGTGAACTGCACCTTGAGCAACCTGGCGAACTGCTTCTCGCTCAGGCGCTGGCCGTCGATCCACGTCACCTCGCGGTCGCCCCAGATGTTGAGCGCGACAGCCTCGAAGTTGCGCGCGGGTCTTGTCGACGATGGCGCGCTGGCTGAAGTTGGTGACCATCAGCTCGCGGCAGTAGGGGCAGCCGTCCTGGCCGAAGTACAGCAGCAGCCGCTTGCCGCTCTTGGCCGCGCTGGCGGCTTCGTCGTTGAAGTCGAGAAAACTCTCCAGGAACCACGGCGGGATGTCGATCGCGTGCGGCGATGCGACCTGGGCGGACGCCGGCGCGGCCGCCCACAGCGCCGCCAGCACGACGAGGACACCGCGCCTGAACAGGCGTGCGGCGATGCAGACTGAAGGTGTCATTCGACAGACGTAGCCGAGCAAGAGGCCCATTCTGGCGCAGGGCGATCCGCCCGGGCCGGCGGTTCCGCTGACGCTGTGGATCAGGCTCGCCATATGCCAGCGTCGGTGGAAACACCGAGGCGCGCAGCGGTCCCGCCCCTCAAATGAGTGGGATACGTTCTGATACATGACGATAAGAATGGGTCAGGATCGAGGGCCAAGCCATGAACAGCTTTCTGAAAGGCATTTCGTTGTTCATCGCCCGCGGTACCGATGCGGGCACGTTGGCCGCAGCTGGGCCGTCAGCAATCCCTGCCGACTGCGAGAGCCCGCCGCGACCCACGTCACGGCTGCCGGCTGTCACCCCGTCCCATGCAAAGCCAGGGTCGTTCCAGGCGGCCCCAACCGGCCGCGCCGTCGCCAACCGCGCGAACGACGCTTCGACGCAAGGCAACGACCCCGACTCCGCCGCTGAGCTATTGCCGCGCGTGGCATACCCGTTCCCCGACGTCGAGCGTGCACCACGCAAAGCGCGCTCAGCGCGCTCGCTGAACATGCTGCACTCGTCAACCAACGTGGCGGTGGTGCCTCACTCCATGCCGATGCAGACCAAGGCTGCCCGCGCACATGGCTCGCACACGAGCGGTGTCGTGCTCACCGAAACCGAGCGAGTCCGACTTCAGGTCATGCAGGTTCAGATCCGGCTCAGCAGCGTCGCGCTTTATGAAGGACCGATCGACGGCATACTGAGCGCTGAGACGGTGACCGGGTTGCGCCACTTCCAGGTACTGAAGGGCATGCGCGACACCGGGTTGTTGACGGCCGGCACGCTGAGTGCCCTGGGTGTCCCGCCCATCGTTTGATCGAGTCAAGCTGACGCCGCCGCACCGTGATCTCAGGGCAGTAGCACCGTGCAACCCGTGGTCTTGCGCGCCTCGAGGTCGCGGTGCGCCTGCGCCACCTCGGCCAGCGGGTAACGCTGGTCGATGCGGATCTTCACCTTGCCGCTGCCGACCACGCCGAACAGGTCGTCGGCCATCTGCTGCGTGGCCTCGCGCGTGGCGATGTGGGTGAACAGCGTCGCGCGGGTGAGGTACAGCGAGCCCTTCGGCCCGAGCAGCCCCGGCGCGAACGGCGGCACCGGGCCGGATGCGTTGCCGAAGCTCGCCATCAGGCCGAACGGGCGCAGGCAGTCCAGGCTGCCGTCGAAAGTGTCCTTGCCCACCGAGTCGTAAACCACCTTCACGCCCTTGCCGGCGGTGATGGCCTTGACGCGGTCGACGAACTTCTCGGTGCGGTAGTTGATCGCGAAGGCCGCGCCGTGCTCGAGCGCGAGCTGGCATTTCTCGTCGCTGCCGGCGGTGGCGATCAGTTGCAGCCCCATCGCCTTGGCCCATTGGCAGGCGATGAGTCCCACGCCGCCGGCGGCCGCGTGCCACAGGATGTGGTCGCCGGGCTGCAGGCCGCCCTGCGGCTGCGTGCGCTTGAGCAGGTATTGCGCGGTCAGGCCCTTGAGCATCATCGCCGCCCCGGTCTCGAAGCTGATCGCGTCGGGCAGCTTGCACACCGTCTTGGCCGGCATCACGCGCGCCGTGCTGTAGCTGCCGGGCGGGTTGCTGGCATACGCCGCGCGGTCGCCCGCCTTCAGGTGCGTGACGCCCTCGCCCACCGCCTCGACCACGCCCGCGCCCTCCATGCCGAGCTTCAGCGGCAGCGGGTTCTGGTACAGGCCGGTGCGCTGGTAGACGTCGATGAAGTTCAGGCCGCAGGCGTGGTGCTTGATGCGAATCTCGCCCGGGCCCGGGTTGCCGACCTCGACGTCGACCATCTGCATCGCCTCGGGGCCGCCGTACTGGGTGATCTGAATGGCCTTGGCCATGGGGTGTCTCCTGGTTGATCGTCGCAGCTCGTAGCGTAGTCGATGCAGCGCAGGTGCGCCGGGCCGAAGGGGTTCGCACGCCTAAACTCCCCCGGTGAACAGCCCTGTCACGCCGCGCCTGGCGCTCATGTTGACGCTGCCGCCGCTGCTGTGGGCCGGCAACGCGGTGGTGGGTCGTCTGATGGCGGGCGACATTGCGCCGGTGCTGTTCAACGCGCTGCGCTGGCTCGGGGCGGCGCTGCTGTTGCTGCCACTGGGCTGGCGCGCATGGGCGACTGCAAAGTCGCGCGCGCAGATCGCGGCGCGCTGGCCCCACCTGGCGCTGCTGGGGCTGCTCGGCGTGGGCGTCTACAACACCTTGCAGTACATGGCGCTGCGCACGTCCACCCCATTGAACGTGACGCTGATCGCCTCGAGCATCCCGCTGTGGATGATGGCCGTGGGCGCGCTGGCGTTTCGCGTGCGGCCCACGCAGCGCGACCTGCTGGCGGCGGCGTTGTCGCTGCTGGGCGTGGCGGTGGTGCTCACGCGCGGCGAACTGCAGGCGCTGGCGCGCGTGCAACTCGTCGCGGGCGACGTGCTGATGCTGGCGGCCACCGCCTGCTGGGCCGGCTACAGCTGGCTGCTCGCGCGCCCGCCGCCATCGATGCGCGGCAGCGAGCGCCCGCCGTGGGACTGGGCCGGCTTCCTGCTGGTGCAGGTCGCGTTCGGGCTGGTGTGGTCCGGCGCCGCGGCCGCGGTGGAGCACGGCGTGCTGGCGGGCAGCCAGCCGGTGCGGTGGTCGTGGCCGTTGGCGGCAGCGCTGGTGTACGTGGCGCTGTGCCCCTCGGTGCTCGCGTATCGCGCCTGGGGCATGGGCGTGTCGGGCGCCGGCCCGGCGGTGGCGGCACTGTTCTCCAACCTGACGCCGCTGTTCGCGGCGCTGATCTCCGGCGCGGTGCTCGGCCTGTGGCCGCAGCCCTATCACATGGCCGCGTTTGCGCTCATCGTCGCCGGCATCGCCGTGTCGGCGCGGCGGCGCTGAGTGGTGTGCGATGAAGCGCCTGATCCAGGCCCCCAATCTGGCGCTGGCCACGCTGTGGGCCGACATGCTGCGCCAGGGCGGCTTCGACGTCAGCGTGCAGCGCGCCTACACCAGCAGCATTGCCGGCGAGATCCCGCCCGACCAGGCGCTGCCCGAGGTGTGGATCGCCGACGACGCGCAACTCGACGCGGCGCGCGCGCTGCTGCACCAGCTGCGGCATCCGCCGTTCCGGCGCTGGGTGTGCACCACCTGCGGCGAGTTGATCGAGGGTGGGTTCGATCAGTGCTGGAAGTGCGGGGCGGCGATACCCCCGTAGGGCCCTGGTCGGCCAGGCACCGGATCGGCAGCACGTGGCCGAAGGAAGCCGAAACGCCTCGCGCCGCGGCGCGACGTCTTGCGACACCCATCGACGCTTCGTCGCACAGGCGCTGCGCCGCGAGTCGACGGCATGGAGGATGGCGGCACCGTCATCCCAAGGAGCCCACCATGACCGACCGGTCCACCCGCCGCCACGTCGCCACCGTGCTCGCGACGATCCTCCTGGCCGCCAGCGGCGGCGCGCTGCTCACGCTGACCTCGGCGGCCCGTGCGCAGCCCGCCGCCGCGTTCGGGGCCGCCTTCGCCCGATTCCAGCAGGCCGCGCCGGGCCAGTCCGACGCGATCGAGGACGCCGCCGAGTTGTTCACCAGGCTGCTGGCCGAGCATCCGGCCGACCCGGTGCTGCGTGCCTATCTCGGCGCGGCCACCGCGCTGCGCGCGACGACCACGGTGTTGCCCTGGCGCAAGCTGCAGCATGCCGACGACGGTCTGGCGCTGATCGACAAGGCGCTGGCCCAGCTGGCGCCGGAGCACGACGCCGTGGCGCACCACGGCGTACCGGCGGTGCTGGAGACGCGTTTCGTCGCCGCCAACACGTTCCTCGGGCTGCCGGGCATGTTCAACCGCGGCGAGCGCGGCCGCAAGTTGCTCGCCGACGTGCTGGCCAGCCCGCTGTTCGACGCCGCGCCGGCGCCGTTTCGTGCCACCGTGTGGATGCGTGCCGGCCGGCAGGCCGAGGCCGACCAGCAGGCGGCGCAGGCCCGTCAGTGGTACGAGCTCGTGGTCGCCAGCAACGCAGCGCAGGCCGCCGCCGCGCGCAGTCGCCTGAAGGAGCTGTGACGTGGCCGCCGATCCCGTCCTGCGCCTGACCGGCGTGCACAAGACCTACCGCCTGGGTGCGCACATCGTGCAGGCGCTGCGCGGCGTCGACCTCACGCTGCACGCCGGCGAGATGCTCGCGCTCACCGGTCCGTCGGGCAGCGGCAAGAGCACGATCCTCAATCTCGCCGGGCTGATCGACCAGCCCGACGCCGGCGCGATCGTGCTGCGCGGACGGCCGGTGGCGGGCTTGAGCGAGCGCCAGGCCACGCTGCTGCGGCGCGATGCGATCGGCTTCGTGTTCCAGAGCTTCAACCTCGTGCCGGTGATGACCGTGCACGAGAACGTGGACTACCCACTGTTCCTGGCCGGCGCGCCGGCGCGCGAACGCCGCGAACGCGTCGGCGCGATGCTGCGCTCCGTCGGCCTCGACGCGCACGCGGCACATCGGCCGGATCAACTGTCGGGTGGCCAGCGCCAGCGCGTGGCCGTGGCCCGCGCGCTGGTCAAGCGGCCGTCGCTGGTGATCGCCGACGAGCCGACCGCGAACCTCGACTCGCACACCGCCGAGCAGGTGCTCGAGCTGATGCGCGAGCAGGGCCACGCGCACGGTGCGGCCTTTCTCGTCGCCACGCACGACGAGCGGCTGCTGTCGCGCTGCGACCGCCAGCTGCGGCTGCTCGACGGCTGCATCGAGCCGCAACGCCAGGCACCAGCTGTCGCGAGGGCCGCATGATGAACGCCGCGTTGCGCTGGCTGCGCTTTGCCTGGGCCAATACGCTGCGCAATCGCCGTCGTTCGGCGGTGACAGTGGCGATCGCCGCGCTCGGCACCGCGGCCATCCTGCTGGCCGGCGGCTTTGCGCTCTACACCTACCAGGCGCTGGCCGAGGCCTCGGCACGCACGACGGGGCACCTGATCGTCGCCAAACCCGAGCAGTTCTCGCAGGACGAGGACGTGCCGCTGCAGCACGGCCTGCCCGACGCCGCCGCATTGAAGGCGCAGCTGCTCGCCGACGATGCGGTGCGCCAGGTTCTGCCGCGGGTGGAGTTCAGCGGCCTGATCAGCAACGGCGACAAGAGCGTCGTGATGATGGCCGCCGGCATCGATGCCGACGCCGAGTTCGCCGTCAAGGGCCCGTTCCTGACGATGAAGTCGGGGCAGGTGCTGGCGAGCGACCAGCGCGCACGGGTCATGCTGGGCGTTGGTCTGGCGCGCAGCCTGAAGGCCGCGCCCGGCAGCGGGCTCACGCTGCTGGCGAGCACCACCGACGGCGCACTCAATGCGCTCGACGTCACCGTGGCGGGCACCTTCTCGACCGGCGTACCCGAGATCGACAAGCGCCTCGTCTACATCGACTTACCGAGCGCGCAGAAGCTGCTGGCCACCGACCGCGTGTCGAGTCTCGGCGTCTTCCTCGACCGCATGAGCGCCACGCCGGCCGCGCAGCAGCGCGTGCGTGGGCTGCTGCCGCAGCTGGCGGTGCAGACCTGGGTCGACCAGGCGCCGTTCTACCGCAGCGTCAAGGACCTGTACAACCGCATCTTCGGCGCGCTCGGGCTGATCATCGGCGTGATCGTCGTATTCGTCGTCACCAACGCGATGGCGATGGCGATCATCGAGCGCACCCGCGAGGTGGGCACCTTGCGCGCGATGGGCACGCTGCCGCAGCAGCTGGTGCGCAGCTTCGCGCTCGAGGGCCTGCTGCTCGGTGGCCTGGGGGCCTTGCTCGGTGCGCTGATCGCGCTCGGCCTCACCGCCGCGCTGCTGTGGTTCCCGGTGCAGATGCCGCCGCCGCCCGGACGCAGCACCGGCTATCCGCTGCAGATCGCCTTCGACGGCACGCTCTACGCCGCCACCCTGGCCGCGATGCTGTTGTTGGCCACACTGGCCTCGGCCGCGGTGGCGCGGCGCACGGTGCGCCGCCCGATCGTCGATGCTTTGGCCCATGCATGACGACCCCCCCGGGCCTGGCGGCCGCCTCCCCCCAGGGGGCGCCGCCAAGGGACCGGCAGAGCCGGATCCGCGGCGGCCACTTGGCTGCAACGCTACAGCACTTCCCGAACCCAGTATCGATTCGAGGCTGCCATGAAACCACTCCTGCTTGCACTCGCCTGCGCACTGCCCCTGGCCGCATTCGCCGCCGATGACGTGGCCGCGCTGTTGAAGGCAGCCGACCGCTACCGCACCGGTGACGAACACCTGCAGGTCGAGACCGAAGTCACCGTGCTCAAGCGCGACGGCGGCATCGACAAGGAGCGCCACTACACCGTGTTCGTGCAGCCGCAGCGGCGTTCGCTGGTGCTGATGCGCTCGCCGGCCGAGGCCGGCCAGAAGGTGCTGATGCTCGGCGACGATTTCTGGCTGCTGCTGCCCGGCAGCCAGCGGCCGCTGCGCATCACGCCGACGCAGAAGCTGCTCGGCGACGCCTCCACCGGCGACATCGCCACGATGAGCTGGGCCGACGACTACGCCGGCACGCTGGCCGGCGAGGAGCCGTGCCCCGGCGCCGAGGCCTCGCGCTGCCTGCGCTTGAGCCTGCAGGCCACGCGCAAGGGGGCCAGCTACCAGCGCATCGAACTGTGGCTCGGCAAGGCGCGCAGCGAGCCGGTGGCGGCCGACCTGTTCGTGCAGTCCGACAAGCTCGCCAAGCAGGCCCGCTTCGTGGTCGACAAGCCTGGCGCGCCGACGCGAGTCGACGAGATGCTGCTGCTCGACCAGCTCAGCACCCACAAGGTCACACGCGTGCGTTACCTGTCGCGCACGCGCAAGCAAGTGCCGGAGACCTGGTTGAACCCGATGTTCCTGGCGCGCAACCCGGCGCTGGACTGACCCCTCATGCGGCGCGCGCGTTGGTCGATGAGCCTGTTCGTGGCGCAGGGGCTGTGCTGCCTGCTGTCAGCGCCCGCGCTCGCCGCCGGCGACACCAGCGCCGAGTTCACCCTGCTGTGGAACGAGCGGCGCGCCAATGTCGAAGGACCGCTGGCCGCCGCCGAGGCACTGTCACCCGGCCTGGCGACGCCGCCGCCGGGCGGCCCGCGCGTGACGGCCGAGTTGCGCCACGTGATCCGCGCGCCGGCCGGCCTGTCACTGCATGGCAACGTGCTGCTCGCGCACGAGTGGCTCGAGGGCCAGGCAGGCCGCGACGACAGCCGCGTCAACGAGCTGCATGCCGCGCTCGACCTCGGCGCCTGGCAGCTGAGCGCCGGCAAGCGTGTGCTCGGCTGGGACGTCGGCTATGCGTTCCGCCCCAACGACGTGGTGCAACAGGAGGAGCGGCGCACGCTGTATGCGCAGACGCCCGAAGGCCGGCCGCTGGTGCAGCTGGAACACTTTTCGACCGACGCGGCGTGGTCGCTGGTGTGGGTGCAACTGCAGCGCTGGAACGATCCGGTCGATGACCAGCGCGGCGCGCTCGAGAGCGCGCTGGCGGCGCGCGGCTATCTGCGACGGGGCGGGCTCGACCTGCACCTGTTCGGCCGCCATGGGCGACACACCGGCGCCAGTGCGGGCGCTGCCGCCGCCTGGGTGGCCACTGACGAGTTGGAGCTGCACGGCTCGGCGCGCGCGATGCAGCGCCACGACGGCTGGCAGTTCGGCCCGTCGGTGCCGGTCGCCCAGGCCAACCCGTGGCGGCAGGCCACGCTTGGGCACGCTGGCCAGTGGCTCGTCGGCGCGCAGTGGACCGGCTCGCAGCGCGTGAGCCTGCTGGCGGAGTACTGGTTCGACGGCACAGCGCTCGAGGATGCGCTGTGGCAGCAATGGAGCGAACGCAACGATGCGCTCGCTGCACTCGCGGCGCACGGCGCACCGGCACTGCCCCTGGCGGCCAATCTCGCCTGGCAGGCGACCGCGCTGCAGACACCGAACCTGCGGCGACGCAATCTGTTCCTGCGCAGTGCGTGGCAGGACGGACCGTGGCAACTCTCGCTCGACGCGCTCGTGATGCCCGCCGACCGCGGCCGCGTGGTCACCGCCGCCGTGCAGTGGCAGGGCGACCGTGTGCGCTGGAACGCGAGCTGGCGCACCTACGGCGGGCCCTCGACCGCGCTGGCCTCGCAGCTGCCGCTGCGCCACAGCGCCTTGCTCGCAGCCAGCATCGCTTACTGAGCACCGTGTCCGCACTCGCCGACAATCGCTCGATGGCCATCCTGCCGCTGCCGCGTGCCGTGTCGCCGTTGCGCTCGATGCTCGTGCGCGCGGCGATCAACCAACTGGCCTGCGCGCTGATCGCGCTGCTGTTGTGGTCGATCAGCCCGCACCGCGGGCTGGCGCTGATGTATGGCTACTCGTTTCTCATCGGCAACTGCTGCTGGCTGCTGATCGACGGCTCGCGCGCGGTGATCGGCCGCTGGCGCTGGAAGCGGCTGGGCGGTGCCAAGGAGTGGCCCGGCTTGCGCTGGATGGTGCCGGTGGTGCTGATCGGCACGGGGCTCGGCTACATCATCGGCAGCGCGATCGCCGATGCGCTGTTTGCGCACCAGTCGCCGTCGCTCGGCGCCAGCGCGCCGGCGCTGTTGATCAGCGTCATCGCGGCCTCGATCATCGTCTACGTCTACTACGCGCGCGAGCGCCTGCACTCGCAGCAACTCGCCGCCGAGGCCGCCGAGCGACAGGCGGCCGAAATGCAGCTCAGGCTGCTGCAGTCGCAGCTCGAGCCACACATGTTGTTCAACACGCTGGCCAACCTTCGGGTGCTGATGGGCGTCGAGCCGCAGCGCGCGCAAGCGATGCTCGACCAGCTGATCGGCTTTCTGCGCACGACGCTGGCGGCCACGCGGGTGGACCGGCATCCGCTGCGCGTCGAGTTCGACTGCGTGCGCGACTACCTCGCGTTGATGGGCGTGCGCATGGGGCCGCGGCTGCGGGTGCAGCTCGAGCTGCCGGCCGATCTGGGCGAGCTGCCGGTACCGCCGATGCTGCTGCAGCCGTTGGTCGAAAACGCCATCAAGCACGGCCTCGAGCCGCAGGTGAACGGCGGCTGCATCGTCGTCAGTGCCGAGCGACAGGGCGACAGCCTGAGACTGGCCGTGCGCGACGACGGTGCCGGACTGGCGGCGGTACCGCCCGCCGACGGCACGCGTTTCGGCCTCGAGCAGGTGCGCCGACGGCTGGCCACGCTGTTCGGCGCTCGCGCGGCGCTCGTCGTGCGCAGCGCCGCCCACGGCGGCACCGAATCCGTGCTGACGCTGCCGCTCGTGCAGGCATGATGCACCGATGGCCACCGCGCTGATCGCCGAAGACGAACCGCTGCTCGCCGACAGCCTGCACTCCGAGCTGGCGGCGTTGTGGCCCGAGCTGCGATGGCTGCAGTGCCGTCGGCGACGGCCGCAGCGCGTTCGAGGCCGCGCTGGCGCGTCGACCCGACATCTGCTTTCTCGACATCCGGATGCCGGCACTCAGTGGGCTCGAGGTCGCGCAGGCGCTGGCCGAGGACTGGCCCGACGACGGCACACCGTTTCCGTTGTTGGTATTCGTGACCGCCTACGACCACTACGCGGTGCAGGCCTTCGACGCGCAGGCGGTGGACTATCTCGTCAAGCCGGTGCAGCCCGAGCGGCTGGCGGCCTGCGTCGCGCGCCTGAAGGCGCGCCTGTCGGCACGACAGTCGGGCAGCCCACCGGCGCAGGCCGGCATCACGCAGGCGGTGGAGCAGCTGCGCGCCCTGCTCGGCGCCGCGGCGCCGGCCGCTGCGCCGCGCCTGCAGGTGCTTCAGGCGCAGGTCGGCGCGCTGGTGCACATGGTGCCGATCGACGAGGTGGTCTACTTCGAGGCCACCGACAAGTATGTGCGCGTGGTCACCGCTGCACGCGAGCACCTGATCCGCCAGTCGTTGCGCGAGCTGCTGCCGCAGCTCGATGCGAACGTGTTCTGGCAGGTGCACCGCGGCACCGTGGTGCAGGCGCGCTGCATCGCCACCGCGAAGCGCGAAGAAACCGGCAAGGTGACGCTGACGCTGAAGGGCCGGCCCGAGAAGCTCGTCGCCAGCCGGCTCTACGCGCACCGGTTCAAGGGCATGTGAGGCCGGGTCCCGCGCCGGCAGTGCCGCGCCGGGGCCGTCAGAACGTGCCCGGATACGCGCCACCGTCGAGCAGCAGGTTCTGCCCGGTCAGGTAACTCGCCTGCGCGCTGCAGAGGAAGGCGCAGAACTGGCCGAACTCCTCCAGCGTGCCGTAGCGGCCGGCGGGAATGGTGGCGCGGCGCGCCTCCTTCAGCTCGTCGATCGACTTGCCGGTCTTGGCGGCCATGCCTTTCAGCGTGGCCTGGATGCGGTCGGTGTCGAACACACCGGGCAGCAGGTTGTTGATCGTCACATTGCGCGAGGCCAGGCGCGGCTGGCGCGCCAGGCCGGCGATGAAGCCGGTGAGGCCGGTGCGCGCGCCGTTGCTCAGGCCCAGCACGTCGATCGGCGCCTTCACCGCGCCCGAGGTGATGTTGACCACGCGGCCAAAGCCGCGCTCGGCCATCTTGTCGACGCTGGCCTTGATCAGCTCGATCGGCGTCAGCATGTTGGCGTCGAGCGCCTTGATCCAGGCGTCGCGGTCCCACTCGCGAAAGTCGCCCGGCGGCGGGCCTCCAGCGTTGTTGACCAGGATGTCCACCTGCGGGCAGGCGGCCAGCGCCGCCGCGCGCCCGGCGGGCGTGGTGATGTCACCGGCCACCGCGCGCACCTCGGCCGCGCCCGGCAGCGCGCGCAATTGCGCCGCGGTGGCCTCCAGCGCCTCGGTGCCACGTGCGGTGACCACCAGGTTGACGCCTTCGCCGGCCAGCGCCAGCGCGCAGCCCTTGCCAAGCCCCTTGCTGCCAGCACACACCAGCGCCCACTTGCCCTTCAGTCCGAGGTCCATCGTCTCATCTCCATTTCGCGAGCAACCATACACCCATCAGCACGCACGCCGTGCCCGCCACCAACCACGGCGTGAACGGCTCGCCAAGCAGCACCACGCCCATCGCGATGGTACTGAGCGGCCCGATCATGCCCACCTGCGCGGTGAGTGCCGAGCCGATGCGCTCGATCGCCATCATCACCATCAGCACCGGCGCGAACGTGCACAGCGTCGAGTTCAGCAATGACAACCCAAGCACCGCCGGCGACACCTGCGCCGAGGCCAGCGGCATCGCCACCAGCCAGTGGCCAATGCACAACAGGCTCGCCACCGTGGTGGCCAGGCCGGTGAGGCGCAACGCGCCGATGCGCTGCACCACCTCGCCGCTGTAGATCAGGTACACCGCGTAGCTGATCGTGCTGGCGAACACCAGCGCGGCGCCGAGCGCCACGTGGCCGCCCTCGAGGTGCAGCTCGTGGCCGAAGACGATCAGCGCGCCGGCGTAGCCGACCGCCAGCGCGCCGCCCTGGCGCCAGCCGACCGGTCGCTTGAACAAGCCTGCGCCGAGCAGCAGCACGAGCGTCGGCGTGAGGTACAGGATCAGCCGCTCGAGCCCGGCGGTGAGGTACTGCAGGCCCACGAAGTCGAGCAGGCTCGCCAGGTAGTAGCCGCAGAAGCCCAGCCCCGCCACCATCCACCGGTCGCGCGCGGCCAGCGGCGCCTTGCCGCGCCCCGCCCACCACGACAGCGCCACGAACAGCGGCAGCGCGAACAGCATGCGGTACATGATCAGCGTCAGCGGATCCACGCCGTACCGGTAGGCCAGCTTGACGATGATGGCCTTGCCCGAGAACGCGATCGAGCCGGCCAGCGCGAGCATCAGGCCGGGCCAGGGCCACGCGGGCGCCGCACCGGCCAGCGCGCCGCTCACGGTCGCGCGCCTGTGGCCGTCGGCTCGCTCCAGCCGCCGCCCAGCGCCTTGTACAGCGACACCTGGTTCTGCACCTGGGCGAGCTGCACCAGCAGCGTCTGTTGCTGCGTCGCGAACAGCGAGCGCTGCGCGTCGAGCAGATCCAGGCTGCTGGCCACGCCGTTGCGGTAGCGCAGGTCGGCCAGGCGCAGCCGCGCCGGCCTCGGCGTCGACCTGCTGCTGCTGGGCGCGCAGTTGCTCGCCGAGCGTGGCGCGACCGGCCAGCGCGTCGGCCACTTCGCGGAACGCGCTCTGGATCGCCTTGTCGTACTGCGCCACGGCGACTCTCGCGCGCGGCCTCGGCCGCGCGCTGGTTGGCCTGGTTGCGGCCCGGCATCGAACAGCGTGAACAGCAGCTGCGGCGCGATGCCCCAGCCCCACGACCCGCTCTTGAACAGGCCCGACAGCTCGGTGCTCGAGGTGCCGGCGCTGGCGGTCAGCGTGATGAGCGGGAAGAACGCCGCCCGCGCCGCACCGAGGTTGGCCTCGGCGGCCACCAGCTGCGCCTCGGCGGCGCGGATGTCGGGCCGCCGCTCGAGCAGCGCCGACGGCAGCCCGGCCGGCAGCTGCGGGCCGAGCGCCAGCTGCGCCAGCGTCGGCGCCGGCGGCAGGTCGGCCGGCAGCGGCTGGCCGAGCAGCAGCACCAGCGCGTTCTCGTCGAGCGCGCGCTGGCGCTGCCCCTGCGCCAGCGTGGCGCGCGCATTGGCCACCAGCGACAGCGCGGCCTGCAGGTCGAGCTCGGAGGCGGCGCCGTCGTCGAAGCGCAGCTGGATCAGCCGCAGCGATTCGAGCGCGCGTGTCCAGCGTGCTGCTGCGTCAGCGCGAGCAGCTCGTCGTCGGCCAGCAGCGCGAGGTAGGTGCCGGCCACCGCCGCGACCAGGCTGATCTGCGTGGTCTTGCGCGCCTTCGTCGGCGGCCACGGCCGACGCCTGCGCGGCGTCGGTCAGGCTGCGCAGGCGGCCGAAGAAGTCGAGCTCGTAGCCGGTGACCAGCACGCCGGCGCTGTAGGCGGTTAGCGTGTCGCCGCTGGCGGTGTCCTGGCGGCTGCCGCTCGACGCCGGCGTTCAGCGTCGGCCACAGGCTCGCGCCCTGCGCCTGGGCGCGCGCGCGCGCCTGCTCGACGTTGAGCGCGGCCACCCGCAGGTCGCGGTTGTTCTGCAGCGCGGTGGCGATCAGCCGCTGCAGGCGCGCGTCGCCGAACACCTGGCGCCAGTCGATCTCGGCCACCGCGGGCTGCCCGCGGCGGTGTCGGCAGCGATGCTGTCCGGGGAACGCCGCGGCCACCGGCAGCGGCGGCCGCTGATGCGGCGGCGCCATCGACGCGCAGCCGCTCAGCGCGGCGACGTCATCACCGAGTACCAGGCGACCGCGCATGTGTCAATCCTTGCGCGCGGCGTCGGCCGGCGCGGCGCGGCTCGATCGACTCGTGCGCGTACATGCGGCGCTGGCGCTCGCTGCCCTTGAAGATGCGGCGCACGACGACGAAGAACACCGGCACGAAGAACACCGCCAGCACCGTGGCGGTGATCATGCCGCCCATCACGCCGGTGCCGATGGCGCGCTGGCTGGCCGAGCCGGCGCCCGACGACACCACCAGCGGCAGCACGCCGAGGATGAAGGCGATCGAGGTCATCAGGATCGGCCGGAAGCGCAGGTGGCACGCCTGCAGCGTGGCCTCGATCAGGCTCTTGCCCTGCGCGTGCAGGTCCTTCGCGAACTCGATGATCAGGATCGCGTTCTTCGCCGACAGGCCGATCACCGTGATCAGGCCGACCTTGAAGAACACGTCGTTGGGCAGGCCGCGCAGCGTGGCGCCGAGCAACGCGCCGAGCACGCCCAGCGGCACCACCAGCATCACCGACGACCGGGATCGACCAGCTCTCGTACAGCGCCGACAGGCACAGGAACACCGCCAGCAGCGAGAACGCCGAGCAGGATCAGCGCCTGCGCGCCGGCGAGCTTTTCCTCGCGCGACAGGCCGGTCCACTCGTAGGCGAAGCCCGGCGGCAGCTGCGCGGCCAGGCGTTCCATCTCGGCCATCGCGTCGCCGGTGCTGAAGCCCGGCGCCGCGTCGCCGGCGATGCGCATCGACGGGTAGCCGTTGTAGCGCACGGTCTGCATCGCGCCGGTGATCCAGCGCGTGCTCGCGAAGGTGGAGAACGGCACCTGCTTGCCCTGGGCGTTGAGCGCGTTCAGCCGCAGCAGGTCGTCGGCCTGCATGCGCGCCGGCGCGTCGGCCTGCACCACCACGCGCTGCAGCCGGCCCCGGTTCGGGAAGTCGTTGACGTAGGCCGAGCCGAGCGCGGTGGACAGCACCGCGTTGATCGCGTCGAACGACACGCCCAGCGCGCTGGCGCGGTCGCGGTCGATGTCGAGCTGCAGCTGCGGCGCGTCTTCCAGCCCGTCGGGGCGCACGCCGGCGAGCACCTTGCTCTGCCGCGCCATGCCGAGCAGCTGGTTGCGCGCCGCCACCAGCGCGTCGTGGCCGTTGCCGCCGCGGTCCTGCAGGCGGAAGTTGAAGCCGGTGGCGGTGCCGAGCTCGGGGATCGACGGCGGGCTGAGCGCGAAGATGAACGCGTCGCGTCACGCCCATCAGCGCGCCGAAGGCGCGGCCGGCCAGCGCCTGCGCCGAGTGCTCGGGGCCCTTGCGCTCGCTCCAGTCCTTCAGCGGCACGAAGGCCAGGCCGGCGTTCTGGCCGCTGCCCGAGAAGCTGAAGCCGATCACGCTGACCATCGCGGCGACCTCGGGCTGCTTGCAGCAGGAAGCCTTCGGCCTGCTGCATCACCGCCAGCGTGCGGCCCTGCGTCGCGCCCGGCGGCAGCTGCACGCTGACCAGCATGTAGCCCTGGTCCTCGTTGGGCAGGAACGAATGCGGCAGCCGCGTGAACATCAACGCCACCACGCCGACCAGCAGCGCGAAGATCAGCAGCATGCGCCCGGTGCGCTTGAGCAGCCGCGCCACCGTGCTCTCGTAGCCGTGCGTGGTGGCCTTGAAGCCGCGGTTGAACCAGCCGAAGAAGCCGCGCTTCTCGAGGTGCGCGCCGGCCTTGATCGGCTTGAGCAGCGTGGCGCACAGCGCCGGCGTCAGCGACAGCGCCAGGAACACCGAGAACAGCATCGCGCTGACCATCACCAGCGCGAACTGGCGGTAGATGTTGCCCACCGAGCCGCCGAAGAACGCCATCGGCAGGAACACCGACACCAGCGTCACGGTGATGCCGATGATCGCGGCGACGATCTGGCCCATCGCCTTCTTGGTGGCCTCGCGCGGCGGCAGGCCCTCCTCGCTCATGATGCGCTCGACGTTCTCGACCACGACGATCGCGTCGTCGACCAGGATGCCGACCGCCAGCACCATCGCGAACATCGTCAGCACGTTGATCGAGTAGCCGAGCGCGTACATCACCGACAGCGAGCCCATCAGCGCCACCGGCACCACGATGGTCGGGATCAGCGTGTAGCGCAGGCTCTGCAGGAACAGGTACATCACCAGGAACACCAGGATCATCGCCTCGACCAGCGTCTCGACCACCTGGCTGATCGAGATCTTGATGAAGCGCGAGCTGTCGTACGGGATGTCGTACTTGACGCCCGGCGGGAAGTAGGCCGACAGCTCCTTCATGCGCTTGTGCACCAGCGTCGCGGTGGCCAGCGCGTTGCCGGTGGGCGAGAGCTGCACGCCGATGCCGGTGGACGGGTTGCCGTTCAGCCGCGCCGAGATGGCGTAGCTCTGGCCGCCGAGCTCGACGCGCGCCACGTCGCGCAGGCGCACGGTGGAGCCGTCGGTGTTGGCGCGCAGCACGATGTTGCCGAACTGCTCCGGCGTGGCCAGCTGGCCGTTGACGACCACCGTCGCGCTCACCGTCTGGCCGGCGACGATCGGCAGGTCGCCGACGGTGCCGGAGGACACCTGCGCGTTCTGCGCGCGGATCGCCGCATTGACGTCGTTGGTGGTCAGGCCGTAGCCGACCAGCTTGGCCGGGTCGACCCAGATGCGCATCGCGCGCTCGGTGCCGAACAGCTGCGCCTGGCCCACGCCGGGCAGGCGCTGGATCTCGGGCAGCACGTTGCGCGCCGCGAAGTCGCCCAGCGCCACCGGGTCGAGCGCCGGGTTGCTCGACGACAGGATCGTGAACAGCAGGAAGTTCGCGCGCGCCTTGTCGACGCGCACGCCCTGCTGCGTCACCGCCGCCGGCAGCCGCGGCGAGGCGCGGCCCAGGCGGTTGAGCACGTCCACCTGCGCCAGTGCGGGGTCGGTGCCGGCTTCGAAGGTGAGCGTGATCTGGCCCGAGCCGTTGGCCTGGCTGACCGACTCGATGTAGATCAGCCCGGGCGAGCCGTTCATCTCCTGCTCGATGATGCTGACCACGCTGTCTTCGAGCGTCTGCGCCGACGCGCCGGGGTAGATGGTGGAGACCGTGATCGACGGCGGCGCCACGCTCGGGTACTGCGCCACCGGCAGCAGCTTGATCGAGACCGAGCCGGCCACCAGGATGAACAGCGCGATCACCCACGCGAAGATCGGGCGGTCGATGAAGAAGCGCGACATCGTGCCTGCGACTCAGTTGCGGCTGGCGGCCGGCGTCGGCGTCGCGGCACTCGCCGCGCCGGCGGGGCTCGCCGCCGATGCGGCGCGCGGCAGCCACGGCACCGGCTTCACCGGCGCACCGGGCACCATCATCTTCTGGAAGCCCTCCACGATCACCTGCTCGCCGGGCTTGAGCCCGTCGAGCACGACCCACTCGGTGCCTTGCGCCGCGCCGATCTTCACCGGCCGCGGCATCGGCTTGCCGTCGGCACCGACCACCAGCACCGTGTCGCCCTGGTTGGTGCGCGTCACGGCCTGCTGCGGCAGCAGCATCGCATGCGGCAGCTCCTGCTGCGACAGGCGCACGCGCACGTACTGGCCCGGCAACAGCAGCCCCTCGGGGTTGGGCACTTCGGCACGCAAGGTGACCTGCCCCGACGTGGGGTCGACCGACAGGTCGCTGAACAGCAGCTTGCCCGGACGCGCCAGCTCGCTGCCGTCGTCGAGCACCACGCGCACCTCGGACGCGCCGGACTGGCGTGCCGGCCGCGAGGCCATCGCGCGGCGCAGGCGCAGCACCTCGGCGTTGGGCTGCGTGAAGTTGACGTACACGGTGCCGATCTGCTGGATCGTGGCCAGCAGCGTGCCCTCGGCCGCGCTGACCAGCGCGCCTTCGGTCACCGCCGCGCGCCCGATGCGCCCGCCGATCGGCGCCGTGACCCGCGCGTAGGCGAGGTTCAAGCGCGCGGTCTGCACAGCGGCCTGGCCGGCGGCCACATCGGCCTCGGCCTGCAGGCGCTGGCCTTCGGCGTTGACGTACTCCTGCGCGCTGATGGCCTTGGCCTCGGCCAGCGGCTTGTAGCGGTTGGCCAGCTCGGTGGCCATCGCGCGGTTGGCCTGCGCCTTGGCCAGTGCCGCCTGCGCGCTGTCGAGCACCGCCTGATACGGCGCGGGGTCGATCTGGAACAGCAGCTGACCGGCCACGACGTCACTGCCCTCGACGAAGCGGCGCTGCTGCACGACGCCGTTGACGCGCGCGCGCACCTGAGCCACGCGCAGCGCCTCGACCCGCCCGGGCAGCTCGGTGCGCAGCGCCACGCTTTGCGGCTGCACGCTGATCACGCCGACCTCGGGCGGCGGCGGCGCCTGGCCTGCGCCGGGTGCCGCCGCGTTGTCCTTGGCACCGCAGGCGGCGAGCAACAACGCCGCGGCGCACAGCAGGCGTTGCGGCACGCGCATCGACACGGCGAAATCGGGGGCGCAATGAGCCACGTTCAACATCCTCTGCAGATGTGCATCAGCGTTCCGGTGATCGGCAATCGTACCCGGGCGAGCACGCACCCGCCCTCAGGCGCGTCGATGTCCCCGCGCGCGGCAGCGTCGCGCGAACATGCCGATCGCGCGGCGCGCAGTGCGGCCGACCGCAAGTCAGAAGCCGGCCGCCAGACCGTCGCGGCGCGAATCGCTGGCGGCCACGTAGCCGTCGCTGCCCGGATCGCCCAGGCGCCAGATGAACTGGCCGGCGCCCAGGTCCTGGTAGCTGTCGACCAGCGGCACGATGCGGTGGCCCAGCTCGACGAGGCCTTGCACCGTGTCGCGCGGCATCTCGGGGTCGACGTCGAGGCTCATGCCGGCGTCGACGCGCCAGCGTGGTGCATCGCACGCGGTCTGCGGGTTCTGCTGGTAGTCGATCATGCGCACCAGCGTCTGCAGGTGGCCCTGCGGCTGCATGTTGCCGCCCATCACGCCGAAGCTCATCTGCGGCTGCCCGTCCTGCGTGAGGAACGCGGGAATGATGGTGTGGAACGGGCGCTTGCGCGGCGCCACCACGTTGGGGCTGGCGCTGTCGAGGTGGAAGCCGTGGCCGCGGTTCTGCAGGCTGATGCCGAACTCCGGAATCACCACGCCCGAGCCGAAGCCCATGTAGTTGCTCTGGATGAAGCTGACCATCATGCCGCGCTCGTCGGCGGCCGTCAGGTAGATGGTGCCGCCCTTCACCGGGTTGCCGCCGCCGAAGTCGCGCGCGCGCGCCGGATCGATCAGCTTGGCGCGCTGCGCCAGGTACGCCGGGTCGAGCATCTGCTCGGGCGTGACGGTCATGCCCGACGGATCGGCGACATGGCGGTAGACGTCGGCGAAGGCCAGCTTCATGGCCTCGATCTGCAGGTGCTGCGAGGCGACGCCGTCGAGCGGCAGTTCGCTGATGCCGAAGTGCTGGAGGATGCCCAGCGCGATCAGCGCCGCGATGCCCTGCCCGTTGGGCGGGATCTCGTGCAACGCGAATCCGCGGTAGTCGATCGAGATCGGCTCGACCCACTCCGGCCGGTAGGCGGCCAGGTCGCTGGCGCGCATCGCGCCGCCCTCGGCCAGCGCGTGGCGCTCGATGGCTTGCGCGATTTCGCCCTGGTAGAACGCGGCGCCCTTGCTCTGCGCGATCGCACGCAACGCCTTCGCGGCACCGGGCATGCGAAAGAGCTCGCCGACCGCGGGCGCGCGGCCGCGCGGCAGGAAGACATCGGCGAAGCCCGGCTGCGACACCAGGTCCTTCACGCCGGCGGCCAGCGTCCACTTGCCCTGCACCACCACCGGCACCGCATAGCCGCGCTCGGCGATGTCGATGGCCGGCGCCAGCAGGTCGGCAAACGGCAGCTTGCCGTAGCGCTCGCTCAACGCCACCCACGACGCCACCGCGCCGGGCACGGTGACCGAGTCCCAGCCACGCGGCAGCGGCGCCTTCGCCGCAGCGCCGAGCTTGCCGCGGAAGTACTGCGGCGTCCATGCGGCCGGCGCGCCGCCCGAGGCGTTCAGCCCCTGCAGTTGCTCGCCGTCCCAGAGGATGCAGAACGAATCCGATCCGAGGCCGTTGCTGCAGGGCTCGACGATGGTCATCACCGCGGCCGCGGCAATGGCCGCATCCACGGCGTTGCCGCCGGCGGCCAGCATGCGCAGGCCGGCCTGCGAGCCCAGCGGGTGCGAGGTGGACACGACGTTGCGCGCGAACACCGGGCGCCGCTGCGTGGCATAGCCGGTCGTGTAATCGAAGGGGTTTTGCATGGCGGAGATTCCAGGAAGATTCAACATTCGCGCCGGCGCAGCGAGCCGTGCTCGAGGCCCGCCCATCGTATGCGATTCAGCCCACCAGCGCGTCCGCGACGTAGCGGCGCACCACGGGCGGCACGGCCGCGGTGTGGAAGGCCAGTCGCTGCTCGCGCAGCCCGGCGTCACCTGCGCTGAAGCGTTCGAGGCGGCGCTGGTGTTCGAGCCATGTTTCGTCGACGAAGTACTCCACGTAGCGTCCGGGCTGCGCGGCGTCGCGGAACAGGCCCCACGACAGCGCACCCTGGCGCAACCGCGCGCGGCGCGTCTGCTGCATCACGGCGGCAAACTCCGCGGCACGCGCGGGATCGATCTGGTATTCGACCGTCACCATCACCGGGCCGTCGTCGGGCTCGATCGGAATCGCCGGCTCGGGCAACGGCCCCGGCGCGACCGGCTGGTGTTCGTCGGGGTGGGCAGGTTCGATCGACAGGCGCCGCGTCAGCAGCGCCACCACCAGGCCGAAGCCGGCGGCGACGAGCACCGTGGTGCGCACGCTGGTCAGGCTGGCCACCTGCCCCCACAGCGCGGCGCCGGCCGCGGCGCCGCCCATCAGCGCCATCTGGTACAGCGCCATGCCGCGTGCGCGCACCCAGTCGGGCAGCGCGAGCTGCGCCGACACGGTGATCGAATTGGCCGTGAGCATCACCGAGGCACCGGCCAGCAGCATGCCCGGCAGCGTCAACCACAGGTTGGGCGGCGAGCACCACCGACGTGGCGGCGAGCGCGTGCAGCAGCATGCCTGCGCGCACCGAGCGATCGCGGCCCAGGCGCTCGCGCAGCCGCCCCATGAACATGACCACGATGATCGCGCCGACGCCGGTGGCCGCCAGCATCGCGCTGTAGGCGCCGGCGCCACCGTCGGGCAGCTGCTTGGCCAGCAGCGGCACCAGCGCCATCAGGCCCGCGACCTGCAACATGAACAGCGTGATGCGCACCAGCGCCACCTGCAGCCGCGGCGATTGCCGCGCGTACTGGAGGCCGGTGCGCATCGCGCCGACGAAACGCTCGCCCGGCAACGCACCTTCCCTGCGCTCGGCACGCCAGCGCAAGATGACCACGAAGGCAGCGATCGACAGCGTCGCATTGAACGCGAACACCGCCGCGCTGCCCAGCGACGCAAGCAGCGCACCGGCCAAGGCCGGGCCGACAATGCGCGGCAGGTTCATCGCCACGCCATTGAGCGCCAGCGCGGCGCCGAGCTGCGCACGCGGCACCAGGCTCGGCACGATGGCCGAGAACACCGGCCAGCGCATCGCCATCGTGATGCCATTCAGGAACGTGAGCAGCAGCAGCAGCGGCGCCGTCAGGTGCCCGAGCAGCGACACGCCCACCAGCACCACCGCGATCAGCGCCGCCCACAGTTGCGTGGCCGCAAAGTAGCGACGTCGGTCGACGATATCGGCCAACGCGCCGCTGGGCAGGCCGAGCAGGAACATCGGCAGCGTCGACGCCGTCTGCACCAGCGCCACCAGCGCCGGGCTGGTGGTCAGCGAGGTCATCATCCACGCCGCCGCCACGTCGTGCATCCACAGCGACACGTTGGCCGCCAGCCAGGCCAGCCACAGCATGCGGAACACGCGTTGCGCATCGGCGCCAGGGCGCCCGAGGCTGGCTTGCTCGATTCACTCATTCGACAGCGAGCATAGGGCCTGCGCCCACATGCGCCGGCCCGTCGGGGCCCGACTTCATCGAGAGGGCATCGTCACCTGCTCGATCATGCCCGAGTGCACGCCGCGGAACCGGCTTGGCCGGGCCGCCGGCGTGGCCCCCTCGAGGGGGTGAGCGTGGACGTAAGGGTCTGCCGGCGCAGACCCGATCGCCTCGCGAACCGCGCGAGCTCTGCGAGCGCGTGGCCGGCGGACGCCAGGCCGCTCCGGGGGGGAGTCATCAATCCGCCTCCTGGAACGCCACCTCGCGCTTGGCCTTGATCGACGGCAGCGCCACCACCACGATCATCAGCGCGCGGCGATCAGCAGGCCGGCCGACAGCGGCCGCGTCATGAAGGTCGTCCAGTCGCCGCGGCTGAGCAGCAGCGCGCGGCGCAGGTTCTCCTCCATCATCGGCCCGAGGATGAAGCCCAGCAGCAGCGGCGCCGGCTCGCATTTGAGCTTGTAGAAGACGTAGCCGACCACGCCGAACATCGCACCCATGTAGACGTCGAACGGGCTGTTGTTCAGCGTGTACAGGCCGATCGCGCAGAACACCATGATCGCCGGGAAGAGAAAGCGGTAGGGCACCGTCAGCAGCTTGATCCAGATGCCGATCAGCGGCAGGTTGAGGATCACCAGCATCAGGTTGCCGACCCACATGCTGGCGATCAGGCCCCAGAACAGCTGCGGGTTGCTGGTCATCACCTGCGGGCCGGGCTGGATGCCCTTGATGGTCATCGCGCCGACCATCAGCGCCATCACCGCGTTGGGCGGGATGCCCAGCGTGAGCATCGGGAATGAACGAGGTCTGCGCGCCGGCGTTGTTGGCCGACTCGGGGCCGCGACGCCGCGGATGTTGCCCTTGCCGAACGGCACTTCGCCCGGGCGCATGCGCATCTTCTTCTCGACCGTGTAGGCGGCGAACGACGCGAGCAGCGCACCGCCGCCGGGCAGCACGCCGAGCAGCGAGCCGAGCGCCGTGCCGCGCAGCACTGCAGGCCAGGCGTTCAGGAAGTCCTGCTTGGTCGGCCACAGGCCTTTCACGTCCTTGGTGAAGACCTCGCGGTGTTCCGGCGGCTGCCCCAGGTTGGCGATGATCTCGCCGAAGCCGAACACGCCCATCGCGATGGCGACGAAGCCGATGCCGTCGGTCAGCTCCGGGATGTCGAAGCTGTAGCGCGGCACGCCCGAGATCACGTCGGTGTTGATCTGACCGAGCAGCAGGCCGAGCAGGATCATCGCGATCGCCTTGATCAGCGAGCCCGACGCCAGCACCACCGCGCCGATCAGGCCCAGCACCATCAGCGAGAAGTACTCGGCCGGGCCGAACTTGAAGGCCAGCTCGGTCAGCGGCGGCGCGAACGCCGCGATGATGATCGTGCCGACGCAGCCGGCGAAGAACGAGCCGAGGCCCGCGGCCGCCAGCGCGGCGCCGGCGCGGCCCTGGCGCGCCATCTGGTAGCCGTCGATCGCGGTCACCACCGAGCTCGATTCGCCCGGCACGTTGATCAGGATCGCGGTGGTCGAGCCGCCGTACTGCGCGCCGTAGTAGATGCCGGCCAGCATGATCAGCGCCGGCGTCGCGTCGAGCGCGTAGATCGACGGCAGCAGCATCGCGATCGTCGCCACCGGGCCCAGGCCCGGCAGCACGCCGATCAGCGTGCCGAGCAGGCGCCGCCGAAGGCGTAGAGCAGGTTCTGGAGCGTGAACGCGACGCCGAAGCCAAGCGCAAGGTTGGACAGGAGGTCCATGCGTGCTTCCTCAGCCGGTGATGAACGTGGGCCAGAGCGGAATCACCAGCTTCAGCCCCCAGATGAAGATGACCCAGCTGCCCGCCGTGAGGATCGCGGCGTTCGACCAGCACTTCCCCCAGTGGAACTCGTCGCCGGCCATGCGCCGCGATCACGACCAGGATCGGCAGCGCGGTGACCATGCCCAGGTGCGGCAGCGCCCAGCCGAACACCGCCACCGTGCCGACGATGAAACCCAGCGGCTTCCAGGCGAACTTGCCGACTGGCTCGCCGTCGTCGGTTTCGATGGTCAGCGCCTCGAACAGCGTGAACGCGCCCAGCAGCGCCAGCAGGACGCCGAGCCCGAAGGGAAAGTAACCCGGGCCCGGGTCGCGCGGAGCTGCCGAAGCTGTAGAACGTCGCACCCCAGGCAAAGCCGACGCCGGTGACGACGAACATCAGGCCCGCCCAGAAGTCCTTCTGGCTCTTGATCTTCATGGCCGTGGTCTCCTCGCGGCCGCCGATGCAGCCCCTGCCGGGGATTCTAGGGAGGCGCAATGCCCGGACGCTGTGGTTTCCACGTAACCCGTTCAGGGCGGGTACCGCAGGGATAACGCTAGTTCTCGGACCAGCCGGGGGTGGAGCGCAGCACTTCGTCGATGGTGGTCAGGCCTTCGGCGATCTTCATCGTGCCGGCCAGGCGCAGCGGACGCATGCCGTCCTTGAGCGCCTGCCGGCGCAGCGCGCTGACGTCGAACTTCGGGTGCACGTGCTCGCGCGCGTCGGGCGTGAGCGTCAGCAGTTCGTACAGGCCCGACGCGGCCGCGGTAGCCGGTGTGGCGGCATTCCAGGCAGCCCACCGGCTTGTACATGCGCACGCCGCCGCTCAGTCGCCAGGGCTTGGCCACCTCGGCCAGCACGTCGCGCGCATCGCTTTCGTCGGGCTGCTTGCAGGCCGGGCACAGCGTGCGCGCCAGCCGCTGCGCCAGCACGCCGATCACGGTGGCGCTGATCAGGTACGGCGGCACGCCCAGGTCGGCCAGCCGCGTGATCGCCGAGGCGGCGTCGTTGGTGTGCAGGGTGCTGAACACCAGGTGGCCGGTCAGCGCGGCCTGGATCGCCATCTCGGCGGTGGCCAGGTCGCGGATCTCGCCGACCATGATGATGTCCGGGTCCTGCCGCATCAGCGCGCGCAGGCCCTCGGCGAAGCCCATGTCGATGGCGCTGTGCACCTGCGTCTGGTTGAACGCCGGCTCGATCATCTCGATCGGGTCTTCGATGGTGCAGACGTTGACCTCGTCGGTGGCCAGCTGCTTCAGCGTCGAATACAGCGTGGTGGTCTTGCCGTGCCGGTGGGGCCGGTGACCAGGATGATGCCGTTCGGCTGCGCGATCAGCTGCGTTCCAGCGCTCGCCGTCGTGCGCCGAGAAGCCCAGCGCCTTCGACCGTCTTCACGGCGGTGTCGGGGTCGAAGATGCGCATCACCATCTTCTCGCCGAAGGCGGTGGGCAGCGTCGACAGGCGCATCTCGACCTCCGGCCCGCGCCCTCCACGCCTTCGGGGCGCTTGGTCTTGATGCGGCCGTCCAGCGGGCGGCGCTTCTCGACCACGTCCATGCGGCCGAGCAGCTTGATGCGCGCGGTCATCGCGCTCATCACCGTCATCGGCACCTGGTAGACGGTGTGCAGCACGCCGTCGATGCGGAAGCGGATCACGCCCATGTCGCGCCGCGGCTCGAGGTGGATGTCGCTGGCGCGCTGGTCGAAGGCGTACTGCCACAGCCAGTCGACCACCTGCACCACGCCGGCTCGTTGGCGTCGAGCTGCTTGTTGGTCTTGCCCAGCTCGACCAGCTGCTCGAAGTTCGCGGTGGCGGAGCCCTCGCCGGATTTCTGCGCCGCGCGCACCGACTTGGCCAGCGAGAAGAACTCGGTGGTGTAGCGCGCGATCTCCAGCGGATTGGCCACCACGATGCGCACGCTGCGCCGTGCGTGGCGCTTCGATCTCGGCCACCCAGGCGGTGTCGAACGGTTCGCTGGTGGCCACCACCACCTCGGCGTGATTGACGTTCACCGGCAGCACGCGCCGGCACCTCGGCATAGTGCACGCTCATCACGTCGGCCACGCGGCCGACGTCGACCTTCAGCGGGTCGATGCGCAGGTACTGCAGGCCGAAGCGCTGCGCCAGCCACTGGGTCAGCGCCTTCGATGTCGAGCTCGGCTGCCCTGCCCCACGCGCTTCAGGCCGGCGCCGCCCAGCCGCACCAGCGGGTGCTGGCTCGAGTCGGCGCCGCCGAAGCGCTTGACCACGCGTTCGGCGTCCTCGCTGCGTGATCCAGCCGTCCTCGCGCAGCCAGCCGAGCATCGCGCGCCAGTCGAGCTTGCCGCGGGCCGGCGCCTGGCGGGCCGGGCTGCGCGCCCGGGTGGCGGTGGGGCTCATGTGTTCAGTGGGTCTTCTGCTTGCCACGGACGCACCAGTCGCAACCATTTGCGCGCCGGCAGCCCGTAGCGGGCTTCGATGTTATCCGCGCGCAGCAGCAAGGTGTGACGATCTGGAACCGTCACGGCGTGTGTTGCTACCGCAATCGTGTTGCCTTCACGCGTCGGCTGCAGCTGCCACACCTGGTCGCCGCCGAAGGCCGCGGCGATGCGCGCCATCGACCGGCTCGAAGCTCGAGGCCCGGCCGAACAGGTTGACGGTCATCACCCCGCCCTCGGCCAGCGCGGCGCGGCAACTGCGGTAGAAGGCCACGTCGTCGAGCACCGGCGCCGCCGCCTCGTGGTCGTACAGATCGACACACAACACCTGCACCGACTCGGACACCGCCTGCTCGGCTCATCCACCACCCGGCGTCGGCCTGGATCACGCGCAGCCTGGCATCGTCGGCGGGCAGCGGAAACCACTGCCGGCACGCACCGATCACGCGCGGGTTGAGCTCCACCACCGTGGTGGGCATGCGCAGCACCTGGTGCGTGAAGCGCGTGATCGCCGCGGCACCCAGCCCGAGCTGCAGCGCGCGGCCGCCGGCCAGCGTGCCGGCCGGCCGCCACAGCATCCAGGCCATCATGCGCTGCACGTACTCGAGCACGATGACCCGCGGCTCGCCGATCTGCATCGCGCCCTGCACCCAGGGCGTGTCCAGGTGCAGGTAGCGCACGCCGTCGGACTCCGACACCGTGGCCTCGGGCAGGCGAGCGATCGGACCGTGCCGCCATCACAGCACGCCGTGTTCGGCCGAACACCGCGCGCCAGGCGGCGAGCTTGCGGTCGAACGACCAGCTGGCGTTGGCCGGGCTGGTGGACGGCAGGCGGACGACCGCGAGACCGAGCGCGCGCGTCAGCCTCATGGCACGTGCCGATTCGCCGCCGTTGTGTGCGATGGCACGCAGCGCGGGCAGGCGCGCGGCCAGGCCGGCCAGATCGTTCGGCACGGCGTCCTCGATCGCCGTGTCCAGGCTGCCCTCGCGCCGGCAGGCGGCGTAGACGTCCCAGATCCCCAGGCCGCGTCGTCGCACCTCGGCCAGCCGCAGGTCGTAGTCCAGGGCACGCCAATCGACGTTCCAGATCGCGCCCAGGATCGGCCAGAAGTGGTTGCGCGGGTGCGCGTAGTACTGCTGCGCCCGCAACGAGGCCACGCCGGGAAAGCTGCCCAGCACCAGCAGCCGGGTCGCGGGTGACACCACCGGCGCCAGGCCTGCGAGCGGCGCCGGTCGAGCGGCAATCGGTGCCATCGTGGAGCGGCGGTTGACCGGTGCGGGGGCGGCGGCGGCAGGCATGCGGTGCGATGAACCGAAAGCGGCATTGTGTCAGTCGGCGCCGCGGACCCAACGCAGCGTCAAGACGACAGCGCCGCCAGCCGAGGCAACGCCGCCTTGGCATTGGCCGCGGTGACGGCTGCGGTGTCGGCCTGCGTCCAGCCGCGCAGCGTGGCCAGCGATTGCGCAATGCGCGGCAGCTCGGCCGGCTCGTTGCGCGACGACTCGCCGCGCGCTCGCGCCTGGGCACTGCGGTACAGCCACCATGGCGGAATGTCCGGCGCGTCGGTTTCGAGCACCAGCGCCTGTTCGCGGCAGGCGCTGCGCCAGGCGGCGGATCTGCAGCGCGCGCTCGAACGTCATCGCACCACCGAAGCCGAGACGAAAGCCGCGCGCAACGAACTCGTCGGCCTGCACGTCGCTGCCGTTGAAGGCGTGCGCGATGCCGCCGACCACCTCGATGCGGCGCAGACCGGCCAGCAACACATCGGCCGAGCGGCGCACGTGCAGGATCACCGGCAGCGCGAACTCCGCGCCAGTCGCAGCTGCGCCAGATAGAAGCGCTGCTGCAGCTCGCGATCGAGCCCCGGCACGAAGTGGTCGAGCCCGATCTCGCCGACGGCCACCAGGCGCGCATCGTCGCGGTGCCGTCGCAGCGCGGCCGCCAGGTGCTCCAGGTCGCCGGCCGCGGCGCGCTCGACATACAGCGGATGAATGCCCAACGCGTACACCAGCTGATGCTGGTGGGCGAGTTCGCGCACGGTGTCGAAGTTGCCCACCTCCACCGCCGGCAGCACGAGCTGCGCGACACCGGCGGCGCGGGCGCGAGCCAGCACCGCGTCGCGATCGGCACCGAATTCGGCTGCGTCGAGGTGACAGTGTGTGTCGATCCAGTTCATGCTAGGGACATCGCGGGCGCCACGCGTACACACTGCGTATCATCGCAGCCAGCAGGTTGCTCGAGGACTCGCCATGCCCAATCACCGCCACCCGCTGTGGGTCGCCTTCGTGGCCGCGTCGATCGCCTCCGGGTGCGCGATGTGGACCGGCGCGCCGCCCAGGGATGGCGAACTCGCGATTCCCTCCGACTACAGGAGCTGGCCCAAGTTCTTGACGGCTGTGCAGCGGCCCGACGCGAAGCAGGTGCGCGAGATCTACATGGACCCGGCGTCGCGCCGGGCGAGTGCCGCGGCAGGTTTTGCGAACGGCACGACGTTCGTGATGGAGAACTATGCGGCGCGCGCGCGGCCGGACGGCACGCTGGAAACCGGCCCCGACGGCAAGCTGGTCAAGGGTGAGCTGCTGCGCGTGTTCGTGATGGGCAAGAACGACGGCTGGGGCCGCGACGTCGCCGAGCCGCTGCGCAACGGCAACTGGGTCTATGCGGCCTGGTTGGCCAATGGCCAGAAGGCGCCGGAGGACACGAACACCTGCCGTGCCTGCCACTTGCCGCTGGCCAGCAAGGACTTCATCCACCGCTACGACGAGCATTTCGCCCGCCGCTGAGCAGACTCGCCCGACCCCAGGCACACCCGCCGCCGGGGGGCGCCGAATACTCGGCGCGCAAGTTCATGCAAGACGCCCCGCTCCGTGGTACCTTGGCGTCTCGCGGCATCGTCGTGGGCCGCGGGAGTCGCTGGACCATGAAGCGCGTGCCCCTGTACAGCCGAACGTCGTCGCGCGCGCTGCGTGTGCCGACGCCGAACGAAGAAGCCGAGGTCGAGCAAGACGATCCGCCCGGGCCGATGCAGCGGGTCTGGCTGCGGGCGCGCGCCGTTGCTCTGGCACATGAGCGTGCCGCCTGGGCCATCGCAGCCGTGTTGCTGGCGCTGGTGGCTGGCTGGCCCGCGTGGACGCGCACCGACGTGCGCGTGCCGACCTTCGAGCAGATCAACGCGGCGATGCGCGAGGCCATCGTCAAGGAGCCGCTGCAGTCGGCCGCCGCCAACGCCTACGAAGCGGTCATCGGTTCGGTGGTGCGGGTGGTCGGCGAGCACGCGGTCGACCGTCCCGACCCCAAGGAAGGCGAGGAGAAACGCAGCGTCGGCACCGGCGTGGTGATCGTCGACAAGGGCTTGATCCTGACCAACCTGCACGTCGTGCAGGGCGCCGTGCGCATCAAGGTCACGTTCTCCAATGGCCTGGAGTCGGACGCCACGCTGGTCAACGTGCAGCCGGAAAACGACCTGGCCGTGCTGCAGGCCGCCTCGCGCCCCGACGAGCTGGAAGCCGCGACGATGCGCTCCACCGGCGGCCTGCGCCCCGGCGAGGAGGTGATCGCCATCGGCCACCCGTTCGGCATCGGCCCGTCGGTGTCGCAAGGTGTCGTCTCGGGCCTGAAGCGCGAGTTCCGCTCGCCCGAAGGCAAACGCGTGCTCACCAACCTGATCCAGTTCGACGCCGCCGCCAACCCGGGCAACTCCGGCGGGCCGCTGGTGACGATGGACGGCCACGTGGTGGGCATCGTCACCGCAATCATGAACCCGACCGAGGCCCGCACCTTCATCGGCATCGGCTTCGCGGTGCCGATCGAAAACGCCGCGGCAGCCGCCGGCCTGCCGCCGTTCTGAACGCCTTTCTCACACCGAAGGAAACAACGTGGAACGAAGCGACGAGTCCGGCGCGCGGCCTCCCGAAGCCGGGCGAGGCCCCCTCGGAGGGCGCGACGCGACACTGCGCGGCCCCGGCGACACCGCACCGGCCGCCACCCTGATGGAGCGCATCCTCTACGAGGTCAAGCGCGTCGTCGTCGGCCAGGACCGCTTTCTCGAACGCGTGATGGTCGCCCTGCTCGCGCAGGGCCACCTGCTGGTCGAAGGCGTGCCGGGCCTGGCCAAGACGCTGACGGTGAAGACGCTCGCGCAGTCGATCCGCGGCACCTTCCGGCGCATCCAGTTCACGCCCGACCTGGTGCCGGCCGACCTGGTGGGCACGCGCATCTACAACCAGAAGACCGGCGAGTTCGCCACCTCGCTCGGCCCGGTGTTCGCCAATCTGTTGCTGGCCGACGAGATCAACCGCGCGCCGGCCAAGGTGCAGAGCGCGCTGCTCGAGGTGATGCAGGAGCGCCAGGTCACGATCGCCGGCGAATCGCACAAGGTGCCCATGCCGTTCGTCGTGATGGCCACGCAGAATCCGATCGAGACCGAAGGCACCTATCCGCTGCCCGAGGCGCAGGTCGACCGTTTCATGATGAAGGTGCTGGTCGACTACCCGAGCGACGACGAGGAGTTCGTGATCGTCGAGCGTGTCATCGGCGCGCCGGCGATGGTGAGCGCCGTGGCATCGACCGCGCAGCTGGCCGAGCTGCAGCAGGAGTGCCGGCAGGTGTACGTGGATCCGAGCCTGATCCAGTACGCCGTCAAGCTCGTCGGCGCGACGCGGCGGCCCGACCGCTACGGCCTGTCGGAGCTGGGGCGCTTCCTCAATTTCGGCGCCAGCCCGCGCGCCAGCATCTCGATGATCGAGGGCGCGCGCGCGCTGGCCTACCTGCGCGGCCGCAAGTACGCGTTGCCCGAAGACATCACCGACATCGCCGTCGACACCTTGCGCCATCGTCTGGTGCTGTCGTATGAAGCGCTGGCCGAAGGGCTGGACGCCGACGCCATCGTCGCCAAGGTGATGGCCAACATCGCCGTGCCCGACAAGCCGATGCAGCACCCCGAAGCCCATGGCTGAGATCGACGCCACCGTCGCCACGCCCGACCAGCTGCTGCGCCAGCTGGAGTGGACGGTGATCCGCCGGCTCGACGGTCTGCTGCAGGGCGACTACCGCACGCTGTTCCGCGGCTCGGGGCTGGACCTGGCCGACCTGCGCGAGTACCAGCATGGCGACGACGTGCGCCACATCGACTGGAACGTCACCGCACGGCTGCAGCAGCCCTACGTGCGGCAGTTCACCGAAGACCGCGAGCTGTCGGCCTGGTTCCTGCTCGACCTGTCGGGCTCGGTGCACTTCGGCTCCAACGACCGCACCAAGTTGTCGGTGTCGGAAGGTTTCGTCGCCGTGCTCGCGCGGCTGCTCACGCGCCACGGCAACCGCGTCGGCGCCATGTTGTATCGCCAGCGCGTGGACACGGTGCTGCCGGCACGGGTGGGCCGCAACCACGTGCTTGCGCTGCTGACGCACATGCGCGCGTCCGCCGGCGCCGATGCCGCGTCAGCCAGGCGCCGGAAGGGACGCGCCCAGCCCGGGCGCCAGACGGTGCTGGCCGATCTGCTGCGTGCTGCCGACTCGATGATCGGCCGGCGCTCGATGATCTTCGTGGTGTCCGATTTCATCAGCGCGCCCGGCTGGGAAGACGCACTCGGCCGCCTGGCGCGGCGCCACGAGGTGCAGGCGGTGCGGCTGTTCGACCCGCTGGAACTCAAGTTGCCCGACGTGGGCCTGGTGACGATCGAGGACGCCGAAAGCGGCGAGCAGCTGTTCGTCGACACGCACGACCCGGCGTTTCGCGCCCGCTTCGAGGCCCTGGCCGACGAGCACGAGGCGGTGCTGCGTGCGGCGCTGGCCAAGGCCCAGGTCGACACGATCGAGCTGGCGACCAACGACGACCTGCTGGCGTCGCTGCTGCGCTTCGTGGCGCTGCGGCGGCAACGGCTGCGCATGAACCACGGCGTGCACCTGCCGGCACACTTGCGTCTCGCGGCCGTCCCGATGCAAGAGGCGCTGACACCATGAAGTTCCTGTGGCCCGAACTGATCTGGCTGCCCGTGATCGTGGCGCCGCTGCTGGTGGCGCTGTACCTGTGGCTGCTGCACCGGCGCAAGAAGAACACCGTGCGCTTCGCCAGCGTGGCGCTGGTGAAGCAGGCGCTCGGCAAGGGGCCGGGCTGGCGCCGCCACATCCCGCCGGCGCTGCTGGGCCTGGCGCTGCTGGTGCTGCTGTTCGCGGTGTCGCGCCCGGCCGCCGTGATCCGCCTGCCGTCGCAGCAGGAGACCATCATCCTGGCGATGGACGTGTCGGGCAGCATGCGCGCCACCGACATCAAACCCAGCCGCATCGTGGCCTCGCAGGATGCGGCCAAGAGCTTCGTCAACGAGCTGCCGCGCACGGTGCGCGTGGGCGTGGTGTCGTTCGCCGGCACCGCGGCGGTGGTGCAGGCGCCCACGCTGAGCCGCGACGACGTGGTCGCCGCAATCGACCGCTTCCAGCTGCAGCGCGCCACCGCGATCGGCTCGGGCATCGTGCTGTCGCTGGCCACGCTGTTTCCCGACGCCGGGTTCGACCTGTCGCAGATCACCGGCGCCAAGCCGATGCCGCCGGGCTTCGGCGAGAAGAAGGCCGACAAGCCCGAGTTCAAGCCGGTCGAACCGGGCTCGTACAACTCGGCGGCGATCATCCTGCTCACCGACGGCCAGCGCACCACCGGCCCGGACACGCTGGAGATGGCCAAGCTCGCCGCCGACCGCGGCGTGCGCATCTACACCGTGGGCATGGGCACCAAGGAAGGCGAGATCATCGGCTTCGAGGGCTGGAGCATGCGCGTGCGGCTCGACGAAGAGACGCTCAAGCAGGTGGCGTTGCTGACGCGCGGCGAGTACTTCTTCGCCGGCACGGCCGAAGACCTGAAGAAGGTGTACCAGGGCCTGTCGAGCAAGCTGGTGGTCGAGAAACGCGAGACCGAGATCACCGCGCTGTTTGCCGCGCTGGGGGCTTTGTTGGCGCTGGTGGGGGCGGGGTTGAGCTTGTGGTGGTTCGGTAGGGTGTAGTTGCGTCTGCGGACTGCGAAGCTCGCCTTTCCAAGGTTTGGGCGGGGCTGGCGGCTCGGGCATGCGTTCTCCGGGCCACGCTCGCGGGCCACCACCTCGGCGCGCACCGGATCCCTCGTCAATGCGGGCCTAGCGTGCCATGAACCAGGCGACCGCGAATTGGCCCTGCGATCGCATACCCGAACCACCAGCCCTTGGGCAACACATTGGCATGCCGCCGGCGCGCCACCACTCGTCGCAGGCCGTTGGTGGAGCCCGCTGGCCCAGGCCCCATTCGCGGTCGCCCCGTCGATCGCGGGGCGCGAGCGGTGTTGATGAAGCGATCGCGTTGACCGGCCTAGCAGTTCGTGATCTTGAATTCGACGCGGCGATCGAGCGCGTCACTCGCATCGTCGGTCCCGGTACCGATGATGTTCTCACGCCATCCCATGCCGCTGGCGCGGGTGCGCTGCGCCAGCTCGCCCATTTCGGCGTCAAGCTTCTGCTTGATCGCCACCGCCCGCGCTTGCGACAGGCGGTCGTTGGTCTGTTCCGAGCCGGTACGGCTCGTGTGTCCGACCACGTTCAGGCACACTTTCGCCGCGCCGGCCTGGCGGGCGATCTGGCGCAGCCACAGGGCATAGGGGCCGTTCACCTTCGGATCGGGCCAGAACTCGGTGCTGCCCGGGCTGAACAGGAACTTCACGCCGAGGTTGCGCGTCGCCAGGCCGAACGCGACGACACGGCCGAAGGCCTGTTCGGCTTCGGCGCTGCGGCCCAGCTTCCAGCTGGCCATGTAGATGCCGTTGAGCGTGCGCAGCTGCTCGCCCGCGGGAGTGGCCAGCGCACTGCGGTACTGGCCGAGCGCCTCCTGGTAGCGATCGGCGTTGTAGGCGTTGGTGGCATCGTTGATCAACGCGGAGGCGGCGATGCGCTCGAGGTAGTAGCTGTCGGCCGGCTGCCCCGGCGCCGTCTGCGACGTGCGGATGTAGCCATCGGTGACCTGATCCTTCACCAGAATCGGGCTGTCCACGTAGTACGGCGTCGGGTTGGTATCGAGGCCTTCGTCGCGAGCCAACGCGCTCGCCTGCGCCAGCACGCTGCGCGAGCCCAGCTCCACCAGCGCAAGGTTGATCTGGAACGGCTTGCGCGCCCCGCTGCCGGCGGTGCGGACCATGGTGCCGGTCACCAGGTACTGCGCTCGGCCGAGGCTTGCCGCCTGGAACGGCAGCAACTCGAACTGCGGGTGTTGACTGCGCAGGCGTTCGGACACACGCTGTTCGAGCAGGCGCGTCACCTGGGTCTGTTGGGCAGAGGCGGCGTCGATCATCGGATCGATCACCACCTGCCGCTTGATCACGCTGGCTTCCACCTTGGCGAGGAACGACGGCAGCTTCTGCGTCTGCGACACCAAGCCGTCGGTCGCGGCGACGACCGCCTGGTCGAAGGACAGCTCGTTGCTGATGACCGTGGGACCCGTGCTCTGACAGCCTGCGCCGCCGAGCATCACCAACGCGGCCGCGGTCGCGAGCCAACGCAACCCATCACGCGCGATTGAAGGCTTCATCTGCGGCACTCCTTCTGCAGCACGGAGCGGTCCTCGGCACTGAGTTCCTCTCCCAGCGACACACGCGCAATGATCTCCGCACAGCGCGGGTTTGGCGAGCTCTTTCTAGGGGGCTGGCGTCGCGTGACCTCCGGTGCTGCCTCGGCGCGCCCTGAGGACTTGTCGGCGCCGGGCTCGTCGGCGCCGCCGGTCGACCTGCGCGCGGGCACCGGCACGGCCGTCGGCGGCGCGTCCTCCAGCTGCGGCCTGGCGGTCGGCACCTCCGGCACTGCGGCGTCCCAGCGCGTTGCCGCCGCATCGATCGGTCCCGACGCGGCCATCGCCGATGTCGTCGCCGTCGCGGGTGCGCTGCGGTCCTCGCCCGAGCCGACCACGCCATCCGGCGCTGCCGTTGCGGCAGGCGAGGCCCCCGGCGCCGAAGGCGCGGGCCCCGGGCGCAGCAGCCACCACAGGCCGCCCAGGGCCACTGCCGCCAGCGACCCTGCGCTCACGCGCAACCAGGTCGTCGACGGCCCCCTGCGTGGCAGCGGCGCCGTCGGTGGCGCAACGCGCCGCCCGGCGCCCGGCACGGGCGTCGTGGCAGGCGGCGGCAGCGTCGAATCGGCACCCGGCTCGGTGCCCGCGTCGAGCGGCAGCGGTGCGGTCGGGATCTCACCGGGTTTGCGCTGCCGGTGGCGCCGATCGTGGATGCCGATCTCGGCACGCAATTCGGACACGCTCTGCGGACGATCCTGCGGTCGTACGCCGAGCGCGTGGTCGACGGTGCGCAGGAACCGCTCGCTGTAGCGCCCTGCCGCCGCCGTTGCCAGCGGCACCATCGTGTCGGTGACCAGTCGCGCCACCGACTCGGGCGGTGTGTGCCCGGTGATCGCGTAGTGAACCACAGCGCCGAGCGCATAGAGGTCGGTCCACGCGCCCTGCTTCATCGAGGGTACCTCGGCGTATTGCTCCACCGGGGCATAGCCGGGCTTCAGGAACGCCGTCAACTCCTGCGTGCGGTCGCTGATCACGCGCCGCGCGGCACCGAAGTCCAGCAGCATCGGGACGCCGTCGTCGAGCAGCAGGATGTTGTCGGGCGCGATGTCGCGGTGGAAACAACGTTCCTTGTGCATCACCTCGAGCGCGTCCATCAGCTGGCTCAGCTGACTGACGAGCCAGCCCTCCTCGGGCGCAGCGCCGAGCCGCGCCAGCGCGCGTTTCAGCGTCACGCCCTGGTAGAACGGCATCACCATGTAGGCGGTGCCGTTGCTCTCCCAGAACCGATGCACCTTCAGCAGCGAGGGATGGTCGAAGCTCGCCAGCAGGTGAGCTTCATTGATGAAGCTCCTCAGGCCGAGCGCAAACGTCTCGGCGAACCGGTCCGAGAGCGGGACCACGTTCGTTCCCGCCAAGCGGTGGGCCAGCGACGCCGGCATGTACTCCTTGATCGCGACCCGGCGCTGCAACGAACCGTCCCAGGCCAGGTAGACGATGCCGAATCCACCCTCGCCGACGACGCCTTGGATTTCGAACTCCGCCAGCCGGGTGCCATCGGGCAGGCCATTGCGGCTGCGACGGTAGGGCACCGTCGCGTGCTCATCCGCCCCGTGATCGGGTGGGCGGGAGGGTGGCGTCCGAGTGCTCATGGCCAACTCGCAGGATAGCCGCGAGCCGATCGGCGCGCCGGCCAAGTTGTCGGTCTCCAGGTGCCTCCAGCGCTCGCGCTGGAGGGCGCCCGCGGCGCGGGGTCGCTCGGATGCTGCTGGAGCACCGGGGCTTCGACGCTGGTGCCTGGGCGTGAGGCCGGCCTGGCGCCGTGCCGGCGCCGCCGGCGCTGCCGTCGGGACTCGGGTCTTGGCCGATGGGCCTGGGGCCGAGTTGGTGGCACGCTGGTCGCCACCTGGCGGCTCGGCGCGTCGCGAGGGACGCTCGGTCGACTGATGCGGTATCGTGCCTGCAAGCCATTCGAAGTTCCTTGCCAGGGTTGGCCCGAAGCACAATCGTGTGCGCCGCCAGCCGCTGGCCCTTCAAGGAGACCGTTCATGACGGCAGAAGTCTTTCGCCAGCTGATCGTCGAGGTCACCACGCCGCTGCGGGATCGCGCACTCGACGGCGAACTCGAGCGATGGCTCAACCGCCACCATGGCCCGGACAGCGCCACCTTCCACGCACTCAAGCAGGCTTGCCTGGCCGGCGTGGCCGCCGGCTGGATGTGCAACCGCGAGCATGCCGGCATCCGCTACGGCCGCGTCATCAAGCCCGACGACGACGTGTCGCGTTTCTCGGTCGACGTGGTCGACATGAACGACTGCGCCGGTGGCCACCATGTGCACCCGACGGGCGAGATCGACCTGGTGATGCCGCTGGAAGGCGACGCGCACTTCGACGGCCATGGCGCCGGCTGGTGCGTCTACCCCCCCGGCAGCGCGCACGTGCCCACCGTGAGCGGCGGGCGCGCGCTGGTGCTGTACCTGCTGCCCGAAGGGCAGATTCAATTCACGCGCTGAGGAGGCGACGATGTCCGCCATTCCCACACTGGGCCCGGTCTTCAACTTCGCGCAGCATCTGTTCGCGCGCAACGCCGCACGCGGCGCGCGGCTGGCCTACATCGACGACCATGCGCGGCTGACCTACGCCGAACTGGCCGATCGTGCGCGACGCGTCGCCGCCGCGCTGCGCAGCGCGGGCATCCGCCGCGAGGAGCGGGTGCTGCTGCTGATGCACGACCAGAACGACTGGCCAGTGTGCTTTCTCGGCTGCCTGTATGCCGGCGTCGTGCCGGTGGCGCTGAACACGCTGCTCACCGCCGAGGACTACGCGTACATGCTGGCGCACAGCCGCGCCCAGCTGGCGCTGGTGTCGGCCGCGCTGCTGCCGGTGCTGGGCGCGGCGATGGCCAAGGCGCCGCATGAAGCGCGGCGCGTGTGGGTGTCGCGGCCGAGCGCCGCGCTCGGCGCCGACCAGGCCGACCTGGCCCAGGTGATCGACGCCGCCAGGCCGCTGCCCGAACCCGCCGCCACGTCGCCCGACGAACCGGGCTTCTGGCTGTACTCGTCCGGATCCACCGGCAGGCCCAAGGGGACGGTGCACAGCCACGGCAACCTGTACTGGACGGCCGAACTGTACGGCCGCGAGGTGCTGGGTCTGCGGGAGGCCGACATCTGCTTCTCGGCCGCGAAACTGTTCTTCGCCTACGGCCTGGGCAACGCCCTCACCTTCCCGCTGTCGGCCGGCGCGACCACGGTGCTGATGGCCGAGCGGCCGACGCCGGACGCGGTGTTCAGACGCTGGACCGGCGGCGTCGCGCACCAGGGCAGTGACCACCGGCCCACCGTGTTCTTTGGCGCCCCGACGGGCTATGCCGGCATGCTGGTGGCTCCCGACGCGCCGGCACGCCACGACGTGGCGTTGCGCATGTGCTCGTCGGCCGGCGAGGCGCTGCCGCGCGACATCGGCGAGCGCTTCAGCGAGCGCTACGGCATCGAGATCATCGACGGCATCGGCTCCACCGAGATGCTGCACGTGTACCTCTCCAACCGACCGGGCGACGTGCACTACGGCACCACCGGCAGGCCGGTGCCCGGCTACGACATCGAGCTGCGCGGCGACGACGGCCGGCCGGTGGCCGACGGCGAGATCGGCGACCTGTACGTCCGCGGCCCGAGCGCCGCGCTGATGTACTGGGCCAATCGCGAGAAGTCGCGCGACACCTTCCAGGGCGCCTGGACCAAGAGCGGCGACAAGTACGTGCGCAACGCCGACGGCACCTACACCTACAGCGGCCGCAGCGACGACATGCTCAAGGTCAGCGGCCAGTACGTGTCGCCGTTCGAGGTGGAGGCCACGCTGGTGCAGCACCCGGCCGTGCTCGAGGCGGCGGTGATCGGCGTGCCCGACGCCGAAGGCCTCACGCGCACCAAGGCCTACGTGGTGCTCAAGCCCGGCCAGAGCGCGAGCGATGCGCTGGAGGCCGAGCTCAAGGCCTTCGTCAAGGAGCGGCTCGCGCCGCACAAGTACCCGCGGCAGCTGTCGTTCATCGCCGAGTTGCCGAAGACGGCCACCGGCAAGATCCAGCGTTTCCGCCTGCGCGAGGCGCAAGCCGCGGGCTCATGAATGCGGTCGAATTCGCCGACATCCGATGGCGCGAGCGGCCGGTGCGCATCGAGCATCAGTGGCTCGGGCGCGAACGCGCCCACCGGCCGCTGGTCGTCTTCCTGCACGAAGGCCTCGGCTCGCTGTCGATGTGGAAGGATTTCCCGCGGCGGCTGTGCGACGCGGCCAGTCTGCGCGGCCTCGTCTATTCGCGCCCCGGCTACGGCCGCTCCACACCGCGCTCGCCCGACGAACGCTGGGCACTGGACTTCATGCACCGCCAGGCGCACGAGGTGCTGCCGACGCTGCTGCGGGTGCTGCGCGTCGACCGGCCGCCCTGGCTGTTCGGCCACAGCGACGGCGGCTCGATCGCGCTGCTGTACGCGGCGCGATTCCCCGGCGCCGTCGCCGGCCTGGTGCTGCTGGCACCGCACATCTTCGTCGAGCCGGTGTCGGTGTCCAGCATCCAGCAGGCCCGGCAGGCGTACCGGGAGACCGACCTGCGTCAGCGCCTCGCCCGCCACCACGACGACGCCGACTCGGCCTTCTGGGGCTGGAACGACATCTGGCTCGACCCGGGGTTTACCCGCTGGAACATCGAAGCCGAGCTGGCGTCGATTGACTGCCCCTTGATGGCGATCCAAGGCGTCGACGATGAGTACGGCACACTCGGCCAAGTTCGTGGCATCGCGCGGCAGCTGCCGCAGACGCGCCTGCTCGAATGGCCCGATTGCGGGCATTCGCCGCATCGCGACCAGCCCGCGCGCCTGATCGACGAAGTCACGCGATTCATCACCGACACACCAGCAGGAGACTGACCTCATGACACTTCACCGCAAGCATTTCATCCTCGGCGGCATCGCCGCCGCGTGTTGGGCCATCGCCGCGCCGGCATTCGCGCAGGCCAACACCGGCAAGCTCAAGGTCGGTCTGATGCTGCCGTACACCGGCACCTTCGCCGCGCTGGGCGTGGCCATCGAGAACGGCTTTCGCCTGCACGTCGCCGAGCAGGGCGGCAAGCTCGGCGGGCGCGAGATCGAGTTCGTCAAGGTCGACGACGAGTCCGATCCCGCGAAGGCCACCGACAACGTGAACAAGCTGATCAAGCGCGACGCCGTCGACGTGCTGGTCGGCACGGTGCACTCGGGCGTCGCGATGGCCATGGCCAAGGCGGCCAAGGACAGCGGCACGATGCTGATCGTGCCCAACGCCGGAGCCGACGCGGTGACCGGCCCGATGTGCGCGAGCCACATCTTCCGCAGCTCGTTCTCGAACTGGCAGCCCGGTTACGCGATGGGCGAGGTCGTCGCCAAGAAGGGCCACAAGAAGGTCGTCACCATCACCTGGAAGTACGCCGCCGGCGACGAGTCGGTGAAGGGCTTCAAGGAGGCCTTCGAGAAAGGCGGCGGCCAGGTCGTCAAGGACCTGAGCCTGCCCTTCCCCAACGTGGAGTTCCAGGCACTGCTGACCGAGATCGCCTCGCTCAAGCCCGACGCGGTGTACACCTTCTTCGCCGGCGGCGGCGCGGTCAAGTTCGTCAAGGACTATGCCGCCGCGGGCCTGAAGAAGAGCATTCCGCTGTACGGCGCCGGCTTCCTGACCGACGGCACGCTGGAGGCCCAGGGCGCCGACGCCGACGGCCTGCTCACCACGCTGCACTACGGCGACAGCCTCGACTCGGCCAAGGACAAGGCCTTCCGCCTGAACTACGTCAAGGCCTACAAGCTGCAGCCCGACGTGTATGCCGTGCAGGGCTACGATGCGGCGCAGATGCTGGCGATCGGCCTGAACGCCGTGAAGGGCGACATCACCAAGAAGCCCGAGTTCGCCGCCGCGGTGGAGAAGGCCAGGATCGACAGCCCGCGCGGCGCCTTCACGCTCGGCAAGACGCACAACCCGGTGCAGGACATCTACCTGCGCCAGGTGTCGGGCAAGGAGAACAAGGTGATCGGCGTGGCGTCGAAGTCGCTCGCCGATCCGGGCCGCGGCTGCAGGATGTGACGCATCTTCCGCTTCGCGCGACCCGATCCCGGCCCTGCGCTGCTCCGCCGTACTGCCAGTACGGCTGCGCTGCTCGGGCCAACCTCGGGCCGCTCGCAACGGAATCTGCATCACATCCTGGCATTTCCCGACGACCACACCCCGCCGGCCTGAATGGACCTCGCGACCTTTCTGGTGCAGTGCCTCAACAGCCTGCAGTACGGGCTGCTGCTGTTTCTCGTCGCGTCGGGGTTGACGCTGATCTTCGGCATCATGGGCGTCATCAACCTGGCGCACGGCAGCTTCTACATGATCGGCGCGTACATGGCCTACGCGCTCGCGCCGCTGGTCAATGCCACGCTCGGCGGCGGCTTCTTCACGACGTTGCTCGTCGGCCTCGTGCTCGCGATCGCGCTGGGCTACCTGCTCGAGTGGGCGTTCTTCAGCTTCCTCTACGAGCGCGAGCACCTGCAGCAGGTGCTGATGACCTACGGACTGATCCTGGTGTTCGAGGAGCTGCGCAGCCTGGTCGTCGGCGACGACGTGCACGGCGTCAGTCCGCCCGACTGGCTCGCCGGCTCGATCCCGCTCGGCGACCTGATGACCTACCCGGTGTACCGCCTGTTCATCAGCGCGGTGTGCCTCGCGCTGGCCGCGGCCATGTGGTACGTGCTCGGCGCGCACGCGGCTGGGCATGACGATCCGCGCCGGCGCCACCAACCGCGAGATGGTGCAGTCGCTGGGCATCGACATCAAGTTCCTCTATCGCGTGGTGTTCGCCGCCGGCGTGGCGATCGCGGTGCTCGCCGGCATGGTGGCCGCGCCGGTGTCGTCGGTGTATCCGGGCATGGGCAACCAGGTGCTGATCATCTGCTTCGTCGTGGTGGTGATCGGCGGCATCGGCTCGATCCGCGGCGCGCTGCTGGCGGCGCTGCTGATCGGCGTCGTCGACACCTTCGGCAAGGTGGTGTTCCCGCAGGCGGCCGGCGTGCTGGTCTACGTGCTGATGGCGCTGATCCTGCTGTGGAAGCCTGACGGGCTCTTCAAGGCCGGATCATGACTCCCCCCCGAAGCGGCCCTCGGCCGAGCACACCCAAGATCGCCTCGGTCACCATCGGCGCGCTCGCGCTGGCGCTGTGGCCGCTCGTCACCGGCAGCTTCGGCGTCGACCTGGTGACCAAGACGATGATCTACGCCATCGTCGCCCTCAGCCTCGAACTGCTGGTCGGCGCGACGGGTCTGGTGTGCTTCGGTCAGGCGGCGTTCTTCGGCCTGGCGGCGTACGCCGCGGTGCGGCTGTCGCCCGAGGGCGCGGCGGCCTCGCTGCTGTGGCTGCTGCCGGTGGCGATGGCGGTGGGCGCGGCTTATGCGCTCTTCATGGGTGCGCTGTCGCTGCGCACCAAGGGCGTGTACTTCATCATGGTCACGCTGGCCTTCGCGCAGATGGCCTACTACGTGGTGCACGACACGCCGCTGGGCGGCGGCACCGACGGCATCTACCTGTACGTGAAACCGGTGGCTCGCGCTCGGCTGCGTGCTGCTGCTCGATCTCGACAAGCCGCTGCCGCTGTACTACTTCGTGCTCGGCTGCCTGGGCGGCGACATTCATCTTCCTCGCGCTGCTGCTGCGCTCGCGTTTCGGCCGCGCACTGGCCGGCATCCGCGTCAACGAGCAGCGCATGCGTGCCACCGGTTTCTCGACCTACCCCTACAAGCTGGCGGCGTTCACGATCTCGGGTGCGATCGCCGGGCTGGGCGGCGTCCTGTTCGCGGTGAAGGATGGCTTCGTCAATCCCGAGCTGCTGAGCTGGCACTTCTCGGGCGCGGTGCTGATCATGATCATCCTCGGCGGCCTGGGCCACCTGCGCGGCGCGGTGATCGGCGCTTTCGCGTTCGCGCTGCTGCAGGAGTTGTTCAAGTCCGAGGCCGTCTTCGGCGCGTTCGCCAAGCACTGGCTGCTCGGCCTGGGCATGGCCATCATCGCCAGCGTCGCGCTGCTGCCGCGCGGGCTCATCGGCATCGGCGAGCTGTTGACGCACCGCCTGCGCCGCACGCCGAGGGTGCCTGCGTGAACGAGGTGCTGTTGCGAGCCACCGACGTGACGCGCCGCTTCGGCGGTCTGGTTGCGGTGGACAGCGTGTCGCTCGAACTGCAGCGCGGCGCGGTGCACGCGGTGATCGGCACCAACGGCGCCGGCAAGTCGACGTTGATCAACATCCTATCGGGCGAACTCGCCGCCAGTGGCGGCAGGGTTGAGTTGCGCGGCACCGACATCACCGGCTGGCCGCAGGCGCGGCGCGCGCGCGCCGGCGTCGGCCGCAGCTACCAGCGCACCACCATCTACCCGACCTTCACGCGTGCTCGAGAACTGCCGCCTCGCGGCGCAGGCGCGCCACCAGCGGCCCTGGGCCTGGTGGGCCGATGCAGCGGCCTGCACCGTCAGCGTGCCGGCGGCGCGCGACGCCGCGGCACGTGCCGGCCTGGCGCACGCGCTGCGACCAGCGCGGCCGGCACCTTGTCGCACGGCCAGCGCCGCCAGCTCGAGATCGCGATGTGCCTGGCCACCGCGCCCGAGGTGCTGCTGCTCGACGAGCCGCTGGCCGGCATGGGCGCCGAGGAGACCGAGCGCATGCTCGCGCTGCTGGCCGAGCTGAAGGCCGGCCACGCGATCGCGCTGGTCGAGCACGACATGGACGCGGTGTTCCGCATCGCCGACCGCATCACCGTGATGGTCAACGGCGCGGTGCTGGCCAGCGACACGCCCGAGGCGGTGCGGCGCAATCCCGACGTGCAGGCCGCCTACCTGGGAGGGCATGAATAGATGAACCACCCCCGGAGCGCCTGCGGCGCTGGCCACGCCCTCGCGGAGCTCGGGCGGTTCGTTAGGCATGCGGACCTGCGCGGGCAGGCCCGCATGTCCGCTCTCACCCCCTCGAGGGGGCGCCGCGACCGAACCGGCAAAGCCGGATCCGCGGCGGCCGCTCGGCTGCGTTGGTTCGTGCGACTGACGGTGGCGCTTCGCCTTCACGGAGGATTGAAGCGGTGACAGCCGCCTTCATTGACGCACAGGGCCTGCATGCCTGGTACGGCAGCAGCCACGTGCTGCATGGCGTGGACCTGACCATCGCCCGCGGCGAGACGGTGGGTCTGCTCGGGCGCAACGGCATGGGCAAGAGCACGCTGATCCGCACGCTGCTGGGCCACGTCACGCAGCGCGAGGGCCGCATCACGATCGACGGCCGCGACATGTCGCGCGCGCGGCCGCATCAGGTGGCGCAGCGCGGCGTGGCCTACGTGCCCGAAGGCCGCGGCGTGTTCCCGAACCTGTCGGTGCGCGAGAACCTGCTGATGGCCGCGCGACCCGGTCGCGACGGGCGCACGAGCTGGGGTCTGCCGCAGGTGCTGAAGACCTTTCCGCGGCTGGCCGAACGCATGGATCATCAGGGCGGGCAGCTGTCCGGCGGCGAGCAGCAGATGCTGTCGATCGGCCGCGCGCTGATGACGCACCCGGAGCTGATCATCCTCGACGAAGCCACCGAAGGCCTGGCGCCGCAGATCGTGGCCGACATCTGGCGCGTGATCGGCGAGATCCGCGGCACCGGCATCGCCACACTGATCGTCGACCGCAACTACCGCAAGGTGGCGGCCAACGCCGACCGCCTGGTGGTGCTGCAGAAAGGCCTGGTGGTGCTGGCCGGCGCCAGCGCTGCGCTGCGCGACAGCACGGCGCTGGCGTCCTATCTCGGCGTGTGAACCCACTGATTCGGAGACCTGCGATGCCACTGCAACTGTTCGGCGATGCCAGCTCGCTCGCCATCCCGCGCGTGACGCGCGAAAACCTGGCCGGCGGCAGCTTCATCCTGCGCTCGGCAGAGCCTGCTGCAGCCCTATGCGCGCTGCATCGGCGACTGGCTCGAACACTGGGCCGCGAGCACGCCCGACGCGCTGTTCCTCGCCGAGCGCGACCCCTCGGGCGGCTGGCGGCGCCTGAGCTACGCCCAGGTGCGCGAACAGGTGGGCCGCATCGCACAGGGCCTGATCGAACTGCGCGTCGACCCGGCGCATCCGGTGGTCGTGCTGTCGGACAACGCGGTCGACCATGCGCTGCTCGCGCTCGCCGCGATGCATGTCGGGGCGCGTCGTGTGCACCGTGTCCAGCGCCTACTGCCGCCTGACCAAGGACCACAGCAAGATCAGCAGCATCCTCGATGCGCTGCGCCCGGGGCTGGTCTACGCGTCGGATCCGGCCGTCTACGGCGCGGCGATCAAGGCCGCGAACGTCAACGCGCCGGTGGTGTTCAGCCGCGACGCGTCGGCACACGCCGGCGCCCTGCACTTCGCCGAACTGCTGGCCACCACCGAAACGCCGGCCGTGCGGCAGGCCTTCGAGGCCATCCGCCCCGACCACCATGCCAAGTACCTGCTCACCAGCGGTTCCACCGGTGCGCCCAAGGTGGTGATCAACACCCACCGCATGCTGACCGCCAACCAGCAGCAGATGGCCCAGGCGTGGCCGTTCCTGAACCGCCAGCGCATGAATCTGCTGGAGTGGCTGCCGTGGAGCCACACCTTCGGCGGCAACCACAACTTCAACATGGCGCTGGCCCATGGCGGCTCGATCCATGTCGACGAGGGCCGGCCGGCGCCCGGCCTGATCGAGAAGACGGTGACCAATCTGCGCGAGGTGAAACCCAACTTCTACTTCAACGTGCCGCGCGGCTTCGACATGCTGCTGCCGTATCTGGAGGGCGACGAGGCCACCGCCCGCGACGTGTTCCAGCGCCTCGAGGGCGTGTTCTACGCCGGCGCCGCGCTGCCGCAGAGCATCTGGGAGCGGCTCGAAGGCGTGGCGCGCCGCGTGCGCACCGGCCGCGATGCGCGGCCGGTGTGGTTCACCTCGTCCTGGGGCGCCACCGAAACCTCGCCGGCCGTCACCAGCGTGCACTGGCAGATCGACCGCGCCGGCTGCATCGGCGCGCCGCTGCCCGGCATCGAGCTGAAGTTCGTGCCCAACGCCGGCAAGCTGGAGATGCGCGTGCGCGGACCCACCGTGTTCCCGGGCTACCGCGATGCGCCCGAGCTCAGCGCCAAGGCCTTTGACGAGGACGGCTTCTACCTGATCGGCGACGCCGGCAAGCTGGTCGACGCGTTCAACCCGTCGGCGGGCGTCAGCTTCGACGGCCGCGTGGCCGAGGACTTCAAGCTGATGAGCGGCACCTGGGTCTCGGTGGGCACGTTGCGGCTGCGCGCGATCAGCGCGCTCAGCCCGCTGGCCGCCGACGTGGTGGTGACCGGACACGACCGCGAGGACATCGGCCTGATGATCTTTGCCACGCCGCAGGCCAAGGAGCTGGGCGCCGATGCACTGGCGCAGCGCATCCGCGACGGCTTGCTGGCGATGCGCGCAGAAGGCGCCGGCTCATCGCAGGCGCCGACACGCGCGCTGGTGCTGGCCGAGCCGCCCAACACCGACGCCGGCGAAATCACCGACAAGGGCTATCTCAACCAGCGCGCCGTGCTGACGCGCCGTGCGAGCGACGTGATGGCGCTGTACGCACCGGTTGCGGATGCGCGGGTGGTGAGGGTGTAGTCCGCGCTAGTTCGTGATCAACAGGTGAACCGTTGCGACCTGAGCCGAATCGTAGGTCGACGTTGCAACGAGCGTCATGTCGATCGGTGCCTGCAACGCGAACGCAGCGTGAGTGTCCACCGCCACGGTGGACGGGTTCAACGTGGTCGCGAGGATGTCCAAGCCGGCGTAATACACCTGCGCTCCGCCGCTGATCGCGCTGCCGCCGACGAACAGGGTCCATACCACCGCTTCACGTGCATCGAAACTGACCGATTGTCCGGCGCGGATGGCCAGGTCCAGCGAGCCGCCTGACACGACCGGCGTGTCACTGACAAAGCGCCCATCCAGCGTCACGCCGATGCTGAAGTTGCCTGCCGAGTCAACATAGCCGCCGCCACCGCAGGCACTCAAGGCCAACGCCGCGGTGAGCGCCGCGAGGGCCATCCTCAGCCGATGCTGGCCGTGGCGCCGGCTCGAACCCGCGACTGGGCCTCGCGTCGAATCTTCACGATGCAAGAACATGGCGGCACTTCTCCGTTGCGATGGGGGCACAACGTTCGAGCCGGTGTGGCGGAGGACACGCCGGCTGTGCGTTCTGCACGGGTGCTCCGTCGGCCTTCGGCCCCAGGCTGGTCACGGCGATTGCAGTGCGAACCCGGTCCTGGCGTCCCGATCGCGCGGCTGCGCACTCACCATGGACGAGGTCGTGGCGCTTGAATTGATCGGTCGTGGTCTCATCTGCACACGATGGACACCTCAGCGGTCAGCGCCGCGGTGCCGCTACTCGTGCTGGTCGCCGTAGCGGTGCTGGCCGTGGCAGCGCTGATCGCGCAGCCATGGTGGACCGGGCGGCGCCGCGCCCGGTTGCGCGGCGGGCCGTTTCCGGCGGCGTGGCGCGGCATCCTGCGGCGGCGCGTGCCGGCGGTGGCGCGCTTGCCGGCCGATTTGCAGGCCCGACTCAAGTGCCACATCCAGGTGTTCGTCGCCGAAAAGGCGTTCATCGGCTGCCAGGGCCAGACGATCACCGACGAGGTGCGGGTTACCGTCGCCGCGCAGGCTTGCCTGCTCCTGCTGGGCCACGAGCGGCCGGACTACTACCCGCGGCTGCGGCAGATCCTGGTCTATCCCGATGCGTTCGTCGTACGCCGCGAGCGACCGGTCGGCGACGGGCTGGTGACGGCGCAACATCAGGCGCTCAGCGGCGAGTCCTGGGTCGAAGGTCAAGTCATCCTGTCGTGGGCCGAGGTGCTCGACGGCGCGGCCGACCCCGCGGACGGACACAACGTGGTGCTGCACGAGTTCGCCCACCAGATCGACCAGGACAACGGCGTGTCCGACGGTCGACCCTGGCGACCACACGCTGCGACGCGACGGCGCTGGGCCGCGGTGATGGATGCGGCGTTCGCACGACTGCAGCACGAGCCATCGGCGGTGATCGATGCGTACGGCGCCAGCGATCCGGCCGAGTACTTCGCCGTCGTCACCGAGCTGTTCTTCGAGCGGCCACACGCACTCGAGGCCGAGGTTCCCGCGGTCTACCGCGAACTGGCCGATCTGTATCGCCTGCAGCCGCTGAGCTGGTGAAACGACGCTGGCCTTCAGCGCATCGCACCCATCGACGTCGATACCCGACGCGTCGTGCGTCGCCTGCCACCCGGCGCCCGCCGCCGATCCGGTGCACGGCCCAGTTGTGGCCTAATCTGCCGCTGCGCATTTCAACATTCCGGAGCCACTGCATGGCCACCAAGATCAAGACCGAAGCCGACCGCAAGGCCACGCCGCCCGTGAAAGCGCCCGGAGGCGTCACCTTCACGGTGGGCAAGGGGCAGAAGATCAGCAAGGAGCGCGGTTCGCACACGCGCAGCAAGAAGAACCCCGGCAAGCGCGCCCGCAAGGGCGGCTGAGGTCGGATGCAGAACAGTCCCGGCGGACTGTTCTGCGCCCGCCGCATCGCCACGGCCTGCCGGTCCGGCGTGGCGGCGTGGTGGCAAGCAGGGCTTCCTTCCCGATGCTGAGGATCACCGAGCTGCGCCTGCCGCTGGACCATCCGCCGCAGGCGCTGCGCCAGGCGATCGTGGCACGCCTGGGCGTCGGCGACGCCGAGCTCACCGCGTTCACGCTGTTCAAGCGCAGCTACGACGCGCGCAGGAAGTCGGCGGTGGTGCTGATCTACACCGTCGACTGCGAACTCGCCGACGAGGCCGCGGTGCGCGCGCGGCTGGCACTCGACCCGCACGTGCGACCGAGCCCGGACACGCGCTACCGGTTCGTGGCACACGCGCCGGCGGACTACCACGCCGTGTCGCGGCCGCGCCCGGTGGTGATCGGCTTCGGCCCCTGCGGCATCTTCGCCGCGCTGGTGCTGGCGCAGATGGGTCTGCGCCCGCTCGTGCTCGAGCGCGGCAAGCCGGTGCGCGAGCGCACGAAGGACACCTGGGGCCTGTGGCGCCAGGGCGTGCTGAACCCGGAATCGAACGTGCAGTTCGGCGAGGGCGGCGCCGGCACGTTCTCCGACGGCAAGCTGTGGAGCCAGATCAGCGACCCGCGCCACCTGACGCGCAAGGTGCTCACCGAGTTCGTCAAGGCCGGTGCGCCGGAGGAGATCCTCTACGTCGGCCAAGCCGCACATCGGCACCTTCCGGCTGGTGGGCATGGTCGAGAAGATGCGCGCCGACATCGAGGCGCTGGGCGGCGAGATCCGCTTCCAGCAGCGCGTGACCGATCTGCGCATCGAAGCCGGCCAGGCTGCGCGGCATCGACGCTCGGCCGGCGGTGAACAGCTCGACGCCGAGCAGGTGGTGCTGGCGGTGGGCCACAGCGCGCGCGACACCTTCGAGATGCTGCACCGGCGCGGCGTGGTGATGCAGGCCAAGCCGTTCTCGGTGGGCTTTCGCATCGAGCACCCGCAAAGCCTGATCGACCGCGCGCGCTTCGGCCCGAGCGCCGGCCATCCGATCCTCGGCGCGGCCGACTACAAGCTGGTGCACCACGCCGGCAACGGCCGCTCGGTGTACAGCTTCTGCATGTGCCCGGGCGGCACCGTGGTGGCCGCCACCTCGGAGGTGGGCCGCGTCGTCACCAACGGCATGAGCCAGTATTCGCGCAACGAGCGCAACGCCAACGCCGGCATCGTGGTCGGCATCGAGCCGCAGGACTATCGGCGCGATGCGCAGGCCCGAGGCCCGGTGCCGCCGCTGGACGGCATCGCGTTCCAGCGCCACTGGGAGTCGCGCGCCTACGAACTCGGCGGCGCCAACTACCACGCACCCGGCCAGCTGGTGGGCGACTTCGTCGCCGGCCGGCACGGCGCCGCCGTGGCCCGCGAGCTCGGTGCGGTGCTGCCCTCGTACACGCCGGGTGTGCGCTTGACGGATCTGGCAGAGCCCGGCCGCCCGAGCCTGCCCGAGCCGGTGCTGGCCGCGATCCGCGAGGCGCTGCCGGCCTTCGAGCGGCAGATTCCCGGCTTCGCGATGGCCGACGCCGTGCTCACCGGCGTGGAGACACGCACCTCGTCGCCGCTGCGCATCCCGCGCGGCAAGGATTACCAGAGCCTCAACGTCGCCGGCCTGTACCCGGCCGGCGAAGGCGCGGGTTATGCCGGCGGCATCATGTCGGCCGGCGTCGACGGCATCGAAGTGGCCGAGGCCGTCGGCCTGAGCATCCTGGCCGTGGCGGCCTGACGCCACGGCCCACTCTCAGAGGAGACGCGCATGTTCACGCCCTTCGATCTCGACGGCCGCGGCGCCGTGGTCACCGGCGGCAACGGTGGCATCGGCCTGGGCATGGCGCGGGCGCTGCTGGCCGCCGGCGCGAAGGTGTCGATCTGGGGCTCGAACCCGCAGAAGACCGCCCACGCCCAGGCCACGCTGGCCGCCGAATGCGGCGACCCGGCGCGGGTGCACGCCGCGGTGTGCGACCTCGGCGACGAGGCGCAGGTCGAGGCCGCGTTCGCCGCGTCGGTGGCCGCGCTCGGCCGGGTGGATGCGTGCTTTGCCAACGCCGGCGTGTCGGGCAAGGGCACGCTGATGATGGAGATGAGCCTGGACGAATTCCGCCGCGTGCAGCGCATCAACGTCGAGGGCGTGTTCCTGACCTTTCGCGCCGCCGCGCGCCACATGGCGGCGCATGGCCAGGGCGGCTCGCTGGTGGCCACGGCCAGCACCGCCGCGGTGGAAGGCGCCGCCCGCAACAGCCACTACGGCGCGTCCAAGGGCGCGGTGACGTCGTACGTGCGGGCGCTGGCGGTCGAGCTGGCGCGGCATCGCATCCGCGTGAACTCGATCCTGCCCGGCTGGATCGTGACCGAGATGACCGAGCGCTCGGTGAGCAACCCGAAGTTCGCCGACGCGGTGATGCCGCGCATCCCGGCGCGCCGCTGGGGCCGGATCGACGACTTCGGCGGCATCGCGGTGTACCTGGCAAGCGATGCCTCGGGCTACACCACCGGCGAGCAGTTCGTGATCGACGGCGGCTACACCAAGTTCTGAGCGGCGGGCCCGGGGTTTGATCAGCGCGCGTGCTGCGCGATCAGCTCGAGCAGCCGATTGACGTCGAACGGTTTGGTCAGGTAGGCGACGCAACCCTGATCCAGCGCGTGCTGGATCTCCGGGCCCAGTGCATAGGCCGACACCGCGACACAGGCGACGCCGGCGTTCGCCGGGTCGGCCTGCAGCCGGCGCAGGACCTCGATGCCGCCCATGCCGGGCAGATCCAGGTCCAGCAACACCAGATGGGGCCGCCATCGGGCGGCCAGCGCGAGCGCCGCGGGTCCGTCTGCCGCGACGCGCAGTTCGACGCCCGGCTGCAGTTGCAGCAGGTCGCGCATCAGCATCGCGTTGGCCTCGTGGTCCTCGACATAGAGCACGCGGCGCGGCGCGCCGGGTTCCAGCGCGGCTGGAGTCAGCGCCGGCAACGGCAGCGGATCGGTCGACGCAGCGTCCTCGTCGGCGCGCGGCAGCGTGAACGTGAAGGTCGACCCCACTCCCGGCGCGCTGCACACGTCCAGTCGCCCGTGCATGGCCTCGACCAGCTGCCTGGCGATCACCAGGCCGAGCCCGGTGCCTTCGATGCCGCTGCTCTCGGCGCCGACGCGGTTGAACGGCTGGAACAGCGCCGCCAGCTGCTGCGGCGTCAGGCCGTTGCCGCCGTCGCTGACGGCCACCTGCACAGCGCCGGCCGTGCCGGTGATGGCCACGCCGACATGGCCGCCGGCGTGGTTGTACTTGATGCCGTTGGTCAGCAGGTTGACCAGCACCTGGCGCAGTCGCGTGCGGTCGGCGCGCACCAGGCACGGGCCGTCGCTGACGAGCGGCCTCAACGTGATGCGGTGCTGCGCCGCCAGCGGCCCCACCAGCAGCAGGCATTCATCGACCATCTGGCAGGCATCCACCGGCTCCAGGCTCAGCCGCAGCCCGCCCGATTCGATGCGCGCGAGGTCCAGCACTTCGTCGATCATCGACAGCAGGTGCTTTCCGGCGTCGTGGATCAGCTGGATCTGGCGCCTGGCGCCGGCAGCCTGGGCCAGCGCCGGGTCCAGCGCCAGCAGTTGCGAGAAGCCCAGCACGGCGTTCAGCGGCGTGCGCAGGTCGTGGCTCATGCGCGCCAGGAAGACCGACTTGCTGCGGTTGGCGGCCTCGGCGGCCTCCTTGGCCGCCGCGAGCTCGGCCGTGCGTTCGGCCACCTTGCACTCCAGCGAGGCATTCAGCGCGCGCAACGCCGCCTGCTCGCGCGTGGCCTGCACCCGGTGGTACGCGTTCTCCAGCACCGCCGGCAACGCCAGCAGGTAGTTGGCGCGCTTGACCACGTAGTCGGTGGCGCCGAGCCGCATCGCCAGCGCGGCCACGTCTTCGCTGCCCTGGCCGGTCACCAGCACCACCGGCAGATCCAGGTTGCGGTCCTGGCGCACGATCTTCAGCAGGTCGAGCCCGCTGTCGCCGGCCAGGCGAAAGTCGATCAGCAGCACGTCGAAGGCGCTGGCCGCATCGCTGTGCCGCGGCAGGCGTTCGAGCGCCGACGCGGCATCGGGCAGCCACTCCAGCCGCATGTGGGCGGCATGGGCCGCGAGATGGCGCCGCGTCAGGTCGACGTCGAGCGCGCTGTGTTCGACGTACAGCACGCGCAGCGGCTGCGCGTGGCGGGCGCTGTCGGAGCGGAAGCTGGCCCACGCCGCACGCACGGTGGCGGGCACCCGGTCGGCGAAGGCGTCGCTCTTGGCCAGGTAATCGTCGGCACCGGCCTTCAGCGCGGCCATCACCACGCCCTCGTCGCCCTGGCCGGTCAGCGCCACCACCGCCAGCGGCAGGCGGCGGCCGCGGATCTCGGCCACCAGATCCAGCCCATGCCCGTCGGGCAGGTTCAGGTCGGTCAGCACGAGGTCGAAGCGCAGCGGTCCGTCGAGCGCGGCGCGTGCGGCCGCCAGCGTCGGCGCCACCTCCAACCGCGGCGGCGGCACCTCGCTGCGCTGCAGCGAGCGGCTCACCAGATCGGCATCGTGCGGGTTGTCCTCGACGTACAGGATGCGCATCGACCGGGTCAGTAGCTGCGCTTGTTGTACACCGTCCAGTACAGGTCGAGCTTCTCGCTGACGTCCATGAACTTCTCGAACTCGACCGGCTTGACGATGTAGGAGTTGACGCCCAGGTGGTAGGCCGCCTGCACGTCGGCGCTTTCCTCCGACGTGGTCAGCACCACGACCGGGATCACGCACAACGTCGGGTGCTGCTTGAGCTGGCGCAACACCTCCAGGCCGTCGACCTTGGGCAGCTTGAGGTCGAGCAGGATCACCACCGGCCACGGCTCGCCCGATTCCCAGCGCGGCAGCCAGGCCAGCGCCTCCTCGCCGTCGCGAGCGACGTGGATGACGTTGGTGACCCGGCGGCGCTTGAACGCGCGCAGCGTCAGGTCGACATCCATCGGGTTGTCTTCGACAAGCAGGATCGGGCGTTCGTTCATGGTGCTGGCGCCTCCGGCAGCTCGAGTGTAAAGGTGGCGCCCTGCCCGGGCTGGCTGCGCGCCCAGACACGGCCGCCCATGCGCTCCATCGCCTTGCGCACGATCGCCAGGCCGATGCCGGTACCGGGGTAGTCCTCGGCCCGATGCAGGCGCTGGAAGATCGAGAAGATGCGGTCGTGAAACTTCATGTCGAAGCCGACGCCGTTGTCGCGAACCGACAGCTGCACCCTGCCCTTCGACCGCTCGGCCGCGATCGTGATGCGCGGTGGCCGGCTGGTGCGGCTGAACTTGACCGCGTTGTCGACCAGGTTGCGCAGCGCCATCGTCAGGCCCTGCGCATCGGCGCGGGCATGCAGCCCGGCATCGACGTCCACCGTCAGCTCGACGCCGGCGGCGGCGAAATCCTGCCGCAAGCCCGCCAGCACGCCGTCCACCAGCGCGGCCAGCGGCTGGCGCGCCAAGGTCAGATCGCGCCGCTCCAGGCGCGAATAGGTCAGCAGGTCGTCGATCAGTGCGCCCATCTGCTGGGTGGCCTGGCGGATGTGATGGAGGAACTCGCGCCCCTCGTCGTCGAGTTGCTCATGGTGATCCGACAACAGCAGCCGGCTGTAGCCGTCGATGCCGCGCAGCGGCGCCTTCAGGTCGTGCGAGACCGAGTAGGTGAAGGTCTCGAGCTCGCGGTTGACCTGCCGCAGCCGGCCCAGGCTGCGGTCGAGCTCGGCGTTGAGGCGGTCGATCTCGGTGATGTCCACCAGGCAGACCAATGCCGTGCCGTCGGCGTCGTCCAGCCCCGGCAGCGACATCGTCATCATCAGGCTCAGCGGCCGGCCGGTCACCGACGGCAGCGAGCGCTTGGCCGTCAGCAGCCGCTGGCCGGCCCACATCGCCTCGAGTTCGCCGACGAACTGCGGCAGGTCCTCGGGCGACGGATACACGGCCTGCAGGTCGGGCAGGTCGGTCTGCTTGTCGCGGGCATCGTGCAGCGCCAGCGCCTTGCGATTGAGCCGCTGCACCTTCACCGCGCGCAGGCATTGCTGCACGAAGTCGGGCCGCGTGGCGAAGTAGCCCGGCGCGTCGGTGACCCCGCTGTCGCGCAGCTCGCGCAGCAGCTGCTGCACGCCCGACCAGTCCTCCTCGCCGATCGAGATCGGCACGGTATCGAAGATGCTGCGATAGCGCGCCTCGCTCTGTGCCAGTTGCGCGGTGCGCTCCTGCACACGCTGCTCGAGTTCGGCGGCCAGGCGGCGCACCTGATCTTCTGCCTCGCGCCGCTCGGTGATCTCGAAGGTGGTGCCCGCCATGTAGGTGGCGCGGCCCTGCGCATCCCACAGGGCCTGGCCCTGACTTTCGAACCAGTGCCACCGGCCGTGGGCATCGCGGGCGCGGAACTGCACGTGATACGGCCCCGCGCGCTTGAGATGCCGCCGCAGCGTCTGGCGCAGCTGGCGGTAGTCGTCCGGGTGCAGCAGCGCCTCGAAGGCCTGCGCCATCTGCGCCGGGCCCGGCGCCGCATGCCCCAGCAGCGTGAACAGCTCCGTCGACGGCACCACGCCGCCCGCCGCGAAGTCCCACTCCCACACCTGGCCGAAAGCGGCCGCCAGGCGGAAGCGCTGCTCGCTGCGCCGCAGCGCCTGCTCGGCCCGTTTGCGCTCGGTGACGTCGCGGAACATCAGCAGCAGGCAGTCGGCGCCGCCGAACTCCACCCGCTCGGCGCTGAACAGCACGTCGATCTCGGCGCCCGAGCTGTGCCGAGCGCGCCCTTCGAAGCCCTGGATCGTCTCGCCCGCTTGCAGCCGCGCGACGATCTCGGCGCGGCCCTGCGGCTGCGTCCACATCTCGAGTTCCGCCGAGGTACGACCGATCACCGCCTCGCGCGCATGGCCGAAGAGCTGGCAGAAGGCGTCGTTGACCTGCAGGAAGCGGCCACTGTCGAGCGCGCTGAGCGAAATCGCCTCCGGCGCAGCGAGGAACAGCTTCTCGAAGCGCTCCGCCGCGGCACGGCGCTCGGTGATGTCGACCCAGGAGCCCACCAGCTCTGCGGGCCGCCCGTCCGCGCCGTGCACCATGCGCACCGCGTCGCGCATCCATCGCCAGCGGCCCTGGGCGTCGCTCGAACCGGTACTCGATCTCGATCTCGCCCCGGCGCGGCAGGTCCGCCATCTGCGTCAGCACCACGTCACGGTCGTCGGGGTGGATATGGTCGAGCCAGAACCCGGAGTCGGCCGTGAACTGCTCAGGCAACCAGCCGAGCAGGCTGCGCAGGTTGGGCGAGTAATAGGTGGCGCCGTAGTCACCCTCGGCGCGTGCGGTGTAGATCACCGTCGGTGCGCTGCCCAGCAGGTGGGTCAGCCGCGCCTCGCTGGCGGCCAGCGCGGCCTGCGCCTGCTTGATCGCGGTGATGTCGGTGTGCGTGCCCAGCATGCGCAACGGCTGGCCCTGCGCATCGCGCTCCTTCACCTGGCCGAGCGACAGGATCCACTTCCATTGGCCGTCGCGTGGTGCGCTGGCGGAACTCGACGCGGTAGTCGGGGATGCGGCCGGCCACGTAGTCCTCGTAGGCGCGGTAGACGGTGTCCCGGTCGTCGGGGTGCAGGCGCTCGCGCCAGGCGGCGTTGGTCTCGTGGAACTCGTCGGGCTCGTAGCCCAGCATGCGCGCGTACTCGGGGCTGACCACGGTGTCGCCGGTGCGCAGGTCCAGGTCGTACAGGCCCTGGTTGGCGGCCTGCATCGCCAGGCGCAGGCGTTCCTCGCTGTCGCGCAGCGTGCGCTCGACCTGGATGCGGCGCGTCACGTCGTGCGCCAGCACGAGCTCGGCGGGGCGGCCGTCGAACTGCAGCGTGTGCGACGTGATCTCCACCTCGAGCAAGCGGCCGTCCCGGGTCTGGTGGCGCCAGACGCCCGCCTCGTCGAGGCCGCCCTGGCCGACCCGCGCCACCTTGTCCAGCAGGCGCGGCACGTCCTCGCGCGGCCGGATGTCCTTGATCGTCATGCCCAGGAACTCGTCGCGCGTGTAGCCGTACTGCCGGATGGCGGCGTCGTTGACGGCCAGGAAGGCCAGGGTCTCGAGCTCGTACACCCACATCGGATGCGGGTTGCTCTCGAACATCTCGCGGTGGCTGGCCTCGCTGGCGCGCAGCGCCTGCTCGGCGAGCACGCGGTCGGTGATGTCCTGCACCGTGCCCACCGACCGCAGCGGCGTGCCGTCGTCGGCGTAGCTCGAATCGCCGCGCTCCTGCACGTGCTTGATGCGCCCGTCCGCCAGCAACAGCCGGTGACCGATGGCATAAGGCTGGTGCTCCTGCACCGAGCGCCGATAGGCGAGGTCGACGCCGTCGCGGTCGTCGGGGTGGACCGTCGCCAGGAAGGCCGCATAGCTGGCGCCGAAGCGCTGCGGGTCGATCTCGAAAATGCGAAAGATCTCGTCCGACCAGACCAGCGCGCCCGTCGTCAGGTCGAGCTCCCAATGGCCCAGCCGCGCCATGCGCTGTGCCTCGCGCAGCCGCTGCTCGCTGCGCTGCAGGGCATCGGCGGCGCGGCGGCGCTCGGTGATGTCGGTGAAGAAGATCGAGATGCCGTCGGCCGTGGGATGGATGCGGTTCTCGAACCAAGCGTCCCAGGGCGGGTAGTACTCCTCCATGCGGATGGTGGTGCCTTCGTTCATCGCGCGTTCGTAGGCGCGGTGGAACGGCTGGCCGACCCCTTCGGGGAATTCGGTCCAGATGTGCTTGCCGATCAGGCTGGCGGCGTCGCGCCCGAGCATCTGGCCGGCCTTGCGGTTGACGGCCTGGTAGCGCCACTGGCGATCCAGGCTGACGAAGCCGTCGCTCATCGTCTCGAGCAGGTCGACCACGCGCCGGTTCAGCGCCTCGCGCGCGGCCTCGGCCTGGCGCCGCTCGGTGATGTCGCGGCTGATCACCACCGCGGTGGCTGGCTCGCCGGGCGCGGCGGGCTCCAGCGCGACCAGCGACTCCCAGTGCCGCACACCCTGCGGGCCGGGGTAGGTGAACTCCAGCCGCTCGGTCGTGCCGCGATCGAACACGCGGCCCAGCGTGGCCGTCCACAGCGCGACGTTGCGCGCCGGCATGCCGAGCTCGGCGTTGGTCTTGCCGATGAACGCCTGCGGCGCCAGCCCGGTGGCCCGCTGCACGGCGTCATTGGCGTACAGGTGGCGGCCCTCGCGGTCCATGCGCACCACCACGTCGGGCAGGTTGCCGGCCAGCGCGCGGAAGTGGCTTTCGCTGCGCTGCAGCGCCTGCTGGTCGCGGGCCTGTGCCCGCAGCGATCGTTCGAGCCTGCGCCCGCCGGCCGCGATGGCGCCCACCAGCAGCAGCGCCACGCCCGCGGCCCAGAGCCACAGGCCGCGCCAGCCGGCCAGCACGGCGTCGGTGGACATGCCGTAGGCCACGACCAGATCCGGGGCGTCGCCGCCGAGCCGCTGGTAGCCGACGATGCGCCGAGTCTGGTCGAATTGCGTCAGCGCATCGAACACGCCCTTCGGCGCCCGGGCCAGCGCCGCGGCCAGCGGGCCGCGCTCGCGCTGACCGAGCTCGGCCTCGCGGTGGGGCGCGTGCGCCAGCAGCGTGGTGCTGCCGTCGGCTTCGACGCGAAACAGCGCCGCGCTGCCCCCGTCGGGCACGCGCGAGGCGTCGAACCGCCGCAGCAGCGCCGCATGGTCGAGTTGCACCACAAACGCGGCCACGCCGCGGCTTGGATCGGCGGCACCGCGCAGCAGCGGCAATACGCGCTCGCCCGGTGCGCCGCGCGCGGATTCGACCCGCCAGCCGGAACCCTGCGGCAGCGGCAGGCGATCGCTGGCGTCGGTGCCGCCGTCTGGCGACGGTTGCAGGATCCGGCCTTCGCGATCGATCGCTTTGATCGTGAACGGCAGCGTGATTCTGCCCAGCAGCGGGCCGATCTCCTGCACCGTCTGCCGCAGCGTGTCGCGCACCGACGCGGCGTCGGCGTGCGGGCCCAGCGTCGACTCGATGCGGTCGGTGGCCGCCTGCGCCAGGTCGAGCGTCTCGCGCAACGAGCCCGCCAGGCTCGCGGCACGCCGCGCGCTCAGCGACGACGCGGCTTCGAGCTCCTGGGTTCGCTCGTACCACAGGAAGCCGGCGAGGGCCACCAACACCACCAGCGAGGCCAGCGCCGCCAGCACCCGCACGTCGCGCTGGCCGGGCGTGCCAGCCTGCAGTGGGCGCGAGCCTCCCGATGCACGCGCTTGGGCGTCGACCACTCCCGATCCTCCTTGTGCACGCGAGTCTAGAGCCTGTTCGCGCGGCGCCGCCGACGCCGGCCACGCGACGCCGGAATCAAGAAGCCCGGTCGATCGCTCGCGCGTCGGCCGAGTCGCGTCGGCGAATCCTGACCCAGACGATCGCAAGGAACGCGCCGAATCCAAAGGCTCCGGCGGCGCCCGCCACCGCGGCGGCGCGCACCAGCCACGTGCTGTCCAGCGCGATCGCGACCGCCAGCAGCACGAGAGCCAGCGCGTGAGCCCAGCGATGCAACGCCAGCGCGCGCTCGTCGGTCAGCGACGACGGCGTCGGCGCGCGCCGGCGCGCGCCGGCCCGGTGCATGGCCACCAGGAACGGCACGATGCGCTGCAGGATGCCGAACAGAAAGCTCGTCAGCCAGCCCAGCACCGCGCAGGCGATGACCGCGGTGACGAGCCCGGCGGCGTGGTCATCGAACGCCCACCACGCAGCCAGCGCGAGCGTCGCGAGCAGTGCGGCCCAGCCGGCGCGCACCAGCTGGAACGAGCCGCCGAGTTGGCGCCGCATGCCTTCGCGCAGCACGCGGCGCATCGACAGCAGGTGCGCGATCACGCCCGCCGCGCCCAGTGCGATGGCCGGCAGCAGCGCGGGCCGCGGCCAGGCGTCCAGCGCCACCGGCACCGTGAGCACCAGTGCGCCGACGGCGCATGCCGCCACGCGCAGCTGCATGCGATCGCTCGGCACCGGGCCGAGCGCGAACATCGGGACCAGGATGTTCGAGAACGCCAACGCCAACGCGCCCATCAAACCAAACACCGCGAACACGATGTGCAGCATCAGCAGGCCGCCTCGAGGCCAGGCGCCCCAGCCAGCCCAGGTCGCCAGCATCGCAGCGGCACTGCCCAGCACGATTAGCAGCGACGCCAGCGCCAGCCAGCCCATCGTGCGCACGCCCGGCATGCCGCGCGCACCGGCGAGATTGCGCGCGAGCAGCGCGCCGTAGACCAGCAGCGCCGCGATCACCGGCAGCGCGGCCAGCGCCATCCACAGCGGCCGTTGCGCGGCCATGCCGATCAACAGCACGGCCACACCCGGCGTGTACAGCCACCACACCACCAGCGGTGCACGGCGCGAGCCCAGCGGCTGCAGCGTGGCCACCGGCATCAGCTGCAGGCTGGCGCCGATCGCGCTCATCGTCAGCACGCCGAGCGTGACGGCGTGTAGCGCGGCCAGCGGCCAGCCGACGCCGCCCGCGAAGCGCGGCACCTGCTGCGCACCGAGCCCGAGCGCAACCCAGGCCAGCAGCTGGAACAGCGCCGCCGCGCCGAAGAAGCGCAGCGGGATCGACAGCGGCAGCAGCCGCCCGGTGGCACCGAGCGCGAACGATGCGCCGGAGCGCGAGCTCGCGCGCGGCGCGGGCATCGCCGGCGCGGCGGATCGAGGCGCCGGCGTCGGCATGCGCAACGCGCGGGCGCTACGCCGCCGGACCGATGCGGCGGATCTGCACGCGCACCACGTCGGCGCCCGAGCCGGTGGCGTCGGTCAGCTCGATCGACATCGGCGCGATGGTAGTTCAGGCTCGGTGCGTGCATGTCCTTGGCATACGGCGTGGCCCAGTGGTCGAACTGGCCGATGATCACCAGCGTATCGGGCCGGATGCCCTGCGCCGGCACCGCCGCGCCGCGCGTGCTGCCGATGGCCGACGACACCTCGATCTCGTCGCCCGCCTCCACGCCCAGGCGGCGCGCGGTGGCGGTGTTGATGATCACGCCGCGGTGCCCGCGCACGTTGCCCGCCACCTCGTCCATCAGCTGGATCGCGGCATTGCCGCCGGCGTGGTACTGCATGCTCTTGGTGGTGAGCAGCCAGAACGGGTAGTCCTCGGGCTTGAGGCCGCGGCGCACCAGGTCGTCGACCCACAGGCCGGGAAAATCGTGCCACTCGGGCAGCGCCTGGTATTCGAGCAGCTGGCGGTCCCACCAATGGATGTCGGTCTCGTGCAGGCGGCCGGCCAGTTCGCGCCCGGTGCGCAGCAGCCGCTCCTGGTACGGCAGCTCGAAGCGCAGGCCCTGCTGCTTGAGCGTCGGGTACAGGTACCAGTTGCTGCGCTTGAACGGGCGGGCCATCAGGCCGTGCTGCTTGAACCAGTCGAGGTCGCGCACCTCGGCGCCGGCGCTCAGCTCGTGGCTCGCCGCCTGGCACACCGCGTTCCAGATCGCATCCACCGTCGGCGCTTCAGTCGGGTCGAGCGCGAAGTCACGCTCGGCGGTCTTCAGCGGCACGCCCATCGCGCCGCGATTGATCGACGTTGACGTATTCGCTCAGCAGCCCCGTGCGGCGCGCGATCTCGGTGGAGATCCAGCTGAAGTCGCGCGTGTCGCCCTGCGGCGCCACCGCGCGGCTGGCGCAGCACCCAGCCCTGGTGCTGCCAGTACTGCTCGACGAACTTGGTCTTGCCCGAGGCGAATCAGCTGCGTGCTCTCCAGATCGGTGGCCTCGGGCAGCACGATGTCGGCCATGTGGTTGGTTTCGTCGGGCGTGTAGGCGAAGCACACGGTGAACGGAAAGCGCGCCATCGTCTCGGCGATGGCTGCGGTGTCCCAGAAGGAGATCGCGGGGTTGGTGCGGTAGGCGAACCAGATCGCCGGCGCGGTGGGTCGCGGCCAGTTCTCGGGCACCTCGCGCTGGAACATCCACGCCAGGTGCGTCGGGCCCCAGCGCCTGGCTCCATGCGCCGCTGTTGCCGACCAGCGGGATCAGCGTGCGGTGGCCGTGCCGGCTGGTGGGCTTGGCGCTCCACTCGCCGCGCCGCGTCGGGTTGAGCTTCTGCAGCATGAAGCCGTCGGGGCCGGGCACCACGCTCTGGTGGCGGTCGTCGTGCGGCTTGTTCAGCCGCACCGTGGTGCCGAGCGTGCCGCCGGGCACCTCGAGCGCGCCGACCAGCACCGCGAGCATCGTGCGCGCCCAGCAGCACTCGTAGGCGCCCCAGCCGTTGTTGACGGTCTTGCCGAGCGTCACCGACACCGGCCGCAGCGGCAGCTCCTGGCCGTCGACCTCGATCGTCTCGCCGACGTGTGCATGATCGAGGAACTCACCCGCGATGCGGCGGATCGATGCTGGGCGTGACGTCGCAGATCGGCGCCGCCCAGTCCGGGCTGTAGCGCTGCATGTGATCGACGAGCTTCTTGAACGCGGTGTCGGCGGCGCACGTCGTCGTGCAGCCAGCGCTCGTCGTCGGCGCCGACCTCGACCGCCTGCGCCACCGTCACGCGGCCTTCGAGCAGCGGCTCGATGCCCGGGCTGTCGTGCGGCACCGCGCGTTGGCCGCGCGTGTCCCACAGCAGCGGCTTGAGCGTGTGCGGGTCGCGCAGGTAGTAGCCGTGCGGCCCGACGAGGTACGGCGACGAGGTGCTGTCGCGCAGGAACGGCAGGTCGAGCCGCTCGCGCGGGTGTTCGTGCAGCATCGCGTGGATCAGCGCGAACATCATCGCGGCGTCGGTCTTGGGCTTGATCGGCACCCACTACGCCGACGCGGCGCCGGTGATCGACAGGTGCGGCTCGATCTGGATGCGCTGCGCACCGCGCACGCGGGCGGCGGCATGGCGCGCGGCGGCGCAGGGGCCGCCGGTGACCTCGTTGTTGTTGCCGAACGATAGGTTGTATTCGGTGTACGGCACGTCGGCCGAGACCGTGAACGCGCGGTGCCAGAACTCGCCGTACAGGTGCTCGGAGTGCACGCACTTGACGCCCTGCCCCGAGCCGAAGCTGTAGTCCACCGCGCCCCAGGCCTGCAGGAACGACGGGAACGTGCCCATGTAGTTGGCCGGCGTGCCGCCGTGGCCGAAGGTGGCGGCCACACGCGGCAGGCCCTGCTCGTCGAGCACGCCCAGCGCGCGGATCTCGAGCAGCTTCTTGGCCACCGTGTCCAGCGCCTCGTCCCAGCTGATCGGCACGAACCCCGGATCCTCGTGGCGGCCCTTCCTCGGGTTGGTGCGCCGCATCGGCGTCAGGATGCGATGCGGGGTGGTAGGTCTTCTGGATCAGCCCGTAGGCCTTCACGCAGGGCCGGCCGTCGCTCGGGTGCAGGCCCTTGCCGTCGACATTGGGACCGATCTCGGTGGCCACGCCACCCTCCACCTTCACGCTCAGCAGGTCGGGGCCGGCGACGCAGTTGTAGCAGTAGGTCGGTACGTGGCGGGTCGTGGCGGCGAGCGTGGTCATGGCGGTCTCGATGCGGGGTTGAACGGCTCAGCGGTCGAATTGCCGGATCAGTGCGCGCGCTTCCTCGAGCAGCGCGGCGCCGTTGCTGCCCTTGGCGCTGACCTCCTTGACCCATTGGTCGTCGACGTCGGCCGAGGCCTTGATCCAGCGCTGGTATTCGGCGTCGGCCAGCGTCAGCACCGCGTTGCCGCGGTCGGTGGCCAGCTTGTGGAACGCTGCCACCACCGAGTCGAAGCCCTTCTCGCCGGCCCAGGCCGATGTGGCCGCGCCGCTGTTGGCGTCGATCACCTTCTTCAGGTCGGCCGGCAAACTGTCGTACTTGGCCTGGTTCATCACGAACGCGAAGATCGAGTTCGCGAACTTCGGCTGGCCCGCCGGCGCGTCGAGGTGGCTCTTGGCGATCTCCTGCAGCTTGGCCGCGGGCACGCCCTCCCAGGGCACCATCGCGCCGTCGATCACGCCCTTGGACATCGCCTCGGGCACGGCCGGCAACGGCATTTGTACCGGGGCGGCCCCTAGCGCGGCGAGCATGCGCGAGTTCAGCCGCGTCGCGGCGCGGATCTTCAGGCCCTTCAGCTCCTCGAGCGTGCGCACGCCCTTGGCGCTGGTGAGGTGGAACGCCGAGCCGTCGTTGGTGTGCAGGAAGATCGGCTTGACGCCCTGGTATTCGTCGAGCGCCGACTTCTGCACGAAGGCCCAATAGGCCTGGCTCGACCCCTTGGCGCTCTTGGTAAAGAACGGCAGCTCGAACACCTCGGACTTGGTGAAGCGCCCGGCCGAGTAGGTGGGAATCGTCCACACGATGTCGGCGACGCCGTCCTTGGCCTGGTCGAACAGCTGCGCCGGCGTGCCGCCGAGCTGCATCGCCGGGTAGATCTGGCACTTCAGCTTGTCGGCCGACTCCTTGGCCACCTTGTCGCACCAGGCCTGGATCAGGTTGATGTGCACGTTCGACGTGCCGGGCAGGAAGTGGTGCACCTTCAACGTGACGGTCTGCGCGAACGCAGGCGCGCCGGCCAGGCCGACCAGCGCGGCGACGAGCAAACCGAGGGAGCGACGGGTGATCATGACGGTCTCCTTGATGATCAGGTTTGGAAGGTCCGCACGAGGACCAGCGACAACACGGGAAAGAACAGCAGCACGGTGATGCGAATGAAGTCCGACAGCAGGAACGGCACCACGCCCTTGAAGGTCTCGACCAGCGGCACCGTCTTGGCCAGTCGGTTGATCACGTACACGTTCATGCCCACCGGCGGATGCACGAGGCCGATCTCCACCACCATCAGCGCCAGGATGCCGAACCAGATGCTCTTGTCGGTCGCGCTCAGGCCCCAGAAGTCCAGCCCCATCACCACCGGGTAGAACACGGGAATGGTCAGCAGGATCATCGCCAGCGAGTCCATCACGCAGCCGAGCAGAATGTAGGTGACGAGGATCGCCACCATCACCAGCAGCGACGGCAGACCGCTGCCCTTGACCCAGGCCGCGAGCTCGGCCGGCATCTGCGACAGCGCCAGCGCGGTGTTCAGCTGGTCGGCGCCGAGCAGCACGAGGAAGATCATTGCGCTGGCCTGCGCGGTGCCGAGCGCGGTGTCGACCATGCCGCGCCAGCGCATGCCGCCGCCGGTCACGGCCAGGATGCCGCAGGCCGCCGCGCCGATGGCCGCCGCCTCGGTGGGGTTGGCCCAGCCGCCGTAGATGCCGACGATGACCACCGCGAACACGCCGAACACCGGCGCCACCGCGGTCAGCGCGCGCAAGCGCTCGGGCCACGACGCGCGCGGTCCGGCCGGCCCCGACTCGGGCTTCCACGCCACCATGATCCTGATCACCAGCATGTAGCCGAGCATCGCGATCACGCCGGGCAGCACCGCGGCCATGAACAGCTTGCCGATCGACTCCTGCGTCAGGATCGCGTAGATCACCAGCGGCACCGACGGCGGGATCATGATGCCCAGCGTACCGCCGGCGGCCAGCGTGCCGGTGGCCAGGCTGCCGGAGTAGCCGAAGCGCTTCAGCTCGGGCAGCGCCACCTGGCCCATCGTGGCCGCGGTGGCGAGCGACGAGCCGCAGATGGCGCCGAACCCGGCGCAGGCGCCCACCGCGGCCATCGCGATGCCGCCGCGCCAGTGGCCCATGAACGCACTGACGAAGCGAAACAACGCCCGCGACAGGCCGCCGTGGGTGGCGAACTGGCCCATCAGCAGGAACAGCGGGATGACGATCAGATCGTAGTTCGACAGCCGCGCGTAGGCCAGGTTCTTCAGCGAATTGAGCAGCGGCGTCCAGTCGCCGCCGGTGAGCCACACATAGCCGCCGGCGCCGATGCAGAACATTGCGATGCCGATCGGCACGCGCAGCACCAGCAGCACCATCAGCAGCCCGAACAGCAACAGACCCGCCGCGATGCCGCTCATCCAGCCCCCTTGGCGCCTGCGGCGCCGTCCCCCAGGGCTCCGAAGGAGCCCGTTTGCTGGCTCCTGTGGGGCGTGCGATCTTGGGGCGGCCCGGCGATCGCTCATGCCCGTGACCTGGTGATCGCGTCGATCGACGCCGCCACCGGCGTGCGCAGGTGGCTGAAGTGCCAATGCGCACGGTACAGGCCGGCCAGCGCCAGCAGTGCGAAGCCCGGCACCATCAGCGCCTGGCCGAGCCACAGCGGCGCACCGAGGATCATCGTGGTCTCGCCGGTGGCTTTCAGCGCCAGTGCGCCGGCTGCGGTGCGCCAGGCGATCAGCGCACCGAAGGCGGCCACCAGCAGCGAGCCGATCGCGTCGAGCAGGTGCACGTACTTGGCGGGCAACCGTTCGGTGAAGAAGTCGACCTTCACGTCGCCGAGGTTCAGGTGGCACCAGGCGAAGAACGACGCCGCGGCGAACGACGAGCACAGCTGCAGCACCTCCACGTCGCCCGGCACCGGCGCCGAGGCCAGCTTGCGGCCGCTGATCGAGACGATCGACATCACCACCAGGCCCACGAACACCAGCGCGCCGGCGATCGCGGCGGCCTTGCAGGCCAGCTCCAGCGCCCGGCCGTAGCGGCCGAAGTCGCTGTGCGCACCGGCCGCCGCCGCATCGCCATCGCGCGGGCCCGGCTCGTTCATCGTGCCGCTCCGGCGGACGGGCTGACGCCCAGGCCCGGGGCACGATGGCCGTCGTCAAGAAACGGCCAGGCGAGGTCGACGTTCATCAGTCGCCTTCGAACACCGGCTTTTGCTTCGCGGCGAACGCGTGGTACGCGCGCTCGAAGTCGTTGGTCTGCATGCAGATGGCCTGCGCCTGCGCTTCGGCCTCGATGCACTCGCCCAGGCCCGAGTTCCACTCCTGCCAGAGCATGGTCTTGGTCATCATGTGGCCGAAGGTCGGGCCGTCGGCCAGGCTCTGTGCCAGAGCATTGGCCTCTTCGATCAGTTTGTCGGGCTCGACCAGCCGGTTGTAGAAGCCGAAACGCTCGCCCTCCTCGCCGCCGACCACGCGGCCGGTGTACAGCAGGTCGGCCGCGCGCGACAGGCCGATCAGCCGCGGCAGCAGCGTGCAGGCGCCCATGTCGGCGCCGGCCAGACCGACGCGCACGAACAGGAACGCGAGCTTGCTGCGCGCGGTGGACAGGCGCATGTCGGAGCCGCAGGCGATCATTGCGCCGGCGCCGGTGCAGACACCGTCGATCGCGGCGATGATCGGCTGCGGGCAGGCGCGCATGGCCTTGACCATGTCGCCGGTCATGCGCGTGAACTCCAGCAGCTCGGGCATCGCCATCTTCACCAGCGGGCCGATGATCTCGTGCACGTCGCCGCCGGAGCAGAAGTTGCCGCCCGAGCCGGTGAACACGATCGCCTTGATGTCGGTGGCGTAGCACATCTCGCGGAACAGGTCGCGCAGTTCGCCGTACGAGTCGAACGTGAGCGGGTTCTTGCGATCGGGCCGGTTCAGCGTGATCGTGGCCACCTTGCCGGCGGCCGAATAACCGAAATGCCTGGCCTGGTAGCCGGCCAGCTGGATGCGTTTCATCGACGAACTCCTCGTAGGACGAAGGGATGGGGATGCGGCGGCGCGGGTGGGCGCGCCGGACGCCTCAAAGTGGCACCGCTAAGATGGCGGCGACCGCTTGAGGATTTCGAATGAGCAAGACCACCAGCATGACCGTCGAAATCCGCTTTGGCGACTGCGACCCGGCGGGCATCGTGTTCTTCCCGCGCTACCACCGCTGGATGGACGCCGCCTCGCTGCACTTCTTCATGACCTGCGGCGTGCCGCCGTGGCATGTGCTGGAGCACACCAACGGCATCATCGGCACGCCGCTGCTCGAGCACCACGCCCGCTTCGTCAAGAGCGCCACCTATGGCGAGAAGATCCTGATCAGCTCGCACATCGAGGAGTGGCGCCACAAGGTGTTCCTGCAGAAGCACGTGATCACCCGCGGCGACGACCTGATCTGCGAAAGCATCGAGACGCGCATCTTCTGCAAGCGCGATCAGAACGACCGGCGCCGCATCTACGGCATTCCGGTGCCGGAGGACATCCGCAGGCTGTGCGAGTGAGCCCACGGCGCTAGCCCTCCCGGTGCGGATCGGCTGCCCACGGGGCGGCCGGCCGCGGCGTGCGGTCGAGCCACTGGTCGATCGCCTCGACGTGCTCGGTCTCCTCGGCCGCGAACTCGGCGGCCAGGCGCTTGACCTCCGGGTCGCTGGCGTGCAGGCCGACGTCGGTGTAGTACTGCATCGCACGCACCTCGTTCTCGTGCGCGTAACGCAACGCGTCGTAGGCGTTCATCGTGTAGTCGAAGGCCTCGTCGCCGCCGGCCTCGGGCGGCTGCGTCCAACGGTACTGGAACGGTGCGATCGTCGGCAGCGCCACGCCGACGGCGCGCTCGACGATCGAGTCGTGGTGCAGGCGCGAGTAGCGCACCATGTCGCGAAACAGCGCCGACACGTCGTCGTTGCGGTGTGCCTCCATCATGTCGGCCAGCTCCAGGTAGCGCTCGGCGGCCTCGGCCTCCAGCGCGATCGCGTGGGCCAGGAATTCGGGCAACGTGTAGCTCATGTCGGTGTCCTCTCGAAGCTCAGGCGCAGCCGCACCTCGCCGGGCGGTGCCGTCAACGGATGCACCACCCAGCCGCGCTCGGCCAGCTCGGGGTATAGCAGCATCGGGTCGCGGTCGTGGTGCACGATCACCACGCCCGCATCGCCGAGCGAATCGACCAATTGCAGGATCGCCACCAGCGGCCTCGGCGGCTCGAGCCCGCGAACGTCGATGTGCTCGCCATCGGCCTCGGCCCAGCGCCGCGCCTGCGCGCCGGCGCCGCCGCGGGGAGTCGGCATCGCGTGGAAGGTCATTTCGTAGCGCACCGTCACCCCGCCATCGTCAGGCCGCCGCTGACGCTCAGCACCTGGCCGGTGATGTAGTTGCACTGGTCGCCGCAGAAGAACACCACCGCGTCGGCCACTTCGTCGGGCTGGCCGAGGCGGCGGAACGGGATCGCCTTCTTCAGCGCCTCGGTCACCTTCTCGGGCACCGCGGCCATCAGTGGCGTGTCGGTCGGCCCGGGGCAGACGCAGTTGACGTTGATCTGGTAGCGCGCCACCTCGCGCGCCAGCGACTTGGTGAACGCGATCAGGCCACCCTTGGCGCCGGAGTACACCGTCTCGCCCAGGCTGCCGACACGGCCGGCATCGCTGGCGATGTTGACGATGCGGCCGCTGGCGCGCTGGATCATCGCCGGCAGCACGGCCTTGGTCAGGCGCATCGGCCCGACGAAGTTCAGCCCGATGATACGGTCCCACATCTCGGGCGTGCCCTCCCAGAACGGATGGGTCTTGCCCCAGCCCGCGCCATTGACGAGCACGTCCACCGCGCCGAACTGGTTCTGCACCGCGTCGGCGAATGCGGCGATCGATTGCTCGTCAGTCAGGTCCACGTGCAGATACTGTGCCTTGCAGCCCGCGCTGCGCAGCGTGGCCGCACGGGTCTCGCCCTTGTCGGCCTGCACGTCGGCGACGATCACCGTGGCGCCGGCTTCGGCGAGCTTCTGCGCGACGGCCGCGCCGATGCCCGAGGCGGCGCCGGTGACGACGGCCAGCTTGTGGTTCAGACTCATGACTGCTCCTTGGGTGATGGTGTGTGGCGCTCTTGGGCCGGGCCGGACGCAGTCCGGTCCTGCGGGCTCTTGTCCAGGAAGGCCGCCACGCGGCGCCGGGTTTCGGGGTTCTCGTACAGCCGCCGCGTCGCGGCGATCTCGGCGGCGTAGCCGTCGCCATGCGCTGCGCTGGCCAGCGCGATGCAGCGCTTGTTCTCGGCCAGCGCGGTGCGCGGGTTGGCGGCGCAGCGCTGCGCCAGTGCGCGTGCCGCGTCGGCGAGTTGCGCGCGCGGCACCGCCCACTGCACCAGGCCGAGCCGCTCGGCCTCGCGGCCGTCGACCGTCTCGGCGCCGAGGATCAGCCGCCGCGCGACGCCCGGGCCCACCAGCTGCGTGAGGCGCTGCGTGCCGCCGCCGGCGGCCAGCAGGCCCAGGCCGGCCTCGGGCAGGCCGATGCGCGCCTCGTGCGCGGCGATGCGCCAGTCGCAGGCCAGCGCCAGCTCGAAGCCGCCGCCCACGGTGGCGCCGCCGAGCTCGGCGATCGTCACGCAGGGCGCGTTCTCCAGCCGCGCGAACACGCGCTGCATGTCCTGCACGATCGCCACCATGCGGTTGCGGCCCTGCGGCGTTTCGATGCTCGAGCGGATCAGGCCCAGGTCGGCGCCAGCGCAGAACACTTTCAGCGCGCTGCGCAGGTGCAGCACCGCGATGCGTTCGTCGGCCTCGGCCTCGTCGAGCGCGGCATCGAGCCGCGCGAGCAGCTCGTCGTTGATCGCGTTGACCGGCGCGCGCGCGAGCGTGACCACCAGCGCGGCGCCGACGCGTTCGCTGCGCACCAGGGGTCGGATGCCGACGTTCATCGTGCTCATCCCGGCGTGCGGTGCAGCTCCTGGAGCTTGCGCCGCAGCAGCTTGCCGGTGGGCCCGCGCGGCAGCGCCGGAATCGGGTACAGCCAGCGCGGCCGCTGATAGGGCGGCAGCGACTCGGCGCGTGCCGCCAGCGCGGCGCGGGCCAGATCCTCGTCTTCGGCCACGTAGAAGAACGCCACCGCGTCGACGCCGTCGCGGTCGGGCACGCACACCGCCGCGCCTTCCACCAGGCCGGGCGCGTGCGCGCCGAGCGTCTCGGCCAGCTCGATCAGGTTGACCCAGCGGCCGCGGATCTTGACCAGCGAATCCTCGCGGCCGGCGAAGCGCCAGCCGCCACTGGGCAGGCGCTCCCACAGGTCGGCGGGGCAGAAGGCGACGTCGCTCGAGCCGACGCCGGTGTCCCGCGCGGCTCGATCGCCCGAGAGCACCACGAACGTCTCGGCCTGCGCCTGCGGCCGGTCGAGGTAGCCCAGCGCCAGCGTCGACGCACGGATCGCAAGCCGCGTCGGCACGCCGACCGGTGCGTCGTCGAGCGGCCGGATCTGCACGCCGGGCGACGGGTTGAAGCCCTGGCCGTCGCCGCGGTCGAGCATGACCAGCACCATGGTCTCCGAAGCGCCGTAGCCGTCGACGATCGCCAGGCCGGTCTGCACGCGCCACTGTGCGCGCAGGCTGGCGGGCAGCGCCTCGCCGGCCGACACGCACAGCCGCACGCCGGCCTTCGCGATGCCGGGGGCCACGCCCTCGTGCAGCATGTTGCGGTACAGCGAGGGCACGCTGAACAGCACGCTCGGTCGCTGCGCCGTCACCGTCGCGGCGACGCTGGCGGCGGTGGGCCACGCCGGGTCGAGGATCACCGTCGCGCCCAGCCGCAGGCCGGCGAGCAGCTGAATTGGTCTGCGGGTAGGCGAAGAAGAGCTTCGAACTCGCGAACACGCGGTCGCCGGCGTGGATGCCCAGCCCTTCGCGCGACACCTGGTCGATCTGCTGCGCGAAGCGGTGTGCGTGCACCACCGCCTTGGGTTTGCCCGAGGTGCCCGACGAGTGGCACCAGAACGCCGGGTCGTCCGGGTCCATCGGCCGTGCCGGTGCCGGCAGCGCGGCGTCGACCTCGCGCCGCCACAGCTCGACCGGCCACACGCGGTCGCGCCACGGCGCCGGCGTGTCGTCGTCCGGCGTGCCTTCGGCCAGGATCACGCTGAAGCCGGCCTCGTCGAGGATGTAGTGCCACTCGGGCGCCGGAATGCGCGGGTTGACCGCCACCGCCACCACGCCGGCCCATTGACAGCCGAGGAAGGCGACCACCCAGTCGATGCCGTCGGGCAGCTTGATCGCGACACGATCGCCGGGCCCGAGCCCACGCGCCGCCCAGGTGGCCGCAGCGCGCGCCACGCGGTCGCGCAACTCGCCGCGCGTCATCGTCGACGCGCCGACGCTCAGCGCAGGCCGATCGGCATCGAGCCCGTCGAGCAGCGTGCGCGCGGCGTTGATGCGCGGCACCGCGTGCTCGGGCGGCTCGGCGCGGCCGCGTTGCAGGTCGTCGCTCAGCAGGCCGGGCTTGCCGACGCGCCAGCGCTGGTACGCCGTCGCCAAGGTCTCGGCGTGTTCGCGCTCCTCAATGGCGAGCTCGGTGTACAGCTGGTGTTCGGCTGAACCGGGTGCGGCACCCGCGGCACGCGCGGTGAAGAAGGCCGCGGCGCGGTTCTCGAGCGCGATGGCAATGCGAAACAGGCTCGCCGGGTCGTCGGGGCGGCCGAATCGCTCGCCGGACCGCCCCAGGATCGAATCATCCCCTCGGGGTGCGGCCGTCGCCGGCGACGGCCCGGGGGCACCATGACCGACTTCGGCGAATATGGCTGCGACTTCGACGCGGAACTCCGGCGACGGCGCCGGCACGTCGAGGTGGTAGCGGCGCGCCAGCGTTTCCATGTGGCCGCCTTCCATCACCGCGAAGCGGCCGAACAGGTCGCGCAGCGCGGGGTCGCTGCACTGCGCCGCGGCACGCTGGTAGAACGCGCGGCCGCCGAGCTCGATCTCGAAGGCCAGACGCACGCCCTCGAGTGCCGAGCCGGTGTCGGCCGGCTCGCCGCCCTGCGCCTGCATCGAGCCGCCGCAATGCGGGCAGCGGCCGTACGCGAACGCGAAGCCTTCGCTGACCCGGCCGCAGCCGCTGCAGCGCCACGACCGCGTCGCGCCGGCGCAGCAGATGTAGAGGCCTTCGACGCCGGGGTCGAGTGGTCGCTGGCATTTCGGACACAACATGAGCGCTCCCTGTCTGTGGTGGTGGTCAGGCCGGGCCGGCCAGTTCGCGCACCAGTCGCTGCGCGAGCACCGCGGCCACCTGGCGGCGATGGTTCGACGCGGTGACCGTGCTGCGCATCGGGCCGACCTGCTTTTGCACCAGCTTGCCGAGCGCGGCGAGCATCGTGTCGTCGACCCGCTGGCCGACGAAGGCCTCGGTGCCGGCGAGTGCGAGCGGGAACGAATTGGTGCCGCTGATGCCGACGCCGAGCTCGGTGAGCTCGCCTTCGCGCGATGCCAGCACCACGCCCACGCCGGCCAGCGGGAAATCCATCGCGCCGCGCGTGCGCGCCTTGCGGTACGCGCTTCGTTGCCCCGGCGCCGGCGCGCGCAGGAGCACCCGGGCGACGAACTCGCCCGGCACCAGAGTCAGGTGCGCCGCGCCGTCGTCGCGATACAGCTGCGCCAGCGCCATGCGACGCGGCCCGTCGGGCGTGGCGATCTCGACCTGCGCGCCGGCGGCGAGCAGCAGTGGCGCGACGTCGCCGCTGAATGCGGCGTGGCAGCGCTGGCCCTGCGGCGCGACGTGGCAAATGGCGCCGCCGCGCTCGAGCAGATCCGTCTCCGCCGGGCTGCTCGAACCCCCGCGGGGGGCGGGCCGGGACATCGGCCCGGACCCGGGGGCACGTTTCAGGCACCAGCCGTTGCTGCTGCGCCACCATGCACTCTGGTTGTAGTAGACGCAGCGTGTGTCCTGGCACAGGTTGCCGCCCAGCGTGGCGGCGCTGCGATGCCCCGGGCCGGCGACCGAACGCGCCGCGTCGGCCAGTGCCGGCAGCGCTTGTGCGACCCGGGCGTCGTCGGCCAGGCGCGCGAGCGTGACGCCCGCGCCGATGGCCAGCGCGCCATGGTCCGATTCGATCGCATCGAGCCCGGCGACGCTGCCGAGGTCGACCAGCCGCGCGGGCTGCTCGAGCCCGCGCCGCAGGTTGGGCAGCAGGTCGGTGCCACCGCCCAGCGCGCGGCCGCCTTCGGCCAGCAGCGCTGCGGCGGCGGCCATCGTGGTCGGGTGCGCGAGCGTGAATTCCGGCAAGCTGCTCATCTCAGTTGCTCCACCGCGCTTCGCGCGACCCGCGACGAATGAATCCACAGCCACCGAGCGGACGCCGCGGATCCGGCTTCGCCGGTCCGCTGGTGTCGCCCCCCCGGGGGGGAGGCGACCGGAGGTCGCTTCGGGGGGGATTCATTTCAGCTCACTCCCTTCGCCAGCGCGCGCCGTGCCTGCAGCCGTTCGTCGCGACGCCGCGCGTGCAGCGCCTCGAGCAGGCGGTCGGGCGTGACCGGCAGTTGATGCGGGCGGATGCCCACCGCGTCGCACACCGCGGCCACGAGCGCCGGCGCAAAACCGTGCAACGCGCCTTCGCTCGCCTCCTTGGCGCCGAACGGCCCCAGCGGGTCGTGGCTCTCGATCAGCGTCACGTCGATCGGCGGCGATTCGGCGATCGTCGGGATGCGGTAGTCGAGGAAGTTGGCGCGCAGGTGCAGGCCCTCGTGGTACTGCGTCTCCTCGCTCAGCGCCTGGCCCATGCCCATCCACACGGCGCCCTGCACCTGGCCCTCCACCGCCAGCGGGTTGAGCGCGCGGCCGCAGTCGTGCGCGACCCACACGTGCTCGACCGTCACCGCGCCGGTGTCCTCGTCGACGGCCACCTGCACCACCTGGGCGGCATAGGAGAAGCCGGCGGTCGAGCCGACCGCCGCGCCGCGGAACTTGCCGCCCTGCGTCTCGGGCGGCGTGGACCACGCGCCCTTGATCGTCAACGTGCCATGGTCGGCCAGCGCGGCCTGCACCACCTGCGCGAAATCCAGGCGGCGGTCGGTGCCGGCGACACAGCACGATTCACCCTGCCAGTCGATGTCGTCGGGCTGCACCTCGAGCCGCTTGGCCGCGGCCTCGACCAGCACCCGTTTCATCGCCTGCGCGGCACGCAGCGCGGCATTGCCGACCATGAACGACACGCGCGACGAATACGAGCCGTTGTCCTTCGGCGTCAGCATGCTGTCGGTGGCCATCACGCGGATGCGCGCCATCGGCAGCAGCAGCACCTCGGCCACCACCTGCGTCAGCAGCGTCGACGAGCCCTGGCCGATGTCGGACGCACCGGTGAGGATGGTGATGCCGTTGTCGAAGTCGAGCTTCAGGTTCACCACCGCGTGCGGCTCGCCGCTCCAGTGCACCGGCTTGGCCGATCCCGACACGTAGTGCGAACAGGCCAACCCCAGGCCGCGGCGCACGCCGGGTGCCGCAGGCAGCCGGCCCCCGCGTGACCTCCAGCCCGACGCCGCTTCGACGGCATCCAGGCATTGCGGCAGGCCGTAGGAGTTGACCTGCAGGTCGTTGAGCGTGCGATACGGCGTGTCGATCAGGTTGGCGCGGCGCACGGCAAACGCATCGAGCCCGAGTTGCGCCGCCATCTCGTCGAGCAGCGACTCGAACGCGAAACGCACGTTGACCGCGCCGTGGCCGCGCATCGCGCCGCACGGCGGCAGGTTGGTGTAGACGCGAACGCCGCGATAGCGCACCGCGCCGACCTTGTACAGCGCGTGCAGCAGCGCACCGGCGTACAGGATCGTCACCAGCCCGTAGCCGCCGTAGGCGCCGCCGCGCTGCACCACCTCGGCCTCGACCGCGGTGATCTCGCCGCTCTTCTTCAGGCCGATCTTCAGCCGCGTCTCGGTGGCCGGCCGGCCGCGGTGGGTGAGGAAGCCCTCCTCGCGCGTGAGCTGCATCGTCACCGCGCCGCCGGCGGCACGCGCGAGCGCCGCGGTGACCATCTCGAAGTTCAACGGCTCGACGCGGTGACCGAAGCCGCCGCCGACGAAGGGCTTGACGACGCGGATCTGCGAGGTGTCCAGGCCGAGCGTCTGCGCCAGCGTGAGGTGCAGGTAGTACGGCACCTGCGTCACCGAATGCACCGTCAGGCGCTCGCGCTCGGGCTCCCACGACGCCACGGTGGCGTTGAGCTCGATCTGGCCGTGCGCGACCTCGGCGCAGTCGTACCGGCGCTCGAGCACCAGGTCGGCCGCCGCGAAGCCCGCATCGACGTCGCCGAAGTCCTGCTCGACCAGCCGCTCGATGTTGCCCGGCTTGTTATCGTGCAGCAGCAGCGCGCCGTCGGCGCGCGCGTCGGCGGCGGCAAAGTACGCCGGCAGGTGATCGATCTCGACCGCCACCGCGGCCAGCGCGGCCTCGGCGCCGGCCTCGTCGTCGGCGGCCACGGCAAACAACGGCTCGCCGCGGTAGCGCACCTTGCCGCGGGCCAGCGGCCATTCGTTCTGCGCGATCGGGATCACGCCGTACGGCGCGACGAAGTCCTCGCCGGTGACCACCGCGCGCACGCCGGGCAGCGCCAGCGCGCGGCTGGCGTCGATGCGCCGGATCACGCCGTGCGCCACCGGGCTGCGGAAGATGCGCCCGACCAGCGTCGCGCCCAGCGGCAGATCGGCGGTGTAGCGCGCCCGGCCGGTGACCTTCTCGATGCCGTCGACCAGCGGCGTGCGCTGGCCGATCGAGTGCGTGGCCGGCGCCGGCGCACGTCGGAACGCGTCGTCGTGCTTCATGCCCGCACCTCAATGGCGGCCTGAACCGACTCGATGATCTTCACGTAGCCGGTGCAACGGCACAGGTTGCCGGCCAGCGCCTCGCGGATCTGCGCCTCGCTCGGATTCGCCACGCGGCGCAGCAGCGCCTCGGCGGCCATCACCATGCCGGGGGTGCAGAAGCCGCACTGGGTGCCGAGCTTGTCGTGGAACGCCTGCTGCAGAGCGCTCATGCGGCCCGAGGCGCTGAGCCCTTCGATCGTCTCGACCGCGCGCCCCTGCACCGCCGCCGCCAGCGTGATGCAGGCCAGCCGCGGCTCGCCATCGACCAGCACGGTGCAGGCGCCGCATTCGCCGCCGTCGCAGCCCTGCTTGGTGCCGGTGAGGCCGAGCGAGTCGCGCAGCACGTCCACCAGCAGCGCGTGGTCGGCGGCCGCCACGTCGTGGCTGCGGCCGTTGACCCGCAGGCTCAGCAGTCTCATGGTCATGGATTCACACTCCCGGTGGCGCGCAGGTCGCGCACGCGCACGGCCTTGCCCTGCGAGCGCGCGATCGCGCCGGGCGGCTTGACGTCGACGTCGACCGTGATGCCGACCATCGACTTGACGTGGTGCGCGACGTCGCGCGCGAGGTTGTCGAACTGGTCGGCGGCCAGCCCGAACGCCGCCTCGACCTCGAGCGTCACATGGTCGAGGCTGCCGCGCCGCTGCAGCACCAGCTGGTAGTGCGGCGCGAGGTGCGGGCGGCCGATCAGCACCGCCTCGATCTGCGACGGAAAGACGTTGACGCCGCGCACGATCAGCATGTCGTCGTTGCGACCGGTGACGCGCAGGATGCGCAGGTGCGTGCGACCGCAGTCGCACGGCGCGCGTGGTCAGCCGCGTGATGTCGCGCGTGCGGTAGCGCAGCATCGGCAGCGCCTGCTTGGTGAGCGTGGTGATCACCAGCTCGCCGGCCTCGCCCTCGGGCAGCGGGCTGCCGGAGTCGGGGTCGATCACCTCGAACAGGAAGTGATCCTCCCAGCCGTGCAGGCCGTTCTGGCACTCGCACTCGACCGCGACGCCCGGGCCCATGATCTCGGACAGGCCGTAGTTGTCGATCGCGACGCAGCCCCAGCCGCGCCTCGATCTCGCGGCGCATCGCCTCGCTCCACGGCTCGGCGCCGAACAGGCCGACGCGCAGCGCGCCCTGCCGCAGGTCGATGCCCGACTGCTCGGCCACCTCGGCGATCGCCAGCGCATAACTCGGCGTCGCGCACAGCACGCGAGCGCCGAAGTCCAGGATCAGCGCAATCTGCCTCTCGGTGGAGCCGCCGGACATCGGCACCACCACCGCGCCGAGGCGCTCGGCGCCGTAGTGCATGCCCAGGCCGCCGGTGAACAGGCCGTAGCCGTAGGCGTTGTGCACGATGTCGCCGCAGCGCGCACCGGCGCAGAACAGCGTGCGCGCCATCAGCTCGGCCCAGGTGTCGAGGTCGGCCTGCGTGTAGCCCACCACCGTGGGCTTGCCGGTCGTGCCCGACGAGGCGTGCAGTCGCGACAGCTCGTGCACCGGACGCGCGAACAGGCCGAACGGGTAGTGGTCGCGCAGGTCGGCCTTCACCGTGAAGGGCAGTAGCGCCAGATCGGCCACGCTATGCAGGTCGTCGGCATGCGCGCCGGCCGCATCGAGCCGCTCGCGGTGCAGCGGCACGTTGGCGTGCGCGAGGGCCACCGTGTCGCGCAGGCGCCGCAGCTGCAGCTGCGCCAGCTGCTCGCGCGGCATCGTCTCCACGTCCGGATGCAGCCAGCGCGTCGACGGCTCCGGGCGGCGGCGGGCGGTGGCGGCAGGAGCGGCGAGCATGCGGCGTCTCAGCGCGGGTCGGATACGCGGCGCACGCCGCGCACCGGCAGCTGCGTCAGCGAGAAACCCTGGTTGAACGCGGCGCGCGTGACCAGGTGGAACTTGAACGCCGCGCCACCGGCCGCGGCCAGCGCACCGGCCAGGCCCCACAGCGCAGTCGTCGCTGCGCCGGCCAGCGGCAACACCTGGGCCAGCACGATCAGCAGCAGCGGCGCGAGCCCGCCGGCGAGCCACAGCGGGGCCACCATCGCGTTCAGCGCCTTCATCGGCCGCGGTGCCCACAGCGGGCCGAGTCGCTGCCGCCACAGCCGCGCCAGCAGCGTGCGCGCCAGCAGCGCCACGGCGAAAGCCGCCAGCGCCAGCGGCGGCGCGCCGCCGAACGCGGTGGCGGCCACGCAGAACAGGCCCCCGCCTTCGACCAGCCCGGTGAGCAGCACCAGCGGCGTGGTCATCGGCTGGCGCCAAGCCACGATGCCCTTGGCCGCGTGCAGGATGCGCGCCTGGCAATACACGAAGGCCAGCGCCAGCGCGGCGACCACGCCGCAGTACGCGGCCACGCCGAGCACGGTGAGCAGGCCCAGCGAAAGCAGCGCCGCGGCGACCAGCGACTCGCGCGTCATCCACGACGTGCGCGGGTTGAAGAACACGTTCAACGCGCGCAGCGGGCGGCCGATCTCCAGCCACACCAGCAGCAACCCGGTGGACACCAGCGCCATGCCGACCAGCCACAGCGTGACGGCCGGCGCGCCACGCCAGCCCGACAGCGCCACGAACACCATCAGCCCGGCGCCGGCACCGCCGGCCATGAAGTTGCCCGCCGCCCGAGCGTCCCAGCTCTTCTGCAGCCACGGGTTCGGGCCGTAGGTCATGATGCTGCCCCCTTGACGCTGCGCGTCGCCCCCCCGAGGGGGAGCGAGCGCCTTCGGACCGGCCGTGCGGCGCTCATGTCACCTCCCGGTCCCACAGGTAGTGGAAGTTCGGCCCCGTGCCCAGCTCTTCGTGCATGCGGAAGTGCTGGTTCTTGGCCAGCAGCGTGGACACCGGGCTCGCCGGGTCGTCGGCATCGCCGAAGATCAGCGCGTGCGTGATGCAGGCGTTGACGCACGCCGGCGTGGCATCGGCGTCGACGCCGGGCGTCAGGCCGGCAGCCAGGCCGGCGTCGATGCGATCGACGCAGAAGGTGCACTTGGTGGCCACCGCCAGTCGGTCGGGGTCGATGCGCTGCGCCTCGCTCGGCATCGCGTCGCCATAGGCGAACGTCGCGCGGTCGGTGCGGTAGCGCGCCTGGTACGGGCAGGCCACCGCGCAGTAGGCGCAGCCGATGCACAGGTCGTAGTCGATCGTCACGATGCCATCGGCGCGTTTGCGCGTGGCCGTGGTCGGGCACACGTCCAGGCACGGCGGGTCGTCGCAATGCTGGCAGCCCACCGGCACGAACACGCGCTGCACGTCGGGATATTCGCCGAACTCCATGTCGAGCACACGGCGCCACTGCACGCCAGGCGGCGTGGCGTTGGTCTGCTTGCAGGCGGCCGTGCAGGTCTGGCAGCCGATGCAGCGGCGCAGGTCGGCCACCATCGTCCACCGGGTCATCGCTGCGGCTCCTGTATCGGGCGGCGCCAGGCGCTCACGACTTGGCCTTCTGCGCCTTGGCGAGGATGCGCGCCTCGGTCTTCTTCACGTCGACCACGAAGCGCTGGTGCTTGCCGCGGCAGATCGTGTCGATGCCGTCGGTGCCGTCGAACTCGAAGGTGACGCTGCGGCCGTCGACCGCGGTGGCGCGCAGGTTGAGCGTGACCGACAGGCCGAGCGGCGTGGCGGCCAGGTGGTCGAGTTCGACCCGCGTGCCCACCGAGTCCTCGCCGGCGTCCAGGTGCTGCAGCAGCAGGTTGCGACAGCCGATCTCGAGGTCGCGCACGAGCATCGGCGTTGCGTACACGCGCGCACCCTCGCCCATGAAGTCGATCGTGCGCTCGCGGTCGACCGCGAATCGGGTGGTGCTGGAGATTCCGGCCTGCAGTGACGGTTTCATCGTTCGGTCCTTCGCTGGAAAGGTGGGTCGTTCGGTGGTGCGGTCAAAGGCCCATGTAGGCTTGCTGCACCTCGGGCCTGCGTCGCAGCTCGGCGGCAGGGCCTTCGAGCACGATGCGTCCGGTTTCCATCACGTAGCCGCGGTCGGCGATGGCCAGCGCGGCGCGTGCGTTCTGGTCGACCAGCAGGATGGTCGTGCCGCTCGACTTCAGCGCCGCGATCTGCGCGAAGATCTCGGCGACGAGCCGCGGCGCCAGGCCCATGCTGGGCTCGTCGAGCAGCAACAGCCGCGGCTCGGCCATCAGCGCGCGGGCGATCGCGAGCATCTGCTGCTGGCCGCCCGACAGGTTGCCCGCGGCCTCGCGCCGCTTGGCCTGCAGCACCGGGAAGATCGCGATCACGCGCTCCAGGCCCTCGGCATGGCCTCGCGCGAACGCGCCCAGGCGCAGGTTGTCCTCGACGCTCAGCGGGCCGAACACCTGCCGCCCCTCGGGCACCTGCACGACGCCGAGCTTGACGCGCTGCCGCGGCGTCAGGCGCGTGAGGTCCTGGCCGTCGAAGCCGATCGCGCCCGCGCTGGCCGGCTGCACGCCGGAGATCGTGCGCAGCAGCGTGGTCTTGCCGGCGCCGTTGGCGCCCACCAGCGCGACCAGCTCGCCGGCGGCCACGTGCAGGTCCACGCCGGTCAGCGCCGGGATGCGTCCGTAGCAGCTGCCCAGGCCGCGCACGTCAAGCATCGCTGGGCTCCAGCGCCGGCTCGGCCACGCCGAGGTAGGCCTCGATCACCGCCGGGTTGCGGCTGACCTCGTCGGGCGTGCCCTCGGCCAGCTTGCGCCCGTGGTCGAGCACCAGCAGGTGGTCGGAGACCTCCATCACCAGGCGCATGTTGTGTTCGACCAGCACCACGGTGACGCCCTCGCGCGGCCAGGCGCTGGATCAGCGCGTCGATCTCGTGCGCCTCGGTGGCATTCAGGCCGGCGGCCGGTTCGTCGAGCAGCAGCACGCTCGGCTCGGCCGCCAGCGCGCGCGCGATCTCCAGCCGCTTCAGCGCGCCGTAGGGCATCGCGTCGGCGGCGGCGTCGACCCACTCGTCCAGGCCCACGCGCTGCAGCAGCTCGCGTGCATGGTCGCGGCAGGCGGCTTCGGCGCGCACGCGCGACGGCGTGCGCAGCAGACAGGCCAGCAGCGATGCCGCTTCGCGCAGGTGGCGGCCGGTCATCACGTTCTCCAGCGCGCTCATGTTGAAGAACACCTGCAGGTTCTGGAACGTGCGGCCGACGCCGGCGGCGGCGAACTGGTGCGGCCCGAGGCCGGTGAGGTCGCGCCCGTCGAGCACGACGCGGCCGGTGTCGGGGACGTACAGGCCGGTGAGCATGTTCAGCAGCGTCGTCTTGCCCGCGCCGTTGGGGCCGATGATCGAGTGCACCGCGCCGCGCCGGACCTGGAACGACACGTCCTGCATCGCGCGCACGCCGCCGAACGACTTGCCGAGGTTCTCGATCGTGAGCCCCTCGCCCGACGAGTGCGTCGGGCGATCCCCCGAGGGGATGCGGGCCGGCTTGGGAGCGGCCCGGCGCTCGGCCCGCGAAGACTCGCTGAGCTGCGTCATGGATTGCCTCGTGCGACCCAGCGCGCGATCGTCGGCACGATGCCTTGCGGCAGGAACACCATCGTGGCGATCAGCACCGCGCCGAAGACCATCATCTCGTAGTCCTTCAGCACCGTCAGCACCTGCGGCAGCGTGGTCAGCACCGCGGCTCCGACCACCGCGCCGAACACCGAGGCCATGCCGCCGAAGACGACCATGATCACGAGTTCGACCGAGTGCATGAAAGAGGCCTTGGCCGGCGTGATGAAGCCGGCGTAGTGCGCCATCAGCGCGCCGGCCAACGCGGCGAGCACCGCCGAGATGACGAACACGCGCAGCTTGTGCCGGGCGGCGTCGATGCCCAGCGTCTGCGCCGCGACCTCCGAGCCGTGCAGCGCGCGCAGCGCGCGGCCGGCGGGCGACTCGATCAGGTTCAGCGCCAGCCACACCGTGCCCACCAGCGCGGCGCCGACGATCGCGTACCAGGTGTGCTCGCCCTGCACCGTCCAGCCGAAGAGCACGATCGGCGGCACCGCCATGCCGTCGGGGCCGCCGGTGAGCTTGTCCTCGGTGGACGAGCACGATCGAGACGATGACGCCCAGGCCGAGCGTGGCCATCGCGAGGTAGTGGCCGCGCAGGCGCAGCGTCGGCCGGCCGACCAGCAGCGCCAGCACGCCGACGGCGGCCACCGCGAACGGCAGCGAGAGCCCACACCGGCCAGCCGTGCGTGCCGGCCAGCAGCGCCGAGCCGTAGCCGCCGAGCGCGAAGAAGCCGGCATGGCCGAGGCTGATCTGTCCGGCATAGCCGATCAGCAGGTTCAGGCCGACGCAGACGATGGCGTTGAGCGCCACCAGGATCGCGATCTCGTAGAAGTAGTTGTTGCGCATCAGCAGCGGCAACAGCACGATCACGCCGGCCAGCAGCAGCGAGGCCGCCGGTGCGCGGCTGCAGCCAGCGCGTGCCGCGCGGCCGGGGCGCGCGGCTCAGACACGCTCAATGCGGCGTGCGCCAAGCAAGCCTCCGGGCAGGAAGAACAGCACTGCCAGGATGATCACGAAGGCGATCACATCCTTGTAGGCCGACGAGATGAAGCCCGCGCCCAGGCCTTCGACCAGGCCCGAGCACCAGGCCGCCGAGCACGGCGCCGCCGAAGCTGCCCAGGCCGCCGAGCATCGCCGCGGCAAAGCCCTTGAGTCCGAGCATGACGCCGCTGTCGTACGAGGTGAAGGTGATCGGCGCGGTGAGCACGCCGCCGAGCGCGCCGAGCAGCGCGGCCAGGCCGAAGCTGACCCACAGCACGGTGCGCGTGTTCACGCCCATCAGCCGCGCGGCCAGCGGGTTGTACGACGGTGGCGAGCATCGCCTTGCCGAACAGCGTGCGGCCGAAGAACCAGCTCAGCGCGGCCACGGCCGCGGCCGCGCCGGCCAGCACCCACAGGCTTTGCGGCAGCAGCGTCGCGCCGAACAGGTGGATCGGCGCGTCGCCCGAGAACGCGGGCAGCGCGTGCACGCGCTTGTCCCACACCAGCTGCGCCAGCCCGCGCAGGAACAGCGACACGCCGATGGTGATGATGATCAGCGTCACGGTGCCGGCGTGGCGCGCCGGCTCGATGGCGATCTTCTCGACCAGCAGGCCGACGAACATCGCGGCCAGCAGCGCCAGCAGCACCGCGATCGGCAGCGGCAGGCCCAGCGCGAGGAAGCTCACCGCGCTCATGCCGCCGATCATCACGAACTCGCCCTGCGCGAAGTTGATGGCGCCGCTGGCGTTGTAGACGATCGAGAAGCCGAGCGCGACCAGCGCATAGATCGCGCCGGCGGTCAGGCCGCTGGCGACGAACTGGACCCATTGGCTGCCCATGGCGCGGGTCCGGTGCGGTCGCGCTCGGCGTGCTACTTCACCAGCGACCAGTCGCCGCCCTTGACCTCGAGCATGCGGAACGCGCTGAGGTCCAGGCCCATGTGGTCGGTGGCCGACATGTTGACCACGCCGCCGGTGCCGACGTAGCCCTTGGTGGCCTCGAGCGCGTCGCGCACCTTGGCCTTGTCGGTGCCGCCGGCCGCCTTGATCGCGTTGACCGCGAGCATCAGCCCGTCGTAGGCATGGCCGCCGAAGGTCGAGACCTCGGCCTTGTACTTCTGCTCGTAGTCGTTGCTGTAGGCGGTGACCACGGGCTTCTGCGCGTCGCCGGCGGGCAGCAGGTCGGCCACCAGCAGCGCCGCGGCCGGCAGGCGCACGCCCTCGGCCGCCTCGCCGGAGAGCTTGATGTACTCCTTGCTGGCGACGCCGTGCGACTGGTACAGCGGCAGCGTGAGGCCCACCTGGCGGTAGTTGCGCGTCACGATCGCCGGGCCCTGGCCGAAGCCGGCGTTGAGCACCGCCTGCGCGCGCGCTGGCGCGGATCTTGGTGAGCTGCGCCGTCATGTCGGTGTCGGCCGCGCCGTAGGTCTCGTCGGCGACGATCTCGATGCCGTACTTGGCGGCCACCTTCAGGCACTCGGCGCGCATCGACTTGTCGAAGCCGCCGGCGCCGGAGATCAGCGCCACCTTGGCGAGCTTGCGCGCCTGCATGTCGACGAAGATCTTCTCGCAGGCCATGCGGTCGGTGTGCGGCGTCTTGAACACCCACTTCTTCACCGGCTCGACGATCACCACCGCGCCGGCCAGCGAGATGAAGGGCATGCCCGCCGCTTCGACCAGCGGCACCGCGGCCATCGTGGCGCCGGTGGTCGAGCCGCCGACGATCACGTCGACCTTGTCCTGCTCGATCAGGCGCTTGGCGAAGGTGCGCGCCTTTTCGGCGTCGCCGCCGTCGTCGTAGGCGACCAGCTGCAGCTTGCGCCCGAGCACGCCGCCCTCGGCGTTGAGCTTCTCGACCAACATCTCGAGCGTCTTCTGCTCCGGGTCGCCGAGGAACGCCGCCGGGCCGGTGACCGACAGGAAGCTGCCGATGCGGATCGGCTCCTGCGCCTGCGCGGGGCTGATGGCGCAGCCCACCGCCACCGCGGCCAGGGCCAGGCGGACCTGTCGGCGAACACGATTGAATGGGCGCATCGGGGGTCTCCTGTTTGGGTTGGTCGCGAGCCGGATCTGGCGTCCGGTTGGCCGCGGGCTGCGGCGCCCACCGGCCTGCGGCAACCGACACACGGCTAGAATTCCCAGCACTTCGCTCATTCTGGTACCGGAATGCGCTTATTTCCTTGATCTGCCTTAAAGCACACGCTTGACCGCCAGCGACCACCAGCCGCCCGCAAACGCGCTCGCGCCCGGCGCGACGACCACCGATGCGGTGCAACGTGCGCCCGGTCAAACGCGCCGACCTGCCCGAGGTGATCGCCATCGACGCCACCGTGACCGGGCTGGAGAAGCCGGCCTACTGGCGCTCGGTCTACCGGCGCTACGGCGTCGGCGGCAAGGACAGCGCCACTTCCTGGTGGCGGTGACGGGCGCAGCGCATCGTGGGCTTCATGATCGGCGAGGTGCGCGACTGGGAGTTCGGCTCGCCGCCCTGCGGCTGGGTGTTCGCGATCGACGTGCATCCCGACGCGCGCCAGGCCGGCATCGGCAGCCGCCTGCTCGCAGTCGATCTGCGCGCTGTTTCGGCGCGCCGGCGTGCGCAAGCTGCGCACCATGCTGGCCCGCGACAACACGCTGGTCCTGTCGTTCTTCCGCAGCCAGGGCATGATGGCCGGGCCGCTGATCCCGCTGGAAATGGACCTCGAATGAAGCTGCAGAAGAACACCATGCTCGCGCTGTACAGCGTGCTGGAGTTCGCCGCCGACCCCGACGCGCCATGTGGCCGCCGCGGAGATCGCCGACAAGTACGGCGTGTCGCCGCACCACCTGGCCAAGGTGCTGTCGGAGCTGGCGCGCGCCGGCATCGTCGAGTCGGTGCGCGGCGTGGGCGGCGGCTACCGCTTCGCCGCCAACGCGCGGCGCCTGACGCTGATGGACGTGATCTCGCTGTTCGAGGAGCCGATGCCGACCAGCACCTCGGTGGCCTCCCCGGCCGACACCACGCCGGTGGACCGCGCGCTCGACGCCGTGCTGTCGGAGATCGACCAGATCGCGCAGGCCACGTTCCGGTCGATCACGATGGCCACGATGCTGCGGCTGGTGGACAAGCAGTCCGCCGGACCGTTCCCTGCCGGGTAAGCGGCAGCGTCGGCATGCGGCGTGTCAACTACGGAATCGCCTTGGTCGCTTCCGTCGAGTAGGCACTCTCCGCGCCGGTCGCGTCCACCGATGTCACCGCAAAGTAGTAGGTCTTGCCGGATGCGAGGCCGGAAACCGTGTAGCCGGTGTTGAGACCCGCATCCAATCCCGCACCGACCCCCTGCTGATAGGCACCCGATGCCGTGCCGAAGTAGACGCGGTACTTCGCGACGCGGGTGTCTGCCACCGCGCTCCAGGCAAGCTGCGCCGTCGCGGCTGGCGCAGGTGCGGGCGCTGGCGCAGGTGCGGGCGCTGGCGCAGGTGCGGGCGCTGGCGCGGGTGCGGGTGCGGGTGCGGGTGCGGGTGCGGGTGCGGGTGCGGGTGCGGGTGCGGGTGCGGGTGCGGGTGCGGGTGCGGGTACGGGTGCGGGTGCGGGTGCGGGTGCGGGTGCGGGTGCGGGTGCGGGTGCGGGTGCGGGTGATGGAGTTGATGAGACCGCACTTTGGACGACCAACGTCTGGCTCGAGGACTTGCCCGAGCCATCGTATGCGCGCACGACGATGGTGTTGGCGCCCGACACCAGAGGCAACGACGGCACGCTCCACGTCACGGTTCCCCAGACTCCGGTTTGCTGCGCCGTGCCGTTGCCACCGCGGTCATTCACCCAGGTGACCCTCGAGATCTTTCGATCGTCACTGGCAACGCCAGCCAGCTGCACGGCAGCGGTCGTCGTGCTGAAGCTGCCGGTACTGGTGGGTGTGGTGATCGATATCGTCGGTGCACGCCGGTCGCGCCATCCCTCCGTCTGTTCGGTCGGCGCTGCATTGGGATCCACGACTTCTTCAGCGCTGCCACCGCAACCGGCGATCAAGACGAGGCAGGCGGCTGCGGTCAGGCTGAGCTGGTTGTTGAAGCGAGTGGTTGAGGTCATGGTCTGGGCGATGGATGACAACGGTCGTCGTTCCCGGCGGCACCCGCCGCGTCGTCGAAGCCGAAGATCAAAGTTGGAGATGGCCCAGTTTCGAGGGCCCAGCGGTCCAGACGTAAGCGAACCCGCCATCACGTAACGACCGGCCCGACGATTGCGGCATGACATCGCACGAAGGCAATCGCCCGGGGAATGTCGAACCTCGCCCAGAGCAAGAATGCATCGAGCCGTGTTGCGAACCGATGCGCATTCGTGGTCGAACCACCTGGCGACTTGTGCGATGGCGGACGAACACATCATTCGCTTTGTCGCGCGCGTTACATTCACCGCGCACGTGGAAACCTTGGCAACTCACCTGCATCGAAGTGCAAGAACATGGTGGCGTTGTGACGGAACGCCTGCGTCAGGCGTCGCAAGCGCAGGCCCTCGCCGCCACCACGGGTCAGCTCGTCGAGTGGTCGCGGTCGGTAAACTGCGCCATGGACGGATTCGTACCCTGGCCCGGCGAATTGCGCCGCGCTACCGGCGAGCGGTCTGTGGGAGGGCCTGACCATCGGCGAGATGGTGGCGCGCACCGCGCGCCGCTTGCCGGACAAGACCGCGCTGGTGCACGGGGAGCAGCGGCTGAGCTACGCCGAGCTGGTGGCGCGCTCCAGGCGCCTGGCGCTGGGCGCTTCGCCGGCACGGCCTCGCGCCCGGCGACCGCGTGGTGCTGCAGTTGCCGAACACCGTCGACTTCGTCGTCACCTACCTGGCGCTGAACTGGATCGGCGCCATCCCGGTGATGGCGCTGCGCGCGCACCGCCACGCCGAGGTGCGGCACTTCCTGCGCGCCTCCGGCGCGGTGGCCTACATCGTGCCGGACGCGGTCGGCAACTTCGACTTCGCGGCCATGGCGGCGCAGATGCAGCAGGAGTTCCCGCAGCTGCGCACGGTGTTCGTCGCCGGCGAGCCGCTGCCGGGCCAATGCCGCCTGGGCGATGGCGTCGACGCGACGACGACCGACGCGTCGCTCGACGACGCGCTGCGCGCGCGCCGGCCCGACCCCGGTGACGTGGCGACGATGCTGCTGTCCGGCGGCACGACCTCGCTGTCGAAGCTGATCCCGCGCACACACGACGACTACGTGCTGAACGCGCGGCTGTGCGGCGCCGCGGCCGGGCTTCGACGAGCGCACGGTGTTCATGGCCATCCTGCCGCTGGGCCACAACTACAACCTGGCCTCGCCGGGCATGCTGGGCACGTTCTACTACGGCGGCACCGTGGTGCTGCGCCGGCGGCACCCGCGCCGACGAGGTGTTCGCGCTGGTGCAGCGCGGAGCGGGTGACGCGTCATCGCCGCCGTGGTGCCGCTGATCTCCAACTGGCTGAACAGCGACGCGCCCGAGCGGCTACGACCTGTCGTTCGCTGCGAGGTGGTGCAGAACGGCGGCGCGCGCCTGGCGCCCGAGCTGCGGCAACGGCTGCGCCAGCGTCTGCGGCTGCATGCCGCAGGAGATCTACGGCACCGCCGAAGGCCTGATCAACATGACGCGGCTCGACGACCCCGACGAGCTGCTGCTGCACAGCTCCGGCGCGCCGGTGTGCGACGACGACGAGATCACGCGTCGTCGACGACGCACGGCCACGAGGTGCCCGACGGCGCAGCTCGGCGAGCTGGTCACCCGCGGCCCGTACACGATCCGCGGCTACTACAACGCGCCGCAGACGAACGCCGAGGCCTTCCTGCCCGGCGGCTGGTACCGCATGGGCGACATCGTGCGGCGCCAGGGGCCGCTACGTCTACACCGAAGGCCGGCGCAAGGACCTGATCAACCGCGGCGGCGAGAAGATCAGCTGCGAGGAGGTCGAGAACCTGATCTTCGCCCACCCGAAGGTCAAGACCGCGGTGCTGGTGGCGATGCCCGATCCGGTGTTCGGCGAAAAGGCCTGCGCCTGCGTCGTCACCAAGCCCGGCGAAACACTCGACCTCGCCGAACTGGTAGCGTTCCTGCGCCAGCAGCAGATCGCATCCTTCAAGCTGCCCGAGCGGCTGGAGGTGATGCGCCGAGCTGCCGGTCAGCCCGGTCGGCAAGATCCTGAAGCGCGAGCTGCGCGAGCTGATCGCCGCGAAACTGGAACGAGAGAAACAGGCGTCGTCCTGACGCGCGGCGCCCCGCCTCGGCACCCGCGACGGCGCCGGCGCGACCGAGGAAAGCGATGAACGGCACCGCGGCAACCGATGGGTTCGGCGACCTCGCGCTGTGGCAGGCCATGCTCGACCGGCATGCGCCGCTGTTTTCCGAGCTGCTGCCGGGCGCGGCCGTCGCCTTCGTCGCGCGCGCCGGCTCGGGCATCCAGCCCGGCAAACACCTGGCCGGTCTGACCGGCGCCGCCGGTGCCGGCGAGATGCTCACCTGGCGGATGGACGGCACGCGCATGCGCGCCGATCGCCAGCCGTACCGCGGGCTGGCGCAGCCGGGCGTCGACCTGCTGTTCGTCGCCGACGACGCCGCACTGGCGGCGCTGCGCGACGCGCTGCACGGCGAAACCCTGTCCATCGTCAAACGCCAGATCCGAGCCGGCTCGATCATGTTCTTCGTGATGAAGACCAAGGCTCAGTTGCAGGATGCCGGCTACGAGGATTTTCTCGATTCGCTCGGGCTCGCCTTCCTGGGTGCCTGCCGATGATCTTCACCAACCCCAGCGGCGCGCCCGAGCTGGCCTGCGACGAATGCGGCTGCCGCTGGTTCGACCGCATGACCAACACCTGCTACGAGTGCGGCGCCGCGGTCACGCCGGATAACCTGGCCGAGATTGCCGCGGCGCTGGCCGCGTTCGCGGCGGCGCCAGCCGCCACCACCACGACTCGAGGAGACCCCGATGGCCCTGCCCGGTGAACTGAAGCTCAAGCACCTGTTCCAGCCCGGCCGGATCGGCCGCTTCGAGACCAGGAACCTGATCAAGTACGGCGCCTGCTGCGTGTCGAACTACAACACGCGCGACGGCTTCATCACGCCGCGCGAGCTCGCGCGCATGCGCGTGATCGCCGGCACCGGCTGCGGCATCATCACCAACCAGGGCGCGTACCCCGATCCGCTCGGCGAGGGCAAGGCCTACTTCCGCCAGGTCGCGATCTTCGACGACAAGTTCCTGCCGCAGTTCGAGACGCATCGCCGCGGACATCCACGACGCACGGCGCCGTGGCGATCCAGCAGATCCTGCACGCCGGCCGCTACGGCGGCATCGACCTCGGCTACTGCATCCAGCCCTCGGTCGTGCCGCAGACGCTGCCGCACTTCCGCCCGCCGCGCGAGGTGATGACGAAGGACGCAGATCCGCGACATGCGTCCGCCAGCACGCCGAGGCGGCGCGAGCGCGCGGTCCGCGCCGGCTTCGACGGCACCGAGGTCACCAGCTTCATGGGCTACCTGCTCGCCAACTTCAACTCGCGCTTCACCAACCAGCGCACCGACGAATACGGCGGCTCGATCGAGAACCGCGGCCGCTTCATGCGCGAGCTGATCGACGGCGATCAAGCAGGCGACGCCGGACAACCCGCTGGTCGTCCGCCTGAACGGCGCCGAGCTGATGGACCGCTGGGGCGGCAACACCGAGGACGAGTGCTTCGAGCTGATGCAGCAGGCGGTCGACTGCGGCGTCGACATGATCAGCGTCACCGTCGGCTGGCAGGAGGCGCCGGAGTCCTCGATCGGCCGCGACATCCCGCCGGGCCACTGGAACTACCTGTCGGCGCAAGCGCCAAGAAGCTGTTCCCGAACACGCTGATCACCTTCGGCAACCGGCTGCCCGACCCGGTGATGGCCGAACGACTGCATCGCGCGACGGCGAGTTCGACTTCTGGGAGGTCTGCCGGCCGCTGCTGGCCGACCCCGAGCTGATCCACAAGGCCGCCGAGGACCGGCTCGACGAGGTGCGCCGCTGCATCGGCTCGCTGAACTGCCTGTCGCGGCTGTTCCGCGACCTGCCCTACACCTGCACGATGAATCCGGCGCTCGGCCACGAGGTCGAGCCGGAGTACCAGATCACGCCGGCGGCGGTGAAGAAGAAGGTGATGGTCATCGGCGCCGGCCCGGCCGGCATGGAGTGCGCGATCACCGCGCGCAAGCGCGGCCACGACGTCACCGTGTTCGAGAAGAGCCGACCGCATCGGCGGCAACCTGCTGCGCCTATGCCGACCAACGACCTGGCGCGCCCCGACGACCTGCTGAGCGTGGTGCGCCACTACGAGGTCATGGCCGCCAAGCTCGGCATCGAGATGCGGCTTCAACACCGAGGCCAATCGCGAAGTTCATGCGCAGCGTGCTGCACCAGTACGACGTCTGCGTGGTCGCCGCCGGCGCGCGCATCGACCTGCAGGCCTGCGCGGCACCTCGAAGGCGCACGAGCGCATGGTCGACGCGCTCGACGTCGCGCACGGCCGCGTGCAAGGCCGGCGCAGCGCGTGGTGATGGTCGGCGGCGGCAAGATCGGCCTCACGCTGGCCGAATCGCTCGCGCAAGTCGGGCGCACGAGGTGGTGATCGTCGAGGAAGACAAGCGCATCGCCGGCGACGTGATGCCGTCGTTCAAGTGGCGCCACACCGCCTGGGTCGAGGAGCTCGAGCATCCGCACGCTGACCTCGAGCGCGGCTCATCGAGGTCGGCGCCGATGGCGCGACGGTGCGAAACGCGCAGCGGCGAGGAGACCTTCATCGCCGCCGACACGGTGGTCGGTGTCGGGGCCGCGCCTGCCCAACCACGACCTGTTCCACGAATTCGAGTGGATGATCGACGAGCTGCATGGCGCCGGCGACGCGGTGATCGCGCGCGACATGGATGCCGCGATCCACGAGGGCTTCCGGCTCGGCGTGCGCATCTAGCCGCGCCGCGGCGCGCTACGGCCCGGGCGCCAGCCGCGCGCGGTCGTGCGGCGCGTCGAAGTCGAGGTCGGGCCCGATCGGCACCACGCCGCTCGGGTTGATCGTGCGGTGGCTCTCGTAGTAGTGGCGCTTGGCGTGCAGCGCGCTGAAGGTCTGCGCGACGCCGGGCGTCTGATACAGGTCACGCGTGTAGCCCCACAGGTTCGGGTACTCGACGATGCGCCGCCGGTTGCACTTGAAGTGCGCGTAGTACACCAGGTCGAAGCGCAGCAGCGTCACGAGCAGCCGGATGTCGGCCTCGGTGATCCGGTCGCCGCACAGGTAGCGCCGATCGGCGAGCAAGGCCTCGAGCCAATCGAGCGTGTCGAACACCGGGGTCACCGCCGCGTCGTAGGCCTGCTGCGTGGTGGCGAACCCGGCCTTGTAGACGCCGTCGTTCAGGCCGTCGTAGATGCGCGCGTTGAGCGCGTCGATCTGCGGCCGCAGCGGCGCCGGGTAGTAGTCGCCGGCGCGCGCACCCACCGCATCGAAGGCCGAGTTGAACATGCGCACGATCTCGGACGACTCGTTGTTGACGATCGTGGCGGTGTGCCTGTCCCACAACACCGGCGTGGTGACGCGCCCGGTGTACGTCGGGTCGGCCGCCAGGTACACCTGATAGAGGTACTGCGCCCGGTGAATCGGATCGGGCACCACGCCCGGCCCGTCGTCGAAGGTCCAGCCGCGGTCGAGCATGCGCCAGTGCACCACCGACAGCGACACCAGGTCGTCCAGCCCTTTCAGCGCGCGCACGATCAGCGTGCGGTGGGCCCATGGGCAGGCCAGGCTCACGTACAGGTGATAACGCCCGGGCGCCGCAGCGAAACCACCATGGCCGCTCGGTCCGGTCGCGCCGTCGGGTGTGACCCAGCTGCGAAACCGCGTGCGCGGCCGCACGAAGCGCCCGTCGGTCGTGGCAGTGTCGTACCACTCGTCGCGCCAGACCCCGTCGACCAGTTGTCCCATGGCGCATTCTCGCCGCGCGGCGCCGCGTCAGCGCAGCGACGGCGCGCGCTTGACCAGCGTGCCGCCGGCGGCGCGCCGCACGAGCACCCACACGAGCGCGCAGGCGGCCAGCGCCCACACGATCACCGCGCCCGACGGCAGGTCGAACAGCGCCGACAGCGCCAGGCCCAGCGCATAACCCGCCGCGCCGATGCCGTAGGCCACGGCGTGGCGACGCCTGCCGCTTTGCGCACGCGCCGCCAGCGCCGGAATGATCAGGCTCGAGAACACCAGGTACACGCCCACCAGCTGCACCGACGCGGTGACGGCCAATGCAAAGGCGCCGTAGAAACCGAAGCGGCCCCAGCGCGCCACCCAGCCGAGCGCCATCGCCGCCAGCAGCAGCGCCGACACGCCGGCCAGCCACAGCAGCTGGGTTGCGTTGACCCACAGGATCTGCCCGATCAACAGCTCCTTGAGATGCTCGCCACCGTGCGGGTTGCCGGCCAGCAGCACGATGCCGGCACAGGCCGCGAGGATGAACATCACGCCGATCAGTGCCTCCTGTTGCTCGGGTGCCCTGCGTTCGGTCCAGGTCAGCAGAGCCGCGCCGAGCAACGCGGCGCACACCGCAGCCGCCTGCACGGCCACGCCGCCTTCGGGCAGCCCCAGCGCAGCGCCGGCGATCACGCCGAGCCCTGCGATCTGCGCGATCGCCAGGTCGATGAACACGATGCCACGGTCGAGCACCTGCGCACCGAGCGGCACGTGTGTCGCCAGCACCAGCAGCCCGGCCACGAGTGCCGGGCCGACGATGGCCCAATCGAGCGCGCTCCAGTTCATGGCCTGGCGCCGGCGGCAAGCAGACGGGCCAGCGTGTCGTCGAACAGGCCGAACAGGTCCTTCGCAGCGTCGGTGCCGCCGACGGTGAACGGCACCTTGACCACCGGAATGCCGGCGTTCTTGCTCAGCCACTCCGACGGCCGCGCATCCTGGTAGGCCGCATGCAACACCAGCCGCGCCGGGGTCGCCTTCAACGCCGACAGCACGCCCTGCAGGTGCGCCGCGGTCGGCTCGACGCCGGGCTTGGGCTCGAGCACGGCCACCTCCTTCATGCCCAGCCAGTCGTAGAGATAGACGAAAGCCTTGTGCTGCGACACCACCGGCATGCCTTTCAGCGGCGCCGCCTGGGCCGTCCAGCGCGCGATGGCCTGCTGCCAGCGCCGGTTGAAGTCGGCCAGCGCTTTCGCATAGTCGCCCGCATGCGCCGGATCCAACTGCTGCAGCCGCGCGCCGAGCGCCGCGGCCACGCGCGCGATGTTGCGCGGGTCGGTCTGGATGTGCGGGTTGCCGGCGGCGTGCACGTCGCCCTGCGCGCGGTCGAGCTGCGCCGGCACGTCGAGCTTGGTCACGGCGTCGGCCGCGGCGAAGTGGCCCGGCTGACCCGGCTGCACCTTCGCGTTGCCCGACTGCTGCAGCAGCACCGGCAGCCAGCCGATCTCGAGCTCGGCGCCGGTGCACACCACCAGGTCGGCGTTGCGCGCGCGGGCGATCAGGCTCGGCTTGGCCTGGATCTGGTGCGGATCCTGCAATGCGCTGGTGGCCACCGACACGTCGACCAGGCCGCCGCCGAGCTCCTGCGCCAGCGCGCCCCACTCGGGCTCGCAGGCGAAGACCCGCAGCGCGGCGTGCGCCGGCAGCGTGCACAGCGCCAGTGCGGCGGCGAAGCACGCGATCTTGGACTTGATTCGTACCATCGTGCACTCCTGAAGGCGGTCAGTAGCGGTGCGCGCCGTGCGCGCCCAGGCTCATCTGGTATTGCAGGAACAGCTGCCGGTCGCTGATGCCTTCGCGCGAGCGGTCCTGCGCGAGTTGCAGCCGCACGCGCGAGAACTCGCTGGCGCTGAAGTCCAGCATCAGCGCCTCTTTGCGCGGGCGGTGGTCGGTGGCGGTCGAGCGCCCGGCGTTCAGACCGTAGTCCGGCGTGCCGGGGTCCAGCCGCTCGGTGCGCAGGCCCAGGCGCCAGCGCGGCATGAACTGGTAGATGCCCTGCAGGTACCAGCCCGACTGCACGGCCCGATACGCGCCGGCGCTGTCGGAGTTGCCGACGTCGTAGACCAGCGTGCCGCTGCCCGTGCTGCGCAGGTACTCCCCCTGGAGCTTGAAGTTCGTCCGCGTCGCGTTGCCGTCGGGCGCCCACTTCCACACAGCGTCGGCCACCCAGACCCGCGTGCGGCCGCTGAAGGCGTTGGTCACGGCGCTGCCCGAGGCATCCAGCGCGGCCAGCGCGAGGTCGTCGGCCTTGGCCTGCAACACCGACAGCCCGGCACGCCAGCTGTGGCTGTCGCCGACATCGCCGCCGGTGTGCGCCGTCAGCGCCGCCATGCCGGCGCCGTTGCGGCTGTTGTCGCCGCCGGGAAAGCCGCGGCCGCGGCCGAGCTCGGCGCCCAATTCGATGAAACGGTCGGTCGGTGCAAGCCAGGTCAGCTGCACGCCGTCGTCGCCGTACTGGGTACCGAGCAAGGCCTGATAGGCGAGCGGGTTGTCGACGAAGTCCCAGCTGTGCGCGTGCTGCGCATTGAGGTAGCCCACGCCGGAGAAGAAGCGCCCGGCCTTCAGCGACAGGCCGCTGCCCAGCGACGTCGTCTGCACGTAGGCCTCCTCCACCGAGATGGTGTCGTCGGCGTGCAGCGCGAAATTCGCCGCGCCGCGCCAATACGGGTCGACGCTCGCCGCGAATCCCAGCTCCGACTCCGCGAGGCTGAACCCGCGCGTGCCCGGGCCGGCCTCGGCGCCGACCGGCAACTGGAATCCGGTGATCGCGTACCGCACCGGATCCTGCGAGGTGCGGGTGTACAGGCCGGACAGGATCAACGACGTCGACGGGTTGAACGCGTTGGCGCCGCCGCTCGCCGCCGGCGGCGCCGTGGCCGTCGCTGGCGGTGTGGCCGGCGGCACGCCGGCGTTGCCGGTCGCCGTGCCGGGCGCGGCGACCTGCGCCTCGGCCGCCTTGAGCCGCAGCTCCAGCGCCTGCATCCGCGCCTCGTACGCGGCGCGCATGGCGTTCATCTCCTCGCGCAACGCCTGGATGTCGGCGGCAGCGTCGGCGTGCGCACCGCACGGCGCGGTCAGCGCCAGCATGATGCTGGCACGAATCAACGTGTGCATGGGTTTCCCACTCCAAACCAGAACATCGGAACGCGCGCACCCGCAGGTGCTGCGGGTCGGGCGCGACGGCTCAGCGGTCAGCGTGACGTGACAGGTGGCGCGCGGCTGCGATAGGCCGGCACGAGTGACGCGAACCACTGCGCGGCCGTGGCCGGCCGCGGCATCGCGTGCCGCGCCGTCGAAAGTCCAGCGCCCGGCGGCGCCCCGGACGCAGCGCCGCTGCCCAGGTGGGCGGCGACGAGGCACAGGTCGCACGGCGTCGACCGCGGTGCAGACGTCCCGTCGTCATGCGCCTGCGCCGCGGAGGTGGTATGCCACACGCCATGCCAGAGCGCCGTCGACTGCGCCACCGGCAGCAGCAGGGCCAGGCACAGCAACCACGCCAGGCTGGCGCGTGCGCGCGATCGGATGCAGGTCATCGACATGGCGAGTGAGCCCATGGTACGCCTGCCGCCGCGGCGGCCCTGGCCAGGCGGTGCCGGCACGGCGATGATCGCACTCGCCGCAACACGATACCGGGAGCATCGCATGAACGACCCAGACCAGGACCTCGTCGTTTCGTACCTCACGCTGCGCCAGATGATCGGCTGGGTCGGCCTGCTGATGCCGATCGGCGTGCGGCTGGGCGCGCTGATCTTCGAGGGCATCGACGGCACCGATTCGATCAGCGCGTACTACTACACCGGCATGCGCGACGTGTTCGTGTCGACGCTGGTGCTGGTGGGCGCATTGCTCACCTGCTACCGCACGCCCGACTGGAAGGACAACGCGGTGGCGGTGGTCGCCGGGCTTGCCGCGGTGGGCATCGGGCTGTTTCCGATGGATCCCACATTCGCGGTCCAGGTATTGCAGAAGCACCCCGACATGGGCGACGCGAAGTGCTACATCATCCGCGGCATCCTCGGCTACCACTTCGTCTTCGTGACCCTGTTCTTCGCGCTGTCGTCCTACCTCGTCACCTTCCGCTTCAGCGCGTTCACGCCGGCGCAGCCGACGCGGCAGAAGCTGGTGCGCAACAAGATCTATCGCATCTGCGGCGCGGCGATGATCGTGTCGTTCGTGGCCATCGGGCTGCTGGCGGCGCTGAACCACGGCGGCTCGATCTTCTGGCCCGAGACGGTGGCGGTGGTGGCCTTCGCGACCGCCTGGCTGGTGAAGGGCCGGACAATCCTCAAGGACCGCGCGGCCTAGGGCCTGTTCACACTCCGGAGGCCACGCATGATCTTCCGCCAGCTGTTCGAACCGCTGTCGAGCACCTACACCTACCTGCTGGGCTGCGAGCAGACGGGCCAGGCCGTGCTGATCGACCCGGTGGTGAACTGCGTCGACCGCGACCTGGCTGAAATCGCACAGCTTGGATTGACGCTCGCGATCACGGTGGACACGCACATCCACGCCGACCACATCACCGGCGCGCTGCACCTGAAGCAGCGCGTCGACAGCCGCATCGCCACGCCGGCGATGGAGCGCCTGCCCTGCACCGACGTGGGCATTGCCGAGGGCACGCCGTTGCGCGTGGGCAGCATCGAGCTCGAGCCACTGCACACGCCGGGCCACACCGATGGTCATTTCGCCTTCGTGGTGGATCAACGCGTGTTCACCGGCGACGCGCTGCTGATCGACGGCTGCGGGCGCACCGACTTCCAGAACGGCAGCTCGGCGCAGCTGTACCGCAGCGTCCACGACAAGCTCTTCACGCTGCCCGACGAGCTGCTGGTGTACCCGGGGCACGACTACCAGCAGCGATGCGTGTCGTCGATCGGGCAGGAGAAGGCCCGCAACCCGCGCCTGGGCCAGCAGCACACGCTGGAGCAGTTCGAGCAGATCATGGCCGGGCTGAATCTGCCCTACCCCAAGTTCATCGACCACGCGGTGCCGGGCAACCGGCGCTGCGGCGCGTGCCCCGACGACCTGCCCGAGCAGATGCAGGTCTACTGCAGGAGCATGGCGCACAGCCCGCAGGGCTGACGTTCCATGCCGGCGCTCGCTCGTCGCTCAGCTGCGCAGCGGCAGCGCGACGCCGATCGCCACGAACACGCCGCCGCAGGCCTGGTTGAAGCGTCGCCCCACGCGCCGCAGCCATGGGCTGATGCGGTGCGCCATGCTGGCGATGAACAGCTCGGTGGCGATCTCGATGACGCCGAAGGTGCCGGCCATCACGACGAACTGCACGACCAGGCTGCGCGCCGGGTCGATGAACTGCGGCAGGAACGCCGCGAAGAACAGCAGCCCCTTCGGGTTGGTCACGGCCGACAGCAGCCCCTGCTGGAACAGCGACCAGCCGGGCCGCTGCGGCGCGGCGCCGTGCACGTCGAGCCCGATCGGCGGCGAGCGCCAGACCTGGATGCCCAGCCACACCAGGTAGGCGCCACCCAGCCACTTCATCAACGTGAGCCACGCCAGCGAGGTCTGCAGCAGCGCACCGATGCCGAACATCGACAGCGCGATCACCGCGACGAAGCCGACCGCGCCGCCGACGATCGTGTACAGCGCCTGGCGCCGGCCGTGCAGCGCGCCGTGCGTCAGCGCGAGCAGCCCGTTGGGCCCCGGCGACAGCGACAGCCCGGTGGCCGCCAGCAGGTAGATCACCCAGGTGTGGAAGTCCATGCGCTCACACCGCGTTCAGGTGCATGCCGAAATCGAGCTCGACGATCGCACCGGTCATCATCGACGCGCTGGCGATCAGCCAGTGGATCGTCTCGGCCACCTCGTCGGGATGGCCGATGCGCTTGAGCGGTGACACCGCGATCTGGTGTGCGCGGCGCTGCGCGAACGTGTCGGGCGCCAGGCGCTCGACGAAGCCCTGCTCCACCAGCGCCGGGCACACCGCGTTCACCCGCACCTCGGGCGCGAGCACGCGCGCCAGCGCCAGCGTCAGCGTGTTCAGCGCGCCCTTGGAGGCGGCGTACGCGATCGACGAGCCGCTGCCCATCAGCGCCGCGCGCGACGAGATGCTCACCACGGCACCGCGGCCGGTGGCCTTGAGGTGCGGCGCGGCGGCGCGGATCATCTGGAACGGCCCGATGGTGTTGACGGCATAGATGCGCTGGAAGTCCTCGGCCGACAGATCGTGCAGGTTGGCGTGCGGCACCATCTTGCTGATGCCCGCGGCGTTGACCAGCGCGTCGAGCCGGCCGAGGGCCCTGACCGTCGCGGCCACCAGTTGCACGCAGTCGGCGTCGCGCGTCACGTCGCCCTGGAGCGCGATGCCGCGCTGGCCCGTCGCGTGGGCGCCGGCCGCCAGCGCAGCCGCGGCGTCGCGCTGGCTCTCGTCGAGGTGGTTCACGGCCACCTGCCAGCCTTCGCGGGCGAAGCGCCGGGCCGTGGCGGCACCGATGCCCGACGCGGCACCGGTGATCAGCACCACACGTCGTTCGGGAGCGGCGGGTTCAGCCATGGATGCCCAGCATGATCAGCAGCGGATCGAGATTGGACCCGAGTCTAGAAGGGTCTCCTGACCTATGCCAGGCCGCCATCGACCCCGGCCGGGTGCTAAAGCTTCGCATCCCAGTGGAAGTGGTGCATCACGCGATGCAGGATCGGTGTGAACACCAGCGCAGCCGTGACGATGAAGACCAGGCCCGCGTACAGCGCGTAAACTCCCGCGAACAGCTTGCCCGGCGTCGACTGAGGCGCATTGACGGGCCCCATGCCGCCCAGCAGCATGGCTGCGTTCAGGAATGCGTCGATCCACGGCAGCTGTTCGAAGACCACATAGCCGGCTATGCCCGCGGCCAGCGACGCCAACAGCAGCGCCAGTGCCCAGGCAACGTGCAGCGCCAGGCGCTGAACGAAGCCGGCGCGGGGCAATGGCGCTTGGTGCCGCGATTCGTACATGCTGATCCCGCCGGAAAGCGTGAGCCGAAACCCATTGTGAACCCGTTGTACGGCCGCCGGCCACACACGATCCGGGCCCACCACTTGCGCAGCCACTTCGGATGACGAGCGGGCGAGAGCTCTGTGAGGCACTCAGCGAAGCGCCTTGCGAACCACGAGCTTGAGGCCGGACCATGTGTCGTTCACCGCGCAGACCTTGATGTCCACCAGGCCCAGCGCCAGTGCGAGTTCCCGGATGGTCCCTTCGTCGACCGTGGTGGCCACTGCGGACGACTTCTTGGGCCAAGACACCCAGATGCTGGCCTCGGGGTTGAGCTGTTTGCGCAGGGCCGCCAGGCGCCTGGCGAGCTCGGCCTTCTCGGTGACGAACAGGTGAACGATGTCGGTGCCCGCGCTGACCCGGCCTTCGAAGACCAGGCCTGGCGGCAGCGGCTGCACCAGCGCCGTGTAGTCGGCCGGAGCGCCGATGACAAACACGCGGCTGGACTCGCGATAGCCCAGCTTCTTTGCGAGCGGTGTGCCCGAGTAGCCTGCCGGCTTCGACGTGTTCATCCTCGGCGCGCTACTTGGCAAACGGACTCGTGCACCACTGCTGCTCACAAGGCACCCCGTCGTGGTTGCCGTCCATCCTGGTTCCGGGGCAGTTATCGAGGAAGAACTTCGCCTCGGAGCACGAAGTCATCTGGGAGCAGTGGATCCGGCCGTCGCAGCTGAAGTTCGCCGTTGGCGCCACGGCTTCTGCGCTCTGGACAGGCTGCGCTGCGGGCGATTGCGGTCGAGCCGCATGGCGTGCACTGCTCTGCTGGTACCGCTGGTAGCCGTAGGCGCCGACGTTCCACGATCTCAGCCTACCGGTCAGTGCCATTCGCGATGCCTATGATGGGCTTGCCAGCGGCCGCCGCGGTACTGCGCCAATCGATCGTGCGGACTCAGCGAGCTACTTCGCGTACCGCGGTTGGTACAGCTGAACCTTGAACGCGCCAGGAACGTTGAAATAGGTGACGAAGCCGTACCCGTGGTCTTCGACGGCCTGGGTGAACTCGACGCCGCGCCCCTTCAGCTCAGCCACCGTCTGTTCGATGTTGTCGCAATAGAACGAGATGTCCGACGTGCCGGAAGGCGGACCGTTGTTCTCGGTTGGGTGGACGCCAAGATCGGCTTGCGGTGCGTCGAAGATCAGCCATCCGCCTCCGACGTCGGTGCCGGTCAGTCCAAGCTTGTCGCTGATGAACGTGCGCAGCGCCTCGGCCTCCGAGGAGTAGAACATCGCATGCATGCCGCGAATCATGGGAACCTCGCTTTCAGCGTGGCGATGCGCCGGAGCCCGGCACCGAGTTCAGGCTCGGTCGCGACGACAGAGCGAACGAGCGCATTGGCTGCCAACGGCCAGAAGCATTTTCGATGAGCACGATCTCGTGGCACGAGCACGCAATGCCGGCACCGACCGATAACGACACCAACAGTTCGGTTTCGGCGTCACTGTGCTCCAACCTTCCACCGTGTGCAACGGTGAGGTGCGGCACCACCGTCCGGTATTGGCCTCCGTACGGTGGGAACTCGGGAAACTGTTGCGTCAAACGCCTGGTGAGTGCGATGAACGGTGCGGATGGCTCGGGTGCGAGGTACAGCGCGCCAGGAAAGCGGCGGACCTGTTGAAGCGTGAAGGTGAAGCTGCGTGTGGCCGACACCACCGCGCTCGCCTGCTCGACCACGGCCACGGAAATCAGCTCGGGCGACATGAACGGGTACAGAAGCGTGATGTGCGCCGGGACACCGAGCCTGGCCGAAGGATCGAGGCGCTCGCGCCAGTGCGCGACGTGAGGTTCTGCCTCCGGTACACGAACAATGAACGCGGACTGTGCCATGCGACAAACGGCTAACGATCGAGCACGCTGGGCGCCAGCGGCCGGACGCGCGCACGACAGGCCCTAGCACACGACGCCGCGTGTGATCTTCTGGTCCCGCAGATTGACTCCGAACCAGCAACGATGGCGTTTGCCGCTCTCGTACCGGTTGCATTGCATCTGATCGACGACCTTGATTGTTGCATTCGGACCGGTGCATTCATCGACCTTCGGGGTCACAGCCATCGCTTCGTAGAGGTCTCGGGCGGCGATCCCCGTCAGTTCGACATACAAGTGAGTGTTTTGCGGTTCCTCAGACGGTGGATCGTAGAACGTTGCGCCGCCGATTCGATAGGTGCCCGACAACGATCGCCGCTCAGAAGCCGTGACGCCGGCGAGCACGCCCATCAGCACGGCAAGCAGGCCGACGCGACTCATCGCCCGACGTTTGAGTTCGACGCAACCGGGGCCAGCCATCATCTTGCTTTGCCGCTTGTGAAGCCGGTGCGGCTCTTGCGCAGTGCATCGCACCGACCGGCCGCCGCAACTTCCATCAGTGCTGATCTCGCGACGGGCTCAGACCCCATGCCGTCCCTCGCCCGTCAGACTGCGGCTTCGATTGTGCCGCAGCCACGGCATCGCGGCGAACACCACCAGCATCGCGAGGTAGACGGACCCCGACACCGGGTCCCGACTGGCGAGGTATTCGCCGACGCCGCGTCCTGTCGCCACCACCGCCAGCAGGAGTTCCGCCGCCACCAGCAGCGCCAGCGACAGCGCTCCCACCCCAACCCAGCCGAGCGGAGCGATCGACGAACCGTATCGTCTGACCACAAAGCCGGCGGCCATCACGATGGCCACCAGCATCAGCGGCATTTCGGCGAGTTCGGCAGCGCGTTCACCGAGGCGCGGCACCAGGAACGGCACTCGCACCGACCCGAGCAGGAAGCCGACGCCGAACACCAGGCCGAAGTAGACCGCCGCCACCTGCCAGACCTGACTGGTGCGCCGGCGCACGGGTGGGTCGTTGCTCATGCAGTCGGGGTGGTTTGCCGGTCTTCAGGCAGGTACTTCCAGGTCGAGGCACCATCGAGGCGTCGTATACGAACCGGCCCCAATGCACCGGGTTCGAAATTTCTCGCGTTGACGCCCACACGACTGCCATCGCCGGGCTGGATCCGTTCCCAGTGGATGACGCAGCCGCACGCGTTGCAGCGTACGAAGCGCAACATCCGGTCGCCCCACGAATACGACGCCGTCGCGCCGGGTGCGCTGATCACTTTGACTTCGGATGCCTTGTAGTACGCCCAGAGCGTGCCGTAACGCCTGCAGATCGAGCAGTTGCAGTTCGTCAGCGTGCGCGGCCGGCGTGGGATCTCGACACGAACCGCGCCGCAATGGCAGGTTGCCGACAGCATGCGGTTGACTCCATTGGTGTGAACCGGATGGAATTCTGCCAGCCGACATCACGGTGTGCCACGTTGTCGATGCGCTCTTGCGCTGCGAACGGCTTGCGAGTCGTCGAGGCCCACGGGCGCGCAGGAATAGGCTCACTCCTGGCACCGAGCAACCAGCGCACCCGCGCCCAGCACGGCACAAGCCAGCGGCGCCGCCCACATATGCAGGAACGACTGAACGTACGCCACGCCCGGATCCTCGGGGACATAGCGAACGCGCACCGCGGCGCCGACGGCAGGCGCACGGTCTGACCCTCCCGCCACCGACGTGAAACGGTGCACCGCGCCCGCCAAATCGGTGAACTCCACGATCGGGTGGTACGAGGAGGTCGCCTCGTCGTCTTTGCGCTCCTCATGCCCCACAACGCGACCGGCGGCGGCCTCGCCCCGAGACTGCGCAGACAGCCGACGAAGGAACAAATAGCCCGCCAGCACGAGAAAGGCGACACCGATGATCGTGAGGTACGTCTGCACCTGAGACCTCCTGTTTGAGTTGAGTCGGTGCCAACGTGCGGCGAGCGTCGATGGCTACATGCCCACGTTGTCGAGAATGAACTTCTGCATCGCCGATCGAATGGTCGCCTGCTCCACCGCGATCAGCAGATGACCTCCTCGGTCGAAGCTGCTCAGCGTTGCCCCGGGAATCGTTGCCGCCGCGAACTCCGCGTTGCGATAGAGCTGCAGGGTGTCATCGGTGGCATGAACGATGAATGTCGGGGCTCTGACCCCGGCGATCCGGTCGTTGGGCATCGCGGCCCTGTTGTCGAAGGCGACGCCGGCGGATCGTGGCGCGACCGGATTCATGGTGTCGATCACCTGGTCCACCAAGCGACGCCGATCCGGCAAGAGGCCAGCGACGACCTCATCGCTGGCCCCCATCAAGTTCATCAGCTGCCTTTTCAGCACCGTACTGACGGTCCAGTACAGCGGGTCGTACTTGAAGATCGTCGTCAGCGCATCGCCCTTCCAGTTGGCCTGCGCCTGATCGGGATCGGACGACGACGCGACGCCGCAGGAGATCAGTGTCAGCGAGGTGACTCGTTCCGGAAACAGCAGCGCGAAGAGCAGCGCCGAAGGGCCGCCGTGCGACAGCGCGACGACCGCGACCTTGCCGATGCCCAGGTGGCCGAGCAGGTGCGCATAGGCGCGCGCCTGCTCGTCGAACGTGGCGCCGGCGTGGAAGGTCGAGCGCAGATAACCAAAGCGCGAAGGCGCTATCCAGTGGAAGCCCTCGCCGACCACCGCCTGCGCAATCAGTTCGCCCTGATCGAAGCCGCCGCCGCTGCCGTGAATCACCAGCACAGCCGGACCCGATCCGCCCTCAGCGAACTCGATATCGCCGTAGGGCGAAGGGACGATGCTGCTCCTGCCAGCGACCCGTTGATATGCACGGCCGATGTCGTGCAGGTACGTGGCCGCGGCAACCACCGCCAGGGCGGTCAGCGCGACCGCCATCCAGCGCAGGATCGACATGGCCATCGAAGGGGGTGGCGACGGATTCGTGCGATCCGGCGGCGGCTGACGATCAGATCGAATCAAGACCCGCCTGGCGCTTGCCGCCAAACGCAGCGAAGTCAATCTCCTCGGCGGTGGCGGTACCGTTCTTGCGGCCCGGGTAACTCAACCAGGTCATCGCGACGTTGAGCTCCTGAATGACGCTTTCGGCCTCGATCGTCGATCCGTTGTCGAGCTGCATCGTGCCGGTGGTGTGGGCGTCCTGGATGAGCGTCACGTCGTAGCCGCGCTCCAGCGCGCCATAGGCGGTGGCGCGTATGCACCAGTTGGTCGCCGCTCCGGCCAACGCGATGTGCGTCACGCTGAGCCTGGCCAGCTCGTCGTCGAGCGTGGTCTGCTCGAACGACGAGTTGAACTGCTTGTGGATCCGTGGCTCCGCGTCAGACGGCACCAGCTCGGGTACCCACTGCCACTGCGGGCTGCCGTAGCGCAAGTCGTCATCGGCGTGCTGCACCCATATCACCGGCACGCCCTGGGCCCGGGCTCGATCGACAGCCCGTGACACGTTGTGGATGATCCGCGGAGCCTCCCACGACTCGCCCATCACGCCGACCTGAACGTCGACGACCAGTAGAACGCCTTGATTGCCCTCACGCACCGTTGCCATGGCGGCCGCCATTGTGGGATGAATGCTTGCGCGGTGGCAAGCATTCAGTCGGGTTGGCCACGAACAACCAGGCAAGGAGCACGAGCGCGGGCACGGCCAGGAACCACGCCGAACTGCCGGTGAAGTGCTGGCCCGCGACGGCGATCACACCGCCAGCCACAAGGCAAAGCGCGAGCAGAAGCAGTCGACGCCGCAGGCTCGCGGCAAATGGTGCGTTCAACTCAGATGCTCCGTTGCCGTGAGCTCACCCTGGGTCATATGCGGTCCAGCCAGGCCGTGCGCTTCGAAGACGGTTTCGTGCCAGCGCATGCTGTTCAAGACGGCAAGGTCGACCTTCGACGGACTCATCTGCGCCATCCGCTGGGAGCCGCACTGCATCTCAATCAGGCCCCGACCTTTGCCAAGTAGGCAACCAGCAGATAAGCCGAGCAGGTGATGATCGTCGTGAGTGTCATGGCCATGCCGAACACCCGGAACGCGTAGTTCTCCTTGCTCTGGCTGACACCGTATGCATGGGACACCCGGCCAATCAGCAGGGCAAGACCGAGGGCGTGAATGAAGTACGGATGCGCGGCCTGACTCTCCGCGATGAAGATCAACACCAGGCTCAGCGGGACATATTCGGCGAAGTTCGAGTGAACACGCATCGCCCTGAGCATGGCCGTGTTGCCCGAGTCACCGATTGCGATCCTCAGGCTTCTTCTGAGCCGCAACGTCCGAATGCTCAGAGCCACGAACAGCAGAGCGAGCAGCGAAGCATAGAGCGGGAGTATGCGCATGGGTTCCGGGGTCTGGGGGTTTGGAGGCTCACCCGCGCACGCCGGCCTGCCGGTGCACGCGGTGAGAGCGAAAGGCTAGGTTCGCGGTCGATCGTGAGGCCTGGCGAGCCAGTATGCAAGCGCGCAGACGATGGCGATGGTGACAAGCGAACTCGACGCCATCGCACGAGCAGAAGGCGGCGGCGGTGCGACCGTCATGCCCAGCACGGTGAACACGAGCGTCAGGAGGCACAGTGCCGCGAACCAGAGCTTCCGCGCTCGCGGAAGCGCCGCCCCGGGCAAGAAGAGAGCGAGGCCGGCAATCAGGATGAGCGCCTCGACGGCGAGTGCGAACGGCATGTTGTGCCACAAACCGAGGCCGACCCGCGCTGAACCGGCGCCGGCGATCGGAAGCTCGGGAGCATGGACCCATGCATCGAGCAGCCAATGGGAGAACACCGCGGCGAAGACCAGCGTCGCCACACGTCGCCTGGATCGCCCCAGCGACGCACAAACGACCAGCGCCGCTGCGCCCGCCAGCCCAGACCAGACGAGCGAGGCCAACAGCCCGTGCGAAAAGGGAAACACGAAGTCGGGCTGGTGCGTGGCGGCGAAATCCGGTGGGATGACCACCGACTCCCAGCCGAGAAGCACGAACAGCCAGAGGACGAAATCAAGCAGCAGCGCGGCCATGACGAACGCGCCCACGTTGATGCGGCGCTCAGAGCGTCCGATCGCAAGAGCTGCACCAATGTGGCCTGCGAACATGCTGCCTCCCGAGCGCCAACAGCCTGACGAATGAAAGAGACCGCCAGGTCCCGGAGTGTCCACGCCTACGCGGCGCACGGCAACGGGCGCCGGCGTTGCGCTGGCGCCGCCGCGGGCTACGCCCCGCCCACCACCGCAGTGGCTTCGAGCTCGATCTTGCCCGGGCTGTCGAGCAGGTCCGACACGAAGATCATGCTCATCGCCGGAAAGTGCTTGCCCATGTGGCGGCGCCAGATCGCGCCGAGCTCACCGCGGGCGGCCAGGTAGGCGGGCTTGTCGCAACAGTACGCGGTGATGCGGCAGATGTCGCCGGGCTTGCCGCCGGCTTCGGCCAGCACGGCCAGCACGTTGGCCAGCGCCTGGTCGAACTGCGGCGCGATCTGCTCGCTCTGGAACTTCTGCTGCGCGTTCCAGCCCACCTGGCCGGCGATGAACACCAGGCGGCCGCCGTCGCACGGCAATGCCGTTGCTGTAGCCGATGGGCTTGTCCCAGCCCGCGGGGTTCAAGATCTGCATGAGCTGATCTCCTCGGTTGGTATGTCGTGGACCTGCCATTGACGATCGACTCCAAGTCGGGTCAAGCGGCCGCCGCGGAACCGGCCTCGCCGGGCCTTCGGCGGGGAGCCATTTCAATCGACGTAGCGCGGCGGGTCGGGGTCGTTGGCCCAGTCGCCTTCGGGCTTCGGCGTCTTCGCCAGCCACGCCTTGACCAGCGCCACGTGCTCGGCCTCCTCGTCGCGCAGCTCGAGTGCGGCGCGGCGCACCGAGTCGCTGCTGGCCAGGCGCGCCAGCTCGGCGAAGAAGGCTTCGGCGCGCTCTTCGGCGGCCAGCGCGAGCTTCAGCGCGTGCCATGGGTGCATCAGGTAGTGCACCTCGTCGTTGGGCACGCTCTCGGGCGGCTCCATCGCCGGCCAGGCGCCGGTGGGCATGCCGGGCACCTCGACCCAGTTCATCTCCTCCATGATCGGCCTGCGCATGCTTGGCCTCGTAGCCGGCCATGGTGCGGAACATCTGCGCCACGTCGCGGTTGTTGTGCGTTTCCATCGCGTCGGCCAGGTCGTTGTAGCGCTGCGCGGCCTCGCGCTCCATCACCAGCGCCTGGGCCATGAACTCTTCGAGCGTCTGCGGTGTCTTCACAGTTCGAACTCCGTTTCCAGCGCCGCCACCGCGGCGCGGCTGTCGCCGCGCATCACGGTGGGATACGGCGTGCGGCTGCCGGCGTACAACACGCCGATATTGAAGCCGTCGTCGGTCATGATGCGCCGCGCGGCGCGCGCGGCGTCGTCGGTGGCCTCCACCGCGGCGGGGTGCACATGGTTCTTCCACTCGCGCTGCTCAGGGCGGAAGGTGATGCACGGGCTCAGGATCTCGATGAACGAGAAACCCGGATGCCGGATGCCGCGCGCGATGATCTCGGCGGTGCCGTTCGGGTCGCCGGCAAACGCGCGCGCCACGAAGTTGGCGCCCGAGGCGAGCGCGATCACCAGCGGGTGGAACGAGCGCACGCCGGTGCCGCCGGGCGAGAGCTTGTTGTCCCAGTCGGGCTCGGTGGTCGGCGACGCCTGGCCCTTGGTCATGCCGTACACGTGGTTGTCCATCACGATGTAGGTGAGGTCCACGTTGCGCCGGCACGCATGCAGAAAGTGGTTGCCGCCGATCGAATAGCCGTCGCCGTCGCCACCGGCCACCAGCACGGTGAGGTCGGGCCGCGCCACCTTCAGACCGGTGGCCGCGGCCAGCGAGCGGCCGTGCACGCCGTGAAAGCCGTAGCAGCTGGTGTAGGCCGGTATGCGCGATGAACACCCGATGCCCGACACCACGGCCACCTCGTGCGGCGGCTTGCCGACCAGCGCGAGCGCCTTGGTCACCGAGCTGAGCACGGAGTAATCGCCGCAGCCCGGACACCAGATCGGTTTGGTGCCCGATTTGAAGTTGGCCGGCGCCAGCGGCACCGCTTGCGTCATGTCGTTCATGGATAACCCCTGGTCGCTGCACGCCCGGCCGCCGCAGGAGATGCGCGTTCGCGACCGCCCGGCGCGCTCATTGGACTGCCTTCGCGCACCGCGTGCGCCGGGATGAGCGCTTCGGAGCGCCGATGCGCGCTCATTGGGCCCCCTTTGGCCCTGCGGGCCTTCCCCCCGAGGGGGAGTGAGCGCCTTCGGAGCGGCCGGGCGGCGCTCATGCGGCCTCCCCGATGGTCAGCGTGCTGGCCTGTTCCGCGATCCACGTGGCCAGCTCACCCGGCCGCAGCGGCAGCGGCCCGGGGCGGTGGAAGCTGCGCGGCCGGCCCGGCAGGTCGACCATCGCGCGCAGGTAGCGGTACAGCTGCGCGCCGTGGTTCTGCTCGATCACCAGCACCTGCCGCACGCCTTTGAGCGCCTGGTCGAAGAGCTTGGTGTTCACCGGCGCCAGCAGCCGCAGCACGATCAGCCGCACCGGCGCGCCCTGGGCCGCAGCCCGTTGCACCGCCTCGCGCACCGGGCCCGACGACGAGCCGAAGGTCACCACCGCGATCGCGCCCTCGCCTTCGATGTCGGCCCAGCGCGGCCCGTAGTCGTGCAGGGCGAGCTTGCGTTCGCGCTTGTCGAGCTGCACGCGGTGGTCCTTGGCCTGGCTGCTGGGCACGCCGCCTTCGGTGTGCTCCAGCCCGTCGGCGGTGTAGGTGGTGCCCGGCGTGCCGGGGATGGCCATCGGCGACACGCCGCTGGAGGTGTCGCGGTAGCGCTTGTAGTCGGCGGTGTTCGCGGCGACCGTCTCGCGTCGCGCCACGCCGCCGTCGTGTGCGGCGGGCGGGTCGATGATCGCGCGCGACTGCCCCATGAACTGGTCGCTGAGCACGATGGCGGCGGTCTGCAGCGCCTCGGCCAGGTGCACCGCCCATTGCGTGGCGCCCAGGCAGTCGCCGATCGAGCTCGGCGCCACCACGACGCGCGGCGCGTCGCCGTGCAGGCCGCTGACCGCGAAGCTCAGGTCGCTCTGCTCGCTCTTGGCCGGGATGCCGGTGGACGGGCCGCCGCGCATCACGTCCACCACCACGATCGGCACCTCGGCGCTCACGGCCAGGCCGATGCCTTCGGTCATCAGCGCCAGGCCGGGGCCGGCGGTGGCGGTCAGCGACGGCACGCCGCCGAACGACGAGCCGATGATCATGTTCACCGACGCCAGCTCGTCCTCGGCCTGCAGCAGCGAGCCACCCACCTTGGTGAGTGCCGGCGCCATCCACTCCAGCAGCTCGGTGGCCGGCGTGATCGGGTAGGCCGCGACGAAGCGGACGCCGCCACGGATGGCGCCGAACCCCGCGGCCTCGTTGCCGCTGATGAGCCAGCGCTTGCCGCCGCGCGCGTCCGGCACCAGCGGCGCCGGGCGCGGGATGTCGGCCGCGAGCTCGATGCCGCGGCGCAGCGCCGTCAGGTTGGCCTGCAGCGACTCGGCGCTGCGTTTCCACGATCCGGTGAGCGCGGCCTCCAGCGCGGCAGCGGGCAGCCCGGCGAACGCGCCCGACAGACCGAGCGCCAGCATGTTGATCCAGCTGCCCGGAATGGCCTTGGCCAGCTTCTTCAGCGGCAGCTCGACGCTGCGTGCGCCGCTGGCCTTGAACACCTCGGGCGCGCCGCCTTCGTCGGCGTCGCCGATCATCGTCGCGCCGGTCTTCAGCGGGATCTCGTCGGCAAAACGGAATACGTTCTGCCAGTCGATGGCCAGCAGCAGGTCGAAGCCATCGTCGAGCGACTGCGTCGGCTGCGACGACAGCCGGATCAGCGCCGCGGCCTCGCCGCCGCGGATCTGCGGGCCGCTGGTGCGCACCATCAGGCCGTACAGGCCGGCCTTGGCGGCGGCCTCCAGCAGCAGCGTGCCGGCGGTCATCACGCCGCTGCCGCCGCTGCCGGCCAGCGCGATGGACAGGCCGGCGCCGGGCGAGGGCCGGCTGACGGAGGACGGTGGGGATAGAACGGCTGCGACCATGGCGCTCGCGCTCCTCGTGCAAATTTGTGACCGCCAGTGAAGCGGCAGCGACCCCGTTTGCATCTGATTCAGATCAACAAAAGCGCAGCCCAGACGACCAAAATGCGCTCAAAGGGGTATTTCGGTACTGCAATACCACAATTGACGGCCGCCGCACCCCCAGCCGTCCCGCACCACAGGAGACCCACCGCAATGAGCCTTGCCGCGCACCGCTGGCTGATGACCGCCGTGAACGCCCCGTTGCAGCGCGCAGACTTCGCGGCCGAGCCGCAGGCGGGCGAGGTGGTGGTGGCGGTGGCCGGCTGCGGTGTCTGCCACACCGACCTGGGCTACCTGTACGACGGCGTGCGCACCAACCAGCCGCTGCCACTGGCCTTGGGCCACGAGGTCAGCGGCACGGTGGTGGCCGCCGCGCCGGGCGCCGAACGCTGGATCGGCCAGGCGGTGATCGTGCCGGCCGTGCTGCCCTGCGGCCAGTGCGACCTGTGCCGGCGCGGCTTCGGCACCATCTGCCGGCAGCAGAAGATGCCGGGCAACGACATCCAGGGCGGCTTCGCCAGCCACATCGTGGTGCCGGCGCGTGGCCTGTGCGAGGTGGACCTCGCCCGCCTGCAGCGTGCCGGGCTCAGCCTGCCCGAAGTGTCGATCGTCGCCGACGCGCTGACCACGCCTTACCAGGCGGTTCGCCGTGCCGGCGTGGCGCCGGGCAGCCTGGCGATCGTGATCGGCGCCGGCGGCGTGGGCGGCTACTGCGCGCAGATCGCGCACGCGTCCGGCGCCACGGTGGTGGCCGTCGATGTCGACGACGACAAGCTCGAGCTGATCGGCGAATACGGCGCCATGCTCACGATCAACGCCCGCCACCTCGACCAGAAGGGCCTGAAGGCCGCGGTGTCGGCCTTTGCCAAGGAGCGCGGGCTGCGCCAGACCGAGTGGAACATCTTCGAATGCTCGGGCACGGCGGCCGGCCAGCTCAGCGCCTTCGGGCTGCTGGTACACGGCGCCACGCTGTCGGTGGTGGGCTTCACGATGGACAAGGTGGAGGTGCGCCTGTCCAACCTGATGGCCTTCGACGCGCGCGCACTCGGCAACTGGGGCTGCCCGCCCGAGGCCTACCCCGCGGCGCTGAACCTCGTGCTCGACGGCAAGGTGCAGATCAGGCCCTTCGTCGAGACCCATCCGCTGGCCGACATCAACCGTGTCATCGAAGCCGTGCACCACCGCGAGATCAAGAAACGCGCGGTGATGGTGCCGGCCTGACCCCAACCCCCAAGGAGACCGCATGAACGCCCCCGAAGCCCTGTCACCGATGCGCGACTTCAAGAACCACGACATCGTCGACGACGTCAGCAAACCCGGCGTGCGCTACGAGAAGCGCCCGGCCCGCACGCCCGACGGCACGGTGGCCAAGGGCCTGTACAACGCCTGGATCACGCTCGACAACCCGAGCCAGTACAACAGCTACACCACCGACATGGTGAAGGGCGTGATCCTGGCGCTGCGCGCGGCGAGCAATGCGCGCGACGTGAACTGCGTGGTCTTCACCGGCGCGGGCGACAAGGCGTTCTGCACCGGCGGCAACACCAAGGAGTACGCCGAGTACTACGCCGGCCAGCCGCAGGAGTACCGCCAGTACCTGCGCCTGTTCAACGACATGGTGAGCGCGCTGCTGGCCTGCGACAAGCCGGTGATCTGCCGCGTCAACGGCATGCGCATCGGCGGCGGCCAGGAGATCGGCATGGCCTGCGACTTCTCGGTGTCGAGCGACCTCGCGCGCTACGGCCAGGCCGGCCCGAAGCACGGCTCGGCGCCGATCGGCGGCGCGACCGACTTCCTGCCGGTGATCGTCGGCGCCGAGCGCGCGATGGCGGCCTGCGTGCTGTGCGAGCCGTTCTCGGCGCACAAGGCCTACCAGATGGGCCTGCTCACCGACATCGTGCCGGCGCTGAAGGTCAACGGCCAGTTCGTCGCCAACCCGATGGTCGAGACGCAGCGCATGGTCGACGAGTTCGGCCGCAACGTGTACGGCGAGCCGAAGACCGGCGCCGCCGCGAAGGAAGCCAAGGCGCTGATGGCCAGCGGCACGGTCGACCTGTCGCAGCTCGACGCCAGGGTCGAGGAGCTGTGCGCGAAGATCCTGCTCACCTTCCCCGAGTGCACACTGAAGACGATCGAGGAGTTGCGCAAGCCCAAGCTCGACGCCTGGAACAAGAACAAGGAGAACTCGCGCGCCTGGCTCGCGTTGAACATGATGACCGAGGCGCGCTCGGGCTTCATCGCGTTTAACGAAGGCACCAAGGACGACCGCGAGGCCAACTTCGTGCTGCTGCGCCAGAAGCTGGCCGCGGGCCAGAGCTGGGTCGGCTCGCTGCACGACGAGATCCAGCCCAAGGCGAAGAAATGACCACCCCCGCAGCGGCCTGCGGCCGCCTCCCCCTCGAGGGGGCGACGCCAACGAACCGGCAAAGCCGGATCCGCGGCGTCCGCTGGAATGGAGTTTGATATGCCGTCATTGAATGACTGGCTGGAACTCGACGGCGCGCTGCTGCGCCTGCGGCTGGCCAGGCCCAAGGCTAACCTGGTCGACGCCACGATGATCGCCGCGCTGCACGGCGCGCTGGTCGCGTACCGCAGCCAGACGCAACTGCGTGGCGTGCTGCTCGATGCCGAGGGGCCGCACTTCAGCTTTGGCGCGAGCGTCGAGGAACACCTGCCCGACCAGTGCGCGCAGATGCTCGCGTCGCTGCACGCGCTGATCGTCACGATGGTGGAGTTTCCGGTGCCGATCCTGGTGGCCGTTCGCGGGCAGTGCCTGGGCGGTGGCCTGGAGGTGGCACTGGCCGGCGGGCCGATCTTCGCCGCACCAGACGCGCAGTTTGCGCAGCCCGAGATGAAACTTGGCGTGTTCGCGCCGGCCGCCTCGGTGCTGCTGCCCTTCCGCGTCAATCAACCCGCCGCCGAAGACCTGCTGTTCTCGGGCCGCTCGATCGGCACCGCCGCGGCGCAGGCGATCGGCCTGGTGCACACCGTGGCGGACGACCCGGAGATCGCCGCGCTGGCCTACTTCCACGAGCACCTGGCCGGCAAGAGCGCCGCGGCACTGGCCTGTGCGATGGCCGCCGCACGCGGCGCGATGGTGCGCACCGTGCGGCAACGCCTGGCCGAAGTGGAGGCGCTGTACCTCGACCGCCTGATGAAGACACGCGACGCCAACGAAGGCCTGGTGGCCTTCATGGCCAAGCGCAAACCGCAATGGGAGCACCGCTGATGAGCACACCCACCGTCGCCACGGCGATCAACCCCGTGCAGGCCATCGTGCAGCGCTGCGAGGCGTTGTTCGAGGACCTGAACTTCGACGCCGTCCAGCAATGGAAGGCTGCCGTGCCCGGGCGCAAGGCCATCGGCTACATGCCGGTGTACGTGCCGCGCGAGCTGATCCATGCCGCCGGCATGCTGCCGGTGGGCATCCTCGGCGGCGGCGATGCGCTCGAGGTGATCCAGGGCGACGCCTACTACCAGAGCTACATCTGCCGCATCCCGCGCTCGACCATCGAGCTTGGCCTGACCGGCAAGCTCAATTGCCTGGACGGCATGCTGTTCCCGAGCATCTGCGACGTGATCCGCAACCTGTCGGGCATGTGGCAGATGCTGTTCAAGGACAAGTACGTGCGCTACATCGACGTGCCGCAGAACTACGAGGACGCGATCGGCGGGCGCTTCTACATCCAGGAGATGGAGATCCTGCGCGAGGACCTGGGCAAGCTGCGTGGCTCGCCGGTCACCGACGCGGAGCTGAACGCGTCCATTCGCGTCTACAACGACAACCGCGCCGCGATCCGCGACTTGTACACCTACCGCGCCAGCAAGCCGTGGCAGGCCCCGACTTCCGAGGTCTACCTGCTGCTGCGCGCCGGCATGGTGCTGCCGCCCGAGGAGCACACGCTGCTGGTGCGTGAGTACCTGCGGGCCACCGACACCGTGCAGCGGCCCAAGCGCGACAACGCGCGCGTGGTCATCAACGGCTCGTTCTGCGAGCAGCCGCCGCTGGCGCTGATCAAGTCGATCGAGATGTCGGGCTGCTACATCGTCGACGACGACCTGATTCTCGTGACACGCTGGCTGCTGGACGACGTGCCGGCCGACCGCAACCCGCTGGACGAGCTGTCCAAGGCCTTCCTGCACCGCTCGGCCACCTCGGCCGCCAAGTACGACGCCACGCGCGAAGAGAAGGGCATGTTCCTGCTCAAGCAGGTGAAGACGCGCGGCGCCGAGGGCGTGGTCTTCGCCGCGCCGTCGTTCTGCGACCCGGCGCTGCTCGAGCGCCCGATGCTGCAGGACGTGATGGCCAAGCACAAGGTTCCGTACACGGCGTTCAAGTACGCCGAAAACACCGGGCAGATGGCCCCGATCCGCGAACAGGCCGGCACCTTTGCCGATTCCATCAAGTTGTGGAGCGCCGCATGAGCCGCGCACGGCCGCCCGAAGGGGCGAATTCCCTCTTGGAGGGACGGCGCGCAGCGCCTAGGGAGCACACATGAACACACCGATCCAGATCGTCCCGTCCGCGGGCGGCAGCAAGAAGCCGCAGAACGTCCAGAAGGACGACGCGATGAACCTGCAGAAGCAGCTCATCAACCAGAACTACATGGAGCTCGCCACCGCGCGCGCCAACAACCGCAAGGTGTCGGCCACCTTCGTGCCGGGCAACCTGAACGAGCTGCTGATGTGCTTTGACTTCGCGCGCAGCCTGCCGGAGACCAATGCATTGCAGAACGGCATGCGCAAGAAGAGCGGCAAGATGATCATGGATGCCGAGCGCGACGGCCACAGCGAGGACGTATGCACCTACGTGAAGGCCGACCTCGGCATGATGATGGGCGGCGAGATCGGCCCCACCGGCGACGTGCTGCCGCGGCCCGACATCCTGCTGCTCAGCTACACCGGCTGCTTCACGTTCATGAAGTGGTTCGAGCTGATCCGCCACAAGTACGGCTGCGAGACGGTGATGCTGCACGTGCCCTACCAGGGCGAGGGCCGCATCGCGCCGAACATGCGCGAGTACGTGGTGCGCCAGCTCAAGGACACGGTGATCCCGACGCTCGAGCGCATCTCGGGCGTCAAGTTCGACATCGACCGGCTGCGCCAGTACATGCGCGAGTCGGTGAAGGCCGAGGAGGATCTGGTGGCGGTGCTGCAGTCGGCCAAGAACCGGCCGAGCCCGATCGACGGCTACTTCGGCGCGGTGTACTACATCGGGCCGATCTTCACCGCCTTCCGCGGCACGCCCGAGGCGACGCAGTACTACCGCGTGCTGCGCCAGCGAGATCGAGGAGCGCGTGCGTCTCGGCAAGGGCCCGGTCACGCCCGAGGGCGACATGGGCGAAGAGAAGTACCGCCTCGTCGTCGAGGGCCCGCCCAACTGGACCAGCTTCCGCGACTTCTGGAAGATGTTCTACGACGAGGGCGCGGTGGTGGTCTCCTCGCACCTACGCCAAGGTCGGCGGCCTGTACGACTTCGGCTTCCGCCACGATCCGGACCATCCGCTCGAGTCGCTGGCCGACTACTGCCTGGGCTGCTACACCAACCTGAACCTGCCGTCGCGCGTCGACATGATCTGCAGGTACATCGACGAGTACCAGGCCGACGGGTTGCTGATCAACTCGATCAAGAGCTGCAACAGCTTCTCGGCCGGCCAGCTGCTGATCCTGCGCGAGGTGGAAAAGCGCACCGGCAAGCCGGCCGCCTTCATCGAGACGGATCTGGTCGATCCGCGCTACTTCTCGGCGGCCAACGTGAAGAACCGGCTGGAGAGCTACTTCCAGATGGTCAAGCAGAAGCGCACGTATGGGCATGCGCTGCCCACCGGGCCGGGCGGCGCGCCGATCATCCCGATCTCGGCGCATTGAGGAGACACCGACCATGCGTTGCTTCATCGGCATCGACCTCGGCTCCACCACCACCAAGGCGGTGGTGATCGACGAGAACCAGAACATCCTCGGCCGCGGCATCACCAACTCGCGTTCGAACTACGACACGGCCGCGGCCATCGCCAAGCAGGAGGCGCTGGTGAACAGCCGCTTCTTCCTGTTCCGCCAGGCGCTCGGCAGCACGAACGCGCTGAACGGCGCGCTCGACAGCTTTCTCGGTCAGCTCGAGCGCGACTTCCGCTCCGAGCAGTATCTCGAGCAACTCGAAGACCTGAGCGAGACCTGCCGGCGCAGCCTCGTCACCGCGCACTTCGGCGACGCGACGGCGGCGGTGGGCAAGGCGCTCGACGAGGTGTTCCGCCGGCTGCAGGTGGATGCACCGCTGCAGTTCGCGCCGGGCGCCAAGCGCAAGAGCGACTTCTTCCGCGACATCGCGGGCAGCCAGTACCTGGCGGCCGGCGAGGCGGTGGCCAAGGAGGCCGGCATTCGCTACGACTTCCTGCTCAACTTGTTCGATCGCTCGATCATCGAGGTCGAGAACCGCGTCTACGGCGATTCGATCAAGCGCCACCTGCTGGCGGCACTCGAGCGCGCCTTCATCGCGCTGCCCGAGACGGCCTCGCGCCGCGCGCAGGTGGAGGCGCCGATCAAGGGCATCCTCGACACCGACCTGGAGGAGACCTACACCGTGGGCACCGGTTACGGCCGCGCGCGGCTGCCGTTCAGCAAGGAGCACATCCGCAGCGAGATCCTGTGCCACGGCCTGGGCGCGCACGTGATGTACCCCGGCACCGCGACCGTGCTCGACATCGGCGGCCAGGACACCAAGGCGATCCAGGTCGACCCGACCGGCATCGTCGAGAGCTTCCAGATGAACGATCGCTGCGCCGCCGGCTGCGGGCGCTACCTCGGCTACATCGCCGACGAGATGAACATGGGCCTGCACGAGCTGGGGCCGCTGGCGATGAAGAGCACCAAGAGCATCCGCATCAACAGCACCTGCACCGTGTTCGCCGGCGCCGAGCTGCGCGACCGGCTCGCGCTCGGCGACAAGCGCGAGGACATCATGGCCGGCCTGCACCGCGCCATCATCCTGCGCGCGATGAGCATCCTGGCGCGCTCGGGCGGCATCCGCGATCAGTTCACGTTCACCGGCGGCGTGGCCAAGAACGAGGCCGCGGTCAAGTCGCTGAAGGAGCTGATCGCCGAGAACTACGGCGAGCTGACGCTGAACATCAACCCCGACTCGATCTACACCGGCGCGCTCGGCGGCGCCACGTTCGCGTGGCGGGCCGTCGTCGAAGAAGGCAAGACTGCAGAGGCAAGAGCATGACCATCCATACGATTGGCATCGATATCGGCTCCGGCGCTGTCAAGAGCACGCTCTTCCGCTTGGAGGACGGCAAGCAACCCCAGTGGCTGGCCAAGCGCTGCGAGCGCATCCGCCGGCGCGACCCGATGACGCTGGCGCGCGAGGGCTACGACGCGGTGATGGCCGAGGCGGGCCTGGCGGCCAACGACGTGGACTACATCGCCACCACCGGCGAGGGCGAGAACGTCAAGTTCGCCACCGGCCACTTCTACTCGATGACCACGCACGCGCGCGGCGGCGTGTTCCTGCGCCCGGGCATCAGCGCGGTGGTCGACGTCGGCGCGCTGAACGGCCGTGCGATCTACGTCGACGAGCGTGGCAAGGTGCTCTCGTACAAGATGACCAGCCAATGCGCGTCGGGTTCGGGCCAGTTCCTCGAGAACATCGCGCGCTACCTCGGCGTGGCGATCGAGGAGATCGGCAGCCTGTCGCAGAGTTCCACCAACCCCGAGAAGGTGAGCTCGATCTGCGCCGTGCTGGCCGAGACCGACGTGATCAACATGGTCAGCCGCGGCATCGCCACGCCCGACATCCTGAAGGGCATCCACCTGTCGATGGCCTCGCGCATCGTCAAGCTGCTCAAGGTCACCGGCATCAAGACCGGCTCGGCACTGGTCACCGGCGGCCTGGCGCTCGACACCGGCCTGATGGCGGCGATCAGCGAGGAGATGGTCAACGAGAAGGTCGCGGTCACCGCGACGAGCCACCCCGATTCGATCTATGCTGGGGCGATCGGCGCCGCGTTGTGGGGCGGCTACCGCCACCAGAAGCTGCGCGAACTCGAAGCGCGCGCTGCCGCCTGAACATCAGACCTGCGAGGAGACTTCCAGCCATGGCCCTGCTCATCAACGACGACTGCACCGCCTGCGACGCCTGCAAGCCGGTGTGCCCCAACGAAGCCATCGCCGTCGGCGACCCGATCTACCTGATCGACCCGCTGCGCTGCACCGAATGCGTCGGCGCCGAAGACGAGCCGCAGTGCAAGCTGGTGTGCCCGGCCGACTGCATCGTGCAGCACCCCGACTTCGTGGAATCGCCCGACGAGCTGATGGCCAAGTACGAGGGCCTGCACGGCTGACGGTCGCTGACGTCCGGCGCGTCACCCGCGCCCGCCTGGCCGCGTGGTATTCAGCCGCGCCCCAGGTCGATCTCATCGCGGTGGCCGAAACCCAGGCTGTTGTCGATGAAGTAAAGGCGCTCCGGCTCCAGCCGGTACCAGCGCACCCGCGCCAGCGCGGCGGCGATCGCCGCCGGGATCGATCCCGACGGACCGACGAGCGGAAACTTCTGCCCGTACAGCCGCTGGCCGCGCGCCTGTTCGTCGCCTTGCAGTGATCTCACCCGCCCCTGCAGCTGCACGCCCTTGATGTCGGCCCAGTCGCTGCAGTCCGACTGGATCGTTGCGGCGCAGCGCGGGTCCTGCGCCAGGTTGCGCGCGTGGCGGCTGGCGGGCGACGACAGGAACAACAGGTCCGCCCCGTCGCTGGCATAGAAGACGGCCGCGGCCCACGGCCCGTCCGCGCCCACAGTGGCCAGGGTCATCACGTGATGGCGCTGCAGGTGCTGCGCCACCGGCGGCGGCAGCGGCGGCGGCATCAACCCTCGCCGGCTGCGGCCGCGGGCGCGGGCTCGCTGCCGTCCGCGTCGGCCTCGTGCAGTCGATTGCAGCCGATAGGCGAGTTGCGGCCGCGTCAGGCCGAGCATGCGCGCCGCGGCGGACAGATTGCCGCGCGCCTTGTCGACCGCGGTCTGGATCAGCATCACCTCGAGCTGCTCGAGCGTCATCACGCCGTTGAAGACGGCGTCGCACAGCTGCTCGCCGCTTTGCCAGCGGTACCGCGTCGAGGCCGCCGTGGGCGTCCAGACCGAACTCGCGCGCGCGGTCATCGCCGAACGACGAGAAGAGGTGGTTGACCTCGATGCGCGTGCCGCTGGGGGCCAGGATCACGCCGCGCTCGATCATGTTCTGCAGTTCGCGGATGTTGCCCGGCCACGGGTAGGTGAGCAGCGCGCGCTTGGCCTTGTCGGTGAAGCCGCGCAGCTTCTTCCGTGCACGGCGCTGTACTTCTCGAGGAAGCGCTTGGCCAGCAGCGAGATGTCCTCCTTGCGCTCGCGCAGCGGCGGAATGTTCGACCTGGTAGGCGTTGAGCCGGTAGTACAGGTCGGAGCGGAAACGCCCTTCCTTGACGCGCCGGCCGCAGGTCGTCGTTGGTGGCCGCGATGATCCGCACGTTGACCTTGCGCGTCTTCTGGTCGCCCAGCCGCTCGATCTCGCCTTCCTGCAGCACGCGCAGCAGCTTGCTCTGCGCCGGCAGCGGCAGCTCGCCGATCTCGTCGAGGAACAGGCTGCCGCCGTCGGCGCGCTCGAAGCGTCCGGCTCGCGCGACCAGCGCGCCGGTGTAGGCGCCCTTCTCGACGCCGAACAGCTCGGACTCGACCAGTTCGTTCGGAATCGCCGCGCAGTTCACCGCGACGAAGGCGCGCTCGCGGCGCGGCCCCAGATCATGCAGCGCACGCGCGAACAGCTCCTTGCCGACGCCGGTCTCGCCGAGCAGCAGCACGGTGATCTGGCTGCCCGCGGCGTGCTTGAGCAGGTCGTAGGCGGCGGCGAAGCCCGGCGAGTGTGCCGATCATGTCGGCGGGCAGTTTGTCCTTGTCGGCGATCGTCGAGCGCAGCTGCACCACCTGGGTCTGCAGCTCGATCAGCTGGTCGGCGATCGCCTCGGGCCGGAAGTAGCGCATGTGCGCCGCCGCGTCGTCCCATTCCTCGACCGGCTTGCCGACGATGCGGCAGTTGTTGTTGCCCATGCCGACGCATTCGACTTCCTTGTACAGGATCGGCCGGCCCATGAAGGCCGAGGTGTAGCCGCAGGCGTAGCCGATCTGCGTCCAGCACACCGGCTCGGAGTGAACGCCGTAGTGGTGCCGGTGCCACTGCCCCTCCCAGGAGTTCTCCCACAGGAACTCGCCGTAGAACTTGCCCGTCGCGCGGTCGAGCTCGAGCTTGACCGGCGTGACGTGCACGATGCCCTCGAGCGTGTGCAGCTGCGGCCCGGTCATGAAGGCCTCGATGTCGCTGCAGTCCTCGGCCCGCGTGCGCGCGAGCTCGGCGTCGCGCAGGCCCGAGGCATAACCCATGCGGGTGAGCAGGCCGCGGGCGCGGTCCATGCCGAGCGAGTCGATCAGCTCCTTGCGCAGCAGCGCCTGCGCCTCGGCGTGCACCAGCAGCATGCGGTGTTCGTGCAGCCAGATCTGCCCGGTCTCGGGACAGAAATGCACCCGCGCGCGCAGGTCGTCGTTGGCCGCGCGCGCAATGCTGTGCAGTTTGGTCATGGCCTGGGCGATGTCCCGAAGAGACCGCTTGTAGTACCGGGACCCCGCGGTGGCTTTGATGTAAGCCAAGGATTTTGCGACCGGGTAGCGGGCCGCGGCGGCGCGGCCCACGCCACGCAGTTCACCAAATGATCAGTTCGCGCCCGCCGGGGCCGCGAATTCTCACGAAATGATGAGGCGTCGATCCGGGCCGGCGCGCGGGCACGGCCGGCCCGACACGGCCGCGGACGGCTGATGGGCGGGCCGGTCCATCCGGGCGTCGAGGCCATGCGCTCGCCCGCCGGCCAGCGTGGCTCAGGCTGGCATGGCACGGCCTATGCAAAGGAAAGGCTTCGACCGCCAGGCGCGCCCATTGCTGCGTTGCCGCACGGCGGCAACCACCGAGCACCGTAGGAGACAACACCATGAAGTTTCCCGGTTCCGCACGACGTGAAGGCCAAGACGATCCCCGGCACCGAAGGCTGGGAGCGCATGTATCCGTACCAGTATCAGTTCGTCACCGACGATCCGGTGCGCAACCAGTACGAGAAGGACACCTTCTGGTTCTACGACGGGCTGCACTACCCGGAGCCGCTGTACCCGTTCGACACCATCTGGGACGAGGCCTGGTTCCTCGCGCTGTCGCAGTTCAACAACCGCATCTTCATGGTGCCGCCGGTGCGCGGCGTCGACCACCGCATCATCAACGGCTACGTCTACATCTCGCCGGTGCCGGTGAAGGACCCCGAGGAGATCGGCCAGCCGCGTGCCCAACTTCATGGAGCGCGCCGGCTACTACTACAAGAACTGGGACGCGCTCGAGGCCAAGTGGAAGGTGAAGATGGAGGCCACGATCCGCGAACTCGAGGCGCTGAAGATCCCGCGCCTGGCGGACATGGAAGAGATGGCGGTGGTGACCGAGGCGCTCGGCGAATCGCAGGGCTACCACCTGCTGAAGAACTACGACGACCTGATCAACCTCGGCATCAAGTGCTGGCAGTACCACTTCGAGTTCCTGAACCTGGGCTATGCCGCCTACGTGTTCTTCCTCGACTTCGTGCAGAAGCTCTTCCCGAGCATCCCGCCGCAGCGCGTGACGCAGATGATCTCGGGCATCGACGTCATCATGTACGAGCCCGACGAGGAGCTGAAGAAGCTCGCGCGCAGGGCAGTCGAGCTGGGCGTCGACCCGGTGGTCACCTTCAGCCCCGACTGGACGGTGGTCGAGGCGGCGCTGAAGAAGCTGCCCAAGGGCGTCGAGTGGCTGACCTCGCTGAACCTGGCGCGCGAGCCCTGGTTCAACATCTCCACCGGCACCGGCTGGTTCCACCACGACCGCTCGTGGAACGACCAGATGAACGTGCCGCTGTCGGGCATCGCCACCTACATCGGCAAGCTCAAGCAGGGCGTATCGCATCGACCGGCCGACCGAGAAGGTGCGCGCCGAGCGCGACCGCATCACCGCCGAATACCGCGCCCTGATCGAGAAGGACGAGGACCGCAAGCAGTTCGACGAACTGCTCGGCTGCGCCAAGACCGTGTTCCCGTACGTCGAGAACCACCTCTTCTACGTCGAGCACTGGTTCCACTCGGTGTTCTGGAACAAGATGCGCGAGGTCGGCGCGATCATGAAGGAGCATGGCGTGATCGACGACGTCGAGGACGTCTGGCTGCTGCGCCGCGACGAGATCAAGTCGGCGCTGTGGGACATCGTCACCGCCTGGGCCACCGGCGTCACGCCGCGCGGCACGCAGACCTGGCCGAAGGAGATCGTCTGGCGCAAGGGAGTGATGCGGAAGTTCAAGGAGTGGAGCGCGCCGCCGGCCATCGGCATCGCGCCCGAAGTGATCCAGGAGCCGTTCACCATCGTGCTCTGGGGCGTGACCAACAAGTCGCTCGCCGACTGGGCGGCGGTGCAGGAGGTCAAGGACCCCGACAGCATCACCGAGCTGAAGGGCTTCGCCGGCAGCCCCGGCATCATCGAAGGCAAGGCGCGCGTGTGCCGCACGGTGGGCGAGGTCGGCCAGCTGCTGGAGGGCGAGATCCTGGTGGCGCCGACCACCTCGCCGTCGTGGGCGCCGGCGTTCGCCAAGATCGGCGCCTGCATCACCGACGTGGGCGGCGTGATGAGCCATGCGGCGATCGTCTGCCGCGAGTACGGCATGCCGGCGGTGGTGGGCACCGGACACGCGACGAAGATCATCAAGACCGGCATGTTCATCCGCGTCGACGGCTCGACCGGCGCGATCACGATCGCCGTTGAGTCGCGTGTCACCATGGGCAGCGTCGCCGAGGCCATCGCCTGGACCGCGGCGGGTCGCGTGACGACCCGCCCGCCGGTGGTCTGCTGGTTCGAGGACTGCCGCAGGGACTCGGTGCCGCTGGTGGGCGGCAAGTGCTCGTCGCTGGGCGAGCTGATCCACGCCGGCGTGCGCGTGCCGCCCGGCTTCGCGCTGACCACCGAAGGCTACCGCCGCTTCATGGCCGACGGCGGCGTCGCGCACGAGGTGCAGTCGCTGCTGGCCGGCGCCGATCCGAGCGACCTGGACGGCACTGGAGCAGTCGAGCGCAACGCATCCGCGCGCTGATCGAGTCGCGGCCGTTCGCGACTGGACATCGAGGACGCGGTGGCCGAGTGCTACCGCAAGTTGGCGCTGCGCTGCGTGCATGCCGGCGGTGCCGGTGGCGGTGCGATCGAGCGCCACGGCCGAAGACCTCGCCGGCGCCAGCTTCGCGGGCCAGCAGGACACCTACCTGTGGGTGCGCGGCATCGACGAGGTGCTGCACCACATGCGGCGCTGCATCTCCAGCCTGTACACCGGCGCGCGCGATCGCCTACCGGGCGAACAAGGGCTTCGACGACGACAGCCTGGCCATCAGCGTCGGCGTGCAGAAGATGGCCAACTCGTTCACCGCCGGCGTGATGTTCACGATCCACCCGGCCAACGGCGACCGATCGGTGATCGTGATCGACTCCAACTTCGGCTTCGGCGAGTCGGTGGTGTCGGGTCGAGGTGACGCCGGACCATTTCGTGGTCAACAAGGTCACGCTGGACATCATCGAACGGATCATCTCGCACAAGCAGATGTGCTACACGGTCGACGCCGCGACGCAGACCTCGCAGGCCATGGAGATGCCGTTCGAGCGGCAGAAGGTGCAGTCGCTGATCGACGACGAGATCACCGAGCTGGCCTGGATGGGCAAGCAGATCGAAAAGCACTACGGCCAGCCGATGGACATCGAGTGGGCCGTCGACAAGGGCCTGCCGGCGGGCGGCAACATCTTCATCCTGCAGGCGCGACCCGAGACCGTCTGGAGCGCCAGGAACCAGCAGGCGGCCGGCACGCCCGGCGGCTCGGCGATGGACTACATCCTCAAAGGCATGCTGGCCGGCAAGCGCGTCGGCTAGGCGAAGGCATCAACCCTCACACCGAAGCGGAGCACCCATGGATGCAAGAACCGAAGTCAAACCGATCGACGATCTGCGCAGCTACATCGCCGCGCTGGAGGCCCACGGCCACGTGCACCACGTCAGGGCCGAGGTCGACTGGAAGTACGAGCTGTGCCACGTGTCCAAGGTAAACGAGGAGCAGAAGGGTCCGGCGCTGCTGTACGACAACGTCAAGGGCTACGACATCCCGGTGTTCACCAGTGCGTTCACCACGTCGCAGCGCCTGGCCATCGCGCTGGAGCAGGACCCCGCGCTGTCGATGAGCCAGCTGTCCAAGAAGTGGATGCAGCTGACCACCAAGCAGATGATCAAGCCGAAGATCGTCGACAAGCCGTCGGTGATGGAAAACGTGATCACCGGCGACGCGATCGACATCGAGAAGTTCCCGTCGCCGTGGTTTTACCCGGACGACGGCGGGCGCTTCTTCGTCACCGCAGGGTATCTGGTGACGCAGGATCCCGACACCGGGTGGACCAACCTGGGCACCTACCGCTCGCAGGTGCTGGGCAAGACGATCCTCGGCTCGCAGATCATCAAGGGCAAGCATGGCGACATGCACATGAAGAAGTACGCCGAACGCGGCGAGCTGATGCCGGCGGCCGCCGTGGTCGGCTGCGACCCGGTGCTGTTCCTGGCCGCGTCGACGCTGGTCAGCGCCCAGGTCGACGAATACGACGTCGCGGGCTCGCTGCGCGGCCGCCCGGTGCCGGTGTTCAAGTCCGATCTCACCGGGTTGATGCTGCCGGCCAGCGCGGAGATCATCGCCGAGGGCTTCATCGACCCGAACGAGCTGATGGAGGAAGGCCCGTTCGGCGAGTACACCGGCTACTACTCGGGCAACAAGGGCAAGGACTACCCGAAGCCGGTGCTGCGCATCAAGCGCATCCTGCATCGCAACAACCCGATCATGTGGGCCACCACCGTCGGCAAGCCGATCAACGACATCCACATGATCCAGTCGCTCAACCGCACCGCGACGCTGTGGCACGACCTCGAGACGATGAAGGTGCCCGGCATCCAGAGCGTCTACATCCCGCCCGAGGCCTGCGGCCGATTCTGGGTGGTGGTGTCGGTCAAGCAGATGTACCCCGGCCACTCCAACCACGTCGGCAACGCCGTGATCGCCAGCACCACCGGACACTACGGCGTCAAGGGCGTGATCACCGTCGACCACGACATCGAGGCCGACGACTGGGACCGTGTCTGGTGGGCGCTGGCGACGCGCTTCGACCCCAAGCGCTCGGCGCAGATCATCGACCGCGGCCGCTCGACGCCGCTCGATCCGGGGCTGCCGATCGACGCCCGCGACATCACCAGCCGCATCATTCTCGACGCCTGCACGCCCTACGAATGGACCAACAAGCCCAACGAGATCTTCATGGATCGCGCGGTGCTTGCAGAAGGTTTCCGACCGCTGGAACGAGTATGGTTTTGCCGGCACCAGCCCGGTGGCCGGCATGATCAACCGGCTGACCCGGCCCGAGGTCAAGAAGGCCAAGTGAACCGTGGAGCCGACATGAAGCCATCGCTAGCCCCGGGCCGAGCGCCGGGCCGCTCGCCAAGCCGGCCCGGGTCCCCTCGGGGGACCGGCCGATGTACCCGTCGGACGAGGGGCACCATGAAAGGCATCGTCATCGTCTGCAACCTGGACACCCGCGGCGAGGACATCGTCTTCGTCAAGCGGCTGATCCAGGACCGCGGCCACGAGGCGATCCTGCTCGACTTCAGCATGGAGGAGCCGCCGCCGTTCGCCGGCGACATCCGCACCGAGGACGTGGCGCAACGCGGCGGCATGCCGATCGAGGTGGTGCGCGAGAAGTACCGCTCCGACCGCAACGCGGCCACGAACAACCAGATCACCGGCGCCGCGCGCATCGTCGACGAACTGCGTCAAGCAGGGCCGCGTGCACGGCATCATCGGCATCGGTGGCGGCACCGCGACGCTGGTCGCGACGTCGATCATGCAGCGCCTGCCGTTCGGCATGCCCAAGCTGATGGCCTCGCCGATGGCCGCGCACCCAGCCTACATCGACAAGTACGTCGGCACGCACGACATCACGATGCACCACACGGTGCTCGACATCGTGAAGATGAACCCGCTGCTGAAGGCGCAGATCATCAACGCGGTCGGCGCGATCTGCGGCATGGTCGAGATGACGCAGGGCATCCGACTTCCACTTCGACAAGCCCTGTGTGGCCGTCTCGTCGTTCGGCTTCGGCGAAATGGCGGTTCAGGCAGCGCTCGGCATGCTCGAGGAGGCCGGCTTCACGCCCATCGTCTGCCATGCCCAGGGCAAGGGCGACAAGGCGATGGAGGAGATGATCCGCGACGGCGCGTTCCAGGGCGTGCTGGACATCTGCATCGGCGGCGTCATCGAGCACCTGTTCAAGGGCAACCGCGACCCGGGCCCGGACCGGCTGATGGCGGCCGTCGAGACCGGCATCCCGATGGTGCTGGCGCCCTGCGGGCTGGACATCCTGTCGTACGGCGGCCGCGCCGACATGCTGGAGCAGACGAAGGACCGCGTGCAGGTACGTGCAGGACTCGCTGCGGGTGCAGGTGCGCACCACGGCCGACGAGCTGCGCCAGGCGGCCGACGTGATCGCCGCGGCGGCTCAACCGCGCCCGGGGGCCGTGGACCTTCCTGGTCCCGCTGAAGGGCTGGTCGTCGCTGGATCGCGAGGGCCGGCCGATCTACGACCCGGCGGCCGACGCCGCGTTCGTCGCCCGGCTGAAGGAACGACTCGACACGCCGGGCCGGGTCAAGGAGGTCGACCTGCACCTGTACACGCCGGAGTTCGCACGCGTCGCGGTCGACGAATTCGTGCGACTGTTCGAAGTCGACACGCACGCCGGTGCGAATCAAGGAGCTGCAGCCATGATCGTGCGCAACTGGATGCAGGCCGACCCGGTGGTGATCACCAGCGACACGCTGGTCTCCGAGGCCAAGCGCATCCTCAGCGAGAACAACCTGCACGCCCTGCCGGTGGTCGACCAGGGGCGGCTGCGCGGGCTGGTCACGCGCGCCAACCTGCTGCGCATGGGCCACTTCGTGCTGCGCACGCAGAGCCCCGACGAGTTCAACTTCTTCGTCACGCGCCTGAAGGTGCGCGACATCATGGTGCGCAACCCGGCCTCGGTGCAGGCCAGCGAGACGATGCAGCAGTGCATGCTCAAGGGCCAGACGCTGGGTGTCGCGCAGTTTCCGGTGCTCGACGGCGATCGCGTGGTCGGCGTGATCTCGGCCAACGAGATCTTCCAACTCGCCGCGTTCTGCCTCGGCGCCTGGGAGCGCCGCTGTGGCGTCACGCTGGAGCCCGTGGAGCTGGGCCCCGGTGTGCTGGGTCGCATCGCCAACGTCGCCGAGGCGGCGGGCGCGGTGCTGCAGGCCATGTACCCGATCGGGCATCACGAGGGCCAACCCGCGGCCGGCCACCCGCGCAGGCGGGTTGTCGTGCGCTTTCACGCACCCGATGTGACTGCCGTGGTGTCGGCGCTCGAACTCGCCGGGTTCGCGGTGATCGAGTCGGCCGACTCGCCGCTGCCGGCGCTGGCGGCATGACGCGACCCTGGAGATCCCGATGACCTTGCCACTGATCGTCGCCATCACCGGTGCCACCGGCGTGATCTACGGCGTCGAGCTGCTGCGGGTGTTGAAGTCGCTCGGCCAGCCGACCCACCTGATCCTCAGCGAAGCGGCGGGCCTGAACCTGACGATCGAGACCGACGTGTCGCTCGACGAGGTGCGCGCGCTCGCCGACGTGGTCTACAACAACAAGGATGTCGGCGCGGCCGTCGCCAGCGGGTCGTTTCGCACCCGCGGCATGATCGTGGCGCCGTGCACCATCAAGACGCTGTCGGCGATCGCCAACTCGTTCACCTACAACCTGGTGGTGCGCGCGGCGGACGTGCAGCTCAAGGAGGGCCGCAAGCTGGTGCTGCTGGTGCGCGAAACGCCGCTGCACAAGGGGCATCTCGAGCTGATGTCGCGCGCTGCCGATTGCGGCGCGGTGCTGCTGCCGCCGATGCCGGCGTTCTACCACCGGCCGCAGACGATCCTGGACCTCATCCACCAGACCATCGGCAAGGCGCTCGACCAGGTCGGCATCGAGCACGCGCTGTTCCAGCGCTGGAGCGGCCACGGCAGCAACAAGGTGTCGATGGAGCCGATGAAGGACACGCACTGACCGCCATTTCGACACGCCAACTCGCACATCTTGACAGACACAACCCCGCGTCACACCATGCGTCACGGCATTGGCCGGCGATGGAGTCCACCGTTCAATCCACCGCAAACCCTACAAGAGGAGCACCCATGAGCGAGACCATCAAGTACCTGCTCGACGAAAAGCATATGCCGAAGGTCTGGTACAACATCCAGGCCGACCTGCCGAAGCCCGCGCCTGCGGTGCTGCACCCCGGCACGCACCAGCCGATCGGGCCGGCCGACCTGGCGCCGCTGTTCCCGATGGAGCTGATCAAGCAGGAGGTCTCCACCGAGCGCGAGATCGAGATTCCCGGGCCGGTGCGCGATGTCTACCGGCAGTGGCGGCCGTCGCCGTTGTACCGGGCGCGCCGGCTCGAAGCGGAGCTGAAGACACCCGCCAAGATCTACTACAAATACGAAGGCGTGTCGCCATCGGGCAGCCACAAGCCCAACACCGCGATCGCGCAGGCGTTCTACAACCGCGAGGCCGGCGTCAAACGCCTGATCACCGAAACCGGTGCCGGGCAATGGGGCTCGTCGCTGGCCTTTGCCGGCCGCGTGTTCGGTCTCGAAGTGCAGGTGTTCATGGTGCGTGTGTCGTACGACCAGAAACCGTACCGCCGCGCCTTGATGGAGACCTACGGCGCGCGCTGCATCGCATCGCCGTCGAAGGAAACCGAATCCGGCCGCGCGATCCTCGCCAAGCGCGCCGACCACCCCGGCAGCCTGGGCATCGCGATCTCCGAGGCGGTGGAGGTCGCCGCGCAGCGCGACGACACCAAGTACGCGCTGGGCAGCGTACTCAACCATGTGCTGATGCACCAGACGATCATCGGCCAGGAGGCGATGGCCCAGATGGAGATGGCGGGCGACTATCCGGACGTGATCGTCGGCTGCACCGGCGGCGGCTCCAACTTTGCCGGCATCGTGTTTCCGTTCCTCGGCGCCCAGCTGCGCGGCGGCAAGAAGGTGCGCATCGTGGCGGTCGAACCCGCCGCCTGCCCGAGCCTGACGCGCGGCAAGTACGCCTACGACTTTGGCGACACGGCGCACCTGACGCCGCTGACCAAGATGCACACGCTGGGCTCGACCTTCACGCCGCCGGGCTTCCATGCCGGCGGCCTGCGCTACCACGGCATGTCGCCGCTGGTGAGCCACCTGCTGGAGCTCGATCTGATCGAGGCCACGGCCCACCACCAGATCGCCTGTTTCGATGCCGGCGTGCAGTTCGCGCGCGCCGAGGGCATCGTGCCGGCGCCCGAGGCCAACCATGCGGTCAAGGGTGCGATCGTCGAGGCGATCCGCTGCCGCGAGGAAGGCAAGTCGCGCACGATTCTTTTCAACTTGTGCGGCCACGGCCATTTCGATATGCAGGCCTACATCGACTACTTCGGCGGCAAGCTGAAGGACATCCAGTACGACGAAGCCGAGCTGGCGATGGCCCTGGCCGGGTTGCCTTCGGTGAAGGAAGCGGCTTAGAGCTCAGGCACACAAGCTCGACCCACACACGGCCGCACGCGGATCGCACCGCCGCGTGCGCCGGTGTCGTGCTTCTGCTTTCGCTTCGCCCGCCGTCAAGGCCGCTGCGATGGCCACACCCACCTCCTTTGTGTTCGCCGCGGCGCTGCTGTTCAGCCTGACAGGGGCGGCACAGACCGCCGCCGCCCAGGACTTCGCGGCCGAGCGCCAGCGGATGGTGCAGGACATCAGCGCGCTGGTTCGCGAGACCCGCGCCGAGACCGGCAAGCCAGCCTTCGCTGAGCGTGTCATGGCCGTCATGGCGCGGGTGCCGCGCCATGAGTTCGTTCCCGCGGACCAGGTTGCCGCGGCCTACCGCAACCGGCCGCTTCCGATCGGCCACGGGCAGACCATCTCGCAGCCTTACATCGTGGCGCTGATGACCGAGCTGGCCCGCGCGGAACCCGACCACAAGGTGCTCGAGGTCGGCACCGGCTCGGGCTACCAGGCGGCGGTGATGGCCCACCTGGCCAGCGCCGTTTACACGATCGAAATCGTCGAGCCGTTGGGGGTGCAGGCCGCGCAGCGCCTGAAGACGCTGGGCTACACCAACGTCCAGGTGCGCCTGGGCGACGGCTACTACGGCTGGGAAGAACATGCGCCGTACGACGCCATCCTGGTCACGGCGGCGGCCAGCCACATTCCGCCGCCGCTCATCCGCCAGCTCAAGGCTGGCGGCAGGATGGTGATTCCGGTGGGGGCCGCATTCATGGTCCAGCATTTGATGCTGGTCGAGAAGAACCTCGACGGCACGGTCTCGACCCGGCAGATCCTGCCGGTGGCCTTCGTTCCGCTGACCGGCAAGCGTTAGCCGGCAACCCGATGGCCGGCACACGCGCACGGGCTGCCGGCGAGGCCGCCCCCCCGGTGATCGCCGTCGCGCTGATCTCGGCCGCCGCACTGGCGTTCGAGATCCTGCTGATGCGGCTGTTCTCGATCATCCTTTGGCATCACTTCGCCTACATGATCATCAGCCTGGCGCTGCTCGGCACCGGTGCCAGCGGCGCCTTGTTGACCGTGGCACAGGGCGCCGTGCAGCGGCGTTTCGCGCCGCTGTTCTGCGCGGCCGCGGCGGCCTTCGGGGTCAGCGCGATCGGCAGTTTCGTGCTGGCGCAGCGTGTACCGTTCAATCCGCTGGAGATTCTGTGGGACCCGCACCAGAGCGCATACCTGCTGGCCGTCTACCTGCTGCTGGCGTTGCCATTTCTGTGCGCCGGCGCCTGCGTGTGCATGGCCCTTTCCAGATGGCGCGGCATGGCCTCGCGCATCTACAGCTTCGACATCCTGGGTGCGGGGGCGGGAAGCCTGGCGGTCGTGGGCTTGTTGTTCGTGGTGTCGGCGCAGGACGCATTGAAGCTGATCGGTGCCTTGGGATTCGTCGCCGCAGCGGTGGCCTGGCTCGAGTGCGGCGGCACAGCCCGGGCGCCGAGCCGCCTCAAGCCCGGGCTGGCCCCCAAGGGGGGCGGGCGCGGTACGCCGCGACAGGGGGGGCAACTTCTCCGGCGTTGGCCGGCGGCAGCGCTGGCGGTGATGGCCGGCCTGCCCTTGCTGTTGCCGCCATCCTGGGTCGCGCCCGCGATGTCGCCCTACAAGGAGCTGTCGCAGACCCTGCGCATTCCCCAAGCGCGCGTCGTGGCCGAACGCTTCAGCCCGCTGGGTCTGGTCAGCGTGGTCGAGAGTCCGCACACCCCACTGCGCCATGCGCCGGGATTGAGCCTGAACGCAACGGCCGAGCCGCCACCGCAACTGGGTGTCTTCATCGACGGCGAAGGCCTGAGCGTGCTGACCCGATTCGACGGCCGGCGCGACAGCCTGGCGCATCTCGATCAAATGACTTCCGCGCTGCCGTATCACCTGCTGCAGCAGCCGCGCGTGCTGGTGCTGGGCGCGGGCGCGGGGGCCGACGTGTTGCAAGCCCACGTTCACGGCGCCCGGAGCATCGATGCGGTGGAGCTGAACCCGCAGGTCGTCGACCTGGTGCGGCGTCAGTTCGCAGACTATGCGGGCGGCATCTACTCGGGCGACGTCGCGGGAGCTTCGGGAATCGCGCGCGTGCATGTGGCCGAGGCGCGCGGCTTCGTCGCGGCCAGCGCGCAACGCTGGGACCTCATCCACGTGGCGCTGCTCGATTCGTTCAGCGCGTCGTCGGCCGGCTTGTACGCGCTGACGGAGAACTACCTCTACACGGTGCAAGCCCTGCAGGACGACCTGCGGCACCTGGAGCCCGGCGGCCTGCTGGCGATCACCCGCTGGGTCACGTTGCCGCCGCGTGACGCGCTCAAGCTGTTGGCTGCGGCAGTGGTCGCGCTGGAGCGTTCGGGCGTGGCCGAGCCAGCGTCGCGGCTCGCACTCGTGCGCAGCTGGCAGACCAGCACGCTGCTCGTCAAGAACGGCGCATTCAGCAGCCAGGACATCGTGACGATCAAGACCTTCTGCGCCGCGCGCTCGTTCGACGTGGCGTTCTATCCGGGCATGACGCCGCAGGAAGCCAACCGCTACAACGTGGTCGCACCTCCCGACCTGTTCGACGGTGCCACCGCGCTGCTGGGCCCGGGCCGGGACGAGTTCCTGCAGAACTACAAGTTCCATATCGACCCGGCCACCGACGACAAGCCGCACTTCTTCCACTTCTTCAAGTGGCGCTCGCTGCCCGAGCTGTTGTCGCTGAAGGAGCAAGGTGGCTTGCCGCTGCTCGAATGGGGTTATCCGGTGCTGGTGGCGACGTTGGCCCAGGCGGCGCTCGCGAGCCTGCTGCTGATCGCAGTGCCTGCGGCCTGGGTCACTTGGGCCGACGCACGACAGCACGACCGCCTGCTGCTCGCCGGATCGCGCGGCCGCGTGCTCGTCTACTTTGCTGCGATCGGCTTTGCCTTCATGTTCATCGAGATCGCCTTCATCCAGAAATTCGTTCTGTTTCTGAGCCACCCGCTGTATGCGGTGGCGGTCGTGTTGTTCGCGTTTCTGCTGTTCGCCGGCATCGGCAGCGCCGCCTCCAAGCGTTGGCGCGACGCCAGCGCGCCGCTGCTGCGGCACGCCGAGGCGACGGTGGTGGCAGCGATCGCGCTGTCGGCGGCGCTGTGCCTCGGCCTGCTGCCCTGGTTGTTCCACAACGCGGTTGCGTTGCCGGACTCACTGCGGATCGTGATCTCGGCCGCTCTCATTGCGCCGCTGGCGTTCTTCATGGGCATGCCATTCCCGATGGGGCTGGCGAGGGTGGAGGCCACCGATGCCCGGCTCGTGCCCTGGGCCTGGGCGATCAACGGCTGCGCATCGGTCACCGGCGCGGTGCTCGCCACGCTGCTGGCGATCCACATCGGATTCACCGCCGTGGTCGTCGCCGCGCTGGGGCTGTATGCGCTTGCAGCGGCGACTCGGCCTTGATGCTGCATGCAGGCGGCGCGCCGTCGCGCAGCGCCTGCGCAATTTCGCCAGGCGCGGGCAAGACGTCAGGCCATGGTTGCGCGGGTCGCAGATCGGGCGCCGAACAGCTCTACTTCAGGAAGACCCGAAAGCAGATCCTCGCAGGTGACGGGGCTGTTGTCGGTTGTGTCGTGATCGCGAACCGTCGGCTGCGATCTGCGGCTACCGGTCTGCTCTGCTTGAATCGACCCGAACGTCGGCAATGGCGACAAAGGGCGCGCGCTGAGCACCGGCACCCGAGCGTTCACTGCACTCACATCGCGATCGTTCGGGTCGTGGCGCCGGATGCGCGAGATCGACCCGTTGCGGGTATTCGGGTGTTCGGATCGAGGCCCACAAACCGGGCATCGAGCGGCGCCACTGGTGATCAGTTGGTGGCCTGGTGGCCCTCCAGGGCCATGCGCGCGATGAACCCCGAACGAGTCTCGCCAGTGGCGCGCGCCAATGCGTCGAGCCGGTGCAGCACGCGCCGCGGCAGGCTGATGTTGACTCGTTCCAGAGTGTCATCAAGCACCGCGGGGTCCACCTTGACGACGGCCCAGACCCACGACTTCCATTCCTTGTGTTTCTTGCGCAATGCGTCGACGCTAGACGGCTGAGGAATGTCCTGCCCCGTATCAAGGGCGGTTTCGATCCAGGCAGCGATGGCTTCTTCGGCCTTGACCATGGCCTCTTCCATCGTGTCACCGGCCGAGAAACAGCCGGGCAGGTCAGGTACCGCGACGCCGAATGCTTCGGTCTTGGTGCCAGGTTCAATGGCGACGGGGTAACGCATGTCGCATGCCTCTTGTCAAATCCCGGCTTGTTGCCGTATCGCCTTCACCAGCCCGTGCCCCAAGTCCTTCTTGGGGTGAGGTACCACCACGATGCCCGCGCGCCGCGGGTGTGTGAAGACATGATGAGAACCGTTGACGCGGGCAAGTCGCCAACCTGCCTTCTTGAGTTCACGTATCAGGTCAGCACTACTCACGTGTGTATGATACACACTGACGAATCGAGTGTCAATCCATCCATCGGCCATCCATCGGCCACCCCAGCCTACGGCAGCAAGCCGGGCTTCAGCGAATTGTCCGGCGCGCCCGACTGCCCCATGGGCGCCGCGGCTGGATTCAGCCGGATTGCGGTGAGGCTGCAACGAGACAGGGTTGCCGCTCCTCAAGAGCAGCCCGTCGCGAGCACCCGCAATTGTGCAGGGTTGTCCGATACCTGCCTCGGGTCGGCGCACATCAACGCCCGCCGCACGCTCGGGCAGGTGTCCGACAACCCCTAACAAACACCGACTCAGCAATCGTCCGCTTGGCAGTATTCTCGGGCGGAACAAGCCGTGCGGCTGCCGCCATGGTTGACGCGCACACCATGTGTCCGGAGGCAGAATGACGACGCAACCGACGAACACAACTCCCATTCTCATTACCGGCCTTGCCCATATCGGCATTCGCGTGCACGACCTCGGGCGCTCGGTGCGCTTCTACGAACTGCTCGGCTTCACGAAGACCGCCGGTCCGATCGGGCCGGAGCCTGTGGCGATCCTCGAGCACCCATCGGGGGTGGAAGTAAACCTCATACTCAACGCGCCGGCAGCGGACGAGCCGAACGTCCTGATGGATGGTCCCCAGAAGCACCCGGGAATCACGCACTTCGCACTCTTGTGCCCGGACATCATGTCTGCGAAGGAACGGCTCGAGTCAGCTGGCATCCCGCTCAGTGGCGGGCCCGTTCGCTTCGGTCCTGGGGCGCAGGGGATCTTCGTGCGCGATCCCGATCGCAATGTGATTGAACTGCACCAGCGCGGGTAACTCCCTCAGGCTGCCCACAAAGCGCCATCATTCGCGCGGCAAACTCGGCGTCACGAGCACCAGGCCGAAGCGCGCCAGGTAGGCGACGAACGCCAGCGCCCACAACCCGGCGGCCAGCGCGACCACGCGCGGCCCCAGGCCATGCACGGTGGCCGCCAGACGCAGGCCGGCAGCGATGAACATCACGGCTGCGGCGGCGCGCATCAGCGGCGGCGCGGCGAGTGCACGGCCGGTGTGGCGCAGCGACACGCGGGTCATCAGAGCGAGCATCATCAGGCCGAGCGCGCCGACAGTGAAGGCATGCAGCCAGGCCGCCTCGGGCACCCAGCCGACAAGTTCGGCCACCGCCTTCAACACGAAGGCGGCCAGCAACCACGCAAAGCCCAGGTGCATGGCCGGCAACAGCGGCTGGTCGGCGACGCGCCAGCCGCGCCAGCGCGCAACCCGGATGCCGTGCACCAACGCGCACGCGGCGGCGAGCGCTCCGATGAGCGCACTCGGCGCGGCCGCGAGGTCGGCCGCGGCGAGCGCGACCAACACCGCCAGCGCCGCATATTCCAACGGCATCACGAAGCGCGCCTGCCCGCCGCGGCCCAGTTCGCGCAGCGCGTTGCCGGTGAAGATCGGTGTCAGCACGCCGCCCTTGAGCGAATACAGCACGACGATCGTCCAGGCCGCACCGCGCAGCGCACGCGTCGCGAGCGCCGCGTCGCCGCTGGCCACCGCCGCGTGGTAGGCGCCGTTGGCCGCGGCCAGCGCGACCACGATCGGAAACAGCACGCGATAACGCCGATCCGACACGCGCCACAACGGCTGCGCCAGCATCACGAGCAGCGCGGGCCAGAGCAGCCCGTCGGCCAGCGCCACCGCGCCGGCCGGCAGCCACGGCGCGCACCAGAACCCGATGCGTCCGAGCAGCCACGCGAGCACCAGCGCGGCCAGCGGCATGCCCTGCAGTTCGCGAATGCCGGCCCAGCTCGGCAACGCGGTCAACAAGGTGCCGACGATGATCGCGCTGGCGAAGCCGAACAGCATCTCGTGCCCATGCCACAGCAGCGGCCCACCCGACGCGCCGAGATCGACGACGCCGACGAAGGCGCCGGCACCACCCAGCACCAGCAGCGGCGCGTACAGCGCACCGAGCAGGTAGAACGGCCGGAAGCCGCTCGCCAGCACGGGCGCAGTCGCCAGCGCCTGCCGCCAGTGCGTCATCGCCTCAGCCGCCGCCGGGCCGCCCCAAGGCGGCTGAGCGCCCCCTTGGGGGGCAGGAGCGCAGCGACGTGGGGGCCGTCACTCAGGCCGCCTGCGCCAGCGGGTTCGCGGAGACGCTCGCGGCGGATTCGTAGTCGGTCAATAGTGCCGCCGATCGATCGCGCGCGGCCTGCGCGTGCCGCAGCTTCACCGGGCCGAAGCCGCGGATGCGATCGGGCAACTCGGCGATCGCCACCGCCGCGTCGAGGTGCGCGGCATCGAGCCGACGCAGCAGCCGCTCGATCGTGGTCTCGTACTCGGCCGCGAGTGTGCGCTCCAGGCGCCGTTCGGCGGTCCAGCCGAACGGGTCCAGCGGTGTGCCGCGCAGGTGTTTGCCAAACGCCACCAGGCGCAGCACGCGCCGCATCCAGGCGCCGTGGTCGCGCTTACGCGGCTCGCCGCCGGCCACACTGCGTTGCCACGGCGGGGCCAGGTGCAGCCGCAAATGCCAGTCGCCCTCGAAGGTGGCGGCCAGCGCGGCGTCGAACGCCGGCTCGCTGAACAGGCGCGCGACTTCGTATTCGTCCTTGTAGGCGAACAAGCGGTGCGCCTGCCGCGCCACGGCCCAGGCCAGCCGCTCGCTGCCAGGCGCGGCGGATTGCTCGGCACGGCGCACGCGCTCGACCAGCGCCTCATAGCGACGCGCCAGCGTCTCGCCCTGGAAAGCGACCAGTTCGGCGCGGCGGCGCGCCAGCGCTTCCGCGAGGCTGCGTGACAGCCGGCGCGACGGTGCGAGCGTCTCGGCAGCGGCGGCCTGCTGCTCGACCCAGGCCAAGTCGGCCGCCGCATGGCGGCCCCATGCAAAGGCGCGCCGGTTGTCTTCGACCGCCACGCCGTTGAGCTCCACCGCACGCATCAATGCGGCCAGCCCCACCGGCACCAGGCCGCGCTGCCACGCACAGCCGAGCATGAACAGGTTGGTGCCGATCGAATGGCCGACCAGCAGCGACGCCAGGCGCGTGGCGTCGAGCACATCGGCCGCACCCACCACCTCGCGCAGCAGCGTCAGCGTGGCCTCGCGCGGGAACTGCTGATCGGGGTGGCGCAGGAATTCACCGGTGATGGCTGCCGCGCCATTGACCAGCACCTGCGTGTGGCCACGGCGCAGCCGCTGCAGCGTGTCGGGCGCGACGCTGACCAGCAGGTCGCAACCGAGCAGCAGATCGGCGCACACCAGGCTTGGTGCGTGCAAGGCGTCTTGCGTCGCCGCGATCTGCAGATGCGTCAGCACCGCGCCGCCCTTCTGCGCCAGACCGGTCTGGTCGAGCACCGTGACGCCGCGGCCCTCCAGGTGCGCGGCCATGCCGAGCAGGGCGCCGAGCGTCACGACGCCGCTGCCGCCGACGCCGGCGATCAACATCGAGAACGGCTCGGCCAACGACGGCAGCACCGGCTCGGGCAGCCCGCGCTCGGGCAGCGGCACGCCCTGCTTGCGCCGCAGCGACGCGCCCTCCACCGTCACCAGCGCCGGGCAGCAACCTTGCAGGCAGCCCAGGTCGAGGTTGCAGGTGTCGAGGTCGATCCAACGTTTGGTGCCGAACTCGGTGCCGATCGGCACCACCGACAGGCAGTTGGACTTGACACCGCAGTCGCCGCAGCCCTCGCACACGGCTTCGTTGATGAAGACATGCCGGGTCAACGGCGGCCCGGTGCCGCGTTTGCGGCGCCGCCGCGCCTCGGTGGCGCAGACCTGGTCGTAGACCAGCGCCGTCACGCCGGGCTCGGCGCGCAGGTCGCGCTGCACGGCGTCGAGCCGCTCGCGCGGCAGCACCTGCACACCGGCGGCAAACGTCGCGCCCTTGGGGTATTTGCCCGGATCGTCGGCAATCACGACGATGCGCCGGACGCCCTCGGCAGCGAGCTGGCGCGTCAACATCGGCACCGTGAGCTGCCCATCCACCGGCTGGCCACCGGTCATCGCCACCGCATCGTTGTAGAGCAGCTTGTAGGTGATGTTGACGCCCGCGGCCACCGCGGCGCGAATGGCGAGCAGACCCGAGTGGAAGTAGGTGCCGTCGCCCATGTTGGCAAACACATGCGGCTGGCCCGAGTGTTCGGCCATGCCGATCCAGGTGGCGCCCTCGCCGCCCATCTGGCTGATGGTGAGCGTGCGACGCTCCATCGTCACGGCCATCAGGTGGCAGCCCACGCCGCCGAAGGCACACGAACCCTCGGGCACCACCGTCGAGCGGTTGTGCGGGCAACCCGAGCAGAAGTAAGGTAAACGCTGCAGCGGTGCTTTCGGCAACGGGCCCGCCGGCGCGAGCCACGACGCGGCGCGCTCACGCCAGGGCCCTTCGAGCCCCAGCCGCGTCAATCGGGCGACGAGCGCGCGCGCCACCACGGTGGGCGTCATGTCGCCGGTGGGCGGCAACAGCCATTGGCCGTGCGGCGCCGGCCACTCGCCGATCTCGTCGAACTTGCCCAGCACGCGCGGGCGCACGTCGTCGCGCCAGTTGTAGAGCATCTCCTTCAACTGGTATTCGATGATCTGGCGCTTCTCCTCCACCACCAGGATCTCTTCCAGCCCGGTGGCGAAGCGGCGCGCGCCGGCCGCCTCGAGCGGCCACGGCATGCCGACCTTGTAGACGCGCAGGCCGATCGCGGCCGCGGTGGCGTCGTCCAGGCCCAGGTTGTGCATCGCCTGGCGCAGGTCGAGCCAGGCCTTGCCACAGGCCACCAGGCCGAGCCGCGCGTGCGGGCTGTCGACCACCAGGCGATCGATGCCGTTGGCGCGCACGTACGCCACCGCGGCGTAGATCTTGGTGGCCTGCATGCGGTGCTCCTGCGCCGCCTGCGGGTCGGGCCAGCGGATGTGCACGCCATCGGCCGGCAACGCGAAGTCGTCGGGTATCTTCACGCGCACGCGCGCGGCATCGATCTCGACGGTGGCCGAACTCTCGACGACGTCGGCACTGAGCTTGAGCGCGACCCAGCAGCCCGCGTAGCGCGACATCGCCCAGCCGTGCAGCCCGAAATCGAGGATGTCCTGCACGCCGGCCGGCGCCAGCACCGGCATCGCGCAGGCCGAGAAGATGTGCTCGCTCTGGTGCGCCAACGCCGACGAGCGCGCCGCATGGTCGTCGCCGGCCACCACCAGCACGCCGCCGTGGCGTGCGGTGCCGGCGAAGTTGGCGTGCTTGAAGACATCGCCGCAGCGGTCAACGCCCGGCCCCTTGCCGTACCACATCGCAAAGATGCCGTCGCGCCTGGCGCCGGGCAGCAGGTGCAGTTGCTGGGTCCCCCAGACGGCGGTGGCCGCGAGATCCTCGTTGACGCCGCTTTGAAAGCGCACGTCGTGCGCGGCCAGGTGGGCCGCGGCTTCGTGCAGCGCGGTGTCCAGGCCACCGAGCGGCGAGCCGCGGTAGCCCGAGACGAAGCCAGCCGTGTTCAGCCCCGCCGCGCGGTCGCGCCGGCGCTGCAACATCGGCAGCCGCGCCAGCGCCTGCACGCCGGTCATGAAGACACGCCCGTGCTCGAGCCGGTACTTGTCGTCCAGTGCGGCGTCGGCCAGGTTCATCGGTCGTTCTCTCGCTCGGCTGGTGTGCAGCGGCTGCGACGGCGGTGCCGTTCAGCCGGTGGCGCCGAAGTCCGGCTCGCGCCGGGCCATGAAGGCACCGATGCCTTCGCGCGCCGCGGCACTGCACGCGCAGGCACCGAAGGCGCGATAGCCGACCTCGAGTGCGCGCTCCAGCGTGGGTTCGGTCGCGGCGTCGCGCACCGCGCGCTGGATCAACTCGATCGTCGCCGCGCTGAGCTGGCGACCATCGGCGGCCAGCGCCGGGCCGGCCTCGAACGGCGGCGGCGTGCGCGCACCGTCGGCCGGCGGCCTCACGGCACCGGCCAGCCGACGCACCCGCGCCAACGCCTGGCGCAGCAACGCGTCGAAGTCCTCGGCCAGCTCGTCGACGATGCCGAGCTCGTGCGCCTGCGCGGCGCGCAGGCGTTCGGCGCGCGTGAGCAGGCGATGGAAGACGGCCGCCGCTTGCGGCCAACGCCGGTACGGCACGACCATCGCGCCAATGGCCGGCACGATGCCGAGCGTGATTTCGGGCAGCTGCATCCAGGCGCTGCGCTGCGCGACGATGGCATGGCAGCGCATCGCCAGCTCGAAGCCGCCGCCCAGCGCCATGCCATTCAGCGCCGCGACCACGGGTTTGTTCATGCGGTCCAGGTGCACCAGCAGGCGCGAACAGTCGCGCGCGTACTGCACGGCCGCGTCGGCGTCGCCGAGCAAGGTTGGAAAGCGGCCGACGTCGGCGCCGGCACAGAACGCCTTGCTGCCGTAGCCCACGATCACGAAGCCGATCGTTGCGGCGTCGGCCTCGTGGCGGCGGATCACGCCGAGAATCTCGTCGGTCATCTCGTCGTGCAGCGCATTCATCGCCTCGGGCCGGCGCAGTGTGATCACCTTGACGCCGTCGATGTCGTCGACCAGCACATGGCGCTCGCTCGGTTGGTACCCGGCGAGCGCGCGCCGCGCCAGCGGCATGCCGCGCCGCTCGGTCGCGAACCGGTCGAGCACGCGCGCGGCCTCGGCGTCGCCAAGCTGGCGCAGCAGCTCGAGCGGACCCCGCTTGAAGCCGAGCGCGATGCGGCAGCCGAGGTCAAGGTCGGCCGCGTCTCCGATGCCGCGGTCGAGGATGTCCACCGTCTGCGACAGCAGCACACCGAGCAGGCGGTCACGGATGCGCTCGCGCAGACTGGGGGCGACGGCTATCGGCTTGCCCGGCGCTCCGGTGAGCCAACGGTCGACCGAACGGAAGATCGGCGCCGGCCGGTAATGCTCGCCCTCCTCGTCGGCCTGCAGCGTGTTGGTCTCGATGATGATCGGGTTGCCATGCGCGAGGTTGAGCACGAAGAACGGCCCTGCGTGCACGAACTCGGCGGCCACGCTGTCGATCTCGGCCGCGCTGGCCTCGCCGAGCAGCAGCGCGGCCTCGTTGCACCAGTTGTCGAAGACGCGGTCGAGCATGAAGCACGGCACGTCGCGGGTCACGATCGGCAGTTTGCCGGTGGCACAAAAGAAGTGGCGCAACCAGGCCAGAACGGCCGGGTCGACGCGCGGCCAGTCGATCACCTCCACCGCCGGGTTGCGCCAGGCCGGCGCGAAGAAGTGCGTCACCGTCGCGCGCTCGGGGTGCTCGAGCGCGCCGAAAATGCGTGCGGCCGGCAGCGAGCTGGTGTTGGAGGTGATCACCGCAGCGGCGCTCACCCGCGCCTCGACGTCGGCGAAGATGCGGCGCTTGAGTTCCAGGTCCTCGGTGGCGGCTTCGAGCACCCAGTCGCACGGGGCGAGCGAGTCGTAGTCGGTGCTGCCGCCCAGGCCTTCGAGCAGCGTCGCCGCGGCGCTCGCCTGAAGCTTGCCGCGCGCCACCGCCTTGTCGGCGTAGTCGCGCAAACGCGCCAGCGCCGCATCGACCGCGGCCTGGCGGATGTCGATCAGCGTCAGCTTCAATCCTGGCACCGCGCTCAACAGGTAGTAGCCGATGTCGGGCCCGATGGTGCCGGCGCCGATGACGCCGACATGCCGCGGCGGCGCACGCGTGGCGGCTTGCAGCAACGGGTTGGCGCAGCGGGCAGCGGTCATCATCACAGCCTCCGGTGGAACGCGGGCGTCGGCCTCACGTGCATCACGCCACGACGCCCTCGTGGTACAGCGCCTGCACCTCGGCGCCGCCGCATCCGGCCTCGGCCAGGATCTCGCGCGTGTGCTGGCCGTACGTCGGCGCGAACGGCAACTCCGCCGGCGCCGGCGCCAAATCCACGGCCATCGGCTGCATATGCACGACGCGACCGTCTGGCATCACCGTGCGGGTGAGCTTCTCGCGCAATTGCGGCAGCTCACGCACCTGCCGGATGTCGAGGATGCGGGTGGCGGGAATCGTCGCGCTGCGCAGCTCGGCCAGGATCTCGTCGGCGCCGTGAGCGGCAGTGACCGCCGCCATGTCGCGGTGGATCGCCTCGCGCTCGGCGTGGCGGCCTTCGTTGGTCTTGCGCGCCTCGTTGGCCACGGCCGCGAACTTGGGCAACGCGGTCAGGCGCCGCCACTGCACGTCGCTGCCGATGGCCATGTAGATGAAGCCGTCGCGGGCCGGGTAGACGTTGGTGGGGATGAACTTGCGGTGCTCGTTGCCGGCGCGCGTGATCTCGCCCGGCTGGCAGTCGAAGTCGATCAGCGGCAGCACGGTGATCAGCCACGACGCGGCGGCCTGCAGCATCGAGACGTGGATTTCCGCACCGCCGGCGCCTTCGCAACGTTCGAGCAGCGCGCGCAGCACGTTGGCGTAGACCTCGTCACCCGCCTTCAGGTCGATGACCGGAATGCCGGTCAGCATCGGCGGGCCGTTGCGCTCACCGGTGACTTCCATGAAACCGGCCAGCGCCTGGATCACCGGGTCGTAACCCGGCGCCTCGGGGTAGGCCGGCCCCATCGCCGAGATGCCGGCCCAGATCAGCTCGGGTCTGGCCGCACGCAGCGTCGCCGGGGCGATGCCGAGGCTGGCATATCGTGCCGGCACCGTGTTGCAGCAGAACACGTCGACCTCGAGCTCGCGGATCAAGCGTTGCAGCAACGCCCGCCCGCGTGGGTTCTTGAGGTTCAACGCGATCGCCTGCTTGCCGACGTTGGGCGCAATGAAGTAGCTGCGCCGGTCGTCGTCGGCTTCATCGCTCAGACGGCTGCCGATGTAGCGATTCGGATCGCCCGGCAGGCCTTCGGCCGACGGCGTGGCCTCGATGCGGATGACGCGCCAGCCGAGCTGGACGAAGCGCAGCGTCGCGTACGGCAGCGACAGCGCCTGTTCCATCGACAGCACCGTGCGCCGCTTCACGGTGTCGCTCGGGAAACCGGTTGCAGCGCCGGCAAGGCGCCGTGCAGCGCGCGATAGACCCGCTCGGGCGTGAACGGCAGGCTGTTGATGCGCACGCCGGTGGCGTTTTCGATCGCGCTCGCGGTGGCCGCGGCGATGCAGATCGCTGGCGCTTCGCCGACGCCCTTGGCGCCCTGCGGGCCCTCGCCGTCCATCGTCTCGACGAACGAGATGTCCATCTCGGGAATCTCGGGCGCGGTGACGAGCTTGTAGTCGCGGAAGTTCGGGTTGCGCACGATGCCGTGGTCGACGATCAGGTTCTCGGTCAGCGCGTAGCCCTGGCCCATCACGATGCCGCCTTCGATCTGGCCCTCGATGCCGAGCCGGTTGAGCACGCGGCCGACGTCGTGCGCGCCGGTCACCTTGAGCATGCGCACCACGCCGGTTTCGGTATCGACCTCGACCTCGACCACCTGCGTGGCCCAGGCGTATGCCGCCGACACATCGCCCTTGTAGGCCTTGTCCTGGTGCACGCTCGGCGGCTCGTAATAGAAGGTGGTCATCACCAGTTCGGCGCGGTCGTTGAAGTGCAGGCTGCGCAGAAATCGCGCCAGGTCGATCAGAGCCTCGCCGCCGGCCTGGCGCACGATGTAGCCGCCCTTGAGATCCAGATCTTCGGGTTTGCACTCGAAGCGCTTGGCTGCGGCGGCGAAGATCTTGTCCTTGGCCTTTCTTGCCGCGCCGATCGCCGAGTTGCCGGCGATGAAGGTGGTGCGGCTGGCGTGCACACCGACGTCCCAGGGCGTGATGTCGGTGTCGTTGTTGACCACCGTCACCGCCGACATCGGCAGCCCCAGCTCCTCGCACACCAGCTGCGCGAGCACGGTCTCCGAACCCTGGCCGATCTCGGACGCGCCGGTGATCAGCGTGACGTGGCCGAAGTCGTCGAGCTTCAGGATCGTGCCGCAGCCGTCCGACGGGTAGATCTTGGCGCCACCACCCACGTGCAGCATCGACGCGATGCCCACCCCGCGCTTCAGCGCGGACGACGAACCATCGTGTTTGATCGCACCCGGCTCCTTCTGGCGTGCCGCGTATTCGCGGTGCTTGCGCTGGAAATCGCTGCGCCCGGCGGCGATCTTCAGGCAGTCCTGGAAGCCGCAGCTGCTGAAACACCATGCCCTGGCCGGTGACTTCGCCGGGCACCTGCGCGTTCTTCAGCCGGAACTCGAGCGGATCCATGCCGATGGTGGCCGCCAGCTTGTCCATGTGCGCCTCGACGGCGAACGTGGCCTGCAGGTTGCCATAACCGCGAAACGACCCGGCATACGGGTTGTTCGTGTACACGGCCTGCGTGTGGTAGTCGCAGTTCGGCACGCGGTACAGCGAAGAGAAGGTCTGCATCATCACGAACGGCGTGGTCGCCCCCCACGAGGTGTAGGCGCCGTTGTCGTGCAGCGTGTGCACGGTGCGGAAGGTCAGCGTGCCGTCGCGTGTGCAGCCCGAGCGCAGGGTCAGGCGCACCGGCTGGCGGGTCGGCGACGCGAGGAACTCCTCCTCGCGCGTGAACACCAGCCTCACCGGCCGCCCGGTGGCGCGCGCGAGGTAGACGCAGATCACCTCGAACGGATAGATGTCGAGCTTGCTGCCGAAGCCGCCGCCGATCGGCGGCTGGATGATGCGGATGCGCGCCGGGTCCATGCCCAGCGTCTCGGCGAACTCGCGCTTGTGCAGGAACGGCACCTGGGTGTTGGAATACAGCAGCAGGTTGCCTTTGGCGTCGAACTCGGCGAGCACGCCCGAGACGCCCAGGCAGCAGTGTGTCACGTAGTGCAGCGCGAAGGTGTCTTCGACCACCACGTCGGACTCGGCCTCGCCGGCGGCGACGTCGCCATGGCCGTAGTCGAAGCGCATCGCCAGGTTGTCGCTCTTGCCGGCCAGGCCCACCGGTGCCCCGGCCTTGGCACCGGCGATCGGCGGGTGGATCAGCGGCGCGCCGGGCGCGAGAGCGGCCACCGCATCGGTCACGACGGGCAGGTCCTCGTACTCGACCTCGATCAGCTTCAATGCCTCGCGAGCGATGGCCTCGCTCTCGGCGGCCACCGCGGCAATCTCGTCGCGCGTGCTGCGCACGCGGTCGCTCTTCAGCGGCAGATGGTCCTTGGCGACGCCGATCGGGCGTTGGTCTGCAATGTCGGCGGCGGTCAGCACCACGTGCACGCCGGGCAGCGCGCGCGGCGCGTGACGTGTCGATGCGCACGATGCGCGCATGCACCCGCGCCGAGCGCAGGATCGCCGCGTGCAGTTGCCCCGGCAGCGCGATGTCGTGGACATAGCGCGTCTTGCCGCTGGCCTTCTCGGGCGCGTCGAGCTTGGTGATGCGCTTGCCGATCAGACTGCCGGGCTCGGTGGCGCGCGGCGCATTGACGACGTCGTTCATCGCGATCCCTCCTTGTCCAGCATCTTCCGCCGCCTCCACGATGGCCTCGACGATCTTCTGGTAGCCGGTGCAGCGGCACAGGTTGCCTTCGATGCCGCGCTTGGCCGCGGCCGCGTCGGGGCGCGGGTTGCGCGCCAGCAGCTGCGTCGCCTGCACCACCATGCCCGGCGTGCAGAAGCCGCATTGCACCGCGCCGTATTTGACGAACGCATCGCGCAGCGCCTCGCCCGCGGCGGCTCGGCGGCCAGGCCTTCGACGGTGGTCAGACTCGCGGCCGTCGACAGTCGACCGCGAACATCAGGCACGAATTGATCGACACGCCGTCGACCAGGATCGTGCACGCGCCGCACTCGCCCTCGCCGCAGCCGTACTTGGTGCCGGTGAGGCCGAGCACGTCGCGCAGCATCGTCAGGGCGCTCATCTCGACCGGCGACGGCGGCGTGCTGCTGCACGCCGTTCAGTGTGAACTCGATGTCATGCGTGAGCGACATCGGTCAGCATCCTCTTGAATCATGTTGCGCAACAGCTCGCGCCGGTACCACGCGCTGGCGCGCACGTCGTCGATGGGGCGTGCATCGACCGCGGCAGCCGCTTCGGCGGCGCCGGCGATGGCGTGCTCGTCGAGCCGCGCGCCTTCGAGCAGCTGCTCGGCTGCGATCGCGCGGATCGGTGTCGGCGCCACCGCGCCGAGGGCCACGCCGCACCTCGCGCAGCCGGCCGTCATCGTCGCGGTGCGCGGCGAAAGCGATCGAGATCGACGCGATGTCGAGCGCCGGCCGCGTGCCGCACTTGTAGAAGCGCTGCGAGCTGCCTGGCGCGGCAGTGGGCACGCGCACCGCCACCAGCAGTTCGCGCGCATCGCGCGTGGTGCGGCCCGGTCCGGTGAAGAACTCCGCCAGCGGCAAGCGGCGACCGAGCACGCGTGCCATCGTCGGCCAGGCGCGCGAGCTCGACCTCGGCGTCGAGCGCCAGCAGCGGCACCAGCAGGTCGCCGGCGGGCGAGGCGTTGCACAGATTGCCGCCCAGCGTCGCGGCGTTGCGGATCTGGTCGCTCGCAAAGTGGTCGCGCCGCCTCGACCAGCAGCGGCGCATGCTCGCGGACCAGACCGTGCGTCGAGCAGTTCGCGTGACCGTCACGAGCGCGCCGATGCGCAGCGCGGCGCCGTCGAGCGGCGACGCCGCTCCAGCCCGGCCACGCGGCGGATGTTCAGCAGCGTGCCCGCTGGCTCGCAGCCGCCCGGCATGGCTCTGCGGCATCAGGTCGGTGCCGCCGGCGAGCACCGTGGCGCCGCCCGGCTGGCAGCATCGCGGCCAGCGCCTGCTGCAGCCCGGTCGGTGCGAGATAACGCTCCACCCGATCGATCATGCCGCCTCCCGCACCGTGAACGTCTCGTCGAAGCGGATCGGCTCGCGATAGCGCCCGAACACGCCGACCAGCCGGTTGGTGATCTCGCCGACGCTGGCGTAGGCCTTGACCGCCTCGACGATCGCCGGCATCAGGTTGGCACCCGAGCGCGCATCGGCCTGCGACGCGCTCGAGCGCGCGCGCGCACCCTGGCCGCGTCGCGCTCGCGCGCGCACCTGGGCGAGCGCGGCCGACCTGCGCGCGCGGCGTCCTCCTCGCTTGTAGGGGTGGAACTCCATCGCGTGCTGCGCCTCGTCGTCGCTGCGGTAGCAGTTGACGCCGACCTTGCGGAACGCGCCCGACTCGATCGTCGCGCTGCATGCGGTAGGCCTGCGCCGAGACCTGCGCCTGGATCGACGCCTTCGGCGACCAGCTTGACGATGCCGCCCTGCCGCGTCGACCTCGGCCATGATGCGCCTGCATCTCGCTGCGCATCTGGTTGGTCAGCGTCTCGACGTAGTACGAGCCGCCGAGCGGGTCGACCGTGTCGGCCAGGCCCATCTCCTCGATCAGCAGCTGCATGGTGCGCAGCGAGATGCGCTGCGCGTACTCGCGTCGGGATGGTGTAGGCCTCGTCGTAGCAGCACAGCGCCATCGTCTGCGCGCCCGACAGCGCGCTGATCAGCGCGTAGTAGGCGCCGCGCACGATGTTGTTCTCGGGCTGCTCGAAGGTCAGCCCGCCGCCGCCGCCGCCGGCGATCATGCGCAGCCACATCGAGCCGGGCTTCTTGGCGCCGTACTGCTCCTTCATGATCTTGCGCCCACAGGCTGCGCCCGGCGCGGAACTTGGCCACCTGCTCGAAGAGGTTGCCGAAGATGTTGAAGTTGAACGACAGCCGCCCGGCGAACTCGTCGACCGGCAGGCCGCGCCGGATCACCTCGTCGGCATAGGCCCTGCGCGATGCAGAAGGCGTAGGCCATCTCCTGCGCCGGCGTCGCGCCCGACTCGCGGATGTGGTAGCCGCACACCGACACCGGGCTGTACTTCGGCGCGTGCTCGGCGCAGTACTCGATCGTGTCGCCGACCAGCCGGATCGACGGCTCCACCGGGAAGACCCAGGTGCCGCGGCCGACGAACTCCTTCAGGATGTCGTTCTGCGCCGTGCCGCGCAGCGTCTTCGAGGTCGTAGCCGCGCTTCTCGGCCATCGCCAGGTACATCGCGATCAGGATCGCGGCCGCGCCGTTGATCGTGAGCGACACGGTGATCTTGTCGAGGTCGATGCCGTCGAAGGCGATCTCGAAGTCGCGCAGCGTGTCGACCGCCATGCCGACGCGGCCGACCTCGCCCTCGGCCTGCGGGTCGTCGGAATCGATGCCGCATCTGCGTCGGCAGGTCGAAGGCGACGTTGAGCCCGGTCTGGCCGTTGGCGATCAGGTACTTGAAGCGCTGGTTGGTGTCGCGCCGCGTTGCCGAAGCCGGTGTACTGGCGCATGGTCCACGGCTGCTTGCGGTACATCAGCGGGTGGATGCCGCGCGTGAACGGGTATTCGCCCGGCAGGCCGAGCATGCCGTCGCCGCCGCTGGCCGCGACGTCCGTCGGCGGTGTAGAGCGGCTTGATCTCGATGCCCGATTCGTTGACCACCGGGCGCGGTTCCGTTGCCGGCAGGTCGTCGTTCATGGCAGCGTTCTCCCGGATGAAGTCGACGATCGTCGTCGAGCCTCGAGCCGGTCGGGAAGACGCCCTTGAAGCCGAGCGCGCGCAGCGCGTCGTGGTCCTGCGCGGGCAGGTTGCCGCCGATGATCCACAGCTTGTCGCCGAGGCCCGCCTGCTCGAGCAGCGGCTTGAGCTTGCGCGCAGAACGGCAGGTGCGAGCCGGCCATGCTGGACAGCGCGATCACGTCGGCGTCCTCGCTCGAGCGCGATGCGCGCGATCGCCTCGGGCGTCTGCCGCAGGCCGGTGTAGATCACCTCGAAGCCGGCGTCCATCAGCGCGCGCGCCACGACCTTCGCGCCCTGGTCGTGGCCGTCGAGGCCGGGCTTGGCGAGCACCACCTTGATGCGCTTGCGTCGCGTCACGATGCCGATACCTCCTTGGCGATGATCAGCTTCAGGATCTCGCTGGTGCCGCCGCCGATCAGCGTGAAGCGCACGTCGCGCAGGTAGCGCTGCACCGGGTACTCCATCGCGTAGCCGTAGGAGGCGAACACGCGCGCCGCCTGGTCGCAGACGCGCGCCGCGGCCTCGCTGGCGAACAGCTTGGCCATCGCCGCCTCCTTGTGGTGCGGCCGGCCGGCGTCGCGCAGCCAGGCGGCGTAGTAGACCAGGTGCGTGGCCGCCTCGAGCTCGGTCGCCATCTCGGCGAGCTTGATCTGGATCGCCTGGAAGCGGTTGATCGGCTTGCCGAACTGCTTGCGCTCGCCGGCGTAGCGCACCGCCGCCGTCGAGCGCGGCGCGCGCGACGCCGAGCGCCATCGCGCCGGTGATGATGCGGATCTCGGCCAGCGTCTTGCGCAGGTGCGCCTCGCCGTCGCCTTCCTCCTTCGACAGGCGATGGCTGTCGGGCACGAAGCAGTCGTCGAAGCGCGACTTCCGAGGTCGGCAGCGCCCAGACGCCCATCTTCTCGATCGCGCGGCCGACGCGTGAGGCCCGTCGAAGTCGCGCTCGACGAGGAAGATCGTGAGCTTCTTCTCCTCGCCGGCCTTGGCGAACACGGTGAAGAAGTCGGCCACCGGCGCCGAGGTGACCCAGGTCTTCTGGCCGTTGAGCACGTAGCCGCCGTCGACCTTCTGCGCGCGTGGTGGCGATGCGCGTCGAGGTCGCTGCCGGCGTTCGGCTCGGTCATGCAGATGGCGCCGATCTTCTCGCCGCGCAGCGCCGGCTTGAACAGCCGCTCGAGGATGTCGGCGTTGCCGAGCATGTGCAGGAACTTGGTGCCCATCAGCGACTGCATCGCCGCCGCAGCCGGCGAGCGACATCGAGCCGCGCGCGATCTCCTCCAGCGCGAGGCAGAATTCGGTCAGCGCCGATGCCGCTGCCGCCGACGTCCTCCGGATAGCGCATGCCGAAGAAGCCCGAGCGCGGCCAGCTCGCCGAACAGCTCGCGCGGGAACGCGTGCGCCTCGTCGAGCGCCGCCGCCTGCGGCGCGATGCGCTCGTCGCAGAAGCGCGCGAAGTGTCGCCTGGATCGCGCTGCTGCTCGTCGGCTCAGGTCGAAGTCCATGGCCGCTTCAGCTCCGCTCGGTCATGCCGTAGTCGTCGCGCGCCGCCTCGCGGCGAGATCGACGCCGTCGCGCACCTCCTCGCGCGAGCTTGCGCGCGGTCGCGCTTGCGCGGGTCGCCGTAGCCGCCGCCGCCGCCGGCCACCTGGTGGTAGACGGTGCCCTTGGGCACGCCGGTGATCAGGTCCTTGTTCCGCGGCACGACCGTGCTGGCCGTCCGGGTAGCTGCAGGCGGATGAAGTTGAGCGTGCCGTCGCCGCCGCCGAACAGGCCGAACGCCGGCTCGAAGTCGCCGTCGCCGAAGGTGACGAGCTGCGTGTCGTCGCGAGCCGATCTCGAAGATCGTCTCCACGCCGAGCCCGCCGCGCCATTCGCCGGCGCCGGCCGAGTCGGCGCAGCAGCTCGTGCTTGATCAGGCGGTGCGGCGTCTGCTGCTCGAACATCTCGTAGTCCTGGTCGAGCACGCCGCCGGAGGCGTCGATCATGCCGATGTGGTCGTAGCCGTCGCGTGCCGCGCATGCGCGCCCGAGCCGCCCTTCAGGCCCATGAAGCCGATGTCGACGTACTTCTCGCTCGTTGCTGCGGGTCGATGCCGGTGGTCAGCGAGCGCGAGCAGGTTGTTCCAGCCGGCGGTGACGCGCTCGGGCATCACCGGCGCCAGCGCGCGCTGGATCGCGTCGGCGTTGGGCGGGCACAGGTGGTTGCCGAAGGTGGTGGCCTTCGGATAGGCGGCGTTGAGGATCGTGCCCTCGGGAATGACGATCTCGATCGGCTCGACCATGCCCTCGTTGTGCGGGATGTCGGGGTTGACCATCTGCAGCAGCGTCAGGATGGTCGCCGAGGCGCTCGAGGTGAAGGTGCCGTTGACGAAGCCGTTGGTCTGCGGGTCGGTGCGCGAGTAGTCGAACTTGATGCGCTCGTCCTCGACCGTCGATGTCGACGCGGATCGTGAACTTGCGAGCCCTCGTGCCGGCCGTCGTAGTAGACGTAGCCCTCGCCCGAGTAGCGTGCCGTTGGGGATCGTGGCGATCTCGGCTTCCATCATCTTGCGCGTGGCGTCGAACAGCGCCTGCTTGTGCGCCTCGAAGCTCGCCACGCCGTACTTCGTCGAGCAGCTCGAGCAGGCGCCGCTCGCCGACGGTGCAGGCGCCGATCTCGGCCTTCATGTCGTGCTGCACGATGTCCAGCCGGATGTTGGCGAAGATCAGGTTCCAGACGTCCTTGCGCAGCTTGCCGCGCTCGACGACCTTGACCGGCGGGATGCGCAGCGCCTCCTGCCAGACCTCGATCGCGTTCGGGTTGTAGCCGCCGGCGCACCGCGCCGCCGATGTCGGCCTGGTGGCCCTTGACCGCGGTCCAGGCGACCAGCTCGCCGTCGAAGAAGATCGGCTTGAACACCGCGACGTCGTTGTTCTGGTTGCCGAGCGAGAACACGTCGTTGTGGAAGAATGACGTCGCCGGGGTGGATGTCGTCGCCGAAGTACTTGCGGATGTACTTGCACACCGGCGCCAGCGAGAACGCGAGGATCGGCAGGTTCTCGGTCTGCTCGAGCATGCGGCCCTCGGCGTCGTAGAGGCCGGTGACGAAGTCCTTGGCCTCGCACAGGATCGGCGAGCGCGTGGTCTGCTCCATCGAGATGCTCATCTCGTCGGTGATCGACTTGAAGGTGCGCGCGTAGACCGAGAGCAGGATCGGGTCGATCGTCGTCATGCCGACGGCCTCCTCGCGTGCTTGCGCGCGTTCGACGCTGGCCGACGCAGGTCCTCGCGGCCCTTCGGCGTAGAGCACGAACGAGCCGTAGCGCATCGACCACGCAGTCGTACGAATCGCTGACGAAGATCGCGGTGGTCTGCTGCTCGATCAGCGCCGGGCCGGCGATGCGGTTGCCGTAGCGCAGCGGTGGCCGTCGTAGACCGGCGATCTCGGCGAAGGCGTCGCGTCTCGGGGATGTAGACGCTGCGCCGGCCCTTCAGCGCGCGGCTCGGCATCGGCGCCGCCCGCGGCCTCGCTGCGATAGCGCCGGCTTGTCGGTGGCGCCGATCGCCTGCAGCCGCACGTTGATGATCTCGACCGGCGTGCGCTCCGTCTCGCAGCGAATAGCCGTACAGCCGGTTGTGCTCGGCGTGGAACGCGCGTGCGATCGCGGCGGCGTCGCGCCGCGTCGATCAGCTCGCAGCGGCACCGCGACCGACACCTCGTGGTACTGCTTGATGTAGCGGCAGTCGAGCCGCACCTCGATGCGCCGTCGCGCCGGCGCGATGCGCTCCTCGGCCAGCAGCGCGGCGCCTTCGCGCCGACATCTCGTCGACCAGGGCCGCGAGGCGCGCCCAGTCGAGCGACTCCAGCCGCGCGACGAAGGTGCGCACGAAGTCGTGTTGCAGCTCGCACATCAGCATGCCGAACGCGCACAGCACCGAGGCTTCGCGCGGCACGATCTGCAGCGGAATCTCGAGCTCGCTGCAGATCAGGCAGCGCGTGGATCGGCCCGGCGCCGCCGCCGGCGATCAGCGGGAACTCGCGCGGATCGAAGCCGCGCTTGATCGTCACCTCGCGCACGCCCTGCGCCATGTTGTTGCAGGCCACGCGGTACATGCCGGCCGCGGCCTGCTCGATCGTCAGGCCCATCGGCCGGGCGATATGCTGCTCGATGGCGCGCCGCGCGGCCGCCGACGTCGAGCTGCATCTGCCCGCCGGCGAAGTAATCCGGGTCGAGGTAGCCGAGCACCAGGTTGGCGTCGGTGGTGGTCGGCAGCGTGCCGCCGCTGCCGTAGCAGGCCGGGCCCGGGTCGGCGCCCGCGCTCTGCGGGCCCATGCGCAGCAGGCCGCCCTCGTCGAGCCAGCCGATCGAGCCGCCGCCGGCGCCGATGGTGTGGATGTCGAGCATCGGCAGCGCGATCCGGTGGCGGGCGATCTCGCCGTCGTTCTTGACCATCGGCGCGTCCGACCGCCACCGAGGCCTCGAAGCTGGTGCCGCCCATGTCGGTGGTGATGCAGCGGTTCTGGCCGTGCGCACGCGACGTAGAACAAGCCCGCGCCCGGGCCGCCGGCCGGCCCGGAGAGCAGCGTGAGCGCGGCCTTGCTCGCGCGCGACCTGCGGCGAGATCACGCCGCCGTTGGACTGCATGATCAGCAGCACGCCGCCGAAGCCCGCGTCCGTCGAGGCGCGTCGACCAGCTGGTCGAGGTAGTGCTCGAGCTTGGGGCCGACGTAGGCGTTGAGCGCGGTGGTGCTGACGCGGTCGTAGAAGCGGATCGACGGCAGCACCTCGGTCGACACCGACAGGTAGGCGCCGGGCAGCTCGCGCCGCACGATCTCGGCGGCCGCCTGCTCGTGCGCCGGGTTGGCGAACGAGTTCATGAAGCAGATCGCCACCGCCTGCACGCCCTCGCTCGCGAACAGGCGGCGACCGCGTCGCGCACGTCGTCGAGATCGAGCGGCGTCGATCTCGCTGCCGTTGCGGTCGAGCGGCCCGGCGACGCCGACGCGCAGGTCGCGCGGCACCAGCGGCCGCACGTTGGTGTAGCGGTTGTTGTACTGCTCCTCGCGGATGCCGCGGCGCATCTCCAGCGCGTCGCGCACGCCCTCGGTGGTGAGCAGCGCCGCAGCGGGCGCCGGTGCGGGTCAGCGTGGCGTTGGTGGTCACCGTCGTGCCGTGCACGATGGTGTCGATCGACGCGCGAAGTCCTCGCAGCGACATCGGCGGCTGCATGCGCGGCGGCGATCTGCGCCAAGCCCGTCGACCACCGCGATCGACGGGTCGGCGGGCGTCGACAGCGTCTTGTGGATCACCGGCGGCTCGCCGTCGCGCGCGACGACGAAGTCGGTGAAGGTGCCGCCGACGTCGATGCCGATCTTGAGAGTCATACGGCTTTCTCACCGCCTTGTGCGGCCGACGAGCCGGCGCACATCGTCCTTGCGCACCTTGCCGAGCGCGCTGCGCGGCAGCGCGTCGACGAAGACGCATGTCCTTCGGGTGCTTGTAAGCGCGCGAGCGCGCCCGTCGAACAGCGCCGAGCACCTCGGCCTCGCGTCAGCGTGCGCCGGGCTTGGGCACGACGACGGCGACCACCGCTTCGCCCCAGCGCGCATCGGGCCGGCCGACCACGCAGGCCTCGGCGATCGCGGGGCACTCGAGCAGCACGTTCTCGATCTCGGCCGGGATAGATGTTCTCGCCGCCGGAGATGATCATGTCCTTGCGCGCGGCCGACGACGTACAGGTAGCCCTCGTCGTCGAAATGGCCGATGTCGCCGGAGTGGAACCAGCCGCCGCGAAAGCCTCGGCGCGTGGCCTGCGGCGCGTTCCAGTAGCCGCTCATCACGTTCGGCCCGCGCACCAGGATCTCGCCGTGCTGGCACCGGCGCCACGTCGCGCGCCGTCGTCGTCGACGACGCGCACTTCGCAGTGCAGCGCGGGCACGGCCGGCCGAGCCGGCCTTGCGCATGGCATCGTCGGCACGCATGTAGGTCGCGATCGGGCAGGTCTCGGTCGCGCCGTACACCTGGATCAGCGGCACGCCGCGCATCGTACACGCGCGGATGAAGCCGCTCGGGCACGATGCGTCGAGCCGGTGCGTGATCATGCGCAGGCTGCGACAGGTCGGCGCTGCGCCAGCGCGGGTGCGCCATCATCGCCTCGAGTTGCGCCGGCACCAGCACCGTGAGCGTGATGCGCTCGCGCTCGATCGCATCGAGCGCCGCCTGCGGCATCGAACTTGCGGATGCAGCGTCACGCGTGCGCCCGCGTGCAGCGCCGGCGTGGTCTGGATGTTGAGCCCGCCGACGTGGAACAGCGGCAGCGTGGTCAGCACCCGGTCGGCGCTGGTCAGATCGTGCATGTCGACTGCTGTTGACGCGTTCCAGAACAGCGCGCGCTGCGTCAGCACGCACGCCCTTGGGCACGCCGGTCGAGCCCGAGGTGTAGCACAGCAGCAGCGGCGTGCGCTGTCGACCGCGCCGTGCCGATGCGCCGCGCCGCGGCGCGCTCGCTGAACGTGCCCAGGCGATCCAGCCTGTCGGCACCGCGCCAGCGGGCGACGCAGCGCGTGCCGATCGGCGGCCACGCCATGCTCGGCGCTGGCGCCGGCGAAGGCGTGTCACGACCAGCACGCGCCTGGCGGGCAATCGGCCAGCACGCGCCGCTGCTCGGGCGGCGCGAGGCGCCAGTTCAGCGGCATGAACATCGCGCCCAGGCGCGCGCAGGCAAACAGCAGCACCAGCAGTCGCGGGCTGATTCAGGCCGAGCTAGGCGACGCACATCGCCGCGGCGCCACGCCCGCGTCGCGCGAGCGCGGCCGCCGCGCGCGATGCGCCGCGGCGAGCTCCGCATAGCTGATGTCGTCGCCGGCGAAGCGGATCGCAGCGCCGGTCTTGTCCGGCGCGAAGCGGCCGCGTGCCGCTCGATCCAGTCGGCGAAGGCCATGACGTCCACCCGCATAGGCGTCGGCCACCTCGAGCACCACGGCCATCGCCGTATCGCCCGCCGCGCAGCCGGTGAACAGGCCGTAGCCGCCGCCGCGCAGCGCCAGCTCCTCGATCAGCTCGATGATCGCGCGCGTGCCCATCGGCGCCTGCGGATGGCCCCAGACCAGCGAGCAGCCGTAGTTGTTGATGCGCGCCAGTCGACGCCGGTGGCGCGCGCGAAACAGATGTCGTTGACCGCGAACGGGTTGTGCGTCTTGATCGCGTCCATCTGCGTCGATGCCGAGCCCGGCCTGCGCCAGCGCGCGCTGCGCCGCCGGCACCGGCGCCTCGGGCATGTAGGCGAGCCGGCGCGCGCGCCTGGCCGAAGCCGTGCAGCCGGACGCGGATCTTCGGGTCGCGCGACAACTCGCGCGCCCGTTCCGCGCGTCGTGAGCACGATCGCGGCGTTGCCGTCGGCCGGATGCGTCTGGCCGCCGATAGGTGACGGTGCCGCCCGGCAGCACGGGCTTGAGCTTCGCCAGCCCCTCGGCGGTCGAAGTGCGAGATGCCCTCGTCGCCTGCGAGCGTCGCCAGCGGTCTTGCGGAAGCCGGGCTCGGGCACCGTCGAACGGCAGCGTCATGAAGCGCTTGTGGAACGCGGCGTCGTCGGCGAGCGCCTGGCGCGTACTGCGCCTCGCGATGCAGCACCACTTCGTGCTGCTCGGCGGTGCCGATGCCGTGCTTCTGCGCGACGTTCTCCGCGGTGGCCATCATCGAATGCCGGCCCAGCGGATCGCAGCCGAAGTTGTCCATCACCCAGTCTTCGTGCGACGCCGGTGCCGCCGGGGCCGCGCGGGTTGCGGGTAATACAGGTGCGGCCCGTTCGAGGTGCGGTCGCAGGTGACCGCCAGCGCCGCAGTCGCCAGCCCGCCCTCGATCTCCTGCGCCGCCGCCAGCAGCACGCGCACGCCGGTGGCGCAGGCCTGCATCAGCGTCGGGCCGCCGACCTGGCTCGCACCCGCCAACCCCGTCAGCCAGGGCAGGCCGTAGAACGAGTGCTTCTGCGGCACGCTGAAGCCGAGCACGCCGTGGTCGAAACGCGCGCGTCGATGCGGCGCCGCTCGAGTTCACGCTTGGCCACGTGCGCCGCGAACTCGATGCTGTGCAGGTGCGCAAGGCGCCCTGCCAGCGCGCGAACGGCGTGCTCCAGTAGGCCGCCGTAGGGGATTTCGGCTTGGTAGTTCATGGCGTGTTGCTCCCCGCGCCGGCATCCTGCCGACCGTTCAACCCCGTGGCCGCGATGAAGGCGCGATGCGCCTGCTGCAGATGCAGGTGCGTCGCCGCCGCCGCGCCGTCGCCGTCGCCGGCCGCCAGCGCCGCGGTGATGCGCTTGAGGCCGCGCAGCACGATCTTGCGCACCTGGGCATCGCCGAGCGTGAGCGCGCGGATGTGCTGCATGTGATCGGCGTACAACTCGATGGCGCGCACCAGGCGTGCATTGGGCACCAACGCCAGCCAGGCCGCGCGGTAGCGCGCGTTCGCGTCGCGAAAGGCGCTGCTGTCGGCCACCCGGTCGGCGGCCACGGCGTCGGCCAGCGCCGCGTCGATCGGCGCGCGCGCCTCGGGCTTGACCGTCAGCGGCGCAATCCGGCGCAGCGCCGCCGGCTCGACGAGATGCCGCACCTCGTAGATGTCGTCGACGTCCTGTCGCGTCAGCGCCGGTACGGTGAAGCTGCGCCGATCGCTCGCCAGCAGCCCTTCGCTGGCCAGTCGCGCCATCGCCTCTCGCACCGGCGTGCGCGAGACGCCGAGTTGTTCGGCCAGCTGCACCTCCTGCAGCGCCTGACCGGCCACGATGGCACCGCTGCGCAGTTGTGTGCGCAGCGCATGGTAGACCTGCTCGCCGAGCGCCAAAGGCCGTTCGAGGGTTCTGAGCGTGTGGTCGGGCACTTGGGCCTCCCGGCTCGGCGCGACAGCCGGCACGCTTTGAATACTGTATACATGCGCGGCCTTGTGCAAGCGCGAACGCCCGCTGCCGCACCGCTTTGTTGCGACAGATCAAATGCGAGGATCGGCCACGCCGCCTGGCGTGGCTACTGACGATCAGGTCGGCGCCGAATCCTCGACGCAATGCGTGGCCTGTCTGCGCTTGGCCTCGTACATGCGACGGTCGGCCACCGCCAACAGCGTGCTTTCGGTCTGGCCGTCACGCGGGTAGAACGCGCCACCGATGCTCGCGGTCAGATGCAGCGACAACTCGCCGATCTGAACCGTGCGGGCCAGGTGTCGGGCGACCCCCGCCGCGCGCTCGGCCAGCGCGTCGGGCCGCGACAGACCATCGAGCAGCATCACGAATTCGTCGCCGCCCAGGCGCGCCGCCACGTCACCGTCGCGCACCTGCGCCCGCAGGCGCTGGGCGGTGATGCGCAGCACCTCGTCGCCCGTTTCATGGCCATGGCGGTCGTTCAGCTGTTTGAACTGCGTCAGATCGATGAACAACAAGGCGAACGGCGCTCCGGACACCAGGCGCTCCTGGATGCGCTTGGACAGGTGCAGCCGGTTGCCCAGCTCGGTCAGATCGTCGGTCTCGGCCATCTGCAGCGCCCGATCGAGCTGGCGGTTCATCGTCGACGCATCGTGGATCACGGCCACCGACAGCGCTTCGCCATCGAGCACGATGTTGCACAGCGAGATCGACACCGGCACCAGGTGCCCCAGCTTGTGCAGCGCATGCAGCACCGGCCGCGAGCCCATCAAGGTGGTCTGGCCGTCGCGGCGAAATGCGTCGACCATCGCTTCGTGGCGCGCGCGCAGCGCCTCGGGCAGCAGGATCGACAGCGGCCGATCGATCAGCTCGCCCGGCTCGTAGCCGAGCAGGCGGCGCGCCGCCTGGTTGACGAACGCCAGCCGGCCCCTCGCGTCGACCATGACGACGGTGTCGGGCAGCACATCCAGCAGATCACCGATGACGGGCTGCCTGCGCTGCATCGCCGGTCGCGTGGACGGTCTTCATGCGCGCGATCGTGCCGCACTGCCCGGCGCCGACAGTGCGTCAAATCAATGTTGCACCGCTGCAGGATGCAACGAATCGTCAGCGAAGTCATCGGCTCAACGCGACACCAGCGCAGCGTACTTGGCGGTGATCAGATCCATGCTGTTGAGGATCGACTCGCTCGCGTCGCCGACCACCAGCACGTAGGAGTCGGTGCCCTGCAAGGCCAGCGCGTTCTTGAACCACTCCCATTGCAGCGCCACGGCGTCGAGCTCCAGTTCGATCGCCCCGGTATTCTCGGGCGCCGCACGCAGCGCCGCCAACGCGCCCTCGAACTCGTTGCGCGTGGACTCCAGCTCGTCGCGCAGCGACGGCGTGTCCACGCCATAGGCGCGCAGCATGTACAACTTGGCCAGACGCTGCGACAGCATGCGCTGCCGGCCGGCCAGGTTGACCAGGCGCGCCTGCGGTGTGCCCGCCGCATCCTGCAGCAGCAGCACCAACTGATGCGCGGCCTGCAACACGCCATCGCTCTGCACGGCCAGGCGCCTCGCGCCGTCGCGGCTGACCGGCCCGGTGGCCAGGCGACGGAAATCGCGCCACTGCGTGCGCAGCCGCGCCAGTGCGTCGCGCGATTCGGCGTTGGGCACGACCTTCGCCAGCTCGAGCAACTGGCGGTCGAACCGCCGCACCGCGGCATCGAGTTGCGCCTTCGAGACCTCGGGCGTGACCCGCATCCCCACCTGGCAGTACGCCTTGACGATGCGCTGCGTCAGCATGCGCTGGCGGCCGGCGGCGTCGATCGCGGCGCCATAGTCGGTCGTCGCTCCCGCCGCCGCGCCGGCCAGCAGCGTCACGACGATTGCAACGGCAGCAGCCGACGACCGCAGGCGAGCCCGAATCCAACCCATCGGCATCATGGCAGTCCTTCCGCCTCTTGCAAAAAAGCGCGGCCATGATGAATCAGCGCCGGACGCGCCGGCTTGACGCAGCTCATTTCGTGCAGACAGGCGCCCGACGACGGACCAGACCATCGCCGCTGCCGCGATGCGCCGGCCAATGGACCCTGACTATGATCTGGGTTCCTCCCACGCAAGGAAGCTGCGATGCGCATCGGTGTGCCCAAGGAAATCAAGAACCACGAGTACCGCGTCGGGCTGACGCCCGGCAGCGTGCGCGAACTGACCGCACACGGGCACGAGGTGCTCGTGCAATCGGGCGCGGGTGCGGCGATCGGGCTGGACGATGCCCAATACCGCGCCGCCGGCGCGAGCCTGGTGTCGGAGGCGGCCGACGTGTTCGGCCGCGCCGAGATGATCGTCAAGGTCAAGGAGCCGCAGCCGGGCGAATGCGCGATGCTGCGCGACGGCCAGATCCTCTACACCTACCTGCACCTGGCGCCCGACCCGGCGCAGACCGCCGCACTGGTGAAGTCGGGTGCGGTCTGCGTGGCCTACGAGACCATCACCGGGCCTGGCGGCGGACTGCCGCTGCTGGCGCCGATGAGCGAGGTGGCCGGCCGCATGGCGATCCAGGCCGGGGCCACGCACCTCGAAAAATCGCACGGCGGCATGGGCATGCTGCTCGGCGGCGTGCCGGGCGTCGCGCCGGCCCACGTGGTGATCATCGGCGCCGGCGTCGTCGGCACCAACGCCCTGCAGGTTGCGGTGGGCATCGGGGCGCGGGTCACGGTGATCGACAAGAACGTCGACCGACTGCGTCAGCTCGACCTCGTCTTCGGCAACCGGATCGGCACGCAGTACTCCACGGCCTCGGCGATCGAAGACGCGGTGCTGGCCGCCGATCTGGTGGTCGGTGGCGTGCTGATCCCGGGTGCGGCGGCGCCGAAACTCGTCACCCGCGCAATGGTGGCGGCGATGAAGAAGGGTTCGGTCGTCGTCGACGTGGCGATCGACCAGGGTGGCTGCTTCGAGACCTCTCACGCGACCACGCACACCGATCCGACCTACGTCGTCGACGGCGTGATCCACTACTGCGTGGCCAACATGCCCGGCGCGGTGGCGCGCACCTCGACCTTCGCGCTCAACAACGCCACCATCAGCCATGCCATCGCGCTCGCCGACAAGGGCTGGAAACGTGCGCTGGCCGACAACCCGCACCTGCGCGAAGGCTTGAATGTGGCGCACGGCCACGTGACCTACGAGGCGGTCGCGCGCGATCTGGGTTATGCGTACGTGCCGGCGACGACGCTGCTGAACTGACGCTCACGGGCCCGCGGATCGCGCCGGCACACGCGACCCGCGCCATGCCGCCATCGCGGTGCCGGCGATGAACAGCGCCAGCGCCAGCGCATTCAGGACGCCGGCCGTGCGCACCGTGGCGAACGAGAGCATCGCGTCGCCGATCAGCCGCAGCAGCAGCGAGGCATGCAACAGCACCAGCGGACCGTAGAAGTAGGCGCGGTACGGCACCGCGATGCGAAGCACCGCCGGAAAGATGATCGGCGCATGGCCGAACACCATCGAGAACACGAAGCCCAGGCCGAGCGCATGCAGCGCGGCGTCGTAGAAGATCGTGCCCGGATGCATCGGACTGGCGACCACGAACGTCAACCCGCCCACCGCGAGCCACAGGTAGCCCGACAGCAGGCACACCGCGATGTAGCGCGTCAGCCCGCGCTGGCGCACCGTGCGCCGCGCGATGTCCTGCTTGACGAGCCACAGCGCGAGCCCGAGCAGGCCGGCACCGAACGCCGCGCCGCCCCAGGCGCTGTGCCCGCCAGCCAGCCCGACCGTCACCAGCGCCAGCAGCGCGGCGAACACGCCGCGCGCCGTCGCCGACGGCGGCATCAGGCGCGACAGTTCGAGCCGCTCGCCGGCGATGGTGAGGATCAGGAACGCCAGCCACCATGGCACCAGCTCGTGCACCGCGCGCACCGCGCAGCCAGAGCAGGTTGCCGACGCACCAGCAGGCTGCGCCCAGCGCCATCGTGAACGTGAACAGCGCGCGCTGGCGGCGCGCGATGTCCAGCGATGCGGCCAGCAACATCACGCTGGCGCCGAGGTACAGCCACGCGGCCGCCGCCGTGGCGCCGTGCAGTGCCGCCGCGGTGCCGACACCGGCCAGCACCACGCCGAGGTAGGGCCATGCCCGGCCGATGGCGACCGCGCGCTCGAGCGAGATCACCACGCCGAAGAAGCCGCAGATCATCAGCGGCCCGTGCAGGCCCGCCACCGAGACGGCTGCGTCGGGCACGGCCCAACCCAGGCGTGCCAGCGCACCGGCAGTGCCCCCGACCAGCGCCACGAAGCCCAGCACCAGCAGCGGCACCCGCCACAGCGGGGTCTTGCCCGGCGCGGCGCCCGGCGCGCGCATCAACCTGACCAGCCGAACTGCTCGCGCGCCAGGTCGCTCATGCGCGCGGGCGTCCACGGCGGATCCCACACCAGCCGCACGTCGACCGCGGTGCCCTTGGGCACGGCATGGACGATCGCGTCGTGCGCCTGGTCGACGATCAGCTCGGCCATCGGGCATGCCGCCGTGGTCATCGTCAGGTCGACCTGCACCGCGGCCTCGCCGACCTCGATCGCGTAGACCAGGCCGAGGTCGACGATGTTCATGCCGGCCTCGGGGTCCTGCACCTGCCGCAGCGCATCGCGTACGGTGGAGTCGTCGCAGCCGGCGGCCATCGTGGTCAACCCAGCCGCCGCACGAACGCCAGGCGCTGCGACGGCGCAAAGCCGACGCTGGTGAAGAAGCCCGCAAGCTGCGGCTCGCGGTGCGACACCACCGTCTCGACCCGCTCGACACGCAGCGCACCGAGGTTGGCGAACAGCTGCGACACCATGCGCATGGCCGACGCCACGGTGCGCGTACTCGGGGTCGACGCCGATGGTGTCGATGACCGCCACCGGGTCGGTGCGGCCGAAATCGCCCAGGTCGGCGCGTGCCATCAGGTAGCCGACGATCACGCCGTCGGCACGCCCGGTGAGCGACACCCGGATGGCTGAGTCTTCCAGCGTCTCGGCCAGACGCCGCGCCATGTAGCCGCCGCGGTCACGCCCGGTGATGCCGCGGTCGATGCGAACGATATCGGCCAGGTCGGCCGGCACCATCGAACGCACGTCGGCATCGTCGCGCGCCAGGCGCTCGAAGTCGTTGCCCTCGGGCGCGCCGAAGTCGATCTCGTGGCCCGGCCCGTGTCCCTCGGGCAGCGCGACGGCGTCGTCGCGCGCTGGTGTCGTAGCGGCCGCCGTCGACCGCGCAATCGACGATCTGGATCGGTGCCAGCTCGAAGCCCATGGCGTCGAACCAGTGCAGCATGCGCGCATTGCGCCACGACTCCGACGTGCGCAGCTCGCGCACGCCGTGCCGCCGCCCCCAGGCCGCCAGCGCGTCGAACAGCTGGCGCCCGACGCCGTGGCCGCGGTGGTCGTCGCGCACACCCACCATCTCGAGCCGCAGACCGGTTTCGCTGCGACCGAACTCGCCTTCGAGCACGCGCGCGAGGATGTAGCCCGCCAGACCGCGCTCGTCGCTGGCCGCGAGCTGCGCGTGCAGCTTCGGCTCGCGCACCGCGGCCTGCAGGCGGCGTTCGATGTAGTGGCGCCGCGGCCGGCCTTCGATCGCCGCATCGATCGCGACCACGGCCGCCAGGTCGTCGGGCCGCAACGCGCGTATGGTGGCCGACTCGGTCACGGCTGAGTTCATCGTAGTGTCTCCTCGGTGGGGTTCGACGGTGCGGTTCAGGCGTCCGCATAGGCCAGCGCCAGCTGGCGGTCGGATTCGTCGTCCAGCAGGTCGTCCAGCAACGGCAGCAGCGCCATGGTTTCCTTCTGGATGTGCGCCACCTGGCGCTCTACCAGCTCCAGCGTGCCGCGGGCCAGCGCACGCCAGCCGTCCGCGTCGAGTGTGCCGGCGATGGCCGCGCGGCACAACGGCAGCAGCTCGCCGGCCACCTCGCGAATCACCGCATGCTCGTCGGCCAGCAGCGCGGCCATGTCACCGTCGCCCGACTCGTCCAGCCGGGGAAAGAGCTCGCGCTCCTCGAAATCGAAATGGCGGCCGACGTCCTGCGCGATCTGATGGTCGAAGCGCTTCAGCAGCGCCGCCAGGTCGGCGTTGCCGCTGCCGCCGTCGCGCGGCATTCGCGCCAGGCTCTGCTCCAGCTGGCCGAGCAACTCCAGGTTCGCGCGATGCTCGTCGTCGAGCAGGCGGCTGACTTGGCACTGAAAAGGCATGCGGCACCTAATATTGGTATTCAAATACCAGAATACGGTCCGCGCGATCGCCCGTCGTTGATGCAGATCACCTTTTCGCGCCCCAACCGGCGGCCGCGCGGGCGGGCCACTAACGGCGCAGCGCCGACAGCCAGTCGTCGCTGACCGGCACTTGCTGCGGGCGCAGCACCCGCACCATGCGCAGCGCGTGTTCGCGGCCCTGGTAGTAGCCGCTCATCAGCAACGTCTGCGTGAAGCCCATCGTGGCGTAGAAGTCGCGCGCCTGCGAATTGCCGGCACGCAGCTCGAGGTGCAGCGACGCCATGCCGGCCACCATCGCCGACTCGATCAGCCACTGCAGCAACTGCCGGCCGATGCCGCGGCGCCGCTGCGCCGGCGACACCGCCATCAACACCAGGTGCGCGCGGTCGTCGCCGAACTGCATGACCGCGAAGCCGACGATGGCCGCGCCGCTGCACGCCACGACGGCCACCGTCTCGCGATGGGTGATCAGTCGGCGGATGCGCTCGGGCCGATAGGTCCAGCCCAGGCCCCACTCGATCCAGTCGCGCGACATCTCGGCCAGCACCAGCGCATCGCCGCGAACGGCGAGACGCAGGCTGACGGCGTCGCTCTCCATGCGACGCATTGTGCCAAAGTCGCACGGCCGGCCGTCGAGCGGAACCGGGCCGCGCAATCGTCGGGCGGGGCTCGACCCAAGCTCGCCGAGAATCGCGCATGTCACTCCCGAATTCGATATCGAGACTGCGGGGCCGCGACGCTCACCGTCGCGTCCGGCCAGGCCGGGCAAGGGCACAGCGCTGAACCACGATGGCCACGACCAGACCTGCCGTCCCCAGCATCGCAACGATCCCCTTGCGCGAACCGCTGTTGCGCGGCAAGCGGCGGCTGCGCATCGCACTCGTCGGCTTGCCCAACAGCGGCAAGAGCACATTCTTCGCGGCGGTGGCCAGTACCTCGGTGCGCAGCGGCGCGCTGGCGGGCACCCGCCTGTCGTACAACGAGTGCGCGGTGCAGATCGGCCTGGACGAGGCGCGCGTGATCGATCTGCCGAGCATCCGCTCGCCGCACCATCTCGAATCGGCAGACCGCGCCGCGCTGAAGTACCTGCTGTGGGGCGACGAGCGCCCGCCCGTGTCGTCGCACGAACCCGACGGCCCGCCGGCGCCCTTTGCGCCGCCGGACGTCATCGTGCAGGTGCTCGACGTCATGTCGCTCGAACATCATCTGGAGCTGACGCTGAAGCTCGTGAAATTCGGACGCCCGATGGTGATCGCGCTCAACAAGGTGGACGAAGCCGGCGAGCGTGGCATCTACGTCAATGCCAGCGTGTTGAGCGCACGACTGGGCGTACCCGTGGTGCCGACGGCTGCGGTGATGGGACACGGTATCGCCGAGCTGTTTCGCACGGCCGTGCACGCCGTGCGCGAAGGGATGATCCCGCACGCGCAACCGCCGAGCGAACACATCACCGCCGCACTCGGGCCGCTCGCCGCGTTGCTGAGCACACCGGCGATCAGGCAGGCCTTCCGCGTGCCACCTCAATTGCTGGTGACGCAGATCGCGGAGGGTGACCCCTATTTTCTCGACGAACTGCAGCAGCACTTTCCGGGCTACTTACCCGAAGTGCAACGCCTGCTCGCGAACGCCGCGCAGGCGCTGCCGCGTCCCTTGGGCGATGAGTTGCACGCCGACCGCCATCATCGCGCAGCCATGCTGTTCGAAGCCGCATCCCGGCTCGGTGCGCCGCACGAAGGCCGCGGTTGGCGCTACTGGCTCGACGAATTGTTGCTGAGTCCGCGCTGGGGCTTCATCGGCAGCGTGGCCGTGTTCGCCGCCGTACTCTTCGTCGTCTTCTACGTCAGCCAGTGGATCGACAGCCAGACTTCCGCTCGACTGGCGGCGTGGGCAGCCGAGTGGCGTCCGCAGACCACCGCCGGCGTCATCGGACGCGCGGTGGCGGACGGTTTGATCGGACTCGTCGGCATCGTGGTGCCGTACATGATTCCGCTGGTGCTGCTGCTGGTGGCGCTGGAAGAGGCGGGGGTCATGGCGCGCATCGCCTTTGCAGTGGACCGCACGTTCCACCGCATCGGCCTGCACGGCGGCGTCGCCGTGCCGTTTCTTCTCGGGCTGGGATGCAACGTGCCGGCGATTTCGGCGATCGGCAAGACGACGACCGGGCGCGAGCGGGTGATGGCCTCCGTGCTCGTGACGTTCGTGCCCTGCTCGGCGCGCTCGGCGATCATCCTGGCGCTGGCCGGCAAGTACCTGGGTGGCCTGGGCGTGACCCTGATCTTCCTGCTCACGATGGTGGTGATCGCCGTACTCGGGCAGGTCATGCGGCATCGCTATCCACGCGGCGGCCCCGGCCAGGTGCAGGCGATCCCGTCCTACGCGCTGCCACGCTGGCTGCCAATCCTGCTCGAGACGTGGGAGCGCACGCGCGACATCCTGACCATCGTCACGCCACTGCTGATCGGCGGCAGCGTGGTGCTTGCACTGCTGTCCCACGTCGGCGCCGATCGATACATCAATGCACTGCTCGCGCCGATCACCGGGTGGTGGTTGGGCCTGCCCTTGGTGCTGGGTGTGCCCATCTTGTTCGGCGTGCTGCGCAAGGAGCTGTCGCTGCTGATGATCTACCAGGCGCTCGGCAGCTTCGACGTCGGCCTGTACCTCGATCAGGTGCAGATCATGACGTTCCTGCTGTTCCTGACCTTCTACGTTCCGTGCATCTCGACGTTCGCAGTGATGCTCAAGACGATCGGCCGGCGCGAAGCGTTGTTCTCGGTGTCGCTGTCGGTGGTCGTCGCGCTGCTGGTCAGCGGACTCGCTCGCTTCGCGCTCGAAGGTGCGCGGCTGCTGATCGCGTAAGGCGGCGCACAGCGTCCGGCGGGGCGCGACCGTTCAGCGTCATCACGCCGGCGTCCGCGGCCGCGCTCAAGTCCGCTCGAAGATCGCGTTCAGGCGCTCCAGGTCGTTGATCACGCGCCATTCCTTGGCCCCGGCGGCCAGCACGCGCTTTTCCCAGGCCTCGATGCGACCGAGGTAGCGACGCGGGTCGATGTTGTCGGTGTTGAGCTTGACCACGTTGACCGCGATGACGCGAATGTCCTTCAGGTCGATCGGAAAGTTGCGCACCGTGACCTTGTCCAGCTCCTCCTGCATGTCGGAAAAGATCACCAGCGTCTTGCTGCCGGCACCGGTCTCGTTGAGGTATTCGGCGCCCTGCAGCAGTCCGCCGGTGATGTCGGTGAAGGCCGAGCCCTTCTGGCCCCTGAAGTAGCCGTCGGTCTTGTCGCGAAACGCGCGCTTCTGCGCATTGGCCTGCGACGGGCGCGTGTCGAAGGTGGCCTTGGCCACGATGTCCTTCTCGTTGAAACTTCGGCTCTCAACCTTGGCCACGGCAAGCGAATCGCCCGGGTTCAGCGTGCCGAGCAGGAAGTTCACGATCGACTGCGCCTTGTTCGCCTCCTGCACATAGGTGCCCGAGGTGTCCACCAGCATGTACACCGCCTGGTTGTGGTTGCGCGGGTCGCCGCAGGCCGAAGCCAACCCAGTGGCCATGGCCGCCGCGATCGTGTGCAGCACCAGCCGGCGCGGCCGGCTCGTCAGCGCGTTCATGATTCCTCCCTGGGCTGCAGCGTGATCGAGCTCGCATCGCCGCGGGTTGGCGCGCCGCGCGCACCGCTGGCCATGCGCTCGACCCACAGCGGCAGCACGATGGCCACGTCGTACAGATGCACCAGCACCCGACTGGCCTGGCGGATCAGGTTGCCGGCGATGCGCAGCAGCAGCGCGAAGCCGCGCGCCAGCACCATCAACAACGCGCCGCCCACGGTGCGCCCCGAATGGATCAGCGACTCCAGCGGGATCGCCACGAAGGTCAGTGCAAACGGCAGGATGAAGCCCAGCAGCATCTGCCCCGCAGTGGGTATCTTGCCGACCCAGCTGTCGGCCGCCACCTGCTGCACGCTGGCCAGCGATTGCACCAGCGCCTGCTTGTCCTGGATCAGCATGTCACGCATCAGCGCCAGCGCGGCCTCGATGCCGGCCAGCGTGACCAGCAAGGTCAGCGCCACCCACATCATGCGGCGCCGCGCCTGGTCGCCCAGGTTGGCGATCACCGGAAACAGCCGCGTGATGCGCATCGTTTCCATCAGGAACAGGCCCATCGAGGCCTCGACCAGGATGATCACCAGCGCCGCCACTTCCGAGGTGCGCAGCGAGGCCGTGATGTAGTCGGCCGCGCCGACCATCTCGGACATCGGCAAGGCGATGAGCTTGAAGTTGATGAAAGTGCCGCCGATCGCCACCCCCATCACCAGCAGCGCAATGCCGAACTGGGTGAGCGCCGAGACCGTGAGCGCGTGCACCGCCTTGTCGGTCTTGGCCACGATCTGCTCGTACTGCGCCATCAGGTTGTCCACCGACAAGGCGCTGTCCAGCAGGCCGCTGATGTTCTTGTCCACCTGGCTCAGAGTCTTCTCGATCGCGCGCCAGGACGGCATGAACTTCTCGAGGATCGCATGGCGCGCTTCGTAGGATTTGCGGTACTCGGCGATCGCCTTGTCGTGGATGCGGTTGATCGACTGATTGATCCCTTCCAGGATCGACATCGCCAGTTCGCCGCCGCCACTCTTGATCTTGCCGATGGCGGCCACGGCCTCCACCCAGTCGGGCGGCGGCGGCGGCACCTCGCCGCACTTCTTGTAGTCCTCTTCGATCGTGGTCACCTCGTCGGCGAGCTTGCGTTGCAGCACCGGGTAGCCCTGCAGGTCGCGGTTGACCAGCGTCGCGATGCGCTCGAACTCGCGCTCGATGCGCTTCTCGAGCTCTCGGCGCCCATGCGCCAGCAACACCGCCTTGTTGCGATCGTTGATCTCGGCGGCCGCAGCCAGCAGCCAGCGCGAGGCCATTCGCAGCGGCCCGCCCACGGCATGACCGGCCGCCCGGATGAGCTGGTGCATCGGCAGCCGCGCCGCATACAAGAAGGCCATAGCGAGCAAGACCAGCACCAGCAACGACAAGGCTGGACTGTCGGGCCAAATCAACCAGAAACGCGAGACATCCATGACGCGCACCTCTGTGCGGTCTCGCCAGCCGCGCCGACGATGGACCGCACGCCGACAAGATAGTCCGGCTCGCCGCGGTGTGCGCCCGGATCCAGCGCTTTATGGGGCAAAAGTCTCGCTCGATACCTGCGGTCTCAGGTCATCGTTTTTCGACACCAATGGCTACGCTGCGCCGCGGGCGTTCACGCTAGCTGTGATGTCTCAATTAGGGAAGGTCTGAACAAGTCCACCGACCGAGCCGTTTGATCGTTGAGCCGGGCAAGGAGCGAGCAGCACGATGGGCCAGATCAGTTTTTCGGACGCCGAGTACGCCGGCAAGCGCAAGAAGACCCGGCGCGAGGTGGATGGCGCGACGACAGTTGATGGCGATGGCCGCAGTCCGTCCGCGAAGCGCATGAGGCACGCCAAACGCGGTGAAAGCCGCTCGCAACGCCTGCGCGAGAACGCAATCGCGCGGCCGCTGGCCTTGTGCCGACTGAACGCGCTCGCGTCTTCACGTTGTTCAGACCTTCCCTAGAGCAATCGCCGCCAAGCATCTTGTGCCCACCACGCACGACGGGGAGGGTGGGTACGCTTGAGCAAACCACACCGGCCCAGTCAGTCGCCATCGAGCAGATGGGCAGCGCAGCGTGCATGTCGGCGCAGATGCAGTCCTGCGTCTTGCGCTACTTCGCCGTCGCCACCTTCCGAGCCGTCTTCTTCGCAGCCACCTTCGCGGGCGCTTTCGCTGCCGGCTTGCGGGTGGTTCTCGCGGTCGCCTTGCCCGCTGGCGGCGCGCTCGAAACCCGCCTCACGGCCTGCTTCGCCGCCTTCTTCACCGCAGCGACCGCGCCCTTCACCGTGCTCTTCACGGATTTGACGGCCTGCTTCGCCGCTTTCCTGACCTTCTTCTCGATGGGGCCCTGGGCGGCCTCCTTCTCGGCCTTGGACTTCTGGCGCAGATCCGCCGCATGAGCGCGTTTGTAGGTCTGGATGTCCTTGAACTGACCGCTCTCGTCGCGAACGGCATAGAGCTTCGTGCCGGATTTGCTTCTCATGGTCGTACGGCGCTTGGGCATGGGCTCTCCTGTCTGTGGTTCAGGGCCGGCGCGAGATTGCGCGGGCCGTGCTGGATTATTCCCAGTGCGCCAGGGTCTGTCATGAGCGACATCAACTGCCGGACCGCACTCGCACTTGGCCGGCAGTTCCGGCGGGATCAAAATCTAGAGCATGCAGCCATGTCACTGCGCCTAGCCCTCGAGCTGATGCGTTTGCCCCGTTTTCACGCCGCGATCTTCGACATGGATGGGCTACTCATTGATTCCGAGCGGCCGATCCGCGACGCCTGGATGCGGCTGGCGGGCGAGCTGGGAGCGCCGCTGGAAGAACGCGACTACCTGCAGGTGATCGGCCGCGGCGAGGCGGACACCCGCCGGCTGCTGCAAGAGCGGCTGGGTCATCGGGCGTCCTACGACACGGTGCGCGAGCGCGTTGGCGTGATACTGGCGCAGCGGCAGTTGACGCAAGGATTTGCTGTGAAGGCCGGAGTCATCGCCTTGCTGCAACAACTGCGTGGACGCGGCGTGCCCTGCGGCGTGGCCTCATCGACCGAACGGGCCGAAGTGGAGCGGCGCCTCCAGCATGCCGGCCTGTCGCGCTTCTTCGACCACTGGAGCGGCGGCGACGAGGTGGCACGCGGCAAGCCGCACCCCGACCTGTTTCTGCTCGCGGCGCAGCGGATGCAGCAGGCGCCGCACGTCTGCCTCGTGTTCGAAGACTCGGAGCACGGTGCTCGCGGCGCCCTCGCCGCGGGCATGTCGGTTGTGATCGTGCCGGACCTGAAGACGCCAAGCGACGGTGCGCGTGCGGCGTGCCTCGCCGTGCTGGCTTCCTTGCACGACACGCAGGTGCACATCGCGGATTGGTTCGGCCCCACCTGAGCGCCGGGAGTCGACATGGGGGTCGAAAGCACGCGAAGACCGTCCGATAGGCCGGACTGCCGTCGGGCCCCATGTGGGAGAACCGCATCATGGAGCTGCGAGCAGAACGCCTCGGAATGCTAAAGATCGCCAAGCAGGCGGGCTGCGGCTGCAGCTGATATCGCCAACGTGGTGATCAAGCAATGAACGCGCGATGCTTTGTGCATTGGCATCGTACTGGGCGAAGTCCGTGCGGCGGAGAGCCGTAGACGCCTATAGGCCCTCGTGCGGCCCAAACCCACCAGGTTTGGTGGGTTCGATGTGGGGTAGAAGCAATTTGTCTGATTGCTTCATGGGAGAACTGGCGGAGTGGACGGGACTCGAACCCGCGACCCCCGGCGTGACAGGCCGGTATTCTAACCAACTGAACTACCACTCCATGCTCGAAAAAGCGAGCTCGGCAGTATAGCAGCGCGACCGTGCGCGGCCGGCGTCAGCCGACCTCCAGATCGGCAGCGTGCGGCTGGCGGTGCGCGGCCACCTTCATCAGCAGCTCGATCAGCATCGCGCGCTCGGCTGCGCTGAGGCGCTGCAGCAGCTCGCGTTCCATGGTCTTGGAGATGGTGGCGGCGCGCCGTGCCAGCGCGTCGCCCTCGCGCGTGAGCACGACGAACTGCGAGCGCCGGTCGGCCGGGTTGCGTTCGCGGCGCAGCCAGCGGCTGTCCTGCAAGCGGTCGACGAGCATCGACAGCTGCGGCGCCGACAAGCGCAGCGCCTGCACCAGCCGCTTGGCCGACGTGGGGCCGTTGGCCAGCAGCAGCATCAGCAAGGAGTACTCGGCCTTGCGCAGGCCCAGCGGCTCGCCGACGTGGCGCTCGAACAGCTCCGTCGTGACGATCGACGCGAGCGTGACGTGAAAACCCACCACCTCCCGCAGCGCGCCGAATTCGAGATCGCCGTCGCGGCCGCGGGCGTCGCCCGAGCTCTGGCCGGTTGCGTCAGCCATCCTTGCGCGCCCCCAGGTAGGTCTCGACGACGCGCGGGTCGCCGGCCAACTGCCGCGCCGGCCCTTCGAGCGCGATCGCGCCGGTCTCGAGCACGTACGCGTACTCCGACACCTCGAGCGCGGCGCGCGCGTTCTGCTCGATCAGCAGGATCGTCACGCCGGCCTGGCGCAGGCTCTCGATGGTGCGGAAGACCTCTTTGACCACCAGTGGTGCGAGGCCCAGGCTCGGTTCGTCGAGCATCAGCAGCTTCGGCCGCGACATCAGCGCCCGGCCGACGGCCAGCATCTGCCGCTCGCCGCCCGACAGGGTGCCGGCCAGCTGCGCGCGCCGCTCCTTCAGGCGCGGGAACAGCGTGTAGACGCGCTCGATCTCGTGACGCCAGAGCGGCACGCGCTGGCGCATCGCGCGATAGCCGCCGAGCACCAGGTTGTCTTCCACCGGCATCGTGCCGAAGAGCTCGCGCTTCTCGGGCACCAGTGCCATGCCGAGCATCACCCGCTCTTCGAGCGGCACGTCGGCCAGGTCGGTGCCTTCGAAGACGATCTGCCCGCGCGCCGGCAGCATGCCGATCAATGCATTCAAGCGTCGTCGACTTGCCGGCGCCGTTGGGGCCGATCACGCTGACCACCTGCCCTTGCGCCAGGCGCAGGTTCAACCCGCTCAGCACCTCGGCGCGGCCGTAGCCGGCGTGCAGGTCGGTCACCTGGAGCAGCCACTTCGACATATCAGCTTCCCTCCCGGGCTTGACACGATCGACGACGCATGAGCAGGCGCCCCCATGCGAACACCGCGGATCCGGCTCCGCCGGTCCGCCGGTGTTGCCCCCTGGAGGGGGTGAGCGTGGACGTGAGGATCTGCCTGCGCAGATCCCAACGCCTCGCGAACCGCCCGAGCTCCGCGAGGGCGTGGCCGGCGGCCGCCAGGCCGCGACGCGGGTGGTTCATATCAATGCTCGGTGCCCAGATAGGCCGCGCGCACCGCAGGGCTCGCTTGCACTTCCTCGGGCGTGCCTTCGATCAGGCGCGTGCCGAACTCCATCACGACGATGCGGTCGGTCAGGCCCATCACGAAATCCATGTCGTGCTCGACCAGCAGGATGGACAGGCCCTCGCGCTTCAGCTGGCGCAGCACATCGGCCAGCGGCTGCTTCTCCTTGTGGCGCAGGCCCGCGGCCGGCTCGTCGAGCAGCAGCAGCGCCGGGTCGGTGGCCAATGCGCGGGCGATCTCCATCAGGCGTTGCGGGCCGAGGGCCAGGTTGCCCGCCAGCTCGTGCATCTGCTCGGCCATGCCGATGCGCCGCAGCTGCCGTTCGGCCTCGGCGAAGAGCTGCCGCTCCTCGGGCCGGTCGAGCCGCAGCATCGCACGCACCGAGCCGGCGCGCGAGCGCAGGTAGCCGCCCAGCGCCACGTTCTCCAGCACCGTCATCTCCGGGATCATCTTCACGTGCTGGAAGGTGCGCGACATGCCGCGGCGCGCGATCACGCGCGAGGCCAGGCTCGACACCAGTTCGCCGCGAAACCGCACCGCGCCGCGCGTCAGTGGCAGCACGCCGGTGACGAGGTTGAAGGTGGTGGATTTGCCCGCGCCGTTGGGCCCGATCAAGCCGACGATGTCGCCGGCGCGGATCTGGAAGCTGACGTCGTTCACCGCGACCAGGCCGCCGAACTCCTTGCGCACGGCGGCCACGTCGAGCAGTAGTTCGCCGGGGGCCGGCTTGTCGCGGCGCCGGCAGCGCCGGCGCGTCGCCCCAGTCGCGCACGCGCCTCGGCGCCGGCAGCCAGCGGCCGACGAAAGTCCATAGCCCGTCCGGCGCGTACTTCAGCACCACCACCAGCACGATGCCGAAGACGATGGTCTCGAAGTTGCCGCTGGTGCCGATCAGCCTGGGCAGCAGCACCTGAAGCTGGTCTTCGACGATCTTCACGACGCCGGCGCCGAGAAAGGCACCCCAGACGTGGCCCACCCCGCCGAGCACGGCCATGAACAGGTACTCGATGCCCTTGCCGATCGAGAACGGCGTCGGATTGACCGTGCGCTGGAAGTGCGCGAACAGCCAGCCCGACACGGCCGCCAGCACCGCGGCGAGCACGAAGGCGATGAGCTTGTAGCGGAAGGTCGAGATGCCCATCGCCTCGGCCATCGTCGATCCGCTCTTCAGCGAGCGGATCGCGCGGCCCGGCCGCGAATCGAGCAGGTGCGTGATGGCCAGCGCGGCGAGCAGCGCGAACAGCCAGATCAGGTCGTGCAGGCCGCGGCCGGTGCCGAGTTCCATGCCGAACAGCTGCAGCGACGGGATGCCGAGCAGGCCGTCGTACTTGCCGAGCCACTCCATGTTGGCCATGGTGTAGTTCAGCGCCAGCCCCCAGGCGATCGTGGCCAGCGGCAGGTAGTGGCCCGACATGCGAAGCGTGACGGCGCCGACGACAAGCGCCGCGACCACCGCCAGCGCCACGCCGATGAGCAGCGTCAGCCACGGCGAGATGCCGACCTTGGTGGCCAGGAACGCGGCGGTGTAGGCGCCGATGCCGACGAATGCCGCCTGGCCGAACGACGTGAGCCCGCTGACGCCGGTGAGCAGCACCAGGCCCAGCGACACCAGCGCGTACATGCCGATGTAGTTGCTCTGCGTGATCCAGAAGTCCGGCACCGGCAGCGCCGGCAGAGCGAGCATGAGCGACGGCGAAGGCAGGGAAGGACCAGCGGCGCAGCGAGCTCATCTCAGTCGCTCCCTCGGCGCAGTGGCACGACCAAGTGGACACCGCGGAACCGGCTCTGCCGGGCCGCCGGTGTCGCCCCCTTGAGGGGGAGGCCGCAGGCCGCTGTGGGGGCGGGCAACATCAATGATCCTCGCCATGAGGATCTCGCAGCGATCGCCACAGCAGCACCGGCAGGATCGAGCCGAAGACGATCACCTCCTTGAACGCGCTGGCCCAGAACGAGCCGAAGCTCTCGAGCAGCCCGACGCCCAGCGCGCCGACGAGTGCCAGCGGGTAGCTCGACAGCCCGGCGAACACCGCGGCGACGAAACCCTTCAGCCCGATGAGGAAGCCGCTGTCGTAGAACACTGTCGTCGTCGGCCCGATCAGCAGGCCCGACAGCGCGCCGATGAACGCCGCCATCGTGAATGACAGGCGCCCGGCACTGGCGCTGGAGATGCCCATCAGCCGCGCGCCCAGGCGATTCACCGCGGTGGCGCGCAGCGCCTTGCCGTGCAGCGAACGCTCGAAGAACAGCCACAGCATCACGATCAGCGCCAGCGATACGGCGAAGATGATGATGGTCTGGCCCGACAGCGTGAGCGGCCCGGCCGAGAACCGCTCGGCCCAGAAGCTCGGGTTGCGAAAGCCCTCGGCGCCGAAGAAGTACAGCCCCAGGCCGACCAGCGCGAAATGCACGCCGACCGAGACGATCAGCAGCACCAGCACGCTGGCATCGGCCAGCGACTCGTAGGCGATGCGGTAGATCAGGTGCGCCGAACGGCGTGACCAGCGCCAGCGTCAGCGCCGCCTGCGCCAGCAGCGGCCAGCCCTTCGGCGCGGCCCAGATGGCCAGCAGCGAGACCGCCACCGGATAGGCCAGCGTGCGCAGCACCTGGCGCGCGATGCGCGCCGGCGTCGTGGCGCTGGCGCACGCCGTTGAACACGTCGGTGGCCGCCACGGCGCCGGCCAGCACGAGCAGGAACCACACCGTGCCCGGCACCTTGTTGAGCTGGAACAGCGCGAGCGTCAGCGCGCCGAACGCGACGAACTCGCCCTGCGGAATGAAGATCACGCGCGTCACCGCGAACAGCAGCACCGTGGCCAGCGCCAGCAGGGCGTAGACGGCGCCGTTGGTCAGGCCGTCCAGCGCCAGGATGCCGGCGATCGAGAAGTCCATGGCGTCAGCTGTTCGAAGGTCGCGCGTACTTTTGTCTTCGGCCGGGCCTTCGGCCCTTAACTGGCTGCACCAGTTAGCCTGCGACGAAATGGTTTCACTTGTCTTCGGCCGGGCCTTCGGCCCTTAACTTGGCTGCGCCAAGTTAGCCTGCGACGAAAGTGAATCGCCTGCGGCGTTTCACTTCTCAACAACGAACTTGCCGTCCGCGACCTTCAGCATCACGCCGGTCTCGTTGGTGTAGCCCCAGTGGTCGGTCGCGCTCCAGTTCATCACGCCGTGCGAGAAGATCGTGCGGCCCATGCCTTCCATCGCGTCCTTGATCGCGGCGCGGAACTCCGGCGTGCCGGGCTTGGCCTTCTTCAGCGCCACCGGCAGGATCTTCTCCAGCACGATCTGCGCGTCGTAGGCGTGGCCGGCGAACTGGTTGCGCGTGTTCGGGCCGCACGGCCTCTCGTACTTGGTGACGAAGTCGACCGCCGACCTTCTTCGACGGGTGGTTGTCGGGCAGCTGCTCGGCGATCACGGCCGGGCCGGAGACGACGAACGAACCCTCGACGTCCTTGCCGCCGATGCGCACCAGGTCGGGCGTGGCCGCGGCGTGCGTCTGGTAGATCTTGCCCTTGAAGTTGCGCTCGACCACGGCCTTGTGCGGCATCGCGGCGCCGGAGCCCGAGGCGACGATCAGCATCGCGTCGGGGTTGGCGGCGGTGAGCTTCAGCGCCTGCGGCGTGACGCTGGTGTCGCTGCGCGCGAAGCGCTCGGTGGCGATGATCTTGATGCCGGCCTTCTCGCCGTCGGCGGTGAACGCCTTCAGCCACTGCTCGCCGTAGGCGTCGGTGTAGCCGAGGAAGCCGACGGTCTTGACGCCCTGCTTCTTCATGTGCTCGACCATCGCATGGGCCATCACCTCGTTGCTCTGCGGCAGGCGGAACAGCCACGCGTCCTGCCCCGGCGGCACGCCCACCGGCGAGCCGGCGAGCTGCACCGTCTTGGCCTCGGCGGCCACCGGCGTCATCGCGGCGGCCACGGTGGTGAGGCACGAACCGATGATCATGTCGACCTTGTCTTCGGTGACGAAGCGGCGCGCATTGCTGACGCCCTTGCCCGGGTCGGATGGCGTCGTCGAGGATGATCAGGTTGACCTTCTCGCCGGCGATCGTCTGCGGCGACAGACTTGAACTGGTTCTGCATCGGGATGCCCAGGCCCGAGCCGGGCCCGGTGAGCGACAGGCTCACGCCGATGTTCACGTCGGCCAGCGCCGCGCCCGAGGCGGCCACGGCCATCGCGGCCGCGAGCAAGGTCTTGATCAGTTTCATTGGTGTCTCCTTGGTGGGTCGTCGGTGAGTGGGAGCGATGCACCGCGCGTTCAGCGCGGCCGGATCAGGAACGGGTCGGCGCAGTCGCCTTCGTACAGGGCCTCGACCAGCGCGGCGCGGTGGCTCAGCACCGCGCGCTGGTTGATCGAGCCCTTGTCGGTGATCTCGCCCTTGTCGATCGACGGCGGCTCGGCCAGCACGTGCAGCCGGGCGACGCGGCTGGCGCTGCCGGTGGACGTCGCGCCACAGCCGATCGGCCAGGGTCTGGAAGAACTCGCGCACCGCGGCGTGGTGCAGCACGTCGGGCGTCGGCGCGCCGGCGCTCAAGCCGGCCAGACGGCGGCAGGCGTCGACGCGCGGCACGATCAGCGCGCCGACCTCGTCGCGGTTGATGCCGGTGATCACCGCGTCCTGCACGCACGGGTCGCCGAGCTGGATGATCTTGGCGCGCAACGGGCCGACGCTGACGAAGGTGCCGGTGGAGAGCTTGAAGTCCTCGGCGATGCGGCCGTCGAACATCAGCCCCAGCCCGGGCTGTGCGGCGTCGACCCATTTCACGGCGTCGCCGGTGCGGTAGAAGCCTTCGTCGTCGAACGCCTCGGCCGTCTGCTCGGGCGCGCGCCAGTAGCCGGGCATCACGTTCGGGCCGCGGAAGCGCACTTCGGTCTTGTCGCCCATCGGCACCAGCTTGACCTCGACGCCCGGCACCGGCAGGCCGATGTGCCCCGAGCGCACGTCGGTGCCGACCGCAAAGGTGCACGACGGCGCGGTCTCGGTCATGCCCAGGCCGGTGATGATGCGCACGCGCTCGCCGATGGCCGCCTCGCCGTGCGCATCGAGCTTGTTCCAGATCGGCTGCGCCAGGCCCGCGCCGGCGAACATGAACGCCTTGACGCGCCGGAACAGCGTGTCGCGCAGCACCGGGTCGTGGTCCATCGCCAGCGCGATCTCCTCGAAGCCCTTCGGGCACGTTGAAGTACACCGTGGGCGAGATCTCGCGCAGGTTGCGCAGCGTCTGCGCGATGCCCTGCGGCGTGGGCTTGCCGTCGTCGATGTACAGCGTGCCGCCGTTGTAGAGCACGATGCCGACGTTGTGGTTGCCGCCGAAGGTGTGGTTCCAGGGCAGCCAGTCGACCAGCACCGGTGGCTCTTCGGCCAGGAAGCGCATGCACTGGCGCAGCATCTGCTGGTTGGCGCACAGCATGCGGTGGGTGTTGATCACGCCCTTGGGCGACTTGGTCGAACCCGAGGTGAACAGGAACTTGGCGATCGTGTCGGGCCCGACTGCCGCGTGGGCGCGTTCGGCTGCAGGACCTGGCGCGGTGTCGAGCAGGCTGGCGAAGCTGCGCACTGCGCGGCCCTCGATCGCGCCTTCGCTCAACACCAACGGCACGTCGGCGGCGACCGTGGCCTCGATGGCCCTGGCGTAGGCCGGGCCCGACGGCGAACACGAGGCCTGGCGTGATGGCGCGCGACGATGTGGCGCAGCTTGCCGAAATCCTGCGACACCAGCGAATAGGCGGGCGAGATCGGCACGAACGGCACGCCGACCCACATCGCCGCCGAGCGCGAGCGTGAGGTGCTCGATGTCGTTGTCCGACAGGATCGCCACCGGCCGCTCGCGCCGACAGGCCCCGATCGAGCAGCGCCTGCCCGATGCGCTGCGCGCGGTCGAGCATCTGCGCGTAGCTCACCCGCACCCAGTCGCCGTCGCGGTCACGCCGCGCGACCAGCGTGCGATCGCGGCGCCTCGCGCGCCCATTGCTCCAGGCAATCGGTCAGCCGCGCCGGGTACCAGCCCAGATGCCTCGGTCGAGCGCAGCACCACGCAGCCGTCGGCGCGCGCCTGCACGTGCGACTGCAGGCAGCCGCCGACGTTGGCCGCGCGCACCTTCACTGCTTGGCCACCTTGTCGGCCCGCTTGTCGAGGAAGGCGCGCATGCGCCGCTGCGCGTCAGGCGTGCTGCCGGCCATCGCCGCCATCAATGACTCGGTGAACAGCCCTTCGGATTGCGACTGGTCGGCAATGCGAGGCAGCGCATGCATCACGGCGAAATTGGACATCGGCGCGTTGGCGGCGACCTTGTGCGCCAGCTCCAGCGCCTTGCTCAGGCCCTGGCCCTCGGGCACGACGTACTGCGACAGCCCGACGGATTGGCCCTCGTCGGCGTCGTAGACGCGGCCGGTCATCATCAGGTCGGTCATGCGCGCGACGCCAATCAGCCGCGGGATGCGCGCCGAACCGCCGCCACCGACGAAGAGACCGCGCTGGCCTTCCGGCAGGCCGTAGTAGGCCGACGCCTCGGCCACACGCAGGTGGCACGAGACCGCGAGTTCCAGCCCGCCGCCGACCACCGCGCCGTGCAGCACGGCCACCACCGGCACGCGGCCGAACTGGATCGCGTCGAACGCAGCATGCCACATGCGCGAATGCCATACGCCGCGCCGACGTCGCGCTCGACCAGCTCGGACAGGTCGAGCCCGGCGCAGAAATGGTCGCCCTCGCCGCTGACGACCACCGCGCGCACCGCGTCGGGCAGGTTGACGAAACAGGTGTGCAACTGCTGCACCAGAGCGTCGCTGATCGCGTTGCGCTTGGCAGGGCGGTTCAGGCGCACCTGCAGCACCGGGCCGGACACGCTGACCTGCAGCAGGTCGAGCGTGGCCAGCAGGCCGGTGGCCGGGACGAAGGTGGTGGTCATGGCGGGCGGCATCCTGGAGAATTCCCTCCACAATAGTTCAGCACGTGAATTAAATACCTAGGGCAAACCCGGAGAATTCGAGGTAGTGCCTCAGTGGAAGAATGGCGCATTCGCCGCCGACCGCCCACGGGTCGATGTAGTTCACATTGTTGAACTTAAAGTCGATCCACCTGCCCGCATTGGAGGCTCGCCGATGAAGACCGCTGACCTGATCGCGATCGACACCCACACCCACGCCGAGGTGTCGTGCTGGAATCCGTTCGACCACTACGGCGAGGAGTACGACCGCGCGGCCGACAAGTACTTCGGCAGCAACCGCCGGCCGACGATCGACGAGACGGTGGCCCACTACCGCGAGAAGAAGATCGGCCTGGTGATGTTCACGGTCGACAGCGAGGCCCAGCTCGGCCGCCGCCGCATCCCGAACGAAGAGATCGCCGAGGCGGCGCAGAAGAACGCCGACATGATGATTGCGTTCGCCAGCATCGACCCGCACAAGGGCAAGATGGGCGCGCGCGAGGCACGCCGGCTGATCGACGAACACGGCATCAAGGGCTTCAAGTTCCACCCCACCGTGCAGGGCTTCATGCCCTACGACAAGATGGCCTGGCCGATCTACGAGGTGATCGCGGAACACAAGCTGCCGGCGATCTTCCACAGCGGCCATTCGGGCATCGGCAGCGGCATGCGCTGCGGCGGGGGCCTGAGGCTGCAGAACAGCAACCCGATGCTGCTGGAAGACGTGGCGATCGACTTTCCCGACATCCAGATCGTCGTCGCGCATCCGAGCTGGCCGTGGCAGGACGAGGCGCTGAGCCTCGCGCTGCACAAGCCCAACGTGTGGATCGACCTGTCGGGCTGGAGCCCGAAGTACTTTCCGCCGCAACTGGTGCAGTACGCCAACACGCTGCTGAAGGACCGCATGCTGTTCGGCAGCGACTACCCGCTGATCACGCCCGAGCGCTGGATGGCCGACTTCGACGAGGCCGGCTTCAAGGACAAGGTGAAGCCGCTGATCCTGAAGGAGAACGCGAAGCGGCTGCTCGGGCTGACCTAGAACGACAACGGCACCTTGCGGTGCCGTTGTCGTGCCGTTCTTGCTGTTGTTGTTGGCGACCCCTAGGGGATTCGAACCCCTGTTACAACCGTGAAAGGGTCGTGTCCTAGGCCTCTAGACGAAGGGGTCAGAAAACTTCGTCGACTCGATGCGCGCTGTCGATGGTGGAGGTAAGCGGGATCGAACCGCTGACCTCTTGCATGCCATGCAAGCGCTCTCCCAGCTGAGCTATACCCCCAACGGGCACAACGACGCGCATCAAGCGAGAGCAAGATTATAACGGGTCAAATCAGCACGGCCTGCAGCCGCTGAAGCACCTGTTCGCGGTCGTACAAGGCCAGCACCGCGTCGATGGCCGGTGTCTGGCTGCGGCCGCACACCGCCACGCGCACCGGCGGCGCCAGCTGCGGCATCTTGAGCTTGTGCTGCGCCAACGTGTCCTTCATCGCCTGTGCGATCGACGCCTTGTCCCACGGCCCCTGCGCCAGCCGCTCACGCAATGAGGCCAGTGCCGGCTTCACCGCGTCGGTGAGGTGCGTCGCGCGGTCGGCCCCCGTCGGCGTGGGCGCCAGGTCGAACATCGCCAGCCAGTCGGCCAATTCGATCAGCGTGGCGCAGCGGTCTTTCAGCAGCCCGCAGCGCGCGGCCAGGCGAGGGTCGGCCGCATCGGCGACGACGCCGCGCCGTGCCAGGTGCGGCACCACCAGGCCGGCCAGTCGCGCGTCGGCCGCGACCTTGATGTGGTGCGCGTTGACCCACGCGAGCTTGGCCGGATCCCATTGCGCCGGGCTCCTGGCCATGTGGCTGCCGTCGAACCACTGCACCATCTGCTCGCGCGTGAAGAGCTCCTCGTCGCCGTGGCTCCAGCCCAGGCGCGCCAGGTAGTTGAGCATCGCCTCGGGCAGATAGCCCGCCTCCTGGTAGGCCATCACGCTGACCGCGCCGCGGCGCTTGGACAGCTTGAGCCCGTCTTCGCCGAGGATGATCGGGCAGTGGCCGAACAGCGGCAACGGCGCACCCAGCGCGCGGAAGATGTTGATCTGCCACGGCGTGTTGTTGATGTGCTCGTCGCCGCGAAAGACATGCGTGATCGCCATGTCCCAGTCGTCCACCACCACGGCGAAGTTGTAGGTCGGGGCACCGTCGGGGCGCAGGATGATCAGGTCGTCGATCTCCTCGTTGCTGATGCTGATCGGGCCTTTGACCAGATCGTCCCAGGCGACGTGGCCGTGCGCCGGGTTGGCGAAGCGCACCACGGGCTGCACGCCGTCGGGCGGCAGCGGCAAGGTTCTGCCGGTTTGGGGCCGCCAGCGGCCGTCGTAGCGTGTCTTCTCGCCGCGCTGCGCGCTGCGCCTTCGCGCATCGCCTCGAGTTCGCCGGGCGTGCAGTAGCAGCGGTAGGCCGTGCCCGCCGCGAGCATCTGATTCACCACCGCGTGGTAGCGTTCGAGGCGCTGCATCTGGTAGATCGGGCCTTCGTCGTAGTCCAGGCCGAGCCAGCGCATCGCATCGAGGATCTGATCGACCGAGTCCTGCGTCGAGCGTGCGACGTCGGTGTCCTCGATGCGCAGCACGAACGTGCCGCCATGGTGGCGCGCGTAGGCCCAGGAGTACAGCGCGGTGCGTGCCGTGCCCAGGTGCAGGAAGCCGGTGGGCGATGGCGCGATGCGGGTGCGGACCGGGCGCGTCATGCCGGCGGCAGGCCACGCGCGAGGTCGGCCTTCAGGTCTTCCGAGATCTTCCAGGCCCACGGCCAGGCGGATCAGGCCCTGCGTGATGCCGGCAGCCAGACGCTGGTCCTCGGTGAGCCGGCCATGCGTGGTGCTCGACGGGTGCGTGATCGTGGTCTTGGTGTCGCCGAGGTTCGCGGTGATCGAGCAGATGCGCGTGGCGTCGATCACCGCAAAGGCGTTGGCGCGCAACTGCGCGGCGTCGCGACCGCGCACCACGAAGGCCACCACCGGACCGCCGATGCCGGCCTGCTGGCGCATCGCCAGCTCGTGCTGCGGATGCGACGGCAGCGCCGGGTGGAACACGCGCTCGACCGCCCGCTGCCCTTCGAGCCAGCGCGCCAGCTGCAGCGCGCGCGCCGACTGCTCACGCACGCGGATCGACAACGTCTCCAGGCCCTTGAGCACGACCCAGGCATTGAACGGCGACAGCGTGATGCCGACGCTGCGCATCGCCGGCATGAGCTTGTCGTCGATCATCGCCTGGCTGCAGCAGATCGCGCCGGCGATCACGCGGCCCTGGCCATCGAGGTATTTGGTGCCGGAGTGGATCACCACGTCGGCGCCGAGCGCGATCGGCCGCTGCAGTGCCGGCGTGCAAAAGCAGTTGTCCACCGCCAGCAATGCGCCGGCGTCGTGCGCGATCCGTGCCAGCGCCTCGATGTCGCACACCTCGGTCAGCGGATTGGTCGGCGATTCGGCGAACAGCAGCTTGGTATTCGGGCGCACGGCTGCGCGCCACTGCGCCACGTCGGTTTGCGAGACGAAGCTGGTCTGCACGCCGAACCTGGCGAATTCGCCGCCCAGCAGCTTGATCGTCGAGCCGAACACGCTGTGCGAGCACACAACGTGGTCGCCGGCCTTCAGCACGCCAAGCACCAGCAGGGCGATCGCGCCCATGCCGCTGGCGGTGGCGATGCAGGCCTGCGCGCCCTCCAGCGCCGCGAGGCGCCGCTCCATCATCGTCACCGTGGGGTTGGTGAAGCGGCTGTAGATGAAGGCCTCTTCCTCGTTGGCGAAGCGCGCAGCCGCCGTGGCGGCGTTGGGGTGCACGAAGCTGCTGGTCAGGAACAGCGCCTCGGAGTGCTCGCCCCACTGGCTGGGCGGCAGCCCTTCGCGCACCGCCAGCGTGTCGAGCCGCGCGTCGCTCGGCAGGTTGACGCGCGGAATGGACTTGTCGGTCATGATGCTTCGGTGGCGCCCTGCAGCGCCAGGCGCGTGCGCGGGTCACCATCGTCGTCGTCGGAGCTGGGCGCGCGATCGACGGCCGGGCCGATGTCGCCGGTGATGTAGTGGCCGTCGAAGCAGGAGGCCTCGAAGCCGTCGAGCTTCGGGTTGAGGGCGCCGACCACGCGCTTCATCGCATCGACGTCCTGGTAGATCAGCGCGTCGGCGCCGATGAACTGGCGGATCTCCTCGATGCTGCGGTCGTGCGCGATCAGCTCTTCCTTGGTCGGCATGTCGATGCCGTAGACGTTCGGAAAGCGCACCGGCGGCGCGGCCGAGGCCATGTAGACCTTGCGCGCACCGGCCTCGCGCGCCATCTGCACGATCTCCTTGCTGGTGGTGCCGCGCACGATCGAGTCGTCGACCAGCAGCACGTTGCGACCGCGGAACTCCTGCACGATCGCATTGAGCTTCTGCCGCACCGAGCGGCGGCGCACCGCCTGCCCGGGCATGATGAAGGTGCGGCCGACGTAGCGGTTCTTCACGAAACCCTCGCGGTAGGGCTTGCCGATCTTCTGCGCCAGCTGCATCGCGCTCGGCCGGCTGGATTCCGGGATCGGGATCACCACGTCGATCTCCGACGGCGGCATCGTCGAGATCAGTCGCTGCGCCAGCGTCTCGCCGAGGTTGAGCCGCGCCTGGTAGACCGAGATGCCGTCGATCACCGAATCGGGCCGAGCCAGGTAGACGTACTCGAACATGCAGGGGTACAAGCGTGGCTGGTCGGCACACTGCCGGGCGTGCACGTTGCCCTGCAGGTCGATGAAGATCGCCTCGCCCGGCGCGACGTCGCGCTCGACGCCATGTCCGGTGCCCTCGAGCGCGACGGTCTCGCTGGCGACCATGATCTCCGCGCCGGCGGCGGTTTGCGCGCGGCCGAAGACCAGTGGTCGGATGCCGTAGGGATCGCGAAACGCCAGCAGGCCGTGCCCGGCGATCAGCGCGACGACGGCGTAAGAACCCCGCAGGCGCCGGTGCACCGCCTGCACGGCGCTGAAGATCGCCTCGGGTGCCAGCACCTTGTCGCGGCCGGCGCGCTCGATCTCGTGCGCAAGCACGTTGATCAGCACCTCGGTGTCGCTGCCGGTGTTGATGTGGCGGCGGTCGACATCGAACAGCTCCTGCTTCAGCGCCGCGGCGTTGGTCAGGTTGCCGTTGTGCACCAGCACGATGCCGTACGGCGCGTTGACGTAGAACGGCTGCGCCTCCTCCTCGCTGTAGGCATTGCCCGCCGTCGGGTAGCGCACCTGGCCCAGGCCCACGTTGCCCGGCAGCGCGCGCATGTTGCGCGTGCGGAAGACGTCGCGCACCATGCCGCGCGCCTTGTGCATGAAGCACTTCGTCCCCAGCATCGTGACGATGCCCGCAGCGTCCTGGCCGCGATGCTGCAGCAGCAGCAAGGCGTCGTAGATCAGCTGATTGACCGCTGAGGGCGAGATCACACCGACGATGCCGCACATGATTGGGTTTCCTCGGGCGAATGAACGGGTCTAGGCCGGCAGGTGACGGGCGACGTCGGGCGGCAGGATGGGTTTGATGCCCGCCAGCAGCACACCGAGCCACGCCGCGCCATGGGAAGTCTGCCACGCATGGTTGCGCACTGCCGGAGTGAACGAAACCACCGTCGCCAGCGCCAGCAGCACGATCACCCCGCGCGCCAGGCCGAACACCCCGCCCAGCGCGCGATCGACCGCCGTCAACGGTGTGGCATGCACCAGCATGCGGATCAGCCGCGCCAGCAGCGTCCAGACGATCAGCGCGGCGATGAAGACCAGCGCGAACGACGCACCGAGATTCAGGCTTGAACCGGGTGCGCCGATCGGCAGGTGTGGCGCGATCCAGGGCGAGGCGAATTGCGCGGCCACGTAGGCCGCCACCCAGCCCAGCAGCGACAGCACCTCGAACACCAGACCGCGCACCAGGCCGACGATCACCGAGACCAGCGCCACCGCCAGCAACGCCCAGTCGACCCAGCCGATCGTGCTCATGAGGCTACAGCGTGTACACGGCGGCCGGCAGTCCGGCGGCCTTGAGCGTGGCGGCAGCCTTCTCGGCCTCGTCGCGCGCCGGGAACGGGCCGACGCGCACGCGGATGCGCTTGGCACCATCGATCTCGATCACCTGCGTGTAGCTCTTCAGGCCGAGCTTCTCGACGCGCTGGCGCATGTCGCGCGCGGCCGAAGCCTCGGCGTACGCCGCCACCTGCACCACGAAGCGGCCGGCCGTCACGTCGGTCTTGTCTTCGGCAGCCGACGCCGCGGCACCGGCTTTGCCGGAGGAGACCACGGGCTCGCTGGACTTGCCAGCGCCGGTCCGCGCGGTGGCCACCGACGTGGCGGGTGACCTCGGTTCCACCGGCTTGCCCTCCAACAAGGCGCTGGCGCGCTTGCCGTCGTCGGCCGCTGGCGCGGGCGGCGCCTTGGCCACGCCGGGCGATGGCAGCGTCGGCGCAGGAGACTCCACGCTCTTGGTCGCAGCGGCCGGTGCCGCGTCGCGCTTCGGCTCGGGCGCACGCTCGCTGATCACGCCGCTGCTCACGCGCGGCGTGGTCGCCGCCGCCGAGGCCACGCGCGGTGGTGGCAGCGGCAACGACGGCGCGTTTTCCTTGCGCGGGATGTCGATCGGGATGTCCACCGCAATCGGCCGCGGCTGGGTCTCGAACAGCAGCGGGAAACCGATCACGCCGACGCCGAGCAACACCGCGGCGCCGATCAGGCGCCGACGGGCCCGTGCACGCGCGGCCTGCACCGGATCGACCACCGCGGCGCCGGCACGCTCGGCACCCGATGGCTCTTGACCCTTGAGGAACGAAAACAGACCCATGCACTGCGCCCAGCGCGTGACGATCGGTCTTCAGGACGGTGCGACGCACCAGGGACCTGGATGACGGCGATCAGCCCAGGTGCCGGGCCGCTGTTCGCGGCAGGCCGTCCTTCAGCACGCCGCCCACGGTGTAGAAGGAGCCGAAGACGACGATTCTATCAGCGGGGTCGGCCCGCTCGAGTGCTGCGCGCAGTGCTGCGCTCGGCGTGTCGTGCAGGCTGATGCTCACGTCGCGTGCGGCAACGGCCTGGCGCACCTGCGGTTCGAGCGCACACGCGGTGGCCGCGCGCGGCAGCGGCAGATCGGTGAGATACCAGGCATCGACGAGTGGTGCGAGGTGCCGTAACGCGGAAGCGATGTCCTTGTCGGCCATCACGCCGAACACCGCGTGGGTGCGCGGAAAGAAACCCATCTGGTCGAGGTTGGCCGCCAGCGCGGCCACCGACTGCGGGTTGTGGGCCACGTCCAGCACGACGGCCGGTTGCCCCGGCACGATCTGGAAACGGCCCAGCAGTTCGACCAGCGCGAGGCCCTGGCGCACCGCCTGCGCGCTGACCGGCACGCGCGCGCGCAGCGACTCCAGCGCGGCCAGCGCGCCGGCCGCATTGAGCAGCTGGTTGGCACCGCGCAGCGCCGGATAGGCCAGGGCGTGGTAACGCCGGCCACGCCCGCTCCAGGCCCATTGCTGGCGGTCGCCCTGCACGTTGAAGTCACGCCCAAGCAGCCACAGGTCGGCACCGATCGTCTCGGCGGCGTCGATCACGCTGCGCGGCGGCTGTGGATCGCTCACGATCGCCGGCTTGCCGGCGCGCAGGATGCCGGCCTTCTCGCGCCCGATCGATTCGCGGTCGTTGCCGAGCCATTCGGTATGGTCGAGCGCGATGCTGGTGATCACCGCGCAGTCGGTGTCGAAGGCGTTCACCGCGTCCAGGCGGCCGCCCAGGCCGACCTCGAGGATCACCAGGTCGAGCGACGCGTGCTGGAACGCGCGCGCGATCGCCAGCAACGTGAATTCGAAGTAGGTGAGCGTGATGTCGCCGCGCGCGGCCTCCACCGCTTCGAAATGCGGCACCAGCGTTTCGGCACTGGCCATCGCGCCGTTGATGCGGCAGCGCTCCTCGAACCGCACCAGGTGCGGCTTGATGTGCAGCCCCACCCGGTAGCCGGCCTGCACGGCGATCGACTCGATCATCGCGCAGGTCGATCCCTTGCCATTGGTGCCGGCCACGGTGATCACCGGCGCGTCGAAGCCGATGGCGAGCCGCCCGCGCACGATCCGCATGCGATCGAGCGTGAAGTCCATGGTTTTCGGGTGCAGGCGCTCGCAATGCGCGAGCCAGTCGTCGAGGGTGCGCGGGGCGTTCATGCAGGCGTGGATTGGAAGGCCGGCGCGCTGGCTGCGCGCGGGCGCGGGCTTCAGGCGGCGGCGGGCGGTTCCCAAGCCGACCGAGCGCCTTGTCGGAAGGCAGCCAACGCGGGGCGCGTCGCGGCGAGCATCAGGCCACCGCGTCGGCGCTCTGGCGCATCAGCATCGCCAGCAGCCTCGGAATGGCCGGGCGCAACTGGCGGCGGTCGAGGATCATGTCGAGCGCGCCCTTGCCGAGCAGGAACTCGGCGCGCTGGAAGCCTTCGGGCAACTTCTCGCGCACGGTGTTCTCGATCACCCGCGGACCGGCAAATCCGATCAGCGCCTTGGGTTCGGCGATCACGATGTCGCCGACGAACGCGAAGCTGGCCGACACGCCGCCCATGGTCGGGTCGGTCAGCACGCTGATGTAGGGCAGTTTGGCCTTCGCCAGTTTGGTGAGCGCGGCATTGGTCTTGGCCATCTGCATCAGGCTCAACAGGCCCTCCTGCATGCGCGCGCCACCGGTGGCGGTGAAACACACGAACGCCATCTTCTGCTCGACCGCCGTCTCGACGCCGCGCACGAAACGCTCGCCGACCACGCTGCCCATCGAGCCGCCCATGAAGTCGAACTCGAAGCACGCCGCCACCAGCGGCACGCTCAGCACCGAGCCGCCCATCACGACCAGCGCATCGGTCTCGCCGGTGGACTCGAGCGCCGCCTTCAAGCGCTCGGGGTACTTCTTGGCGTCCTTGAACTTCAGCGCGTCGACCGGCATCACCTCCTGGCCGATCTCGAAGCGGCCTTCGGCGTCGAGAAACGCATCGAGCCGCGCGCGTGCGCCGATGCGGTGGTGGTGGTCGCACTTCGGGCAGACGTTGAGATTCTGCTCGAGGTCGGTGTTGTAGAGCACCGTTTCGCAGGCGGGACACTTGACCCACAGGCCTTCCGGCACCGAGCGGCGCTCGGACGGATCGGTCTGCTGGATCTTCGGTGGCAGCAGTTTTTCGAGCCAGCTCATGCGCGGGTTCCTTGCTCGGGTTGGTCCAATGCGGCGCGGATGCCGGCGATGAATTGTCGCGCCGGCGGCCGCCACCTTGTCGCGTGTTTCGGCTTCGAGGATCTGCACCAGCCGGGTGCCGATCACCACCGCGTCGGCCACCCGGGCCACCGCCCGCGCGGTGGCTGCGTCACGGATGCCGAAGCCCACGCCGACGGGCAGCCTGACGTGCGCCTTGATGCGCGGAATCGCCTCGGCCACCGCCGCCACGTCGAGGTGGCCCGCGCCGGTGACGCCCTTTCAGCGACACATAGTACACATAGCCGCTGGCCAGGCGTGCCACCTCGCGGATGCGCGCGTCGGTGGAGGTGGGCGCCAGCAGGAAGATCAGGTCCAGCCCCGCAGTTCTGAGCGACGCCGCGAAGGCCTCGCATTCCTCGGGCGGGTAGTCGACCACCAGCACGCCGTCGACGCCAGCCTCGGCAGCCCGGGCCACGAACGCGCCGGCCCCCTGGCCTTGGTCGAATCGCTCGACCGGATTGGCGTAACCCATCAGCACGATCGGCGTGCGCGCATCGCGCGCGCGGAAGGCGCGCACCATCGCGAACACCTCGCTCAGGCCGATGCCGCGTGCCAACGCGCGTTCCGACGCCTTCTGGATCACCGGGCCGTCGGCCATTGGGTCGGAGAACGGCACGCCGATCTCGATGATGTCGGCGCCGCCCTCCACCAGGCCGTGCAGGATGTCGACCGTGCCGTCGGCGTACGGATCGCCAGCGGTGACGTAGGGGATCAGCGCCTTGCGGCCGTCGCGCCTCAAGGCCTGCAGCGTAGCTTCGATGCGGCTCATGTTGCCCCCTGGACCCTTCGGGCCTTCCCCCCGTGAGGGAACGAGCGCTTTCGGTCCTGCCGTGCCGCGCTCATCGGGTCACCCCGCCCTTCACCAGCTGGCCGCGGCACGACGGACGGCAATAGAACTCGGCGCCTGACAGGTCGGCGACGGTGCCGATGTCCTTGTCGCCGCGGCCCGACAGATTGACCAGCAGGTGCTGGTCCTTGCGCATCGTCGCGGCGAGCTGCATCGCATAGGCCACGGCATGGCTCGATTCCAGCGCCGGAATGATGCCCTCGATGCGGCACAGGCGGTGGAAGGCGGCCAGCGCCTCGTCGTCGGTGATGCCCACGTATTCGGCGCGGCCGATGTCCTTCAGGTAGGCGTGCTCGGGCCCGACGCCGGGGTAGTCGAGCCCGGCGGAGATCGAGTGCGTTTCGATGATCTGGCCGTTCGCGTCCTGCAGCAGGTAGGTGCGGTTGCCGTGCAACACGCCGGGCGAGCCGGCGGAAAGGCTCGCCGCGTGCTTGCCGCTTTGCAGACCCTGCCCCGCCGCTTCGACGCCGATCAGGCGCACGGTTTCATGAGCGATGTACGGATAGAACAACCCCATCGCGTTGCTGCCGCCGCCGACGCAGGCGATCACCGCGTCGGGCTGGCGGCCGATCATCTCGGGCATCTGCACCAGGCACTCGTCGCCGATCACGCGCTGGAAGTCGCGCACCATCGTCGGGTACGGGTGCGGGCCGGCGACCGTGCCGATGATGTAGAACGTGTTCTCGACATGCGTGACCCAGTCGCGCAAAGCCTCGTTCAACGCATCCTTCAGCGTCCTGCTGCCCGACTCCACCGGCACCACGGTGGCGCCGAGCAGGTGCATGCGGTACACGTTGGGCGACTGGCGCAGCACGTCCTGGCTGCCCATGTAGACCACGCATTCCATGCCGTAGCGCGCGCAGACGGTGGCCGTGGCCACGCCGTGTTGGCCGGCACCGGTCTCGGCGATCACGCGCGGCTTGCCCATGCGCCGCGCCAGCAGCGCCTGGCCCACCGTGTTGTTGATCTTGTGTGCGCCGGTGTGGTTGAGATCTTCACGCTTGAGGTAGATCTGCGCGCCGCCGATCTCGCGGCTCAGCCGCGCGGCGTGGTAGACCGGGCTCGGCCGGCCCACGAAGTGGTTCAGCTCGTTGCGGAACTCGGCCTGGAACTCGGCGTCGTGCCGGTAGTGCTCGTAGGCGGCCTTCAGCTCGTCGAGCGCGTGCACCAGCGTCTCGGCGACGAAGGTGCCGCCATACGGACCGAAGTGTCCGCGGGCGTCGGGTTGTTGATAGTTCAGCATGTTGAGGATCTCGGTCGGGTGGACTGGCCGGCCGCTCACCGGCGGCCGCTTCGACTTCGCTGCTGGGGACCCGGGCGGCGTGTCGTGGGGCTAGCCGGCTGCATCGGCGATGCGGGCATCGGCTTCGCGCACCGCATCGCAGAACCGGCGGATCAGCTGGGCGTCCTTGATGCCCTTGTCGGCCTCGACGCCCGAGCTCACGTCAACGGCCCAGGGCCGGACGCGCAGTACCCCATCGGTCACATTTGCAGGATTCAACCCACCAGACAAAACGACCGGAAGGGGCACGTTGGGCGGAATGAGCGACCAATCGAATGCCTTTCCTCCACCGCCATAACCCCGGACGTCGGCGTCCAGCAGCAAGGCGGCAGCGCTCGCGAAAGCGTGGGCGAAGTCTAGCAAAGGCAGGCCCTTGCGCATGCGCACCGCCCGCAGGTAGGGCCGGTCGGCCGCTTCGCAATCGGCGCGGGTTTCGTCGCCGTGGAACTGAAGCAGCGCCTGGGGCAGCGCCTGTATCGCCCCACGCACCAGTTCGGGCGCGGCGTTGACGAGCAGGCACACGGGCGTGACGAAGGGCGGCAGCAGGCGCGCCAGCACCGCGGCGCGCTCGACCGTCACGCCGCGCGGGCTGCGCGCGTACAGCACGAAACCCACCGCGTCGGCGCCGGCGTCGACGGCAGCCTGCACGTCGGCCTCACGGGTCAGGCCGCAGATCTTGATGCGAGTGCGTTGTTGCATTTCGAGCTCAGTGCAGCCAGTCGCGCGCCGACGTGCGGTCGGGCAGACCGAGGCTGGCATCGTAGTACGGGCCCAGGAAGTACAGCCCGTCCGGGCCGAAGGTGGGCGCGGCGGCGGCGCGGTCGCGCGCGGCGAGCAGCTCTTGCATCCAGCCCGGCGCGTACCGACCGCGACCCACGGCCACCAGGCAGCCGACGATGTTGCGCACCATGTGGTGCAGGAACGCGCTCGCGTCGAAGTCGAAGTGCCAGTAGTCGCCTCGCCGCCCGATCTGGATCGAACGCATCGTCTTCACCGGACTGGCAGCCTGGCACTCGCTGGCGCGAAACGACGTGAAGTCGTGCTCGCCGAGCAGATGCTGGGCCGCGGCGCGCATGGCGTCGCCATCGAGCGCGTCGAAGACCCAGCCGACGAGCCCGGTCTCGAGCGACGGCCGCACCGGCGATTGCAGCAGCACATAGCGATAGCGCCGACCACGCGCGTGGTTGCGCGCGTGGAAGTCCGCGGCCATCGCGCCGGCACCACTGCAGCGCGATGTCGTCGGGCAGGTAGCGGTTGGTGCCGCGCACCCAGGAAAACGGCTCGCGCTGCACGGGCGCATCGAGGTGCACCACCTGATTGACGGCATGCACCCGTGCGTCGGTTCGACCGGCGCAGACCGTGCGCACCGGCGCGTCGGCAAACGGGACAGCGCGTGCTCGAGAGCGTCCTGCACGGTCAGGCCGTCGGGCTGGCTCTGCCATCCGTGGTATCGCGTGCCGCGGTAACTCAGGCCCAGCGCCAGCCGTCGGCCGTTCGCTCAGTCACAACCGTCTCAATCAAGTGGCCGCCGCGGATCCGGCTCCGCCGGTCCGCCGGCGGCGCCCCCTGGAGGGGGAGGCGCCGAAGGCGCTCTCGGGGGTGGGCACGTCAGGCAAGGCTGTCGAGCATGCCCTGGGCCTTGTTCTTCAGGGCTCCGCCGGCCTTGGCGACCACCTCTTCGAGCAGGTCGCGCGCGCCTTCCATGTCGCCGATCTGGCGGAACTCCTCCGCCAGCTCGAGCTTGCGCGCCAAGCGGGTCGTTGTCGTCGAGTCCGGCGTGCACGCTCGGCTGGGCCGGGCAGCGTGAAGTCACCGAAATCCAGTGCCGGCTTCTCGGCCTTGGCGGAAGTGGCCGTCAACGGCATCGACGCGCTCGGCGGGCTCATATCCAGCGAGATCGACTCGAGGTCGGCCTTCACCGCCGCCGGTGCCGTGGCCCTCGGCGCGGCTGCCTTCGGCGGCAACGTGGTCTGCGGCTCGGGCGTGGCAGCACCGCCGGAGAACGTGCCGAGGTCGAGATCCAGGTCGACGTCGGAGGCGGCGGCCATGCTGTCCGGCCCGACCGAATCGATGGCCGACGGCGGGAAGCCCGAGGTCGACGGCATCACCGACTGCGGCATCGTGCTGGCACCCAGTGGCTCGATCATGCGGCCGGAGTCGCCCACCGTCACAGCCTTGGGTTGCCCGCCCGGCTGGTACATCGGGTTCTCGGGGTCGATCTGGCGGCCGAGCTCCTGCGACTTGGTCCAGTCCTCGCCCTCGCCCTTGGTCAACGAATACAGCTGGGTCGCCAGCATCTCGAAGCCCTTGGTGTCGCGGCGCTTCGCGTAGACCTCGAGCAGCTTGGTGCGAATGGCCAGGCGATCCGGGTTGCCGCGCATGGCTTCCTTCAGGATCTCCTCGGCCTGCAGGTCGCGCCCGTACGCCAGGTAGACATCCGCCTCGGCGACCGGGTCGACGTCGCCGATCGCGTCGAGCTGGCTCAGCGAATAGCTCATCGACGACGACGCCCCGGTCGCGTCGCGCGTGTCGACGCGCTGGCCACCGCTGGCACCGAAGAACGAATCGGGCTGCAGACGGCTTTCGAGGAAGGAGGTCTCGCCGTTGTCCTTGCGGAAGCGGCCGCGCAGCCGATACAGCCCAAGGCCTGCGAGCAGGGCGGCCAGCCCGATCGCGCCCGGCACGGCCATGGGATGGTCGACGAGCGAGGCAAACAGGCTTGGCTCTTCTGGCTGCGGCTGGGTTGGCGCAGCTTTAGGCGCGGCAGCGCGCTCCACCGGCGGTGGCGGCGGTGCCACGCTGGCCGGCGCGGGAATCGGGATCGCCGGCGTTGCGCTCGGTGCCGGCGTCTCGGCAGCAGGTGCTGCGGCGACGACCGTTGCGGGCGCGGGTGCCGGCGGCGGCGGCGCGGGTTCGGGCGCGGGCGGCGGCGCGGGCGGCGCGGCCTGCGCGACCGGTGCCGGCGCGGGGGCAGGCGCCGGTGCTGCCGCAGCAGCCGGTGCGGCCGGCGCCGGCGACGTCTTGGCGCTGCTGGCGCCTTGCTGCAGCTTCTTCAGTTCCTCGACGTTGCGGGTCAGCTCGGCCACGCGGGCGGCGGAGTCCTTCTTCTCGGCGTCCTTGGAGACTTTCAGCTTCGGGGCTGGTCGGCTTGGCCGCGCCTTGCGAGAGCGTGAGCTTGTCCGGCGCCTTGGCGGTGGCCTTGCGGTCATCGACCGCGGGCTGCTGAACTATGCCCTTGGCCTGCCGGCCGCTTTCGTCGGCCTTGGTGGTGGGCACGTTGCCGGCCAGGCGCTGGCGGTAGGCGCCGAAATCCGCGCTCTGGGTCTTGATGACTTCGCGCGCCTCGGCGGAGGCGATGGCCTTGGCCTCGTCGGCCGACGGCAGGTTCAGCACGGCGCCGGCTTTCAACCGGTTCATGTTGTCGCCCATGAACGCCTGCGGGTTGCCCCGGAACAGCGACACCAGCATCTGGTCGAGCGATACGCCCTGCCGCTGCGTGCGCGTGGCGATCCGGTACAACGTGTCGCCTTCACGCACCTTGTAGTCGTCGGCGCCCGATGGCGCCGGTGCGGCAGCCTTCGGTGCCGCTGCAGCGCGAGGCGCCGGTGCCGGCGGCCGTGGAGCGGCCGGCGCCTGCGGTGTGATCGGGGTGGCCGCGACCGCGGCGGGGGCCGGCGCCGCGGCGCTGGTGGCAGGCTGCGGCGCGGCCGAAACCACCGGCGCGGTCGGAACCGCCGCCTGCACCGGCGGCGCCACCCGAGACACCGGCGGGTCGAGCAGCAGCGTGTACTCGCGCACGAGACGCCCCGAGGCCCAGGTGAGTTCGAGGATCACGTCGACGAAAGGCTCCTGCACCGCGCGGTCGCTGCTGATGCGCAAGTACGGCCGGCCATCGGCGCGGCGCGCCAGCGTGGCCTGGGTCGACGTCAACACGGCGTTGTAGTCGACGCCCGCCGCACGGTAGGCATCGGGCGACGCGACGCGCACCTTGAGCGTGGAGTCTTCCTCCGACGACAGGCTCGTGATGTCGATCTCGGCACGAAGGGTCTCACCCAGCGCCGATTGCACGTTGAGCCGGCCCAGGCCAAGGGCCCAGGCGCTGCCCGTCGCGACACACATCGCAGCCAACGCGACCGTGGTCAGCGCAGCGCGTCCAGCGTTTCCAGTGCGGTATTTCAAGGCGTCTCCCAAATGCAACCGGCGCACCGAATTCCGGCGCGCCGCCGATTACCTGTTCTGCAGACCTGACGGACCACCTATTGCCACAGGTAAATAGTCGAAACCACAATAACATCAAGCATATAGGCTGACAAGCTCATGCATTGGCTGATGTCTGTGTCAAATCTCCGGCCGAATGCATCGAGTTGCCAACTGTTGCCAGTGGACAACGCCTTGGAACGACCGGTTTAGGTCATGCGTCGAGCAGCAGCCTGAGCATTCTACGAAGCGGCTCCGCCGCGCCCCAAAGCAATTGATCTCCGATGGTGAACGCCGCCACGTGCTGCGGGCCCATCGCCAGCTTGCGGATGCGGCCCACCGGAATCGTCATCGTGCCGCTGGTGGCCACTGGCGTGAGTTGCTGCATCGTCGCCTCGCGCTCGTTGGGCACCACCTTCACCCATGGGTTGTCAGCGGCAATCAAGGCCTCGATATCGGCCACCGGGACGTCGCGCGTCAGCTTGATGTGCAGCGCCTGGCTGTGGCAACGCATCGTGCCGACGCGCACGCAGACGCCATCCACCGGCACCGGCGCGGTGCCGAAGCCCTCGCCACGGCCGAGGATCTTGTTGGTCTCGGCCAGGCCCTTCCATTCCTCGCGGCTGATGCCGTTGCCGAGGTCCTTGTCGATCCAGGGAATCAGCGATCCGCCCAGCGGCACGCCGAAGTTGGCGGTTTGCCCGGCGTCCAGCGACTGCTGGCGCGCCAGCAGCCTGCGGTCGATCTCGAGGATCGCGCTCTTGGGGTCGTCGAGCAGCGCGCGCACCTCGGCGTTCAGCGTGCCGAACTGCGTCAGCAACTCGCGCATGTGCTGCGCGCCGCCGCCCGACGCGGCCTGGTAGGTCATCGTGCTCATCCACTCCACCAGCCCGGCCTTGAACAACGCCCCCACGCCCATCAGCATGCAGCTGACGGTGCAGTTGCCGCCGATCCAGTTCTTGCCGCCCTTGGCCAGCGCGTTCTTGATGACGGGCAGGTTCACCGGGTCGAGGATGATGACCGCGTCGTCCTTCATCCGCAGCGCCGACGCGGCATCGATCCAGTGGCCCTTCCAGCCGGCGGCGCGCAGCTTCGGGAACACGTCGTTCGTGTAGTCACCGCCCTGGCAGGTGACCACGATGTCGCAGCGCGCGAGCGCCTTGATGTCGCCGGCGTCGACCAGTTTGCGCTCGTTCTTGGCCTGGGCCGGCGCGGCGCCGCCGGCGTTGCTGGTGGAAAAGAACAGCGGCTCGAAGTGCGCGAAGTCGTCTTCTTCCTGCATGCGGTCGATCAGCACCGAGCCGACCATGCCGCGCCATCCGACGATTCCTACGAGTGCCATGTCATTCGCCCCTTGCAGTTGTATTGGATTTCAGTGTCCCGGCTCGTTCGCCGGGTGCTGGAATCGCGGGCGAGACGAACCGGAGCTATCTAGCTCTTGGTCGTGGTTTTGGTGATCGCGGCGACAACGGCGTCGCCCATCTCGCGCGTGCCCACCTTGCGCGTGCCCTCGGACCAGATGTCCGCCGTGCGCAGCCCCTGGCCCAGCACGTGCCGCACCGCCACTTCCACCCGGTCGGCGGCAGCGGCCTGATTCAGCGAAAAACGCAACATCATGGCCATGGACAAGATTGTAGCCAACGGGTTTGCAAGATCCTTACCGGCGATGTCGGGCGCGCTGCCGTGGCTGGGCTCGTACAGGCCCTTGCGGTGCTCGTTCAACGAGGCCGAGGGCAGCATGCCGATCGAGCCGGTGAGCATGGCCGCCTCATCGGACAGGATGTCGCCGAACATGTTGCCGGTGACGATGACATCGAAGCTCTTCGGCGCGCGCACCAGTTGCATCGCCGCGTTGTCCACGTACATGTGCTCCAGCGCGACGTCGGGGTAGTCCTGGTGCACCTCGGTGACCACGTCCTTCCAGAACTGGAACGTTTCCAACACGTTGGCCTTGTCGACGCTGGTCAACTTCTTGCGGCGCCTGCGGGCGGCGTCGAAGGCCACGCGGGCGATGCGCTCGATTTCGGGGCGGCTGTAGCGCATCGTGTCGAAGGCCTCGTCGGCGCCGGGGAAATTCCCGTCCACCGCCTTGCGCCGGCCGCGCGGCTGGCCGAAGTAGATGTCGCCGGTGAGCTCGCGGATGATCAGGATATCCAGGCCCGCCACCAGCTCGGGCTTCAGGCTCGACGCGTGCGTGAGCTGCTCGTAGCAGATCGCCGGCCGGAAGTTCGCGAACAGGCCCAGATGCTTGCGCAGCCCCAGGATGGCCTGCTCGGGGCGGAACTGGCGCTCGAGCTTGTCGTACTTCCAGTCGCCCACCGCGCCGAACAGCACCGCGTCGGCGGCCTGTGCCAGCTTGAGCGTCGCCTCGGGCAGCGGGTGGCCGTGCGCCTCGTAGGCCGCGCCGCCGACCAGCGCCTCTTCCATCTCGAACTCGAGCTCGAGCGCGCGCAACACGCGCACCGCCTGCGCGACGATTTCGGTGCCGATGCCGTCACCGGGGAGAACTGCGATCTTCATGGTCGTTGCCGGTCAGTACAAGAGGCCGCGGTGCATCGCACAGATGGTGCACCAGCGCATGTTCGCATGCCTTGAACACCACGTAGGCGGCAACGCTCAGGTAGCCGGTGGCCAGCAGCTCGACGAGCTGCTGCAGCCCGCCGTCCATGGCCGCCATCCAGCCATGCGCGGCCAGCAGCTGCGTGTTTGCCCTCAGCAAGAAGAACAGGTTCACCGAGCTCGCACCGAACACGAAGAACGCGAGCCCCATCACGACGAAGGTGACCCACCGGCGCGCCAGCACGGCGCGCTGGAACCAGGCCGGCAGGCGTGCCGCCATCGTCGGGTTTCAGAGCGGCCGGCGCGCGAGCCACGGCAAACGCGCCAGCCGCTCGGCCTCGAAGGCGCGGATCTTGTCGGCGTGCCGCAGCGTCAGGCCGATGTCGTCGAAGCCGTTGACCAGGCAGTACTTGCGAAACGGCTGCACGTCGAACGGCAATTCGCTGCCGTCGGGCTTGACGATCACCTGCCGCGGCAGATCGATCGTCAGCTGGTAGCCGACGAAGCCCGCCACCTCGTCGAACAGCCGCCCCACCTGTGCCGCGGGCAGCACGATGGGCAGCAGGCCGTTCTTGAAGCAGTTGTTGAAGAAGATGTCGGCGAAACTGGGCGCGATGATGGCGCGGAAGCCGTATTGGTCGAGCGCCCAGGGGGCGTGCTCGCGGCTCGAACCGCAGCCGAAGTTCTCGCGCGCGATCAGCACCGAGGCGCCCTTGTAGCGGGGCTGGTTCAGCACGAAATCGGGGTTCGGCTTGCGCTTCGCCGGGTCCTGCCCCGGCTCGCCGGGGTCGAGGTAGCGCCAGGCATCGAACAGGTTGGGCCCGAAGCCCGAGCGCTGGATGCTCTTGAGAAACTGCTTCGGGATGATCGCGTCGGTATCGACGTTGGCGCGGTCCATCGGCGCGACCAGGCCCTTGTGCACGGTGAAGGCTTGCATCTCGGGTTTCCTCAGCTGATGCGACGCACGTCGACGAAGTGGCCGTTCAGCGCCGCGGCGGCGGCCATCGCCGGGCTCACCAGGTGCGTGCGGCCGCCGGCGCCCTGCCGGCCCTCGAAGTTGCGGTTGCTGGTGGAGGCGCAGCGCTCGCCAGGCTCCAGCCGGTCGGCGTTCATCGCCAGGCACATGCTGCAGCCGGGCTCGCGCCACTCGAAGCCGGCGGCCTTGAACACCTCGTGCAGGCCCTCCTTCTCGGCCTGCAGCTTCACCTGGCCCGAACCGGGCACCACCATCGCCAGCGCGCACGTTGCCCGCCACGCGGCCGCCGATGCGCCGCACCACCGACGCGGCCTCGCGCAGGTCTTCGATGCGGCTGTTGGTGCACGAGCCGATGAACACCTTGTCGATGCGGATGTCGGCGAGCGCCTTGTTCGGCTCGAGGCCCATGTAGACCAACGCACGCTCGATCGCGTCGCGCTTGGTCGCGTCTTTCTCGCGCTCGGGGTCGGGCACGCGGTCGTCGATGCCGAGCACCATCTCGGGGCTGAGTGCCCCAGGTGACCTGCGGCAAGATCCGAGCGGCGTCGAGTTCGACCACCTTGTCGAACTTCGCGCCCGGCGTCGCTGACCAGCGTGCGCCAGGTGGCGACGGCCTGGTCCCATTCGACGCCGCTGGGCGTGAACGGGCGGCCCTTCACGTACTGGATCGTGGTGTCGTCCACCGCCACCAGCCCTGCGCGCGCGCCGGCCTCGATGGCCATGTTGCACACCGTCATGCGGCCTTCCATGCTCAGCGCGCGGATCGCGCTGCCGGCGAACTCGATCGTGTAGCCGGTGCCGCCGGCGGTGCCGATGCGGCCGATGATGGCCAGCACGATGTCTTTCGCGCTGCAGCCGCGCTGCAGCTGGCCTTCCACCTTCACCAGCAAGTTCTTGGCCTTCTTGGCCAGCAGCGTCTGCGTGGCCAGCACATGCTCGACTTCGCTGGTGCCAATGCCGTGCGCCAGCGCGCCGAAAGCGCCGTGCGTGCTGGTGTGGCTGTCGCCGCACACCACCGTCATGCCGGGCAGCGTGGCGCCGTTCTCGGGCCCGATCACGTGCACGATGCCCTGGCGCTTGTCGAGGAACGGAAAGTATGCCGCCGCACCGAACGCCTTGATGTTAGCGTCGAGCGTGGTGACCTGCAGCTTGCTGATCGGGTCGCGGATGCCGTCGTAGCCGTCGCTCCAGCCGGTGGTGGGCGTGTTGTGGTCGGCCGTGGCCACCACCGAGCTCACGCGCCACACCTTGCGCCCGGCCAGGCGCAGCCCCTCGTAGGCCTGCGGGCTCGTCACCTCGTGCACGAGGTGACGGTCGATGTAGAGCACGGCGGTGCCGTCGTCCTCGGTGTGGACGACGTGGTCGTCCCAGAGCTTGTCGTAGAGCGTGCGTGCGGTCATGGTGCGGCTGCGGCGCCGTGGGTGGCGACGGTGGATTGCGATTGTCGCTCGTGTGCGCAGCATCGGTGCCGGCCGGGTTTTGACGGGGCCGGCATGCAGCGCCCGAGCCCAATAATGTGACCCAATCCGTGCGAGGGAGGGCGATGGCGGTCGGGCGAGGTCAAGAAGACGCGAGTTCCTCCGCAGCCGCGGCGGCGCGTCGCCATGTCGACGAGGCGCGCACGCTGACGGGCGCGACGCGCGTGATGTGGGTGGCTACCGAAGGCAAGACACTTTCGGTCGCTGCATCACGACTGCCGCGCGGCGAAGCGGCCGCTGAACTGCTGCGCGCCGTGACGCCGTGGCTCGATGAAGCCTTGCGTACGGGCCGGCCGCGCCTGCGCCACGGTCCGCACGGCGCCCCGCGGCACGCCCAGCGCAGCTGCATCGTGGTGCCAGCCGTCGATGGAGGGGCGCTGCGCGGACTGCTCTACGCCGACATCGATGGCCGCCGCGGCCGCTTCGGCGTTGCCTACCTGCGGGCGCTGTCGGCATTGGTGCGCAAGCCCCGTTCGGCGCCGGACCGGCGAGACGGGATACCCGCCCGCGACGCCGAGCGCATGGCGCAGCTGGCACAGCGTGACGGCCAGCTGGCACTGATTCACACCATCCAACAGGGCATCGCCAATACGCTGGACTTCCAGGCCATCGTCGATCTGGTCGGCGACAAGCTGCGCGAGGTGTTCGGCACCGACGACATCAACATCCGGTGGTGGGACGAGAGCGCCAACCTCGTCCACTACCTCTACGAAATGGAGCAAGGTCAACGCTTGCGGGTGGCTCCCGCCGCGCCGAGCCCGGGCGGACCCTTCGAGCAATTGCTGGCGACCCGCCGTCCGGTGATCTTTCGCAGCGCCGCGCAGATCGAGGCTGCCGCGATCGAGCAGATACCGGGCACACGAACGAGCCTGTCGTTCGTCTATGTACCGATCATCGGAAGCAACCGGGTCCTGGGCGCCATCCTGATCGAGAGCTTCCAGCGCGAAGATGCCTTCGGCGAAGCCGAGGTGAAGCTGCTGACCACCTTGGGCGCTGGCATGGGCGTCGCACTGGAGAACGCCCGCCTCTACGCCGAAACCCAGCGCCTCCTGAAGGAAACCGCGCAACGCAACGCCGAGCTTGCGGTCATCAACAGCATTCAGCAGGGCATGGCAGGGGCGCTCGACTTCAAGCACATCATCGAGCTGGTTGGCGACAAGTTGCGCACGCTGTTCGGTAGCGACGACCTGGCGATCACCTGGCGCGACGCGTCGCCGGGCCTCGCGCACATGCTGTATGCGATTCAGCATGGCCAGCGCGTGCATCCTCCGCCGATCCACGTCGACCCGAACGGCCGCTTCATGCAGGCCCTGTTCGCCAACCAGCCCATTGTCGCCAACAGCCGCGCCGAGATGGACGCCCTGGGCCTCAAGCCCCCAGCCGGGCTGCAGCCCAGCCTCGCGACGCTGACGGTACCGATCCGCGCGGGCGAGCAGCTGCTGGGCGGCATCACGCTCGACAGCCACGACCCCGGGCGCCGCTTCGGCGAGGCCGACGTGCGCTTGCTGCAGACCGTGGCCGGCGCGATGGGCGTTTCGCTGGAAAGCGCGCGCCTGTTCGACGAGACGCGACGGCTGCTCGCGGAAACCGCCGCACGCAACCACGAACTGGCGGCGATCAACGATGTGCAGCAGGGCCTGGCACGGCAACTCGATGTGGACGCGGTGATCGAGTTGGCCGGGGACCGGCTGCGCGAGATCTTCCATGCCGGCAACCTGGCGATCTTCCGCTGGGATGCCGCCGCACGGCTGGCGCACCCGGTGTACGTGGTGCAGGCGGGCGAGCGCATCGAGCTGCCGCCCTTCGAGCCGCGGCCGGACAGCCCGATGATGCGCGCGCTGGCCACGAAGCAGCCGCTGGTGGCCAACCGCCAGGCCGACATGCCGGCACTCGGCCTGCACCCGGTGAGTGGCGACCAGCCCTGCCTGTCGCGCGCCGTGGTGCCCGTCTATTCGGGCGACAACCTGGTCGGCGCCATCTCGCTCGAAAGCCACGAACGCGAAGACGCCTACGGCGCGCCGGAATTGCGGCTGCTGACCACCATCGCGGGCAGCCTGGGCGTGGCGCTGGAAAACGCGCGGCTGTTCCGTGAGACCCAGGAGGCGCTCGATCGCCAGACCGCTACCGCCGAGGTCCTGGGCGTGATCAGCGGCTCGATCACCGACACGCAGCCGGTGTTCGACGCCATCGCCGAGCGCGCGGCGCGACTGACCGGCGCGCACTACGGCATGGTGTTCCGGTTCGAGGGCGGGCTGATTCACGTCGCCAGCACGCACGGCATCAACCCCGAGGGTGTCGAGGCCGTACGACGCCTGTTCCCGATGCCCCCGGGCGACCGCTCGATCACCGCGATGGCGGTCCGAGACGGCGCGGTGCGGATGACGCCCGACGTGTTCGAGCTCTCGGACGCCTCATACGCCACGCAGGAGGTTGCACGCTCGACCGGCTACCGCAGCGTGCTCAGCGTACCGATGACGCACGCCGGCGCGACGATCGGCGCGCTGACCGTGATGCGGCCCGAACGCGGGCCGTTTCCCGACAAGTCGATCGAGCTGCTGAAGATCTTTGCCAACCAGGCGGTGATCGCGATCGAGAACGCGCGGCTTTTCAACGAGACCCAGGAGGCGCTGGAGCGCCAGACGGCCTCGGCCGAGGTGCTGCGCGTCATCGGCAGCTCGATGGCCGACGCGCAGCCGGTGTTCGACAGTATCTGCGCCAGCGCAACACGCTTGCTCCCGGGTGCCGACCTGGCCATCGGCTCGCTCGGCGACGACAACCTGATCCACTGGCGCGCCGGCAGCGGCGAGACCCGCGAGGCCATGCGTTCGCTGTTTCCTCGCCCGGCGCCGAAGACCTCGGGCCTGCTCACCGGCAAGGCCACGTACCTGCCCGATCTGCTGCATGGCGAGGGGGTGCCCGAGAGCCTGCGCGAAGGCGCACGCAAGCTCGGGCGCAACGTGTCGATGCTCAGCGCCGCGATGACGGCGGGCGATCGCGTGATCGGCACGATCGCCGCGTTCCACACCGACATGAGCCCGTTCACCGAAGAAGACGGGCGTCTGCTGAAGTCGTTCGCCGACCAGGCGACGATCGCGATCCAGAACGCGCGGCTGTTCCGCGACACGCAGGAGGCGCTGGAACGCCAGACGGCCACCGCCGACATCCTGAAGGTGATCGCCGCGTCGCCGTCCGATGTGCAGCCAGTGTTCGATGCCATTGCGGCGAGCTCGAAGCGGCTGCTCGGCGGCTTCTCGACCACCGTGTTCCGCATCGTCGACGGCGTGCTGCACCTGGTGGCCTTCACCGAGACGAATGCCAAGGCCGATGCCACGCTGACGGCGATGTTCCCGCGCCCGATTGCCGACTTCCCGCCCTTTGCGATGGTGAGCAACGGCCAGATGGCGCGCGTCGACGACACCGAGGCTGACTCGAGCGTGCCGCCGATGCTGCGCGACATCGCGCGCCTGCGCGGCTACCGCGCGATGCTGTTCACGCCGCTGATGCGCGATGGCGCCGTGATCGGGATGATCAGCGTCACGCGCGAGAAGCCCGGGCCCTGGGCCGAGCACCACGCCCAACTGCTGCGCACGTTTGCCGACCAGGCGGTGATCGCGATCGAGAACGTGCGGCTGTTCAACGAGACCAAGGAGGCGCTGGAGCACCAGACCGCCACCTCGGCGGTGCTCGAGGTCATCAGCAACTCGATGGCCGATCCTCAGCCGGTATTCGAGCGAATCCTGCAATGTGCGCGCGATCTGTTCGACGCCGACATCATGGGTGTCTACACGGTGGCGGACGACGACCAGGTCCACATGGCGGCGGGTCTGGGGGCGCATGCAGAACTGATTCGATCGCTGTTCCCGATCGCACTCAAAGGATCGGCCACCGAACAGACGATCCTGTCGGGTCGGGTCGTGGCCTATGCGAACGTGCTCGAGGGTAACGACGTCCCGATCGGGCTGCGCAGACTCGCCCAGAGGATCGGCCACAACTACGCGCTGGCCCAGGCGCCGATGATCTGGCTTGGCAAAGGCATCGGCGCAGTGAATGCGGCGCGATTCGACATGCGGCCGTTCTCCGCGAAGGAATGCAGCCTGCTCGATGCGTTCGCCAATCAGGCGGTCGTGGCCATTCAGAACGCGCGGCTGTTCCGCGAGGCGCAGGAAGCGCGCGCCGCGGCCGAAGCCGCCAACGAGGCCAAGAGCGCGTTCCTGGCCACCATGAGCCACGAGATCCGCACGCCGATGAACGCGGTGATCGGCATGAGCGGACTCTTGCTCGACACGCCGCTCAACGACGAGCAGCGCGACTACGCGGGCACCATCCGCGACTCGGGCGACGCGCTGCTGACGATCATCAACGACATCCTCGACTTCTCGAAGATCGAGGCCGGGCGCATGGACATCGAGGCGCATCCGTTCGACCTGCGCGAATGTGTCGAATCCGCACTCGACCTGATCGGCGCGCGCGCCGCCGAGAAGCACCTCGACATCGCCTACGTCTTCGAGGGCGATGTGCCCGTCGCGATCCGGGGCGACGTGACGCGGCTGCGCCAGGTGCTGCTCAACCTGCTGTCCAACGCCGTCAAGTTCACCGAGCGAGGCGAAGTCGTGCTCACCGTCGCGGCAGCAAGGCGAACGAGCTGCACTTCACCATGCGCGACACCGGCATCGGCCTCACCGAGCAGGGGCTGTCGAGGCTGTTCCAGAAGTTCAGCCAGGCCGACAGCGGCACCACGCGCAAGTACGGCGGCACCGGGCTCGGGCTGGCGATCAGCAAGCTGCTGGCCGAACTGATGGGCGGCACGATGTGGGCGGAAAGCGCCGGGCCGGGCGACGGCAGCAGCTTCCACTTCACGATCCGCTGCGTGCCGACCGAGCTGCCGCAGGGCAGCCGGCGCGACTTCATCGGCGAGCAGCCGCAGCTGGCGGGCCGGCGCATCCTGGTGGTGGACGACAACGCCACCAACCGGCGCATCCTCGCGCTGCAGACCGCCAAGTGGGGCATGGTGGTGCAGGACACCGAGTTCCCGGCGCAGGCCCTGCAGATGCTGAAGACCGAGCGCTACGACCTGGCGATCGTCGACATGCACATGCCCGACATGGACGGGGCGATGCTGGCCCAGGCCATTCGCGAGGCCGGCCACACGCTGCCGCTGGTGCTGTTCAGCTCGCTCGGGCGCAAGGAGGCCACCGACAGTGCCTTCGCGGCCAGCCTGGCCAAGCCGCTGCGGCAGAGCCAGTTGTTCGACACGCTGGTGTCGCTGCTGGCGCACGACGAGGCGCCGCGGGCGGCACCGCGCCGCCAAGCCGCGCCTGGACGCGCAGATGGCCGAACGCCACCCGCTGCGCATCCTGCTCGCCGAGGACAACGTGGTGAACCAGAAGCTCGCGCTGCGGCTGCTGCAGCAGATGGGCTACCGCGCCGACGTGGCCGCCAACGGCATCGAGGCCGTCGAAAGCGTGGCGCGCCAGCCCTACGATGTCGTGCTGATGGACGTGCAGATGCCCGAGATGGACGGCCTGGAGGCGAGCCGCCGCATCGTCGCCCGCTGGCCGGACGCGGCACAGCGGCCGCGCATCGTCGCGATGACGGCCAACGCCATGCAGGGCGACCGCGAGGAGTGCCTGGCCGCCGGCATGGACGACTATGTGACCAAGCCGATTCGCGTGGATGCGCTGGTCGAATCGCTCCAGCGCGTGGGCGCGCGCGCCGGTGTGGGAGGTCGCAAATGAGGACGGCGCTACAGATGTTCGAGGTGCCGCGGTGCGGCACCGGGCACCGTCGTGATGGCCACACCATGGTCCAGCGTCACCAGGCAACCCCCGTGCGCCACCGCAAGCGCGAGCAGGTAGACGTCGGTGATCTGGTTGTGCCCCATCACCCGCGGCCAATTGACCCGCCCCGCTTCGCGCAGGGACAGATCGCAGGGCCAGAACTCGTGATCCAGGCTGTCGCAGATCTCGGCCAACTTGGCGGCCACCGGTGCAAAGCCGATCGGGCCCAGCCGGCTGTAGCCGGGCAGGTTCAGGACGCGAACGACGCCGTTCTCAACCAGCGCGCAGGTGGCGATCTTCAGGCGCTTGCGCTGGACGAAAGCCAGCGCCTGGCCGTGGAAGACATGGGCCTCGTCGAGCAGCGCAACCCAGACGTTCACGTCCGGCAGGCAGCGCGCCGACATGGCGGCTCAGATACCTTCCTGGTCCAGCAGCTTGCGCACGTGTTCGGAGGTGATGACCTCGGGGCGCGCAGGCAGCAGTGCAAAGCGGGACTTCGGCCGCGCCATCGGCGGCATTGCGAGCTGGCTCGCCTGTATGCCCTGGCGCGCCAGCCGCGAAAGGGCCTCGCCGATGGAGATGCGTTCGCGCTGAGCGTGCGCCCGCACATAGGCAAACACGTCGTCGTCGATGGCGAGGGTGGTGCGCATGACGCCATTCTAGCATCAGATCATCCAATTGACATCAACTGCAAGAGCGCCTGACATGCCCGACACCATCGACCGCGCAATCTTCAGCGAACTGCAAGACAGCGCCGGCGCCGACTTCGTCGCCGAGCTGGTGGGCACCTTTTTCGAGGAGGCGCCGCAGATGCTCGCCGAGATGCGCAGCGCGCTGGCCGCCGGCGACGCCGAGCGCTTTCGGCGCGCCGCCCATTCGCTGAAGACCAATGCGCACACCTTCGGCGCAATGGCGCTGGGCGCGCAGGCCCGCGCGCTGGAGCTCGGCGGCATGCCGGCCGATGCCGGCGGCATCGATGCGCTGGAGGCTGCCTATGCTCGATCGGCGGCTGTGCTCAGGGAGCTCACTCGTGGCTGACCGCGGCGCCCGCCTGCTGGTGGCCGACGACAACAAGGTCAACCGGCTGCTCCTCACGCGCAGCCTGGAGCTGCAGGGCCACCGCGTGGCCAGCGCCGAGAACGGCCGCGTGGCGCTCGACAAGTTGCGCGCCGAAGCGTTCGACCTGCTGCTGCTGGACATGGAGATGCCCGAGATGGACGGCTTCCAGGTCATGGAGCAGCTCGCCGCCGACCCTGCGCTGCGCGACATCCCGGTGATCGTGACCAGTTCGCTCGAAGGGGTGGCGCACGTGGTGCGCTGCATCGAGCTCGGTGCCGACGACTTCCTGCACAAGCCGGTGAACCCGGTGCTCTTGAGGGCGCGCGTCGACTCCAGCCTCGAGAAGAAGCGCCTGCGCGACCAGCAGAAAGAGATGGTGCGGCGCTTCGCCACCTCGGAGGTGGCGGCCGATCTGCAGCAAGGCGGCTTCGCCCTCGGCGGCAAACGCGTGCAGGCCACGGTGATGTTCTGCGACATCCGGGGCTTCACCGCGATCGTCGAAAGCCAGGGCCCGGAAGAGACGATCGAACTGCTCAACACCTATTACACGCTGATGTTCGAAGCCATCACCGCGCAGGGCGGCGTGGTCAACCAGATGATCGGCGACGGGTTGATGGCGATCTTCGGCGCGCCGCTGCCGGTGGCCGAGCCGCCGCTGGCTGCGGTGCGCGCGGCGCTCGACATGATCGAGATGATCGAGCTGCTCAACGCCGAGCGCGTGGTGCAGGGCAAGGCCGCGCTGGCCATCGGCATCGGCATCGCCACCGGCGAGGTGATTGCCGGTTACACCGGCACGCAATCGCGCGCCACCTACACCTGCATCGGCGATGCGGTGAACGTGGCGGCGCGGCTGGAGGCGCACACCAAGGTGGCGCGGCGCGGCATCCTGGTCGATGCGCCGACGCAGCAGGCGCTGAGCAATCGCATCACCGCCGATGCCCTCGGCGCCGTGATGTTCAAGGGCAAGGCCCAGGCCGTCGCAGTGTTTGCGGTGCCAGCCGCCGCGTGAGGCGCGCCATCAGGCCGATCGGCAAACTCGCTCGTCGCCTCGGGCTGCGTGGGCTCGGTCCCGGCCTGATCACCGGTGCCGCGGACGACGACCCCAGCGGCATCGCGACCTACTCGCAGGCCGGTGCGCAATTCGGCTTCTCGATGCTGTGGACCGTGGTGTTCACGCTGCCGTTGATGGCTGCCATCCAGATCGTCAGCGCCCGCATCGGCTATGTCACCCGCCGCGGGCTCACAGCCAACATCAAGTCGAGTTTTCCGCGCTGGCTGCTGTTCGGCGTGGTCGGCATGCTGGTGGCAGCCAACACGCTCAACGTCGCAGCCGACATCGCCGCGATGGCCGAGGCCTTGCGGTTGCTGGTGGGCGGCTCGGCACATGTGTATGCAGTGACCTTCGGGCTGCTGTGCCTGGTGCTGCAGGTGTTCCTGCCGTACAAGGCCTATGTGCGCTGGCTGAAGTGGCTGACGCTGGCACTGTTCTCGTACGTGGCGGTGGTGTTCACGCTGAACCTGGACTGGTGGAAGGTGCTGCGCGAGCTGGTGCACCCGCAGCTGACCGCCAGCCACGACATGCTGTTGACCGTGGTGGCCGTGTTCGGTACCACGATCAGCCCGTACCTGTTCTTCTGGCAGGCCGCGCAGGAGATGGAAGACACCGCCGACACAGCGCCCCAGTCGCCCGGCGACGTGCGCCGCCACCTGCGCCGCATCAAGGCCGACACGATCGTCGGCATGAGCTTTTCCAACTTGATCGCGTTCTTCATCATCTTGAGCACGGCGGCCACGTTGCACGCCGCCGGCATCACCGACATCCAGACCTCGGCGCAGGCCGCCGAGGCCTTGCGACCGTTGGCGGGCGAATTCACCTTCTTGCTGTTCAGCCTGGGCATCATCGGCACGGGCCTGCTGGCCGTACCGGTGCTGGCGGGCTCCGCCGGCTACGCCGCGGCCGAGGCGGCCGGCTGGCCCGGCACCTTGAGTGCCCGGCTGGACCGTGGCGAGGGCCGCGGCTTCTACGGCATCATCGCCGCCGCCACAGTGGGCGGCGTGATCCTGTGCTTCCTGCCGATCGACCCGGTCAAGGCGCTGTTCTGGTCGGCGGTGATCAACGGCGTGATCGCCGTGCCGATCATGGCGGTGATGATGTTGCTGGCGTCGCGCCACACCACCATGGGCGCCCATGTCATCGGCACCCGGCTGAGAGTGCTGGGCTGGATCGCCACCGCGGTGATGGCGGCCACGGTGGTGGCGATGCTGGCGACGAGCTGAGCGCGGCGGCCGCGCGCCGTGCTCAGCCCAGCGCCGCCACCACCTCGGGCGGCGCCTGCACCAGCTCGATCAGCACGCCCTCGCCGCCGATCGGGAACTCGTCGCTGGCCTTCGGGTGGATGAAACAGATGTCGTGGCCCGCGGCGCCCTTGCGGATGCCGCCGGGCGCGAAGCGCACGCCGTTCGCCGCCATCCACTTCACCGCTGCGGCCAAGTCGTCGACCCACAAGCCCACGTGGTTGAGCGGCGTGGTGTGCACCGCGGGCTTCTTGTCGGGGTCCAGCGGCTGCATCAGGTCGACCTCCACCGCATGCGGGCCCTGCCCCAGCGCGCAGATGTCCTCGTCGACGTTCTCGCGCTCGCTGACGTAGGTGCTCTTCACCGCGAGGCCGAAGATGTCGACCCACAACTTCTGCAGCCGCTGCTTGTCGGGCCCGCCGATGGCGATCTGCTGGATGCCGAGGATGCGGAACGGCTTACTCATGAATCCCTTTCCTCGCGGCCAGCCGGCGCCGGGCCGCCCCAAGCCGGCTGCGCCCCCTCGGGGGGGTGAGCCCGCACCGAGCGAGCGCCTGCGCGCTCGCGAGTGGCTGGCGAACGCCTTGCGGCATGCAAGCCGCGAGGCAGCGAACGAAGTGAGCGTGGGGGCACACGATCAGGCGAACGCGATGATCGGCTGGTCCACCGACAGGCTCTCGCCCTTCTTGGCCAGGATCTCGCGCACCTCGCCGTCCTGCGCCGCGGTGAGGATGTTCTCCATCTTCATCGCCTCGATCACGGCCAACTTCTCCCCCGCACTGACCTTCTGTCCTGGCTGCACCGCCACGTCGACCAGCAGGCCGGGCATCGGCGACAGCAGGAACTTGCTCAGATCGGGCGGCGCCTTGTGCGGCATCAGCTTCAGCAGCTCGGCGGCGCGCGGCAGCAGCACCAGCGTCTCGATCTGCTGGCCGTTGTGGGCGATGCGGATGCCCAGCGGGTTCTTCGGGCTGCCGCGTTCGATCTGCGCCGTGTAGGGCTTGCCGTTGCAGGTGCCGTGCACCAGGATCTCGCCGAGATTCGTTCGGCTCTGGATCGCGAAGTGCCGCTCGCCGATCACGACGTCGGCCTTGCCCGACACGGGATCGAACTCGTCGACCCGAACCGCGTGGTGTCGATGGTCGCCGTCGGCGCTGAGCACCACCACCACCAGGTTGGGCAGCGTCTTCACGCCATGCCCGGCCAACTGGCCGGTGATGCCGGCCGAGCGTTCGCGCGCCTTGCGCCGCACGAACGCCGCCAGCGCCACCAGGAACAGCGGGTCGTCGTGCGCCACGTCGCCGGCGTGAAAACCATGCCGGAAGTGCTCGGCGATGAAGCCGGTGTTGAAGTCGCCCGACACGAACTGCGGGTGCGCCAGCAACGCGGCCTGGAACGGGATGTTGCTCGAGATGCCGCGGATCACGAAGGCATTGAGCGCCTCGCGCATCTTGGCAATCGCATCCATGCGGTCGCGGCCATGCACGATCAGCTTGGCGATCATCGAGTCGTAGTACATCGGGATTTCGCCGCCCTCGTAGACGCCGGTGTCCACCCGCACGCCGCCGTCCTTGGGCATCGGCACCGCGGCTTCCATCGTCGTGGCCGGCGGCGCGTAGCGCACCAGACGGCCGGTGGACGGCAGGAAGTTGCGGAACGGGTCCTCGGCGTTGATGCGGCATTCCATCGCCCAGCCGTCGCGCTGCACGTCGGCCTGCTTGAAGCCGAGCTTCTCGCCGGCGGCGACGCGGATCATCTGCTCCACCAGGTCGAGCCCGGTGATGCACTCGGTGACCGGGTGCTCCACCTGCAGCCGGGTGTTCATCTCGAGGAAATAGAAGCTCTGGTCCTTGCCGACGACGAACTCCACCGTGCCGGCGCTCTGGTACTTCACGGCTAAGGCGAGCTGCACCGCCTGCTCGCCCATCGCCTTGCGCGTGGCGTCGCTGATGAACGGCGACGGCGCCTCCTCGATCACCTTCTGGTGGCGGCGCTGGATCGAGCATTCGCGCTCGTTGAGGTACACGCAGTTGCCGTGCGCATCGCCGAGCACCTGGATCTCGATGTGGCGCGGGCTCTCGACGAACTTCTCGATGAACACGCGGTCGTCGCCGAAGCTTAGCCGGGCCTCGTTGCGGCACGAGCTGAAGCCGTCGAAGGCCTCCTTGTCGTTGAAGGCCACGCGCAGGCCCTTGCCGCCGCCGCCGGCGCTGGCCTTGATCATCACCGGGTAGCCGATGTCCCTGGCGATGTCCACCGCCTGTTCGGCCGATTCGATCGCCGCGTTCCAGCCGGGAATGGTGTTGACCTTGGCTTCGAGCGCGAGCTTCTTCGAAGCGATCTTGTCGCCCATCGCGGCGATCGAATAGTGCTTCGGGCCGATGAAGGTGATGCCTTCCTCTTCCGCGCGCCTGGCGAAGGCCTCGTTCTCGGACAGGAAACCGTAGCCCGGGTGCACGGCCTGCGCGCCGGTGGCCTTGCAGGCGGCGATGATCTTGTCGGCCACCAGGTAACTCTCGCGCGACGGCGCCGGGCCGAGCAGCACGGCCTCGTCGGCCAGCTCCACATGGCGCGCGTCGCGGTCGGCTTCGGAGTACACCGCCACGGTGGCGATGCCCATCTTCTGCGCGGTCTTGATGACGCGGCAGGCGATTTCGCCGCGGTTGGCAATGAGGATCTTCTTGAACATGGCTGTCTCCTCGGCCCCTCTTACAGCGGAATGTTGCCGTGCTTGCGCCACGGGTTGTCGAGCTTCTTGTCCTTCAGCATCGCCAGCGAGCGGCAGATGCGCTTGCGCGTCTCGTGCGGCTGGATCACGTCGTCGATGTAGCCGCGCGCGCCGGCGACGAAGGGGTTGGCGAAGCGGGCCTTGTATTCGGCCTCGCTTGGCGGCCAGCTTGGCCGGGTCGCCCTTGTCCTCGCGGAAGATGATCTCCACCGCGCCCTTGGCGCCCATCACCGCGATCTCGGCGTTGGGCCAGGCGAAGTTGACGTCGCCGCGCAGGTGCTTGGAGCTCATCACGTCGTAGGCGCCGCCGTAGGCCTTGCGCGTGATCACGGTGACCTTGGGCACGGTGCACTCGGCATACGCGTACAGCAGCTTGGCGCCGTGCTTGATGATGCCGCCGTACTCCTGGCTGGTGCCGGGCATGAAGCCGGGCACGTCGACGAAGGTGATCACCGGGATGTTGAACGCGTCGCAGAAGCGCACGAAGCGCGCGGCCTTGATGCTGCTCTTGATGTCCAGGCAGCCGGCCAGCACCATCGGGTTGTTGGCGACGATGCCCACCGACTGCCCGGCCATGCGGCCGAAGCCGATCACGATGTTCTTCGCGTAGTCGGGCTGCAGCTCGAAGAAGTCGCCGTCGTCGACCACCTTGACGATCAGCTCCTTGATGTCGTAGGGCTTGTTCGGGTTGTCGGGCACCAGCGTGTCGAGCGAACGGTCGAGCCGCTCGGGCGGGTCGCCGCTCGGCCGGTTGGGCACCCCATCGCGGTTGTTCAGCGGCAGGTAGTTGAAGAAGCGGCGCAGCATCAGCAGCGCCTCGACGTCGTTGTCGAACGCCAGGTCGGCGACGCCGCTTTGCGTGGTGTGCGTGCCCGCGCCGCCCAGCTCCTCGGCGGTGACCTCCTCGTGCGTCACCGTCTTCACCACCTCGGGGCCGGTGACGAACATGTAGGAGCTGTCCTTGACCATGAAGATGAAGTCGGTCATCGCCGGCGAATACACCGCGCCGCCGGCGCACGGCCCCATGATCAGGCTGATCTGCGGGATCACGCCGCTGGCCATCACGTTGCGCTGGAACACCTCGGCATAGCCGCCGAGCGAGGCCACGCCCTCCTGGATGCGCGCGCCGCCGGAGTCGTTCAGGCCGATCACCGGCGCGCCGACCTTCATCGCCTGGTCCATCACCTTGCAGATCTTCTCGGCATGCGCCTCGGACAGCGCGCCGCCGAAGACCGTGAAGTCCTGGCTGAACACGAACACCAGCCGGCCGTTGATCATGCCGTAGCCGGTGACGACGCCGTCGCCCGGGATCTTGTTGTCGTCCATGCCGAAGTCGGCGCAGCGGTGCTCGACGAACATGTCCCATTCCTCGAACGTGCCCTCGTCGAGCAGCAGCTCGATGCGCTCGCGCGCGGTCAGCTTGCCCTTGGCGTGCTGCGCGTCGATGCGTTTCTGGCCGCCGCCGAGGCGCGCCGGCGCGCGCTTCTTCTCGAGCTGTTCGATGATGTCGTGCATGGTCGGTGTCTCCTCGGTCCCTTCTTCGGTCAGTTCATCAGGTCGAGCAGGCGCCGCGCGGCCACCGACGCCGCCACGCGGCCGGCGCGCACGTCGTCGCGCAGCGACGGCAGCGCAGCCGCCACCCTGGCGTTGCCGCGAAAGCGCGCTTGCAGCAGCGCGTCGATGCGCTCCCACATCCAGGCCTCGTCCTGCTCGTGGCGACGCGCCGCGAGACGGCCGCTCGCAGCCTGCAGGCGGCGGAACTCGCCCACCGCCGCCCAGAACTCGTCCAGCCCTGCGCCCGTGACGGCGCTCAGTCGCAGCACCCGCGGCTTCCAGCGCGCGTCGTCGCGTTCGTCCGGATGGCCCTGCTGCTGCATCGTGCGCAGCGACGAGGTGATCTGCGCCTGCGCGCGCGTGGCGGCCGCGGCGTCGAGGTCGGTCTTGTTGATCGCCACCAGGTCGGCCAGCTCCATCACGCCGCGCTTGATGGCCTGCAGGTCGTCGCCGGCATTGGGCAACTGCAGCAGCACGAACATGTCGGTCATGCCGGCCACGGCGGTTTCGCTCTGGCCGACGCCCACCGTCTCGACGATCACGATGTCGTAGCCGGCGGCCTCGAGCACCAGCATGGCCTCGCGCGTGTGCGCCGCCACGCCGCCCAGCGTGCCGCCGGTGGGGCTCGGGCGGATGAAGGCCCGCGGCTCGACCGACAGCCGCTCCATGCGCGTCTTGTCGCCGAGGATCGAGCCGCCGGAGATGCTGGACGACGGGTCGACCGCCAGCACCGCGACGCGGTGGCCCTGCTGCAACAGCTACAGGCCGAGCGCCTCGATGAAGGTCGACTTGCCGACGCCCGGCACGCCGGAGATGCCGAGCCGGAACGACTTGCCGCGTGGCGGCAGCAGCGCGTTGAGCACCTCATCGGCGCGCGCACGATGGTCGGCGCGCGTCGATTCGAGCAGCGTGATCGTCTTGGCAATGGCGCGGCGCTGGCGCTCGCCGTCGGCGGGCGACCACGGCGTCGACCAGGGCCTGATCGGCTGCGCTCAGCATGTCGTGCTCGCTGGCGCTACTTCTTCAGTCGCGGCGCGGATCTGCTCGAGCACGTCCTTGGCGCTCACCGGAATCGGCGTGCCCGGGCCGTAGATGCCCTTCACGCCGGCGGCGTAGAGAAAGTCGTAGTCCTGCTGCGGGATCACGCCGCCGACGAAGACGACGATGTCGTCGGCGCCCTGCTTCTTGAGCTCCGCGATGATCGCCGGCACCAGCGTCTTGTGGCCGGCGGCGAGCGTGGAGACGCCGACCGCGTGCACGTCGTTCTCGATCGCCTGGCGCGCGCATTCCTCGGGCGTCTGGAACAGCGGGCCGATGTCGACGTCGAAGCCGAGGTCGGCGAACGCGGTGGCCACCACCTTGGAGCCGCGGTCGTGGCCGTCCTGGCCGAGCTTGGCGATCATCACGCGCGGGCGGCGGCCCTGCGCGTGCGGCGAAGGCCGCAATCTCGGCCTTCAGCTTGTCCCAGCCCTCGGCCGAGTCATAGGCTTTGGCATACACACCGGTCACCTTCTGGATGTCGGCGCGGTGGCGCCCGAAGACCTTCTCCAGCGCGTCGCTGACCTCGCCGACGGTGGCGCGCAGGCGGATCGCCTGGATGCTCAAGTCGAGCAGGTTGCCCTGGCCCGACTGCGGCCGCGGCCGGTCAGCGCCGTCGAGCGCCGCCTGCACCCTGGCGCCGTCGCGCGTCGCGCGGATCTTCTGCAGCCGTGCGATCTGGCCGTCGCGCACCTTGACGTTGTCGACCTCGAGGATGTCGATCGGCGCCTGCTGCGTCGAGCCTGTACTTGTTGACGCCGACGATCACGTCCTTGCCCGAGTCGATGCGCGCCTGCTTCTCGGCGGCGCTGGCCTCGATCTTCAGCTTGGCCCAGCCGGAGTCCACGGCCTGGGTCATGCCGCCCATGCGCCTCGACCTCCTCGATGATGGCCCACGCCTTGTCGGCCATCGTCCTGCGTCAGCGACTCCATCATGTAGCTGCCGGCCCACGGGTCGACCACGTTGGTGATGTGCGTCTCTTCCTGGATGATCAGCTGCGTGTTGCGCGCGATGCGCGAGCTGAACTCGGTGGGCAGCGCGATCGCCTCGTCGAAGCTGTTGGTGTGCAGGCTCTGCGTGCCGCCGAACACCGCGGCCATCGCCTCGATCGTCGTGCGCACGACGTTGTTGTACGGGTCCTGCTCGGTCAGGCTCCAGCCGCGAGGTCTGGCAGTGCGTGCGCAGCATCAGGCTCTTCGGCGTTCTTGGCATCGAACCCCTTCATGATGCGGCACCACAGCAGGCGCGCGGCGCGCATCTTGGCGATCTCGAGATAGAAGTTCATGCCGATCGCCCAGAAGAACGACAGGCGGCCGGCGAACTCGTCGACGTCCAGCCCCTTGGCGACCGCGGTCTTCACGTACTCCTTGCCGTCGGCCAGCGTGAAGGCGAGTTCGAGCGCCTGGTTCGCGCCGGCTTCCTGCATGTGGTAGCCGGAGATGCTGATCGAGTTGAACTTCGGCATCTTCTTCGCCGTGTACTCGATGATGTCGGCCGACGATGCGCATGCACGGCTCGGGCGGGTAGATGTAGGTGTTGCGGACCATGAACTCCTTGAGGATGTCGTTCTGGATCGTCCCCGAGAGCTGCTCCTGCGCCACGCCCTGCTCTTCGGCCGCGACCACGTAGCCGGCCAGCACCGGCAGCACCGCGCCGTTCATCGTCATCGACACGCTGACCTTGTCGAGCGGAATGCCGTCGAACAGGATCTTCATGTCCTCGACCGAGTCGATCGCCACGCCGGCCTTGCCGACGTCGCCGGTCACGCGCGGGTGGTCGCTGTCGTAGCCGCGGTGCGTGGCCAGGTCGAAGGCCACGCTGACGCCCTGGCCGCCGGCGGCCAGCGCCTGGCGGTAGAAGGCGTTGCTCTCCTCGGCGGTGGAGAAGCCCGCGTACTGGCGGATCGTCCACGGCCGCACCGCGTACATCGTGGCCTGCGGGCCGCGGATGAAGGGCTCGAAGCCGGGCAGCGTGTCGGCGTGCGGCAGCGCCGGCGGTGTCGGCCGCCGTGTACAGCGGCTTGACGGTGATGCCCTCGGGCGTCACCCAGTTCAGCGCGGCGACATCGCCGCCGGGCGCCGACTTGGCGGCCAGCTCGGGCCCACTGCTCGAGGCTGGGCTTGGCGAATTCGGACGGCTGGCTCATCGATGCAGCTCCGTCGGCGCAGGCCTGCAGAGCCGGTTGCGCAGTGGTCAGGATTATGCATAATTATGAATGCAAAACCAACACCCCGCTGACACGCCCCGCCGCGCGCACGCATCACCGCCCATGGCCCTGATCGAACGCCCCTGCCCGCCTCGCTGAGCCCGCGCGCCCTGTACCAGGACGTGGCCGAGCGGCTGCGCCAGCAGATCTTCGACGCGCGAGCTCGAGCCCGGCAGCTGGATCGACGAGCTGAAGCTCGCCGGCGAATTCGGCATCAGCCGCACGCCGCTGCGCGAGGCGCTCAAGGTGCTGGCGGTCGAGGGCCTGGTGACGATGAAGGTGCGCCGCGGCGCCTACGTCACCGAGATGTCGCGCGACGACGTGGCGCAGGTCTACCACCTGCTCGGCCTGCTGGAGAGCGACGCCGCCGGCGCAGGTGGCCGCGCACGCCAGCGCGGCGCAGCGCGCGCAGCTGCAGCGCGCTGCACGACCGGCTGGAAAAGCAGGCCCGCCAGCGCGACGCCTTCTTCGCCACCAACGAGCAGTTCCACATGGCGCTGCTGGAGGCCGCCGGCAACCGCTGGGCGCACGCAGATGGTGACCGACCTGCGCAAGGTGATGAAGCTCAACCGCCACCACTCGCTGTTCAAGCAGGGGCGGCTGGCCGATTCGCTGGCCGAGCACCGCGCGCTGATGCAGGCCATCGACGCCCGCGACGGCGAGGCCGCGCGCCGGCTGATGCGCGCGCACTTCGAGAGCGGGCTCGAAGCGGCGGCCTGAGCAGGGCCGCACGCCGAACGCGGTCATTGGCTCGGCGCTATGCTGGGCGCGCCTCACGATCCCGCCGCGCCATGACCCAACAGCCCTACGCCAGCTACGAATCCTTCGAGTCGGAAGCGCGCCGCCGCGGCTTCGACGAGGTGCTCGAGCGCAGCTGGCCGCCACAGACCGTGCTGGACACACACACCCACTCCTTCGGCGTCTGGGCGCAGGTGAGCCGCGGCGAGATGTGGCTCACGGTGGGCGAGCGCACGCAGCACCTGCTGCCCGGCGCGCAGTTCACGCTCGACCCCGACGTGCCCCATGCCGAGCGCTACGGTGCCGACGGTGCGTCGTACTGGGTGGCGCGGCGCAACGCGCACCCCTGAGCGCGCGAGTGTGCAGCTCAGCCCACGTGGATGGCGTGCCCCTGCCGCGGGTCGACGCCACCCTGCGCCAGGGCGCGCAGCACGCCGATCGCCGACTCGAGCCCCTGGTGCTCGACGATGCGCAGCCACGGCGCCTGCGCATCGAGCGCACGCTCGAGAAAGCGCCGCTGGCTCCGCCGGCACGCCGCTGGAACTCCGCCGCGCCCCAGGCCTCGATGCGCCGGCGCACCTGGTCGGGCGCAAAGAAGAAGGTGGGCTTGGCACCGGGCAGCGGAGCGTCCTTCGCCCGCACTGAACTGCGTGGCGCCGATCACCGCGCTGTGTCGCAGCGCATCGCCGAAGTGCCGATGCAGTCGCGCTCGCTGCTCGGCACTGCCCGAGAAGTCGGCGAACACAGTCGGTGTGTTGCGGTCGAGCGACGCCACCTCGTCGTAGGTGAGCACGCGGTCGTAGCAGCCCAGCGCGCGCACGAAGTCCCGGTTGCGCGGCCGACGTGAGGCCGACCACGTGCAAGGCCGCCTGGTGCCTGCTTCAGGCACCAGGCGGTGGCATACGCCGTCTTGCTCGATGCGCTGGACAGCAGCACCTGCGTGGCGCCGAAGAACGCCTGCTCGTGCAGGAAGTCGCTCAGCAGGATAGGCGGTCGTGAACAGCGGCCGCACGATCATCAGCGCGTCTTCGTCCTCGCGGCGATAGTCGGCGTCGGCGGCGCAGCGCACGTAGCGGTTGTAGACGGCGGCCAAGCCGGCGCGATGCGCCGCCGCGTCGACGAAGCCCTCGGCCGTCGACCCGCTGCGGGCTGCACACGCAACTCGCTCGGCCAGCGGCAAGTAGCCGTAGACCCGCTCGCCCACCGCGAGATCCGGCACCGCGCTCGCCACCACGTCGGCGAAGCCCCACACCGGCACGATGCCCCAGTCGGCCTGGCCGCTCGGAAAGAACTGCCAGTACTGCATGCGATCGCCGAACAGCGCGTAGGTGATGTTGTTCGTGGTCAGCGCGATGCGGCGCACCGCGAGACGCACTTGGCCTTCGGCAAGCGGCGCCGCGGGCTCAGTGTCGAGCCGGCCGACGGCCGGGTCGGACTTGCTGGTGAGGATGCGCTGGACCGCCACGCCCGGCTTTCAGCGCACGACCAGCCGCGGCGCACGGTCCGCGGGGCCGATGCGGCCGATCTCGGCCGCGGCCGCAAAGCCGTGGCGCTCGAAGATGGCCATCACGCCGGCGACCGCCGATGCGTCGCACGACACCAGCAGGCCACCGCTGGTCTGCGGGTCGGTCAGCAAGCGCCTTGTCGGCGGCGGCAAAACCGTCGGGCAGCACCACCTCGGCGCCGTAGCCGGCCCAGTTGCGACCCGACGCGCCGGTGACCATGCCGCGAGCAGCGAGTTCGCGCACACCCGGCAGCAGCGGCACGCGCGCCCAATCGATCGTCACGGTCGCCCGCGCGCCACGTGCGATCTCCAGCCCGTGGCCGGCCAGGCCGAAGCCGGTGACGTCGGTCAACGCGTGCACGCCGGGCAGCGCCGCGAGATCCGGGCCGGGCGTGTTGAGCTTGGTCGTGGTGGCGATCATCTGGTCGTAGCCGGCGGGGTCGAGCTGGTCCTTCTTCAACGCCGCCGACAGCACGCCCACGCCGAGCGGCTTGCCGAGCACGAGGCGGTCGCCGACCTTGGCGTCGGCATTGCGCTTCACGCGCTTGGGATGCACGAGCCCGAGCGCGACGAGGCCGTAGATCGCCTCGACCGAATCGATGGTGTGGCCGCCGGCGATCGGGATGCCCGCCGCCCGGCACACCGAGTTGCCGCCTTCGAGGATCCGGCCGATCACTTCGGTCGAGAGCACATTGATCGGCATGCCGACGAGCGCGAGTGCCATGATCGGCGTGCCGCCCATCGCATAGACGTCGCTGATCGCGTTGGTCGCCGCGATGCGGCCGAAGTCGAACGGGTCGTCGACGATCGGCATGAAGAAGTCGGTTGTCGCGATCAGCGCCTGCTCGTCGTTGAGCTGGTACACCGCCGCGTCGTCGGCGGTCTCGATGCCCACCAGCAGCTGCGGCGGCACCGGCATCTTCGAGGTGCCCTTGAGGATCTCGCTCAGCACGCCGGGCGCGATCTTGCAGCCGCAGCCGCCGCCGTGCGACAGCGACGTCAAGCGGACTTCGGCGGGTTTCCCGGGTGCGTTCATCGATCGGTCTCCAAGGTCTCGGCCACCAGGGCCAGCAAGGTCGCGCGCTCGCGCGACGGGTGAAAGCGCGCGGCGCGTGCGTCGCACTGCCGCTGCAAGCGCGCCAGCATAGCCGGATCGTCGCGACAACGCTCCAGCAGGGCCACCAGCCCGGTCACGTCATCGGGCTCGAAATACCCGGCGTAGTCGGCGCCGAGCAGGCCGACGTTGCCGTCGATGCGCGAGGCCAGCACCGGCGTGCCGCTGGTGATGGCCTCGATCACGGTGTGCGCGCCGCCTTCCATGCGGCTGGCCTGCACCAGCAGATGGGCGCGCTGGATGTGCGCGCGGGTCGGCGCATGCGCGTGCGCGCCGAGCCAGCGGTAGCGCGGCGAGCGCGCGGCCAGGGCCTCGGCACGGGCGCCGAGTTCCGGGTCGAGCGCAGCGCCGATGTGCTCGAACGACAGGTCGCTGCGATGCGCCAGCCGCTCGGCCGCGGCCATGAAGACCTCCGGCGCCTTCTCGCTGCGCAGGTGCCCGACCATCAGCGCCCGCAGCCGGGTCGTGCTCTTGTCGAGCCGGCGGCGCGGCGGCGCCGATTGCAGGCAGACCCGGACCCGATGCCGCAGCGCCTCGGGCAGCGCCGACGCGCCAAGTTCGTTGAGCACCACCAGGCGGTCGGCCAGCTCGAGCGAGCGCTGCGCCGCGGCATCGCTGTGGATGTCGCGATACAGGTCGGTGCCGGTCAACACCACGATCATCGGCCGCCGCGGCGGGGTCGCGGCCCAGCGCGCGATCGAGTCGGCCGAGCGCCGGGCGTGCAGAGCGATCATCAGGTCGGCCGGTGCGCCGTCCCAGCGCTGCACCACCGAGACGAGATAATCGCGTGACAACTCCCGTGCCCAGCGCGACGCCGTGTGCCAGTTGCCGTTGTTGGCCGACGCCGACGCCGGCGTGACCAGGCAGATGGCGGCACGTTTCATCGATGAACTCTACCTTGCCGACTGACGCCGCCGCCATCCACGATGCCGAAGCGGTACGACATGGATCCGCACCCGTGCTGGCCGCGGCGCTCGCCGATGCGCGTCAACGGCTGCTGCGCCAGTTCGACGCCGCCGCGCAGGCGCTGGGCTCGCAGGCGATGACCGTGCCACAGTCGCCCGAGCTCAACCCGCCGCTGTGGGAGCTGGGCCACATCGGCTGGTTCGAGGAGTACTGGATCGGGCGCAACCCGCAGCGTCGGCGCGGTGCCGCGGCCGATCCGGGCTGCGCGCATGCGGCGCCGCAGCGTGCCGGTGCCGATGCGCTGTACAACTCGAGCGAGGTGCCGCATGCCAGGCGCTGGCAGCTCGGCTTGCCGGACGCCGCGCGCACGCAAGCCGATCTGCAGCGCACCCGCGAGCGCACGCTGAGCCTGCTGCAAGGCAGCTCCGACGGCACCGACGACGAGCTGTACTTCTATCGCCTGGCGCTGTTCCATGAGGACATGCACCGCGAGGCCTGGGTCTACATGGCGCAGAACCTCGGGCTCGAACCGGGCGTGGAGGTGCTCGCACCTCGGGCCAGTGCCAACGAAGGCCAGACGCGGCGGGTGGCAGGCGGCCTGTGCGCCGTGGGCTCGCCGCTGGAGGGATTTGCCTTCGACAACGAACTGGGCCGGCACGAGATCGCGCTGCCCGCCTTCGAGATCGACGCGGCGCCGGTGAGCTGGTCGCGATTCATGCCCTTCATCGACGCCGGCGGCTACGACGACGCTCGGCTGTGGACGCGCGAAGGCTGGGCGTGGCGCAAACGCAGCAGCGCCGGCCACCCTCGGTATCTGGAACGCACCGAGGGTGGCGCGTGGCAGCGCCGGCAGTTCGGCCAATGGATCGACCTCGACCCGAACCTGCCGGCCATGCATCTGAGCCATCACGAGGCGCTGGCCTGGTGCCGCTGGGCCGGCCGGCGCCTGCCCAGCGAGGCCGAGTGGGAGCATGCCGCCGTCACGGCACGCGACCGCGGCGAGCCGTTCGACTGGGGCCAGGTGTGGGAGTGGACCGCCAGCGGCTTCATGCCCTACCCCGGCTTCGTGGCGCACCCGTATCGCGACTATTCGGCGCCGTGGTTCGACGGCCGGCCGGTGCTGCGCGGCGCCTCGTTCGCGACCGCGCCGCGCATGAAACACCCGCGCTACCGCAACTACTTCACCGCCGAGCGCAACGACATCTTCGCCGGCTTTCGCAGCTGCGCGGCCTGACACCGCCGCCACGTGGACGCTATGCCGCGTGGAACACGGCGAACCAGCGCTGGGGATCGGTCCAGCAGGTGGTGCGGCTGAAGCCGGCGTCATGCAGCAGGCGGTCGAACCCCTCCACGGTGTACTTGTAGGAGTTCTCGGTGTGGATGCGCTCGCCGGCCACCAGGTGCCGCGCGCCGCCCGGCCAGCGCAGCGTGACATCGCGCCGGGCCTGCAGGTGCATCTCGATGCGGCTCGATGCCTCGTCGAACAGCGCCACGTGGGCGAAGTCCTCGACCCGCGCGTCGCAGCCGAGCAGCGTGTTCAGGCGGCGCAGCAGGTTCAGGTTGAACGCTGCGGTCACCTGCAGTGGGTCGTCGTAGGCCAGTTCGAGCGTCGGCTTCGGCTTGACCAGGTCCACGCCGATCAAGAGCCCGCCGCCGAGCGCGGCCTCGCGCGCCTGGCGCAGGAACAACTGTGCCTGCGTTGGCGTGAAATTGCCGATGCTCGAGCCCGGGTAGAACAGCAGCTTCGGGCCTTCGCCGGCCTCGCGCGGCAGGCTCAGTGTCGAGGAGAAATCGATGCCCACACCGATCATCTCCAGCGCCGGGTGCTGGCGCTGCAGCGTCGTCAGGCTGTGCCGCAGGTAGTCCACCGAGATGTCGACGGCCACATAGCGCGCCGGTTTGAGCGTGCCGAACAGGCGCCCGGCCTTTTCGCAATTGCCGGCGCCCAGGTCCACCAGCGTGTGCCCGGTGCCCGCCGCCGCGGCAATGGCCCGCGCCTCGGCGTCGAAAATGGCCCGCTCGGTGCGCGTGGGGTAGTACTCCGGCAGCTCGGTGATGGCGTCGAACAACCGCGAACCCAGCGCGTCGTAGAGGAACTTCGGCGCCACCCGGGCCGGCGTGTCGAGCAGGCCGGCCACGAGCTCGTGCTGGGTCGCGGCACTGTCCTCGCGGTGCAGTTGGATGAACTGGGGGCTGCGCATGTGCCCAGTATGTCGCTGAGGGTAAAGACCACGCTGCGGGAAATCCATGTGTAAGGTTTAATCGCGTGGCGCGACACGTCACAGGTCGCCTCCAGGCGCTGCGGTGCCTGCACGGGGCGGAGGTCGCGTGCCGGTCTGCCCCCCACCATCAACCAGCCATGCTGCCTCCGTTCACCGTCAATCAATCCTGGGCCATTCTCAGCGGCGCCATCCTGCTCGAGGTGGCGGGCACGACCTGCATGCGCCTGAGCGAGGGTTTCAGCCGCTTCACGCCGTCGGTCTTGATCTTCGTCTTCTACGCCGCCTCCTTCGCGCTCAACACGCTGGTGATCCGCACGCTCGGCCTGAGCGTCGTCTACGCCGTCTGGTCGGGCGTGGGCACGGTGCTGACGGCGCTGATCGGTTACCTGTACTTCAAGGAGCCGGCCACCGCGCTGAAGATGATCAGCACCGGATTGATCATCATCGGCGTGTTCGGCCTGCACAGCGCGTCGCGTTCGGTCTGAGGCCCGCGGATGAGCGCGCGCACACCCAACGACCTGTCGATCGAGCGCTACCGCCGGGTCGCGAAGCGCTACGACGACTCGGCGCAGTTCACGATGCCGCTGCGACAACGCACGATCGCGCTGCTGCAACTGCGCCCCGGCCAACGCGTGCTCGACGTCGGCGCCGGCACCGGGCTGAGTTACGCGCTGCTGCACGACGGCGTCGGCGAGTCGGGGCGCGTGCTGGCGTTCGAGCAGAGCCCGGAGATGTTCGCCCAGGCCCGCGAGCGTGTGGCGCGCGAAGGCTGGAGCAACGTCTGGCATTGCTGCGCCAGCGCCGAAACCGTTGAGTTGCCGGAACTGGTCGACGCGGTGCTGTTCAACTACGTGCACGACATCACCCGCACGCCGCAGGCGGTGGCCAACATCCTGCGCCAGGCCAGGCCGGGCGCACGGATTGCCATGGCCGGCATGAAGTTCTTTCCCTGGTGGACCGGCCCGCTCAATCTGCTGGCCTGGCTGAAGAACAGACCCTACAACGCAAGGCCGGCCGATCTCTGGCACCCTTGGGATATCGTGCAGCGATATTGCGACCGCTTCGAGCGCCAGGCCACCCAGTTCGGCATGGGCTACATCGCCCATGGCGTCACGCGTCAGGAGGCATCATGAATCCGTTGCAGCAACCCCGGCTCGACACGCACGCGCTGGCGACGCGGTACGCGCAAGTGCGCGCCCAGAGTCTGGCGCTGGCCGAACCGCTGAGCGAAGCCGACTGCCAGGTGCAGTCGATGCCCGACGCGAGCCCGACCAAGTGGCATCTGGCGCACGTGACCTGGTTCTTCGAGACGTTCGTGCTCGAACGCCACGAAGCCGGCTTCGAGCCCTTCGATCCGCGATTCCGGGTGCTGTTCAACAGCTACTACCTGCAGGTCGGCCGCCAGCACCCGCGGCCGCAGCGCGGGCTGATCTCGCGGCCGTCGCTGGCGGAGGTGAAGCGCTACCGCGCCGCGGTGGACGAGCGCATTGACGCGCTGCTGCACCGCGCGCACGACGCGGCCATCGACGCGTTGGTCGAGCTCGGGCTGCAGCACGAGCAGCAGCACCAGGAACTGCTGCTGACCGACATCCTGCACGTGTTGTCGTGCAACCCGTTGGCACCGGTGTTCCGGCCGACCTGGCCGCTGGCACCGGTGGCACCGCTGGCGCTCGACTGGGTGCCCTATCCGGGCGGCCTGGTGGAAATCGGCCACGACGGCGAGGGTTTCGCATTCGACAACGAAGGGCCGCGGCACCAACTCTTCCTGCAGCCGTACGCGCTGGCCAATCGGCTGGTCACGCACGGCGAGTGGGCGCAGTTCATGCACGACGGCGGCTACGACGATCCACGCTGGTGGCTGTCGGCCGGCTGGGACTGGGTGCGCAGCAACGGCATCGCCGCGCCGCTGTACTGGCAGCGCAGCGGCCGATGACGCGCACGACTGGCACAGCTTCACACTGCACGGCCTGGTGCCGATCGACCCGCACACGCCGATCACGCACATCAGCTACTTCGAGGCCGACGCGTATGCGCGCTGGGCCGCCGACCGGCTCGGCGTCGACGCCCGCCTGCCCACCGAAGCCGAGTGGGAGCACGCGGCCGAGCCGAATCAGGACGCGCGGCGCAGCGCCGGCAATTTCGTCGAATCGATGGCCCTGCACCCGATGCCGGTGGCCCGCGCCGAGGCGGCGCCGATGCAGCTCTTCGGCGACGTGTGGGAGTGGACCCGCAGCAGCTACGCGCCCTACCCCGGCTTTCGCGCGTGGGACGGCGCGGTGGGCGAGTACAACGGCAAGTTCATGGTCAACCAGTACGTGCTGCGCGGCGGCTCGTGCGCGACGCCGCGCGCTCACGTGCGCGCCAGCTACCGCAACTTCTTTCCGACCGACGCGCGCTGGCAGTTCAACGGTGTGCGCCTGGCCCGCGATCTCCATTGATCGCGCCCATCAATAGAATCAAGGAGCTACCCGACATGACTGGATCCCTGCTGCGCAACCTGGCGGCCGCCGCGTTCGGCTGTCTGATCACGCTCGGCGCGCAGGCGCAGAACTACACGTCGCCGAACAACGGGCCGTTTCGCACCACCAGCGACGGCGCCGACACGCTGCTGATGCTCGAAGGCCACGACGCGGTGGCCTACTTCACCCAGAACGCCGCGGTGAAGGGCGACCCGGCCATCAAGCTCGAACACCAGGGTGTCACCTACCGCTTTGCCAGCGAGGCCAACAAGGCCGAGTTCCAGAAGGCGCCCGAGAAGTACATGCCGCAGTTCGGCGGCTTCTGTTCCAACGGCATCAACTACGCGGTGCCGTGGGGCAGTGGCGGCGGACCGAACACCTGGCGCATCTACCGCGGCAAGCTCTATGTGTTCGGCGGCCAGAAGTCGCGCGATCATTTCGAGATGGAGACCGAGGTCAATCTCGAACGGGCGCACCGATACTGGAACGACGAGGTCGCCGGCTCCAACGCGCTGTTCACCCGCTACAAGCGCCTGATCCTTCGCGTGCCGCACTACAAGACCGACAAGGCACTGCAGGACGAGTGGGAAGCCAAGCTCGCCGCCAAGACGCTGCCGGTGATGCCGGGTGCGGCACAGGTGGTGCCGGCTCAGTAGTGCGCGTCCGCCTCAGGCGCGGTGCAGCCGGCGCAGGCTGTCGGCCTGCGCGAGCGTGGCGCGGTAGCCGGCCTCGATGGCGCGCTCGCGGAACTCCCGCGACAGGTTGACCCAGTAGCCGAAGTCCGGGTGCAGCACCAGGTCGGCCAGCACGGCGTCGGTCTGCACGAGGGCGCGCTTGCGCAGGTCGTCGCTGCGGTAGCGCTCGGCACCGGGCGGCGCGCGATCTTCGTGCGCCGAGGCGTCGACGGCCAGCACGCGTGCCGCGCCGAGCTGGCGGGCCACGCGCACCGGCAGCGGTGCGAACCAGTCGGGGTCGACGAACTGCTCGCCGCGGATGCGCACCGGTGCGAACTGCCCTTCGATGGCGGCCGACGCCTGCACCGCGAGGCCAACGTCACCCCCGGTGAACGCCACCACCGTGGCGTCGCGCCGTCGCACCGCCACGCAGGCCATGCGCACCGGCATCTTTTCGAGCAGCCGAATCGGCGCGTGCTGCCGCACCAGCTCGGCCACCGGCGCGCCACTGAATCGCTCCTCGACCCACAGCGCCAGCCGGGCCATGCCGCTGGGTTGGAGGTCCAGCGCCAGGGTCTCGATCGAACGGGCCGACAGCCCGGCCGCGCGCAGGCTGCCGACCAGCGCGCCCACCGACGCGCCGACGATCAGGTCGGGCTGCAAACCCAGTTCGTCGAGCGCCTTCAGCACGCCGACGTGGACGAAGCCGCGCGGTCCGCCCGAGCCGAGCACCCAGGCCGTGCGCACCGGACGGTCGAGCGCCAGCGGCGCCGGCGCATCGGGTCCGTCGTGATCGATGTCGGGGCTGAACGTGCACCCGGCCAGCGTGGCCGCCGCCGCGCCGGCCAGCACCACGCCGCGCCGGGTCGGATGCCGGCGCCTGACGGCCCACCGGGCTGTCCATCAGGTGACGGCCTCGGAGACGGGCGTCAAGGCCGGACCGAGCGTCGCATCCGCAGGCAGATGAATCCGAATGTCGGCGTGCGGCCAGTCGAGCAACGTGCATGCCCGGCGGTACCGGTCGTGCAGGTCGTGCACGTCCGCGCCGTCCAGGTGCATCACGCCGTAGCGGTGACTACCCAGCCATTTGAAGTCGCGTGCCAGGCCGCCGCCTTGCTTGGGCATGGCCAGCAGCCACGCATCGGGAAACGCCTCGCGCAGCGCACGTTCGTGCTGGCGCGTCGGCGCGGCGGGAATGGCATCGTGCTCGAAACTGCGAAACACGAAGCTCGCGGCCGCACCGGCGCGCGGCTCACCTTGCATGGCCGCCGCCGGATCGCGCCCGTGCGCCAGCGCCAGCGAACCGGCGTGCGCGTCGATGCCGGCCACGCGCCGGTACAGATCGGCCAGCTGCGACGCCAATCGCGGATTGAACTCGATCACCTTGAGTTCATCGCGCGCGGCGTCGTAGAAGAATTCCATGTTGAAGAAGCCGTGGTCGAAGCCGATGGCCTGCAGGAAGCGCGCGGCCACGTCCAGCGCACGCCGCTGCACCGCGGCCGGCAGGCGCCCCGGCCACTCGAAGCGCTGGAAGGCGTGCGTGCCGGGGTACATGATCGCGTCGACCACGCCCAACGCGCGCACCTCGCCACGGTAGGCGTAGCCATCGAGGTTGTGCTGCGACGCGTCGACCGGCCGCTCCAGCATCATGCCGTGCGCCGTAGGCACGCCGGCGGGCAGGCGCTGGCGCGCAATGCGGTCGAAGGGTTCGACCAGGCGGCGGATGATCCACAGCTCGGCGGCGCCGAAGCGCGTCAACGCGGTCAGCTCGGCATGGCTGCGCACTTGGCGCGCCAGCACCGAGAACGCCGCCTTGATCGGCTTGATGAACGTCGGGTAGTGCAGCCCGCCGGGGATCGGGTCGCCGTAGCGGGCGTCCAGCGTCGCGAACGGCAGGTTGGCTTCGGGGCAGACGCGTTGCATCACCTGACGCGCATACAGCTTGTGCTGGCACGCCAGCACCGCCTCCACCGGCGTGCCGGGCCAGCCCATGCGCTCGGCCAGCAACGCGGCGGCGAGTGCACCGAACTGCTCGTGGTGCGACACCACCGCCGACCAGCCGCGTCGCTGCGCCTGTCGCGCCAACCGTTCGACGAAGCGCGTCAGGTCGAAGAACGCAAGGCGCGCGTTGCTCGGAAACGAGAACAGGTCGAACCCGGCGCTGTCGGTCGGCCAGCGGTCGGACAGTCGGCCAAACGCGTCCTGGTCCCAGTCGTAGTTGAACAGAACGAGCGTGCGGCCGACGGTCATCGTTGCAAGGGCCCGCCGGCGCGCGCGGTGCTAGCGGCCGGCGTCATTGAGCGACCAATCGTAGTCGAGGAACACCGGCGTCAGCCGGCGCGAGCGCAGCTGCTCCTGCACCGCGGGGTCGGGGCTCAGCTGCGCGGCGTAGCGGGCGAAGACGTCTTCGACCTTGTTGAAGCCTTGATGCCCTTTCTCGAAATCCTCGCGGAACCACTTGAAGATCGAGCTCACCTCGAGCTTGTCGGCACTGGCGCGGTTGCGCGTGCGGTCGCCCAGGAAGCGGCGCATGCCGTCTTCGAGCTGGTCCTCGATGCGGTCGGCCGTGAAGGCCTCCGGCCGCAGCGCCGGGCAGCCGATGCTCGCGCAGACGATGGCCGCATGCACGCGCGGGTCGTTGTACTTCGGCCGCAGCTGCTCGTGCTCGATCCAGTCGAGGTTGCGTGACTCGCCCAGCAGCCGGTAGAACGACTTCTTCCACGGCGACGACCAGACGGGTGCCAGGTCCTTGATCGACTTGAGCTTCGGATACTCCGTCAGGATCAGCTCGACGGTGAATGCGTTGTAGGCGTTGATCAGGAACGCCATCTGCTGCGGGCGCGAGAAGGCCGCGAACTGCTCCGGCGTGACCGCCGAGTAAGCCTCGAGCACGGTCTTCAGCGCCGCCCGGTCCGCAGCCATCCCGGCGTAGGCCACGCGGCTTTGCTTGTTGTCGGGCAGCCAGCGCACGTGGCGCTTCAGCAGCGCGTCCCAGGCCGCGTGCAAGTGGTCGAACGCCTGCTGGGCGAACAACGGCACCAGCCAGCCGCCCGCGGCCAACCCCAGCACCAGACTGCGTCGTCGTGGCTTCATCGTGTCCCTTCGGCAGGTGTACGCCGAAACCGGCGCTTTGTTTCCTGCCCCTGCCGCCATGTCGTTCCTGCGCGTGTTTTCTGACACGCTGCGCGGACGCCGCCAGCAGGATAGCGTGCCGCGAGCCGCCGCTGCAGCGGGAACGCCGCTGCATCCAGCCGCAGCCGGAACGCGTCGCGCGGCCGCCACGAACAAGCCGCCCTTCGAGGCGGCTTGGTTTCGGCCATGGGGGTCAATCGGGTCAGCGCTGGCCCACCGCCTTGACGTCGCGCCGAACGGAGCCGGAATACAGCTGGCGCGGCCGGCCGATCTTGTACTCGGGGTCGCCGATCATCTCGTTGAGCTGGGCGATCCAGCCCACCGTGCGCGCCAGCGCGAAGATCGCGGTGAACAGACTCACCGGGATGCCGATCGCACGCTGCACGATGCCGGAATAGAAGTCGACGTTCGGGTACAGCTTGCGCGAGACGAAGTAGTCGTCCTCCAGCGCAATCTTCTCCAGCGCCATCGCCAGCTTGAACAACGGGTCGTTGCCCAGACCCAGTGCGCCCAGCACCTCGTGGCAGGATTCGCGCATCAGCTTGGCGCGCGGGTCGTAGTTCTTGTACACCCGGTGGCCGAAGCCCATCAGCTTGACATTCGAGTTCTTGTCCTTCACCTGGCGGATGAAGTCGCCGATCTTCTCGACGCCGCCATTGCGCTGGATGTCCTCGAGCATGTTGAGCGCCGCCTCGTTGGCGCCGCCATGCGCCGGGCCCCACAGGCAGGCCACGCCGGCGGCAATGGCCGCGAACGGGTTGGTGCCGGAGCTGCCGCACAGCCGCACGGTGGAGGTCGAGGCGTTTTGTTCGTGGTCGGCGTGCAGGATGAAGATGCGGTCCATCGCACGCACCAGCACATCGTTGGGCTCGTAGTCCTCGCAAGGCGTGGCGAACATCATGCGCATGAAGTTGGCGGAGTACGACAGGTCGTTCTTCGGGTAGATGAAGGGCTGGCCGATGCCGTACTTGTAGGCCATGGAGACCAGCGTCGGCAGCTTGGCGATCAGGCGAATCGCCGAGATCTCGCGGTGTTTCGGGTTGTTGATGTCGGTGCTGTCGTGATAGAAGGCCGACAGCGCGCCCACCAGGCCAGTCAGCACCGCCATCGGGTGCGCGTCGCGGCGAAAGCCGCGCAGGAAAAACTGCATCTGCTCGTTGACCATCGTGTGGTGGGTCACGAGCTTGTGGAAATCCTTTTGCTGTTGCCCGTTGGGCAGGTCGCCGTACAGCAGCAGATAACAGGTGTCGAGGAAGTCGCAGTTCCGCGCCAGCTGCTCGATCGGGTAGCCGCGGTACAGCAGCTCGCCCTTGTCGCCGTCGATGTAGGTGATGGTCGACTGGCACGCCCCGGTGGACAGGAAGCCGGGGTCGTAGGTGAACTTGCCCGTCTGCGCGTAGAGCTTGCGGATGTCGATCACGTCCGGGCCGATGGTGCCCTTGTAGATCGGCAGCTCCATGTTCGGGCTGCCGTCGGAGAACGACAGCGTGGCTTTGACGGAAGACGGTGTCATGGTCGCGGTTCCTTGTTGCAGTTTTGTACTTTACGCCGTGGCGCGGGCAGGCACCCGCAGCAGGTTCAACACCTCGCGCACCTCGGGGCGATCGAGCACACCCTCGGGTTCGCGGCGCGCCAGCAGAAGCTCCAGCAGGTCGTTGTCGGCCAGATCGGTCAACGCCTGGAGGCCCTCGGCCTGGCGGGCGGTGATGCAGTTTCCGTGCCGAGCGAAGAAACGCTCGATCAGCAGGTCGTTCTCCAGCATGCCGCGGCGGCAGCGCCACTTCAGACGGTTCAGTACGACAGGGTCGAGCACGGCAGTCATGACATATCTTGGGCGGTAGCCAGCGCGGCCTCAGCCGACGCCGGGCCGCTCCCAGGCCGGCTGAGCGCCCCTCGGCGGGGTGAGCCCGCACCGAGCGAGCGCCTGCGCGCTCGCCAATGGCTGGCCAACGCCTTGCAGCCGGCAAGCCGCAACACAGCGAACGAAGTGAGCGAGCGGGCCGTTCATATCGCGCGCCGGACCATCAGTTCCTTGATCTTGCCGATCGCCGCCGTCGGGTTCAGGCCCTTCGGACAGACGTCGACGCAGTTCATGATGCTGTGGCAGCGGAACAGCCGGTACGGATCTTCCAGGTTGTCCAGCCGCTCGCCGGTGGCCTGGTCGCGGCTGTCGGCGATGAAGCGGTAGGCCTGCAACAGCCCCGCCGGGCCGACGAACTTGTCGGGGTTCCACCAGAAGCTCGGGCAGCTGGTCGAGCAGCTGGCGCACAGGATGCACTCGTACAGGCCGTTCAGCTCGTCGCGCTCTTCGGGGGACTGCAGCCGCTCCTTCTCGGGCGGCACGTCGTCGTTGACCAGGTACGGCTTGATCGAGTGGTACTGCTTGAAGAACTGCGTCATGTCGACGATCAGGTCGCGCACCACCGGCAGCCCGGGCAACGGCTTCAGCACGATCGGATCCTTCAGCCGGCGCAGATTGGTCAGGCAGGCCAGGCCGTTCTTGCCGTTGATGTTCATCGCATCCGACCCGCACACGCCCTCGCGGCACGAGCGGCGGAAGCTCAGGGTCGGGTCGACCGACTTCAGCTTGATCAGCGCGTCCAGCAGCATGCGCTCGGAGCCGTCGAGTTCGACCTGCAGCGTCTGCATGCGCGGCGGCACGTTCTCGTCGGGGTCGTAGCGGTAGATCTGGAACGTGCGCACGCTGCCCATCGGCACCCGCTCGAACTTGGAGTTCAGAAACGTCTTGCCATCCGACGCGGTGTCGGGCCCTGCCTCGGCGGTCTCGGTCATCGTCATTTCAGAATGTCCTCACCTTCGGCGGTACGGAGTCCACCGTGAGCGGCTTCAGCTGCACCGGCTTGTAGTCGAGCCGGTTGCCCTCGGCATACCACAGCGAGTGCTTCATCCACTGCGCATCGTTGCGGCCGAGCGGGTGCTGCGGATCGTCGGCGCCACGCTCGTACTCCTTCACCGTGTGGGCGCCGCGGCATTCCTGGCGCGCCGCCGCCGACACCATCGTCGCCTGCGCGCATTCGATCAGGTTCTCGACCTCGAGCGCCTCGACGCGTGCGGTGTTGAACACCTTGGACTTGTCCTTCAGGCCGATGGCCGCCGAGCGCTCGCGCAGCGCGCCGATCTTGTCCACGCCCTGGTCCATCGACTGCTGGGTGCGGAACACGCCAGCGTGCTGCTGCATCGTGGCGCGGATGTCGTTGGCGACGTCCTGCGCATACTCGCCGCTGCTGTCGCTGTCCAGCCGCGCCAGCCGGGCCAGCGAACGGTCGGCCGCATCCGCCGGCAGCGGCTTGTGTGCCCGGGGTTCACGCGCCAGCGTGTCGACGATGTGGTTGCCGGCCGCGCGTCCGAACACCAGCAGGTCGAGCAGCGAGTTGGTGCCCAGCCGGTTGGCGCCGTGCACGCTGACACAGGAGCACTCGCCCACCGCGTACAGCCCGTTCACGAGTGCGCTCGGGTTGCCGTGCTTCGGCGTCACCACCTGGCCGTGGATGTTGGTCGGAATGCCGCCCATCTGGTAGTGGATCGTCGGCACCACCGGAATCGGCTCCTTGGTGATGTCGACGTTGGCGAAGTTGTGGCCGATCTCGAACACGCTGGGCAGGCGCTTGAGAATCGTCTCGCCGCCCAGGTGGGTCATGTCGAGCTGGATGTAGTCCTGGTTCGGGCCGCAGCCACGGCCTTCCTTGATCTCCTGGTCCATGCAGCGCGAGACGAAGTCGCGCGGCGCCAGATCCTTCAGCGTCGGCGCGTAGCGCTCCATGAAGCGCTCGCCGTTGACGTTGCGCAGGATCGCGCC
>CAWFCV010000025.1:0-291991 GCA_963814435.1 uncultured beta proteobacterium
GAGGAGCGCCCCGAGGGTCACGACGAGCTCGACGCCGAGCTCGCGTGCGAGCCCGGTCACGAGATCGGTGAACGCGCGCCAGCGGTAGTTCGGCTCGACGCCGAGCAGGATCACGGCGTCGCGGTCGGCCCCGGGGATGGCGGCGTGGTAGAAGGCGTTCTCCGGCCACTCGATGCGGCGCGACAGCCCCTCGTCGAGGACGACGGTGGGCCGCACGGCCTGGAAGTCGACGAACCCCTCCGGGTCGATGTCCGCGAATCGCTTCGCGTCCCACTGCTGCACGAGATACCCGGCGGCAACCGTCGCCGCCTGGCCCCCGTCGTTCCAGCCGCGGAAGGCGGTGACCATGACGGGGTGGCGGAGCGTGGGACGCTCGACGATGCGCAGGTCGGCGGAGGCCATGGGAACAGCGTAACTGTGACGTATCGCCGAGCGAGACTCCGAAGAGCCGGAATCTCGCGCCAGAAGGCCTTCGCCTCCGGCGACGTCAGCGCGACTGCAGGGGCTCGCCCAGCGCCTCCACCCGCTCGGCAGACGGAGCGACCAGCGCCAGCGGCGGGCGCCAGAGCGCGTACGCGGTCCCGACCGTGAGCGCCCAGATCGACCGCGGCCAGCGTCACGTGCGACGAGCACGAGGCCCCACGGAAGGGCATTGCGGTACTGGACCTCGCCGACGAGCATCTGCGCGAGCAGGACTCCGAGGAGCACGATCGCGAGGCGCACGACGCCCGGGGCCGTTCGCCGCGCCCGGACGAGCTGCCAGCCGACGAGCAGGAGCCCGATCCCGAACACCGCCGTCGCGCGGACGTGGACGTAGACCGTGTCGCGGATCCCGAGCCCGAGGCGGTGGACGTCCTGATCGGCTCCCGGGTGGGGGCCCGACGCCGTGGCGATCGCGCCGGTGACGACCATCACCGCGCACGCGCACGACGCCGACGACGGCGACCACGCGGAGCCAGCGGGGCGCGACCGGCGCGCCCAGGCCGCTCGCATGGCTCCATGCCTCGAACGCGACGACCACGGAGAGCGCGACGACGACGAGCGCGAGCAGGAAGTGGGACATCACCGCGAGCGGGTGGAGGTCGAGGATGACCGTGATGCCGCCGAGCGGGATCTGGGCGACGGTCCCGAGGAAGGCCGCGAGCGCGGTCCGTGCTCACCCACCGGGGAAGCCCGGCCACGCGCCGCGACGCGTGCCAGGTCGCGAGGGACGCGACGATTCCGCAGACCGCGATCACGCGGTTTCCGAACTCGACCATCGCGTGGAAGTCCTTCGCCGGGAACGGGCGTGGAGCCGCACCGCGGCCAGTTGTCGCAGCCGAGCCCGGAGCCGGTGAGCCGGACGAAGGCGCCCGACGCGACGACGAGGCCGAGCAGGCCGACGGTGCCGAACGCGATGCTGGAGGAAGCGCCGGGACGAGACCGGCTCGCGAAGGCGCGCGCGAACGCTCATCCGAGCGACACGCCGCTTCCCTGCTCCACCCTGCCCACCGTGAACACGTCCAGCGCCGCCGCGGCGAACGTCGCCTCCAGCACCACCCGCTTGTCGGCAGGGAGCGTGACGAGCAGGCCGCCCGCGGTCTGCGGGTCGTAGGCGAGGGCCTCGAGCTCGGGCGACGCCGTGCTCGAGACGTGCGGTCCGGCGAACTCCCGGTTCCGCCGGTCTCCTCCCGTGCGCACGCCTTCGGACGCGAGCTCGAGCGCACCGGGGAGCGCCGGCAGCGCTCCCGCGTCGAGCGCGATGTGGACGCCCGAGCGGACAGCCGTCTCGTGGGCGTGGCCGAGGAGCCCGAACCCGGTCACGTCGGTGACGGCGTTCGGCGAGAACGACCGCAGCGCGTCGGCTGCGTCGCGGTTCAGCGCGGTCATCGCCTCGATCGCCGCGTCGAGCGCGCCTTCCGGCGCACGGCCGTCCCGCACCGCCTGGAGCACCAGCCCGGTGCCGAGCGGCTTCGTGAGCAGGACGGCGTCGCCCGGCCGGGCGCCGCTCTTCCGCCAGACGCCGTCCGGGTGCACGGTGCCGACGACGGCAAGGCCGTACTTCGGCTCGGCGTCGCGGATCGTGTGCCCTCCGGCGAGGATCGCGCCCGCCTCCTGCGTCACCTCGGCCGCGCCGGCCAGCACCTCGCCGAGCATCTCGGTCGGGCAGCTCCTCCGGGAACGCCGTGACCGAGAGCGCGAGCAGCGGCCGCCCTCCCATCGCGAAGACGTCGTTGAGCGCGTTCGTCGCGGCGATCCGTCCGAAGGTCGCGCGGGTCGTCGACGACCGGTGGGAAGAAGTCCACGGTGAAGACCAGCGCCGTGCTCTCGTCGAGGCGGTACACGGCCGCGTCGTCCGCGGGGTCGAGCCCGACGAGCAGGTCTGCGGCGTCCGCGGGGACGATGCCCGCGAGCAGCTCCTCGAGCCGCGCGGCCGAGTACTTCGCCGCGCACCCGCCCGCCTTCGCCAGGCTCGTCAGCGTCGGCTGCGTCACACGGCGAGTGTAGGAGAAGGAGACGGCCGGCCGGGGTCGTACACGTGGGCCAGACGGAGAGGATCTCCCCCTTCCCCTCTCTCGTGCTCTGCGGAGGCCGCCGGACCCAGGCGGCCTTCGTCTGTGAGAACATCGCCGCGATGCCGAGCGCGCTCGTCACCGGTGGCTCTTCCGGGATCGGCCTCGCGATCGCGCGCATGCTGCGCGACGAGGGGTACGGGCTCACGCTCGCGGCGCGCAAGCTGGAGCGGCTCGAGGCGGCCGCCGGGGAGCTCGAGGCGACGGCGGTCGCGGCCGACGTGCAGCACGAGGAGGACTGCGCCCGCCTCGTCGCGGCGCACGTCGAGGCACACGGCGGCCTCGACGTGCTCGTCAACTCCGCCGGCGTCGGCATCGCGGGGAGGATCGCCGACACGTCGACGAAGCACTTCGACCTCCAGCAGTCGGTCAACCTCCGCGGCGCGTTCCTCGTCACGCGGGAGGCGCTCCCCGCGCTCCGGGAGGCGAAGGGCTACGTCGTCAACCTCGCGTCGATCGCGGGGACGATCCCGACACCGGGGCTCGCGACCTACGGCGCGGCGAAGGCCGCCCTGATCTCGTTGACGCGGTCGCTCGTACGCGAGGAGGCGGACACGGGCGTTCGCGCGACGGCGCTCTGCCCGGCGTTCGTCGACACGCCGATGACGACGTGGACCGGGATCGACGGCGGGGAGATGATCCAGCCGGAGGACTGCGCCGAGATCGTTCGCTCGCTGCTGCGCCTGAGCCCCGCCGCCCGCGTCCCGGTGGTCGTGGTCGAGCGTGCCGGCGACGACGTCGTGTAGAGCGCGCTACGAGCCGTCGCCGGGGGCGAGCGCGTCGAGCGAGCCCTCCTCCACGGTCAGCCCGAGGCGGCCGTAGAGGGCGAGCTTGCCGCGCGAGTCCTCGATGTCGAGGAGCGCGCATGGTGAGCTGTCCGATCCGGTCGAGCGGGCCGAAGGCGGCGTCCTCGACCCGTTCCATCGAGAGCCGGTCCGGGTGGTAGGTCGCGTTCTCGGAGACGGTGTCGAGGATCGTGTAGTCGTCGCCCCGGCGCAGCTCGACCGTCACCTCGCCGGTGACGGCGCTGCCGACCCAGCTCGACAGGCTCTGGCGCAGCATCAGCGCCTGCGGGTCGAACCAGCGGCCCTCGTAGAGCAGCCGCCCCAGGCGGCGCCCGCTCGTCCGGTAGTTGTCGATGGTCGACTCGTTGTGGATCGCGTTCACCAGGCGCTCGTAGGCGAGGTGGAGGAGCGCCATCCCGGGCGCCTCGTAGATGCCCCTGCTCTTCGCCTCGATGATCCGGTTCTCGATCTGGTCGGACATGCCGAGGCCGTGGCGGCCGCCGATCGCGTTCGCCTCGAGCACGAGCGCGACACGGTCGTCGTAGCCGACGCCGTTGAGCGCGACCGGCCAGCCCTCCTCGAACCGGACGGTGACCGCCTCGGGCGCGATCGCGACCGCGGCGTCCCAGTGCGCGACGCCCATGATCGGCTCGGACGATGCCCATCGACCGGTCGAGGAGCTCGAGCTCCTTCGCCTCGTGCGTCGCACCCCAGATGTTCGCGTCGGTGGAGTACGCCTTCTCGACGCTCGACCGGTACGGCAGGCCTCGCTCGACGAGCCACTCGCTCATCTCCTTCCGCCCGCCGAGCTCCTCGACGAACAGCGGGTCGAGCCACGGCTTGTAGATCCGGAGCGACGGGTTGGCGAGCAGCCCGTAGCGGAAGAACCGCTCGATGTCGTTGCCCTTGTAGGTCGAGCCGTCGCCCCAGACGTCGACGCCGTGCTCGTGCATCGCGTGGACGAGCATCGTCCCCGTCACGGCCCGCCCGAGCGGGGTCGTGTTGAAGTACGTCTTCCCGCCCGACGAGACGTGGAAGGCGCCGCAGCGGAGCGCGACGAGCCCCTCGTGGACGAGGTGCGGGCTTGCAGTCGACGAGGATCGCCTCCTCGGCGCCGACCTCCGCCGCCCGGGACGGGATCCCGGCGACGTCGTCCTCGTCGTACTGGCCCAGATCGGCGGTGAGGGCGTACGGGATCGCCCCCTTCTCGCGGATCCAGGCGACCGCGACGGTCGTGTCGAGCCCGCCCGAGAAGGCGATCCCGACGCGCTCGCCGACCGGCAACGACGTGAGGACGTGCGACATCCCCCTGAGCCTAGATGGCTTGATCGGCAATTGCCGCGGTGACCGGAAGGCGTCGTCCGCAGTCGCGCTAGGAGCGCACGCTGGCCACCGCACGGGCGAGCTCGTCCGCCGAGAACGCGCCCTCGAGCTTCGTCCGGATGACGCCCTTCCCGTCGACGACGAACGTGAACGGCTCGGTCGGGAGCCGCCACTGCGTCACCCACCGGTTGACGCCCTTCGCCGGGTCGTTGTCCTTGTAGATCTCGACGTGGATGAAGCGGACGCCGGAGGAGCTCGGGCGCTTCCTGACGGCGGAGACCATGTCCACCACGGGGCCGCACGTCCGGGACTGGCAGAACTGCGGCGTCGCGAAGCTGAGGACGAACGGCTCGTGAGCGGCGAGCGCCTGCGCCACCGACGTCTGGTACAGCGCGCGGTCCGGCTTCCGCGACGTCGTCAGCGCGGCGAGGTCACCGCCCGTGCTCGCGAGCGTCGGGGTGTTCGAGGAGATCGCGCGGTCGCCGACCGCCGGCGCTGCGCTCCGCTTGCGGACGACGATCTGGCCGAGCGCCTGGATCTTGCGTCCCCGACCGGCTCGGCGAGGAACCAGTACGTCCCCGGCGTCGGTGCCTTGATCGTCGCGACGTAGATCCCGTCGGCATCCGCCGTGGCGCCGCCCGGGACGCCGATCGACTCGAGGCGCGCCGTGGTCTGCGCGAACGGTGCCTGCTTCAGGCCGCGCGAGATCCACACACGCGCAGTCGGCCGCTCGACCAGCCGCGACTGCTTGTCGACGATCAGGAACGACACGCGGTTCGCCCCGACCATGAAGTCGGACGTCCCGGGCACGACGGCGACGTCCTCACCCGGGGCGCGCCACATCGACTCGATCGTCCCCGCCGGAGCCGTGGTCGTCGTCTCGGACGACGCGTCGCTCGAGCTCGAGCCGCAGCCGGCTGCCACGAGCACGGCTCCGGCGAGAACGAGGGCAGCGGCGAGTGGGCGCCTCACGACGCCCAGCGTAGCCGCAGCGTGATGCGCTAGTCCCCGTCGGAGAACGTCTTGTTCGGCCTGAACTGACCGAGAAACGCCGCGATCAGGGCGAGGTTGACGAGAGCCAACGTCAGACGCGCTCTGCTCATCTCGATCCTCCTTTCTCAGAAGCGGACGACCCGAAGCGCTTCGGCAGCGTTCCGGTACAACCGCGCCGCCTCACGGGCGTCTCCCCGACGCTCCGCGAGGTCACCCAGCGCGACCCACGCCCCCGTCCGGTGCGCGATGGACGCCATCTGCTCGAACGCAGCGTCCGCGGCCCGGAAGCACTCCTCCGCCTCTTCGAGGCGGCCCCGCTCCAGCAACGAGCGGCCCAGCACGAGGTTCGACTGGCCGATCTCGTCGAGGAAGTCCTCGCGCCCCTCGAGGAGCGCGAGCGCCTTGCGCGCATGCTCGTCCGCCGCCTCGTGGTCGCCGAGGTGCTCGTGCACCGCCGCGAGGCTTCCCAGAGCCTGCGCGGCGTCCGGCTGAGAGCCGGCCTCGACGGCGAGCGCGAACGACGCCGTCAGATGCTCGATCGCCTGCTCGGGATGCCCGAGCAGGAGCTGCAGGCCGCCGAGGTTCAGCATCAGGCGGCCGGTGTTCCGCGTGTCGTTGAGCTCCTGGTAGATCGCCCTGGCCTGCTGCGCGTACTGCCGGGCGAGCACCCAGTGGCCCGTCTTCTCGGCGACCCACGACGCTTGGAAGTAGGCACCTGCGACGACCCGTGGGTCGTCCATCGCCTGCGCGAGCTCGAGCGCGCGCTCGACGTCCTCGCGCGCAGCCTCGTAGTCGGCCTGCCGCCGCCGGCAGCGCGAGCGCCAGGCGAGGATCCGTGCCCGCAGGAGGTCGCACGGCATGCCCGAGCGCTCCGCGAGGTCGAGGGCCTGGTCGAGGAGCGCGATCGCCGTCGGGATGCTCGACAGCCGGTAGCGGCAGCACCCGAGCCGGAAGAGCACGTCCGCCCGGTCCACGTCGGAGAACGACGGGAGCTCGGCCAGGGCTCGCGCGCGACCTGGAGCACGTCGATCGCCTCGCGCGTCTCGCCGAGCTCCTGGAGCGCCCACCCCTCTCCGGCGAGCGCGCGGAGCTCGAGCTCGGGCGAGCCGAGCGCGCCGATCTCCTCGCGCGCCTCGCGGAAGGCATCGGCGGCCTCCCGGTCGCGGTGCGCCTCGGAGAGCGCCTCTGCACGGGCGAGCCTCGTCTCGACCCGGTTCCGAACGTCGGCCGAGACGCCGTGCTCGAGGTACTGGGCGTCGACGCCGAGCCGTTCGGCGAGCCAGGCGACGGTGTCCGCCGTCGGGCGCGTCTTGCCGCGCTCGATCTGGCTGACGTACTCCTTCGAGAACCGCGCGCCCGCGAGCTCGGTCTGGGTCAGGCCGGCCGCGACGCGCAGCGCGCGCACGCGCTCGCCCGACGCCGCGCGGCTGCGCGCACGGGTCGTCGACCGGGGGGTGGCGGCCGCATCGCGCATTCCGCTGTCACTCAAGCCGCCACCTCACCCGGATGCCCTCCCCCGATGGGGTGAATCGGTCGCGTCAAAGCCGCGAAGCACGGTGAAGTGGAGCATACCGTGGATCACTTGACCGAGCTACTTGACTTTTCTGGACATGGCCCCTAGAGTCAGGTCACCAAGCACCTTCCAGACGCCAGGAAGGTGCGAGGGGCGCAACCGACGGGAACAGCGCTGGAACGGAGAACAGCGTGGCTGGGCCGCAGAGTCACGAGCTCCGTCCGCCGCCCCCGCAAGGGTCGCCTCCTTCGAAACGCCCCCGGAAGCCGCAGCCGGGGGCGTTTCCTCGCGGCGGGGGAAACCATGTTTCCCCGACCGGCCCCCATCTTCTGGTCTGCAAGCGAGGTGCTCGCGTCGGCCTCCCGGCCGGCGAAGCCGGCCTCCGGCCGCGATGCTGACCTCGTCCGCGACGCCTGCCGGCGAGACCTCGGCGGGTAGCGGGCGGCCAGGAGCGGGTGGCAGGGTCGCGCGATGGCAGCGGTCGACTACTTCATCAAGTTCGACGGCATCAAGGGCGAGAGCGCCGACGCCAAGCACAAGGACGAGATCGACGTCGAGTCCTGGAGCTGGGGCGAGACCCACGCCGGTCCGGCGGTGGCGTCGGGTGGCGGCGGGGGCGCCGGCAAGGTCTCGATGCAGGACTTCCACTTCGTGATGAAGCTGAACAGGGCGAGCCCGGTCTGATGAAGGCCTGCGCCACGGGGCAGCACATCAAGACGGCGACGCTCTCGGCCCGCAAGGCCGGCAAGGGCCAGCAGGAGTACCTGACCTTCAAGTTCCAGGACGTCCTCGTCAGCTCGTTCCAGACGGGCGGATCCGAGGAGGCCGACCGTCCCGACCGATCGGTGTCGCTTCAACTTCGCCAAGATCGAGGTCGAGTACAAGCCGCAGAAGGCGGACGGCTCCCTGGGGTCGGCCGTCCACTTCAGGTACGACCTGAAGGCGAACAAGACCTTCTAGCGCGACGCGACCGGGCGCGCAGCCGTGGAGCCAGTCCGCGCCGTCCCCCCGCCCGGGCGCCCCGACCCCCCGCGCGCGGAGAGCCCGCAAGCGGCGGTCGAGCTCGCCCGGCTGCTGCGGGACGCGGGCTACGAGCCGCAGCGGATCCAGGAGCGGCTCGCGACCGGCGACGAGCTCCTCGCGCGCTCGCCCGAGCTGCCGTCGTACCTGCGACGGCTCGGCGACGCGGACGAGCTGGCCGTGCTGCTCCGACTCTTCCTGCTCGGCGTCCCCGTCACACGCGCGCGCCTCGACGAGCTCGTCGGCGCGCAGCTGCGGGCGCGCCTCGCGGGAGCCGGGCTTCTCGTCCACGACGGCGAGGTCGTCCACGGGGCGGCGCGCCTCGTCCCGCACGACGAGCTGCTGATCGCGTCCGACCATGCGGGCGCAGCAGAAGCGCACGCCGACCACGTGCCGGGCGTGCACCGCCCGTCCGTCGCCCTCGCCCACCTGACCGTTCGCGGCGAGGGCGAGCGTGCCCTCGACCTCTGCACCGGCAACGGGATCCAGGCGATCCTGCTCGCCGCGCACGCCGAGCACGTGGTCGCGACGGACGTGAACGCGAGGGCGCTCGCCTACGCGGCGTTCAACGCAGCGCTCAACGGCGTCGGCAACGTCGAGACGCGACCCGGCAGCTTCTTCGAGCCGGTCGAGGGCGAGCAGTTCGACCTCGTCGTCGCCAACCCGCCGTACGTCGTCTCGCCCGAGAGCGCGTACCTGTTCCGGGACGGCGGCATGCCCGGCGACGCCGTCTCGGAGCACGTCGTGCGGGCCACACCGGCCGCGCTCGCGCCCGGCGCGTTCGCCTCCGTCCTGATCGCATGGGCGCTCGATCCGGACGACCCTGCCGAGCGCCCGCGCACCTGGCTGGAAGGCTCGGGCTGCGACGCGTTCCTGCTCCACACGTCGACGGACGACCCGATCGAGACCGCGACGCGTGTGGAATCGCGATCTCGTCGACCGGCCCGAGGCCTACGCCGAGGCGCTCGACCGCTGGCTCGCGTACTACCGCGAGCTCGGGATCGAGCACCTCGGCTATGCGTGCCTGGTCCTGCGCAAGCGCAGGCGACGGCCGTGACGGGCTGGCTCGAGGCGCAGCAGCTGCCGCGCGCGGCGCTTCGCCCGGCAGGGCGCCACGTGAGGAGGCTGTTCGAGACGCACGACCGGCTGTCCGAGATCGACTCGGACGGCGTGCTTCCTCGACCGGCGGCTGCGCGTCGTCGACGACGCCGTCGTCACCCAGGACACGCGCTTCGACGGAGGCCGCTGGCATGCGGAGAGCCTGACGCTCCGGCTCGAGACCGGGTTGCCCTTCTCCGCCGAGCTCGATCCACCCACCGCGCGATTGATCCGCGAGCTCGACGGCTCGCGGACGCTTCACGAGGCGCTGGCGGCAGCCGTGGACAGCGACGCCGCGCGGGAGACGGGTCTCGCCCTCGCTCGCCGGATGCTCGAGATCGGCTTCCTCGAGCTGGGCGACTGAACGCCGGTCGTCCGGAGGCGCGACCGAGTCGCCGTCTCCCGCGCTACCCGCTCGGCGGGCGAGAGCACCATCTTGCCGATCCGCATCCAGCTCGTCGCCTCGCGTCAACTGATTGGTCAAGAGCCGGCCGGCCTGCAACGCTTGCTCGGGGAGGTATGGGGCGAACTCGATGGCGCACGACTTTCGCGAGACCGAATGGCAGTTCGACGCCGTCGACCTGCGTCCCGTTGTCCGCTGGCTCGAGGCGCCGGCAGGCTGGATCGACGAGGTGCCGTTGCGCGTCGTCCCATCAGGCAGCGCTGACCCAGGTCGACCGTTACCTCGATACCGACGATCAGCGCCTCCACCGTGCGGGCTATGCCCTCCGGCTCCGACGGGTGGGTCGACGTCCTGGAGCCGAGGCAACCCTCGAGAGCCTCGACTCGGCCGACGAACGGCCCTGGTCCGCGTCGTCGGCGCGAGATCTCGGAGCCGCTCGACCAGGCAGATCCTTCGATGGTCATCGAGACAGCCGGCCCGGTCGGTACGCGCGTGCGTGCCCTCGCGGGGTCACGGCGGCTGCGACCGCTCTTCGAGGTGCGCACGCGTCGGCGCCTGTACGTGTTGGAGTCGGACGCGTTCCCGGCGGGAGAGATCGCCCTGGACGAGACTGCGATCCACCTCGCGGACGGCGGGGCACCCGCGCGGATTCGCCGCGTCGGAATCCGGGTGCCGGGAGCGGCCGTGGATGAGCTTCGCCAGTTCGTCGGTTGGTTGTCCGGGGCCTGCGTGCTGCAGCCGGCGGCGCTCAGCAAGTACGAGGTCGGACGTCTTTCGGCTGCTCTCGAGGCTCCACCCCCCTTCCAGTTCGGCCCGACCGACGTCGACGCCGACGCGTCGATCCGAGCCGTCGCTCTCGCGGTGCTCCGACGGCATTTCGCCGTGATGCTGGCCAAGGAGCCCGGAACGCGTCTCGCCGACGACATCGAGGAGCTTCACGACATGCGCGTGGCCACGCGGAGGCTGCGAGCGGCGCTCTCACTGTTCGAGGACGTGCTCCCGGTGACCGTGACGAAGCTGGGCTCCGAGCTGGCATGGCTCGGCAGAGACGCTCGGCGCCGTCCGCGATCTCGACGTCCAACTGGTGGAGCTCGACCGGTTGTCGACGGAGGTTCCGAAATCGGACCGCGCGGCGCTCGCCGCCCTCCGCGCGCTGCTCGAGAACCAGCACGCGGTCGCGCGCACGGAGATGCTGGAGGCGCTCGACTCGCGCCGGTACGAGATGTTCGTCAGGGCGATTCGGCCGCACGCTGAGCGCTCGTCACGAAAGCCGCTCGGGAACCGCAGCGCCGGCCCGCACGCGCGATCGCCCCCGACCTGATCGAGAACAGCTTCCGCAGCTTCCGCAAGGCCGGCGACCGGATCCGCCCGGGATCGCCGGCCACCGACTACCACCGGCTGAGGACCCGAGGCAAGCGCGCCCGTTACACCCTCGAGTTCCTCGGCGACCTCTATCCCGGACAGACGGAGCCGCTCGTCAAGGCGCTCACCTCCCTCCAGGACATCCTCGGGCTCCACCAGGACGCGGATGTCGCGATCGGTCGGCTCCGTCGTCTCGCCGCTCCAGGAAGATGCATTGGGACCCGAGACGATCTTTGCGATGGGCGAGATCGCCGAGCGCTACCGGCAGAGCATGATCGACCTGCGAGCCCGGTTCCCGAAGGCGTACCGCCAGGTCTCGCGACGACGCTGGAAAGCGCTCCGAAAGGCAATGGAGGCGAAGCGCCCCCCGTCCGTCGTCGGGCCGCCGCCTTCCCCGCCCTCCGATGAGACGCCCGCAGGACGCAGCGTGCCCGATGGAGTGGGAAGAACCGCAGCCACTGGTTGGGTGGAGATGGGTGAGCTGACCGTTCATGGGGAGGGGCGGAGTGCGGCCGTGCAAGCCTGCGGCCGGCCACCGCGGGAGACCTCCGCGGAGGCGAGCAAGCCGCCGACGAGATGAGGTCGCCCTCTGTAATGTCGCTGCGTCGAACGGAACCCGGATGAGGAGGCGTGGAGTGCCCAGGTCGCTGCCGGTCCTGCGTCGTGGGGGCGGTTTCCGCTGCCGTGCTGGCCGCAACCGCGGCGACGGCCGTCGCGACGAGCTCGCAGGTGTCGGCGGCGAGCCCGTTGACCGGGAAGATCTGGGTCCTCTGCCTCGCTCGGAGGGAAGGCGCCCCTCAAGGGCACGGAGCTCACCTCCGAGTTCACGGCGAAGCGCCGCGTGTCCGGGTCGGCGGGCTGCAACCGCTACGCCGGCACCTACAAGGTGTCCGGGAGCTCGATCCGGACCTCGCCGCTCGCCACGACACAGAAGGCCTGTGCCGAGCCGATCGAGCGTCAGGAGACCGCATTCCTGAAGGCTCTCTCCGGGGCGCGCAGCTTCGCCGTCAGCGGAGCGACCCTGACGCTGAGGTCGGCAGGCGGGCAAAGACTGGCGACGTTCCAGGCCCAGACCCAGGCACTGGCCGGGACCTCGTGGGACGTGCTCGCATACAACAACGGGAAACAGGCCGTCGTGAGCGTGCTCGCAGAGACGAAGCTCACCGCCGCGTTCGGAAAGAGCGGGAGCCTCACCGGCTTCGCCGGCTGCAACGACTACAACGCGAGCTACACGGCAGCCGCTCCGAAGATCTCGATCGGCCCGGTCGCCTCGACCAGGAAGCACTGCGAGCAGCCGGCAGGCGTCGCCGAGCAGGAGACGAGCTACCTTGCGGCGCTCGAGACCGCCGCCACGTATCGGGTCGAAGGCTCGCGGCTCGAGCTCCGCACCGCCGGCGGGGCCCTCGCGGTCGAGCTACAGCGGAGGTAGCGCATCGATCCGTCGCCGGCGTGCGGACCCGGCGCCTGGTCGGACCTACGCCCGCTTCCCCCGCGTCACAGTGTCGTATCGAACGGCCGCTTCCCGAATGCGACGCCTGGTCCCTCCGCCCTAGGCCGTCGGGCCCGCGGCTTTCGGCACCGGTATCTGCACCCAGCTCACGATCTTCCCGTTGCGCACACGGAAGATGGCCGCCGCCTTCTGGCCGCGGCGCGTCGCAGCGCCGGTGCTTCCCGTTCGGCGAGCACGAAGACCGCCGTGGCGTACTCGCCCTTCACCGCGATCGAGACGATCCGGCCCGCGCACGGGAGGAGCCGGTGCCACAGAGCGATGTCGGCACGGGTCTCGAGCCTGAGGACGCTGCCGCCCTGGACGAACACCGCCGGGCGGGGCGAAGAGACGGGCGACCCCCGCGTTGTCGTAGGAGTTGAGCCGGTCGCTCCACGCATGCACGATCCTCTTCGTCTCGGCCGGCGAGCCCACCCCCGCGGCAGCCTGCCGCCGGCGCCGCGAGCAGCACGGCGAGCATGCACAGGGCGACGGTCCGCACGAATCCACGATACGCCGCTGCGTAGCATCGTTCGAGTGGAGCTTCGACCGGACGCGTCGCACGGCTTCACACAGGGCTTCCGGGCCGCAGCGCCCCTCTGGCTCGGGCGTTCTCCCGTTCGGGCTCGTGTACGCCGTGGTCGCCCGCGACGCAGGCCTCTCCCTGATCGAGACGCAGGCGTTGTCCGTGCTCGTGTTCGCCGGGAGCGCGCAGTTCAGCGCGGCCGGTCTCTTCGGCGAGCGGCGCCGCCGCGCTCGAGATCGTCTCGACGACGTTCCTCCTGAACGTGCGGCACGTGCTCTACGGCCTGTCGCTCGGCCGGCGGATCCCACTCCGCGGCTGGCGCCGCGCGACGGCGGCGTACTTCCTCACGGACGAGGCGTTCGGCGTCGTCGCCGCCCGCGAGGAGCGCACGTTCGCGTTCCTGCTCGGCGCGGAGCTCAGCCTGTTCGCGACCTGGAACCTCGCGACGCTCGGAGGGGCGCTCGTCGGCACGGCGATCCCCGACCCGGCGGAGCTGGGCCTCGACCTCGTCTTCCCGCTCGCGTTCCTCGCGCTCCTCGTCCCGCTCGTCCGCACGCGGGTCGAGCTGCTCGTCGCGGTCGTGTCGGGTGCGGTGGCCTACGTCCTCGCCGAAGGGCTCCCCGGCGGGCTCCCGATCCTGGTCACCGGGGTCGCCGGGAGCCTGCTCGGGGCCTCGCTGACCCGGGGCCGCCCGTCCGAGGAGATCGATCTCGAGGACGCGGCGCGGGAGGTCGCGTGACCTTCTGGCTCACGGTCGCGGGCATGGTCGCCGTGACGTTCGGCTCGCGCTACGCCGGGCTGGCGTTGCGCACGGAGCTGCCGGCGTTCTGGGTGCGCTTCCTCCACTTCGTCCCGATCGCCGTCTTCGCGGCGCTCGTGACGCCGTCACTGGAGGGAGGGCTCGGCGAGGGCGAGATCCGCGTCGCCGGCGCGGGCGTTGACGGCGCTCGTCGCCTGGCGCACCCGCAACCTGGCCTTTCGATCGCCGCCGGGATGCTCGCCTTCTGGGCCCTGCGATGGATCACCTGAGACGGCCTCGCCGATCAGCCAGCGCATGCGCTCCTGCTGGATGGCGGCGAGATCGGCCTCGTCGAGCAGGCCGCCGAGCCGGTAGGCGACCGAGCGGAGCAGCCCTCCGCCGATCATCACCCAGGCCTCGGCGTCCGGGTTCCGATCGGGCGGGACGATGCCCGTCTCCTGCCCGCGTGCGCAGCGCGCCGGCAACGTGGTCGTGCACGACGCGCATGTGCCGCGCGACGTGCCGGCGGATCTCGCGGTCCTCGCCGGCCTCCGTGATCCCCTGGATCCAGAGGTTCGGCATCAGGGCCTTCTTCCAGCGCGCGGCCGAGGGTGGAAGCACCAGGCGCCCTGCTCGGGCAGCAGGGCGAGGACCTCCTCCCGGGGCCGGGTCATCAGATCGCCGACCGCGGCGTCGAAGGCGTCGCGGAACTCCTCCCACGCCGCGTCGAGGCACGCGGCCCAGAGGTCCCGCTTCGAGTCGAAGTGGCGGTAGAGCACGGGCTCGCTCGACGCCCGCCTCGCGTGCGATCTCGGCGGTCGTCGCGCCCGCGTAGCTGCCGGACGAGAAGACGCGCAGGGCGGCCTGCACGATCGCCCGCCGGCGCTCGTCGGCCGGAAGAGCGGCGCGGACGGCTCATGCCGCCTCGGCGCGGCCGCACGCGCTCCTCGGCCGTGCCGCGACCGGTCGTGCGGGCGGACGAGCAGCGCGGCCACGATCGCGCCGACGAACGCGATCCCGGCCGCGACGAGCAGCGCGCGCTCGAACCCGCGCATGAACGACGCGGCTGTCGGCGGCGTCGGTGAGCTGCGCCGCCATGATCGCGCCCATCAGCGCGATCCCGACCGAGCCGCCGACCTGGCGACACGCGTTGAGGACCGCCGAGCCCGACGCCCGCCTTCTCGACCGGCACCGCGCGCGTCGCCGCGGCCGCGCTCGGCGTCATCGTCATCGACATCCCGACGCCGCCGAGCACGAGGCCGGGCAGCAGCGTCCAGAACGTCGCGTCGTGCGCCGAGCTGGCTGAAGTAGAGGAGCTGGCGCCGAGAGGAGCAGCATCCCCGCCGTCATCAGCCCGCGCGAGCCGAACGCGGTCGGAGAGCCTGCCCGCGATCGGCGCGACGACGATGATCGAGGATCGTCATCGGCAGGAACGACGCGCCGGCCTGGACGGCGGAGTAGCCGAGGATGTTCTGCATGAACAGCGAGACGAAGAAGAAGACGCCGAACATCGCGAGCGCGACGAGCAGGATCGACGAGGTTGGCGCCGACGTAGGTCCGGTTCCGGAAGAGCGTGAGGTCGAGCATCGGCGCGCGCTGGTGGCGCTCGAGCAGCACGAAGGCGACGAGCGCGACGGCGGCGACGACGAACGCGCCGACGATCCGCGCGGATCCCCAGCCGTAGGTGTTCGCCTCGATCAGCCCGTAGGTGAGCGCGAAGAGGCCGATCGCCGACGTCGCGAGGCCCGGCAGGTCGAGCCGCTCGTGCGTCGGGTCGCGCGACTCGTCGATCAGGAGGAAGCTGGCGACGATGCCGAGGATCCCGACGGGGACGTTGACGAAGAAGATCCAGTTCCAGCTCGCGTGCTCGGTGAGCAGCCCGCCGACGAGCGGGCCGATCGCGAGCGCGAGCGCCGAGACGCCCGCCCAGATCCCGATCGCCGTCCCGCGCTGCCGCGGCGGGAAGGTCGCGGCGATGATCGAGAGCGTCGCCGGGTTCATCAGCGCCGCGCCGGCGCCCTGCACGACCCGCGCGGCGATGAGCATGTCGCCGCTCGTCGCCAGGCCGCACAGCGAGCGAGGCGAGCGTGAACACGACGATGCCCGACGACGAAGATCAGGCGCCGGCCGTACGCGTCGGCGAGCTTGCCGCCGATCAGCATCAGCGCCGCGAAGGTGAGCGCGTAGCCGGAGACGATCCACTCGAGCTCCGAGAGCCCGACGCCGAGGTCGCGCTGGATCGAGGGCAGCGCGACGTTCACGACCGTGTTGTCGAGCATGATCATGAACAGCCCGAACGAGACCGCCGCGAGCGTCCACCACTTCTTGTTCTCCTCGGTCACGAGCCGCGCCCTCATGCGCCCACCTCCTCGAAGTTAGTGAGCACTACGCTAGCAACCGCTAACCGCCCTCCCGACCGGTTAACGAGGCCGCAATCGCGGCGTGCGTACGATCAGGAACGTGCCCGTCTACATCTGCCCGAACTGTCGCGCGCGGTCGGTCGACATCGACGGCGTGGAGGGGTTCTCGACGCAGGCGCCGCAGTGCCGGAGCTGCGGCTTCGGCTTCCTCTTCCAGCTCCTGGAGGACTACTACCCCGCTCCGTCGACGGGCTTCGTCGTCTGCGACCGCGACGCGCGCGTGCTCGCGGTCGGGGCGCGGCGTCTTCGAGCTGACCGGCTTCCGCGAGGCCGACCTGATCGGACGGGACGTCGCGGCGGCGCTCACGCTCTCCGACACGGCGCCGCTCGAGCTCGTCCGCGAGTGGGGCGTCCGCCGCCTCGGCGAGCACCTCGAGCTGCGTACGCGCGCCGGCCTGACGAAGCCCGTCGTCGTCGACCTGTTCCCCGCCTACGACGACGACGGCGGCCTGCTGGTCGCGCTCTCGCTCGCGCTAGCGGCCGACGATGAGCGCGGGAGCGGTCTGGCTCGTGCGTCACGGCGAGACCGCGTGGAGCCGCGATCGCCTCCACACCTCGATCACCGACGTCCCGCTCACCGAGGCGGGCGTCGAGGCGGCGCGCGGCGTGGGAGCCCGGCTCGTGGGACGCACGTTCTCGCTCGTCCTCGACGAGCCCGCGCCTGCGTGCACGGCGAAGCGCCGAGCTCGCCGGATATCCGGAGGCGCGAGGTCGACGACGACCTCGCCGAGTGGGCCTACGGACGCTACGAGGGGGTCAGCACGGCCCGGATCCGCGAGACGGACCCCGACTGGACGATCTGGTCGCACCCGGCACCGGGCGGCGAGACGGCCGACGCGGTGTGCGAGCGGGTCGACCGCGTGATCCGACGGGCGCGCTCGGTCGGCGGCGACGTCCTGCTCTTCGGGCACGCGCACTGCCTGCGCGCGCTCGCAGCCCGCTGGCTCGGGCGGCCCGTCACCGACGGGCGCCTCTATCGCCTCGACACGGGGTCGCTCTCGGTGCTCGGCTACGAGCGCGAGACCCCCGTGATCGTCCACTGGAACGCGACCGGCTCCGCGCCCTCGACCGACTGAGGGCGACGCCGAGGGCGCCGCACGCCTCGCCCCGTACCGCGGGGCGATCCCAGACGTGCCGGCGAACGCGATGAGATCGCCGTCACGCGGCCGCACGTCGCTAGAGTGACGTTTGTGATCGTGAGTCGAAAACCTGGTCGACGCGTGCCTATCCCGCAGCGGCGAGGATGCGCCGGTGAGGATCGCGCTCGCGCAGCTCAACGTCGTCGTCGGCGACCTCGACGGGAACGTCGAGCGGATCGTGGCCGCGATCCGGGAGGCGACGCGCGCCTCCGCCGACGTCGTCGTCCTGCCCGAGCTCGCCGTCACCGGCTACCCGCCGGAGGATCTGCTGCTGCGGCCCGGGTTCGTCCGCGCCGCGCGCGAGGCGGTCGACGAGGTCGCGCGCGCGTGCACGGACGCGGTCGTCGCTCGTCGGCGGCGCCGGCGTTCGACCGCGACCTCGCGAACGCCGCCTTCGTCTGCGCCGAGGGCGAGGTCAAGGGCGTCTACCGCAAGCACTTCCTGCCGAACTACGGGGTCTTCGACGAGCACCGGTACTTCGCCGCCGGCCGGGAGCTCGCTCCTGCTCGAGCTCGGCGACGCGCTCGTCGGGCCGACGATCTGCGAGGACGTCTGGCAGCCGGGCCCGCCGGCGACCGACCTCGCGCTCGCGGGCGCGACGCTGCTCGTCAACCTCTCCGCCTCGCCGTTCCACGTCGGCAAGGCCGAGGACCGCGAGGAGATGCTCGTCGACGCGAGCGCGCGACAACGCGGCGTACGTCGCGTTCTGCAACCTCGTCGGCGGCCAGGACGAGCTCGTCTTCGACGGCCACTCGGTCGTGCTCGACGACGAGGGCGAGGTGATCGCGCGCGCGCCCGGGTTCGAGGAGGCGCTGCTCGTCGTCGACGTCGACCCGACCGAGGCGATCGGCCGCCGGCTGCGCGACGTGCGCCGCCGCGAGCTCGAGCGCTCGCGCGCCCGAGCCGCCGGTCGCGACGACGATCCGGCTCGCCGCGCCCCGCACGCGCGGGCGAGCCGGTCGCCGCCCGTCGGTCGCGCCGTTCGCGTCGGAGCTCGAGCAGATGCGCCTCGGGCTCGGTCTGGGCCTGCGCGACTACGTGCGGAAGAACGGCTTCGGCGACGTCGTGATCGGCATCTCGGGCGGCATCGACTCGGCGGTCACGGCCGCGATCGCCGCGGACGCGCTCGGCGCGAGCACGTCCACACCGTCTCGATGCCGTCGCGCTTCTCGTCCGAGGGGACACGGGACGACGCACGCGAGGTGAGCGAGAACCTCGGGGTCGACTTCCGCGAGGTCCCGATCGAGGCGTCGTCGGCTCGTTCCACGCAGGCGCTCGGCGGGCTCGAGGGGCTCGCCGCCGAGAACCTCCAGGCGCGCATCCGCGGGACGATGCTGATGGCGCTCTCGAACACGCACGGCTGGCTCGTGCTCGCCACCGGGAACAAGTCCGAGATGGCGGTCGGCTACGCGACGATCTACGGCGACATGGTCGGCGGCTTCGCGCTGCTCAAGGACGTGTTCAAGACCGACGTGTTCCGGCTCGCGCGCCACCTGAACGAGCGCGCGGGCCGCGAGCTGATCCCGGTGTCGACGATCGAGCGGCCGCCGACGGCCGAGCTGCGCGCCGACCAGCGCGACGACCAGTCCCTGCCGCCGTACGAGGTGCTCGACCCGGTGCTGGAGGCGTACGTCGAGCTCGACCGCTCGCGCGAGGAGCTCGAGGCGCAGTTCGACCCGGCGGTCGTCGAGCGGACGCTCGATGCTCGTCGACCGCGCCGAGTACAAGCGCCGGCAGGCGGCACCCGGCGTGAAGCTCCGGCCCGCGGGCGTTCGGCCGCGACTGGCGAACGCCGATCACCAATCGCTGGCGCGGCTGAGGCCGCCGTGGAGCCGGGTGCGACGCGGCTGGCCGTCGACGCTCCTCGCGCAGCACTTGCGCGCCGTCACCGTCCGCCAGTTCCGCACCGTCAGGGTCGTCGTCAGCCGGCGCTTGGTGAGCGCCTCCATCAGCTTCGACCGGCCCTGGCCGTTCGGCACGCTGACGTAGATCTCGCGCCCGACGACCGTGAGCTCGTCGGGGAGGTAGCCGGACAGGTCGCCGAGCTCGAGATCGCCGAGCTCGACCGCCTCTGCGAGGAAGCCGACGACGACCTTCGTCGGGATCGGCGACCGGATATGGGTTGGCCTCCACGACGCGCGCGAGCTCCGCGTCCGGTCCGGATGACGACCTGCGACGTCGTGCCCCGTCGCGTCCGCGATCGCGGCCGCGAGCGCGGGGCCGGGTCGGCCCTGCCGCGCTGCGTGAAGACGACGTTGCCGCTCTGGAGGTACGTCTCGACGTCCGTGTGCCCGAGCGACTCGACGATCGAGCGAAGGGCAGGCATCGCGATCCGCTTGTGGGGGCCGATGTTGATCCCGCGCAGGAGGGCCGCGACGCGCATGCCACAGTCTGACGCAAGGCCCTAGACGCCGACGTCGAGAGGCGCACCGGGGACGTCGTCGAGGAGCCTGCGCAGGAGCGACGCAGGCGCGCCGCCTCGCGGATCCGCAGCCCATCATCCGGTGAGCTCGCGGAGCGCGCGGAACCAGCGCAGCCGCTCCTCCCAGGGCACGGCGGCGTTCGCCGGCGAGGTCGAGGGCAGGACGAAGAGGAGCGTCTCGCCGAGCCGCCGGTCCTGGAGCCCGTGCTCCGGGCCGGCCTCCGAACGGGCCGCGGTAGGCCTCCTTGCCGACGAAGCCGATCGCGCGCGGCCGGAGCTCGCGCGCGAGCCGCTCGAGCCGCTCGGCGCTCCCGTCGAAGTCGCCCTTCCGCAGGTCGGACGAGCCGCGCGTCGTCCGGTACGCGGCGTTGGTGATCCCGACCCCGTAGCGGAGCACCTCGTGCTGCTCGGACGGGTCGACGAGCCGCGGCGTGAAGCCGGCCGCGTGCAGCAGGCGCCAGAAGTCGTTCCGCGGGTTCGCGAAATGCGCCGCCTTCGCGTCGGAGTGGAACCCGGGGTTGATCCCGCAGAAGACGACGTCGAGCCCGGGAGCGAGGACGTCGGGCACGGCGCTCGGGCTGGGTGCGACTCGACCGGGACGACACGGCTCCGCACTTCTAGCCGAGATCGCGAAGCGAGCTCGGCCCTCAGGCCGCTTCGGCGCTCGCGCTCGTCGAGCAGCGCCTCGAACGCGAGGCGGATCCGCTCCGTCAGCACCGCCGTCGCCTCCGGCTCGTCGTCGCCGGGTCGCATCACCGTGACGGCGTCGTCGCCGCCCACCCAGCCGTAGCACCGGAGATAGCACTCCTGCTCGTTCAACGGCCGCAACCGCTGCATGGGCCCCAACCGTACGGAGACGGACCGGACGGCAGCGCTCGTCTAGGCTACCGTCGTGTCCGCCCGGCGCGAAGTCGTTCGACTACGCGGTCTCGCTCGACGAGACCTGGGACGCGCGGTCGGACCGCGGCGGCGGCGTGCTCGCCGGCGCCGAGGAGGCGTCGTGGACGCCCGAGCACTCGTGCTCGCCGGGCTCGCGCGCTGCTCGCTGACGAGCCTCCGCTACCACTGCGTCCGCGCGGGCGATCGTGCTCACGTCGCGCGCGCCTCCGCGCACGGCACCGTCACGCGCCGGGAGAGCGACGGCACGTTCGCGTTCGTCGAGATCGCCGTGCGAGGCCGACGTCGCGCTTCGACCCGAAGCCGGACGACGCCGACGATCGCGGAGCTGCTCGCGAAGGCGGAGCGCGACTGCTTCGTCGGGGCGTCGCTGACGGCCGCAGCCGACCTACGACGTGGACGGGTGGCGTGAGCGCAACGCTGCTCGACGTCGAGGCCGTGCGCGCGCGCTACTCCGCGCTCGACCGGCCGCTCGCCTTCTTCGACGGGCCCGGCGGCACGCAGTGCCCCGACGAGGTGATCGACGCGATCGGCCGGCTACCTGCGCGAGGACAACGCCAACGTCGGGCGCGCCGTACGCGACGTCGCGGCGCACGGACGAGCTCGTCGACGCGGCGCACGAGCGCGCCGGCGTCGTTCCTCGGCTGCGACCCCGGCGAGGTCGCGTTCGGCCAGAGCATGACGGCGCTCAACTTCCTGCTCACCCGCGCGCTCGCGCCGCGAGCTCGAGGCCGGCGACGAGGTGCTCGTGACGCGGCTCGACCACGACGCGAACGTCGCTCCCGTGGCTGCGCGCTCGCCGAGGACATCGGGATCGTCGTCCGGTTCGTCGACGTGCACGACGACCTCTCGCTCGACCTCGACGACCTCGACGCGCAAGCTCTCCGACCGGACGCGGGTGGTCGCGTTCCCGGCCGCCGCGAACTCGGTCGGCACCGCGCCCGACGTGCGCCGCGTCGTCGAGCTCGCGCACGAGGCGGGCGCGCTCGCCTGGGTCGACGCCGTCCACTACGGCCCGCACGGGCCGATCGACGTCGCCGCCTGGGGCTGCGACGTGCTGATCTGCTCGCCGTACAAGTTCTTCGGGCCGCACATGGGCCTCGCGTTCGGCCGCGAGGACGCTGCTCCGGAGCTGGCGCCCGTACAAGGTGCGCCCGGCCGCCGACGAGCCGGTCGGCCACCGCTTCGAGCTCGGCACGTGCCAGCACGAGCTGCTCGCGGGGTTCGTCGCCGCGGTCGACTACGTCGCATCGACTCGGCTGGGACGCGATCCGCGCGCACGAGCGGGCGCTCGGCGAGCGGTTCCTCGCCGGGCTCCCCGGCGCGCGTCACGCTCCACGGCCTGCCGACGATGGAGGGTCGCGTCCCGACGTTCTGCTTCAGCGTCGCCGGGTCACACCGCGCAGTCCGTCGCGGAGCACCTCGCCGAGCGCGACGTCGCCGTGTGGTGGGGCAACTACTACGCGCTCGAGACGATGAGGCGCCTCGGCCTGGACGAGGTCGACGGCGCGGTCCGGGCGGGGATCGTCCACTACAACACGGCCGAGGAGGTCGACCGGCTGCTCGCCGGGGTCGCGGAGCTCGCTTGAGGCTCCTCCTGCTCGGCGGCCCGAAGTTCCTCGGCCGGGCGGTGATCGACGCGGCGCTCGAGCGCGGCCACGAGGTGACGCTCTTCAACCGCGGCACGACCGGAGCGCGGGCTCTACCCGGAGCTGGAGCGGATCGTCGGCGACCGCGACGGCGGCCTCGACGGCGCTGCGCGGCCGCGAGTGGGACGCCGTCGTCGACACCTCCGGGCTACCTCCCGCGGCTCGTCGGCGCGAGCGCCGCGCCTGCTGGCGGACGCGGTCGGCCACTACGTCTTCGTGTCGAGCATCTCCGTGTACGCGTCGTTCGCCGAGGTCGTGGACGAGGGCTCGCCGGTCGCGGAGCTCACCGAGCCCGGCTCGGAGGACATCGGGCGCGACTACGGCGCCCTCAAGGCGCTCTGCGAGCGCGCGGTCGAGGACGCGCTTCCCGGGCCGGGCGGCCTCGATCAGGGCGGGGCTGATCGTCGGCCCGCACGACCCGACGGGCCGGTTCACGTACTGGCCGCACCGGATCGCGCGCGGCGGCGACATCCTCGTCCCCGGCCCCGCCTGGCGGCCGATCCAGCTCGATCGACGTGCGCGACCTCGCGGCGTGGATCGTCACGGTCGCGGAGGAGCGCCTCGCCGGGCCGTTCAACGCGACGGGACCGACGACGATGGGCGCCGTGGTCGACGCGGCGCGGCGCGTCGCCGGCTCGTCGGCCCGCTCGGTGGAGGTGGACGACGCGTTCCTGGCCGCGCAGGAGGTGGGCGAGTGGATGGAGCTGCCGCTCTGGGTCGACACGCGCAACGACGACGTGGCGCCACTTCCTCGAGGTCGACGTGTCCCGGGCGACGGCCGCCGGCCTGACGTTCCGGCCGCTCGACGAGACGGTCGCCGCGACGCTCGCCGAGGCGGAGACGGTCGACGGCGTCGGTCTCACGCCCGAGCGGGAGCGCGAGCTGCTCGCCGCGTGGTGGGCACGCGCGGCCAGTCCGTCGTAGACGGCAGCGCGCTCGAGCGAGCCCTACCGGCTCCGGGACGGAGGCTCGAGCCCGACGGAGGCGATCGCGTCGAGCGCGAGCCGCTCGTCGACCTCGCCCGGGAGGCCGCTGACCCCGACCGCTCCGACCCGCGCGCCGCCGGAGAGGATGCGCGACGCCGCCGAGGAAGAACGAGAAGAACGGATCGAAGCTCGCGAGCTCGGTCGGGCGCGGCTGCCGACCTTCGCCGGCGAGCGCCCGCGTCGTGGTCGCGTCGCTGCGCGCCGCGGTGTAGGCCTTGCGCCGCGCGTTGAGCTCGGTGTCGAGCGCCGCGCCGTCCATCCGAAGCGAGGCGACGACCTCGCCGTGCGTCATCCACGACGACCACCGAGACCGGGCCCGGTCGCCGTCCTCGACGACGCGTGCTCGACGATCGCGAGCGGCCATGGTCGTGCGTGACGCGTCCGGTGGGCACGAGGCACCGTCTATACCATGGCCGCGTGGCCACCTTCGAGCGCACGACGCTCTCCAACGGCACCCGCGTGCTGACCGCGCCGATGCCGCACGCGCAGTCCGTCTCCTGCTTCGTGATGTTCGCGGCCGGCTCGCGCTACGAGCGGCGCGAGGAGAGCGGGATCGCCCACTTCGCCGAGCACATGTTCTTCAAGGGCACCGAGCGGCGCCCGACCGCGCGCGACATCGCCACCGAGATCGACTCGATCGGCGGCGAGTTCAACGCCTTCACGGGCAAGGAGGTCACCGGCTACTACGTCAAGTGCGCCGCCGAGACCCGCGACGTCGCGCTCGACGTGCTCGTCGACATGCTCCGCAACTCGCGCTTCGACGCCGACGAGATCGAGCGCGAGAAGGGCGTGATCGTCGAGGAGATGAACATGTACGCCGACACGCCGCGCAGCTACGTCGGCAACGTCTGGGAGCGGCACCTGTACGGCGACCAGCCGCTCGGCTGGGACATCATCGGCACCGAGGAGACGGTGCGCGGCGGCGACGCGCGACACGTTCCTCGGCTACCTCGACCGCTGGTACCGCCCCGAGCGGACGGTCGTCGGGCTCGGCGGGAAGCTCGGCGACGGCCTCGTCGCGCGGCTCGAGGAGCTGCTCGGCTCGATCGCAGCCGAGCGCGACCGGGACGCCCGACGCGGTCGTCGCTGCCCGACGACGGCAGCCCGGTCCGCGATCCACACGAAGCAGTCCGACCAGGCGCACGTCGTGGTCGGCGCGCGCGAGCTATCCGACACGGGCATCCCGACCGCTACGCGCTGCAGCTCCTCTCGACCGTGCTCGGCGGCGGCATGTCGTCGCGCCTCTTCACCGAGGTGCGCGAGCGGCGCGGGCTCGCGTACTACGTCTTCTGCGCGAACAACTCGTACGCCGACGCCGGCACGCTCGCCGCGCAGGCGGGCGTCGACCTGACCCGGATCGACGAGGCGATCGAGACGATCGTCGCCGAGCTGCGGCGCGATCGTGGCCGAGCCGGTGCCGGCCGAGGAGCTCGAGAAGGCGCGCGCGTTCGCGAAGGGCCGCTTCGTCCTCGGCCTCGAGAGCCCGCACGCGACGATCATGTTCGGGCTCCGCCGCGAGCTGCTCGAGGGCCGGGCGGTCGAGCCCGAGGAGGTGCTCGCGGGCCTCGACGCCGTGACCGTCGAGGACGTCCAGCGGGTCGCGGCGGACATCCTCGGCGAGGACCTCCGCCTCGCGCTGATCGGGCCGTTCGACGAGCCCGAGCGCTTCGAGCCGCTGCTCGCCGCGTAGCCGTAGCTCTCCGGGAATCACCGACCTTCCGGGTCGTCGGAGTCCATCGGTCGCCGGGGTTCGGACGGCTCCACATGCCGAGCGGGCCGCCGGTCCGGCCGTGGGTGTCGCGACGCTTCTCGGGCCGGCACCTGAGGGTGACGGCCCGCCGAACGATGTCTCCGAGGCGCCTCTCGCACGTGGAGGTCGAAGGATCGGCCTCCACGTGCCTGGCGCGCTGTGCGACGGTCAGAGCTTGCAGTACGGAAGCATGCCGTAGCCGTAGGCGTAGTTGGCGTACACGGACGCGGGTGTCCAGTCGCTGAAGACCCAGTAGCCGCTGTACCACGCGTACTTGGTGTACACGCGGCACCTCCCATGCGGCACGAACTGGTCGATCCCGCTCCAGGTGAACTCCGAGTTGAAATACGGCCAGCCGCTGTTGATGACGTGGTTGTCGTCGAACACGTACCACGTGTTGTTGTCGACGAGGAGCTGGGTGGTCTTGCCCGTATCGATGTTCTGGATGTAGTGGGCGTACGCGACCGCTGCGAGAGAACCGGCGTTGCGGCTCACGTGGGCCGTCACGTCGATCTGGCTCGCACCGAAGTGCTCGGCGCAATAACCGTCGCACCCCTGAACACCCCGTATTCGCCCGCTGCCGCAGCGTGCCCCGGGGTCAGGAGCATCAGCGCCACGCCAAGCGCCAGGACGGCGAGTGCCGTCAGCTGTCCCCTTGCCGCCCGGATGCGCTACGCGAATCCTGTGTGTACCAGTGGACGTCATCGCGATCTCCTTGTTTGTGGGAGGCGACCCTGTGCCACCTCGACCGCACGAGCATTGCGAGGGGCACGCTGAGCGTCGTTCTGGCTGCTGACACGCCACGTGTGCGGCCGGCGACACTTACCACTCGGTGTTCGAAGACCCCGAGAGATGCCACCCACCAGCTCGACGCCCAGACGGAGACCCAGGCCACCCCGCTACCGGGCACGCCGACCGGATGCTCGCTCTGGCTCGAACGGAGAGACCCCCCGGACGGGCTGACTTCGACCTCGCCGCACGCTGGCCGACCTGCGAACGTTCGCTCGCGAACGCGGCGCTCCACGTCGGCGACCCCGAGTCGCAGCCGGGCTGGATGTGCATCGCGCGGCGCGCGTGATGAGCGCCGCTCACGGCTCTCAGGTGCTCGTCTACGCCGGACTCGCGGACCTCGTGGAAGGCGAGCTGCCCGACGACGTCGCCCTCTGTGACCTGGGCGAGTATCGCCCAAGGGGTCATTTCACATAGAGCTCCTCAGCCTGCGGGGCAGGTGAACCTCGTCTTCACCGACATCGAGGGCCCGACCCGCCCCACGATCAACCAGATCATCCGCTCGCTCGAAGACGCAGGCGTGGTGGTGCTGCGGCGCGGCAAGACGGTCGCCTCAGATCCGAGGCGGTCGCAGCGCGCGTCCGCTCATTCGTCTCGGCGGACGCGAAGCGGGCGGCAGGTAGGGCCGCCCGCTTCGTGCCCGAAACGCGCCGCCTATCCTCCCCAGCGGCCGGCAGCCCCGGCGATTGCGGCGAGGGCAGCAAGCGTCGCAACGAGAGCGACGGCCTTCGCATAGACGTGGTTGGCAGCGGTCTTCACGAGTCACCTCCTTCGTTCGGGGAACGTCCTGGCGGCACCTTCGCACCGTGCGCCGGGCGAGTCGTTCACCCGGCTGACGCTGCAAATGTCGCCGCGCCGACACGACAATCCGCGCGTGGCTGCGGTGGCTGAGCCGGCGGGGACGGTGACGTTGGTGTTCACCGACATCGAAGGCTCGACCCGGCTGCTCGAGGAACTGGCGACGGAGGCCTACCGGGACGCGCTGGCGCGAGCACCGGCGATCGTGCGCGACGCTGCGGCCGCCACGGCGGGTACGAGGTCGACTACGAAGGCGACGCGTTCTTCTACGCGTTCCAGTCCGCCCAGGCCGCGGTGTCAGCGGTACCAGACCATGCCCGGCCTGAGGCGGCCCGATCCATCTGCGTCGGTATCCAACAGGCGACCCGGCCTCGACCCGCCCAAGTACGTCGGCTCGACGTCCACCGCGCCGCCCGCATCATGAGCCGCGGCCCACGGCGGCCAGGTCGTCCTCTCACGCTCGACGGCTGTCGTTCCTCGAGCCGGACGTTGAGGCCGGGGACCTCGGACGAGCACCGCTCAAGGACCTCGCCGCCCCGAGCGCGCTCGCGCAGCTCGGATCGACGGGCTGCCGACCGAGTTCCCTCCGCTCGAGACCCTCTACCGGTCGAACCTGCCTGTACCGGCGACGCCGTTCCTCGGCCGCGAGCGGAGCTTGCGGAGGTCGTCGAGCGGCTCACTCGACCCCGACACGCGCTCGTCACGCTCATCGGCCCCGGCGGCACCGGGAAGACCCGGCTCGCGCTCCAAGCGGCCGCCGAAGCCGCGGACCAGTACCCAGACGGCATCGCTGGGTGCCGCTCGCGCCCCTCGCGCGATCCGGCGCTCGTCGTCCCGCGGTCGCGCAGGCGCTCGGCGTAGCGAACGGCCCGGCGATCACCACGTCGGACCGTCGCGCGGCGCTGCCGGCAAGGCGACGCTGCTCCTCCTCGACAACGCCGAGCACCTCCTCCCGACGTCGCAGACGACGCTCGCGCGCGTTCGTCGCGGCCTGCCCGACGGTGAAGCGCTGGTCACCAGCCGCGAGCGGCTGCAGATCGCCGCCGAGACGCCTGCCCGGTGCCGCCGCCTTGAGCAGGACGGGCGAGGCGCTGTTCCGCGCGCGCGCAGCGGCCGGGCGTCACTGCGACGCCCGACGGAGGTCGCGGAGCTCTGCCGCACGGCTCGACGACCTCCCGCTCGCGATCGAGCTCGCGGCGGCGCGCACGGTCGTGTTCTCGCCGGCGCAGCTGCTCGAGCGGCTCGGCCAGCGGCTCGACCTGCTCAAAGCCGGGCGCGGCGCCGATCCGCGGCAGCAGACGCTCCGGGCCACGATCGACTGGCGACCAGCTCCTCGACGAGGAGGAGCAGCGCGTCTACCGCGGCTTCGAGCGTGTTCGCCGGCGGCTGCAGCTCGAGTCGGCCGAAGCAGGTCGCGAAGCCGATCTGGACACGCTCCAGTCGCTGATCGACAAGAGCCTGCTGCGCCGTCGCGACACCGAGCGGGCCCCCGGTACTGGATGCTGGAGACGATCCGCGAGTACGCCGCCGAACGGCTCGACACACGGCAGGGGAGGAGGCCGCCCGCCATCGAGCGCTTCCTTTCCTGGCTAGCCCGGATCTTTCAGTTGCCGTTTCGGGGCGGGGGTGGCGTCGGCCGGGAATGTCCGCCTGAGCAGGGACGATTGGGTGTTGACGCCCAACGTCCCCGCCCAGGAGGATCACCATGCCGGTGAAGCGAGAGCGATCGTCGAGAGCGTACAAGTGGTCGCGGACGCGGAAGGGCTGACCTCGCGCGCGGGGACGGCGCTGGTCGCGTTGCTCGCCGATCGGGTCGGGCTGACGGCTGGGCTCTTGGGGGCGCTTGCCGGTCTGCGCGAGCGGCGCTCGCGCCACGATCCGGGCCGGGTGGTGCGCGATCTGGCGCTGATGCTCGCCGACGGCGGCGACTGCCTGGCCGACCTGCGCGCGTCTGCGCGACCAGGAGAGCCTGTTCGGCGAGGTCGCCTCGGACGCGACCGCTTGGCGGGCGCTGGCCGCCACTCGACGAGCGGCGTCTGCAGGCGATCCGGGCGGCGCGCGCGCAGGCGCGCAGGCGGGTGTGGGAGCAGGCGGCGCGCCCGAGCGGGTGATCCTCGATCTCGACGCGACGCTCGTGACCGCGCACTCCGAGAAGGAGGGCGCGGCGGGCACCTACAAGGGCGGCTTCGGCTTCCACCCGCTGCTCTGCTACGAGGCTGGAAGCGAGGAGGCGCTGGCCGGCCTGCTGCGCCCCGGCAACGCCGGCTCCAACACCGCCCCGACCACATCGAGGTGCTCGAGCGCGCGCTCGCGCAGCTGCCCGCGGAGGCGATCGGCGCCGGGGTGCTCGTGCGGGCAGACCGCGCCGGCGCCACGCACGCCTTCCTCGACCACGTCGTCAGGGCGCGGCCTTCGCTTCTCGGTCGGGCTCGACCTGACAGAGCCGGTGCGCCAGGCGATCCTCGCCCTCCCCGAAGCCGCCTGGCAGCCGGCGCTCGCCTCCGACGGCGGCGAGCGCGAGGGCGCCTGGGTGGCCGAGCTTGCCGCTCGACCTCGCCGGCTGGCCCGCAGGGACGCGCGCGATCTGCCGCCGCGAGCGCCCGCATCCCGGCGCGCAGCTCTCCTTCACGCGACGACGACGGCTACCGCTTCCAGGTCTTCCTCACCAACCAGCAGGGCGCCGGATCGCCCGCCTCGAGCAGCTGCACCGCGCCCGCGCCGCCTCGAGGACCGCGATCCGCTGCGCCAAGGAGACGGGCCTGCGCAACCTCCCCTTCCGCGACTTCCAGCCCAACGCCGCCTGGCTCGAGCTCGTCCTGATCGGCCAGGACCTGCTCGGCTGGACGCAGCGGCTGCTGCTCCGACACGGCGAGCTCGCCCGCTGCGAGCCCAAGCGGCTGCGCTACCGGCTGCTGCACGTCGCCGCCCGACTCACCCGCCACGCCCGCCGGCTCGTCCTGCACCTCCCACGCGCCTGGCCCTGGCAGCGCGAACTCCTCGCCGCGTTCGAGCGCTTACGCACGCTGCCGGCGTAACTCGACCGGCGAGACGCGAAACAGCCAACGCGCGTCAGCCTGCCCGAACGCGCCTCCACCGGCCTCCGCCGACAACCACCCGACAAGCTCGCATCCCAACACCCGCACACTCCCTCGACAAGCCCGAGGACGAGCCCGAAACCTCCCCGACCGCCGCTACTGAAAGATCCGGGCTAACTGCGGTGGTCGGCGAGGTCGACGAGTACTGGGTCGACCGAGACCAGCTGCGGTGGCTCGACTCGCTCGAGCACGAGCGCGCAAACCTGACGCAGGGACTTGCAGAGTGCCGCGCGCGCGGAAGGGGTGACGACGAAGTTCGGCTCGTTCTCGCCGCGTTCGAGTTCTTCGACACGCGAGGGCCCTGGGAGCCTGTGGCCGACCTCCTCCTCATGCGCGAGTCTCCGAAGACCGGCTCCGCGCTCGAGCTCGCTACGCGCGCGGGGTGCTCATGTACCGGTCAGGGCACTACAGAGAAGCGATGGCCCAGCTGGACGGGGCGCTCGCGGTGGCACGGGGAATCGGCGACGACTCGCTTGCGGCGCGAGCGCTGTCGATGCTTACGGGCTTGTCCATCATGGTTGGTGACTGGAGCGTCGAAACCCAGCTGCCGCTCTTGGAGGAAGCCGTCGATCTTGCGCGCCGGTCGGGTGACCACGCCCTCGGCCAAGCCTTGAACGGCCTGGGCATCATCACATCGACCTTCGACCCGGAGAGAGCCCGTGACCTCTTCACCGCGGGAGCGCGGAGCGCCTTCGAGGTCGAGACAGCGAAACGCCGCGCGCTTCGGGTGAACCTCGTCAGCGCGAATCCCTCCCTTCGCGGGCTGCCGAAGCCGCTGACGGGGCGAGGGCAGATTATCCCGATCATGCAGCGGCTGGGCGACACCCGGCTCGAGGCCGTCGCGCCCATGCTCCACGCCCAGGCGCGAGTCGCGTCGGGTGAGAGCGCCGCGGCGCGAGACGCCATCGCTCGAGCCCTCGGCTTTTTGTCGAGTGGCATCGCGAGTTCGACGCCTCCGACGGTGACGGCGCTGGCGACTACAGTGGCCTGACGGAAGCCGCATGAAGCGATCGTCCTCTGGGGCGCGGCGGAGGGAGCCCGCAACAGGATGTCGATGCAGTTGCCCCCGGAGTCGATGTCGATTCGTCTGCCCCCGGAACTTCTTCCGTACCTGGAGATCCTCGAGCCGCTACGCACGGTCGACGGATTCGACGATCTGTGGTAGGCAGGAAGCGCGATCGGCCCCGATGAGCGCGACCGTGCTCGGGCTGCAGCAACCCGAAGTGGTGGCCACGACCATTCGCGGAGGGGCGTCGCCTGGGTCCGCCGGCGGACGACGCCCTCGCTGCTCGATCCTCACGTCCTTGCCTGGGCACCGTGCCGGTTTCGCCGCCACCTGCAGAAATGCAACGACCCGTAGTCCGATCTCCCGCCTCAGGCCGGACAGCCGGGCTGCCTCGACGGGACGCGTCGCCGACAGGGTCGCGATGTCGCGGAACGAGGCGTACGCGAACGGGTGGTGGAAGACGTCGAGGGGAGGCTCGTCGCCGACCTCGATCTCGAAGGTCTCCTCGTAGCGCGCGTCGAAGACGACGACCTTGAGCGCGTCGTCGCGTCGGCGCCACACGAGCGAGACCGAGATCCCGTTGCTCTCGCGGCTGGCGAGCTCCTCGAACCCGGTCTGGATGCTGTCGATCGTGGTCATCTCCGTGCCTCCTGTGGTCGTCGAGATGGACGGGACGCTAGGAGCCCGACGGCCACACGTCGCTAACCCCGCTGACACTCGATCTGTCGTCCGGCCGACACACGCCACCCCCGCGCCGGTGACATGTCTCTGCGCGGCTGGCGACACCGCCACAGGAGTGGGATAGTCCGCCTGCATGCAGTGGCGGCTGACCGAAGGCGTACCCGACGAGGCGGTGCGCCAGCTGCTCTCGATCGCCCGGCGGCGGCGGTTCTCACGCCATGAGGTCGTGTTCCACCGCGACGACCCGGCTGACTCGATGCATCTCGTCTCGAAAGGGCACCTCGCCGTGCAGATCATGACGCCGCTCGGGGACACGGCCACGATCGCGATCCGCGGGCCGGGCGACAGCTTCGGCGAGACGGCGCTCATCGCCGGCGAGCCGCGCCGCGCGGCCACCGTGCAAAGCTCTGGAGGACGCCGAGACGTTCGCCGTCTACCGCAACGAGTTTGACCGGCTCCGGCGCGAGCACCCGAGCGTCGACGACGTCCTGTTCGCATTCCTCGCCGGAGAGCTGCGTCGCCAGAATGACCTCCTTCTCGAGGCCCTTTACGTTCCCGTTGAGCGGCTGACTGCTGCGCAGACTCGCGGAGCTCGGGAGCCTCTACGGCCGCGACGGCGTGATCCCGCTGACGCAGGAGCAGCTCGCCGAGATGACCGGCACCACCCGGCCAACCGTCAACCGGGTACTGCGCGACGAACAGGAGCGCTGGCACCATCGCGCTCCGTCGCGGCGAGACCGTGATCCTCGACCCGGACGAGCTCGCCCGCCGCGCCCGCTGAGCCCGGGCATTCCGGGAGACCGCGTGTCAGGCTCGCATACCGACGACCGCGCCCCGGGAGCAGCCCCTGATAGCGGTGTGCGCCTACGGAGAGTCGGCCGCGACGGGCCTTGCGGCGGGCCGCTAATGGGCGCCCCCGACGACAAGCGTCAACGCCGCCACGGGCACGCAGAGCGCCACGAGCGCGAGCGTCCCGCGCGACCCGGCTACCGAGAGGGCCAGCCCCGCAGCGAGTCCGCCGAGGCCGACCGCGAGGACGACGGCGCTCTGCAGCGCGGCGATCGTCCGCGCGAGAACGGCGCCGTCGGCGGTCTCCTGGACGTGTGTGTAGACGACGACGTCCAGCAGGACGTTGGCCACCCCGGCGAGCGCGAGCGCGACGATCATCGTCGATGCCCCAGGGAGCGCTGCGGCCGCGCACAACGGGAGCGCGAAGAGCACGGGATCCGGCCCTGACCGTGCCCGCGGCCGAGCACGTTGTGGCCCGGCCCACCGCGACGATCCCGCCGGCGACCCCGCCTACGGCGAGCGCGGTCTCGAGCATTCCGAGACCGGGCGGCCCGAGTCGGAGATCGTCGATCGCGACCTCGACCAGGACGACGCCGAGGGCACCGAGCGAGAAGGCATGCACGGCGTGCGTCGCCGCGATCGCGCGCGTCCCCGTGTTCGAGCAGAGCGCCACGAACCCGGCCGCGACCTCGCGACCATGGGAGCGGGTCCCGCCGCCGTCATGCTCGTGCTCGGTGCGAATCGCCCCGAGGCGAACGGCGGCCAGGGCCGCAACGAGCGTCCCCAGCGCAGCACACACACAGACGGCCGCTTCGGACAGCCTTACCAGGGCGACCCCCGCCAGCGCGGGGCCGACGACGGCGCCGACGTTCTCGATCCCGCTCACGAGCGCGTTCGCGCTCACGAGCTCGCTCCTCGAGGAAGTGACCGTCGGCAAGGTCGCGGCCACCGCCGGATAGAGGACGCGGGCGCACATCGAGGCGACCATCGCTGCCCCGAGGAACAGCCAGGTCGAACCGAACGCCATGCCAGCCGCCAAGATCGCGAGGAAACCGGCCCGCGCGCCCAGCGAGACCACCATCACCAGGTCACGCCGCGCCCGATCGGTTACGACCGCCGCCGCGGGGGCGACCAGCGCCGCCGGCACCATCGCCACCACGACGAAGAGCGCCGCGAGCAGCGCCCCTCCCTCAGCAAACGCCCACACCATGGCCGCCGTGTAGTAGACGGGTGCGCTCAGCTCCGCGAGCGTCGCAACGGCGCAGAGCCGTCGAAGGCGGGTGTTTGCACCGACGACCCGGGCAGACTCAGCGATCACTGCCGCAAACCCGGACATTCACTCCACCTCCTCCGTTTCTGGGGGAGGGGCGCCGACGACGTCTTTCCCCCCGCCACGACTCACCCGCCGAGCTGTCCGCCGTGGGGCACCGGAGAGCGCCGGCCGGCCGACCACGGGCGCGGGCCGGCCCAAGCCAGCCATGGGCGCGGGCCTGACTATAGCCCGCCATGCGGAGCAGGCCACCTCTGGCCCGCCACGGGAGCGGGCCTGCCAAAGCCCGCCATGCGGAGCGGGCACCTTGCCGCCGGCCTGCGGCGCGGGCACCCTGCCGCCGGCCTGCGGCGCGGGCCTGCCCATGCCCGCCATCGGAGCGGGCCTGCCATAGCCCGCCACGGGTGAGCGGGGTGCGCGGAACCGCTTGACTCCGGGACGGTGCGCGAGCACCTCGTGCCCGCCGCTGGTTGTGCACGTCATCTCTACCTCCTTCGCTGGGAGGCGACCCGTTGTCACCCCGACCGAACGAGCATGGCGCGAGCCGCACGGCAGCCGTCGTTCGCACTGCGAACACCTCACACGTGCGGACGACGACAGTACTCCGGCTCGATCTCCTGCAGCGATCGCACCGACCGGGCTCATCGGGAGCCGGTACCGTGCGTCGGGAAGGGTTGCGACGCCGGTCATCACGGCACGACAATCCGTGCATGACTGCGGTGGCACAGCCGTCGGGGACGGTGACGCTGGTGTTCACCGACATCGAGGGCTCGACGCGGCTGCTCGATGAGCTCGGCACCGACGCCTACCGCGACGCACTCGCAGAGCACCGCCACATCGTCCGCGACGCCTGCGCTCGTTACGCCGGGTACGAGGTCGTGCCCGCGGCGCAGGCGGCGCAGGCCGCATCGGGCCTGGCGCCGAATACCGTCGTCGAGGGTGAATGGGTCCAGGCAGGCCGGCCGGCGCGCGAAACCCCGCGGGGCGCGGCGCCGCGCTGGGTCTTCCGCATCATCGACGTGCTGGAGCTGGCGGGCCGCGACCTGCGGGCGCTGCCGGCACTCCAGCGTGTCGCCGCCGCGCGCGAGCTGGCCTGCAGCCCGCCGCTGCTGGCCGGCGCATCGCAGCAGGTGGACGACTGGAGCGCATTGGGCACTCGATGGGCCACGGCCCGTTCGCGCGGCGTCGACGCATTGCGCCTGATGCGCCGCGACGCAGCCTATGGCATGCCGCGCGCGCTGTTCGACTGGCGCACGCCAGCGTGGCGCGCGACGGTGCTGCTTCAAAGCGCCGAGCACGTGGCCGACGCCGACGGGCAGGCCTGCATCGAGCTGGGCCTGGCGCTGTGGAACCGGCGGCCGGCCGATCACGCCGCCATGCAGCGAGCGCTGGCCGCCGCGCAGACCGGTGAGCGGCTGGCGGCGGCCACCGCGCAGCTGGTGCCGATCGCCAAGTTGCGCGTCGCGGCGCGCCCGGGCGGCGACGACGACGACCCGCTCGGCGCGGGCTGGAGCGACTGGTTGCGCGAGGCCACGGTGCAGCGCTTCGGCCCAGTGCGCTGGCTGCGCGCGCAGCGCGCCTGTGAGATCGCGTTCGACGCCGCGGTGCTGACGCCGCGGCGGCGCAGCGGCATCGTGCTTCGCGGGGCGCGCTTCGTGCGCTGGTGCGACGCGGTGGACGCAGCCGCGGTCGACGATCTGCCGTCCTTGCACGAGCGTGTTGGCATCGACCGGTCGTAGGCCGCGTGCCCCAAAAACCAGCCGCCCGACGCTGTGCACGCCGGCTGCCGGGCGGCGTGCGAGATCCGGGTCTCAGCCGTGCAGCGCGGCCATCGCCTGCCTGAATGCGCTGGCGATGGCCGCCGATTCGTCGTGGCGGTGTTCGCGCACCACCCAGCGCCCGCCAACCATCACGTCGCGCCACGGACGCCCGGGGCTCGAGAACACCAGGCCATCGAGCAGGTGCGAGTCGGGCAGACCCAGCAGCGAGGCGTCGTCGGTATCGACGACCAGCAAGTCGGCCGGGGCGCCGGCCTCGAAGCCCCAGCGCGCGAATCCGGCCGCGCGTGCACCGCCGGCCAGTGTGCGGTCGAACAGGCGTTGTGCGGTCGACGTGAGACCGGCCTCCGGCGCGGCCGACACGTTGCGCCGGCGCTGGATCAGGCGCTGCCCGTAGTCGAGCAGGCGCAGCTCGTCGCGCCAGGCGCGTGTGACCTGGCTGTCGGAGCCGATCGACAGCGGCACCCCCGCACCCAGCCAGCGCGACAGGTCGGGCAGGCCGTCGCCGAGGTTGGCCTCGGTGCTCGGGCAGATCACGACGCCGGCGCCGCGATGCGCCACTGCGTCGATCTCGTCCGGCGTGGCGTGCGTGGCATGCACCAGCTGCCAGCGGGTGCCGAGCGTGACGTGCTGCGTCAGCCACTCGATCGGGCGCAGGCCGGTGGCGGCCACGCAATCGTCGACCTCGGCCGTCTGTTCGGCGACGTGGATGTGGATCGGGCCGTCGTCGCCGGCACAGCCGGTCACCAATTCGGCGATCGAGCGTGCGCTGGCGGCGCGCAGCGAGTGAATGGCCACGCCGGCGTTCACGCGCGGCCGCTGCAGCGCCCGCACGCCGTCGCGCCAGCCCAGCACGTGCTCCACCGTCGAGGCGAATCGCCGCTGGTCGTCGCGCAACGCCGGCTGCGCGAACCCCGCGCGCTCGTACAGCACCGGCAGCAACGTCAACCCGATGCCGGTGCGAGTGGCCGCGCGCACCAGCGCGCGGCTCATCGTCAACGGGTCGGCGTAGCGTGTGCCGTCGCCCGCGTGGTGCAGGTAGTGGAATTCGCACACCTGTGTATAGCCGCCGCGCAGCAGCTCGACATACAGCTGCGCCGCCACCGCCTCGAGCTGATCGGGGTCGATGCGCAGCGCCACGCGGTACATGCGGTCGCGCCAGCTCCAGAAGTCGTCGTGCGCCGACTCACGCCGCTCGGCCAGGCCGGCAAAGGCGCGCTGAAACGCATGGCTGTGCGCGTCGACCAGGCCCGGCAACACCGGACCGTCGAGTCGCAATGCGCCGGTTGGTGCCGGCGTGTCGGGCTGCACAGCGGCCCAGGTGCCATCGGCTGCCACCGTCAGCAGCACTGCGTCGCGCCACTGGCCGCCGAGCCAGGCCCGCGGCGCCCACAGCGGGGCCGACGCCGAGGCGGCCTCAGGCATGCGGGCTCCAGCGTTGCATCGTCTCCACCAGCTGCCGCAGCACCGGCTGCACGCCCGCTGCCAACGCGGCGTCGTACGCGTAGGGCGCCTGCTCCTGCATGTAGCAGCGCCAGCACAGCTCGAGCTGGATCGCGTGCACCCCGAGCTCCGGCCGGCCGTAGTGCCGCGTGATGTGGCCGCCCTTGAAGCGGCCATCGACCACCTGGGTGTAGCCGCGCTGGCTTGCCAGCACCCGGGCCAGCGCGTCGCGCAGGTCCGGCGCGCAGCTGCGGCCGTCGGCGGTGCCCAGGTTCAGATCGGGCAGTCTGCCGTCGAACAGCCAGGGCAGCTCCGACTTGATGCTGTGCCCGTCGAACAGCACGGCGTGCCCCTGCGCGGCATGAATGCGATCGAGTTCGGTGCGCAGCGCGTCGTGGTAGGGCTGCCAGGTGGTGGCGATGCGCCGCGCGATCTCGGTGGCGTCGGGTGCGGCACCGTCGCGATACAGCGCCTCACCGGTGAAGAAGCGCGTCGGGCACAGCTCGGTGTTGTTGACGCCGGGGTACATCGGGGCGTTTTCGCTCGGGCGGTTCAGGTCGATCAGGTAGCGGCTGTAGCGCGGCACGATCAGCGAGGCGCCGAGTTCACGCACGAAGCCGTACAGGGTCTCGAGGTGCCAGTCGGTGTCTTCGACGCCGAGCGCCCGCTCGACGTAGCGCCCGCGCTGATCGACAGGGATCTCGGTGCCCACGTGCGGCAGGCTCACCAGCAGCGGCGTCCGGCCACGGTGCAGCGTGTACGGAGTCATGGCCGTTCGCGGCCGGCGTGCACGACGCGGCGGCAGGGGTTGTGGCCGAAGCGATAGGCCAGCTCGCGCGGGTGGTCGATGTCCCACACCGCGAAGTCGGCGCGCCGGCCCGGCTGCAGCGTGCCCCGGTCGCTCAGACCGAGCGCCCGCGCGGCATGCTCGGTGACGCCACGAAAGGCCTCTTCGGGGGTCAGGCGGAACAACGTGCAGGCCATGTTGAGCATCAGCAGCAGCGACAGCGCCGGCGACGAACCCGGGTTGTGGTCGGTGGCGATCGCCATCGGCACGCCGGCCACGCGCAGCGCCTGCACCGGCGGCAGGTGGGTGTCGCGCAGGAAATAGTACGCTCCCGGCAGCAGCATCGCCACCGTGCCGGCGCTGCGCATCGCGGCGATGCCGTCGTCCGCCAGGTGCTCGAGGTGGTCGCACGACAGCGCGCCGTACGAGGCTGCGAGCGCCGCGCCGTGCTGGTCGCTCAGCTGCTCGGCGTGCAGCTTGACCGGCAGGCCCAGGGCCTTGGCGGCATCGAACACGCGGCGCGTCTGCGTCGGCGTGAAGCCGATCGTGTCGCAGAACGCGTCCACCGCGTCCACCAGGCCAGCTGCGGCCTGGGCCGGCAGCCAGGCGCACACCGCGTCGATGTAGTCGTCGGCGCGGCCGGCGTATTCCGGCGGCAGCGCGTGGGCGCCCAGCGACGTGGTGCGCACGGCGAGCGGCAGTTCGCGGCCGAGGCGCCGGGCCACGCCGAGGCAGCGCGCCTCGTGGTCCTGCGCCAGGCCGTAGCCCGACTTGATCTCGATCGTCGTCACGCCCTCGGCCATCAATGCGCGCGCGCGCGGCGCGGCCAGCGCGAACAGCGCGCTGTCGCTGGCGGCGCGTGTGGCCGCCACGGTCGACATGATGCCGCCGCCGGCGCGCGCGATCTCCTCGTAGCTGGCGCCGTGCAGGCGTTGCTCGAACTCCGCGGCCCGGTCGCCGGCGTAGACCAGATGGGTGTGCGCGTCGATCAGGCCCGGCGTGACCAGCGCGCCGCCGAGGTCCACTTCGGCGGCGCTCGCCAGGCCGCGCGGCAGTTCGGCCTGCGGCCCCACCCACGCCAGGCGATCGCCGTCGACCAGCATCGCGCCGTCGTCGATCCAGCCCCAGGCTGCGCCGGGTGCCATCGTGGCCAGGCGGGCGTGGCGCCACAGGGTGAGGTCCGGCGCCATCGTCACACCGGCCTGAACGACAACCAGAATGCGCGCAACGGCTCGGCGTCGGCCATCAGGCGCCAGCGCTGCCGGCTGGCGTGCCCGCTCCACGCGAGCGACCAGGCCGGCAGGCGCGCAGCGTCGGCATCGTCGATCTGCAGTCGGGCCACGCCGGTGCAGAACACCGCGCGCAGCGGCGCCGCGCTGAACCATTCGTCGTCGGCCTTCACGCGCCGCATCTCGCCTTGGCCGGCGTCACGACGCGACATCAGGTTGAGGTCGCGTGTCGCGCCGCCTTGCAGCTCCGCCAGCGGCGCCGCGGCACCGTCGAAGCGCAGCGCGTCGTCCTCGGGCCCCAGCACCGAGCGATGGTCGGCGAATCGCAGCACGACACCCTGGCCCTCGACCACCGCGATCCAGCGCTCGATGCCCGGGAAGCTGCTGAACGCGCCGTCGCGCGTGATCTCCGCGACGCTGATGCGCACGCGCCAGTCGTCAGCCGACGGCCAGGCGAGCAGCTCGCGGGTGAATCCGCCGCCGTTGCGCCAGGGCTTCGGCGCGATGCGTTCGACCGACACGACCTCGATCATGTGCCGCTCTCCAGAAGCCGGGCGGTGGGGATGGCAAGGGCGAGAGGTCGCATCATGGCTGGAATTCTCCCTGCAATCCATAACGCGTGCCCGGGTGCACCAGGCGCGCGATGGTGATCGGCGCGTCGCGCGTGAAGGTGCGGCGCACGACGATCAGGCAGGGCTCGTCGTCGCCGATGCCGAGCAGCTTGGCCTCCTGGGGCGTCGCGCGTGCGGCTTCGATCGAGTACTGCGCCCGCCACAGCGCGGTGGCCTCGAACAGGTAATGCGTCGGGGTGGTGCGGGTGAAGTCCGTCGCCAGGTACGCCGGCGCGCAGGCCGGGTTGACGAAGCGGTCCTCGCATTGCAGCGGCACGCCGTTCTCGTGGTGCACGATCAGCGTGTGGAACACCGTCGTGCCGGGCTCGACGCCCAGCTGCGCGGCGAGCAACGCGGGCGCCGCCTCGGCGCGCTGCAGGTGCACCGCCGCGTGGTGCACATGGCCACGCGCTTCGATCTCCTCGTGCAGGTCGCGGATCGTCAGCGTCGACGACACCTTGTGCAGCGGCGCGGCAAACGTGCCCACGCCCTGCGCCCGTTGCACCAGGCCCTCGGCCTGCAACTCGCGGATCGCGCGGCTCACCGTCATGCGGCTGACCGAGAACTCGGCGGTGAGCTCGGCCTCCGACGGCATCAGCGCCCCGGGCGGCCAGCGGCCGGCGGCGAGGCCCTCCTTCAGGAAATGCTTGACGCGCTGATACGGCGGCGCCATCGTCTCAGGGGAAACCATGAGCGGACTGTACTTGTCTAGTCTTGTCTAGACAAGTAGAGTGCAACCCTAGCCAGTCAGACCCGGAGCGCTTGCACCATGACCGATCTGTCCCCCCTTCACCGTGTCGCCCAACCCCGACCCGTGCGCGCGCCGCGCGGCAGCCAGATCGTCTGCGCCAACTGGCTGATCGAGGCCGCGTACCGCATGATCCAGAACAACCTCGACCCCGAGGTGGCCGAGAACCCCGATGCGCTGGTGGTCTACGGCGGCATCGGCAAGGCCGCGCGCAACTGGGATTGCTTCGAGGCCATCCTCGCCAGCCTGAAGGCGCTGAAGGAAGACGAGTCGCTGCTGATCCAGAGCGGCAAGCCGGTGGGCGTGTTCCGCACCCACGTCGACGCGCCGCGCGTGCTGATCGCCAACTCCAACCTGGTGCCGAAGTGGAGCACCTGGGAGCACTTCCACGAGCTCGATCGCAAGGGCCTGATGATGTACGGCCAGATGACCGCGGGCTCGTGGATCTACATCGGCAGCCAGGGCATCGTGCAGGGCACCTACGAGACCTTCGTCGAGGCCGGACGCCAGCACTACGGTGGTGATCTTTCGGGGCGCTGGATCCTCACCGCGGGCCTCGGCGGCATGGGCGGCGCGCAGCCGCTGGCGGCCACCTTCGCCGGCGCGTGTTCGCTGAACATCGAGTGCCAGCAAAGCCGCATCGACTTCCGCCTGCGCAGCCGCTACCTCGACGAGCAGGCCCGGGACCTCGACGACGCGCTGGCGCGCATCGCCAAGTACACCGCAGCGAAGCAGGCGCGCTCGATCGGGCTGCTCGGCAATGCCGCGGAGATCCTGCCGCAACTCGTCGAGCGCGGCATCAAGCCCGATCTGGTGACCGACCAGACCAGCGCGCACGACCTGGTGAACGGCTACCTGCCGATCGGCTGGAGCGTCGAGCGCTGGCGCACCGCGCAGGGCGACGAAAGCCAGCATGCCGCGTTGCGCGATGCCGCCGCGAAGAGCTGCGCGGTGCACGTGCAGGCGATGCTGGCGTTCCAGCAGATGGGCGTGCCGACGGTGGATTACGGCAACAACATCCGCCAGGTGGCGTTCGATACCGGCGTGAAGAACGCGTTTCACTTCCCCGGTTTCGTGCCGGCCTACATCCGGCCGCTGTTCTGCCGCGGCAAGGGGCCCTTCCGCTGGGTGGCGCTGAGTGGCGACCCGCAGGACATCCGCAAGACCGACGCCAAGATGAAGGAGCTGTTCCCACACGACGCCCACCTGCACCGCTGGCTCGACATGGCCGGCGAGCGCATCGCGTTCCAGGGGCTGCCGGCGCGCATCTGCTGGATCGGCCTGGGCGAACGGCATCGCGCGGGGCTGGCGTTCAACGAGATGGTGAAGTCCGGTGAGCTGAAGGCGCCGATCGTGATCGGCCGCGATCATCTCGACAGCGGCTCGGTGGCGAGCCCGAACCGCGAGACCGAGAGCATGCGCGACGGCAGCGACGCCGTGAGCGACTGGCCGCTGCTGAACGCACTGCTCAACACCGCCGGTGGTGCCACCTGGGTCAGCCTGCACCATGGCGGCGGCGTCGGCATGGGCTACTCGCAGCATGCCGGCGTGGTGATCGTCTGCGACGGCACGGCTGCGGCGGCCAAGCGGATCGAACGGGTGTTGTGGAACGACCCCGGCACCGGCGTGATGCGGCATGCCGACGCCGGTTACGACGAGGCGGTCGCCTGCGCGCGCGAGCAAGGGCTCAACCTGCCGATGATCGGCCGCTGATGCTGATTCGTCCCGGCCGGCTGACGCTGGAGGAGTTGCAGGCCATCCATGCCGGTGGCCACCAACTGCGGATCGACCCGCTGGCGCTGCCCGACATCCGCGCCAGCGCGGCGGTGGTGCAGCGCGCGGCCGACGGCGACGCGCCGGTGTACGGCGTCAACACCGGCTTCGGCAAGCTGGCCAGCACGCGCATCAGCCGCGAACAGCTGGCGACGCTGCAGCTCAACCTGATCCGCTCGCACAGCGTCGGCGTCGGCGAGCCGCTGGCGCCCGCCGTCGTGCGCCTGATGCTGGCGCTCAAGGCAGCGAGCCTGGCGCGCGGTCACTCCGGCGTGCGCGAAGTCGGTGATCGACACGCTGCTGGCGGTGCACAACGCCGGCCTCGTGCCCTATGTGCCGAGCCAGGGTTCGGTGGGCGCGTCGGGCGATCTGGCGCCGCTGGCGCACATGACGCTGGCGCTGCTCGGCGAGGGCGAGATGCTGATCGACGGCCAGCGCCGCCCGGCCGGGCCCGCGCTCGGGGCCGCCGGCATCGAGCCGCTGACGCTGCAGGCCAAGGAAGGGCTGGCGCTGATCAACGGCACACAGACCTCCACCGCGCTCGCGCTGCATGCGCTGCTCACCTTCGAGCCGGTGCTCGAATCAGCGCTGGTGATCGGCGCGCTGACGGTCGACGCGGCCAAGGGCAGCGACGGCCCGTTCGATCCGCGTATTCATGCGCTGCGTGGCCAACCCGGGCAGATCGACGTCGCCCAGTACTACCGTGCCTTGCTCGCCGGCAGCGCGATCCGCCGCTCGCACCTCGAGGGTGACGACCGGGTGCAGGATCCGTACTCGCTGCGCTGCCAGCCGCAGGTGGTGGGCGCCTGCCTCGACCAGCTGCGCCATGGCGCCTTGGTGTTGGTGCGCGAGGCCAACGCGGTGACCGACAACCCGCTGGTGTTTGCCGAAGACGGCGCGATGGTCTCGGGGGGCAACTTTCATGCAGAGCCGGTAGCGCTGGTCTGCGATGGCATGGCGGTGGCCATCGCCGAGGTCGGCGCGATCGCCGAGCGTCGCATCGCGATGCTGATCGACGCCGGCGTCTCGCGGCTTCCCGCCTTCCTGAGCGCGGACGCCGGGCTGAACAGCGGCTTCATGATCGCGCACGTCACCGCGGCGTCGCTGGCCAGCGAGAACAAGAGCCTCGCGCATCCGGCCAGTGTCGATTCGTTGCCGACCTCGGCCAACCAGGAGGATCATGTGTCGATGGCCACCTTTGCGGCGCGCCGGCTGCAGCCGATGATCCGCAACAGCGCACACATCCTGGGCATCGAGCTGCTGGCCGCAGCGCAGGGCATCGAATTCCTGCGCCCGCTCACCAGCTCGCCGGCGCTCGAGCAGGCCCACGCCTTGCTGCGCCAGCATTGCCCGGCGATGCCGACCGACCGTTACCTCGCGCCTGACATCGAGGCCGCGACCGCGCTGGTCACCGACGGCTCGTTGTCGCGCGTGTTCCGCTCGCTTGCGGGCTTGCCCGCGTTGTGGATTCCGGCCTGACCGATCACGATCGACCCACCTGACCTCTCACGGAGAACCCTGCATGAACAAGACCTTCCATGGTGCCCCCTTGTCGCCTGCGGCGACTTCCCCCCAAGGGGGAGCGAGCCATCTTGGGGCGGCCCGGCGATGCCTCGTCGCCTGCGCCGTCACCACGCTGGCCGTCGCCGCCCAGGCCCAGGAAACCAAGGTCACGGTCGCGATCTCGGGCTGGACCGGTTTCGCCCCGCTCACGCTGGCCAAGGAGGCGGGGCTGTTCAAGGCGCAAGGCCTGGACGTGACGATCAAGAAGATCCCGCAGAAGGACCGGCATCTGGCCATCGCGTCGGGCGACGTGCAGTGCGCCGCGACCACGGTGGAGACCTGGATCGTCTGGAACGCCAACGGCGTGGCCACGACGCAGATCTTCCAGCTCGACAAGAGCTACGGCGCCGACGGCATGGTGGTGAAGCCCGGCATCACGAAGATCAGCGACCTCAAGGGCAAGACGGTCGCCGCCAGCGCGCCCGGCACGGCGCCGTACTTCACGCTGGCCTGGATGTTGAAGAAGAACGGCCTGTCGACCAAGGACGTCAAGATCGTCAACCTCGAGCCGCAGGCCGCCGCCAACGCGATGATCGCCGGCAACACCGACATCGACGCCGCGATGACCTACGAGCCCTACCTCGGTGCGGTGCGCGCGAAGCCCGAGGCCGGCAAGATCATCGCCACCACGCTCGACTACCCGATGATCATGGACACCTTCGGCTGCACACCGAAGTTCCTGGCCGACAACCCGAAGGCCGCGCAAGGGCTGGCCAACGGCTACTTCGACGCGGTGGAGATGATCGCCAAGGACCCGAAGAAGAGCTTCGAGATCATGGGCACCGACGTGAAGCAGACGGCCGAGGCGTTCGAAGGCTCGCAGAAGTACCTGCGCTGGCAGGATCGCGCGGCGAACCAGAGGTTCTTCGCCGGCGAACACGCCGCCTTCAGCAAGGAGGCCGCGGAACTGCTGCTCGAGTCCGGCATCATCAAGCAGACGCCGGACATGACGAAGCTCGCCGACACCCGCTTCATCAAGTAGTCGCACGTCGACATGAAGCCGTTGACCCCGGTGGCGCCAGCCGCCCGCACCGCGCTGGGCGTGGCGTTCTTCGTGTTGTTCGTCGCCGGCTGGGCGGCGATCACGTTCGGCGGGCTGGTCTCGAAGACCTTCCTGGCCGACCCATTGACGATGGTTCGCAGCGGCTGGACGCTGCTGGCCGAGCAGGGCTTCGCATTCGACATCGGCATGACGGTGTGGCGCGTGCTGGGCGGCTTCGTGATCGCTGCCGCACTGGCGCTGCCGCTGGGCGTGGCGATGGGCGCGTACAAGCCCATCGAGGCCTTCTTCGAGCCCTTCGTCAGCTTCGCACGCTATCTGCCGGCCAGCGCGTTCATTCCGCTGTTGATCCTCTGGGCCGGCATCGGCGAGGCGCAGAAGCTCGCGGTGATCTTCATCGGCAGCTTCTTCCAGCTGGTGCTGATGATCGCGGTCACGGTGGGCAACACGCGGCGCGACCTGGTCGAAGCCGCCTACACGTTGGGCGTCAACGACCGCTCGCTGATCCGCCGCGTGCTGATCCCCGGCGCCGCGCCCGAGATCGCCGAGACGCTGCGCATGGTGCTCGGCTGGGCCTGGACCTACGTGATCGTCGCCGAGCTGATCGGCGCGTCGAGTGGCATCGGCCACATGATCACCGACAGCCAGGCGCTGCTGGCCACCGACCAGATCATCTTCGGCATCATCGTGATCGGCCTGATCGGTCTCGTCAGCGATTTTGCGTTCAAGTCGGTGAACCGGCGCCTCTTCCCGTGGGCGCAACTGGGGCGGTGACGATGTCCATTCTTTCGATCCGCGGCGTCGAACGCCGCTTCGACACCACGCTCGCCTTGCAGGCCACCGACCTCGACGTGGCCGAGAACGACTTCATCACGATCCTCGGCCCCAGCGGCTGCGGCAAGAGCACGCTGCTGCGCATCGTGGCGGGGCTCGATCACCAGACCGCCGGCGAGGTGCTGCTCGACGGCCGGCGCATCGAGGGTGCCGGCGCCGACCGCGGCATGGTGTTCCAGAGCTACACGCTGTTCCCGTGGCTCAGCGTGCTCGACAACGTGTGCTTCGGCCTGCGCGAGCGTGGCCTGCCGCGCGACGCGCAGCTGGGGATCGCCAAGGCCTTCCTCGGCAAGGTGGGCCTGAACGGCTTCGAGAACCATTACCCCAAGCAGCTGTCCGGCGGCATGCAGCAGCGCACCGCGCTGGCCCGCGCGCTGGCCAACAACCCGCGCATGCTGCTGATGGACGAACCCTTCGGCGCACTCGACCACCAGACACGCGAGCTGATGCAGGAGCTGCTGCTCGGCATCTGGGAGGCCGAGCGCAAGACGGTGCTGTTCGTCACGCACGACATCGACGAGGCGGTGTTCATGGGCAGCCGCGTCGTCGTGATGAGCGCGCGACCGGGGCGCATCAAGCTCGACTCCAAAGTCGAGCTGCCGCATCCGCGCCACTACTCGATGAAGACGACGCCGAAGTTCGTTGAGCTGAAAGCCGAGCTGACCGAGGCGGTGCGCGACGAAGTGAGGGCGGCGCAAGCGCAGCAGATGCAGGCAGCCTGAGGGCAGGGCGCACGCAAGGGACCTGCCGCCGCGGTGGTCCTCCCGGTTCACTGCCTGGAATACACCTCGCTGCATTCGCTCTCGCGCCCGCGAACGACACGCCGCCCCGCCATGCCGCCGCGACCGGCCGTCACCACGGTGTACTGGCGCTCATGGTGGGTGGTGTCCTCTGCGTACACGACGACCCAGTCGTGCACGCGGTCCAGTTCGTGCGCGCGGGCCGTGTTCGAGTACAGCGCCGTAAAGGCCCAGTCGCCGCGACGCGTGTGCAGCACCGGCAACCACGCCTCGCCTTTCGGATTGAAGCGCCGCGGTGCGATCCTGGGCAAGGTGCCGGCCTCGGCCGCCGCGCGGTACGTGTGATCGACGTCGAGCAGCACTTCGACCGGCGGCGCAGGCTGCGCAGCCGGCGCCTCCCGCGGGCGCCGCAACGTCCGTGCGCGGTCCAGCATCTGCGTCAACGTGGCGCGGATCGCTGCCGCGCGTCGTGCACCGAGATTCGGCAGGCGCTCCAGACGGCCGTCATGGGCCGCGACCTCGAGCGCCTCCAGCGTGTCGACCCCGAGTTCGTCGTGCAGCTTGAGCGCGAGCTGCGGCCCGACGCCGGGGATGGTGCGAAAGATCGCCTCGGGCCCCGCCGCGCCGCGCAGCCGGTCCAGCCGCGCCCACCGACCGGTTTGCACGATCTCGCCGATCGCCGCCGCGATGCCCGGGCCGATCGTCGGCAGCGCGTCGAGGCCGGCCAGGCCCTCGCGCTCGAAGGTCCCGCGCACGCTGGCGGGCAAGGCGGCCACCGTATCGGCGGCGCGACGATAGGCCGCAATCCGAAACGTGTTGTCCTCCCCCTGTGCTTGGAGCAGGCTGGCCATCTCGCGCAGCAACTCGGCGACCGCGGCGTTGTCCCGCGCCGTGGATCGGCCCTGCGACGCCGTCGTCGTCGATGCGGCAGCATTCATCGCAGGCGCAGCATCGCCCATCGTGTGATCGCGCGCTTGAGCGTCGTCAACATCGGCCGGCTCACGGCGCAGCGCTCGGCCAACGGCCTCGATGCCGCGCCTTGAGTGCGCTCAACGGCCGCCGGCGGCGCGAGCCTAGTGTGCACAGGCAGAAGGTGTTTCTGCGCCGAAGACCTCACACGTGAACCACTCGCTACCGGGGGACCACCGATGAAGCAACCTCTACAGATCACCTTTCACGGCATCGAGCGCAGCGCCGCACTCGAAGACGCGGTGCGCAGGAAGTGCGAGCACCTCGAGCGTTTTGCCACCGACATCATGGCCTGCCGCGTGGTGCTCGATCAAATGCAGATGCACAAGCAGCAGGGCCGGCCCTTCGGCGTGCGCATCGAAGTCACGGTGCCCGGCCACGAGCTGGTGGTCGACCGGGCCGTCAACGAGGACGTCCACATCGCGCTGCGCGACGCCTTCGACGACATGAAGCGCCAGCTCGAGGACGTGGTGCGCCGCCGCCGCGGCGACCAGAAGCTCCATCCGAGGGAACTGCACGGCGAGGTGGTGCGCGTCAACGATGCCGAGGGTTTCGGCTTCATCCGCACGCCCGACGGCCAGGAGTATTACTTCGGCCGCGACAACCTGGCCTCGGGCCGCTTCGAGCAACTGCAGGTCGGCGCGGCGGTGCAGTTCATCAGCGAGATGGCCGCCGAGGGGCCGCAGGCCAAGCGGGTGAGCCTGGGCAAGCACAGCGTCGGATCATGACCGGGAGATCGGCGAGATCACACACGAGTTGAGCTCGCTCGAGACATCCAGCGCGTCGCACCGCGGCCGCCCGCGCGAGCGCCGGCTGCGCGGTCAATCTCATTGGCAAACGAGCTCGCGTTCGAGGCGAGTCAGATCATGCGCATCAGCGCGTCGGCCAGCTCCTTCGGCATGTCGACCATCACGTCGTGGCTGCACGGCATCTTGGTCAGCGTCCAGCCCGGCTTGCCGCTCACCTGCGCGGCGAAGTGGCGGAACGGGCTCGGGTCCCAGCCGTCGGCGAGGATGTAGTGCTTGTTCGGCACCTTGGTGTGCGCGCCGGTCAGCAGCGCCGGGAACTCGAAGGTGGCCAGCGCCTGCGGCCGGCAGCGGCGGTCGACCCAGGCGCGGTTGGCCTGCGCGATGTTGAACATCTCGGCCGGGATCGGCTGCATCAGAGCGCTGTTGGCGGCGAGCGCGGTGCCGCGGAAGGCGCCGATGAACTGCGCGGCCACGTCGGGCGCCAGCGCCTTGTGCAGCAGGCCGATCAGCGAATCGCCGTTTTCGGGGATGAAGGCATCCAGGTACACCAATGAGCGGATGCGCTCGGCCATGCGGTCGGCGACGCCGGTGATCACCATGCCGCCGTAGGAGTGGCCGACCAGGATCACGTCGTTCAGCTCCTCCCACTCGATGCAGCCGCAGACGTCGCGGATGTGCGTTTCGAGCGTGATGTTCTCGGCCGACTGGTGGAAGCGTTCGCCGACGCCGGTGTGCGTGGGGGTGTGCACCGTGTGCCCGGCTGCACGCAGGGCCTTGGCCGTGTCGCGATAACACCAGCCGCCATGCCAGGCGCCGTGCACCAGAACGAAGTTCGCCATCGAGGTCTCCTTGGCTTCGTGTGTGGGGGAGTGCGAAGTCTGAAACTTCACATCGGGTTCCCACCAGCAACCCTGACGCTGCAATGGTCCCTGTGCCCGGGCGTATGGCAGCTGCTACCTGGTGACATCGGGCAGCGCCAGGCTGCTGCGGCTCGCCGACTCGACGCAGGTGGCGCCGGTCCAGTTGCCGCGCCCCGAGGTCACGTGGCGTTCGCCTGGCGCGCGGCGTCGGCCACGGCATCCGGCGCGAGAGGGGCCGCCAGTATCCCGGCCTGGCGCCGGGGCGCCGCATCGGGACGAGCCCGCGAGGGCGCGGTTTGAACCCACCGTTGCGCCATCGCAACTCACCGTCAACCCCCAGAACGCTGCCACGCGCCGCGCCATGACCGCCACCGCCAACGCCCCCACCACGCAGCCCGACATCGAGCTGGCACCAGGCCTGCCGCTGGTGGCCGATGCGGCCGGCGTGGCGCGGGTGTTGCGCAACCTCACCGGGCTGGGCGCCACCGGCTGGATCGACCGCCTGGCCACGCCGCACAAGAAGACCATTCAGATCGACCTGGCGCTCGAGCGCGGCGAGACCATCGCGGTGCAGATCGTCGGCGGCGGCCGTCCGGTGCTGATGGTGCATGGCCTGGGTGGCAGCCACCGTGACTGGGACGACGCGCTGCAGACGCTGAGCGCACACCACCAGGTGCACACCTTCGACCTGCTGGGCCACGGCGCCCGCGCGCACGCCAAGACGCTGCCGACGCTGGCGCAGATGGCGCAGGACGTCGCCGACGTGATCGCCGGCCTGCGCCTGGACCGCCCGGTGCTGGTGGGTCATTCGATGGGCGCGCTGGTGGTCATGAAGTACGTCCAGGACCACGGCGCCGAAAGCCTCGGCGGTGCGTGCCTGATCGACCAGTCGCCGCGCATCATCAACGACGAGCAGTGGAAGCTCGGCCTGTTCGGCTCGGTGACCCGCTCGCAACTGCAGTCCGCGCTGGGCCGCCTGCGCGGCGATTTCGTCGAGACGGTGGCCAGCGAGTTCGTGGCCCGCTGCACGCCGCTGCGCCACGCCGGCCGGCGCGATGCGGTCTGCGGCCGGCTGGCACGCTGGGCGGTGTCCAAGCTGGCCGGCGCCTGTGGCGTCGATCAATTGATCGGCCTGCTCGAAAGCCTGGCCGAGGCCGACTTCCGCGACGTGGTGGCGAAGTTCAGCGTGCCGACGATGGTGGTGCTCGGCGGCGTGAGTCATCACTACGGCGGCCTGCCGCTCGAACAGTACTATCGCGACAACCTGCCCGACTGCACGGTGCGCATGTACAAGGCCTCGGCGCATTCGCCGCACCGCCAGGAGCCCGGCCGCTTCGCGGCCGACCTGGCGGTGTTCGCCGCCAAGCGCTGCGCCTGAATCCGCGCCGCGCGCTCGGTCAACGCGGCGCGAACGCCCGGTCGAGAAAGCGCACGATCACGCGCGTCAGCTCCTCGCGCTTGCCGTCGAAGAAGTGCGGCGCGCCGGGAATCATCAACTGCTCGGAGCCCGGCACACGTGCGATCTGCCGCCGCCGCTCGTCGGCGCCGGTGATGATCACGTCCCAGTCGCGCTCGGCGTAGATGTCGAGCACCGGGATCTGGATGCGGAACATGTCCTCCAACCCATTGAGGATGCTGATGAAGACCCAGGCGCCCACCTTGCCGTCGCTGGTGCGGATCAGGTAGTGGTTGGCCATCGTCGCGCCCAGGCTGTGCGAGACGATGGCGACGTTCGCGTAGCCGCGCTCGCGCAACCAATCGACGGCGAGTGCGAAGCGCTCGCGCGCATCCGGAAAGGTGTCGAGGTAGTCGCCCAGCTTGCCGGTGCCCTGCAGCACCGGCAGCTGGATCGACAGCGTCGACCAGCCGGCGTCGGCCAGCCGGCCGCGCAGCTCGCCGTAGAGATCGACATCGGGGCCCCAGCCGCGGCCGTGCGCGATGATCGCGGCGCCGCGCGGCGCCTTGGCGCGCGTGTACAGGGCGAGGAAGCGGTGCCCGTTGTTCTGCTCGATGCGCACCGCCTGGCCTTCGATCAGCGTGGCCAGCGTGTCGGCCGCCCAGCGCGCTTCTCGTTCGTAGTCCTGCGCCGTCGCGGCGCCGGCCAGCAGGCACAACCCGATCGTCGCCAGTCGTGACAGCGTCACGAACGGCCAGCGAAAAAGCCCGCCGCAGCGGGCTTTTCCGTGGCGGTGGTGCCCGCCGGTCAGGCCAGACGCAGCGGCAGCTTGCGCATCCGCTGGCCAGTGAGCGAGGCCACCGCATTGGCGATCGACGGCGCGATCATCGCCACCACCGGCTCGCCGATGCCGCCGGGCGCCTGGCCCTCGGCGATCAGGTGGATCTCGATCTGGGGGGCCTCGTTCATGCGCGCGGCACGGTAGTTGTTGAAGTTGGTCTGCTGCACGCGCCCGGCGGCGATGGTGATCTCGTCGTACAGCACCGACGACATGCCGTAGATCACGCTCGACTCGACCTGCTGCTTCACGATGTTGGGGTTCACCATGCTGCCGATGTCGATCGCGGTGGTGATCCTGTGCACCCTGATCTCCTTGCCGGACACCGAGATCTCGGAGATCAGCGCGAGGTAGGTGCCGTAGCCTTCCATGATCGCGACGCCCTGCTTGCGCCCGGCCGCCAGCGGCTTGCCCCAGCCGGCCTTGTCGGCGGCCATGTTCAGCACGCGCAGGTAGCGCGGCTCCTTGGCCAGCAGGTCGCGGCGAAACTGCACCGGGTCCTTGCCGGCGGCAGCCGCCATCTCGTCGATGAACGACTCATTGGCGAAGGCGTTCATCGCATGCGACACCGAGCGCAGGTAGCCCACCCGCACCGGGGTGTCCTGGATCACGATGTTGCCGGCCTGGTTGGGGATGTCGTAGGGCAGCGGCGCGTACTCGAGCATGAACGGGTCGATGCCGTCCTTGACGAACTCGCCGAACAGCCGCTTGGTCACCGACGGCGACGCCGCGCTGAACTTGAACGCCACCGGCTTGCCCGCGGCATCCAGCCCGCCGGCCATCTTGTGCACGCTGGCCGGGCGGTAGAAGTCGTGCGTCATGTCGTCCTCGCGCGACCAGATCAGCTTCACCGGCATGCCGGCCGCCTTGCTGATCTCGATGGCCTGCGTGATGAAGTCGACGTCGATGCGCCGGCCGAAGCCGCCACCGAGGAACGTGGTGCGCACGGTGATCTGCGACGGCTTCATCTTCAGCATGCCGGCGGCCACCCCTTCGGCGAGCTGCTGGAACTGCGTCGGCCCGACCAGCAGGCACGAGTCGGCGCGCACATCGGCGGTGAAGTTCATCGGCTCCATCGTCACGTGGGCGACGTACGGCGTCTCGTACTGGGCCTCGAGTTTCTTGGCCGCGCCACGCAGCGCCGCGTCGGCGTCGCCCTGCTTCTTGAAGCTGGCGCCGTTGCGGTCCACCGCGGTGCGCAATTCGCGCACGATGCCGTCGGTGCTGACGCCGGCCACCGCGCTCTCGTCCCAGCGGATGCTCACCGCTTCCAGCCCCTTGCGCGCATGCCAGTAGGTGTCGGCCACCACGGCCACGCCGTCGGTCACCTGCACCACCTTCTTCACGCCCGGCATGCCGAGCGCCTTGCTGGCGTCATAGCTGGCCACCTTGCCGCCGAGTGCGGGGCACTGGGCCAGCACCGCGATGCCCATGCCGGGCAGCTTGACGTCGATGCCGAACTCGGCCGTGCCGTTCACCTTGGCCGGCGTGTCCAGTCGCTTGACCTCGGTGCCGACGTAGCGGAAGTCCTTCGCGGCCTTGAGCGTGGGTTCCTTGGGCGGCGTGAGCTTGGAAGCGGCTTCGGCCAGTTCGCCGTAGGTCGCCTTCTGGCCGGCGGGGCCGGTGACGATCGCGTTGTCGGCCCTGCAGGCGCCCTCGGCGACGTTCCACTTCTGCGCCGCGGCTTGCACGAGCACGATGCGCGCCTGCGCGCCGGCAGTGCGCAGTGCGGCATAGGCGTCGCGCACCGAGGTCGAGCCGCCGGTGAGCTGGCCGCCGATGGCACGGTTGATGTAGGGCTCGCCGGCCGGCGCGAACTCGACCTTCACCTTGGCCAGGTCGACGTTCAGCTCCTCGGCGATCAGCATCGGCATCGAGGTGTAGACGCCCTGGCCCATTTCGGAGCGGGCGCACAGGATCGTCACGCTGTTGTCGCTGCCCACGCGCACCCAGGCGTTGGGCATGGCGCTGGTCACCTTGGCGTCGCTGCCGGGCGTGGCGCAGCCAGGCAGCATGACGCCGATCATCAGCGCGCCACCGGTGGCGGCGCTGGCGTGCAGGAACTGGCGGCGGGAGACGGGGTTGGTCATGATCAGGCTCCCTTGGTGCCGGCGGCGGTGTGGATCGCGGCGCGGATGCGGGTGTAGGTGCCGCAGCGGCAGATGTTGCCGCTCATCGCGTTGTCGATGTCGGTGTCGGTGGGTTTGGGCTTGTCGCGCAGCAGTGCCACCGCGCTCATGATCTGGCCCGACTGGCAATAGCCGCACTGCGGCACGTCGTGCGCGATCCACGCGGCCTGCACACGCTTGCCGATGTCGTCGCCGGCCATCGCCTCGATCGTGGTCACGTTCTTGCCCGCGGCGGCCGACAGCGGTGTGCTGCACGAGCGGATCGGCACGCCGTCGAGGTGCACGGTGCACGCGCCGCACAGTGCGGCGCCACAGCCGAACTTGGTGCCGGTCATGCCGACGTCATCGCGGATCACCCACAACAGCGGCGTATCGGCTTCCGCCTGCACCGTGACGGCTTTGCCGTTGATTCTCAGGGACGTGCTCATCGAGGGCCTCCAGACTTTTCGTCAGCGCGGTTTGATTTCGGACAACGCCGACGATCATCGCGTCCGGCCAAGGAAGCGATGCTGACGATTACCCTAACGCGTCGAGGCAATGAGCGACTCGACGCAGCCAGCACTGCGCCAAATCGGGACACCGGGAAGTGTTGCGCGGGCTCAGCGCCCGACGGTGCAGGTGCCGCCCGCGCCGGCTGCGGAAGCAGAAGTCGCCGGTGAGGCTCGTGCTTTCCCACGGTACCTGCACGCCGTCGGTCTCCTGCGCGACCGCGAGTCGCACGCGCTTGAACAGCAGCTCGACCGGCAGTCCGGGCGACTGCAGGTGTGCGAGCAGGTGCTTGGTGTACAGGCTGTTCTTCTCTTTCGGGTTGTCGAGCGCGATGCCGTCGGGCGCGGTGGAGAACGCCACCATCGACCCCAGCGGCGCCTCGACGCGGGCCAGCCCGGCCGGCGTGGCACCGCGGAACTTCAGCCGCCGGCCGTCGGGGCCGACGATCTCCTGCCCGGAGAACGGGTTGTTGCGGCAGGCATCGAGGATCACGATGTTCATGCCGTGCTTGATCGCTGCCAGGCGCGCCAGGAACTCCGTCAGGTCGGCGCTCTTGGCGGGCACTTCGTCCTCGGCGCGGATCTCGGTGTCCACCGGCAGCAGGTAGTTGCGGCCCTTCACCTGCACGCCGTGGCCGGCGTAGAACACCACCCGCACCTGCGCCTGCAGCGTCGACGTCGAGAACTTGCGCAACGACTCGATCATGTCCACCAGCGTGGTGTTCTCGCGCTGCGTGACGTCGAAGCCCAGCGTGCGCAGCGTCGCTGCGACCGCCTGCGCATCGTTGACCGGGTTCTTCAGCACGCCGACGCGGTAGCTGGCGTTGCCGATCACCAGCGCGGCCTTCTGGCCGGCTGCCGCGGCAGCCCAGGCCGGCACGCCGAACGCGGCGCCGGCGAGCGCGGCGCACAGGCTGCGACGGGTGAAGTGCGGCTGCATCGTGCGCCCCGCGTCAACGAACCGGCAGCGCGTCGACCCGGGCCACCGATTCGACGAAGGGGCTGGCCTTCAGCGTGTCGGCCACGCTGCCGATCTGTGCCTCGGGGATGCGCACGAACCAGTCGCCCAGCTGGCTGGGGCCGCCGGCGAGCGATCCATTCACCTGCACCAGCAGCATGCGGATGTCGGCCTCGCGCGCATCGGCCTTGAAGTTGACCTTCAGGTACGGCCCTTTCTCCACCACGCTGGGGCGCACGGCGCGCATCTCGGCGCTGTCGTCGCGCTCGCCGGCCAGGTTGGCGATCACCACCGCCTGGACCATCACCACCACCAGCGCGCCGGCCAGCACGGGGCGCAGCACCGGCTGCGGCAGCACCGAGCCCAGCCAGGCTCGGGCGCGTTCGCCCCAACTCGTGGTCTGTGCCGGGCGGGCGGTTGCGGTTGGGGCGCGTTCGCCGCGGATGCGCTGCATCGCGCGCTCCAGCCCGACTTCGCTCGACACCGCCGGCACGTCGGCCTGCAGCTTGGTCTGCAGCGACTGGTACCAGTTCAGCTCGGCGGCCGACTTCGGGTGCTCGCGCAGGTAGGTCTCGACGAAGGCGCGGTCGGCCTCGGCCAGCGTGCCGTTCACATAGAACGGCAGGAGTTCATCGAATCGTGACTTCATGGTGTGGCTCCCAACGGGGCATCGCCCTCGCGCTCGAGCAGCAGGCGCAGGCAGTTCTTCAGCTTCTGGCGGGCATGGAAGAGGCGGGTCTTCACCGTGCCCTCGGGGCAGGCTTGAGTCCTGGCGACGTCGCCGACCGACATGCCTTCGTAGAACACCAGGTGGATGCATTCGCGGTGCTCGCTCGACAGCTTGCTCATGCAATGGCGCACGCCCTCGCTGCGCTGCTGTTGTGCCAGCTGCTCGAAGGCGCCGGGCTCGTTGCTGGCCAGCGTTTCGGCCACGTCGTCCAGGTCGTCGTGGTCGGCGTCGGGCTTGCGGCCGCGCCAGGCCATCAGCACCTTGTTGCGGGCGATGCCGATCAGCCAGGTCGAGAACTGCGAGTCGCCGCGAAAACGCTCGGGCGCCTTCCAGACTTCGTACAGGGTGTCGGACACGATTTCCTCGGCCTGGGCTTCGTTGGACAGCTGCCTCAGCACGTAGGCGTAGAGCTTGCGCGAGAACGCGCGGTACAGCTCGCGAAAGGCGCCTTCATCGCGTTGCTCGATGCGGCCGAGCAGGCGCAGCACGTCGTGGTTGTCCATCCGCCGTTCAGCTTGATGTGTCGAGGTGCGTGCATGGTAGTCGCCTGGTTGCGGCCGGGGTGTGCGTGCCGGCCCTAGTTCTTGGTCTGCCGCGCCGGGCTCATTCGCCGCGGAACTGCACCCGGCGGTTCTCGGCGGCGTTGGGGTCCAGCCCCGGCAGCGTGGCGTGATCGCCCAGGCCCACCGCGCGCAGGCGCGAGGCGTCGATGCCGTGGGTGGCCACCAGGTAGCGGCGTACCGCCAGCGCACGGCGCTGCGACAGTTGTTCGTTGTAGCTGTCCGATCCGATCGCATCGGTGTGGCCTTCGATCACCACGCTCTGCGCGGCGGGCAGCATGCGGATGCCCTTGGCGATGGCCTCGAGCTGGGGCCGGGCGGCGGGCAGGATGTCGGCCGAATCGAAGGCGAACTGCACCGGCAAAGACAGCGCCGACGCTTTGCTCAGCTCGGCCGCGGCGACCGCAGCCACGGCGGCAGCGCCGGCGACGCCATTGCTGGCCGCGCCGTCGTCGAGCAGCTTGATCGAACGCATCTTGATCGGCGCCGAGCGGTCGAGGATGCGGGCCACTTCGGCCGGATCGACCCGGTCGCCGGTGCCGAACACCTTGACGTCACCGGCCCAGGCGCCGGAAACCAGCGCGGCCAGCAAAAGGGGGGTGGCGATCAGTTGGCGCAGCATGACGTGTTCCTCGGGTGCGGGTAATCGTGCAGTCGTGCGGCGCTCAGCGCTGGGCGACGACGATGGTGTGGATCGGCGCCTTGGCGAGCGTGGCGGCCGAATAGCGGTCGGACAGGCCGTCCAGGCTGAAGACGATGGTGAACGTGACCATCAGCGCCGCGGCGCCTGAAAGAACACGAACCAGCGACATCTTGCGATCGGTGGGGTAGCTCATGGCGGTCTCCAAAGGGCGTTGAGGGGTGACGTCCAATGGGTTGCGCGCCGGCCGCCGCGGGTTCAATCAGTTTGTGCCGGGCCCGGCTGGACCCCGGCCGGGCGGCAGGCGACCGGCGCCCGCTCCGCGGGTCAATCGGCCCGGTTGCCCCGGTTTTGCACGAGTTCGGCCAATTGCGCCTGGTAGGCCTTCAGGAAGGCGCGGCCGAGCAGGGCGTCGAAGTCGCCTTCGACCTCGTTGACGATCTGTGCGAACTGCTGGCTGTACTCGGCCCAGAGCCTCGCCTTGCGCTGCGACGGGATCAGGCTTTCCCAGGCACCGCCCGGAGCCATGCGCTGCTCCAGCACCACCGGATCGAAGCGCGCCATCACCGAATCGAGCGCGGCGCGCATGCCCGCCAGCAGCGCGACCTGGTGCGCCCGCAGGTCGTCGAAGGCCTCCCGCGCGGCCTGCAGCGGCGGCAGGAAACCGCGCTCGGCCGGGCCGAGCAGATGCGCCAGCGCAGCGTCCACGTCGGGTGAGAACTTCAACGGGTTGTTCTCGCGCGAGCGCAGCTGCGTGGCGTTGGCCCCCAGCTCGCGCTTGGCGACCATGCGCGCCGTCAACAGATCGAGCGTGCCTTCGGTCATCGTGCGCAGCAACGCGCCCACCAGCTGCCATTGCTCGGGGCCGAACGTGCCGGCTGGCGATTGGCCGAGGCCCAGCCCGGCCAGCAAGGCGTTGCCGGCATCGCCACCGGCCGAGGCGGGCGGTGGGCGCGCGGCCGCGGTGGCCGGCCGCGCCGCCGGCGCAGCAGCGGCCGGCCGCACGCCGGTGTCGCCGATCAGCAGGTCGACGGTGTCGGCCGCCGGCACGGCGCCGGGTGCTGCGCGCGGCGTGGCATGCAGCTCCTGCACCAGGCGGTCGACGCTGCTGGGCCGGCCGCCGTCGCGACCGGCCGGTTCGCTGCCCAGGCCCAGCGAATCGGGCTCTTCGAGCACTTCGAGGTCGTAGCCACCGATGCGGATGCGCTGCCCCGCGAGCAGCTCGGCGTCCTCGCCGACGTGCAGCACCCGACCGTCGATCTCCACCGGAAGGCCGGCACTGAGCAGGCGCAGGTAGTGGCGGCCGTCGCGGTGGTGCACGCTGGCGTGCTTGCGCGAGATGTGGCGCTCGGGGTCCATCAGCGCCAACGTGCATTCGGCATTGCGCCCGATGTCACCGCCCTCGGTACCGAACCAGGCGGCGACCGGCGGGTCGGGCGCCTTGCCGCCCACCGACTGCACACGAATACCGATCATCTGTGGCGCTTTCCGAGTGGCCGAATGAGGCCGAGGGTGGCCGATCCTGCACGTCCGCGAGCCGGTCGACGCACGGCACGCAGCCAACAACCTAGGGAGGACCCGCTTGGTGATATCCCCCGGAATAGGTCCATCAGCAGGATTGACACTGTTCAACACCAAAGCCTAGATTTGATACACATCCCGCCCGTTTCGTCCATGAGGGGTGCGGTGGAGGCGAAGTGCGTATGTTGAGGGGGTTCTCGTTGGGTGTGTTGTGGTGGGCGCTGGCCGGCGTGTGCGCGGCGCAGTCGCCCGGCATGGTCACCATCTTGGAAGGCGATGCGCTGATCGTGCGCGGCGCGGCACGGCTGCGTGCGGCCGAAGGCGTGCGGCTGGCGCTGGGCGACATCGTGGAAACTGCCAACGGCACGTTCGTGCAGATCGAACTCAGCGACCAGACCGTGCTCGATCTCGGCGGTGCCACGCGGGTGATGATCGGCGGTCCGGCGAAGTTGAAGGCCGAGCGACAGCTGTATGCGATGGCGGGCTGGTTCAAGATCACCAATGCGCGCAAGGACCCGAATGCACGCGGCTTCGAGTTTCGCTCGCCGCTGCTGGAAATCGGCGTCATGCCTGCGGTGGTGACGCTGCAGCTCAAGCCGGGCGAGGTGGCGCTGTTCGCCGAGCGCGGCGAACTGAAGCTGATCGAACGCCAGGCTGGCGCTGCCGCCGGTCCGGTGGCGGTGCGCCAGGGCCAGTACTACCGTCGGGCCGCCGCGGCCAAGGGCACGGCCGGGACGGCGGCGCCACCCGGCTTCGTGAACGACATGCCGCGTGCGTTCCGCGATTCGCTGCCGCTGCGCGCCGAGAAGTTCAAGGATCGCGACGTGAGTCCGAGACCGGCGCCGGATTTCGTTTATGCCGACGTGGAAGCCTGGTTGAAGGCCGAGTCGCCGTTTCGCCGCCAATTCATCGAGCGCTGGCGGGTGAGGGCGCGCGACAGCGCGTTCCGCGCCGCGCTGATTGCCAATTTGTCGTCCCACCCCGAATGGGACCCGATCCTGTTCCCGGAGAAGTACCTGCCCAAGGCCCCGGCGTCGGCGGCGTCCGCCGCGTCAGCCTTGGGCGCGCTGCGGCCGCGGACCGCGCCCTGACGGAGACCTGCGATGAGACTGCTGCTCAAGTTCAACCTGATCTTCCTGCTCATCTTCGCCGCGGGGCTGGCCGCCATCGGCCGGGTGTCGTGGACGCTGCTGGAGCGCAACGCGCGCGACGAGATCGCGCAGAGCGCCGGGCTGCTGATGGATGCGGCGCTGGCGACCCGCGCCTACACCCAGGGGCAGATCGCTCCATTGCTGCAGACGCAGCTGAAATACACCTTTCTGCCGCAGACGATCGCGGCCTATTCGGCCACCGAAGTGTTCAACGACGTGCGCAAGAAGCACCCCGAGTACGCCTACAAGGAGGCGGTGCTCAACCCGACCAACCCGCGCGACCGCGCAGTGGAGTGGGAAGCCGACATCGTCAACCAGTTCCGCAACAACAAGGAGTCGACCGAGATCATCGGCGACCGCGACACGCCCACCGGGCGTTCGTTCTACGTCGCCCGGCCGCTGCGCATCACCAATCCGGCTTGCCTGCAATGCCACAGCACCGTCGAAGCCGCGCCGCCGACGTTGATCGATCGCTACGGCCCGGCCAACGGCTTCGGCTGGCAGATCAACGAGGTGGTCGGCGCGCAGATCATCTCGGTGCCGACCAGGGTGCCGCTGGACCGCGCGCAGAAGGCCTTCAACCTGTTCATGACGTCCACCGGCACGGTCTTCGTCGTGATCGGCCTCGTGCTCAACCTGATGCTGTGGTTGATGGTGATCCGGCCCGTCGGCAAGCTGTCGCAGTTTGCCGACCGGGTGAGCCTGGGCGAGCTGGAGATCCCGGAGTACAAGCGCAGCTCGAGCGACGAAATCGGCGTCCTGGCGAAATCCATTGGACGCATGCGCACCAGCATGGTCCAGGCGATGAAGATGCTGGATAGCTGACGCGGCGGGGCCGGCGCCCCGCTCCTGCTGCAACCACGATGGCCACCACCCTCAAGATTCCCGAGCGCCTTGGCAAGTACCCGATCACCGGCGTGGCCGGCAAGGGTGCCATGGGCGTGGTGTTCAAGGGCATGGACCCGGTCATCAAGCGGCCGGTGGCGATCAAGACCATCCGCAAGGACCTGATCGACGAGGACGAGCACACCGCGACCGACTCGCTGTCGAGCCGGTTCCAGCGCGAGGCGCAGGCCGCCGGCGCGTTGAATCACCCGGGCATCGTGTCGGTCTACGAGTACGGCGAGGACGCGAACTACGCCTACATCGCGATGGAGTACGTCGAAGGCAGCAACCTGCGCGACTACATGGCCAGCGGCACCAAGTTCGACGAACAGGACACGGTGAGCATCATGGCCCAGCTGCTCGACGCGCTGCAGTATGCCCACAGCGCCACCGTCTGGCACCGCGACATCAAGCCGGCCAACATCATCGTGATGGGCAACGGCCGCATCAAGCTCGGCGACTTCGGCATCGCGCGGCTCGAAGCCGCCGAGCGCACCCGCACCAGCGTCGTGATGGGCACGCCCGGCTATATCGCGCCCGAGCTCTACCTCGGCGGCCCGGTGGATCATCGGCTCGACATCTTCGCCGCTGGCGTGATCTTCTATCAGCTGCTGGCGCGCCGCTCGCCGTTTCGCGGCGGGCCCGAGGCGATCATGCATGACGTCTGCTACCACGATCCGGCGCCGCCGTCGACGGTGGATCCGGAGCAGCGCTGGCCGCAATACGATGCCATCGTCGCGCGCGCGATCGCCAAATCGCCGGCCGACCGATACCAGAGTGCGGGTGAGTTCCGCGCCGCCATCCTCGAGGCCTATGCGCAGCCGGTGGCCAACACCATCTCCGAGAGCACGATCGTCAGCCATCGCACGCGCCGCGTCGTGCCGGAGTCGGGATCGAATTCGGTGCCGCCGTCCGGTCCCAAGTCGACCTCCGCGCCCAGCCCCAGCGCGCCGCCACCCACCGGGTGGAGCGTCTTGGTGTTGTCCGGCGTGGAGCTGGAGATCGCGCGCTTCGTCGGCCCGGTGGCCAAGGTGCTGGTGCGTCGCGCCGCCAAGGAACACAAGGACCTGGAGTCGCTGGTCGCCGCGCTGTCGCCCTCGATCGACGACGCGGCCGATCGCGCGGCGTTCGCACGCGCCGTGCTCGGTCGCGACCTTTTCGCTTCGTCGCGCGCGTTCGGGTCGAGCCAGTTCCGCCCGTCGCAGACGCCGACGCCCGTGCCGATCACCGGCAGCCCGGTGTTGACGCCGCAGGACCTGGAGCGCGCGACCAAGCTGCTGATCCACTACATCGGCCCGATCGGCAAGGTGGTGGCCAAGCGCGCGGCGGTCGAAGGCGTCACCCGGCACGACTTCTTCGCCACGGTGCTCAACAGCATCGACGGCGACGACACCCGCGAGCGCTTCTTGCGGGAGGCCGGCGTCGCATGACCCACGCGCCGCGGCCGCACGCCGCCGGCGCGCCGCGAACCCGAGCGATGGCCCACGGAGCGCCGCAGTGACTGCCGACGATCGCACGGTCTACGTCGACACCGACCGCACGCTGTTGATCCCGCGGCCCGGCGCGCGGGGCGGCGCGCCGCGGCCCGGCGCGCCGCCACCGACGGTGCAAAGAACGGGCAGCGCCGCCACGCTGCAGCGTCTGGTGGCCGGCATCAATCCGCTGCTGGGTGCGGCCAGCCAATTGCTGGCACTGGTGTCGCAGCTGCGTGCCACCACCATGCATGCCGACCGCCCGGGGCTGCGCCGGCAGCTGCTGGAGCGGGTGGCCGACTTCGAGGATCGCGCGCGCGCCAGCGGCGTCGGCAAACCGCAAGTCGCCGCCGCCCGCTACCTGCTGTGCACCTTCATCGACGAGGTGATTGCCAACACGCCCTGGGGGGCCGATCCGCTGCTCGGCGCGAAGGGCCTGCTGCAGGAGTTCCACGAGGATGCCTCGGGCGCCGACAAGGCCTTCGAACTGCTCGATCGGCTGAGCGACGATGCGGCCGCCAACGCCGACCTGCTGGAGTTGTTCTACGTCTGCCTGGCGCTGGGGTTCCAGGGGCGATATGCCGGGCGGAGCGACGGGCCGGCGCAGCTGCAGGCGCGCATGAACCGCCTGCTCGAACTCGTTCGCCCGGGTGCACCGGCGGGCGGCGCGCGGGTCCTTGCGCAGCGCTGGGCCGCCGAGACGCACCGGCGCGCTCCAGCCCTCACCGTGGTGCCGATCTGGATGGCGCTGGTGGTCGGCGCGGCGCTGGTGGTGGGTGCGCTGATGTGGCTGTCCACGCGATTGAACCGGCAGGCCGAGGGCGTGATGCAGCAGCTGCACGAGGTGCGCACCGCGCTGCGGGTCGATCGCGCGCCTGCCGTGGCCAAGCCGCGCCTGGCGCCGCTGCTGCAAGGCGACATCCAGGCCCAGTCGATCGACGTGCGCGACGAGGCGCAACGCTCGGTGATCACGCTCGATGCCGACCGCCTGTTCGCGACCGGCACCGCGCAGGTGGAACCGGCACGGCGTGAGTTGCTCGCGCGCATCGCCCGCTCGCTGGCCGGCCAGCCGGGCCGGGTGGAGGTGATCGGCCATACCGACGACCGTGCGACCGAGTCGCTGCGCTTTCCGTCGAATTGGCACCTGTCGCGCGAGCGCGCGGCGGCCGTGCGGCAGGTGCTCGTCGAGCAGGGCGTGCCGGCTGATCGGGCACGGGCCGAAGGCCGCGCCGACGTCGAGCCGCGTGGGCCCAATGATTCCGATTCGGGGCGCGCACGCAATCGCCGCATCGAGATTCACCTGCTGCTGCCGCGACCCGAGTAGCTGCCACGCGCCATGTCCCCTCGCACCGACACCCAGTTGCACCTGCGCGCGTTGCTGATCGCCATCGGACTGTACGGCGCGGCGGCGCTGGTCTGGTTCCTCGGCCCGCTGCTGACGCTGGGCGGCATGGCGCCGCTGGCGTCCGAGCGTGCGCGCGGCGCAGCGATCGCCGCGGTGCTCGCGCTGTTTGCACTGCAGTTGTTGTGGCGCACGTGGCGCGCGTCGCGCCGGAACCGGCAGTTGCTCGACGGCATCGTCACGCGTGGCGCCGCCGATCCGGCCGCGCCGGGCGCCAGCGAGGTGGCGGTGATCGGCAAGCGCTTCGCCGACGCGGTGGCGGTGCTGCGCAACCGGCGCGTCGGCGGCGCCCGCACGCCGTGGTCGTTCCTGACCCGTCGACCCTACGTCTACGAACTGCCGTGGTACATCCTGATCGGCGCGCCGGGCGCCGGCAAGACCACCACCATCGTCAACTCGGGCCTGCAGTTCCCGTTGGACGACAAGCGCAGCCCCCAGGCAGTGGCCGGCGCCGGCGGCACGCGCAACTGCGACTGGTGGTTCACCACCGAGGCGGTGCTGATCGACACCGCCGGCCGCTACACCACGCAGGACAGCTACCGCGAGGCCGATCGTGCGGCGTGGAACGGCTTCCTGGGCCAGCTGGCGTTGCACCGGCCGCGCCAGCCGATCAACGGCGCGATCCTCACGCTCAGCGTCACCGACCTGCTGCAGCCCAACGCCGAGAAACGCCAGGCGCTGGCCCGCGAGATGCGCGGCCGCATCGAGGAGTTGCACCAGCGGCTGGGCATCCGCTTTCCGATCTACGTGCTGGTGACCAAGACCGATCTGCTGGCGGGTTTCGTCGAATTCTTCGCCGATTTCGACAAGGACGAGCGCGCGCAGGTGTGGGGCGTGACCTTTCCGCTGGAAGGCGACGCCGACGCGGCGGCGCGGCAGGCCCGCCTGGGCAACGAGCTGACCACGCTGGAGAAGACGCTCAACGAGCACCTGTTCGACCGCCTGCGCGACGAGCACGACCGCGAACGGCGCGCCGCGATCTTTGCGTTTCCGCAGCAATGGCGCGTGTTGCGCGAGGCCCTCGTCGAGATGGTGCAGGCCACGTTCGATGCGCCGACACTCGAAGCCATGCCGCTGCTGCGCGGCGTGTACTTCACCAGCGCCACGCAGGAGGGCTCGCCGGTGGACCGTGCGCTCGGCGGCCTGGCGCGTGCGATGGGACTGGCCCACCGCGTGCTGCCCGCGGCGCGCCCGAGCGGCAAGTCGTTCTTCGTCACGCGGCTGCTGCGTGAGGTGATCATCGGCGAGGCTGGCCTCGCGGGCACCAACCGTCGCTGGGAGCGGCGTCGCACCTGGATGCACGTCGGCACCGTGGCCGCCAGCGCGGTGTTCAGCGCCGGCCTCATCGGCTGGGGCTGGCACGTCTACGCCGACAACCGCGCCTGGCTGGCCGAGACCGCCCGCGCCACGCGCGCGCTGCGACCGCAGGTCGCCGCCGCGCGTGCCGCCGCAGCCTCCGACCTGACACCCTTGGTGCCGCTGCTCGATGCCGTGCGCGCGATCGAGCACGACGTGCTCGGCAGCGCGCCCGGGCGATCACCGGTGGCCGGCCTCGGGCTCGACCAGCGCGACTCGGTCGGCGCGGCCGCGCAGGACGTGTACCACCACCTGCTGCGCGAATCGCTGCTGCCGCGCATCGCCAGCCGGCTCGAGCAGCGCCTGTCCGCCGGCCAGCCCGATCAGGTGGAGACCCTGTACGAGGCGCTCAAGGCCTACCTGATGCTGTTCGGCGGCAAGAACTTCAACGCGGCCGCGCTGCGCGCGTTCCTCACCGCCGAGTGGGACGGCAGTCCGGCCTCGGCATGGCCGCTGGCGATCCGCAAGGCACTGCCATCGCACCTCGACCGGCTGCTGGCCACCGGCGAGGTCGGCGCGCCTGCGCAGGCCGACGCCGCGCTCGTGGCGCGCACCCGCGAGCTGGTGGCGGGCGTGCCGTTGGCCGAGCGGGTGTACCGCCGGATCGTGCAGTCGGCAGCGGGCGACAGCGCAGGCGCATTCAGTCTCGAGTCGGCCGCCGGGCCCCTGGGCGCCAAGGTGCTGGTGCGCGCCAGTGGCCAGCCGCTCAACGAGACTGTCCCGGCGCTGTATGGCCAGGCGGCGCGACGGCAGGGCCTGCCCGCGCAGGTGCAGCAGGTGCTGCGGCAGTTCGAACAGGAGGCACCCTGGGTGCTGCAGCCCGTGCGTGCACCCGCTCTGGACGACGCCGCCCGGGCCAAGCTGGTCGAGCAGATCGAGAGCCGGCATGCCGCCGAGGCACAGCGCGTGTGGGACGCGTTGCTGCGCGACTTGCGGCTGGCGCCCACCACGTCGCTCGCGTCGGTGGCTGAGCAGGCCCAGTGGTTGTCGCGCCCGGATTCGCCGCTGCTGGCGGTGCTGGTGGGCGTGCTGCGCGAGGTCGGCCCCGAGGCCACTGCCGAGCCGTTCGCGTCGCTGCGCGCGTACGCCATGGGTCAGCCCGCTGGCTATCAGCCGGTGCACGCCGCGCTCGCGCGCGTCGCCACGCAGCTGGCGACGATCGACGACGCCGTGGCACGCAAGGCCGCGCTGCCCGGCCAAGACGCGCTGCGCGAACTGGCCGACGCCACGGCGCGCACGCCCGAGCCGGTGCGCGCGCTATTGCAGCAGCTGCTGAGCCAGGCCGCGGCGCAGAGCTTCGCGGTGATGCGCGAGCCGCTGAACCGGCTGCTGCAAAGCGAAGTCACGCCGACCTGCACCGCCGCCACCGACGGCCGCTACCCGTTCGTGCGCGACGCCGCGAAGGACGCCTCGCGCGACGAGGTCGTGCGGGTATTCGGCCCGGGCGGATCGATCGACGGCTTCTTCCAGCGCCAGCTCGCCGGCCTGCTCGACAGCGGGAGCCGAGCGTCGAGCCTGCGCGGTGCCGAGCCCGGCAAGGCGCCGGCGCTGTCGGCCGACACCGTGCAGGCATTCCAGCGCGCACAGGCGATCCGCGGCGCGTTCTTCCAGGACGGCGCACGCGGCCTGGCGGTCCGGCTGGAGATGCGTCTGCTCGAGCTCGACCCCGGCATCGGCCAGTTCCTGCTCGACGTCGATGGCCAGACACTGCGCTTCGCGCGCGACACGCGCACCGCGCAGTCGCTGCAATGGCCCGGAGCCGGCGGCGCGGGCCGGGTCACGCTGCAGGCGCCGGCGCCCGGCGCGCCGACCGGTGCCGGCTATTCGTTCGACGGCCCCTGGTCGCTGCTGCGCCTGTTCGAACGCGTGCGCATCGAGCCCGGCGCCACGACCAGCCGCGCCACGGTGGTGTTCGACATCGAGGGCCGGCGCGCGCGCTTCGAGTTGCGCAGCCCCGGCGGCGTGCTGCCGATCGGCCTGGACCTGGAGCAGTTTCAATGTCCGAAGCGCCTCTGAGCCCGCAGGGGGGCGCGCTCGCCGTCGCGGGGACCGGCGCGCCGCGCCGCAGGGGATTCGTGTGAGCGACCGGCCGGGCTGGTTTGGCAAGCTGCCGAGCCGGGGTGACTTTGTTTCACGCCGCCTGCCGCCGGTGTTCGTCGAGGGCTGGGACGCGTGGCTGCAGCGCGAGCTGGTGCGATCGCGCCAGGCGCTCGGTGCCGACTGGCTGCCGGCCTTTCTGGTGGCGCCGGTGCGCCGTTTCTGGCTGAGCCCCGGTGTGCTGGGCCCGAACTCGTGGGCCGGCGTGTGGATGCCCAGCGTGGACAGCGTGGGCCGGCATTTCCCGTTCGCGATCGCTGCGGCGCAATCGGGCACGGCTCAGGCATGGCGCGCCGCACTGGCGGACACGGGCTGGTACGACGCGGTCGATGTGGTCGCGCGACACGCGCTGGACCCGCAGCTCGAGGTCGACGATCTCGAACGCGAGCTCGCCGCACTGCCGCCATCGCCCGACACGTCTGTCGGGGCCGGCTTGCCCGACGCGCTGAGCGAGCTCTCGCCTCAAGGGGCGCTGTGGTGGTGCGAGGGCACGTCGGATGCGTCGCAGGTCTTGCTGACCCCGTCGCTGCCGGCCGGGGCCGAGTTCGACTGGTTGCTGCGACCCTGCCCATGACGCTCGGTGCCCGCGCCGCTACGATCGCCCCCATGCGGGCGGCTGGTTGGTCGTGGGTGGCTCGCGCGGCGGTCGTCGCGCTGGCGGCGCTGCTGGCGCCGATGGCGCAGGCGCAGGCGATTCGCGGCGTCTCGCTGGTCGAGGAGCAGCGCATCGCGCTCGTGATCGGCAACGCCGCCTACAAGCACAACCCGCTCGACAACCCGGTCAACGACGCGCGGCTGATCGCCGGCACGCTGAAGCAGGCCGGCTTCACGGTCACGCTGAAGGAGAACCTCGATCGGCAGGGCATGTTTGCGGCGATGCGCCAGTTCGGCGACCAGCTCACCGAGAACACCGTGGCGGTGCTGTTCTATGCCGGCCACGGCATGCAGCTGCGCGACCGCAACTTCATGATTCCGGTGGACGCCGAATTTCGCCGCGAGGAAGACATCATGATCCACGGCGTCGACCTGGGCTTCGTGCTGGACAGCATGTCGAAGGCCAAGAGCCGCGTCAACGTGGTGATCCTCGACGCCTGCCGCGACAACCCGTTCCCCGGCCGCAGCAGCGCCGCGCAGGGGCTGGCGCAGATGGACGCGCCGATCGGCACCTTCCTCGCGTTCGCCACCGCACCAGGCAAGAAGGCGCCCGACAACGCCGGCAACGGCATCAACAGCGTCTATTCGGCGCATGTGGCGCGCAACATGCTCACGCGCGGCCTGCCGGTGGAGCTGATGTTCAAGCGCGTGCGCGAAGGCGTGGTGCGCGACACCGGGCAACTGCAGGTGCCGTGGGAGCATTCGTCGCTGCAAGGTGAGTTTGCGTTCGTGCCGGGGAACAACGAATCGGCCGAGGCCTCGGCCGATGTGCAGGCCGGCGCCGAGGTCGCGTTCTGGAACAGCATCCAGGCCTCCACCCGCGCCGACGAATACCGCAGCTACCTGCGGCAATACCCGAACGGCCGCTACGCCGACCTGGCCCGCAGCCGGCTCGAGGCGATGGCGGCCATCGTGACGGCCGGGGCCCCGCCATTGGGCAGCGCCACGCGGGCCGACCTGATGCCACGCGCCGGCGACACCTGGCGCTACCGCATCAGCGACCAGTTTCGCTTCGGCGATCTGTTCCTCACCACGCGCGTGGATGCGGTCACCGCCGAGGGCGTCGCCGAGACCTGGACCACCACGTCGGATGCGAAGGTGCGCACGACGCTGGTGCCGTTCAAGGCGGGTTTCAGCACACTGCCCGGCTGGAGTGCGGCGCCGCCGGAGTTCGCGCCCTACCTGCAGGCCACCGAGCTGCAGGCCGGCGCGACGCCGGCACTCGGCCGGCAGAGCCGCACGATCGACACGGTGGCCGTGCCGCTGCAGGCGCAGTGGCTCGGCGAGGAGGAGGTGGTCGTCGCGGCGGGTCGCTTCCGTGCCGTGAAGCTGCGCCTGCGCGGCGAATCACCGGGCAACCGCGGCTCCGCCCATCAGAAGGTGTCGGCCGAGCATCTGGTCTGGTACGCGCCCAGCGTGAAGCGCATCGTCAAATACCAGGTGTCGGCCCACGCCGGGCGCACGCTGCGCGAGTCGACGACCTTCGAGCTGACCGAATACAAGCTGAATTAGCGCAATGCGAACGTCGGCGTCTCGGTCGTGCCGCCGATGCGGTCCAGCGGGATCGACCAGCGCAGCTCGAACCGCACGGCCGACTCGCGGGCGCCTTCGCCGCGGGCCGTGCTGAGGCCCAGCCACAGCGCGCTTTGCTGCATCGGCATCATCGCCAGCGGCAGCAGGCGCGGCATGCCGCGGCTGCCGATGCGCTGGCGTTGCGACTGTTCGAGCATCTGCGACAGCGGCACGAAGCGCCAGCCATGGTCCGTCAGCAGCGTGGAGGAGGATTCGCTGCCGCCGTCGACGCCATCGCGGTCGGCGGCCCAAGACAGCGCCGGCGCCAGCATCAGCCACGCCAAGGCGATCGCGGCCAGATGGCGCGTCGATCGTTGGGTGGTGCTGCGGCAGGGCATGGGCTCGATCCTCGGTGCGGCGTGCGCCCATTAGGTTGCATCGCGGCGTTTTGCGGTTCACCGGTTTCGGGGGGGTACCCCCTACGTGCGGCGCGCGGGTGTGACAAGTGCGGCAGGTCGTACCGCCGCCTTGCCAACAAGGTCGCGTCGCGCGCGGGCGGCGCCACGGCGGGCCGCGCTGCGGCTCAGTGGCCCGGATCGATGTACACCGGCGCCGGCTGCGTGAAGTACGCGTGCAGGATCTGGTAGACCATCCGGTAGTTCTTCTGCTGGAAGCTCGCGTGCGAGATGCCGTTCATCACGGTGAACTGCTTGTCGGGCGACGGCAGGCGCTTGAAGAACTCGATCAGGTCGTCCATCGCCGCGATGCCGTCGAACTGGCCGCGCAGCACCACCGTCGGCACGGTGATCTTCGCCGGGTCCACCAGCGGCAGCCTGGAGCACATGTCGATGTAGGTGCCGTTGGGCATCGAGTCGTCGAGCGCCAGGATCGCGTCGGCGAACGCCTCCACCGTCGCCGGGTCGGCGCAGTCGGGGTGGTCGCGCGCGAAGATGGAGCGCACGAACGCGCGGTCGATCGGCCGGCGCTTGGCGGCCAGGAACTCGGGCAGCTTCTTGCGCCGCTGTTCGAGCGTCGGCGCGCCGTCGCCGGTCCAGACGAAGGCGTCGAGCGCCAGCCGCGCCACACGCTCGGGATGGCGCTGCGCGAACAGCGCCGCGCGCAGCGCACCCGACGAGATGCCATAGGTGAGAAAGCCCTTCACGCCGCGCGTGGCGGCGATGTAGTCGGTGGCCGCCTCCAGGTCATCGGCGCCGTTGGCGATGTCGCAGGTGATGTCGCGCTGCTTGTCGCTGCGGCCATAGCCCTCCATGTCGACGCACCAGCAGACGAAGCCGCGCTCGGCGAACCAGTCCATCACCGACGAATCCGGCCGCCCCGGCACCGTGAGGTCGAAGGTCGGCTGCGAGGCCATCGACGAGCCGTGCACGAACAGCACGGCCGGCTTGCCTTCCGGCGCGCCGAGGTACTTCTCCCACAGGAACAGTTTCACGGCGCCGTCGGCGGTGGTCTTGTGCGTCCAGTGGGCTTGTCCGGTGACGGTGGTCGTGGTCATGGGTTCCGTTCAGCGTTCGGTCGGCGTTCAATCCAGCTTGGCGCCGGACTCCTTGATCACGCGTGCCCAGTGGTCGCGCTCGGCGCGGAAGAACGCGCCGAACTCGGCCGGCGTGGAGCCCAGCGCCTCGATCGAGGCGTTGGCCATGTAACCCTTGACCTCGGGCGCGTCCAGCACCGCGACCAGCTCGCGGTTGAGTCGCTCGACGATCGGCGCCGGCGTGCCCTTCGGCGCCAGCAGGCCCAGCCACACGTAGGCCGCGTAGCCCGGCAGGCCCGATTCGGCCAGCGTCGGCACGTCGGGCAACTGCGGCGAGCGGTGCGTCACCGGTCACCGCCAGCGCGCGCAGTTTGCCGCTCTTGATGTGCTGCAGCATGCCGGCGATGCCCGGCATGCCCATCGCGACCACGCCGCCGATCAGGTCGGTCGTGGCCTGGCCGCTGCCGCGGTAGGGCACATGGTTCATCGTCACGCCGGCCATGGCCAGGAACTGCGCGGCGAACAGGTGCTGCCCGCTGCCGTTGCCCGACGAGGCGTAGTCGATCCTGCCCGGCTGCGCGCGGGCCAGCTCGATCAGCTCGCGCACGGTCTTCGCCGGCACCGACGGGTGCACCACCAGCACGCCGGGCTCGCGGCCGATCAGCGAGATCGGCGCGAAGTCGTCGATCGGGTTGAACGACAGCTTGGGGTACAGCGTGGCGCTGATCGCGTTGGTCTGCGACGCCAGCAGCAGCGTATAGCCGTCCGGCGCGGCCTTGGCCACGGCCTCGGTGCCGATGGTGGCGCCGGCGCCCGGCCGGTTGTCCACCACCACCTGCTGGTTCAGGCGCTTGCCGAGCTCCTGCGCCACCATGCGTGTCGGCCCGTCCACTGCGCCGCCGGGCGAGAACGGCACGATGACCCGGATCGGTCGCGAAGGGTAAGCCTCCTGCGCTGCGGCGCGCAGCGCTGCCGCCAGCGCCACCGCACCGCAAGCCTGCAAGGCCCGTCTGCGGTCGAGGCGTGGGCAGGTTGGAGGCACGGCCTGTGGCACCCGCTCAGCAGGAGCTGAGCGTGTCGCGCAGCGAGGCGGTGGCGCGCAACGAACCGACCTCGATGCCGTTCCAGTTCGTCAGCGTCACGTCGCTGAAGCCGCGCATGAAGCTGCGTTCGTCGCGCTCCAGGCGCACCAACGATTCGATCACCGCGGCCATCACCACCTCGGCGGCGCGGGCGTTGTTGCCGTCGTCGATCTTGATCGCCACGCCCAGGCCCTGCTCGGGCAGCGCGGCGCAGAACACGCCCTCGGCGCCGACCTTGCAGAACACGCGCTCGCCCAGGCGCTCCATCACCCGGGTGTCGAAGCGGCCGCTGCCGGCGACGAAGAACGGCGCCTTGGCCACCGCCGCGCGCAGCCGCCGCGCGGCCGCGCCGTGCTCGGGGCTCAGGCCGACTTCGGTGCCGACGCGGGCAAAGGCCGAGGCCAGGTTCTTCAGCGGGATGCCGAAGGTGGGGATCGAGCAGCCGTCGGTGCCCACCGGCGCACGCGACAGGTCGCAGCCGGTGGCGGCCTGCAGCGACGCGGTCACCTCGCGCATCACCGGGTGGTCGCTGTGCACGTAGCCGCGCACGAAGGCCCGCGGGTCGCTGCCCTTGGCGCGCGCCATCAGGCAGCCCAGGCAGATGAAGCCCGCGTGTTTGCCCGAGCAGTTGTTGTGCAGCGCGCCGGGCTCGCGCACGCGTGCGCGCCAGTTCGCGCTGCGCCGCCTCGTTGCCCGGCCAGTGCGCGCCGCATTCGAGCGCCGTGTCGTCGAGCCCGGCCTTGGCCAGCATCGACCGCGCCGCGGCCACATGGCGCGGCTCGCCGTTGTGCGATGCGCAGGCCAGCGCCAGCTCCTCGTCGGTGAGGCCGAAGTCCTCGGCCGCGCCGCTGGCCACCAGCGGCAGCGCCTGCAGCACCTTGACGGCCGAGCGCGGAAACACCGGGCGCTGCACGTCGCCCACCACGCACACGCTGGCGCCGTCGGCGTCGACGATGGCCAGCGCGCCGCGGTGCACCGACTCGACCGCGCCGCCGCGCATCGCCTCCACCAGCTCCGGGTTCATCCGCCGTCCTCGTTCGTAGAACGCGCCACTGTAGCGCGACCCGTCAACCCGACAATCGGGGCATGCCTGTTTCCGCGCTGGCCCTGGTGCTGATCGCCGCGCTGCTGCACGCGCTGTGGAACATCGTCGCCAAGAAGTCCGGCGGCGGCGCGCACTTCGCGCTGATGGGCGCGATGATGATCGTGACGGTCTGGGCGCCGCTCGGCCTGTGGCTGATGTGGCGCGACGCTGCGGCCTGGGGCGCGCGCGAGTGGGCGCTGCTGCTGGCCAGCGCGGTGGCGCATCTGGTGTACTTCAACGTGCTGCTGGCCGGCTACCGCGCCGCCGACCTGACCGTGGTGTACCCGGTGGCGCGTGGCACCGGGCCGCTGCTCAGCTCGGCCGCCGCGGTGGTGCTGCTGGGCGAGTCGCTGGGCGCCAAGGGCATCGCCGGCGTCGGTGCCATCACGCTCGGCATCCTGCTGATCGCCGGCGGCCCGACGCTGTGGCAGCGGGCGCACGATCCGGCCGAACGCGCGCGGGTCCGCTCCGGACTGGCCTGGGGCGCACTCACCGGCGCGCTGATCGCGGTGCTACACGGTGATCGACGGCGTCGCGGTCAAGCTGCTGCTGATCTCGCCGATCCTGGTCGACTATGTCGGCAACCTGCTGCGCATCCCGCTGATGCTGCCGCATGCGCTGCGCGACCGGGCCGGTTTCGTGCGCGACCTGCGGGCGCAGTGGAAGGCGGCGCTGATCCTGGCGCTGATCAGCCCGCTGGGTTATGTGCTGGTGCTCTACGCGGTGCGGATGGCCCCGCTGTCGCACGTGGCGCCGGCGCGCGAGGTGTCGATGCTGTTCGCGGCGCTGCTGGGCGGGCGGCTGCTCGGCGAGGCCGATCGGGGGGCGCGCCTGCTCGGCGCGGCGTGCATGGCCGCTGGCGTGATCGCGCTGGCGCTGCCATGAGCGCGGCGCCGGTCGCGCCGGCGCCACGCCGGCCGGCGCGCGCGCACGCATCACTGCAGCAGCGGGCTTGCCGTGCCGGTGCCCGCGGTCACCCGATCGGCGATCCAGTCGCGGGCTTTCATGAACTCGAGCGACTTGTCGAAGTAGGCGCTCGCGCCGGCTCGCAGGAAGCCGTCGCGCATCGCCTGCCAGCCGAAGTTGGACAGCATGATCACCCGCATGCCCGGGTGTTCGCGCACCACGTGGCGCAGCACATTCATGCCTCGCTCGCCACCGCGCAGGTCGACGTCGAGCACCACCACATCGGGCCGCGTCGATTCGATCAGGCGCAGCGCATCGTCCACGGCTTCGGCGTTGCCGACGACGCTGACACCGGCCACCGCTTCGAGCAGCCGGCCCAGGCCTTGCTGAACGGCCACCGAATCATCCACCACGACAACCCTCATGATGCTGCACCCCCGACCTTCGCCAGGCACAGTGTGCGTGGTCGCGGCAGTCCTGCAGTGAGCACGGTCAACGTCAGGCCTCGAGCACGGCGCCGACGAGCGGCACGACGACCTCGACCGTCGTGCCGCCGCCCGGCTGGCTTTCCACCCGCAGCCGGCCGCCGACGGCGCGCACGCGCTCCTGCATCCCGAGCAGCCCGAACGAATCGAGCTTGCGCCGGTCTTTCGCATCGATGCCTTGGCCGTCGTCGGCGACGCGCAGCGCGACGCTGCCGTCGGCGTTGCCGGTGAGATCGATTCGCACCAGGCTGGCCCGCGCGTGCTTGGCCACGTTGTTCAGCGATTCCTGCGTCACGCGGTACAGGCAGGTGGTGATCGCCGGCGACTGCCAGCACCCGGTCGCCGGCATCGGCGTCCAGCTCGAGTTGGCAGGACATGCCGCTGCGCCGCTCGAACTGATCGGCCATCACCTCGAGCGCGGGTACCAGGCCGAGGTCTTCGAGAATCTGCGGTCGCAGGTCGTTGACGATGCGGCGGGTCGATTCGATCGCCGCCGTGGCCAACTGCCCCACCTCGGCCAGCACCGGCACCGCCGCGGCCGCGTCGGGCGGCAGCCGCTCGCCGATCGCGGCCACGTTGATGGCGATCGATGCCAGCGTCTGCTGCAGGTCGTCGTGCAGTTCGCGGGCGATGCGCTTGCGCTCGTCTTCCTGCACGCTGTTCTGGGCTTCGACCAGGCGCTGCAGGTCGGCGTGCGACTCGCGCAAGGCGGTTTGCGCCTGCCGCAGCTCGGTGACGTCGCGCAGCACGACGATCAGCGAAACCTCTTCGTGGTCGACGAACCGCGTGTCGGTCGATTCCACGCTGCGCACGGCGCCGTCGGCGCGCAGGACCTTCAGCTCCACCGGCGGCACCATCGTCGCTCCGTCGTGCAGCGCAGCGACGCGCGTGCGCACCTGTTCGATCGAGTCGGGATGAATCAGCTCCAGCACCAGGCGTCCGAGCAACGCGCTCTCGTCGGCGCCGAACAGGCGCGATGCGGCTTCATTGACGAACGCGATGCGGCCGCCGCTGTTGACGAACACCGCGTCCGGCAGCAGCGCCAGCAGTTGGCGCAGGCGCGCCTCGCTGTCGCGCAGCGCGGCCTCCGCACGTCGACTGTCGCTGACGTCGCGCAGGATCGCGGTGTACAGGCGCTGGCCGTCGAGATGCAGGTGGGAGATCGATGTTTCGATCGGGAACTCCTCGCCGTCCGAACGCAGCCCGATCACCTCGCGCCGGGCGCCCATCGGCCGCGCATTGACTTCACCGTCGCCAAAAGCCTCCACCTGGAGCCGGTGCCGCGCGCGATAGCGAGCGGGGATCAGCCGTTCGACGGGCGCGCCGATCAACTGGTCGATCGGAAACCTGAACATCCTGCTCCGCGGCCGGGTTGGCCATCAGGATCGTCTGGCTGGCGTCGATCGTGACGATCGCGTCGGTGGCCGACGCGATGATGCCGCGCAACCGGGCCTCGCTCAGCGCCAGAGACGCCTCGGCCTGGCGGCGCTTCGCGGCCGATTCGTCGAGCAGGCGGCGCACGGCGCTGACTTCGGCAATCGCCGGGGCAGGCGCGCCGGGCTGCGGGTCGTGCGCCAGCGACGCCACCGAACGCGCGAGCCGGCGCCCGGCCAGCGTGCCGCCGAGTACGCCCACCAGCGTGGCGGCCAGCACGCCGATCGCCAGCGCCACGGTGGCGTCGATCAGCGGCGCGAAGAACACGCCGCGTGGAATCTCCAGCACCAGCTGCCAGGCCGACACGCCCGACTTCATCGCGACGCGGTGCCCGGCGGGCGCGTCGGTCGCGCCGCTGCGCTGCTGCGACGCATGGCGGGCGATCGTCGCGCCGGTACCGTCGAGCAGCTCGAGTGCCCATTGATCGGGCAACAACGCCTCATCGATGCGCTGCTGGAACCGGCGGGTCTCGATGACCGTGGCCAGGACAAAGCGCACCCGCCCGTCGCGCAGGCCCGGCGCGGCCACCGCCACCAGCGGTTCGCCGACCCTCGGCCCGACGAAGACGTCGCCGACCGCCGGCCGACCCGTCTGCAACGCGGTCGCCACCGCGGATGTGCCCGGCGGGTCGGGCATCCGATGCAGCGTGCTGCCGAACGGCAGGCGGGTGTTGAAGATCACCTGCTGCTGCGGATCGACCAGCACCACGTCGCCGCCGAAACTGTCCTTGAAGCCCTGCGCCTCGCGATACAGGTCGTGCCAGGTCGTCGGGTCGTCGGCCAGCGGCGACGCAGCCAGCGTGCGCAGCGCGGCGCTGCGCGCGCTGAGCTCGTGATCCAGATCGGCGGTGAGGGTCTTGGCCAGGTATGCTGCCTCGCGCTCGCGCTCGTCGTGCACGTGCCAGACGTGGTTGAACGCCAGGTAGGCCGCCAGCAACAGCAGCGGCGCCACGCACAGCCAGATCAATCGCGTCAGAAACCGGTCGAGCGACAACGGGGTTACCTCGGATTCGCGCCGCGCGGCGCGGGCGCGAACGCACGCACCGTAGCCACTCCCGCCGGACGCCGACTTGCCCGAGGTCAGGTCCGGGCCAGTTAGCGCCGCCCGATTAGCCCCGCCCGATCGCGCCGACGCGGCCGGTGCCCGCTCGGCTGGCTCAGCCGGGCCGACTACCATTGCGTCGACCCATGCCGGCCCGCGGATCGCCGATCGCAGGCCCTTCGAGGAGACCGCGACTTGACCGCAGCAACCGAACACCTGGCCGAGCTGTACCGAACCATGGCGCGCATCCGCGCGTTCGAGGAGGCCGCCGAGCGCGAAAGCATCGGCGGCGTGCAGGTGCTCGGCGTGACCGCCAACGCGAGCGCCAAGGTGCGCGGGCCGCTGCACCTGTCGATCGGGCAGGAGGCGGTGGCCGCCGGCGTCTGCGCGCACCTGCAGCGCGCCGACCTGCTGACCAGCACGCACCGCGGCCACGGCCACACGCTGGCCAAGGGCGCCGACGTGCGCCGGATGATGGCCGAGCTGTTCGGCCGCGCCGGCGGCAGCAACGGCGGCAAGGGCGGCTCGATGCACATCGCCGACTTCTCGGTCGGCATGCTCGGCGCCAACGGCGTGGTCGCCGCCGGCATGCCGATCGCCGTGCGGCGCGGCGCACGCGCTGAAGATCCGGCGCCTGCCGCAGATCGTGGCCTGCTTCTTCGGCGACGGCGCGATCAACCGCGGGCCGTTTCTCGAAGCCCTGAACTGGGCCGCGGTCTACCGGCTGCCGGTGCTGTTCGTCTGCGAGGACAACCGCTTTTCCGCCACCACCGCAATCCGCGCCGATGACCGCCGGCGAGGGCGCCGCGGCCCGCGCCCGCGCGATCGGCGTGCCGGCCGAAACGGTCGACGGCAACGACGTGGCGGCGGTCTCCGCGCTGGCGCAGCGGCTGATCGCCGAGATCCGCGGCGGCAGCGGGCCCGCGTCTGCTGCACGCGCTCACCTGGCGCGTGAAGGGCCACGTGTCGGTCGACGGCCAGGCCTATCGCGAGGCCGACGACATCGCCGCCGCGCAGGCCGGCGACCCGATTGCGCCGTGCGCGCGACGCGCTGCTGGCATGCGGGCATGCCGCCGCGGTGTGCTCGACGCGCATCGACGCCGAGGCCCGGGCCGAGGTCGACGACGCGCTGCGCTTCGCCGACGCAGTCGCCGCCGCCCGACCGCAGCGCGGCCTTCACCGACGTGCAGACCCTCGGAGACGGCGCATGGCGGTGACCACGATGACCTACGCCGCAGCCGCGGCCGCCGCGCTCGGCGCGGCGATGCGCAGCGACGCCCGCGTCGTCGCGCTCGGCGAGGACCTCGGCCGCGGCGGCATCTTCAGCCAGTACCAGGGGCTGACCGAGGAGTTCGGCGCCGAGCGCGTGATCGACACGCCGATCAGCGAAGCGCACCATCGTCGGCGCCGGCGTCGGCATGGCGCTCGCCGGGCTGAAGCCGGTGGTCGAGATGCGCGTGGCCGACTTCGCGCTGTGCGCGATGGACGAGATCGTCAACCAGGCGGCGAAGAACCGCTACATGTTCGGCGGCCAGGGCCGCGTGCCGCTGGTGATGCGCCTGCCGATCGGCATCTGGAGCGCGTCGGCCGCGCAGCATTCGCAGTCGCTCGAGGCCTGGTTCGCGCACCTGCCGGGCGTGGTGGTGCTGTGCCCGGCGACGCCGCAAGACAACTACAGCCTGCTGCGCGCCGCGCTGTGCGCGCGAGGACCCGGTGATCTACATGGAGCACAAGGAGCTGTGGGGCGCTGAGCGGCGAGGTCGACGACGCCGCCGTGCGCCACGATCGGCCGCGCGCAGCGTGCTGCAGCGCGGCGCGCAGCTCACGATCGTGAGCTGGTCGGCGGCGGTGCACACCGCGCTGCAGGCCGCCACCCAGCTGCGCGCCGCAAGCGTGCAGGCCAGCGTGATCGACCTGGTGAGCCTGTGGCCCTGGGACCGCGATACCGTGCTGACCGACTGCGCGCGCACCGGAGCGCTGCTGGTCATGCACGAGGCGGTGCAGGCCGGCGGCTTCGGCGCCGAGATCGCGGCCACGGCGGCGGAGCACACGCGCTGCCGCGTCGCGCGCCTCGGTGCGCCGCGTGTGCCGGTGGGCTATGCGGCTTCGCTCGAGGCGGCATCGCGCATCGACGTGGCCGCGGTGGTGCGCGCGGCGCGCGCGCTGCTCGCCGCCGAATGAGTCGCTCGGTGGCGGGCGGCGCCGAACCGATCAAGTCTTGCTTCGTGCCCCCTGGGCCTTCTTGCCCTTGTCCTCCGGCGTCACGAAACCGATCGGGCGCTTCGGCGGATCGGGTGGCGTCATCAACGCACGCAGCGCCTCGAAGACTTGCTTGAGCTGGGCGTGCGTGTTGCGGTTCAACGTGTCGTGGCTCATCGCCAGCGCTTCGGTGGCTTCTTCGAGCTCGCCGAGCCGCTTGGCCAGGTCGCCGTGCGTGGCGGCCAGCGCCCGCACGCGCACGAAGGTGCGCATGATCTCGATGTTGACGGCGATGGCGCGTGCGCTACCGAGCGCCGAAGACAGCATCGCTACCCCCTGCTCGGTGAAGGCATAGGGCGCGGTGCGCCGGCCGCCGCGGCCGGGTTTGCCGCTGGCGTTTGAGGTCACAGTTTGTGACCTCAAAGCCGCGAACTCCTCGGCGGTGAGGTGGAACATGAAATCTGGCGGAAACCGCGCCAGGTTGCGCTTGACCGCCTGCACCAGCACCTTGGTCGGCACGCCATAGAGCTCGGCCAGGTCCGCGTCGAGCATCACCCGCTGCTCGCGCAGCGTGAGGATGCGGCTGCCGATGAGCGGCTGCAGCGCCGTCATCGTGCAATGGCCCATGTCGCGGCCACGCGTGACTCGATTCGGATCGTCGTCATCATGAAGCTCCTTGAATGCTCGCGACCGCGGTTCCAGGCCAATCCGCCGATCGACGCGCATCGGTTGCCGAGTGCCCTGGGATGATAGGGGCATGCGGGCGTCAGACCCGCGGTCCGCTCCGTCAGGCGTACCCGGCGTAAAGTGCCGGCTTTCGACATGCAGGAGACCGTGGATGCTTCGACTGGGTGCAATGGTGCTGGGCTGGCTGCTCGCGGCGCTCGTGCAGGCCCAGCCCCTGCCACGCGTGGCGCCCGAGGCCGCCGGCTTCTCGAAGGAGGGCCTGGAGCGCATCGACCGCTTCTGGGCACGCGAGATCCAGGCCAACCGCGTGCCCGGCGCGGTGGTGGCGATCGCGCGCGACGGCAAGCTGGTGCACTTCGCCGCGCACGGCTTCCTGGACAAGGCCGCCGGCACGCCGATGCCGCTGGACGCGATCTTCCAGCTTGCGTCGATGACCAAGATCATGGCCAGCGTCGGCGCGCTGACGCTCAACGAGCAGGGCCGCCTGCCGCTGCAATCGCGCCTGGACGAGTATGTGCCGGCGTTCGCGAAGATGAATGTCGGCGTGGTCGCCGCCGGCGGCGAGCTCACGCTGCAGCCGGCGCTGCCGATCCGCATCCACGACCTGATGCGCCACACGTCGGGCCTCACCTACGGCGGGCGCGGCAACACGCCGGTGCACAAGCTCTATCCGGCCGGTTCAGCCGCCGCGGCGGTGCAGTACAGCGGCGAGGAATTCATCGCCAAGCTCGCGACGCTGCCGCTGCTGCACCAGCCCGGCACGGTGTGGGACTACAGCTTCTCGGTCGACGTGCTGGGGCTGGTGGTCGAGAAGGTCAGCGGCCAGCGGCTGGGCGACTTCCTGCGCGACGCGGTGTGGAGCAAGGTCGGCATGCCCGACACGTCGTTCGACGTGCCGGCGGCCAAGCGCCCCCGGCTCGCGCGACCGCTGCCCACCGACCCGATCAGCGGCAGAGCACAGCGCATCGGCAGCCTGGACGCCGCCAACAAGTTCGACTGCGCCGGCGGCTGCGCGTTCGGCACGATGGGCGACTACCTGCGCTTCGGCCAGATGCTGCTCGACGGCGGTGCGATCGACGGCCAGCGTGTGCTCAGCCCGAAGACGGTGGCGTGGATGACCAGCGACCACCTCGGTGCGGACATCAAGAACCAGGTGGCCGGCGTCGAGCCGCATCGCGAAGGCTACGGTTTCGGGCTGGGCGTGGCCGTGCGCCTGCACGACGGCGTCGCGGCCACGCCGGGCAGCCGCGGCGACTACACCTGGAACGGCGCCAACGGCACGCAGTTCTGGGCCGACCCGCAGGAGCGGCTCATCGTCGTGGTGGGCACCGCGGCGCCGGGCGAGATCCGCAAGATCTATCGCGAGCAGATGGGCGACCTGGTGTACGGTGCGATGACCGAGTTGCGCCGCGGGCGGTGAGGGCGGCGTGGCCATGAGCGCATCGTTCCAGCACACCGTGGTCGTCGGCGCCGGCGCGGTCGGCAGCTTCTACGGCGCAATGCTCGCCAGGGCGGGCCACCGCGTCACGCTGATCGGCCGCGCCGCGCACGTGCAGGCGATCGAGCGCGACGGCCTGCAGTTGCACATGGCCGGCCGCGTCGAGGCGGTGCGCCTGGGCGCCAGCACCGACATCGCGGCCGTGCGCGGTGCCGACCTGGTGCTGTTCTGCGTGAAGTCCACCGACACCGAGGCCGTGGCAGCCCAGATCGCGCCACACCTGGCGGCCGGCGCCATCGTGCTCAGCCTGCAGAACGGCGTCGACAACCCACCGGCCATCGCCCGCCAGGTGGCGGGTACCGTGGTGCCGACCGTCGTCTACGTGGCCACCGCGATGCCCGAGCCCGGCGTCGTGGAGCATTTCGGCCGTGGCGACCTGGTGATCGGCCCGCTCAACGCCGCCGACGCTGTCACGGCGCACAGGCTGCAGGCCGTGGTCGACTTCTTTGCCAGCGCCCAGGTGAGCGTGCGCATCTCGCCCGACGTGATGGTCGAGCTGTGGAGCAAGCTGATGGTCAACTGCGCCTACAACGCCATCTCGGGCCTGGCGCAGTTGCCGTACGGCAAGATGGTCGAGCTGCCGGCGATCCGCGAGGTGATGCGCGCCACGGTGCGCGAGGTGGTGGCCGTGGCGCAGGCCGAAGGCGTGAACCTGCCGCTGCAGGCCTCGCTCGACGCGATGGAGCGCATCGCGCCGGCAATGCCGGCGCAGCTGTCGTCCACCGCGCAGGACATGGCGCGCGGCAAGCGCAGCGAGATCGACCACCTCAATGGCTACGTGGCGCGCCGCGGCGCCGAACTCGGTATCGCGACGCCGGTGAACCAGACGCTGCACGCGCTGGTCAAGCTGGTCGAGTCCGCCCGTTGAAATGCTCTCCCCGAAGCGCCTTCGGCGCCTCCCCCCAGGGGGCGACGCCAGTGGACCGGCGAAGCCGGATCCACGGAGTCCGCTGCGTGGTATTGGATTGACGCGTCCACGTGGCGCTTTCCGGCACGGAAATCTGGTGTGAGTGAGCCGCCGCGACCCGTGCCGAGCGAGTTCGTGCAGGCGCTGCGCGAGCTGGGCCTGGCCGACGGCGCGCCGCTACACGGCCAGCCGCTCACCGGCGGCGTGTCGTCCGACATCTGGCGCATCGACCTGCCGCAAGGCCCGGTCTGCGCCAAGCGTGCGCTGTCCAAGCTGCGTGTCGAAGCCGACTGGCGCGCGCCGATCGAGCGCAACCTCTACGAAGCGCGCTGGATGCAGGTGGCCGAAGCCGCGGTGCCCGGTTGCACGCCGCGCCTGCTCGGCCAGCACCCGGGCCTGGGTGTGCTGGTGATGGGCTACCTGACGCCGCACGATCATCCGCTGTGGAAGCAGCAACTGCACGAGGGCCGCGCCGAGCCCGCCACCGCGCAGGCCGTGGGCGGCATGCTCGCGCGCATCCACAGCCATGCCGCCGCCCGGCCCGAGTTGGCGGCGCAGTTCCCGACCGACGCGATCTTCTTCGACATCCGCCTCGAGCCGTACCTGCTGGCCACCGCCGAGCGGCACGCCGACCTGGCGCCGGTGTTGCGCGCACTCGTCGCGCAGACGCAGTCGAACAAGCGCTCGCTGGTGCACGGCGACGTGAGCCCGAAGAACATCCTCGTCGGTCCGCCGGCCGGCGCCGGGCCGTCCCAAGCCGGCAGATCCCCCGCGGGGGGACGCGAGCGCAGTGAGCCAGGGGGCGAGCCGGCCGGCGCCGGGCCGTCCCAGGCCGGCAGATTCCCCGCGGGGGGACGCGAGCGCAGCGAGCCAGGGGGCGAGTCTCGTCCGGTGCTGCTCGACGCCGAATGCGCCTGGTGGGGCGACCCGGCGTTCGACCTGGCGTTCTGCCTGAACCACCTGCTGCTCAAGTGCCTGTGGACGCCGCCGGCCACGCAGGGTTTCCTGCACTGCTTCGACGTGCTGGCCAGCACCTACCTGCAGGGCGTGGACTGGGAACCGCCCGACGCGCTGGAGCAACGCGCCGCGGCGCTGCTGCCGGGGCTGCTGCTGGCGCGCGTGGACGGCAAGTCGCCGGTCGAGTACCTGCGCACCGAGGCACAGCGCGAGCCGGTCCGGCGCTGCGCGAGGGCCTTGCTGCTCGTGCAGCGCTCCGTTGGCGGGTTTGCGGCATCATCGGCCCGATTGGCGGGCGTTCGCGCCGCCTGGCACCACGAGCTCAGACGATGACCACCACGCCTTCGGTGCTGAACAACGGCACCGACATCCGCTTCGTCCACGCCCGTCGCGTGTGGGACAGCCGCGGCCGACCGACCGTGGAGGCCGAGGTGCGCCTGCAGGGCGGCGCGGTCGGCCGCGCCATCGTGCCCGCCGGGGCCAGCAAGGGCACGCGCGAGGCGATCGAGCTGCGCGACGGCGGCGCGCGCCTGGGTGGCCACGACGTGTCGCACGCGGTGGCCCACGTGAACGGCGAGATCGCGCGGGTGATGATGGGCCAGCCGGCCGACGACCAGCGCGAGATCGACGACCGCCTGATCGATCTGGACGGCACGCCCAACAAGAGCCGCCTGGGTGCCAATGCCACGTTGGCCGTGTCGATGGCCGTCGCGCACGCGGCCGCGGCCGCGTACGGTGTGCCGCTGTACCACTACCTCGGCGGCGCCGATGCCACGCTGCTGCCGATGCCGCAGATCCAGATCTTCGGCGGCGGCGCGCACGCCGGCCGTCGCACCGACGTGCAGGACTTCATGGTCGTGTGCCCCGGCGCGAAGAGCTTCAACCAGGCCGTCGAGTGGACCTCCGAGGTCTATCGCCATGCCGGGCTGCTGATGCAGCAGCGCGGCGCGCATTTCGGCGTCGCCGACGAGGGCGGCTGGTGGCCGGTGTTCAGCAGCAACGAGCAGGCGCTCGAGTCGCTGGTCACCGCGATCGAGCGCGCCGGCTTCGTGCCCGGCGCGCAGGTGGCGATCGCGCTCGACGTGGCGGCGAGCGAATTCGGCAAGGCCGGCCAGTACAAGCTCGGCCTCGACAAGCGCACGCTCGACAGCGACGGCATGAGCGAGCTGCTGTTTCGCTGGACCGAGAAGTACCCGATCGTCAGCATCGAAGACCCGTTGGCCGAGGACGATGCCGAGGGCTTCGTGCGCTTCACCCGTGCCGCCGGCAAGCATCTGCAGATCGTCGGCGACGATTTCCTGGTCTCGAGCGCCGCGCTGGTGCGCGAGGCCGCCGCCGCCGGCGCGGCGAACGCCGTGCTGCTCAAACCCAACCAGCGCGGCACGCTGAGCGAAACCCTGCAGTGCTGGCAGGCCGCGCGCTCGGCGGGTTATGCCGGCATCGTCAGCGCGCGCAGCGGCGAGAGCGAAGACACCACCATCGTGCACCTGGCCATCGGCTGGCAGGTGGGCCAGCTCAAGGTGGGCTCGTTCGCCCGCGGCGAGCGCATGGCCAAGTGGAACGAGGCCCTGCGCATCGAAGAGCGGTTGGGGCCACGGGCGCGGTTTGCGGGGGCGTTCGGGCGCAGCGCTTGAACATCTGGATCCGAGATGGCAAAGAAGAGGCTCGCGTTCGTCGTGGCCCTTGTCTTGGGCGTGCACTTCAGTCTGCCCGTCGCCCAGGCGCAGCAGGCCGACCGGGTCCATCGGATGGCATTCCTCGGCTCCACCTCGTCGTCCGACTACGCGAGCCAGATCGAGGCTTTCCGGAGCGGGCTGCGCGAACTCGGGTATGTCGAGGGCAAGAACCTCGTCATCGAGTTCCGGTGGGCCGACGGGAACTACGAACGCCTTCCCGGATTGGCGGCCGAGCTCGTCCGCTCGAAGCCTGACGTGTTGGTCACTCACGGCCCGCCCGGCGCGCTGGCCGCCAAGAAGGCGACCGACACGATTCCCATCGTGCTCGGGGTGATCGGCGAGGCGGTCGCGATCGGGGCCGTCGATAGTCTCGCGCGCCCGGGTGGGAACGTCACCGGGTCGGCGTTCTTCGTCCCGGAGCTCAACGCCAAACGGCTCGAGGTGCTCAAGGAGGCCGTTCCGCACCTGACTCGCGTCGGGATCCTGCTGAGGCGCGACAACCCCATCAACGCGCCCGTCCTGCGCGCGATGGAACGCACCGCGCAGGCGCTGAAGGTCCGTCTGCAGTCCGTCGAGGTGCGTGATCCGGCGGCCCTCGAGGACGCCGTGACCAGCCTTGTCAAGAAAGGCGCCGGTGCGATCGTGGTGTTCGAGGAGGCCATGCTGATCGCCCAGGCCCAGCGAATCGCGGATCTCGCACGAAGACACCGGCTGCCCTCGATCGGCTTCGTCGAGTTTGCAGAGGCTGGTGGTTTGCTGGCCTTTGGCGTGAGCTTCCCAGAGCTTTGGCGCCGCGCGGCAACCACGGTTGACAAGATCTTCAAGGGTGCGAAACCCGCCGATCTGCCGATCGAGCAGGCCACGAGGTTCGAGTTGATGATCAACAGCGCCACCGCGAGGTCCATCGATCTCACGATTCCGGCGGCCGTGCTGCTTCGGGCGGACCGGGTCATCGAGTGAGGCGCCGGTGCGGCGAGCCGGCCCGCCAACCTGAGGCACACTCACGCCGTGGCCGGCCGCGGCTTTCGGGCAGACCGTGTGCCGCCGTACTTCCCGCCCACGACAAAGGAGACAACACATGAGCAGATCATTTGCGCGCCACGGTATCGCCGCGGCGGCGGTGGCGCTGGGGGTCGGTGGCTGCGCCATGGGCGTCGGCGCCGGCTGGATCACGCTGGTCAACGGCACGCAAGGCCTGGACAACTTCAACCGCGTCGGCGACGCCAACTGGACGGCCAGCGACGGCGCCATCCAGTCCAGCTCCGGTGGCAAGGACCCCGGCTACCTGGTGACCAAGGGCACCTACAAGGACTTCATGATCCGCGCCGAGTTCTGGGCCAGCGACGACGCCAACAGCGGCATCTTCGTTCGCTGCCAGGACCCGGGCAAGATCACCGACGAGAACTGCTACGAGGCCAACATCTTCGACCAGCGGCCCGACCCGACCTACGGCACCGGCGCGATCGTCAAGGTGGCCAAGGTCGACCCGATGCCCAAGGCCGGCGGCAAGTGGAACACCTACGAGATCACCGCGCAGGGCAAGCGGCTGGTGCTGGTGCTCAACGGCGTGAAGACCGTCGACATCGAAGACGGCAAGCTCGCCAGCGGTCCGATCGCGCTGCAGTGGGGGCGCGGCGTCATCAAGTTCCGCAAGGTCGAGATCAAGGCGCTGTAGGTGGTGGTCGGTGCGCCGGCATTCACCATGCCGGCGCGGCGTCGTGGGCAGCCCTGGCCGGACACCGGCACGAAAGGCAGCGACGGATGAGCGACGACACCAAGGCGTGCCCGGTCTGCGGCGAGACCATCAAGGCCGCGGCGATCAAATGCCGCTTCTGCAACACCGACCTCGCCGCGCTCGCAGCGTCGAAGGAAGCCGAGGCCGAGAAGCTGCTCTTCGCGGGCCACCCGGCGGTGATTCACAGTGCGTGGCAATGGCTGGCGGTGGTGTGCACCCTGGGCGTCGCGTACGGGGTGTACTGGGTGCGCAGCCTCGCCACCTCGTATGAAATCACCACGCAGCGCGTGCGCATCGAGCACGGCCTGTTGTCCAAGCTGAAGGAGAACGTCGAGCTGTTCCGCATCGACCACTTCGATCTGCACAAACCGCTGGGCATGCGCCTGGTCGGGCAGTGCCTGCTGCACCTGCGCTCCACCGATCCGAGCTTTTCCACCGTCGAGATCATGGGCATTCCGCAACTCGAGGCGCTGGCCGACACCTTGCGCGAATGTTCGCTGCGCGAACGCACGCGCCGGCGCGTGACGACGCTGGTGCAGGCTTGAATTCGACGCTGGCCGAGGGCTCTTGATCCGAGCGGTCGACCGTCGCTCCAACGCCCGCCAGGGGATTGGCGCGCCCCCGGCAGGGTCTGCCCGCAGTGGGCGTGCGCCAACTTCGTTGCACACTCTGAAGGTGATGGTGCGACGACGGCGGCGAACGAATGACCTGGTCGATTCTGGCGCGTGACGGCAGCGGCCGGTTCGGCGTGGCGATCGCCAGCCGCTTCTTTGCGGTGGGCGCGCTGTGCGTGCACACGCGCCGCGGCTGTCGGTGCGCTGTCGACGCAGGCGCTGATGAACCCGCTGTACGGGCCGACCGGCATCGCGATGCTGGCCGAGGGCCGGTCGCCGGCCGAGGTGGTGGCGATGCTCACCGCCGCCGACGCCGGCCGCGCGCAGCGACAGCTGCACGTGCTCGGCGCCACCGGGCCCGCCGCGGCGCACACCGGTGAGGCGTGCGTCGATTGGTGCGGCCACCGCCTGGCGCCGGACTTCAGCATCGCGGGCAACATGCTGGCCGGCCCGCAGGTGCTGCAGGCCACCGCGGACGCCTACATGGCCAGCGCGGACCGGCCGCTGGCCGAGCGGCTGGTCGCGGCACTGGCGGCGGGCGAGGCCGCCGGCGGCGACAAGCGCGGCAAGCAGTCGGCGGCCCTGCGCATCCACGGTGACGAGGACTACGCCGAACTCGACCTGCGCGTCGACGACCATGCCGAGCCGGTGGCCGAGCTGCGGCGTCTGTACGAGGTGAGCCTGCAGCGCTTCCAGCCGTTCGTGGCCTGCCTGCCCGGGCGCCACAATCCGACCGGCGAACTCGACCGCGCGCGCATCGAGGCGCGGGTCGAGGCGTTTCACGCGGCGCGTGGACGGTAGCCGATGGCGCTGCTCGAGGTGCGCGGCCTGCGCACGACCTTCGCCACCGACGACGGAACGATCGCTGCGGTCGACGGCGTGAGCTTCGAGGTCGAAGCCGGCCGCACGCTGGCCATCGTCGGCGAGTCGGGCTGCGGCAAGAGCGTGACGGCGCTGTCGATCATGGGCCTGCTGCCGCAGCCGGCGGGGCGCATCGCCGACGGCTCGGTCCGTTTCGAGGGCCGCGAGCTGGTGGGCCTGCCGAAGCGCGAACTGCAGGACCTGCGCGGCAACGGCATGGCGATGATCTTCCAGGAGCCGATGTCGTCGCTGAACCCGGCGTTCACGATCGGCGAGCAGATCGCCGAAGGGCTGCTGCGGCACCGGTCGCTGACGCGCGCAGCAGGCCGACGCGCGCGCGCTCGCGATGCTCGACAAGGTGCGCATCCCGGCCGCGGCGCAGCGCTTTCACGAATACCCGCACAAGCTCTCGGGCGGCATGCGCCAGCGCGCGATGATCGCGATGGCGCTCGCCTGCGAGCCGCGCCTGCTGATCGCCGACGAGCCGACCACGGCGCTCGACGTGACCATCCAGGCGCAGATCCTCGACCTGATGCAGCGCCTGCAGCGCGAGACCGGCACCGCGATCATCCTGATCACGCACGACCTCGGCGTGGTGGCCGAGGTGGCCGACGAGGTGGTGGTGATGTACGCCGGCCGCGTGGTCGAACGCGCGCCGGTGCGCGCGCTGTTCGCCGAGCCGCAGCATCCGTACACCGTGGGCCTGCTGGGCTCGATTCCGCGGCTGCACGGCGAGCCGCGGCGGCTGGCGTCGATCGAGGGCCAGGTGCCCGATCCGCTGCACATGCCGGCTGGCTGCCGTTTCGCCGATCGCTGCCCGTTCGCCGATGCACAGTGCCGCCGCGCGCCGCCGCCGCTGCGTGACCTGGGCGCGGGCCATGCGTCGGCCTGCTGGAAGGCGCCGCTGGATGTCGACGCATTGCTCACGCCGGCCGAAGGCGCGGTGATCGCATGAGCGCGCATGGCCGCTCCAAAGCGCTCATCCCGGAGCGCGCAGCGCGGCAGGGTAGTCCAGTGAGCCCTTCGGTACCCCAATGAGCCCGCCGCTGCTGCAGGTGCAGGGCCTGGTCAAGCACTTTCCGGTGCGGCGCGGCCTGTTCGGCCGCGTCAGCGGCGCGGTGCAGGCGGTCGATGGCGTGGACTTCGCGCTGGCGGCCGGCGAGACGCTGGGCGTGGTCGGCGAATCGGGCTGCGGCAAGTCGACGCTCGGGCGGCTGGTGCTGCGCCTGATCGAACCCACCGCCGGGCGCGTGGTGTTCGAAGGTCAGGACCTCGGCGCGCTGGACGCCGGCGCGCTGCGCGCCACGCGGCGCGCGATGCAGATCATCTTCCAGGACCCGTTCTCGTCGCTCAATCCGCGCATGACGGTGGGCCAGATCCTGGCCGAGCCGCTGCTGCTGCACGGCCTGCACCGCGGCCGCCACGCCGAGCGCGTGGCCGAGCTGCTGCGCACGGTGGGCCTCGCGGCCGAGCACGCGCAGCGCTACCCGCACGAGTTCTCCGGCGGCCAGCGCCAGCGCATCGGCATCGCGCGCGCGCTGGCGGTGGAGCCGAGGCTGATCGTCTGCGACGAGCCGGTGTCGGCGCTCGACGTGTCGGTGCAGGCGCAGGTGGTCAACCTGCTGCAGGACCTGCAGCAGCGTTTCGGCATCGCCTACATCTTCATCGCGCACGATCTGGCGGTGGTGCGCCACATCGCCACGCGGGTGGCGGTGATGTACCTCGGCCGCATCGTCGAGCTGGCCGACAAGCGCCTGCTGTTCGCCGCGCCGCGCCACCCGTACACGCAGGCGCTGCTGTCGGCGATTCCGGTGCCCGAGCCGCAGGCTGGCGGCCCGCGCCAGCGTCTGCTGCTGGCCGGCGACGTGCCGAGCCCGGTGGCGCCGCCGTCGGGCTGCCACTTCCACACCCGCTGCGCGCATGCGCGGCCGCATTGCGCGCAGGTCGTGCGCCGACGCTGGACGATGACGGCGGCCACGCGGTGGCCTGCCACTGCTGGCGCGAGATCGCGCCGCCCGCGTCGCTGCGCAGCCGCGGCATCATCGGCGACCAATGCGCGACTGGCCCGGCTGCAAGCGGCGTTCGCCGACCTGAACCGTTCTTTCTCAAAGGAGCCCCACGATGAAACACCGCTTCGAAGCCCTGGCTGGCCGCGCTGCTGCTGGCGGCCGCGTCGGCCACGCAGGCGCAGGCCCTGCGCGTCGGCCTGGCCGAAGACCCCGACGTGCTCGACCCGACGCTGGCGCGCACCTTCGTCGGCCGCATCGTGTTCGCCGCGCTGTGCGACAAGCTGATCGACATCGACGAGAAGCTCAACATCGTGCCGCAGCTGGCGACGAGCTGGGAGTGGTCGGCCGACAGCAAGGCGCTGACGATGAAGCTGCGCCCGGGCGTCACCTTCCACGACGGCGAGAAGCTCGACGCCGCGGCGGTGAAGTTCAACCTCGAGCGCCACAAGACGATGCCGGGCTCCAACCGCCGCGGCGAGCTCGCGCCGCTGGCCAGCGTCGACGTGGTCGATCCGCTGACGGTCAAGCTCAACCTGAGCGCGCCGTTCTCGCCGCTGCTGGCCGCGTTGGCCGACCGCGCCGGCATGATGGTGTCGCCGAAGGCCGCGCAGGCCGCGGGCGCCAACTTCGGCGCCAAGCCGGTGTGCTCGGGGCCGTTCAAGTTCGTCGAGCGCGTCGCGCAGGACCGCATCGTGTTCGAGCGCTACGACGGCTACTGGAACAAGGCCGCGGTCCGCTTCGACAAGGTCACCTACACGCCGATCGTCGACGCCACGGTGCGGCTGGCGAACCTGAAGTCCGGCCAGTTCGACATCATCGAGCGCGTGGCCTCGTCCGACATCGACAAGCTGCAGGCCGACAAACGCTTCAAGATCGCGCGCATCACCGAGATCGGCTACCAGGGCATCACGATCAACATCGGCAAGAGCGAGCAGGCGCAAGGAAGAACCCGCTCGGCCGCGACCCGCGCGTGCGCGAGGCCTTCGAGCTGTCGCTCGACCGCCAGGGCCTCGCCCAGGTGGTGATGGACAACGAGGCCACCGTCGGCAACCAGTGGGTGGCACCGACCAACGCCTTCTACGCGAAGACCATGCCGATCCCCAAGCGCGACATCGCCACGCGCCAAGGCGCTGCTCAAGGAGGCCGGCGTGCCGAACCCGAGCTTCACGCTGATGACGCCGACCACCAGCGACGCGCAGCGCATGGCGCTGGTGGTGCAGGCGATGACGCGCGAGGCCGGCTTCGACGTGAAGATCCAGGCCACCGAGTTCGCCACCTCGCTGAACCTGGCCGACAAGGGCGAGTTCGACGCCTACGTGCTGGCCTGGAGCGGCCGCGCCGATCCCGACGGCAACGCCTTCAGCTTCCACGCCTGCAAGCAGCCGCTCAACTACGCCGGCTACTGCAGCGCCGAGACCGATGCGCTGCTGAACCAGTCGCGCACGCTGCGCTCGATCCGGCGAGCGCAGGAAGGCCTACGAGCAGATCGCCGCGCGCGTGCTGAAGGAGCGGCCGATCGTCTACCTGTACCACCGCAACTGGCTGTGGGCCTACAACACCAAGCTCGCCGGCGTGCGCAGCGTGCCCGACGGGCTGCTGCGCGTGCAGGGCCTGAAGATGCAGTGAGCCTTCGTCGCGCGCCGATGACCGAGTACCTGCTCAAGCGCCTGGCGCAGATCGTGCCGACGCTGGTGTTCGTGTCGATGCTGATCTTCGGGCTGCAGCAGCTGCTGCCCGGCGACCCGGCGAAGATCCTCGCCGGCGAGGAGCAGGATCCGACCGTGATCGCCTACCTGCGCGAGAAGCTGCACCTCGACGAGCCGCTGCCGGTGCGCTACGCCTACTGGGTGGGCGGCGTGCTGCAGGGCGACCTCGGCGAGTCGGTGCGCACGCAGCAGCCGGTGCGCGAACTGGTGGCGCAGAAGCTGCCGGTGACGATCCAGCTCGCGCTGATGGCGTTTGCCATCGCGCTGGTGATCGGCATCCCGGCGGGCATCATCTCGGCGGTGGGCCGCGGCACCTGGTGGGACAGCGCGGCCAACGCCTTCGCGCTGTGGGGCATCTCGACGCCGAACTTCTGGCTCGGCATCCTGCTGATCCTGCTGTTTTCGGTGCAGCTCGGCTGGCTGCCGGCCTCGGGCTACGTGAGCCCGTTCGAGGACCTGCGCGCCAACCTGGCCGCGATGATCATGCCGGCTTTCGTGCTCGGCAACGCGATCGCCGCGGTGCTGATGCGCCACATGCGCAGCGCGATGCTGCAGGTGCTGTCGTCGGACTACGTGCGCACCGCGCGCGCCAAGGGCCTGCGCGAGCGCGTGGTGGTGCTCAAGCACGCGCTGCGCAACGCGCTGACGCCTGTGATCACGCTCGGCGCGCTGGAACTCGGCACGCTGCTGTCGGGCGCGGTGCTCACCGAGCAGGTGTTCACGATTCCCGGCTTCGGCAAGTTGATCGTGGATGCGGTGTTCAACCGCGACTACGCGGTGGTGCAGGGCGTGGTGCTGGTCACCGCCACCGCCTACATCGCGCTGAACCTGCTGGCCGACCTGGCGTACTTCGCCGCGAATCCGCGGTTGAGAGGCTGAGTTGGTGCGACGGCCACCGCTCACCGAACTCGACGGCGTGTGGCGCGCTGGCGGCCCGGTGCGGCTGTTCGCCTTGCGTGAGACCGGACATTCGACGATCGAGCGAGGGCGCAGCCACGGGCGGGCAACCGCCGGGGCTCATGCGTCCCTAAATCGCCCCGGCGGCCGCCCACCCGCGGCTGCGCCCGGACCACCGTGGCAGTCCACAGACGCACGACCTGCGCACGGCGGCGATGCCACTGGCAACGCGGCGGGCCGAGGGCCGGGCGACGATTTAGGGACGCATGAGGAGCCCGGCCCTCGGCCTGCCGCGTTGCGTGCTCGGTCGTCGAAGGTCTGCATTCAAACCGCAGACCGGATGCCGGCACCGGGCCGAGAGCCCGCCTTCGGCGGCGGACATTTCACCTCTCCTGCGTCGCGCGCGGCGCGGCGCGGCCGCTGACATGTCGGCCGTGTTGAACGCTGCGGCGACGGCCGCGGCCGCCGTGCCCGCGAGCCCGTGGCGCCGTGCGGGGCGCAAGCTCGTGCGACGGCGGCCGGCGATGATCGGGTTGGTCGTCGTGCTCGGCTTTGTCGCGCTCGCGCTCGCCGCGCCGTGGCTCGCGCCGCACGACCCGGTGGCCACCAGCTGGGGCGCGATCCGCAAGGCACCCGATGCCGCCCATTGGTTCGGCACCGACGACATCGGCCGCGACGTGCTGTCGCGGGTGATCTGGGGCACGCGGGCGTCGCTGCTGGCCGGCGTGGTGTCGGTGTCGATCTCGCTGCTGCTGGGCGTGCCGATCGGGCTGGCCGCGGGTTTTCTGGGCGGCTTCACCGACGCGCTGATCTCGCGCATCACCGATGCGTTCCTGTCCTGCCCGTTCCTGATCCTGGCCATCGCGCTGGCCGCGTTCCTCGGCCCCAGCCTGACCAACGCGATGATCGCGATCGGCGTGTCGGCGACGCCGATCTTCGTGCGGCTGACGCGCGCCCAGGTGCTCAACGTCAAGGTCGAGGACTACGTCGAGGCCGCGCGCGCGGTCGGCAACCCGCCGTGGCGCATCGCGGTGCGCCACGTGCTGCCGAACGTGACCGCGCCGCTGATCGTGCAGGCCACGCTGGCGATCGCCGCGGCGGTGATCGCCGAGGCCAGCCTGTCGTTCCTCGGCCTCGGACAGCAGCCGCCCGATCCCAGCTGGGGCAGCATGCTCAACACCGCGAAGAACTACATCGACCAGGCGCCGTGGATGGCGATCTGGCCGGGGTTGGCGATCTTCCTGCTGGTGCTGGCGTTCAACCTGGTCGGCGACGGCCTGCGCGACGCGCTCGATCCGCGGCAGCGCTGAACTCCGCCGCTCGATGGCCCCACTCGGTCGTCGGCGACGGCAGCGGCACGCGGCAACCGCTACAGTGGGCCCTCCAACCAGGATCGCCATGCCTCCCGTCAAGCGCCGCACCGCCAAGTCCGTGAGCACCAAGACCGCCGAACTCGCGATGGCGGTGCCGCAGGTCGTGGCGCATCGCCTCACACGCATGGCGCTGGCGGGCGCCACGCCGTCGGCGCGCGACCGCAAGGAGTTCGAACGCATGGTCGCGGAAAAGCGCGCCGCCTTCAGCGACGCCTGCCACGCGATGGCCAAGCAAACCGCTCGGGCGCAGCGGAAGCTGGCGATCGTCGTTGTGGCAATCGCTGGGGTTGCCCGCGCCCGGGCGCCGCCCCGCCGCCGGCGCACTGGCGGCTCAGATGCACCGCGCCGTGCTGTTGATCGCGGGCAAGGGCATCGGGCCGGTCCATCGCAAGGCGGTGGCCAATGCCAGGCGCCTGGCGCGCACCAAACTGCGCTGAGCGCATCGACAGCAGAGCCGCGCCATGACGCTGCGCACGGTGCAGGTCGACGATCGACTCTTCGAGTACCTGCTCGACCATTCGCTGCGCGAGCACCCGGCGCAGGTGGCGCTGCGCGAGGCCACGCGTTCGCATCCGCAGGCCGGCATGCAGATCTCGCCCGATCAGGGGCAGTTCATGGCGCTGCTGATCAAACTGATGGGCGCCCGGCGCACGCTCGAGATCGGCACCTTCACCGGCTACAGCGCACTGACCGTCGCGCTGGCGCTGCCGGCCGACGGCCACCTGCTGGCCTGCGACATCAGCGACGACTACACGCGCATCGGCCGGCCGTTCTGGCGGCAGGCCGGCGTGGAGCACAAGATCGAGCTCGTGCTGGGGCCGGCACTGCACACGCTCGACGCGCGGCTGGCTGCCGGCGAGGCGCAGAGCTACGACTTCGGGTTCATCGACGCCGACAAGACCAACTACGACCCCTACTACGAGCGTTGCCTGAATCTGCTGCGCCCCGGCGGCCTGATCGCCTTCGACAACATGTTGTGGGGCGGCGCCGTCGCCCTGCCGGCCAAGGACGCCGACACGGCGGCGCTGCAGGCGCTGACCGTCAAGCTGCACACCGATCAGCGCGTCGACCTCGCGCTGCTGACGGTCGGCGACGGTCTGGCGCTGGCGCGCAAACGCTGACGTTCCTGGGCGAAGATCGACTCCCGGGTCGTGACCCGCAACGTTTCTCGAGGTGAGTGTCGATGATGGTTCTGCAGCAGCTTCTCGGCATCGAGTTGCCGATCATTCAGGCGCCGATGGCCGGCTCGCAGGGCAGCGCGCTGGCGATCGCGGTCTCCGATGCGGGCGGGCTGGGTTCGCTGCCGGCCGCGATGCTCGGCCCGGACGCCCTTCGCGCCGAGCTGGTCGCGATCCGCGCCGCGACGCGCATGCCGTTCAACGTGAACTTCTTCTGCCATACGCCACCGGTGGCCGATGCGGCGCGCGAGGCCGCCTGGCGACGCGCGCTGGAGCCCTACCACCGGGCATTCGGCATCGATGCGAGCGGCATCCCCAGCGGGCCGGGGCGCGTGCCGTTCGATGCTGCGGCAGCGCAGGTGCTGCGCGAGTTCAAGCCCCCGGTGGTGAGTTTTCATTTCGGTCTGCCGTCGGCCGAGCTGCTGGCCCAGGTGCGCAGCTGGGGTGCCAAGGTCATCTCGTCGGCCACCACGGTCGACGAAGCGCGCTGGCTCGAGGCCCATGGTGCGGACATCGTGGTCGCGCAAGGTCTCGAGGCCGGGGGCCACCGCGGCATGTTCCTGACGCCGGAGTTGACGTCGCAGGCCGGAGCGATGGCGCTGGTGCCGCAGATCGTGCGCGCCGTGCGTGTGCCGGTGGTGGCCGCGGGCGGCATCGCCGATGCGCGGGGCGTCGCCGCGGCCATCCAGCTCGGTGCCGTCGGCGCACAAGTCGGCACGGCCTACCTGTTGTGCCCCGAGGCCACGACCAGCGCGGTGCATCGCGCGGCGCTGAAGAGCGAGGCCGCCGCGCACACCGCGCTGACCAACCTGTTCACCGGCCGGCCGGCACGCGGCATCGTCAATCGGTTCATGCGCGAGCTGGGTCCGCTGAGCGACCTGGCACCCGAGTTCCCGCTCGCCGGCGCGGCGGTGGCGCCGCTTCGCGCCAAGGCCGAGGCCGCCGGCAGCGGCGACTTCTCGCCGCTCTGGGCCGGTCAGCTTGCCCCTGCATGCCGCGAGGTTCCGGCGGCCCGGCTTACGCGGGAGCTGGCCGCGGCGATCACGGCGCCGCGGTGACCCGCGCACGCGCCGGCAGCCGCGGCGAGGTCAGCGCCTGCAGGAAAGCCACCAGCGCGCGCCGATCGTCGCTCGTCAGACTCAGCGGCTGGATCAGTGGATCCTGCGCCGGGTCATCCGGCGAGCCGCCGGCGGCATAGTGGTCGACCACTTGCTCCAGCGTGTCGAACGAGCCATCGTGCATGTACGGTGCGCTCAGCGCCACGTTGCGCAGCGTGGGGGTGCGGATCGCGCGTCGGTCGGCCGCTGCACGCGTGACCTCGAAGCGGCCCAGGTCGGGCGCGTCGGGTTCGCCGATGCGGGCCACCTCGTCGGCCGACAGTTGCGTCTGCAGGCCGGGCACCAGCTGCACGCGCACCGCCTGCACGCGCTGCCGCTCGCTGCGCCAGCCGACACCGGTGTTGTGGAAGCCGTGGTCGGTGAACAATGCGTCGCGTTCGCCGACCGGGTGGCAGCGGCTGCAACCCTGGCTGCCGAAGAGCTCGAACCCGCGCCGCGCCGGCGCCGACAGCGCACTCGCGTCGCCGCCGTAGCGCCAGCGGTCGAACGGCGAGTCGCCGGCGAGCAGCGTGCGCTGGTAGGCGGCCAGCGCGCGCGCGATGCGCGGCCCGGTGGGCTTCGCGTCGCCAAAAGCCTGCGCGAACAAGCGGCCGTAACCCCGCAGCGAGGCCACCCGGGCGACCAGCGCCGCCACGCTCGGGTTGGCCATCTCGTCCGGATGCAGCAGCGGCATCAGCGCCTGCTGTTCCAGGCTGGCCGCGCGGCCGTCGTGGAACAGCGTGCGCTGGAACGCGACATTGAGCAGCGTCGGCGCATTGCGGCGCAGGCTCACGCCTTCCATGCCGACCGACGTGCGCAGCTCGTTGGCGGTGAAGCCCTGTTCGGGCAGGTGGCACATCGCGCACGACAGCGTGCCGTTGACCGACAGGCGCCGATCGAAGAACAGCGCCTCGCCCAACGCCACTTGCGCCGCCGGCGGTGGTGCCAGCGCCGGCAGGCCCAGCGGCGCCGCCAGGGCCGGCCCGTGCGCGGCCACGACGATGCACAGGGCCAGCGCGGCCTTCACGTCGGCGCCGCCTCCATCGCCAGCGTGCGCAGGTCGTTGACGATCGCCTGCGGCGCCAGCGTCGCCACGCTGTAGACCTCGCGCACCTGGCGTTTCGCGTCGACGGTGAACACCTTCAGCAGGTGGTTCAGCGTGCGCGTCGGGCGGCCGCGGGCATCGGTCTCGACCGTCACATCCTGCCCGAAACCCTCGAGCAACGGCAGCAGTCGCGCCACCGACGCGGTGGTGAGGAACCACCAGCGCACGCGCGCATCGCCGATGCGCTCGCCGCCGAACAGGCGCATCTGCTGCGGGGTGTCGTTGGTCGGGTCGAAGCTGATCGTGACCAGCTGCGCGGTGCGCGCCAGCGCCGGGTCGCTCGACAGCGCCTTGTGCACCTCGTCGAGCATGCGCCACGCGAGCGGGCAGCCTACGGGATCGCGGCAATAGGTGTAGATGAACGACACCACCGACAGCCGGCCCGACAGCACGCGGGCCAGCCGCCAGCGGCGGCCCTCGGGGTCGAGCACCTCGCCGTCGGGTGCCGCGAACAGGCGTGGCAGCCGGTAGCTGCCCGGCGGCGGCAGGCGCGACACGTCGGGTTCGATGCGGGTGGCCGGCAGCGGCGCTTCGGTGGCGGCCGGCACGCCGCCCGCCCAGGCCACTGCCGCCAGCGGGGCACCCAGGCGCCAGCGGCGCGCCGACGGGTTCATCTCAGTTGTCCGACATGCGGCTTGCAAGCCGCATGTCAGCGAAGGTAGTGAGCGTGGGGTTCGTCACCTCGTCGCTGCGACGCGCGTGGCCGGTGCGATATCCGCCAGCGCCTTGCCGGCCGGGCGGGCCGAGAACTTCATGTGGTGCGCGCGGCCGAGCTTGAGCTGGTTGAAGTCGACCTCGAACGCCAGCTTCAGCGCCTGGCCGTCCCAGTGGAAGGCGCGCAGCATCTGCTCGTTGTCGCCGCCCTTCTTGTCCCAGTTGGCGAGCAGCGACGAGGTGATGTACACGCGCTTGCCGTCCCAGCTCTGCGACACCATGTTGACCTGCTTGCCGGTCTGCAACGTGTAAGTCTCCTTCGGCGCCTCCGGGTTGCTCAAGTCGAAGTAGCGGGTCATGCCGTCCATGAAAGTGTTGACCCACAGGCCCTTGCCGTCGGCGCTGATGCTGATGTCCACCGGCAGCGGGATCTTGCTCGGGTCGCCGATCGTCGCCACCTCCTTGGCCTGCAGCTGGCCCTGTGCGTCGGGCTTGACCAGCCACAGCTTGGAGGTGAGCGCGGTGGCGGTGATGGCCCAGTTGTCGCCGTCCTTCAGCGACCAGCGGATCTCCAGCGGCGCGCCGGGCACGCTGAAGACCTTCTGCGGCTTCATCGCCTTCACGTCCCAGGCCACCATCGTGTTGCCGAAGCGCTTCATCGCCTCGCCGTCCTTGACCAGCTTGCCGAGGTCCATCATGTAGTTGTTCCAGCCGGCGAAGCTGGAGGTCAGCATCAGGTTCTTGCCCGGGTTGATCGCGATGTCGTAGCCGTAGCCGTCGCCCTTGGTGCCGCCGACCTCAGTGGTCGGCATCGGGATCTTCTCGACCACGTCGCCCTTGTTGTTGTAGAGCACCATGCCGGTGACGCCGCCGTGGTCCTTGGTGTTGGACAGCCCGGCCACCAGCATGCGGCCCGGCATCGCGTAGAACGTGTGCGGCCCGACGAAACCGGTCTTGGACGCGAAGTTCGACAGCGTGCGCACCAGCTTGGGAGAGCGCGGATTGGCCAGGTCGAAGACAAAGATCTTGCTGTCGTCGAGCCGCCCCGCCCAGAGGTAGCGGCGGTCGTCGGTGAAGCCCATGTGATGCGCCTCGCCGCGCCCCGGCACCGACAGCTTGTGCACGACCTTGCCGTAGCCCTTGGACTTGGGGTTGGCGTCGATGGTCACCAGCTTGTCGTTGCCGTCGCCCAGGCCCTTGACGCCCAGCGTCCAGACATGGACGAAGTCCTCCTGGCCCTTGATGAGGTTGGCCATGTACGGCGAATTGCAGGTCTCGTCGGCCGCCGCCCACAGCGGCGCCAGCGCCACCGCTGCGGCGCAGGTCTTGATCCATCGTGCACTCATGGTCGTTGCTCCCGGTTGTGTGTCGCGTCGCCGACCGCGGGTACCTGGCGGCGCACTTGCGCCGGGCGTTGCGGTCGAGCGCGGACGCTACAACTTAGCCTGCACCGCCGCAAGAGCGAACGCGAAGTCAGGCTCGGTGTTAACCCTAGACCGGCGTGATGCTTGCTTTGAGGCGCCGGCCGCGACACTGGCACGCAGCGCATGGAATCGATGGCATGGCGAGAATCGCCGCCAGACGCTGCAACAACGGAGTGCGCATGTGCAGAAACATCAAGACGCTGTTCAACTTCGAGCCTCCCGCCACTGAACTGGAGATCCGCGACGCGTCGCTGCAGTTCGTGCGCAAGTTGAGCGGCTTCAACGTGCCGTCCAAGGCCAACGCAGCCGCGTTCGACCGTGCCGTGCAGGACGTCGCCGCCGCCGCGCGGGCGTTGATTCAATCGTTGGTGACGACGGCCGAGCCGCGCGACCGCGAGGTCGAGGCGGCACGCTCACGTGCGCGCTCGGCGGCGCGATTCGGCATCCGCAGCCCGGATTGACATCCCGCCCGCGGGCGCGGGCTTACTCGACGAGCAACGCCCGGCGTTTGGCGCCGCGCAACAGGTCTTGAATCCAGGTGGCCGACTGCGACGTCGCCTCGAAGCGGCGCTGCGGTTGGTGGCGCAAGCCGATCGCGACGCGTCCCGTCCACCAGACCATGCGCCCGGTGCCGGGCAGGGCCACCGGACCGACGTGCCCAGGCGGGATCGGCACCGGCAAGGCCGACGTGGTGTGCACCAGCGCGCTGCCGGCGTGTGGGTGAACGTGGTGCCGTGGTACAGACATGTCGGTCTCCAAGCAATGGTGGTGCTGTCAATTCGGTGTTGAATAGACCTTGCCGTCGACGAACACGGCGCCCTTGCCGCCGCCCTCGCTGATCATGCCGATGCCGGTGCGCGAGTTGCTGCAGTTGAACTGCCCGCCGCCGTAGTGGTCGCAGCGTGCCGACGAGCCGACCGATGCGCCGCCGCACAGCACCGCCAGATTGAAACTCGGCGGGGCGTTCTCGTAGCCGCCCACGCCATTGGCCAGCACCCAATAGCGCCCCGGCACCACGCGAACGCAGCGCTGCAGCGCGGCGACGTCGAGCGCGTGCAGTTCGCGCCCGTTGACGACCACGCCAGTGCGGCCGTGCGAGGCGTCGCGCCGCAGCGGCCCGCCCAGGCGCAGCCCGGGTTGGATCTGTCCCGCGCCCGGACCACCTTCGAGGCCCCAGACGCCGGAGAGGCTGTCGTACCAGTAGCGCCCCGGCACGAGCGCGGTGCGGTACGCACGCTCGATCGCCTGCCGCGCCGGCGCGTCCAGCGCCACGCCGTTGACCACGACGTCGGCGGCCGGTGCTGCGGCGGCGGCCAGCGCCAGACCGAACAGCGTCGCCAGGCGGACAAGGTGGTTCATCTCGGGCTCCATGCGCGGTATGCATCGGCCGCGTCAGCGGGCCGAACCTGCAGCGCCTGGGTTGCCGAAACCCGCCGTGCGGTTCAATGCCGATGCCGCGGCGCGGTCGCGCCCCGACGGGCCATCGCGCCGCAGCGCGCGGTCAGACGCCGCGCACCGAGCGGTACTTCCGGCGCGGCTGGCCTGCCGTGGCGTCGGCGTTCGCAGGCCCCGATTGCGACGCTGCTGCCGCACCGGGCATCGGCGCGTCGTCGGCGCGGGTCCATTCGCAGGCGATCATCGGGCCCGTCAGAGCCAACGTGATCACCACGCGCGCGCCGCGGCGCCTGACGGCGCGTGGGGTATCAATCGTCATGGCACTCCCCTGGTGGGGCGACATCTTGTTTGTCGCCACCACCCTATGAACGCTTTGTGCGGAACATTGCGGACAAACCGCGCGCAGCGGGTGCTTCGCGGCCGCGGGCGGTGTCCATGCGCGGCGGGCGAGCGGCGCTGCCTGTCCGGATAGCAGGCTCGAAACTCGTTCATCACAAGGTGAGGGCGCGTTCGACGGCACAGTCAACCTGGAGCAGTTACCTTGAACCCGAGCACGGCCGCATGCAACCCAGCTCCGCCAGGCGTTCGAAGCAGCGGGCCGCACGGCGCAGCGGCACTCGCGTGGCGCCGACTCTTGTCACGACCAGATCAAGCGGAGCGGATGATGAGATGCTTGTTGCCGGCCGCTGAGCTGACCGGGATCGGCAGGCCGCCGCGGCGCATGCATGTCTGGCGACCGCTGCCCGCAGCAGCCGCGCGAACCGCTGGGTGGATGCGCGATGCGTGAAGCCCTGCACCACCTGTTCGGCGCTGCGGACCTGCTCGGCTACCTGGCTGCAGGCCTGGTGCTGGTGACCTTCTCGGCCCGCTCGATCACCGCGCTGCGCTCGATGGCCATCGCGAGCAACGTGATGTTCATCGCCTATGCGCTGGTCGCGCAGCTGCCGCCGGTGCTGATCCTGCACGTGTTGCTGCTGCCGTTGAACGCCTGGCGGCTGTGGCAGGCCTTTGCGCTGCGTCGACTGTGCGGGCCGCAGCGCGCGCGGTGACCCGTGCGTCGGTCTCGTGGCCGCGCAGCTTGAAGCAGCCGTCCAGATCGGGGCGCCATCCGGCGGCTTCGAATTCGCCGCTCGAGCGGTCCTGCCGGTAGCGACCCCTCAGGTCGCCGCGCGCCATCGTGGCCAGCGCGTCGACCAGCGCGTCCACCTCGTCGGCGGTGTTGTACAGCGCGAAGCTGATGCGCACCATGCCCGGCATGTCGCGGCGGTCGTTGCCGGCCAACCGCGATCGAATCCGTTGCGCCTCGGCGGGCGTGAGCCCCAGCAATTGCGTCAGATACGGGTGCGCGCAGAAACAACCGTTGCGCACGCCGATGCCGAACTCGGTGCTCAGCGCCGAGGCCACCAGAAAGTGCGAGTACGGCTCGAGGTTGAACGGAATCACGCCCAGGCGCTGGTCGGCACGCCGCGGGTCGGCATCGCCGTACAGGCGCAGGCCCGGCACCGCCGCCAGGCGCTCGAGCGCATAGGCGGTGAGCGCGGCCTCGTGGCGCGCGATGGATGCGAGGCCGATGGCCTGCAGCGCCTGGATGCTGGCGGCCAGCGCCACCGCGCCCACCACGTTCGGCGTGCCGGCTTCGTCGCGGTCGGGTGCGGCCGCCCAGGCCACCGAATCGGTGGCGACGAAGTCGATCGTGCCGCCGCCGCGGTACTCGGGTTCGCCGCGCGCGAACGTGTCGCGCCGGCCGATCAGTGCGCCGGTGCCGAACGGCGCGTACAGCTTGTGCGCCGACAGCGCCACGTAGTCCAGATGCGCGGGATCGTCGAGCGTGCCGATGTCGAATGGCGCGGTGCGGTGCCAGCTGCGCGCAGTCCACCAGGATCTGCGCGCCGGCCGCATGCGCCTTGATCGCCAGGCGGTGGATGTCGGGCATGCAGCCAGTGACGTTGGCGCCGCCGGTCACGGCGACCAGCTTCACGCGGCCCGCGTGTTCGGCCAGCAGCCGGTCGAAGTGGTCCTCGTCCAGGCCGCCCTGGGCGTCGACGCCGATGTGGACCACGCGCGCCGCGGGCGCGCCAGGGCAGGTCGTTGCTGTGATGCTCCAGCAGCGACACCAGCACCACGTCGTCGCTCGCCAGCGGCAGGCGGTACGACAGCTTGTTGATGGCCTCGGTCGTGTTCTTGCCGAACACGACCGTGTGCTCGCGGGCATTCGCGCCGACGAAGCGTGCGACGATGCCGCGCGCGTCGTCGTAGGCCTGCGTGGCCACCCGGCTCTTGAAGCCGGTGCCGCGGTGCACCGACGCATACCACTGCATGAAGTGGTTCACCGTGTCGAGCACGTCGCGCAGCACCGGCGTGCTGGCGGCGTTGTCGAGATTGATGTACGGGCGCCGTGAGCCGTCGAGCAGCGGCACCGGGCTGGTCGATGCCGACGATGCGACTGCGTGCGCCGTGCAGCGCCAACGGCGGCGGCGGGCCGGCCAGGCTCATGGTTGTCTCGCCAGCGTGGACGACCGCTCGACGGCGCAGGCGCCGTGGCTGCAGATCTCGAAGGCCTCGTCGCGGGCCACCCAGCCGCGCCGCACCATCGCGCCGTAGATCTCGCAACCCAGGCACAGGCCGAGCACGGCCTCGAGCCACATCAACGCCATGCAGATCATGCAGATCGTCAGCGGCAGCGTGCCGCGGATGTTGACGTTGGTGATGATCATCATCGCCAACGACATCACCAGGCCCAGGCTCCAGGCGAAACGCTTGGGCTTGGCCGATACCCAGAGCGGCGTCCGGCCCCAGGTGAGCAGCTTGGCCAGCTGGCCGACCGGGCTGAACTTGAGACCCAGCGTCACCCGCACCAGGAACTCGACGAAGAACAGCGTGGTGACGAGCTTGATCGGCGCGTACTCCTTGGCGAAGTAGGCGTAGACGAACGCCACCGCGCCGAAAGCCAGCGTCAGGCCGGCCGCCGCGCGCACCTCGTGCTCGTCGAAGACGCCGGCCTGCACCGGTTTGCCCGCGACCGTCAGGCCGTGGATGGTTTCGCCGAAGAGGGGCATGCTCATGATCGTGCGCTCCGCAATGAAGTGATGGGATGGATCGGCGTGCCGGTGGTGAGGCCGCGACCCGGTGTGACAGGTAAGAACGAGGTGGTCGGCCGGATCCGGACACAGCCTCGCGGGCACGACGTGTCACACACGCGGCGCGCGCCTCGCCCGGCGTCACCGCGGCGGCCGCGTAGGGATGGACACGCGCCAGCCGACATGAGACAAAGCCGCGTGACCCATCTCGGAGTCTGTCGGCCCCGGCCTGACGTGCCGCGCGGGCCGCCGCAACACGGAGCGCCGCCATGACCCAAGCCGAAGCCCGCCAGGCGGCGATGAGGCCGTCGACGAGCTGTTCGCCGCCACCTACCGCGAGCTGCGCCAGCTGGCGCACGCGCGACTGCGTGGTGGCGGGCGCAACGCCGTGCTCGACACCACCGCGCTGGTGCACGAGTCGTACCTGCGTCTCGAGCAAGTCCGGTGCGTTGCAGTTTCCGGATCGGGTGCGCTTTCTCGTTTATGCGGGCAGGGTGATGCGCTCGATCATCATCGACCTGGTGCGCCAGCGGCAGGCCGAGCGCCATGGCGGCGATGCGGTGCACGTCACGTTGACCGGCGACGTGGCCGACCGGCTGGGCGTGCCGACGGGCGAGGCCACGATCGTGCGGGTGCACGAGGCACTGGCCGAGTTGGAGAAGGTCGACCAGCGCATGGCGCGGGTGGTGGAGTTGCGCTATTTCGGCGGCCTCACCGACGCGGAGGTGGCGGTGGCGCTGCAGGTGACCGACCGCACCGTGCGGCGCGACTGGCAGCAGGCGCGGCTGTTCCTGGCGGAGGCGTTGAAGTAGCGCGAAGGGGTCCGAAGGCGGTTTCACATGCAGGGCAGCAACTTCGATCTGGCGCCGCACGACTGGGCCACGCTGCGCGGCCTGCTCGACGATGCGCTCGAACTGCCCGCTGGCCGGCGCGAGGCCTGGCTGCAGGCGCTGGACAGCCGCTTCGAGGCATTCAAGCCGCGGCTGCGCGCGTTGCTGGCGCATGTCGAGTCGCCACTGGCGCGACGCGATGCTCAACACCTTGCCCAAGGTCGAGACCGACCAGTTCGCGCCGCGGCCCGGGCACCGGGGCGATGACCGGCCCGCGGGCGAGGCCCTGGTCGGCCCGTACCGGCTGCTGCGCCAGATTGGCGAAGGCGGCATGGCCGCGGTCTGGCTGGCCGAACGCACCGACGTGCTGCAAAGCCGCCGCGTCGCACTCAAGCTCCCGCACGGCGCGTGGCGACGCGCGGGCCTGGCCGAGCGCATGGCGCGCGAGCGCGAGATCCTGGCCACGCTGGAGCACCCGAACATCGCGCGGCTGTACGACGCCGGCGTGGCCGACGACGGCCAGCCCTACCTGGCGCTCGAATTCGTCGAAGGCGAGCGCATCGACGCCTACTGCCGCCGCCACGCTCTGGGCGTGCGCCAGCGCCTGGGGCTGTTCCTCCAGGTCGCGCAGGCGGTCGCCCATGCGCACGCCAACCTGGTGGTGCACCGCGACCTCAAGCCGAGCAACATCCTGGTCACGGCCGAAGGCGAGCGTGCGCCTGCTGGATTTCGGCATTGCCAAGCTGCTGGAGCAGGGCGTCGCCGAAGAGACGGCGCTGACGCGCGACGTCGGCCGCGCGTTGACGCCCGACTATGCCGCGCCCGAGCAGATCCAGGGCCGCGCCATCGGCACCGCGGCCGACGTGTATTCGCTCGGCGTGGTGCTGTTCGAGCTGCTGACCGGCCGGCGGCCCTACCAGCTCGAAACGCGAATCGCGCGCCGCGCTGGAAGAGGCGATCCTGCAGGCCGAGCCGATGCGGCCGAGCGAGGTGGCGTCGGACCGCGGCCGCGCGTCGCGCCTTGCGCGGCGATCTCGACACGATCGTGCTGAAGGCGCTACGAAAGGCGCCGACGAAGCGCTACGCGACCGTCGATGCGTTGGCCGACGACCTGCGGCGCCATCTCAGCCGTCAGCCCGTGTTGGCGCGGCCCGACGGGCGGCTGTACCGCGCCCGCAAATTCATCTCGCGCAACCGCATCGCGGTCGGTGCCGTCAGCGCGGTGGGGCTGGCTCTGACCTGCGGGGCCGGTATCGCTGTATGGCAGGCCAGCCAGGCGCGCCTGCAGCGCGATGTTGCGTTGCAGGCCAAGGCGGCGGCAGAGGCGCAGGCCGCGGCCGCGCGGCGGGCCGAGCGCATGGCCGGGGCGCAGTCCGATCTGGCGGGCTTCCTGCTTGCGGATTTGTCGCAAGGCCGCACGCAAGTCGAGGTGAACGAACAGCTCGAGCGCGCCGTGACCATGGTGCGTCTGCAATACCGCGACGACGTCATGTTGCGCGGCCGCATGTTGCTCGAGTTGGCCGATCGGATGCGCTGGTCGAGCAGCTTCGCCCGTGCCAACGCGTTGTTCGATGAAGCCGAGCCCTTGCTGCGCCGGGAGTCCGATCCTGCGCCGTTGGCGCAGTTGTTGTGCCTGCGCGCGCGCGATGCGGCATTCGACGGTGCGATGCCCCGCGCGGTGTCCTTGATCGCGGAGGCTGAAGCGCTGCTTGAAACCGGCGATGCGGCTGCGGTCCGGCCGACGCGCGCGGTCTGCCTGCTGGAGGCCTCAGCCGTTGCGCGCATCCAGGGTGACATGCCGCGGGCGGTTGCCGCGGCTGAAGGGGCGAGGCGGGTGGATCTTGCCGCCGGGTTGGGTCTGACCGAAGGTCATGCCGAGACACTCATCGCACTGGCACGCGCCTACTATCAGGCCGGCCGTTATCGCGAATCGACCGAGACTTCGCGATCCAGCATGGTGCTGCGCCAGCGCATCGGACGCGCGAGCACGCCTGGTGCGATGAACGCCCTGGCACTGCTCGCCCAGGCCTTGCGCGAGGGCGGTCGACCGCTCGATGCATTGGCAATCCACGAGGAGATTCGAGCCGGCCGGGCCGGTGGCGAAGTGGCAACCGGGCCGCGCAGTCTGAGCTACGCCACCACGTTGGTGGCGCTGGGCCGCTACACCACCGCCATGCCGATGCTGCAGCAGCTGCTGGCGGATGCACGATTGCGCGATGACCGCACGGAAGTGCGCGCGATCACCGTGTTGCGCGCCCGGGCACAGATCGACAGCGGCGCATTGGACGACGCGCGGCGCACGGTCGACGAAGCCGAGCGCCTGTACGCCAGCCTGCGCAGGGAACGCCGCTACGTCGCGCGGTTGGCACTGTTCGCCCGCACCCGTTTGGCTCTGGCGCAAGGTGATGCCCCAGCCGCGGCGGCGTCGCTTGCCGAGGCTCGCGAGATCGTGCAGCGCACCGGTTACGCCGACGATCCCGGCTGGCGGGAGATCCACCTGTCAGAAGCCCGGTTGGCGCTGATGAGTGGCCGCGCCCAGGCAGCGCGCGCCAGCGCTGAGTCGGCGTTGGCGGTCGCGCGACGTCAGGCCATCGACCCCGAGGCCGGCGTTCATGTGGCCGAGGCGCTGCTGCTGCAGGCCCAGGCGCGGCTCGCACTGGGCGATGTCGCCGGCGCGCGCGAGGATGCCCATCAGGCCGCCGGCCTTGCGAAAGCTGCCGCCGGCGCAGACCACCCCGTTGCGCGTCACGCAGTGGCCTGGGCGCCCTGATGCGGCCACGCCACCGCGTGACCGCCATCGACGGCACGAATGCAGATCGCGCAGGCAAGGCCATTGCCTTCGTGCCAAGCCAAGCGCGCCGAGCCGAAGTGCTATCTGCCGATCACCCCGCGCAGCAGATCGAGCGCGCTGGGCTTCTTCTCCTTCTTCTCGGCCTGCTCGTCGGGCTGCTTCGACTCGCTGCCCGCGCGCCGCGCATCGTCCATCGACGGCATGCCGAGCATCGCGCTGGCCACCGACTTCACGCGCACCTTGGCCGCCCACTGCGGTTCCCACGCGACCTTGGGGTCGGTGGGCCGTGGCGGGTGCGCCAGGTTCAGCTCGTGGCCGTAGGCAATCGCGCGCAGCATCGCGCCCTGGCCGCTGAACACGCCCTTGGGCACCGTGCACTCGGTGGTGGTCGGTGTGAGCAGCACCTTCTCCTTGAGCCAGCGGTCCACCGCCGCGTTGGTCTGGTAGTCGATCAGCCCCATGCCCATGTCGGGCAGCTCGCTCGACGTCCACAGCACCATCTCGTTGGAGCCCCGTGCGCCCATCGCCATCACGAAGAAAGCCCGTGCATTGGGCTGCGCGGCCCAGCTGAGCGCGGTGGCGCCGCCCTTGTCGGCCTGCTGCAGTTGCAGCGGCGGCATCAGGTCCTGCGCCGCCGGGATGCCGAAGCGAAAGCCCTCGGGCACGCCGCTGCCGGTGATGTGGTGGGTCCCGACCAGCGACGCCGCGTCGGGCAGTGCGCGGCCGTCGGTGGCGTTGGGCCAGTGCGGCCGGCCGCTGGCCGAGTGCGCGCCGCGCTGCGTCGCGCGGCGCGCCTGGAACGCCTGCGCCAGCTCGGCCGGCGTGGCGGTGGCGAAGTCCACCACGCGCGGCTGGCCGGCGCGCACGGCGTCGCCGCAGCCCCAGTACAGCAGCATCTTGCCCTGCGGGCGCTGCGGCTCCTGCACCACATCGTCGTCGCGTTCCACCGGTGCAGGCGGCGCGTCGCGCGGCGCCACCAGCTTGAGCGCCGGGCTCAGCAGCGCGGGCGGCACCTCCTGCGTGGCCTCGGCGAGCTGCGGATTCGCGCGCGTGAACAGCGTGACGTCGACGTAGCGACCGCCGCTGCCGGTCTGCGTCATCAGGAAACTCACCTTGGCCGTGCCGCTGCCTCCGCCCCCCAGCAAGCCGCCCAGCGCCGCCATCGGCCCGGCGCCGGGGCCGCCCATGCCGGGCATGCCCGGCATCGCCATGCCGGAGAACGTGGCCACGTCGATCCAGGCCTGGGCCTGGGGTGGCTTGACCTCCTGGCGCACGGTCTGTGCACTGGCGCTGCAGGCAACGCCGATCGCGAGCCCGACCGGCCAGGCCATGGATGAAGCGTTTGGTTTCATGCAGATGGTTATAGCCCGCACCGCGTTCCGCACCAAGCCCTAATTTGCCGGCAGTTGATCGAGTTCGTCTACCGGGCGCGCCGGGCCGCACGACGCCGCTAATATCGAGGCGCTGCCTTTTTCATCCCGCGCACGTGTCATGAGCCGCCCGCACCCGAGCCTGCCGCCGCACTGGCGCCGCACCCGATGAATCCTGCCCACGATGCCGCGCTGGCCGGCTTCGGCTGCGCGCCGGCGCACGACGCGCCGATCGCCTACCTGCAGCGGGTGCGCAGCTACTACCAGGCGCTGGGCTATGGTGCGCCGTACGAGTGGGCGCATTTCGCCGAGGTGCCGTTCCAGCCACTGCGCAAGCCGTTGTCGGCATGCCGGGTGGCCGTGGTGACCACCGCCGCGCTGCGGCCGCCGGGCCAGGCAGCGCCGCCGCCGGACGCGGCCTACGACGCGCGGTCCAAGTTCTTCAGCGTCTACTCGGGCGATTCGGCGAGCGATCCGGTGCTCGGCATCCATCACGTGGCGATCGACCGCGACCACACCACCGGCGCCGACAGCGGCAGCTTCTTTCCGCTGGCCGCGCTGCGCGAAGCCGCGGCCGTGGGCCGCGTGGGCGCCGTGGCGCCACGCTTCCACGGCATGCCCACCCAGCGCAGCCAGCGCATCACGCTGTACACCGACGCGCCCGAAATCGTCGCGCGCTGCCGTGCCGACGCGGTGGACGCTGCGCTGCTGGTACCCAACTGCCCCGTATGCCACCAGAGCCTGGCGCTGGCCGCGCGGCTGCTCGAGGCCGCCGGCATTGCCACCGTGGTGATGGGCTGCGCCAAGGACATCGTCGAATGGGTTGGCGTGCCGCGGCTGCTGTTCTCCGACTTTCCGCTCGGCAACGGCGCCGGCCGGCCGCACGACCCTGCGTCGCAGCGATTGACGCTCGATCTGGCGTTGCAACTGCTGGCGTTTGCCCCTGCGGCGCGGACCACGGTGCAGTCGCCGCTGCGCTGGAGCGCGAATGCCGACTGGAAGCTCGACTACTGCAACGTCGAACGATTGACGCGTGACGAGATCGATCGGCGCCGCGTCGAGTTCGACGCCGCGAAGGCGCAGGCCCGGCAGCTGCGGCAGCGGGCTGCTCTGGTGCAGCCCGGTTCGAGCTGACGCCGCGGCGCGGCCGGTGCGCGGCGGGTCGGCCCCGCGCGCGCACCGTGGCGTCGGCTCACCGGGCGATGGCCACCGGCGGGCGCGCGGCGCCGGCTTCGCCTGCCGCGATCGGACCACTGCGCAACAGGGCTTCGAACGCGGCCGCCGGCACCGGCCTCGAGAACAGATAACCCTGCTGCACGCTGCAGCCGCGGCGCAACAGGAACGCCGACTGTTCGGGCGTCTCGACCCCTTCGCCGACGATCTTCAGGCCCAGCTCGCGACCGAGCGCGATGATCGCCGCGGCCAGCGCACCGTCGCGGCTGTCGCGCGCGGCGTCGGTGACGAACGCGCGCTCGATCTTCAGCTCGTCGACCGCAAAGCGCTTCAGGTAGCCCAGCGACGAGTAGCCGGTGCCGAAGTCGTCGAGCGACAAACCATAGCCCCGGGCGTGCAAGGTCTCCAACAGCGCGCTGGCGGACTCGATGTCGCGCATCAGCATCGTCTCGGTCATCTCGAGCGTCAGGCTGCGCGGCGTGAGGCCATGGCGCCGCATCAAGGCGTCGAGCTTGTCCACCAGGCCGGTGTCGGCGAGGCTGCATGCCGCCAGGTTGACCGACAGCGGCAGCGCCGGCAGCCCGGCGTCGGCCCAGGCACGCAGGTGGCTGCAGGCCGACTCCAGCACCCAGTCGGTCAACGGCACGATCAGGCCGCTTTCCTCGGCCAGCGGGATGAACTCGCCCGGCGGTACCAGGCCCCGCTCGCGATGCTGCCAGCGCACCAGCGCCTCGGCGCCGACGATCGCCCTCGTACCGGCATCGACCTTGGGCTGAAAGTGCAACCGCAGTTCGCCCTCGGAAATGGCGCGCCGCAACTCGGCCTCCATCAACACCCGCCCCGTGGCCCGTGCATTCATCTGCTCGTCGAAGAAGCGCAACTGCGCGCGGCCGGCAGCCTTGGCGGCGTAGAGCGCCTGTTCGGCGCAGCGCGTCAGGCCCGGCAGATCGGACGCGTCGTTCGGAAAGATCGCGATGCCGATGCTCGCCGTCAGCACCAGCGCCTGCGACTCGACGTCGATCGGCTGGGTGATCGCGTTGATCAGGCGTTGCGCCACCGCGGCCGCCTGCTCCTGGCTGGCCAGGTCGGCGATCAGCAGCGTGAAGGCATTGGCGCCCACGCGCGCCAGCACGCCTTGTTCCACCGGCGCCGCGTTCACCGACGCCAGGTCGCTGGTGCGGATCCACGAGCGCAGCCGCTCGGCGACGATCTGCAGCACGGCGTCGCCCTTGCTGCGGCCGAATGCGTCGTTGACGCCTTTGAAGCGGTCGATGTCCAGATGCAGCACGGCGCAGCGCGTGCCGTGGCGCCGCACGCGCTCGAGCGACGGGCCCGTGAGTTCGGCAAAGAACTGGCGGTTCGGCAACCCGGTGGTGCCGTCGTAGTGGGCGAGCTGGCGGATGCGTTCCTGGGCCAGCACGCGGTCGGTGATGTCCTGCGTGATGCCCTCGATGCGCATCGGCCGCCCGTGTTCGCCGGCGACGCCGGCGGCCTGCTCGAACACGGTGCGCACGCCGCCGTCGAAACGCTCGATCTGGAACTGCAACTGGTACGGCGTGCCGTCGTGCGCCAGTTGGGCGCGCGCCTCGAGTACACGCTGGCGGTCGGCCGGCACGACGCGCCTCAGCCACGATTCCGACGTGCTGGATTGGCCGGCCTCCTGCGGCGCCCCGAACAGGCGCACCAGCTCCGCGGAGCATTCCATCCGGCCGTCCGCGAACAGCTCCCAGTTGCCCATGCCGGCCAGCCGCTGCGCCCGCGCCAGGCTCTCGCGGTTGCGCCGCATCGCCTCGGCGGCGAGGCTGGCGCGAATGGCGTAGCGCACGCGGTGCGAGAGCAAGGTCCAGTTGATCGGCTTGGTGATGAAGTCGGTGGCGCCGTCGTGGTACGCGCGCTCGATCGACTCGGTGTCGTTCAGGCCCGTGAGCATCAGGATCGGGATGCGCGCGCCGGGCGCCGTGGCACGGATGCGCTGGCAGACCTGGTAGCCGTCGAGGCCGGGCATCATCACGTCCAGCAGCACCAGGTCGTAGGCGCCGGTCTCGAACTTCACCAGCGCCTCCTCGCCACTGGCCGCATCGCTCACGTCGAAGCCGGCATGCCGCAACGTCGTCGCGGCCATGTGGCGCAGCAAGGCGTCGTCGTCGACGATCAGCAGGTGGGTTCGAACGTGCTCCTCGTTCACGCCGAACTCCCTTGCTCGACCCGCATGTCGGCCGCCTGACGATGTTGTTCGACCGCCCGCTCGAAACGGCCGAACAACCGTCGCAGCCGTGCGGGCCCGTCCGGCGCTGAAGCGGATCCTGTTCGCAGGCACGTCTCCTGCCGCGTGGCCTCGGCGGCGAGCGCTGCGGCGCCGACCTGGGCCGCGTTGGCCTTGAGCTTGTGCATGCAGCGCAACACGGCCGCAGGGTCATCCTCGCGCGTTGCCGTGTCGATTGCATCGAGCATGGTCTTCGCGTTGGCGGCGAAGAGGTCCAGCATCCGGCCGGCGAACGCCGGCGCCGAACCGTCGGCCACCATGGGCAAGCTGTTGAGGACCAGCGGGTCGAAACTCGGCTCGGAACCTGCGACGATCGAGCCGATCCGGGGCTTCAGTCGTCGGGGCTGCAGCGCGCACGATGTCGCGGGCATGACGGGAGAGCGTCTTGGCAAGCGCGGTGCTGGAGATCGGTTTGGCCAGGTAGTCGGTCATGCCGGCGGCCAGGCAGGCGTCGCGATCGCCGGCCAGCGCGTTGGCGGTCAGCGCAATGATCGGCACGGGACAACGCTCGTCCTGGCCGCGCTCCCACTCGCGGATCCTGCGCGTGGCTTCAAAGCCGTCCATCACGGGCATCAGGCAGTCCATGAACACCAGGTCGAAGGACTCCCGCTGCACCAAGGCCACAGCCGCCTCGCCGTCGTCGGCCACCGTCACCACCGCGCCCAGGTGCTGGAGCATGCGCTCGATGACCTGTTGGTTGATCGGGTTGTCCTCGGCCACGAGCACCGTGCAGCCGGTGCGCGGCAGCTCGCGACGCGCTGGTGGCGCGGGCTCCTGCTGATCGGCGGCGGCCTCGAAGGGCAGGTCCAGCCAGAAGCGCGCCCCTTCGCCCGGCACGCTGTGTGCATCGATGCGGCCCCCCATCAGTTGCACCAGATGCCTGCAAATCGCCAGGCCCAGCCCGGTGCCGCCGAACTGGCGCGTCGTCGAGGCGTCGGCCTGAACGAAATGCTGAAACAACCTGGTCATCGATTCCGGCGCGATGCCGATGCCGGTGTCTTCCACCGTGAAGCGCCACCAGGCGCGGGCGTCGTCGGCTGCCGCGGGCATTCGTTCGGCCCGCAACCTCACCTCGCCACGCTCGGTGAACTTCGTCGCGTTGCCCAGCAGATTGGACAGCACCTGGCGCAGCCGCGTTGGATCGCCGCGCAGGCGACCGATCGAATCGGGCAGCGCGGTCACCAGCGACAGCCCGCGTGCGCGGGCCACCTCTCGGTAGACGTCCGCGACCTCGGCCAGCAATCGGCCGAGATCGAAGTCCACCGGATCCAGCAGCACCTTCCCTTGCTCGATCTTGGCCAGGTCCAGGATGTCGCTGAGCAAGTCATGCAGCGTGCTGCCGGCCGTGGCGATCGCCCCGACGAAGCGCGACTGTTCGCTGTCCAGGCGACTGTGCTGCAGCAGTTCGGTCATCCCCAGTATGCCGTTCAGCGGCGTGCGGATTTCGTGACTCATGGTCGACAGAAACTGCGACTTCGCCTGTGTCGCGGCGTCCGCTCTGGCACTGGCGTCGACGAGTTCGCGGTTGCGCTCGACCAGGCGGTCGGTGAGCGTCTGCAGCACCTCCACCACCGAGGCAATCTCATCTCGCCCCGGTACATGGATCGAAGCCCCGGTCAGATCCTGCGCGACGGCCTCGGCGCGTGCACGCAGGCGGCGCAGTGGGCCCATCGCCAGGCGCAGAGCCAGCAGTCCGATCACCACGCTGCCAAGCAGCGTCAGCGCGGCGAAGATGGCCGATTGACGCTTGCCTGCATCGAGAAGCCGATAGGCCGCCGAGCTGTCGAGCTGCGCCAGGATCACATAGGCCTCGTCGACGATCATGACCGGCAGGTACACGCTCGTCTGGCGCGACTGGCCATCGATGCGGTAGATCGGGATCTTCTTCTGGAAGGCTTCGGTCGTCGCCCCGATGTCGACGCTCCCCGACGACGCGCCTTGACCCGGCAGCTGCGAGCCGCGCCGCGACAACAAGGTCAGACGCGCACCGACCTCACGGCTGAGCTGGTCGAAGAATGCCGTGTCCAACGCGACCCCGACCGAGATCACGCCGACGACAGCCGACCCCGAGCGCAACGGCTCGATCGCGCGGATGGTCAGGCCATCGCGCTCGCGCACGCTGACCAGCATGCCGCTGCCGGCCAGGGCCTCGGTGATGCCCCAGCCCTTGGCTTGCTCGCCCACGCGTTGACGCTCGGGGGCGCGGTAGACGATCGTTTCGTCCGCGTCGGACACCTCCAGCGACTGCACGTGCGCGATCTGGAAGGCCTCATCCAGGGCGCCGGCCAGCGACGCGGTGCGGTCGACACCGTGCCGGCGCACGGCGGTGGCCACGTCGTCATGGCTGGCAATCAGGCGCGCCACTTGTAGCGCCTGCTGGCCGCGCTGTGCGATCAGCCGCTCGATGACGCGGCCGACGGTATCGACTTTGTCGATCTCGCGCTGCCGGATCGTGGCTTCGAGCACGTCGCTGGCGGTGGCATGCGATATCCACTGGCCCGCCGAGGCCAGCAATCCGATCAGCAGCGCCAGCGTCAGGCTGGTGGAGGGTCTGAATCGCATGATTGCGGCATTCCGATTGGGCGGTGTCGGGGTTCGTGGTGTCCGGTCCGACTCAGGACTGGCCTGTCGCCGCCAGCACGCCGTGTTCGCGCAGGATGCGTGCACCCTCGGGCGAGCGCACGAATTCGACAAAGGCTCGCGCGGACGGGCTCAATGCACCCTTGTGAACCAGCCCGAACTCCACCCAGATCGGGTAGCGCCCGGCCTCGACGTTCTGTGGCGTCGGCTCGACGCCATCGAGCGACAGATAGACGAGCTTGGTCTTGCATGCCGCCAGCGCCGACCGGTTGAGGAAGCCCAGGCTGCCGGGGAAGCGGTCCAGCAACTCGATCATTTGCGGGTCGAGGTGAACCACCTTCACGCCGTCACCGAATTCGATGCTCTCGAAGGGTTTCAATACCCGGCTGATGGACTGTCGTGCGGTGTCGGTCGGTTCGCGCCCGATGGCTCGAATCGGGGCGGGCCGGCCACCGAACTCGCGCCAGTTCGACGTCTTGCCTGAGTAGGCATCGACCAGCTGGGCCGACGTGAGGCCCCGAATGCTGACGCCGCTGCCGCCGACGAAGCTCACCGGGTCGCGCCCGAGCGGAATGAAGGTGAGCCCGCGGGCACGTTCGTCGCTCTTCAGCGGTCGCCCGACCCGCCCGAGCGTGGTCGCTCCGCTCTCGACGTCGCGCAGCGCACCGGCGGTGCCCGTGGAGGGGGGTACGGACACGCGATGTCGCGTCTGCTGGCCGTTGAACACGTCGGCAAGCGCCGTCAGCACGAACTCCGGATTGCCGCTGCCGGGGATGATCAGTTCATCAGCCATCGCCGAGTGGCCCCCCATGAGGGCGGCCAAGACGCCCGCCAGACGGGTCAGATCGCGAATCGATTGCATGATGGGTCGGGTCATGTGAACTCCTGGTGGCCTGGCGTGCAGGTTGCGCGAACGATCGGGGCCGTATCCATCGGATCGACCGGGTGCGATCGATGCCGCGCCACGGCCTGTTCGAATGCCGCATGCTCGGCCCGCAAACGGCCGGCGTCGCCGGGATCCAGCGTGTGGCCCTGGCGAAGTGCCGTTTCCTGGCGGGCCGCTTCGGCAGACAGCGCGATGGCTCCGACCTGCGCCGCGCTGGACTTCAGCGTGTGCACCGTGCGCAGCAGCACGGCCCTGTCGCCGCCGGCCAGGTTGGCATCGATCGCGATGAATGCCTGACGGTTGCCGTCGATGAACATCTGCAGCAACTGGTCGGCGTATGACGGGTCCGAGCCGTCCACCACCATCGGCAGGCCCGCCAGCACCGACGGGTCGAACACCATCGGCTCGTCGCCCTGCGCGTCGGGTTCACGTGCCGCCGGCGTCGTCTCGGGCTTGTGGGCCGACCAACGTCGCACGGCCGCGAGCAGTCGCTCGGCCAGCACGGGCTTGGTCAGGAAGTCGTTCATGCCGGCGGCCAGGCAGGCCGCGCGGTCCTCGGCAAAGGCGTTCGCGGTCAAGGCCACGACGGGCACGGTCTGGCCGGCGGGGCCGGCCGCGCCCGCGCGCAGCCGGCGCGTGACGTCCAGACCGTCCATGTCGGGCATCTGCCAATCCATGAACACGAGGTCGATGCGCACCGGCCGCTGCAGCACCTGCAGCGCGTCATGACCGTCCACCGCCTGGCTGACGCGGTAACCCGCGTGCTGCAACATGCCGCAGACGATCGACCGGTTGAGCTCGTCGTCCTCGACCACCAGCACATGGGTGAGCCGGTCCAGCTCGGTCGGGGTGAGCAGGTGCTGCGCGAACGGCTGCGATGCAGGTTCCACGTCGGGTGTGGGCTTCATCCGGCTGACCAGCGCGGTGCGGGTGATCGGTTTCATGAGCTGGCGCGACACGCTCATCGCGTCGCGCGCCCGCTCGGCTTCGTAGGCGACGTCGCTCGACATCGCGATCACATGGTCGGGTTCGACCAGGTCCGCGACGTGGTCGAGCAGCGCTTCGGCCCCGGCAGCGTCCGCAGTCACCATCAGCCAGGGTGACGGGGCGTCGCGCCAGCCGGCCAGGCACTGGCGCAGTTCTGCGGCGCTGGTGCAGCGTTGGGCGTCGCAGCCCATGCGGCGCAGATGCGACGCCAGGGCCTCGGCGCTGGCGTCGTGCGGCTCGTAGAACGCCACCCGCTGCGCCAGCGGGGCCGGCTCGGCCGGTGGCCGTCGCGCCGGCGGCAGCGGCACTTCGAATTCGAAGCACGAGCCCTGGCCGGGTGTGCTGGTCACTTCAACCTGCCCGCCCATTGCGTCGACCAGTTGGCGCACGATGGCCAGCCCGAGGCCGCTGCCGCCGAAACGCCGATCCGCGCCGTCGTCGGCCTGGCGAAACGGCTCGAATACGTAGGGCAGCGAAGTCGCAGCGATGCCCACGCCAGTGTCGGTCACGCCCACGCGCACGCCATGGGGTGTGGTACCCGAGCGAACGCGCAACACGACATCGCCCTGTGCGGTGAACTTGACCGCATTGCCCAAGAGGTTGAGTACCACCTGGCGCAGCCGCGCCGCGTCGCCATGGCGCCACGCGGGCAGCTCCGGCGCCACGATGCACGTCAGGCGCAAGCCCTTGCTGCGCGCGGACAGTGCGGCGGTGGTCATCGCCGACTCGACGCACTCGACCAGGTGGAAGTCCGCCGCATGCAGCGTGAGTTTTCCTGCCTCGATGCGCGAGAGGTCGAGGATGTTCTCGATCAAGCCGAGCAGGTTGGTGCCGCTGCGCTGGATGGCATCGGTCAGGTGCGCCTGGCGCTCGGCGTCGGCCGGCCCGGCGCGCAGCAGCTGGGCCGCGCCGATCACCGCGTTGAGCGGGGTGCGCAGCTCATGGCTCATGTTGGCCAGAAAGCGCGTCTTGGCCAACGACGCCGCCTCGGCATGCTCGCGCGCGGCGCTGGTCTCGGCCAACGCTGCCTGCAGATCGGCCTGGGTCTCCAGCTGCTTGCGCAGGGCCCGGCTGGAACGACGGCCGACCAGGGTGACCGACACCAGCCCGGCCAGCAGCACCAGGGCCAGGATGCGCTCGGTGTGGCCGCCGGTGCTCAGTGTCGCGATCGCCGGCGGCACCAGCGCGGCGACGAGAAAGGCCTGCATCGCCGTCTGTTGCGCGGCGTGGGTGTTCATCGCCACCGCGCTGACGCTCAGCAACGTGCCGACGAACAGCGCCGTCTCCGCGCCGCCGATTCGTGTCATCGCCAGCGTCGGGCCCAGCGCCCATCCGGCGCCGGCCGCGGTGGACCCGAGTATCAAGAGCGCGCGCCAGAGCGTGAGCCGGTCGGGCGTCGGCGCGGCACGTTGGAACGCGACCCACAGGCCGTAGCGCAAGACCACGACGGCGAGGATCGCGCCGACCCAGGCCGACGCCTGCATCGGCGGCAGGAACGGCCACAGCGGCGCCACGAACAGCGCGGTCACGACCACCGTCATCGTCAGGCTCAGGCGCACCTTGCCGTACGCCAGGTACAGGAGTTTGGCGTCGACATCCGGCTCTGGCGGCGAACCACTCACGCGATCGACGAGCTCAGTCACGAGGAATCCTTGGACTCTGTTGTTGCCCTTTTCGGCCGCGGCGACTTGAACTGAACGCCATCGCGCGAAGGGCGTGGTCAATAGAACCGCTAAGTTCAACGTGAGCGTCCGGCTCTGTAACCACATGTTAGTTATGTCTGGTGTTCGCGGCGTGGCCGCCGCCGAGGACTCGTGAGATGTGCGCGCGACCGATCGCACACGGCGCTGAATAAGATCCGACAGCGCGGCGCAACCGGCGCGGTGATGATCGGTGCCGCCGGCCGATCGCGGTCCGGCGCAAGGCCGCACCTAAACTGCCGCGATGCCCCTTCTGGCCGACCCGAGTGCGCTGCTGGGCCTTTGCGTCGCGCTGGGCATCGGCCTGCTGATCGGTGCCGAGCGCGAGCGGCGCAAGGGCGAGGGACCCAGCCGCGCGGCCGCAGGCATCCGCACCTTCACCGCGGCGGCGCTGCTCGGCGCGGTGGCGCAGCTGCTCGGCGGCGCGGTGGTCGCGGTGGCGACGGGGTGCGTCGGCGTGCTGGCGCTGCTGGCCTACCGCCGCAGCCGCGAGCAGGACCCCGGCCTGACCACCGAGGTCGCGTTGCTGCTCACCTGCGTGCTGGGTGCGCTGGCGGTGCCGCGGCCGACGCTGGCCGCCGCGGTGGGTGTGGTGCTGGCCGCGCTGCTGGCCGCGCGCGAGCGGCTGCACCGTTTCGTGCGGCGCGTGTTGACCGAGCAGGAGCTGCACGATGCCATCCTGCTGCTGGCCACCGCGCTGATCGTGCTGCCGTTGGCGCCCGACCGGTTCATGGGGCCGTTCGACGCGATCAACCCGCACGGCATCGCGCGCTTAGTGGTGCTGGTGATGGCCATCAGCGCGATCGGCTACGCCGCGGTTCGTGCACTCGGCGTGCAGCACGGGCTGCCGCTGGCGGGTCTGGCGGGCGGGTTCGTCTCCAGCACGGCAACGATCCACGCGATGGGCCAGCGCTCGCGGGCGCACGCGTCGCAGGCGGCCGGCGCGGTGGCCGGCGCCGTGTTGTCGTCGATTGCCACCATCGTGCTGATGGCATCGATGATTGCGGCGATCCAGCCGACGCTGCTGCGCGCGTTGTGGCTGCCGCTCGGGCTGGGCGGGCTCGCGGCCACCGCGTATGGCCTCGGCTTCATGTGGCGAAGCCATGCCGCGCGGGCCGAGGCGGACGCCGGACCGCTGGGCCACGCCTTCGACTGGAAGGCGGCGCTGGCGTTCGGGCTGGTGATGGCGGCGGTGCTGCTGGTCTCGGCAGGGTTCAACCATTGGCTGGGCGAGCGCGGCACGCTGCTCGCCGCCGCGCTGGCTGGTCTGGTCGACGCACACGCCAACGCGGCGTCGATGGCGGCGCTGGTGTCGGCGGGCAAGGTGACGGCCCCTGATTCGGTGTTGCCGATCCTGCTCGGCCTGACCACCAACGCGCTGATGAAGGCGGTGGTGTCGTGGCACGCGGGCGGTGCGGCGTTCGCGCTGCGCATCGTGCCGGGCCAATTGCTGATGCTCGCGGCGGTGTGGCTGGGGGCGTGGCTCGCGGCCTGACAATCGGTGTCCGAGGACCGATGCGATGCCCAGACGCTTTCCGTTCATCGAACATGTGGGCCTGCAGTTCGAGCAGCCGAAGCCCGGCTCCAGCCGCTGCTGGCTGCAGGTGGCCGAGCTGCACCTCAACGGCAATGGCGTGGTGCACGGCGGCGTGCTGTTCACGCTGGCCGACACCGGCATGGGCGCCGCGCTGGTTCCGACGCTGGCCGACGACGAATCGTGCGCCACGATCGAGATCAAGATCAACTACTTCAAGCCGGTGCGCGAGGGCACGCTGGTCTGCACCGCCGAGATGGTCAACCGCGGCAAGACGGTGGCCAATCTCGAGGCCAGCGTGCGCGCGGGCGAGGTGCTGGTGGCCAAGGCCAACGGCAGCTTCTCGATCTTCAAGCGCAGGGCCGCCACCACGGGCTGAGGGTCGGAAGCGTGAGCTGCCGACGGCGATCCGGGGCGATGGGCGCCCCGGATGGGTACCATGGCCCCATTCCCCCACATGGAGATCTCATGGGCGCCCAGACTGGCTTTCGGCTGCCGCGGCTTTGCCTTCCACGGCCTGACGTCGATCTGTTCAGGTGGGCCGTGGTGGCATGCGACCAGTACACGTCCGAGCCCGACTACTGGCGCCGGGTGGCGGCGGAGGTCGGTGACGCACCCTCGACCCTGCACCTGATCTTTCCCGAGGTGTTCCTGGGGTCGGCCGACGCCCCCGCGCGCATCCAGCGCATCCAGCAGACGATGCGCCGCTATCTCGACGACGGGCTGCTGCACGAGCACGACGGCGCCATCTACGTCGAGCGCACCGTGGGCCAGCGAACCCGCCGCGGGCTGATGCTCGAACTCGATCTAGAGCACTACGACTTCGGCCGAAGTTCCACCAGCCTGATCCGCCCGACCGAGGGCACCATGGTCGAGCGCCTGGCGCCGCGCATCGAGGTGCGGCGCGGTGCCGAACTTGAATTGCCGCACATCCTGGTGCTGATCGACGACCCCACGCACACGGTGATCGAGCCGATCGGCGCGGCGCGCGGGTCGCTGCAGAGACTGTACGAGACCCATCTGATGCTCGGCGGTGGCCGGGTCGCGGGTTACGGCGTCGACGCGGCTCGGATCGACCGCGCGGTGGCGGCACTGCGCACGCTGGGCAGTCCGCAGGCCTTTGCGGCACGCTACGGCGTGCCGCCCGACACCCCGCCGATGCTGTTTGCCGTCGGCGATGGCAACCACTCGTTGGCCACGGCCAAGTCGCTCTGGGACGCTGTGAAGAGCTCGCTCGGCATGAACCATCCGAGCCGCTACGCGCTGGTCGAGGTCGAGAACATCCACGATCCGGCGCTCGACTTCGCGCCGATTCACCGTCTGTTGTTCGGCGTCACGACCGACGTGCGCCAGGCACTGGCCGATGCGTTCGGCAGCCGGTTGGCGTGCACCGACATGCCAACGGCTGCCGCGATGCGCCAGCGCGTGCAGTCGGCCGACGGCACGCGCCACGCCGCCGGGCTGATCGGACCCGGCGCGCGCTTCAGCGTGATCGAAATCGCCGATCCATCGTCCACGCTGGCGGTCGGCACCCTGCAGCCGTTCCTGGACGGGTTCATCGGGCGCGGTGGCGCGAGGGACGTCGATTACGTCCATGGCGATGACGTGCTGGAACGCCTGGCGACCCACGACGGCAACGCCGGCATTCATCTCGCGGCGGTGAGCAAGAGCGACCTGCTGCGCATGGTGGTGCGCGAAGGCCCGTTGCCGCGCAAGACGTTCTCGATGGGTGAGGCCCACGAGAAGCGGTTCTATGTCGAGGCCCGGCGCATCCGGCAGCCCGACGACGCTCCAGCCGCTCGCTGACGCGTGCCGTGCACGGCGTCGACGCTGGTGTCGGGCCCCGATGCCCGCGCCGCCTGGGGCCATGGACATGCTGGTAGCCTCGCTGCCGCGATGAACGCCAGCACGCACCGGATCAACGCATCGACCCCGCGCACCGCGCCGCCGCTGTGGCGGCGTGTCGCGGTGCACTGCGTGCTGGCCGCCGCCGCGCTGTGGGCCGCCGGCTGTGCCAGCCTGCCGCAGGGCGTGGTGCGGCCGCCGTCGCAGGCGATGGACGCGTCGCCCGACACCGAGCTCGGCCGTCTCGCGCAGACCGCGTCGCCCGACCCGGCGCTGAGCGGCTTTCGGCTGATGTCGTGGTCGGCGCAGGCGCTGGCCACGCGCATCGAGCTGGCGCAGCGCGCGCAGCGCTCGCTCGACGTGCAGTACTACGTGATCCACGACGACGAGACCGGCCGCCACCTGCTGCGTGCGCTGCGCGACGCGGCGCAACGCGGCGTGCGCGTGCGCCTGTTGGTCGACGACCTGTACACGGCCGACTCCGACCTGCTGCTGCAGGGGCTGGCGGCCTATCCGAACGTCGAGGTGCGGCTGTTCAATCCGTTTCCGGTCGGCCGCAACAGCCTGGGCGCGCGCCTGACCGCGTCGCTGTTCGACCTGGGCCGGGTCAACCACCGCATGCACAACAAGCTGTATATCGCCGACGGCGCGATGGCCGTGGCCGGCGGCCGCAACATCGGCAACGAGTACTTCATGGTGCACGAGGAGGCGAACTACATCGACCTCGATGCGTTCGCGGTCGGGCCGGTGGTGAAGCAGCTCGCGGTGCTGTTCGACCAGTACTGGAACAGCGAATTCGTCTATCCGTTGCAGGCCATCGCGCCACCGGACGAGCCCGCCGCCGATCTGCAGCGGCGCTTCGAACAGCGCAGTGACCCGGCGCGCTCGCCGCCGCCCCCGCCGCCGCCGCGCGACTCGAAGGACGTGCTCGGCTACCGCAGCCTCGCCGAGGAGATCGCGCAGGGCCGGCTCGACCTGGTGTGGGCCCAGGCCGAGGCCTTTGCCGATGCCCCCGAGAAGGTGGTCAATCACCAGCGCCGCTGGCTGCCGGGCGCGCTGCGCGAGGAGCGCACGGTGCGCCGCGGGCTGATGGACGAGCTGCTGCTGGCGCGGCAGGAGGTGATGCTCAGCTCGCCGTACTTCGTGCCCAACCCCGACGTGATGGAAGACATCCGCGAAGGCCGCCTGTGGGGCCTGACGATCACGATCATCACCAACTCGCTGGCCTCCACCGACGAGCCGCTGGTGCATGCCGGCTACCAGCGTTATCGGGAGGCGATGCTCGACCTCGGCGTCCAGCTCTACGAGATCGTGCCCAGCCGCGTGCGCCGCGCCGCCAACCTGGGGCCGTTCGGCCAATCGGTCGGTCGCTTCCATGCCAAGGCGGCCGCGGTCGACGGCAAGCTGATGTTCATCGGCTCGCTGAATTTCGATCCGCGCTCGGAGAAGCACAACACCGAGCTCGGCCTGCTGATCCGCAGCCCCAGGCTCACCGGCGAGCTGCTCACGCTGGCCGAGCTGGTGAAGAACGAAGCCGCCTACCGCCTGCGACTGAACCGCGACACCCGCCGCATCGAGTGGAGCTTCGGCGCCAAGGACGCGCAGCCGCTGACCGAGGAGCCCGACACCACGTTCATGCAGCGCTGGCTGCTGCGCCTGGTGGCACCGTTCGTGCCGGAGGATCATCTGTAGCGGCGGGCCGCCCCTGCAGTCGACCCACGTTAACCCGGATATTCCTTTTCGCGATAGCCGGTCGCCGACCGATTGCACTTCCCATACGGCGGCCGGCGGCCTATCTTGCGCGGCTCGAACCGCACGCACCCTGGCGTGCGGGTGGCCACCCATCCAACGGAGCCTGCTCATGTCACGACCCCCACTGTCCGTCGCGGCACTCGCTGTTGCCACCACCGCCGCGTTCGCGGTCACCATCCCGGCCATGGCCCAGAAGGGCGCCCTGCAAAAACTCGGCAAGGGCGAGGGCCAGGTCGACATCGTGGCCTGGGCCGGCTACATCGAGCGCGGCGCCACCGACAAGAATTTCGACTGGGTCACCGACTTCGAGAAGAAGACCGGCTGCAAGGTCAACGTCAAGACCGCCGGCACCTCCGACGAGATGGTGGCGCTGATGAACGAGGGCGGCTTCGACCTCGTGACCGCCAGCGGCGACGCCAGCACGCGGCTGATCCGCGGCAAGAAGGTGCAGCCGATCAACGTCAGCCTGATCCCGAGCTACAGATCAGTCGACCCGCGGTTGCAGAAGGCGCCCTGGCACTACGAAGGCGACAGCCACTACGGCGTGCCGTACCAGTGGGGCTGGAACGTGCTGATGTACAACACAGGCGTCTTCAAGGACAAGCCGCCGACCAGCTGGAACGTGGTGTTCGAGGAGATGAACCTGCCCGACGGCAAGAGCAACAAGGGCCGCGTGCAGGCCTTCGACGGCCCGATCCACATCGCCGACGCGGCGATGTACCTGATGCACCACAAGAAGGACCTCGGCATCAAGGACCCCTACGAGCTGACCGAAGACCAGTACAAGGCGGCGCTGAACCTGCTGCGCGCGCAGCGCAAGATCGTCGGCAAGTACTGGCACGACGCGTTCGTGCAGATCGATGACTTCACCAACGAGGGCGTCGTCGCGTCGGGGTCGTGGCAGTTCCAGGCCAACATCCTGAAGAGCAAGAACCGCCCCATCGCCACCACCGTGCCGGTGGAGGGCGCCACCGGCTGGGCCGACACCACGATGATGCATGCCGACGCCAAGCATCCGAACTGCGCGTACCTGTGGCTCGAGCACAGCATCAACCCGAAGCTGCAGGGCGACCTGGCGGCCTGGTTCGGCTCGGTACCGGCGGTGCCGGCAGCCTGCAAGGGCAATGCGCTGCTGAAGGACGACGGCTGCGCGCGCCAGGGCTACAACGCGTTCGACAAGATCCACTTCTGGCGCACGCCGGTGTCGGCCTGCAAGAGCCAGAGCGCGGGTTGCGTGCCGTATCACCGCTGGGTCACGGACTACATCGCTGTACTGGGCGGCCGGTAACCCATTCGCCTGCTGCGCGAGGCGATCTTGGCCTTGCGGTGCTCGCCGTACCGTAGTACGGCTGCGCTCCTCAGGCCAACCTCGGCTCGCTCGCTACGGCGACTGGGTCACCGGCGGCGCGCTCGCGTGAACGCGTCGCGCGCCGCCTGAAACCCTGACCTGTCATGACCGCCGCCGTCACCCTCGATCAGGTCTCCTGCGTCTTTGGCCACGGCGCCACGGCGGTGCGCGCCGTCGACGCGGTGGATCTCACCATCGAGGCCGGCGAATTCTTCACGCTGCTCGGGCCCTCGGGCTCGGGCAAGACGACCTGCCTGCGCATGATCGGCGGCTTCGCGCTGCCCACCGCAGGGCGCATCCTGATCGGCGGCGACGACGTGACGATGCGCCCGCCCTATGCGCGGCCGGTGAACACGGTGTTCCAGGATTACGCGCTATTCCCGCACATGAACATCCGCGACAACGTGGCCTACTCGCTGATGGTGCGCAAGGTGGCGCCGGCCGAGCGCGCGCGCCGCGCCGACGAGCTGCTGGCGCTGGTGCAGCTGGCCGGCGTGGGCGAACGGCGGCCGGCGCAACTGTCGGGCGGCCAGCGCCAGCGCGTGGCGCTGGCGCGCGCGCTGATCAACCAGCCGCAGGTGCTGCTGCTCGACGAGCCGCTCGGCGCATTGGACCTGAAGCTGCGCGAGCAGATGCAGTCGGAGCTGAAGGCGCTGCAGCGCCAGCTCGGCATCACCTTCCTGTTCATCACCCACGACCAGCACGAGGCGTTGTCGATGAGCGACCGCATCGGCGTCTTCAACGCCGGGCAGCTGGAGCAGGTGGGCACGCCGCACGAGGTGTACAACGCGCCGCGCACGCGTTTCGTGGCCTTGTTCGTCGGTGCCGCCAACGTGCTCGACGGCGAGCTGGCGCGCGCGCTCACCGGCCACGACAGCGCGATGCTGCGGCCCGAGCGCATCCGCGCCGGCGACGCGGCCGGCGCCCGCACCAGCGGCGCGGTGGCCGAGGCGCAGTATTTCGGCTCGTTCACCCGCATCAAGGTGCGCGCAGGCGATGCGCTGCTGCAGGCCGACCTGCCCGATGGCCCCGACCAGCCCGCGCCGGCGGTGGGCGACACCGTGCACCTGCACTGGGACGCGCGCGCGGTGCACGCGCTGGCCGGAGGCCACGCATGACAAACCCGCTGGCCGGAGGCCACGCATGACGAACCCGCTGACCGGAGGCCAGGCGTGACGTCGGCCCTCGCGCTGCCGGCACCGCTGCGCAGCCTGCGGCTGCGCACGTCGGACCTGCTCTACACGCGGCGTGGCCTGCTGCTGCTGGCGCTGCTGGCGCCGCCGCTGCTGTGGTTCGGCGTGGTCTACCTGGGTGCCTTGTTCGCGCTGCTGGCCAACGCCTTCTTCGGCCTGGACGATTTCACCGGCCAGGTGGTGCGCGAGTTCACGTTGAAGAACTTCGTCGCACTCACCGAGCCGGCGAACCTGGATTCGGCGCGGCGCACGGTGGTGATGGCGGTTTGCGTCACGCTGGCCTGCACGCTGCTGGGGTTTCCGCTGGCCTATTACATGGCGCGCCACGCACGTGGCGCCAGCAAGGCGCTGCTGTACATCGCGGTGATGCTGCCGCTGTGGTCGAGCTACCTGGTGCGCCTGTACGCGTGGAAGCTGCTGCTGGCCCGCGAGGGCGCGATCTCCTGGCTCGCCACGCAGCTGCACCTGACCTGGCTGCTCGATGCGGTGCTCGCCACGCCGGCGATCGGCGGGCCGTCGCTGAGTTTTTCCAGCATCGGCACCTTCATCGTCTTCGTCTACATGTGGCTGCCGTTCATGGTGCTGCCGATCATGGCCTCGATCGAACGCATCCCGGGCTCGCTGATCGAGGCCTCGGGCGACCTGGGCGCGAACCCGGCGACGACCTTTCGCCGCGTGATCCTGCCGCTGGCCATGCCCGGTGTGGCCGCCGGCTCGATCTTCACCTTCTCGCTGACGCTGGGCGACTACATCATCCCGCAGGTGATCGGCGACTCCACGCTGTACATCGGGCAGATCGTCTACCGCCAGCAGGGCGTGGCCGGCAACATCCCGTTCGCCGCGGCGTTTTCGCTGGTGCCGATCGCGGCCATCGGGCTCTACTTGTGGTGGGCCAAACGCCAGGGAGCCTTCGATGCCTTATGACAGCCCCACGGCGCCGCGCCCCAAGGGCCACGATGGGACACCTACTGGGCCCGGGGGGCTGGCGCCTCGCCCTGGGGCGGCCCGGCGGCTCGGCGCTGACCGCGGTGCACCGTGGTCGCTGAAGGTGGCCGCCTGGGCCGTGGTGGCGTTCCTGCACGTCCCGCTGGCGCTGATCATCCTGTATGCCTTCAGTGCCGAAGACAAGAGCTACGTCTTCCCGCCGCCGGCGCTGACCACGCAGTGGTTCGGCGTGGCCTGGCAGCGCGACGACGTGTGGGCGGCGATCCGCCTGTCGTTCGAGGTCGCGGCCTGGAGCACGGCGCTCGCGCTGCTGCTCGGCACGCTGGCGGCGGCGGCGCTGGCGCGGGCCCGGTTCTTCGGCCGCGACGCCATCTCGCTGCTGCTGATCCTGCCGATCGCGCTGCCCGGCATCATCACCGGCATCGCGCTGAGGAGTGCGTACCACACGCTGGAGATCCCGTTCTCGTTCTGGACCATCGTGATCGGCCACGCCACCTTTTGCGTGGTGGTGGTCTACAACAACGCGGTGGCGCGGCTGCGGCGCATGAACCCCAACCTCGTCGAGGCCTCGATGGACCTCGGCGCCGACGCCTTCCAGACCGTGCGCTACGTGGTGCTGCCGCAGCTGGGCTCGGCGCTGCTGGCCGGCGCGCTGCTGGCCTTCGCGCTGAGCTTCGACGAGGTGATCGTGACCACGTTCACCGCCGGCCAGCAGACCACGCTGCCGATCTGGATGCTGCAGGAGCTGATCCGCCCGCGCCAGCGGCCGGTGACCAACGTGGTCGCGGTGGTGATCATCGCGCTGACGTTCGTGCCGATCCTGCTGGCCTACTACCTGACCCGCTCGGACGAGCTTCGCGCCGCCTGAGCGGCCTGCCCCACCACCCTACGAAGGAGATGACGATGACGCTGCCCACCGAATTGCTGATCGACGGGGCCTTCGTGGCCGGCGAGGGCGAGGCCGAGAAGGTGCTCAACCCCGCCACCGGCGAGTTGCTGGTGGCATTGCCCGAGGCCTCGCCCGACCAGGTGAACAAGGCCGTCTCGGCCGCGCACCGCGCCTTCGACGGTTGGGGCGAGACCACCGCGATGGAGCGCTCGCGCCTGCTGCTCAAGTTGGCCGATGCGATCGAATCGCGCGCTGAACAGTTCGCGCGGTTGGAGTCGCTGAATTGCGGCAAGCCCTTCGCCCGCGCACTCGGCGACGAGATCCCCGCGGTGGCCGACTGCTACCGCTTCTTTGCCGGCGCCGCGCGCACGCTCACTGGCCCGCTGGCCGGCGAATACCTGGCCGGCCACACCAGCATGATCCGGCGCGATCCGGTCGGCGTGGTCGGCTCCATCGCGCCGTGGAACTACCCGCTGATGATGGCGGCGTGGAAGACGGCGCCCGCGCTCGCGGCCGGCAACACCGTGGTGCTCAAGCCGAGCGAGCAGACGCCGCTGACCGCGCTGCTGCTGGCGCAGGTGGCTTCCGAGATCTTCCCGAAGGGCGTGCTCAACGTCGTCACCGGCCGCGGCGCCAGCGTGGGCCAGCCGCTGGTGGAACACCCCAAGGTGGCGATGGTGAGCCTCACCGGCGACGTGTCCACCGGTCGCAAGATCCTGCAGGCAGCGAGCAACTCGCTCAAGCGCACGCACCTCGAACTTGGCGGCAAGGCGCCGGTGATCGTGTTCGACGATGCCGACCTGGCGGCGGTGGTGGAGGGGCTCAAGGTCTTCGGCTACTACAACGCCGGCCAGGACTGCACGGCCGCCTGCCGCGTCTATGCCGGCGCCAAGGTGCACGACAGGCTGGTGGCCGACCTGACGAGCGCGGTGAAGTCCATCAAGGTCGGAGCGCAGGACGACCCCGACGCCGAGATCGGCCCGCTGATCAGCGACCGCCAGCGCAACCGCGTGGCGAGCTTTGTGGAGCGGGCACTGGGCACCGGCCACATGGAGATCACAGTCGGCGGCAAGGTGCGCGCCGGTGCCGGCTTCTTCTACGAACCCACAGTGATCGCCGGGGCGCGGCAGGACGACGAGATCGTCAAGCGCGAGGTCTTCGGCCCGGTGGTGAGCGTGACGCGCTTCACCGACACCGAGCAGGCCATCGCCTGGGCCAACGACAGCGACTACGGCCTGGCGTCATCGGTGTGGACGCAGGACGTGGGCAAGGCCATGCGGGTGGCCAAGAAGCTGCGCTACGGCTGCACGTGGATCAACACCCACTTCATGCTCGTCAACGAGATGCCGCACGGGGGGTTGAAGAGCTCCGGCTACGGCAAGGATCTGAGTCTTTATGCGCTGGAGGACTACACGGTGCCGCGGCACGTGATGGTGAAGATGTAGGCCCTCAGCGGTGGGCTCAGCGCTTCTCCGGCGCGCCTTGCCACAACATGTCGTAGCCCAGCTCCTGCGTCGCGCTGCACAACTCGGCGAGCGCGCGCGAACTTCTGCTTGAACACGGTGTCGGCGTGCGACCGCTCGTGCTGCTCGAACGAGCGCCAATAGGTGGCGATCACCGCGTCGTGGTCGCCGGCGCGGCCGCCGTGGCCGACCGAGCCTTCGTCGGACACGAAGCCGGCACTGCGAAACACCTGGCCGGCGATGAAGCCACCCTTGTCGTCGCCGTAGGTGTCCTTGACGACGCTGCACATCTCGGCCAGCGCGACCTCGATGTCGTCGAGCGTGACGCCCGGCTTGAGCTTGATGGTGTTGAACAGCAGCTTGGCACCGAACGGAATGGTCACCGGACCGAACATTTGAATCCCCCTGACAGTGGCTGAACCGTAGGCGACGGCGTCGGCCTGCAAGAGCCGAGGCGCACGGCCGCGATCATCTCTGGGGCGGTTCGGTGGCGCACGATGCGCTGACCAAGACCGGACGCTTCTGCGGGCCATTCTCGGTCGGTAGAGGTGACGCCAGGGTGGCCGTTCATTCGTGCGTCACGCCCGACAGATGCTCCGATGGGCGACGACGTTGGGCTCGTGACGAGCAGGTGAATTGGGTTCGGTGACTGCGATCGGAGAGCGCTTATCTGACGCCGCCTGCGCTGCGGAGCGCGCGGCGTGCGCGGAGATAAGCGTCGATGGACTGAACCGCCGCTGGTGCGATGGCGCGAGGGGCTGTTGGGCAATGTAAGTTTCAGACGCCGCTGGCGTCGCCGATGCGAGGGGCTGGCAGGGTGACTCGGCTCGCTGCGCGAGGTCTGACTGGCGCATGAACGGGCCGGGTGACCCATCGATGTGCGGCGAAGTGCGCGCCGGCGGCATGGTCGCCGGGCCGGGCGCGATTAGCTCCGCCGTTGGGCTGGCGACAACGGACAGGGCGATGGACGGTGGTGTAGCCCACAGGGCTCACGGGGGTCGCCTGCACGCTGCCGTCGGCGGTGTCGAGTCGGCGCGCAGCGGCGGCAACAACTGCACCGTGCGCCACTGCCCCAGGCGGCAGTGTGGGCAGCACGAGACCTCGATGCCCGTGGTGCGCTGGAGGAACTGCGCCGCATCCTCGCAGGCTTGGGGCTGGATCGCCGGCATGCCCAGCGCCGCACGCGCCTGGGCCATCCGGTCGTGCTTGACCGCCGGGCTGAGCAGCCCGTAGTGCCGGATGCGCTTGAAGCCCGGCGGCAGCACATGCTGCACGAAGCGCTCGATGAACGTCGGCCCGTCGATATGGACCGTTCGCTTGCCGCCCTGATCGTCGGCGCGAACGCGCAGCCGCACGCCCTGGGCGTCGATGCCGACGATGCGCTCGTTGGACACGGCCACGCGGTGCGTGTAGCGCGAGAGGTAGTCGAGCACCACCTCCGGACCTGCCAGTGGCGTCTTGGCATAGACCACCCAGCCGTGACGCATGAGTTGCTGCAGCCGTTGCCGGCGTGCCTCTGCGGTGGTGGCGGGATCGCGGGGCAACTCGCCGACCCGAGTCGCCTGGTGCAGCGCGTCGAGGAGCTTGCCCCTGTACACCTTCGAGAGTGCGTGCACCGGGAACAGGAACGTCGGGCTGCGCTTGGGGGCGCACCAACGCCCGCCCTCATCCAGGCCGCCGCAGGCCATCAGTGCGTGCACGTGGATGTGGCGGCGCAGGTCCTGCGTCCAGGTGTGCAGCACCAAGGTGAAGGCGCCGGTGGCGCCCAGCCAGCGCGGGTTGGCGGCGAACTCGCTGAGCGTGGCCGCCACGCACTGCATCAGCGTGCGGTACACCCAGCGGTCGTGGAATTGCGCCAGGCCGTTGAGGGCGTGCGGCAGCGTGAACACCAGGTGGCAGTACGGCACCGGCAGCAATTCCGCCAGCCGGGCTCGGCGCCAGGCATCGCGGGCGTGGTGCTGGCACTGCGGGCAATGCCGGTTGCGACAAGAGCGGAACAGCCGCTGCTCTTGCCCGCAGCGGTCGCAGCGCTGCAGTTGCCCGCCCAGCGCGGGCGTGCGGCAGGCGACGATGGCCCGCCAGGCACGCGCCTGTGGCGTGCTCAGCGAGTGATCGCGCAGATAGGCCGGCCCGAAGCGGCGCAGCACTTCGGCCAGGTTGGCGCCCATCGCCGGTGCGGCAGGGACAGCAGCTTCAGTGCAGCGGGGACGGTCGTGGCGGTGACGATGGGGGCGCCTTCGGCGCGCTCTTGACTTCCACCTTGGGCAGATTGGCCAGCAGCGCCAGTGCACGATCGCCGGCGCTGTGGCCGGGACGGGCCATGCGCAGGTAGCGGCTGGTGGTGCTGAGCTTGGCGTGGCCCAGCAACTGGCTGATGCTGTTGAGGTCGACGCCGGCTTCGAGCAGGTGTGTCGCGAAGCAGTGGCGCAGCGTGTGGATGCCGCCGACCTTGTCGATGCCCACCGCATTGCGCGCGATGTGGAAGTAGCGCCCGGCGCTGCGGGTGTCCAGCGCCTTGGACGGATCCAGCCGAGCCGGGAACAACCAGTCCTCAGGCCGCGCATGGCGGCGGCACTGGCGCCAGTACAGCCTCAACTGCTCGAGCAGTTCGGGCGTCAGCAGGCTGTAGCGGTCGTGCCCGCCCTTGCCCGCGACGACGCGGATGCACATGCGATCGGGCGATGAGTCGATGTCGCAGCCGCGCAGGTTGCACAGCTCGCTCACGCGCATCCCGGTGGCGTAGGCGGTCATCAACAGGGTGCGGGCCTTGAGGGAAATCGGTGCGTCGAGTACGGCCGCCACCTCGGCACGGGACAACACCTCGGGCAGATGCTGCGGAGTCAGCGCCATGGGGATGCGCGAGCGCCGGTCGGCCTGCCCCAGCACCTCGCAAATCAGGAATCGCGTGGCGCTGGAGACCTGGTTGACGCTGGTTCGGGCCAGTTGCCGATCACGCACGAGGTGCAGCAGGTACGCCTGCACCTCCGGGTCCGTGATCAGCTCGGGGCTACGGTGGTAGTGGCGGGCCAACTGCGAGACGGCCCTGAGGTAAGACTCCTGGGTGCGCGGCCGAAAGCCGCGCAAGACCATCGCATCGATCATGCGTTGACGCAGTGTTGTCGTCATCATCGTCTCCGGGTTCCGGGGAACAGTCCCCGGGAACCAAGCTACGACTCAGTACCCCGCTGCGTCCACGCGCTCCGATCGGCCGCGCACAACCACCGCGTCAGCGGTTTGGTCCACCGGCCATCAGTTGACGGTGGTGACCGGCCGGTTCCTGGCATTCCGCCTCGTCGATGTCGAAGGGGAAGCAACCGCTGGTCGGCCACCAGACCGAGCGGCCCACCCACTCGATCGATGCACCGGCGCCACGAAACCGCAGGTTCCAACGAACCGTGCGCGTGCAGCGCGGCTATCGATGATCGACGTCAGTGATAGTCCTCTTCACGCTGGTGGCGCACCGCCAACACGACGACTTTCGACGCACTGACGATCTCGTACAAAGCGACATATCCTGTGGCTCCGAACGGGATGATCAATTCGCGTTGTGCCGGGTTCATGGGCCGCTTTGCGGAAGCTGAAGGGCGTGATCGCCAGGCGGTGCTGCGCCGTCGCCCTGATCGCCTCGATCGCCGCTTGTGCGCGATCGAGGTCTTCGGTTGTGTCGGCTTGGTCGAGCAAGAAGTCAAAGAGGCGTTCCAGGTCGGCTTCGGCCGTCGGAGACAGCTCAACGACAAAACTCATCGGCCGAGCTTCTTGCGCCTGGCGTCAAGCTTGGATTGGAGTCTCTCCAGTACGGTCTCAACGGGCACCGAGACCCCCGTCTGGTGGTATGCCTCGGACGCTGCTTGTGCACGAGCATGGAATGAGGTCTGGACACGCCGGAAAGCGATGGCGTTTCGCACGGTAGCCTCGACGAAGTCGGTCAGGGTTTCGCCCTGCCTGAGTACGGACTCGAGCTCAGCGCGCAACTCGGGCTCGACGCGGATTTGGGGTATGACGGCGGACTTCATCTAAAGAGTGTATTGCGTTTGAGTTACGCTCGCAACAGTCCTCTCTGGCGTGGCTGTGTCTACATCATGGCAGCGGTCGCTTGTCGGCCACAAGCGGCCACCCGCCGCCGATCAGACCGGTCGTTCGTTCCCAGCCCGCCTGGCCTTGCCCGCCACCAACCGCGTCACTGGCATGCGGCGTATCATCGCGCGATGAACAAGCCGTACTTTGTGCGTGCCGAATGGGATGCCGAGGCTGCGGTCTGGGTAGCCACCTCTGACGATGTGCCGGGTCTGATCACAGAAGCAGAAACCATCGAAGCCCTGGATGCCAAGCTCAAGAGCATGGTGCCGGAGCTGTTGGAGGCCAACGGCTGCATGCCGGCCGATGGCCAGGTGACTGTCGAGTTGCTGGCTCGCCGGTTCAGCGTCGCCCTTCCTGCCGCAGCCTGATCCCGATGGGCCAGAGCTTCACGCCGGAATTGATCCGGCTGCTGAAGGAGGCTGGATGCATGTTCGTCCGCCACGGCAAGGGCGATCACGACATCTGGCGCTCCCCGCGGAGCGGAACGAGCTTCCCGGTTGACCACAAGATCTTGTCCCGGCACACCGCCAACGGCGTGCTGAAGCAAGCAGGATTGCCGAAGCAGTTCTAGCGTCGTGACCCGGCCGACTGCTTCAGAGAAGCGGGGCGGGTGGCTGCAATGGGTCGACAGCAGGCGGTCAACCGACTGTCCAACACCTCGACTTCGTAGCCTTTACGGGCACCCCGCCGCGCTTGTCATGCGATCCCGTTCAGATCAATCACCCGGCGGCGCAGCCTTTCAACCCCCGCTGAGCGCCAGCACCACGGCCACGAAGTCATCGGACTGCAGCGCATGCTGCAGGTCGCGCACACCGACGCCGTTGACGAAGAGGCGCATGTTGGGCCGCAGCCGGTTCTGCTCGTCGACCACACGAAACCGCAGGCCCGGGTAGCGGCGGTCCAGGTCCGCGAACAGTGCGTCGAGCGTCGCACCGGTGGCCTCCACCTGGGGCTCGCCGGTGTACGACGTCAGCGCGCCGGGGATCAAGACCTTCATCGGCCTGGCCTCGAGTGAGCTGTTGCGGGGCTGTGCTTCACGCGAGCTCGGCCACTTCCACCGCGTAGATTTCCGGCAGGTGCCGCGCGATGTTCGACCAGCGTTCGCCGCCGTCGTGTCCGATCCACAGCTCGCCGCTGGTGGTGCCCAGGTACAGCGCCGGGTTCGCCTGCGCGTCCACTGTCATCGCCTGGCGTTTCAGCGTCCACCAGGCCTGGCCCTCGGGCAGGCCGTGGTCCTGCCGGTGCCAGGTGCGGCCGGCATTGCGCGTGACGTAGGCCGCCGGGCGGCCCTCGGGGCTGGTGCGCGGCCAGACGGTCGTGCCGTCCATCGGGAACACCCAGGCCGTGTCGGCATCACGCGGATGCACCGCCATCGGAAAGCCGATGTCACCCACGCGCTTGGGCATCTTGCGGCCGATGCGCTGCCAGATGTCTGCGGCGGCGCCGCCCGCCCGGTCGAGCCGGTAGATACCGCAGTGGTTCTGCTGGTACAGCCGGTCCGGGTTGCTCGGGCACAGCCGCACGCAATGCGGGTCGTGGAAGGTGACATTGGCGGCATCGAAGCCGTCCACCACCTCCAGGCCCTGGATCAGCGTCGCCCAGCTTCGACCAGCGTCGCGCGACTCGTGCACGCCGCCGCCCGACATCGCGAAGACCAGATGCGACGGGTCACGCGGGTCGACGATGATCGAATGCAGTTTCGGCCCGTCGGGCGTGCCGTCCTGCACCGTGCCCATCCACTCGCGGAATTTGGGGTCGTCGTTGACGGCCGGCAGCGGCGCCCAGCTGATGCCGCCGTCTTCCGAGCGGAACAGGCCTTGCGGCGAGGTGCCGGCGTACCAGCTGTCGCGCTCGCTGGCGTGGCCCGGCGTCAGCCAGAAGGTGTGATCCACCGAGCGGGCAGGCAAGCCGCCGGCTGGTTGCGCGAAGGCGGGCGGTTGCCGCGCCTCCTTCCAGGTGCGGCCCAGGTCGGTGGAGCGGAAGACCGTGGGGCCGAGGTGCCCCGTCTTGGCGGCAGCCAACAGCGTGCGGCCATCACGCGGATCGAGCTGCACGTGGCTGATGTTGTGCCCCAGGAAGTGCGGGCCGTCGGCTCTCCAGTTCTTGCGCCGGGCATCGCCGTGGAACAGCCAGGCGCCCTTGCGCGTGGCCACCAGGAGGGCCAGGCGCCTGGGTGACGCGCTCGACCTGCGAGCGGCGCTCTTGCGGGTGGACAGGTTGGTGGGCATGGTGGGGCTCCTGTTGCAGAGTGGCTGGCTTCACTTTGCCAGCATGTCTTCGACGAACGAGCTGGGCGGATTTCGACAGTGTCCGTCGCCCAACGACAAGGCGCACAGCGTTTCAGGATTCACTGCACCGCCTGGCCTGCGCGCCGACGATCCGGCTCTCGCGCAATCGCGTGGAGCCCTGCAGCGCCGACATGCTCGCCAAACTCCGCCAACTCGCCCGCTCCCACGGCGAACTCCGCCCCGGCCGTGGCCTTACCTCCAGCGTGGTTTCGCCGCTGCCCTTCGTGTTCATCGGGTGACTGCGCTGCGGCTGCACCCGGGCAAACACGCACTTCATGCCGGCCAACGGGCGGCGGCGACGGTGCAACCCCCTGCGGCGCGCCGGAATCGGCTGTCGACCGACAATCGGCCGGTTTCACAGGAGAACCACGATGAACATCATTCGCAAGCGCCGGACCGGGCCCGTGCTGCATCGCCTGCTCGGTGCGGTCGTGCTCGCCGGTGCCACGGCGGGCGCGGCCGCGCACCATGGCTGGACGTGGGCCGAGGACGGCAACTCGGAGCTGACCGGCGTGGTCATCGCCGCCAAGCTCGGCAACCCGCACGGCGAGCTGACGCTCGACGTCGGCGGCGCGAGGTGGATCGTCGAGGTCGGCCAGCCGTGGCGCAACGAGCGCGCTGGCCTGAAGGACGAGTTGCTCTCCATGGGCGCGAAGCTCACCGTCGCCGGGCACCGCCATGCCGACCCGAAGAAGCGGGTGTTCAAGGCCGAGCGCGTGTTCATCGACGGGCGCAAGTTCGACCTCTATCCGGATCGCGACTGAACCACAGGAGCCGATGCTGGCCGACCGCCGCTGCATGGGGCTGCGCCGATGATCGATGCGCTGGCGCAGGCGCTGCACGCCAGCGCGCTGGCGCAGGTGCTGCGCGCGTCGCTGTGGCTCTACCCGCTGGTCAACACGGCGCACCTCGTCGGCATTGCACTGCTGGTCGGCGGCATCGTGCCGCTGGACCTGCGCCTGGCCGGCTGCTGGCCGCGAGTGCCGCTCGCACCGCTGGCGCGTGTGCTGCTGACCAGCGCGATCGCCGGCCTCGCGCTGGCGATCGGCAGCGGCGCGCTGCTGTTCGCGACGCGGCCGCTCGACTACATTGGCGAGCCGCTGTTCGGCCTCAAGCTGGCGCTGCTGGTGGCGGCGTTGGTCAACGCGCTTGCGCTGCGGCGCTCGCCGCTGTGGGCGCACGTGCTGCGCGGCGAGTCCGACGCGCCGCGGCCGCCCGTGGCCTGGCGTGTCGCCGGCGTCGCATCGATCGCGCTGTGGCTCGGCGTCGTCACCGCAGGGCGATTGATCGGCTATCGCTGACGGCGGCGCTCGGGCGCAGAATCGGCCGCGAGATGAAGCACGTGCTGTCGATGCTCGGCGCGGCGTTCGCGGTCTTCGTGCTGTTCGTCGCCGCGCTGTACCTGCTGCAGGAGCGGCTGATCTACCTGCCGACGCGTGCGCCGCTGGCGAGCATGACCGGCGGCGCTTTGCGGCCGTGGCCGTCGGCCGATGACATGCGTGGCCTCGTCGCCGAGCCGGACGGCCGCGTGCGCGGCACCATCGTGGTGTTCCACGGCAACGCCGGCCACGCCGGGCATCGCGGCTTCTATGCCGATGCGCTGCTGCCGCTCGGCTGGCGCGTGCTGCTCGCCGAGTACCCGGGCTACGGCGCGCGTGACGGTGCGCTCGGCGAGGCGAGCCTCGTGGCCGATGCGCGGGCGCTGCTCGCGCTTGCCGCGCGGCAGTTCGGCGCGCCGCTGATCGTGCTGGGCGAATCGCTCGGCGCCGGCGTCGCCGCTGCCGCGGCGGCGCACGAGCCGGTACCGATCGGCGCACTGGTGTTGATCACACCCTGGGACCGCCTCGAGCGGGTCGGGTCGGTCCACTATCCGTGGCTGCCGGTGCGCTGGCTGCTGCGCGACCGCTACGACAACGCGGCTCATCTGGCTGCTACGCCCGCCCGGGTGGCCATCGTGGTCGCCGAGCGCGACAGCATCGTGCCGGCACGGCTCGGCCGCGCGCTGCACGACACGCTGCCGACCGATCGCAGACGCCTGATCGTGCTGCCCGGTGCCGACCACAACGACTGGCCCGAACGCGTCGACGCTGCCTGGTGGCGCGACGTGATCGGCTTCGCGGTGGGCGAGGGCCGTTGAGCGAAGCGCGCCCTCGGCCCATGAAACGGTCAACGCAAGTGGCGCGACCGCCAGCACTTCATGCCGTCAACGAAATGCCGCACGGCGGCCTGAAGTCATCGGACTACGGCAAGGACCTGAGCCTGTACGCGCTGGAGGACTACACGGTGCCGCGGCATGTGATGGTGAAGATGTAGGGGAGGGTCGGCAATCGGCCATCAATGAACCTTCGAGCGGCTCCTGGGTGAAGGTCAGCAAGGTGGCCGGGACCGGTCGCTCGCCGTGCGAGGTCGGTCGGCAGGACCCGACCCATCAGCGACACTCGCTCCCCTGAATTGATCGCCTTGAAGCAGTCGCGCGCGCGGACGGCGCACCCCCGCGCCAGCAAGGTCCCCCGCTGCGCGACCTGCCGCCGGCCGAGGCCCTCAGAGTGAGAGTCCCGCGAACTGCTGACGACCAGGCCGCCCAGCCACGGCGCACATCCACCAGCCGGCGCGCGATCAAGTACGTGCCGCCGTCCTTGGCCCGCTGCCGCCTGGCCACTGCGAGCAGGCGTGAGCGCAGCAACGCCAGGCGCAGGCGCTTACGGATGTGGCGCCAGACGAAGTTGACGCTGCCGATTTCGTCCTCCAAGGTAACGAAGATGACGCCCTTGTCGGTTTCGGGCACTTGGCGCATGGCGACGATGCCGCAAGACCAGGCGGTCGAACCGGACGCATCGTTTGATGTGCACCATTTGCTGCGGGACTGCGCGCGCGAGGTCTGCCCGCGTCCCACGCTCGTCCTGGCGAATTCGCGCAGGGGCCAACGATCGGGTCAGGGTGCGAACATGGCCTGCAAAGTCTGCAGCGCTGAAGCCAGCGTCGCCGGGCGCAGGGCACCCAGCCGCTTGACCAAGCGCACACGGTCGAGCGTTCGGATCTGATCGAGCACGATCAGGCCCTGCTTGCCCTGGAAGGTGAGCGCAACGCGGAACCGCGCGGGCCGCGACCCAGTGGTCATGGGCGCCACGATCACGGTGCGCAAGTGCGCGTTCATGTCGTCGGGCGAGATCACGACGCAGGGTCGGGTCTTCTGGATCTCGCTGCCCACCGTCGGGTCGAGCTGGGCCAGCCAGATGTCGCCGGTCTTCATCACCAGACCAGTTTGTCGTCGCCCTCGTTGGCGACCTCCGGCCAGACCAGCGCGTCGCCGCCCTGCGCGGCCAGACGCTGCGCGTCGTCGGCCCATCCTTCACGCGGGTTGCGGCGGATGGCGCGGATCTCGATCACGCCATCGCGCACCTGCAGGTCGGCCGTGCCTTCCAGGCCCACCTGGGCCAGGATGGGCTTGGGAATCAGCACACCTTGCGAGTTGCCCATCTTGCGGATCGCGACTTCCATGATCTGCCCCGAAAATCGTCAGTAAGCACAATGGTAGCACACCCGCGGACGGCTGGTGGCCTCGGCGGCCGGTGGGCAAGGCGGCGCGCCTGCAGACCCACGAGGGTGAGGATCTTGTCGACTACCGGCGCTTCAAGGATGGCAGCGATGATCTTCAGCTTGCCTGTAAGCCGCCGACCAGGGATGACTCTTGATGACCGGGTCCTGCCCCAGAGCGGCGCAGGCGCAATGTCGGCTGCACCCCAGAGTACTGACGTTGGAGCCGCCTGATCCGAACAACGCAGCCGCCCCAGATTGAAAGCCCTGCCAGGTGAGATCGAGAACCAACGGCGGGTTCGCGAATCCATCCGCGCCCCGGAACGGATGCTGCTTCCTGCACGATCGACACATCACGGTCTGCCGCCCACCGTTCCAGATTGCACAGCACGCCCGGCCCGTGCCCGTTCACAATCCGCCGAACCCCGTGCTTCCTTCTGAGCGCCCCCGCGGGGATCAAGCAAAGTGGCAGAGCCACATTTGCTTGAGAGCGCACCCGCACCCGACATGCTCGACAAGCTCCGCCAGCTCACCCATTCCCACGGCGAGATCCGTCCCGGCCGCGGCCTGGCCTCGGGTGTGGTGGCGCTGATGCTCGCGGTGCTGTGCGTGCTCGGCGTGCTGGCCTTCCACTTTCCCGAGTACCTCACGACGCCGCAGCTGCGCAAGAGCTACAACGTGCCGCTGCTGCGCCAGCTGCTGTACTGGGCGCTGGTGCTCGCGGGCGGCACCGCGCTCTTCAACATGGTGTTCGCGCGAGTGCGCTGGCTGTCGGCCCTCACCTTCGGGCTGATCGGCCTGGCGCTGGCGCTCGGCGGCCACCAGGTGCAGGTGGACCCGGCCTTTCCCGACGGCACGCCCTACATCGGGCTGGACTGGTTCATCCTCGATCTGCTGGGTTCGGCGCTGGTGTTCGTGTTCATCGAGAAGCTGTTCCCGCTGCGCCGCGAGCAGCCGGTGTTTCGCCCGGAATGGCAGACCGACTTCCAGCACTTCCTGGTCAACCACATGATCGTCGGCTTCGTGCTGCTGGCCACCAACCTGGCGGTGCACCGGCTGTTCGGCTGGGCCGTCAAGGACGGCGTCCAGGCCTGGGTGCGCGACCTGCCGTTTGCGCCTGCGCTGCTGCTGCTGGTGCTGGTGGCCGATCTGGTGCAGTACTGGACGCATCGTGCCTACCACGAGGTGCCGGCACTCTGGCGCTTGCATGCGGTGCACCACAGCGTCCAGCACATGGACTGGTTGGCCGGCTCGCGCCAGCACATGCTCGAGGTGCTGATCACGCGCACGCTGGTGCTGGCGCCGATCTTCGTGCTGGGTTTCAGCAAGGAGGTGATCGACGCCTACATCGTGACCGTCGGCTTCCAGGCGGTGTTCAACCACGCCAACGTGAGCGTGCGCCTGGGGCCGCTGCGCTACGTGATCGTGACGCCCAACTTCCACCACTGGCACCACGCGCAGGACAGCGAGGCGATCGACAAGAACTACGCGGCGCACTTCGCGTTCATCGACCACCTGTTCGGTGCCGCGGTGCACAGCGACCGCGAATGGCCCGTGCGTTACGGTGTGGTGGGCGACTACGTGCCGCGCGGCTTCTGGCGACAGCTGTGGTTTCCCTTCACCGGCAAGGGAGAATGAGCGCGCCGGGCCGCCCCCAAGCGCTCATCCCGGAGCGTGCAGCGCAGGGTAGTCCAGTAGGCCGCGCGGCCTGAGCGGCGCGCGCAGCGCCTCAGGCGCGCCGCAGCCGCGACTGCTCGCGCGCCAGCGCGATGAACTCCAGCGCCGCCGGCTTCAGGCCCGAGCCGCGCCGCCAGACCAGGCCCACGTCCACTGTGGGCACGTCGTCGCGCAGCGGTCGCACTTCCACATGCTCGGCATCCAGCGTCCACGGCCGGTACAGAAAGTCCGGCAACACCGCGATGCCCGCGCCCGCGCCCACCAGCGAACGCACCGCCTCCAGCGAGCTGGTGCGCAGGATCACCCGGGGCTTGAGCTGGTGCCGTGCCCAGATGGCACGCATCAGCTCGTCGATGCGGTCGGCCTCGAGCACGATCTGCTCGCAGCCGGCGCATTGCGCCAGCGTGATCTCGTCCAGCGCCGCCAAGGCGTGGTTGGCCGGCAGCCACACGCGGTTGGGGCTGCGCGTCAGTGACTCGGCCACCAACGCCTGCGGCTCGCTCAGCGCGTTGCTGACCATGATGGCGACGTCGAGCTCGCCGTTGATCAGCAGGTGCTCCAGGAAGCGCGGCGTGTCCTCGGTGACGAGTACCTCCACGCCCGGGCAGTTGCGGCGAAAGCGGCTGAACAGCTCGCTGAGGTAGTAGCCGGCCACCAGACTGGTGACGCCGATCGCCAGCGCGCCGGCCAGCTGGGAGGCCGCTTCGCTGCCGTGCAGGCGCAGCGCGTCGGCCACGGAGCCGATCACCTTGCGCGCGCTCACCAGGAAGCGGTGGCCTTGCGGCGTCAGCGTCATGCCCTTGGGGCTGCGCTCGAACAGCGTGTTGCCGAGCTCGGCCTCCAGCTCCAGCAGACTCTTGGTGAGCGCGCTCTGCGCGATGTTGAGCATGCGCGAGGCCGACGCCACCGAGCCGCTCTCGGCGACGGCCACGAAGTAGCGAAACTGGCGCAGCGTGACGTGCCGATGGTTCATCGCGCGGGCGGGTTGTCGGGTGCGACCACAGCGCGGTTGTACCGCACGCGGTCGCCGCGGCGCAGGCACCTTCGGGTTCACCGCGCCGCGGCAAGCCCGGATTGGCGGTCTCGCCGCCGGCCTGCTAGCCTGCGCTGGCCTTGGCCCCGCAACCGCTGATCGGTGTCGATTTCTCCAGCCGGCCCACGCCGCGCAAGCCCGTGGTCGTGGCGGCCGGGCGCTGCGTGGCCGGCGCCGTGCGGTTGCAGGGCTGGGAGCGCTTCACCACGCTGGAGAGCTTCGGCCGCTGGCTCGCCGCCACGGGCCCCTGGGTGGGCGGCTTCGACCTGCCGTTCGGCCTGCCGCGCGAACTGGTCGAGCACCTGGGCTGGCCCACCGACTGGTCGGGCTGCATGACGCACTACGCCACGCTCACGCGCGCCGAGATCCGCGCCACCTTCGCCGCGTTCTGCGCCGCGCGACCGGCGGGCGCCAAGTTCGCGCACCGCGCCTGCGACCGGCCGGCCGGATCGAGCCCGTCGATGAAGTGGGTCAATCCGCCGGTGGCCTACATGCTGCACGCCGGCGTGCCGCTGCTGCGTGCCGCCGGGGTGCACCTGCCCGCACACCAGAGCGCCGATCGGGCAGGCCAGCCGCGTCGCGTCGCGCTCGAGGCCTATCCGGGGTTGCTGGCGCGCGAGGCGATCGGCGCGCGTTCGTACAAGAGCGACGACCCGCGCAAACACGACGACCAGCGGCTGCTGGCGCGGCTGGCCATCGTCGACGCGCTGGAGCGCGGCCACACGCGCCTGCGGCTGCGCCTGGTGCTGGACGCGGTCGAACGCGCGCGGCTGATCGACGACGCCAGCGGCGACTCGCTCGACGCCGCGCTGTGCCTGATGCAGGCGGCCTGGGGCGCGCAGCGGCCCGACTTCGGGTTACCGGCGCGCGTGGATGCGCTCGAGGGGTGGATCGTCACGGCTTGACCGGCGGCAATCGCACGCCGGCCTCGCGCGTTAGGGTCTGCCATACGATGGAAACGACTTCCGCTGCCCCGCCACGCGCCGATGACGCGCCCGCGCCGGCGCCCTGGACGCGCGAGATCGCCGACTTGCTGCTCGACCTGGGCAGCAGCGCCGCGGGCCTTTCCGCCGCCGAGGCGCGCCGCCGTCTGGCCGAGCAGGGCGCCAACCGGATCGACGACGCGCCGCGCGCGGCGGCGCTGCGGCTGCTGCTGCATCAGTTCGCGAGCCCGCTGGTGCTGATCCTGGTGCTGGCCGCCAGCGTGTCGCTGTTCCTGCGCGACTGGAGCGACGCGCTGATCATCCTCGTCATCGTGCTGGGCAGCACCGTGCTCGGCTTCACCCAGGAGTACCGGGCATCGACGGCGGTGGCCGCACTGCGCGAGCGGCTGGCGTTGACCACGCGCGTGCGGCGCGGCGGCGCCACCGTGGTGCTGCCGGCGCAGGAGCTGGTGCGTGGCGACGTGGTCGAGCTGTCGGCGGGCAACCTGGTGCCGGCCGACGGCGTGTTGATCGAGGCCCGCGACCTGATGCTCAGCGAGGCCAGCCTGACCGGCGAGTCGTTCCCGGTGGAAAAGCATGTCGGCCCGGCGGCCGCCGACGCGGCGCCGAACGCGCGCCACAACGCCCTGTTCCTGGGCACCTCGGTGCGCAGCGGCAGCGGCGTGATGGTCGTCAGCGCGACCGGGCACGACACCGAGGTGGGCGACATCGCCGCGCTGCTGCGCCGCACCGCCACGCCGTCGGAGTTCGAGCATGGCGTGGCCCAGTTCGGCACGCTGCTGGTGCGCGTGATGGTGGTGATGGTCCTGCTGGTGATGCTGCTGAATACCGCGCAGGGCCGCCCGCCGCTCGAGTCGCTGCTGTTCGCGGTGGCACTCGCGGTGGGCCTGTCGCCCGAGCTGCTGCCGGCGATCGTGAGCGTGACGCTGTCGCACGGCGCGCGCGCGATGGCGGCGCACGGCGTGCTGATCCGCCGGCTCGAGGCGATCGAGGACCTCGGCAGCATCGACATCCTGTGCACCGACAAGACCGGCACGCTGACCGAGGGCCGCATCACGCTGCAGGCCGCGCTCGATGCGCGCGGCGTGCCGTCGCGCGCCGTGCTGGAGCTGGCCTGCGCGAATGCGCGCCTCGAAACCGGCATCGACAACCCGCTGGACCGTGCGATCGTCGCCGCCGGCGATGCGGCCCGGGTGGAGCTCGGCGCGCTGACCAAGATCGACGAGATACCGTACGACTTCGTGCGCAAGCGCCTGACCATCGTGGTCCAGCGCGCCGGCCAGGACGGGACTCACGAGTTCATCACGAAGGGCGCGTTCGACAACGTGCTCGCCGCTTGCGCCACGTGGCGCGTCGACGATGCCGAAACGACGCTGGACGACGCGGCGCGTGCCGGGCTGCGCGAGCGCTTTCGCGCCGCAGGCGCTGCCGGCCTGCGCGTGCTGGGCGTGTCGACATTGCGCCACCCGGCGCTGGCCACCTATGGCCGCGATGACGAGGCTGCGATGTGCTTCGAAGGTTTTCTCACGTTCAGCGACCCGCCGAAGGCCGGCGTCGAGCAGTCATTGCAGGAATTGAAGCGCCTGGGCCTGCACCTCAAGGTCATCACCGGCGACAACCGCTACGTGGCCGCCCACCTGGCCGAGCGCGTTGGGCTCGACCACCGGCGCCTGCTCACCGGCGCCGAGATCGCCACGATGCGCGACGAGGCGCTGTGGCACCGCGCGCCGCGCGTCGATCTGTTCGCCGAGATCGATCCGCAGCAGAAGGAGCGCATCGTGCGCGCGCTGCAACACGGCGGCCATGCCGTGGGGTTTCTCGGCGACGGCATCAACGACGCGCCCGCGCTGCACGCGGCCGACGTCGGCATCTCGGTGGACGGCGCCACCGATGTCGCGCGCGAGAGCGCCGATGTCGTGCTGCTGCGCAGCGACCTCGACGTGCTGCGCCGGGGCGTCGAGGAGGGCCGGCGCGCGTTCGCCAACACGCTGAAGTACATCACCATCACCACCAGTGCCAACTTCGGCAACATGATCAGCATGGCGCTGGCGGCGCCGCTGCTGCCGTTCCTGCCGCTGGCGCCGAAGCAGATCCTGCTGAACAACTTCCTCTCCGACCTGCCGTCGATGACGATCAGCACCGACAACGTCGACCCCGAGCACCTGCACAAGCCGCAGCGCTGGAACATCGCCGACGTGCGCCGCTTCATGCTGGTGTTCGGCCTGGTCAGCAGCCTGTTCGACCTGCTCACATTTGCGGTGTTGCTGTGGCTGTTCGCGGCCGGCGCGGCGCTGTTTCAGACGGCATGGTTCGTGGTATCGGTGCTCACCGAGCTGGCGGTGGTGCTCGTGCTGCGCACCCGTCGTGCGGCGTGGCGCAGCCGACCGGGCCGGCTGATGGTCTGGTCCACCGTGGCGGTGTTTGTGCTGGCGCTGTGTCTGCCGTACAGCGGCCCGGTGGCGGCGATGTTCGGTTTCGTGCCGCTGCCGGCAGCGTTGCTGGCGGTGTCGCTGCTGATCGTGGCGACCTACATCGGCCTGACCGAATGGGCCAAGCTGCGCTTCTTCGCGATGGCGCTCAAACGGCGCGCGCGTGCACCCGTGCGCCGTCGCTGACCGCCGCGCTCGGGTAGACGATCACCGTCGCGCCATCGGCCAGGCCGCTCTTGACCCAGGCCTGCGTGCCGTTGCGCGCGCCGATGTCCACCGCCGTGAGCCGCGCGCGGCCGCCGTCGAACACGAACACCGCCATGCCGCCGTCGGGCTTGGGAAACACCGCGCTGATCGGCACACGCACCGTCTGCGGCAGCGCCAGCGTCACGATGCGCACACTGACGCGAAAACCGTCGCCGAGCGCCTGCCACAATTCGCGCGGGCTGCTCAGGTCGATCAGCACGTTGACGCGTTGCTCCTCCACGCCGAGTGCCGACACCTTGGTGAAGGCCGCCGGTTCGATGCGCCGCACGCGGCCTTCGAGCGTGCCCGGGCCGCCCCAGCGTTCGATGCGCACCGGGCTGCCCGGCACCGCGCGCAGCGCGTCGGTGGTCAGCAGCTCGGCCACCACCTCCAGCCGTGCGGTGTCGCCGATCTCGATCAATGGCGCGCCCAGTGGCACCGTGGCCTCGCTGGCCTGCACGATGCGCAGCACGCGTCCGGCCACCGGCGAGCGCACGCCGAACGCGCGGCCTGCCGTCGCAGCCGGGCCCTGGCGCATCGCCGACAGCGCCGCGCGTGCCACCTCGAGCTCATGCCCGGCGACGTGCTGCTCCTCCACCGCGGAATCGACCTCGCGCGATGCCGCGGTGACGGCGAGCTTGTCGTTGTCCAGCTTGGTCGGCGCGACGAATCCCTGCTGTGCCAGCTGCTCGCTGCGTTTGAGCTCCAGGCGGGTCTGCTCCAGCGCCACCTTGGCGCGCTCGATGCGCGTCGCCGCACGCTGCAGATTGGCCTGCGCGGCCTCGACGCGGGCACCGAGCTCGCGCGTGGTGCGCTCGTCGAGCATCGGCGACAGCACCGGCGTGAGCGTCGCCACCACCGCGTCGGCGGCCACCACGTCGCCCTCGCGCAGCGTGATGCGCGCCAGCCGCCCGGCCAGCGGCGCGGAGACCACGTACCGCTCGGTGAGGCGGGTCTTGCCGTCCTCGTCGATCGTCACCTCGAACGGCCCGACGCTCGCGCGCGCCACCTCCACCTGCACCGGCCGCGGCGCGAACGCCCAGACCAGCAGGCCCAGCGCGCCAGTGGCGCCGGCAGCGGTCCACAGCCAGGTCTTCTTCTGCATGATTCAGTCCCTTGTCTTCAATGCGGCCACCATGTCGAGCCGGTCGATGCGCCGGCGCACCACCAGCGCGCTGGCCACGCCGGCGGCCAGCACGGCCAGAGCGGCCCAGGCGTAGGTGCGCGCGCGGATCAACACCGGAAAGTAGAACTGGTCGCTCTTCAGCAGCTCGGCCACCGCGTGCACCAGGCCATAGCCGAGGCCCATGCCCAGCGGCAGCGCCACGCCGATCACCAGCGCCATCTCGCCCAGCAGCAGCGCCGACACCTCGGCGCGCGTGAAGCCGAGCACGCGCAGGCTCGCCAGCTCCCAGGTGCGCTCGGCCAGCGCGATGCGGGCGTTGTTGTAGACCACGCCGACCGCGATCACCACCGCGAACAGCGTCAGCACGCTGCTCATGATGCGGATGTTGCGCGCGCTGATCTCCTGCATGTTTCGCAGCATCGTCGCCTTGCTGAAGGCGCCCGCCACGCGCGGCAGCTGCTGGCTGGCCTGCAGCAGCTCGTCCTCGCGGCCGCGTTCGACCGCCAGCACGAAGCCGCTGGACAGGTCGCTTTCGCCGAGCGCGCGGTTCAACGCGTCGCGGTTCATGTAGACGTTCAGGCCCATCATCTCGCGCACGGTGGCGTCCACGCCGAGTTCGAGCGTGCGCGCGCGACCCTCGAGCACCTCCACCCGCAGGCGGTCGCCGACGCGCACGCCGAGCTTGTCGGCCAGGCGGTCGGTGAGGATCAGCCCGTCGCCGCGCGGCACGGTTTCGCGGTTGTCGACGTCGATGATGCGGTACAGCTCGGGCAGTGCGGCGTAGCCGCGGATCTGGCTGCGCTCGCGCCGGTGGCCGTTGACCAGCGTCACCGGCACGAAGCGGTCGGATTCCACCGCCGTGACGCCGGGCAGCCGCGCCAACTCGAGCCGGGCCTTGTCGTCCACCGGCTCGATCGTCCAGACGGCCACATCGTTGCGCATCACCAGGTTGAACTGCGTGTCGACGATGACCTCGATCGCGTCGCGGAAGAAGTTGCCCATCACCACGATCGCCACCGCCGCCGCAACACCGGCAACCGCCAGGCCGGTGCGCCAGGGCCGGCGCTCCATGTTGCGCAGGATCATGCGCAGCCCGGGCCCGAGGCTGATCCAGCGCACGCGCTCGAGCAGCGTGCGGCGGTAGCGGCCGGGCGCCGGCGGGCGCATCGCCTCGGCCGGCGTCAGGCGCACGGTGGCAGCAATCGCATTCAACGTGCCCAGCACCGCGGTGACGACCGACAGGGTCAGGCTCACCACCAGCAGCCACGGCGCGATGCGGTGCTCGAACACCGGGAAGCGGAAGAACTCGGCGTACAGGCCCATCAGCAGGCTGCCCATCACGTCGCCCATCCACACGCCGATCGCGAGACCCACGCTGACGATCGCCAGCACCAGCTTCAGGTAGTGCGCAGCGATCGTGCGATTGGGGTAGCCCAGCGCCTTCAGCGCGGCGATCTGCTCGCGTTGCGTCGACACCAGGCGCGAGATCACCACGTTGAGCAGGAATGCCGCGACCGCCAGAAAGATCGACGGCAGCACGGTGCCGAGCACATGTTGCTCCTTGATCTCGTTGTCGAGCATGGCGTTGGAGGTCTGGTCGGTGCGCCCGATCGCCTCCCGCCCGCCGTAGGGGCCCAAGCGTCGCGTCAGCGCGTCGATGACCTCGCGCTCGCGCGCCTGAGGCGCCAGCCGGACCGCCACCCGGTTGAACGCGCCTTCCATGTCGTAGGCGGCGGCCATCGTGGCGGCGTCGATCCAGAACACGCCGAAGCCACGCTGGTCGGGCATGCCCCACAGCCCGGCGAAGATGTACTCGGGCGACAGCGCGATGCCGGCCACGACGAGCGTGCGCCGCTTGCCGTTCATCAACGCGGTCAGGCGTGCGCCGGGCTTGAGCCCGTGCGCATCGGCGAAGGTGGCCGACACGAGCGCGGCGATCGCGCCATCGCCGGTGCGCGCGTCGGCGTCGGCGTCGAGCGAGCGGCCATTGCGCACGGTCACACGGTTCAGGCGCTGAGGATGGCGCGGGTCCAGGCCGATCAACTGGCCGATGATCGGGTCGGACTTGCCCTCGATGGTGACGCGCACCGCCATCTCGGTGGTGGTCTGCACATCGGCGACGCCGGGAACCGCGCGCAACACCTCCACCAGCGACTGCGGCGCGCGCTTCACGCCGGCAAACACATCGGCGAAGCGTCCGCTCGCATAGTAGCTGTCGCGCGCCACCGCCAGTGAGTCCACCGCCGACAGCGTGGTGATGAAGCCGCCGATCCCGCTGCCGACAACCAGCGCAATCGTCAGCGCCTGACTCCACATCAGACGCAGGTCGCGCAGCAGCTTGCGGTCGAGGGCTTTCATGGGTTGATGCGCTTGCGGTCGGCTGCGGCCGTTCGCTGACGTCTGCTTTGTTGTGAGGTCTGCGCGTCGCGGCAGGCGGTACCCGGCAGGGGCTCATGCTGGGGCGGTCGGCGAAATACGCCGACTGCACTGCGATGCTCGCCCTGGGGTCGCGCCGCGTAACTCACTTCGCTCACTGCGTTCGCTTCGTTCGACCAAACGCGGCGAGTCAGTTCTGGAGCGCGCTGCGCGCGCCGACCCCAGGGCTGCGCTTCTCGTCGCCCCAGAAATCGCCCCTGCCGGGTACCACCTGCCGCGATGCACCGCTTCGGCGTTTCGAGGCACGAAGCCACCGCCTCTTGGCAAAGGCGGGTCCGGGCAGGTTTGGGCGCGCCTGTGAGGCGCCGAGAAGCACAGGGCTCGTGGCCGCGCGCGCAGCGCGCTTCGTCAACTGACTCGCCGCATTTGGTCGAACGCAGCGACCGCAGGTCGCGCAGTGAGTTATGCGGCGGGCCACGAGACCGAGCATCGCAGGGGCGAGTGTGGACGGGCAAGAGTGCCTGCGCACTCTTGCTCGCCTCACGAGCAGGCCCGGCCTGCAGGCCGGGCCGTGGACGTCGGCGCATTGCGCCGACCGCCTCAGCGAAGCGCCCGGGCCTGTCCGGGCCCGCCTTTGCCGTCGCGCCGATCCGCGCACGAAGCGGACATCAACGGTCAGCATCGGACCGACGAGTGCCCCCCGAACAAGCGCCATCGTCACCACGACAACTCCGACGGCGACAGCTTGTGGGCGTTGGATTCGACGCTCACGACGCGCCCGTCGCCGAGGCGGATCACGCGATCGGCCATGCCGGCGATGGCCGCGTTGTGGGTGATCACGATCGCCGTCGTGCCGAGTTCGCGGTTGATCCGCTCGATCACCTCCAGCACCAGCTTGCCGGTCTGGTAGTCGAGTGCGCCGGTGGGCTCGTCGCACAGCAGCACGTCGGGTTGCTTGACGATGGCGCGAGCGATGGCCACCCGTTGCTGCTCGCCGCCGGACAGTTGCGCCGGAAAGTGATCGCGCCGCGGCGTGAGGCCCACCCGGTCGATGGCCTCGTCCACCGACATCGGGTGCTCGACGATGTCGGTCACCAGCGCCACGTTCTCGCGCACCGTGAGGCTCGGGATCAGGTTGTAGAACTGGAACACGAAGCCGACGTGCTCGCGCCGGTAGCGCGTGAGCTCCGCCTCGCTGGCGCCGTCGAGCCGGTGCTCGCCGAAGTGCACTTCACCGGTGGTCGGGATGTCCAGCCCGCCGAGGATGTTGAGCAGCGTCGACTTGCCGCTGCCCGACGGGCCCAGCAGCACGATGAATTCGCCGCGGCGGATGTCCAGGTCGACGCCGCTGAGCGCGCGCACCTCGACCTCGCCGGTGCGGTACAGCTTGCTCAAGCCCCGTGCGCTGAACACGGGCGGCGCATCGTGGGCCTCCATCGGCCGATGGTGCAGGGTGTTCACCGGTGCCACCTTGACCCTGCTCAAGGCGACAGGCCGGCGCGGCGGCCGCGGGCCGCGCCAATAATCGGTCGATGACGGCAGGCAACGATGACGCAAGGCAATGGTTCGCCGGCCGCGGCTGGCGGCCATTCGACTTCCAGCGCGAGGTCTGGTCGGCGATGGCCGCCGGCCGCAGCGGCCTGCTGCACGCCACCACCGGCAGCGGCAAGACCTACGCGGTGTGGATGGGCGTGCTGGACCGCGCTCGCACGAGCGACGCCGGGCTGCAGGCGCTGTGGCTGACGCCGATGCGCGCGCTGGCCGCCGACACGGCGCGTGCGCTGGCGCTGCCGCTGCCCGAGCGCGCGCCGCGGTGGACGGTCGGCCTGCGCAGCGGCGACACGCCGGCAGCCGAGCGCGCCAGGCAGGATCGCAAGCTGCCGCAGGCGCTGGTGACCACGCCCGAATCGTTCACGCTGCTGCTGACCCGTGCCGATGCGCACGAGCGCCTGGGCGGCGTGCACACGGTGATCGTCGACGAATGGCACGAGATGGTCGGCAACAAGCGCGGCGTGCAGGTGCAGCTCGCGCTCGCGCGGCTGAAGCGCTGGAACCCGTTGCTCGTGGTCTGGGGCCTGTCGGCCACGCTCGGCAACCTGGACGAGGCGATGCAGATGCTGCTCGGCGCGCGACGACGGCGCGCTGGTGCGCGGCAAGGTCGACAAGCCGCTGTCGTCGACACGCTGCTGCCGCACGACCCCGGGCGCTTCTCGTGGGGCGGGCACCTGGGCGCGCAGATGGAGCAGCCGGTGGTGCAGGAGATCGAGCGCAGCGGCACCACGCTGGTCTTCACCAACGTGCGCTCGCAGGCCGAGATCTGGTACCAGATGCTGCTGCGCTCGCGCCCCGACTGGGCCGGGCAGATCGCGCTGCACCACGGCTCGCTCGACAAGCAGCGTGCGCGAGTGGGTCGAGGCCGGCCTGAAGGCCGGCACGCTGAAGGCGGTGGTGGCCACCTCGTCGCTCGACCTGGGCGTGGACTTCCTGCCGGTGGAGCGCGTGCTGCAGATCGGCTCGGCCAAGGGCGTGGCGCGGCTGCTGCAGCGCGCCGGCCGATCGGGCCACCAGCCCGGCCGGGCCAGCCGCGTGACGCTGGTGCCGACCAACACGCTCGAGCTGGTGGAGGCGGTGGCCGCGCGCCGCGCCGTGCTGGCGCAGCGGATCGAAGCAGCGCCATGCGCCCGACAAGCCGCTCGACGTGCTGGTGCAGCACCTGGTGAGCATGGCGCTCGGCGGCGGCTTCCGCGCCGACGAGCTGTTCGACGAAGTGCGCAGCGCCTACAGCTACCGCGCGCTCACGCGCGAGGAATTCCAGTGGGCGCTGGATTTCGTCAGCCGCGGCGGCGCCAGCCTCAAGGCCTACCCGCAGTACCACCGCGTGGTGCTCGGTGACGACGGCGTGTACCGCGTGCCCGACCGCGGCATCGCGATGCGCCATCGGCTGCAGGTGGGCACCATCGTCAGCGACGCGTCGATGCTGGTGAAGTGGATCAGCGGCGGCACCATCGGCCAGATCGAGGAGGGCTTCATCGCCCGGCTGAACAAGGGCGACCACTTCGTCTTCGCCGGCCGCGTGCTCGAGTACGTGCGCACGCAGGACATGGCCGCCTACGTGCGCAAGGCCACCAAGAAGACGCGGCATCGTGCCGGCCTGGGCGCGGCGGCAAGATGCCGCTGTCCAGCGAGCTGGCCGACGCCACGCTGGCCGCGCTCGAATCGGCGCGCCAGGGCGACTTCTTCGAGCCCGAGCTGCAGGCCGCGCGGCCGATGCTCGACGCGCAGCAGCGCTGTCGCGCCTGCCGACGCCCAAGACGCTGCTGGTCGAGCAGCTTCGCAGTCGCGCGAAGGCCACCACGTCTTCCTCTATCCGTTCGCCGGCCGGCACGTGCACATGGGCCTGGCCAGCCTGCTGGCGTGGCGGCTGTCGCGCGCACGCGCCCAACACCTTCAGCCTGAGCGTCAACGACTACGGCTTCGAGCTGCTCGCCGCCGAGCCGCTGGATGTGCGCAGCGTACTCGATCAGCGGCGTGTTCGACGAGGCCGATCTGCTGGCCGACGTGATGGCCAGCCTGAACAGCAGCGAGCTCGCGCTGCGCCGCTTTCGCGAGATCGCGCGCGTCGCAGGGCTGGTGTTCACCGGCTACCCCGGCGCGCCGAAGAGCACCAAGCAGCTGCAGGCCAGCTCGAGCCTGTTCTACGAGGTGTTCCGCAAGTACGACCCGCAGAACCGGCTGCTCGGCCAGGCCGAAGGCGAAGTGCTGGCGCAGGAGCTCGACATCCGGCGCCTGAAGGCCAGCCTGAAGCGCATGCGCGCGCTGCGCGTGGAGGCGGTGACGCTTGCGTGCGCCGAGCCCGTTCGCGCTGGCGCTGATGGTCGAGCGCTTTCGCGAGCAGCTCACGACGCAGAAGCTTGCCGATCGGCTGGCCCGGATTCTGACCGACGCTCAGGCGGTGCTCGATGAGCCAGCGCAAGCTGGCGCGCCACCCCGGCGGCGGAAAATGCAGACATGAGCCGCGTCGCCCGAGCTTCTTTCGCCGCGCCGACGCCGCGCGGCTGGCCACGCAGCTGCTGGCCTTGTGGAAGCTGTTCCAGCACCCCGACACGCCCGCGATGGCCAAGGTGGTGGCGGTGGCGGTGCTGGCCTATGCGGTGAGCCCGATCGATCTGATCCCCGACTTCATCCCGCTGATCGGCCTGCTCGACGACTTGATCGTGCTGCCGCTGGGCATTGCCCTGGTCGTGAAGCTGACGCCGCGGCATCTGTGGCAGGCGCGGCTGGCCGAAGCCGAGGTCGGCGCCGACAAGCTGCCGCGGCTGATCTGGGGCGCGCTGTTCGTGCTGCTGATCTGGGTGCTGGTCGGCTGGTCTGTTCGCGTGGTGGCTGTTCGCGTGGATCGTCAAGGGCGCAGTGAAGGCGGTCATGCGGCATTCGGCGGCACTGCTGGGGCGCCGTGCGCGGCGATGGACGGCGTGGTCACGCGCGTCAGCGACGGCGACACCCTGTGGGTGCGGCCGCTCGAGGGCGGGCGGCCGCGCAAGCTGCGGGTGCAGGGCATCGATGCGCCCGAGCGCTGCCAGGCCTGGGGCCGCGAGGCACACCAGCAACTGTCGGCGCTGGTGCTCGGCCGCCGCGTGCATGTCGACGAAGGGCCGTTCGATCCGCACGGTCGGAGGCTGGTGCGGTTGATGCGCGATGACCTCGACGTCGGCGCCTGGATGGTGCGCGAAGGCCACGCGTGGAGCCATCGCTACCGCGGCGACCCGGGCCCGTACCTCGCCGAGGAGCGCGCGGCACGTGCGCAGCGACGCGGATTGTTTCAGCGTGGGCCAGCCACACCGCCGCGTGAATTTCGCCGTACGCACGGACCCTGTACCTGAATGGAACGATCGCGGCGCGGGGATCCAGACAAACCCGCGTAGGCGGCGGCACACAGTCGCCGCGCGGGTGAACTATCCATTGAATCGCGCCGGCCATGTGCCTACACTGCACATCCTCGCCAGGGGCCGATGCGCGGCACCAGCAGCTGTGCGAAGTGCGGCGCACCAGCCCCGGAGGTCATCGATCTGTTCACAGGCCGATGCGTTTGCCTAGCGTTCCACAATGTTGGAGGAGACACATGAAAGCACTGAGACTGGGTGCATCGATCGCGGTGGCCGCGCTGTTGGCGTGGTCCAGCGCACCGGCGATGGCCCAAACGAAGATCAAGCTCGAGAAGGTGGTCAGCGGCATCAACACGCCGCTGGCGATGGTGCAGCCGCCGGGCGACAGCCGCATGTTCATCATCGAACAGAACGGCCGCATCAAGATCCTCGAAGGCGGCAAGCTCGCGGCGAACCCGTTCCTCGACATCCGCAGCAAGATCAAGACGCTGCTCCACGACTTCGACGAGCGCGGCCTGCTCGGCCTCGCGTTCCACCCGAAGTTCAAGGACAACGGCAAGTTCTACGTCGCCTACAGCGCGCACCTGGACTACCAGGCCGACCTGGGCCAGATGCTGTGGTACGACCACAGCAACGTGGTCGAGGAGTACACGGTGTCGTCGACCGACAAGAACACGGCCGACCCGAGCAGCGCGCGGCGCATCATGAGCAACAGCTGGCCGCAGTTCAACCACAACGGCCACTGGATCGGCTTCGGGCCGGACGGCATGCTGTACATCTCCACCGGTGACGGCGGCTACGCCAACGACTGGGGCATCGGCCACAACCCGGCGATCGGCAACGGCCAGGACCTGACGATCAACCTCGGCAAGATCCTGCGCATCGACGTCGACAAGCGCACCGGCGGCAAGCCCTACGGCATCCCGCCGGACAACCCGTTCGTCGGCAAGAAGGACGCCAACCCCGAGATCTGGGCCTACGGCGTGCGCAACCCGTGGCGCTGCTCGTTCGACATGGGCAGCAGCACGGCCGAGCTGTATTGCGGCGACGTGCAGCAGAACAGCTACGAGACCGTCAAGCTCATCGGCAAGGGCCAGAACATGGGCTGGCGCCGGGTCGAGGGCATGATGCGCTGCTTCGACTACCTGAAGCCGGACGATCACCCCGCCAACTGCGACAAGGCGGGCATCACGCCGGCCATCATCGAGTACAACAACTGCACGGCCAAGCCGCAACGGCTGCAAGGGCATCTCGGTGACCGGCGGTTATGTCTACCGCGGCGCCAATGCGGCGTTGAAGGGCAAGTACATCTTCGGCGACTGGAGCAAGAGCTTCGCCGAGATGGACGGCCAGATCTTCATCGGCACGCAAGGGCGGCGACGGCAAGTGGAGCGATGGAAGTCGCGCAGGTCACCAACATGCAGGGCAAGCTGCCCTACGTGCTGGCCTTCGCGCAGGACGCCGCCGGCGAGGTCTATGTGCTGACCTCGATCACCACGGGCCCCAACGGTTCGCTGGACACGATCTACAAGATCACCCAGTAAGTCTGCAATGGTTTGCATCGCCACCGGGGTGTTCGCACCGCGGTGGCGGTTTTTTTTGCGATTGGGCAAACTCTCGGACCAGTCGAACGTCGGAGAATCGACGCATGCAGTCTCGTAATCGCGATCGACCGCGCTGCGCAGCCTGGTCGCGTGCGCTGCCGCTCGTCGCCACCGGCGGGCCGGCGCTGGGCGCAGACCAGCCCGGCGCCGGCCGAGGAGCCGCCGCCGAAGTTCGACCCGGCCTTCCTCAGCAATGCCGCCAACGTCGACGCCGGCAAGGCCGTCTGGGACGAGCAGTGCCGGCATTGCCACGGCAACTCGGCCTATCCGGGCAAGGCGCCGAAGCTCAAGCCGGGCAGCCTACACGCCGGACTTCATCTACGACCGCGTGACCTACGGCTTTCGCAGGCATGCCGCCGTGGAAGGCCGTGTTCACGCTGGAGCAGCGCAAGGCGGTGGTGGCCTACATCAAGAGCGACGGCTTCTCGCCCTGAGTCGGCGTTTGTTCTCCAACCGGTGAATCCGCCATGCTGCGCCTGCTGAACACGCTGCTGCTGCTGACGATGATCGGCTTCGCCGGCGTGCAGTACAACGACCCCGATTGGTACCTGTGGGTCGTCTACTACCTGGTGCCGGCGTTCTGGGCCTTCATGGCCGGCTACCGGCGACGGGTGTTCCAGTCGGTGCAGTGGCTCGGCTGGCTGTGGGCCAGCGTCGTGGCCTGGTCGGGCGCTGGTGATGGTATCTACTGGCCGAAGATGCCGCAACTTCTGGCAGAAGGCCGTGTGGATGCAGGAAGAAACCGCACGCGAGGGCATGGGGCTGATGGTCGCCCTCGGCGTGCTGCTGGTGGCGCTGCTGAGCGCGTACCGTCGGCGCTAGCGGTGCTCGGCGGCACGCCGCGCGCGCCGCGGGCTCATTCGACGACTCTGTTGGCGCGCACGAGCATCGACTGGGGCAGCTTGACGCCGATCGCCTTCGCGGTCCTGCGCGTTGATCACGAACTCGACCGACGTCGGCAGTTCGACCGGCAGGTCCGCCGGCTTCGCGCCTTTGAGTATCTTGTCGACGTAGGTCGCCAAGTGTGCATAGGAGTCGTTCAGATTGGGGCCGTAGGTCATCAGGAAGCCGCCTTCGGCATAAGCGCTCCAGCCAGAGACAGTCGGCAACCGCTGCTTGAGCCCGAAGGCGGCGATCTTGCTCGCGCTGATCGAGCGTGAACGCGTCCGGGAATGCCACGATGGCCTGCGTGCCGCTTGTCGGCGAGATGCACGTTGAACGCTGCGTCGAGTTCGTTCACATCGCGCACCGGCCAGTAGGTGAGCTTCATCCCCAGCTCCGCGGCAGCGACTTGCGAGCTCTGGAACTCGGTGGGCTCGCCGGGATGGTCCGGGTCGGCGACGATGGCGACCCGCGGTCTGGCTGGCAGCACCTGCCCCAGCATCTCGAGTCGCTTGCCGACCAGCTCCAGCGCCAGGAAACTCATTCCGGTGCGTGTGCCGCCGGGCCGGGCGAGGCTGTCGACGAAACCGGCCTGCACGGGATCGCCGCTGTAGCCCATGACGACAGGCGTGGCGCCGGCGTGGCGTATGGCGCTGCGCAGCGCGCCACCCTGTGTCACGATGACGTCCACCTTCGATCGAACGAGGTCCGCGACCATCTCGTCTGCACGTTCGCGCGAGCCATCGGCGAGCCGGGCGTCGATGACGACGTTCTTGCCTTCGACGTAGCCGCGATCGCGCATGCCCTGCCGAAACGCGCTCAGAAAGGGCGACGTGACGGCGGAACTGCCGAGCGAGATCCATCCCACGCGAAACACCCTGGTGTTCTGCGCGAGCCCGACCAAGGGAACGTGCAGCGCGGATGCCCCCAACGCCGCGATGATCGCTTGTCGACGCCTGTTCACCGAGGCAGCGTACTGTGGGTGGGCGGGTCGGTCAACGGCGCCTGCGAATGACCCGCCCCCGGCAACCCGCTCGAGCGCCGCGCCGTGATCGGGTTCGCGTCAGAACGTGCCGCGCAGCTCCGCGCGCAGACGCCGGCCCTGTGCCGGGAAGCCGACGAACTGCTCGTATTGCTTGTCGAACAGGTTGTCGATCGACAGCTTCACGCGCAGCGCGCCGTAGCGTCATGCCCCAGCCGGCATCGACCACCGTGTAGGCGGGCATGTCGATGTCGCCGGTCGGGTTCGAGCGGTCGAGGAACTTGCCGGTGTGGTTCATGCCGACGAAGACCGACTCGCGCGCGCTGATCTCGTAGACGACGCTCGCGGCGGCCTTGGTCTCCGGCCGGTTGCGCAGCGGCTGCAGGCCGTCGCGCACGTCGATGTTCAGCAGCGTGGCGCCGAGCTGCAGGCTCACGCGGTCGGCGGCGCGCCATTTCAGCTCGGGCTCGATGCCCTTGACGACGATGGTGCCGCGGTTGATGTTCTGGAAGCGTCGGTGCCGTCGAGAAGTCGACCAGGTCCTTGTAGTCGATCTGGAACACGCTGACCTGCACCGACGAGCCGGCGTTGTCGAAGCGGTGCACCGCGGTCACCTCGGCGTTCTTGCTGCGCTCGGGGCGCAGGTCGGGGTTGCCGCCGATCGGGAAGCCCAGCGCAAAGAAGCTCGGCGGCTTGAAGCCCTTGCCGTAGCTGGCCTTCAGCGTCGTCGCGCCGTTCGGCAGGTCCCACACCACGCCCAGGTGCGGCGTGTTGACGGCCGAGATGCCTTCGACCTTGTCGTGCCGCGCCCCGATCTGCAGCGCCACCCCGCCGCCGACCTTGATGCGACCCTCGGCGAACACCGCGTTGGTCTTGCGCTTCAGCGCAAAGGTCAGCGTCTGCGGGCTGAACCCGCGACCGAAGAAGTCGCCGACGCTGGTGAGGTCACCGTCTTCGATCTGGTGCTCGACGCCGGCCACGATGCTGGCGCGGTCGCCATAGTCGTGCGTCGCGGTGACCACCGCGTTGGTGCGCTTCATGTTGGTGTCGCTGACGAACGGCGGCACCGGGAAGCGCAGGCCGCCGTCGACGAACGCGTTGTCGGCATGCTCTTCGCGGTCGAACACGGTCACGGTGCCGGCCACGCGCACGACGCGCACGTCGCCCCAGCCGAGCTTGGCGCCGAAGGCCTGGTCGGTCGAGTCGCGCAGCGTCTTCTGCCGGTTCACCGCCAGCCGTGCGCCGCCGCTGTCGTCGGGGAAAGCCTCGCTCTTGCGCTTGACGTGGCTGGCGAACACCTCGCCGTCCAGTGCTGCGCCGGGCATGAGGCGCACCGAACCCGACACGCTGTCCAGCCGCAACTTGCCGTCGTCGCTGCCGCTGCTGCCGTCCTGACTGCTGCCGGCGCTGATCTGCGCACGCACGGCCTCCTGGCCGAAGCCCACCGAGGCGCCGATCCTGCGGTGGTGGTCGCCGCCGGCGGCCACGTAGCCGCTGCCCGACAGGCCGGTCTGCGCCGCGCGCTTGGTGATGATGTGCACCACGCCGGCCAGCGCCTCGCCGCCGTATACCGCCGACGCCGGCCCGCGCAGCACCTCGATGCGGTCGATCTGGTTGATGTCGATCGAGCTCAGGTCGTAGGCGCTGCCGCGGGTGGTGGTGGGGTCGTTGAGCTTCACGCCGTCGAGCAGGATCAGCAGGTGGCTGTTCTCGGCGCCGCGCATGTACAGCGACGCGAAGCCGCCGGTCTGGCCGGCCTGGTCGACATACGCGCCGGTCACCCGCGCCAGGATGTCCTCGATGCGCGCCGGGTTGGTCTGCTGGATCTCCTTCTGGTCGATCACCGTCACGTTCTGCGCCAGACCGGTGGCGCTGGCGGGCAGCCGCGTGCCGGTGACGACGACGGTCGGCGCGTCGGCCTGGGCCAGCGCGAGACCGGGCAGGGCGCTCAGCGCGATCGCGATGCGGCGCCAGGCGAAGGGTGGGCGAGCTTGCATGGATGTCTCCGAGGATTGCCGTCTCGCCGCGCGACGCGCGGCGGTGCGCAGCGCGCACCGCGCGGCAGACCGCCACTCTAGTGACTGGGCACTGTCGCGTACCTATGGTTTGCGATATTGGAATCCGAACTGACGCATTCACGCGACAGCGTTCGCTCGTGGACACTGACGCTTACTTGTAGCGTATGCAACATCTATGTTGTAAACTCTACAAATGCGTTGGCACCTGCTGATCCTGTCGCTGCCGACCGAGAACGCCTCGGCCCGGATGCGTGCCTGGCGCGCCCTCAAGGCGCTGGGCGCCGCGGTGCTGCGCGACGGGGTGTACCTGTTGCCCGAGCAGGCCGGGCCGGCGCAGTCGCTGGCCGACATCGCGGCCGGGGTGCGCGAGCAGGGCGGCGAGGCGCATCTGCTGACCACCGAGCAGGCGGGCTACGAATCGCTGTTCGACCGCGGCGACGACTACGGCCGCCTGTTGGCCGAGGTGGCAGCGTGTCGCGCGCAACTCAGTGCCGACACCGCGGCCGAATGCCTGAAGCAGGTGCGCCGCCTGAGCAAATTGCTGGAGCACCTCGAGGCGATCGATTTCTTTCCGGGCGAGGCCCGGCTGCAGGCGCAGGCCGCGGTGCACGAGCTCGAGGCCGACGTGATGCACGCGCTGTCGCCCGACGAGCCCCACGCCGCGCGGCGGCGCATCGTGCCCTTGAAGGCCGAGCAGTACCGCGGCCGCACCTGGGCCACGCGACGCCGGCCCTGGGTCGACCGGCTGGCGAGCGCCTGGCTGATCCGCCGCTTCATCGATCCGCAGGCGCGCTTCCTGTGGCTGAAGTCGCCGGCGGATTGCCCGAAGAAGGCGATCGGCTTCGACTTCGACGGCGCCACCTTCAGCCACGTCGGCGCGCGCGTGACGTTCGAGACGCTGCTGGCCAGCTTCGCGCTGGAGACGCCGGCGCTGCTGCGCCTGGGCGCGCTGGTGCACGGGCTCGATGCCGGTGGCGTGCAGCCGCCCGAGGCGCCCGGTGTCGAGCGCGTGCTGGCGGGCATGCGCGAGGCGATCGGCGACGACGACCAGCTGGTGCTGGTGGCCAACGGTGTGTTCGAGGGTCTGCTGGCGTCGTTCGAGAAGGAGGCATCGTGATGAAAGCGACGGTCGGCGCGCCGGAGGTCGGCCTGCCGCTCGACGCAGCACCGCCGCGCCCGGTGAGCTTTGCCGACGCGTTTGCCTTCTGGCTCAAGCTCGGCTTCATCAGCTTCGGCGGGCCGGCCGGGCAGATCGCGGTGATGCACACCGAACTCGTCGAGCGCCGGCGCTGGATCAGCGAGCGGCGATTCCTGCACGCGCTGAACTACTGCATGCTGCTGCCGGGGCCCGAGGCGCAGCAGCTGGCCACCTACATCGGCTGGCTGATGCACCGCAGCTGGGGCGGCATCGTCGCCGGGGGCCTGTTCGTGCTGCCGTCGCTGCTGATCCTGATCGCGTTGTCGTGGATCTACATGGCGTTCGGCAACCTGCCGCTGGTGGCGGGGCTGTTCTACGGCATCAAGCCCGCGGTGACGGCGATCGTGGTGCACGCCGCGCACCGCATCGGCTCGCGCGCGCTGAAGAACGGCGTGTTGTGGGCCATTGCCGCTGCCGCGTTCGTCGCGATCTTCGCGCTGAAGCTGCCGTTTCCGCTGATTGTGCTGGGGGCAGGGCTGGTGGGCTACCTGGGCGGACGCATCGCGCCGGAGCGGTTTCGGGCCGGCGGCGCGCATGGCAGCGCCAAGACGACGTTCGGCCCGGCGCTGATCGACGACACCACGCCGACCCCCGAGCACGCGCGCTTCAAGACCTCGCGACTGGCCCTGGTGCTGGGCGTTGGCGCCGTACTGTGGCTCGCGCCGATGGTGCTGCTCGCAGCGCTGCAGGGCTGGTCCGGCACGCTGGCGCAGATGGGCTGGTTCTTCACCAAGGCCGCGTTGCTCACCTTCGGCGGCGCCTACGCGGTGCTGCCGTATGTGTACCAGGGCGCGGTGTCGCACCACGGCTGGCTCACGCCGGCGCAGATGATCGACGGGCTGGCGCTGGGCGAAACCACGCCGGGGCCGCTGATCATGGTGGTGGCCTTCGTCGGTTTCGTCGGCGGCTGGCAAAGCGCGGAGCTCACGGCACTGTTCGGCGCCGAGAACCGCTTTGCCGCCGGCGCCGTGGCCGCGACGGTGGTGACCTGGTTCACCTTCCTGCCGTCGTTCGTGTTCATCCTGGCCGGTGGCCCGCTGGTGGAATCGACGCACGGCGATCTGAAATTCACCGGCCCGCTGACCGCGATCACCGCGGCCGTCGTGGGCGTGATCCTGAACCTCGCGCTGTTCTTCGGCTACCACGTGCTGTGGCCGCAAGGACTGCAAGGACCCTTCGATGCGGTGTCGGCGGCGATCGCGCTGCTGGCGGCCGCTGCGCTGTTTCGCTTCAAGCGCGGCGTCATCGAAGTCATCGTCGGCTGCGCCCTGCTGGGGCTGGCCGCTCACCTGTTGAAGTAGGAGATCACCATGAGCGTCATCACCGTGCCCGAACTCGCGCTGTGGCAGTCCGCCGGGTTCGGGTTCGAACTGCTCGACGTGCGGCGCGCCCAGGCGCGCGCGGCCGACGGCACCGACATTGCGGGCGGCCGCTGGCTCGACCCGGCACAGTGGCTGGACTGGAAGGATGCGGTGCCGGCAGGGCGCCCGGTGGTCGTGTACTGCGCGCACGGCCACGAGATCAGCCAGGGGCTCACCGCGGCGCTGCGGGCGATGGAGCGCGACGCACGCCACCTCGAGGGCGGCATCTCGGCCTGGAAGCAGGCCGGGCAGCCGGTGGTGCCGGCGGGGGCGCGATCATGAAGTGGGTCACCCGTGAACGGCCGAAGATCGACCGCATCGCCTGCCCGTGGCTGGTGGCGCGCTTCATCGACCAGAATCCGGAGTTCCTCTACGTGCCCGCGCCGGACGTGTCCCGCGTGGCGCGGGAGACCGGCGCCGTGGCCTACGACGTGCCGAACGTGGAGCTCACGCACGTGGGCGAGCTGTGCAGCTTCGACGCCTTTCTCACGAAGTACCGGCTCGACGATCCGGCGCTCGCGCAACTGGCGCTGATCGTGCGCGGCGCCGACACGTCACGGCTGGACCTGGCGCCGCAGTCGGCGGGGCTGTACGCGATCTCGCTCGGCCTGTCGAACGTCTACGCCGACGATCACGAGATGCTGCGCCACGGGATGGTGGTGTACGACGCGCTGTATGCCTGGTGTCGATCGTGCCAACGCGAGACGCACAACTGGCCGCCGAAGATGAATTGAGGCGCTACCTCACCTTCACCCAGCGCAGCTCCATCGTGTCGTTGGGATACATCACCGCCGACACGCCTTTGCGCATCGCCCAGTTGAGGTGGCGCCGGTACAGCGGGATGAACGGCAGGTCGTCGTGCAGCAGGCGCAGCGCGACGCCGACGCGCGCGCGGCGCTTCACCAGGTCGGGCTCGGTGCGCACCGCGTCGATCAGCGCGTCGAGTTTCGGGTTGCTGTAGCGTCCCGCGTTGAAGGTGCCCATGCCGCTGGCGTCGTAGCTGCGGAACAGGCCGTTCAGCGTGGTCCACGGGTCGGGCGCCGCGGTCCAGCCGAATTCGACGAAGCTCGCGCTCGCCTGGCTCAGCTTGGGGAAGAACTGATTCGTCGGCGAGCTGCGCACCTGCGTGCGGATGCCCACCTGCGTCAGCATCGCCGCCGCGGCCTGGCAGACGGCCTCGCGGTAGCCGACGTTCACGCAGTCGAGCGTGACGCCGAAGCCCTTCGGGTAGCCGGCTTGCGCCAGCAGCGAGCGCGCACGCGCCGGGTCGTAGGGCAGGCGCTGGTCGAGGTCGGCCTGGTAGCCGTCGACCAGCGGCGACACCAGGCTGCCGGTGGGCGTGGCCTGACCGCGCAGCACCTTCTGCACGATCAGATCGATGTTCAGCGCGTGCGCGACGGCCTGGCGCACGCGCAGGTCCTTGAACGGGTTGCGGTCCTTCACGTCGCCATGCAGCAGCTCGTCGCGCGCCTGGTCGAAGGTGAAGTACTGCGTGCCGATGTCGCCGGTGCTGGTCACCGTGAGCCGCGGCTCGGCCTTCAGCCGCTCGACGTCCTGGAACGGCGGGTCGAACACCAGGTCCACCTCGCCCGAGCTGAGCGCGGCCAGCCGCGTGGCGTCCGAGCGGATGCTGATGAAGGTCACCGACTCCAGATTGCCGTTGCGCCTGTCGGCGCGGCCCCACCAGGCGTCGTGGCGCTTCAGCACGGTGCGCACGTCGGGCTCGTAGCGATCGAGCCTGAACGCGCCGGTGCCCATCGCGTTGCGCACCGTGAAGGTCTCCTGCTTGGCGTTGAAGTCCTGCGCCTTCTCGACGCCATGCTTCAGGCACCAGGCCTTGCTCATCATCGCCACGTACGCAAGCTTGTCGGGCCACACCGCGTCGGGGGCTGCCAGGTTGAAGTCGATCGTGGTCTGGTCGACCTTCGTCACGCTGGTGAGCCCGCGCAGCGAGAACGCGCGCTGCGACGTCGGGCCCTGGGCGCGCTCGATCGAGAACACCGCGTCGTCGGCGGTGAACGGCGTGCCGTCATGGAACGTGACGCCGCCGCGCAGCTTGAAGCGCCAGGTGGTCGGGTTGACCATCTGCCACGAGGCGGCCAGCGCCGGCTCGAGCTGGAAGCGCTCGTCGCGCGCGACCAGGCTGTCGTAGACCTGGAACGCGATGCGCGAGTGGTACAGCAGCGCCAGCGCGTGCGGATCCATCGTCTGCGGGTCGAACGCGCTGGCCACGCGCAGGCTGGCCGCCTGCACGCTGGCCATCAGCAACAGCAGCAGGGCCGCCAAGCCATGGCGCATGGCGTTCGGGGTGATCACGGCGGCGCAGTGCTTCATGGCAACATGATTGTCGTCGCAACCGGAGACGACCAGACATGGGCAAAGGCCGACTCGAAGCATTTAGCGATGGCGTGCTGGCCATCATCATCACGATCATGGTGCTGGAGCTGAAGGTGCCACACGACCCGACGATGGCCGCGCTGGAAAAGCTGTGGCCGGTGTTCCTGAGCTACGTGCTGAGCTTCGTCTACGTGGGCATCTACTGGAACAACCACCACCACATGCTGCACGCCTGCGCCAAGGTGAGCGGCGGCGTGTTGTGGGCCAACCTGCACCTGCTGTTCTGGTTGAGCCTGTTCCCGTTTGCCACCGGCTGGATGGGTGAGAACCACTTTGCGCCGCTGCCCACCGCGCTGTACGGCGTGGTGCTGCTGATGGCCGCGATCGCCTACTACATCCTGCAGCAACGCATCGTCGCCGCCAACGGCCCGCAGTCGGTGCTGGCCACCGCGCTGGGCAGCGACTGGAAGGGCAAGGCGTCGCCGGTGGTGTACGTGGTGGCGATCGCGGTGGCGCCGTTCAATCATTGGATCGCGAATGCGCTGTATGTGCTGGTGGCCCTCGTCTGGCTAGTGCCCGATCGCCGCATCGAACGGCGCCTGGCGGGCGGATAGCGCCAACGGCGCGCCGGGCTCGGGGACAACACCGGCGCGTGGCGCGGCCGCTCTGGCTACACTGGCGCCCCGCCAATGCCCCGGCTCGACGCGGTCGGCGCCACGCGAAAGGTTCGTATGAAGGCCCTCGTCGCATTGACACTTGGCTTCCTGGCCACCGCCACCGCGGCGCAATCGATCCGCAGCAAACCCGTGCTGCAGGACTTCTCGATGGAGCGGATCATCGACCATGCGAGCGCGAAGGCCATCTTGACCGAGGGTATTCCCGCCCGTGTGTGGAAGCTCTACCCCGCCTCCAAATGGGGCTTCGCCACCCAGGTCGAAGGCGGCGTGACAGAGGGCAAGATCTGCGTGATCACGGCGCGCGCGATGATGGTGCCGCTGTCGGCCTCGGGCAAGTTGCTGCTGCGGCCGGAACAGATGGCGACCGCTTTCGACGCCATCCCCAACGCCACCGCCGAGCAGTGCCGGCAGCTGGCCAAGGACAAGCTGAAAGAGGCGGTGCAGGGCGTGGTGGCGAGTCTGGTGAAGGTCTGACGAGGGCCCGGCGACTGTTCGTCGACCTCGCCGCACCCCAGCAGTCACGCATGAACCGCCGCAGATTCATCCGCATCGCCTGCGGTGGCGTCGTGCTCGCGGCCAGTGCCGCGCAGACGGGCTGCAGCCAGGCGATGCCCGCCGCCGCGATCGAGCCGTGGCAGGGGCCCGGGCCCGATGCCGATCTGCGCCGCTGGATTCTCAGCTTCGCGATCCTGGCGCCGCACTCGCACAACCTGCAATCCTGGCTGGTCGACCTGGGCACGCCCGATGAGATGCTGCTGCGCTGCGACCTGAAGCGCCTGTTGCCCGAGACCGACCCGTACTCGCGCCAGATCATGATGAGCCATGGCACGTTCCTGGAGCTGGTGGACATCGCCGCGCGCGAGCGCGGCCAGCGTGCCGAGATCACGCTGTTTCCCGAAGGCGCCTTCGGGCCCGAAAAGCTCGATCAGCGACCGGTGGCGCGCATCCGGCTGACCGCCGATGCCGCGGTGAGCAAGGACCCGCTGTTTGCGCAGATCCTGGCGCGCCGCACGAACCGCAGCCTGTACGAGCTGAACCGGCCGGTGCCGCTCGACGCCTGGCAGGCGATGGCCGCATGCGGCGCAACCGCAGGGGTTGCGCTTCGGCTTCGTGGGCTCGGATCAGGCCGAGGCCCTGACCCGGCACCGCGCCATCGCGGCCGAGGCCTGGCGCATCGAGCTGACCACGCCGCGCACGATCCTGGAGTCGTACCAGGTGCTGCGGGTCGGCGCCGCCGAGATCGAGCAGCACCGCGACGGCCTGACGCTGCTGGATCCGACGGTCGTGCTGCTCAACCGGTTCGGCCTGTTCGATCGCAGCAAGGCACCGGCGCCCGGCGACTTCGCGACCACCAGCCAGATCAAGGATTTCGGCAGGAAGCTCGACTCGACGCCGGGCTTCCTGTGGATGGTGACCGATGGCAACGACCGCGTCACTCAGGTCAACGCCGGGCGCGCCTACGCGCGGGTGCAGCTCGCCGCCACGGCCCATGGCGTGGCGATGCAGCCGTTGCAGCAGGCGCTGCAGGAGTACCCCGAGCAGGCCGGGCCGTACGCCGACATCCGCCGGCTGGTCGGCGCGCCCCAGCCGGCGCAGACAGTGCAGATGTGGGCCCGCGTGGGCTACGCGCCGCCGGTCGAGCCGGCGCCTCGGCGTGGCGTGGCCGCGCACCTCGTGCGCGCTTGATGGCGCCGGTGCGGCAGCGGTCGAGCGTGCGGCGCGTCGCGGGCGGATGAACGCCAGCGCGCGATTCGAGCGAGGCCAGAACGCCCCGATTGCGCGGCACCACCCAAATGAGTGGTGTGGCGGGTCATTGCGATGTGACCTCAGGGTTTCTTGTTATTGCGAAGGCTTTCCCCGCGGCAGATTGTGTTGGCAAGCCCGTATCGCCACGCGCCAGCATCGCGACGTCTCGGCGCCGCACCGAGCTGGCACTTGAAACGACAGGGCTGCTGGGCAAGGGCTCGCGCGCGGAGCGTTGCCCGTTCGCGGATTTCGATTGGATGTCCTGGAGGGGATATGCAGCACTCAATACCCGAAGCATCGAGGTCGGTCAGCGACGCACATGGCCGAGCGATTCCGAGCGAGGTGCCATTCGTGCCCGCCGCACCTGGCAGTCAACGGTCGAGTCGAGCAACATTGGAGACAGCCATGCGCAACTTGAAACTCGCCATTGTCTTTGTCGCCGCCACGCTCGGCGGCATTGGATCGGCGTTTGCCACCGGCACCTGCGTCGGCCCCAGCGATGATCCTGGCGGTGTATGCGACATCACCGCCAGCGTAGTCCAAGTGGTGCCACCGACACCTAGCGAGGGCACACCCAGCGTAGCGCTGAGCAACAGCACCCAAACCAACTACGTCAAGTACAGGGTCACGCTCAAGCACTATGCCGACCGGCTCGAAGCGTTCAGCCAGGTCAAGTTCGTCGCCGATACGGTCGTCATCGCGGCGGACGCCGGTGCTGCGAACTTTGTCGAAACGACTGCGGCGACGGTTGCCAACAACGTGGGTGGTGCGCTCAACAACGGGGCTACTGCCTGCGTGATCACGACGACCCACCTCGAATGCATGTTCAATTTCAACGCGCCGGGGTTCGACGGCAACGCACCGCAAGCGACCATCACATTCGATGTGACGGTCCAATCACCAACCGCCTCCGCCGCGGGAAGTCTGGATCTCAAGACAACAACCAGCTATACCGAGGCCGGCGGCCAACCGGAGCCCGAGTCCTTCTCGTTGACGAGCACCACCAACCTCACGGTTCCAGACCCGTTGGTTGTTGCGACCTACGTGCCGACTGCCGGGACGGTCAAGACGGGCACCAACCAAGGGGCGGCTACCTGCGCGCAACCGTGGGTCACGATCGTGAAGGTGCCGGAGGCGGCACAGGTTGGAATCGACTTGAACCCATTCACCGACCCCAGCCTCCCGCCGAATACCCAGTTCTTCTCAACGATCGGTATACCGGACCTGACGGACCCATCGGGTGCTCCTAAGCTGTTCGGGGTCGGCACCCATTGGTATGACCGGGATGCCGCGTCCAAACTGGTGGTCAACACCTTGCGGCGAGACGTGTGCACGGTTCCCGGATCAGACGCCATCAGGAGGGCGGCGCATATCCTGCAGGAGAAGATCTACTACAAACCCGAGGGTGGCCAGTTCCAGCAGGTACTCTTGTGCATCGTCACCAGTGGCCCGACGCCGGGTCGCCCTTGTATCGTTTTCGCTCAGGTCTACACGAGATTCAATCTACCGAATGTGCCCAACAAGGACGACTACTTGGGCGACCACGAGTGGGTCATCTTCGCCAATGAGAACGGCAAGTACGCCAATTGAATGCACGGGAGCGCGCGGTGTAACCAGACAGGGTCCTGCTGCCGCCGAATGCGGGACCCTCATGCTTCGATTCTGCAGAAGGGCCGAAGGACGTTGCTAGCCGAGAGTCGTAGCCCACGCGGTCGCGCGCGCCGCCGACACGACGTCGCCTTTGGCCTGATAGATCGCAATCGCCGCGTCGATGCCCTGGCGGGCTTCACCGATCCGCCCCGCCAGCATCAACACAGTGGCGAGTTCGGACAAGGCGTCGGCCTGCATTTGCGGCGCATCGCTCTTCTGCGAAAGCTCGACTGCCGACCGTGCCAGCGATTCGGCTTCGGCCAGGTCGCCGGCGCGGGCGACGATCGGCGCGCGGATCGACCGCCACAGCGCCTGCGACTCCATGTCATCAGCCGCCGTCGCACCCTCGGCGATCTGCGAGAAGACGAGGGCCTCGTCGTCTCGGCCTTGGTCGCGCACCACGCGCGACAGCAGCGCGGCAATCGTCGACATGAAGTAGGTCTCGCCCGTGCGCGCGAGGAAATCATAGTCGGGCATGACTTCGCGCTCGGCGGTGACAAGATCCCCTGCCAGCAACTCGACGGTCAGCAGGTCGATTCCGGTAGAGGCCGCATTCACACCCTGTCCAAGGTCGCGAAGCAGGGCCCGGCCACGCCGATAGAGCGCGCGTGCCTTGTCGAACTCGCCGTTCATCGCATGCAGTTGCGCTAGCGAGCAAAGGAGCTTGCTCTCGGCCTGGCGGTCGCTGATTCCCTCGGCGATCATCTGCTCGCAGCGCTCGATCGCTTGCGGCACCGGCGTGGGCCCGAGCAGCGTACTGCTCGAAAGGCCCATCACATTGCGCGCGATCAGGCGCTGGTCTCCGGCCAGACGTGCATGCGTCATCGAGCGGCTAACAGCGTCGCTGGACTGAGCGTAGCGGGCTGCGATTCCATGGACGAATCCGATCAGGCGCCAGGCCCTTGCGAGCTCCGAGTGAGCGCCTTCGCTCTCGAAGAGCGGAATTATCTCGTCGGCCATGCGCAGCGTCTCTTCGGTCCAGTCGCCCGGTTCGGCACTGAACAGACGCACGCGCATCCTCAACAGCTGGGCCGATGCTGCGATGCGCCGATTGGCGACCCGCTCCGCCATCACCTGGGCCTCGGCAAGCACGGTACGGGCTTGTGCGAAGTCGCCCAGCTCCAGCAGGACCTCGCCGAATTCGGGTAGGAGCACAAGCCGCGTCGGCTCGCTCTCATCGAGCAGAGCGACCGCGCGCCGATACAGGTTCGCCGCCGCGTGCATGTCGCCGCGCGCGAAGGCGCGTTTCGCGGCATTCGACAAGCGCTGCGCGGCGTCAGCGCCGATCGCGATGCCCTTCTCGTCGAGCGGCCCAAGCTCGGACAGGTAGCGATGTGCCTGCTCGAGGTGATAGCCGAGGATCTCCTCGAACTCCAGCGCGCGGTCCCGGTCGGCATTCACCCGGTCGGCCCAGCGCACGAACTCGATGTGCAGCAGTGCACGCGCACGCTTGAGTAGTCCGTTGTAGACCGTGTCGCGCACCAGATGGTGTTCGAAGCGGTAGATCGGTTCGGCCTCGACCGCGCGTGACAGGCGAATCAGCTGTTTGCGCGTGAGCGTGGTCATGTACTCGTGGATCGCCGGCCGCAGTGACGGTGGCACCAGCGACTGAACGGCCGGCTGCGCAAACTCCAGCCCGATCACCGAGGCGGGCTCCACTGCCGCCCGCTCGGCACGGCCGAGCTGGTCGAGCCTCGCCTCCAGCAAGGCATGGATGGTCGGCGGTACGTTGATCTCGGCGCGCTCGTCGGCTCTCACCCAGCGTGCACCCTCGAGACGAAGGGCCCCGCTGTCGATCAACATCGACCACATTTGTTCGACGAACAGCGGATTGCCCTCGGCGGCTTCGACGATGCGGGCGAGCACATCGTCGGGCAGGCTGGCGTGTCCGAGTAGATTGGCGACCACCTGGGATGCCGCGCCGTCGTCCAGCGGTCGCAGCATCACCCGCGTGGCGCCGGCCTGCTCGCCCCATGTTGGATTCTCTTCAAGGAGGTCATGGCGCGTCGTGGCCAACAGCAGGATCGGTGCGCCGGTGGATGTGGTCAGGATGTGCTCCAGCAGCTCCAGGAACGCCGGCTCGGCCCAATGGATGTCGTCGATCAGCGCCACCACCGGGGCGTCGGCAGCCAGGATCTCGAGCACCTTGCGTGCGGCCCAGTTCACCTCGTGCAGAGGAAAAGTCGCGGCGCTCAATCCGGTGGCGGCGGCCAAGCGATCAACCACCTCGGAATCGCCGATGAAGCCGATCAGTTTTGCCCGCGCCGACTCCGGGCTGTCGTCGTCGCGCACGCCCGCAGCACCGAGCATGACCCGCAGCGGCCAGAAGGTGATGCCGTCGCCGTACGCCAGGCATCGCCCGCGCAGCACGCGGGCGCCGACGGCGATGCGCTCGACTACCTCGTGCACCAGTCGCGACTTGCCCACGCCGGCATCGCCCACCACGGTGACCAGACGCACCGTCGGGCCGGCCACCACCTCGGCGTAGATGCGCGCGATCTCGGCCAGCTCGGTGTCACGTCCGACGATCGGCGTGTCGATGCGCCGCAGATTGCCATCCAAGCCGCGCGCCGAGACGAGCCGGTAAGCTCCTACGCGCTGGGCCTTGCCCTTCAACTCCAGCGGCTCGACAGGCTCGACTTCGACTGCGTCGCGCACCAACTGGTAGGTCACCTCGCCGAGGTAGATCTCATTCTCCGGCACCGCCTGTTCGAGCCGCGCGGCCACGTTCACCGCGTCGCCGGTGGCCAACTTCTGGTCGGCCGTGGGGTCGTCGTTGGCCACCACCTCACCGGTGTTCACGCCGGTGCGGTTGCCCAGCGTGACGCCATAGCGCGCCAACAGGTCGGCGTTGACTCGCGCCAGCGCCTCGCGCATGCCCACCGCGGCGCGCACCGCGCGCAGCGCATCGTCTTCATGCGCACGCGGCAGGCCAAAGACGGCCATGATGGCGTCGCCGATGTACTTTTCGATCTTGCCGCCGTGGCGCGCGATCTCCGCCGCCATGGCATTGAAGTAGCGCTCCTTCACCTCGTGCAGCGCTTCCGGGTCGAGCCGTTCGCCCAGCGCGGTCGAACCCTTCAGATCGCAGAAGACGATGGTGACGGTCTTGCGCACTTCGTGCGCCGGCAGCGGTGCGGGCGCCGCTGCCAGCGGCGTGCCACAGTAGCCGCACAGTCTGAATTTGGGCGGGTTTTCCTCGCCACAGCTGGGGCAGTGCACCATGTGCGCAGTCTAGGGCGTGATGAACGCCTCAACACAAGAAGGTCGACGCCACCCGGGCGTCCTTGGGATGGTGACCGATCGCGACGACCGGGTCACACAGGTCCACGCCGGGCGCGCATGAAGGCGCCGGTGCGCCGGCGGATCAACGCCAGCGCGCGATTCGAGCCGGAGTTCGCGGGGGACGCCGGCCGGCGCGAGCGTGGACCGGGTGCGGCCCACTATCATGCAGGTCGATGACCATGACACCGACTCGCCCCGCCCACGCCGCCGGTGCGCAGCGCGACGCGCGATGGCCGCCGTGCACGTGACAGCGGCTGCCGCCGATCGACGCCAGCGAAGGCCGCTGATTGCCCTGCTGGGCAGCGCGCTGGCGGTCGTGATGCTGCTGCTGGGCTACCAGATCTGGTCGAGCTACCACGAGGCGCTGCGCGAGGCCGAAACCAAGACCTACAACTACGCCTCGATCATCGAAGCCCGGCTGGACGCCACGTTGCGCCGCATCGACGCGGTGCTGCTGGCGGTCGCCCAAGAAATAACGCCCGCCGCGCTGGATCAACGCGCGGTCGCGCGGCACGCGATTGAAGTCAATGCCGCCCTGAATCGCGAACTCGTCAACTTCGCCGAGGTGGGCGGGCTGCGTGTTTTTGACGCCCACGGCGACCTGCTGTACATGTCGTCGGCCGAAGGCACACCGCGCGCCAATGTGGCCGACCGCGACTACTACCGCAGGTTGCGCGACGATCCGCAGGCCGGTCTGGTGTTTTCCGAGGTGGTCACCAGTGCATCCAGCGGCCGGCGCACCGTCGTCGCCGCACGCGCGCTGCGCGACAGCCAGGCCACGTTTCGCGGCGTGGTGCTGGCGTTGATCGAGCTGGAGCAGTTCAAGCGCTTGTTCCAGACGCTCGACATCGGCGCGGCCGGCGTGGTGGTCATTCGCCGCAGCGACGACTTTGCCGGCGTCGTGCGTTGGCCCGAACTCGAGCGGGAGATCAACCGCCCGCTGCCGCCCGGCAACCCGGTGCGCGAGGCGATGCGCGCCGGCAAGCCGTTTGGCACGCTCAAATTCCCGGCGTCGTCGGACGGCGTGGTGCGCACCTACAGCTACCGCAGCGTCGCCGGCTACCCCTTCTTCGTGCTGGTGGCGCTCGCCTGCGACGATGCGCTGGCGGGCTGGCAGGCGCGTTCAGCGGCGGTCGGCGGCTCGGGCCTGCTGCTGGTGCTGCTGCTGGCCGGGCTGCTGGCGCACCTGTGGCGCATCGAGGAAAGCGAGGTGCGCGCACTGACGGCGCTGAAGTCCAGCGAGGAACGCCTGCGCCTCGCGCTGGCAGCCAGCCAGCAGGGGCTGTACGACCTGAATGTCCAGTCGGGCGAGGCGCTGGTGAACGACGAGTATGCGCTGATGCTGGGCCACGACCCGGCGCAGTTCCATGAATCGAACGCGGCCTGGATCGAGCGGCTGCACCCCGACGATCGCGACCGGGTCGCGCGGGTCTATGCCGACTACATCGCCGGGCGCGTGCCGGAGTACCGCGTCGAGTTCAGGCAGCGCACCCGCGACGGGCAGTACAAGTGGATCCTCTCGATCGGCAAGGTCGTCGAGCGCGACGCGCACGGGGCGCCGCTGCGCATGCTGGGCGTGCACCGCAACATCAGCGAGCGCAAGCAGGCCGAGCACGCGCTGAAGAACCTGAATGTCGAACTCGAATCGCGCGTCGCGCAGCGCACCGCCGAGCTGGAGAGCGCGCGTGACGAGGCCGAACGCGCCAACCGGGCCAAATCGGAGTTCCTCTCCAGCATGAGCCACGAGCTGCGCACGCCGATGCATGCGATCCTGGGTTTCGGTCAGCTGCTCGAGTCCGACACGGCTCGACTGCCCGAGACTGCTCGGCGTTACGTGCACGAGATCCTGCGGGCCGGCGAACATCTGCTCGAGCTGATCGACGACCTGCTCGACCTGGCCCGCATCGAGGCCGGCAAGCACGAGATCCACCTGGAGCCGGTGCCGGTGCCGGTGTTGATCGACGAGAGCCTGGGTCTGGTGGAGCCCGCGGCACACGCACGCGGCATCACACTGTCGTTCACCGCGCCGGTGTCGCCCGATTGCATCGTGATGGCCGACCGCATGCGGCTGAAGCAGGTGCTGCTCAACCTGCTGTCCAACGCCATCAAGTACAACCGCGAAGGCGGCAGCGTGCAGCTCGAGTGCACCGCCGAGCGCGAGGCCCTGCGCATCAGCGTCACCGACAGCGGGCCGGGGCTCAGCCCGGAACAACAGGCGCAGCTGTTCACGCCGTTCGAGCGGTTGGGTGCATCCAAGTCGACCATCAAGGGCGCCGGCATCGGCCTCGTGCTGACCAAGCAACTGATCGCAATGATGCACGGCGAGGTCGGTTTGCACAGCGAGCCCGGCGTCGGCAGCACGTTCTGGGTGCAACTGCCGCGGGCCGCGACCGCGGCGTCGCCGGCCGGCCGCGCCGATGCGGCGGCGCAGGTGGTGTCGTCGCGTTCGTCGCGCGAGGACCGGCAGACCGTGCTCTACATCGAGGACGATCCGGTCAATGTGATGCTGATGGAGGCGCTGTTCGCCACGCAGCCCGGGCTGCGCCTGGTCACCGCGCAGACCGCCGCGCAGGGGCTCGAGATCGCGCGTGACCTGCGGCCCGAGGTGATCCTGCTCGACATCCAGTTGCCCGACGCCGACGGCTACGAGGTCTTGCGGCGCCTTCGCGCGGCCGAGCCGACCCGCGAGATCCCCGTGCTGGCGGTGAGCGCCAACGCCATGCCGGGCGACATCGAGCGGGGCTTGGCCAGCGGGTTTGCCGACTACCTCACCAAGCCGCTGGACTTCGCGCGGCTGCTGGCCGCCGTGCAGCGGGCGCTGCAGGCACCCAGCCTGCGTTAGACACTCAGGCAGTCGATGGCGCGCTGCAGTCCGTCGCGCCCGTGGGCGATGCCTTGCGCCTGCAGCGCGGCCTGCACCCCGCCGAGCGCACCGAGGATCGACGCCGGGTTCTGATCGCCCAGGTGGCCGATGCGAAAGGCCCGCCCCTGCAGCGGCCCGAGTCCGCCGGCGATGGCCACCTGGAAGCGTTCGCGCGCGGTGTTGCGCAGCGCATCGACATCGATGCCGGCCGCGACTTCGACCGTGGTGACCGAGACCGACCGGCTGTCGGGCTGACGCGCAAAGAAGTCGAGCACGCCGCCTTCGCGCCAGCCTTCGACGGCCGCCTGCACGGCCCGCGCCAGCAGGCGATGCCGCTCGTGTACCGCCTCCAGACCCTCGAGGAAGATCAGCTCGAGCGCCGCCTGCAGGCCCATCATCAGGTTCTGCGGCGCGGTGCCGCAGAACTTGCGGTACGACAACTCACTCTGGCGGATTCGCCAGTCCCAGTAGTAACGCGGCGCCGGGTTGCGCGCGGCCACCGCCAGCGCCGCCGCGTCGACCGCGACGATGCCGATGCCCGGTGGCACCATCAAGCCCTTTTGCGACGCACCGACCGCCACGTTGACGCGTTGCGCGTCCATCGCGAACGGCGCGGCGGCCAGCGAGGCCACGACGTCGACGACGAACAGCGCCGGATGGTCGGCCGCGTCGACCGCGGCGCGAAGGCGGTCGAGGTCGCTGGTCACGCCGCTGGCGGTATCGGTGTGCACGACGAATACCGCGCCGATCGCGTGGGCCTTGTCGGCACGCAGCGCCTCGGTGACCGCGGCGGGGTCGATCGGCAGGCCCTCGCGCCAGGGCGTGCGGATCACGCGCCGGCCCAGGGCCTCGGTCTGCAGTGCCCAGCTTTCCGAGAAGTGCCCGGTGCCTGGAATCAACACCGTGCCGCCCGGCGGCAGCAGGTTCACGATCACCGCCTCCCAGGCGCCATGGCCGTTGGCAGCGTAGAAGAACACCTCGGCGGCGTCGCTGTGCAGCAGGCGGCGCAGCCCTTGCTCGCAGGCGGCGATGTTGGCGTTCACGCGCGGATCGCCGAGGTCCATCGGCTGGCGGCGCATCGCGTCCAGCACCTCGTCGGGCAGCGGGGTGGGCCCGGGGGAGTGAAGCAGGCGGCGGCCCGGGATGCGTGGTGACTGGATCATGATGCGTCCGACGACTGTGGTGAAGCGGATTGTCCGCGCTTCGCCGGCCCGCGCGTGGGCACGGCGGGACGGGGTATCGTGCGCCCTGGCCACCGACACGAAACCATGATGCCCCGTGTGCTGCGACTCACGCTGCTTTCGATGCGCGACCTGCTGGTCACCGCGGGGCCGTTCGTGCTGCTGGCGCTGGCGCTGCTGCTGCTGGCCTACTGGCTGCTGGATCCGACGCCGCCGCACCGGGTGAGCCTGGCCACCGGCGCCGAGCGCAGCGACTACGCCGAGTTCGGCGCGCGATACGCCAAGGCCCTGCAGCGCGAGGGCATCACGGTGGCGCTGCGCCCGACCCATGGCGCCGCCGAGAACCTCGCGCTGCTGCGCGACCCGGCCTCGGGAGTCGACGTGGCGTTCGTGCAGGGTGGCGTGGACGAGGCCGCCACCGACGGCCGCGACGACGATCTGGTGTCGCTGGGCAGCCTGTTCTACGAGCCGGTGTGGCTGTTCTACCGCGAGGACGCCGCCCAGCGCCTGCTCAAGTCGCCCGCGCTGACCAGCCTGGCCCAGCTGCCGCTCTGGCGGGTCAGCATCGGCACGCCGGGCAGCGGCGTGCCGCACCTGATGCAGCGCCTGCTCGAGGCCAATGCGCTCGACGTGAAGACCCTCAACCTGCTGCAACAGGAGCAGACGCCAGCGGTGGTGGAGTTCCTCGCCGGGACGGTCGATGCGCTGGTGTTCGCGTCGGCGCCGGAGTCGCTGATGGTGCAGATGCTGCTGCGCACGCCGGGCGTGCGGCTGTTCGACTTTGCGCAGTCGGAGGCCTATGCCCGGCGCTTCTCGTTCTTGAGCCCGGTGGTGCTGCCGCGCGGCATCGTCGATCTGGCGCAGGACCGGCCGGCTCAGGACGTGCACCTGGTGGCGCCCACCGCGATGCTGGTGGCACGTAAGGACACGCACCCGGCGCTGGTGCAGTTGCTGGTGCAGGCCGCGCACGGCGTGCACGGCGGCCCCGGCTGGTTTCAGCGCAAGGGCGATTTTCCGAACACGCGCAACACCGAGCTGGCGCTGGCCGACGAGGCGCAGCGCTTCTACCGCGACGGCCCGCCGCTGCTGCAGCGCTACCTGCCGTTCTGGCTGGCCAACCTGATCGACCGCATGTGGGTGGTGCTGATCTCCATCGTCGCGGTGCTGATCCCGCTGTCGCGCGTGGTGCCGCCGCTGTACCAGTTCCGCATCCGCTCGCGCGTGTTTCGCTGGTACGGGCAGCTGCGCGCGGTGGAGGACGGCATCGGCGAGCGCCCGGTTGGCGAACTGCTGGTCGAGCTCGACCGCATCGAGGGGCGCGTCGGGCAGATCACCTTGCCGCTGTCGTACGCCGACGAGCTGTACGCGCTGCGCGGCCACATCGCGCTGGTGCGACAGCGGTTGTCGAGCAGTGCCGCGGCGTAGTTGCTAGCGCCGCAGCTCGCGGCGCTTCATCTCGAGGTATTCGTCTTCGCCGGCTTCGTGCAACTGAGGTGCGAACCGCTCGACCGCCGCGATCCACTGGCGCAGCCGGAATTCCTGCTGCTGCGCCGGCGGCTGCGCCATCGAGCCCAGATAGGCTTCGAGCGCCAGGAAATAGCGCATCGTGTTGCGCTCGACCAGGCCGCGCAGGCTGCCCACGTACACCGGCTGTCCGTCGGACTTGCGCTCGACCACGGTGAAGCCGATCTTCGCGCGCCCGGCGGTGGCCAGGTAAGCCTGCATCGCCATGCGCCCCGCCATGCCGAACTCGTAGGCATACGACATGTGCACGAAGCTCTGCCCGTCGCCCAGCGGCATGGCTTCGACGCGGATGCGGTAGTCGTGCGAGCCGAGCGGGCCCTTGTCGGCGCTGAGGGTCACGCTCAGGTAGTTCGCGGTCTGCGCCTGTGCCTGGTAGACGAAGTCGATGCGCTGCGCGCTCTCCAGCGGGATGTCGTAGCGGCGGGACACCCAGACCGAAAGCACCGGTCGCCCGTCCACCACGCTCTGTTGGCACTGCTTGTTGTTCAGGTGCAGCATCAGGATGTCGCACCACTGGTTCACTGCCGGCAGCACCGTGGCCAGGCGCGAGAAGGGCTGGTCGACCGCCGCGTAGACTCGTCCCATCAGGTTGCCCGACGACTGCTGCGATTCGATCACCACCGGCCGCTGCAACGGGCTGGTGCGCAGCGCCTCGCGCAGGCTGGCATGCCGGTCGCGCAGCGCGGCAGCCGCATCCTGCGCCAGCGCCGGGCTGGCCGACGCGCAGGCCAACACCAGGCACGCCAGCCATCGGCCCGGCCGGTAGGGGCCGCGCGGCGCGACGCCGCCGTTCATCGAGAAGTCTCCCGCATGCTTGGGTGCCGGCGCGGCAATGTGATCGAGCACTCGGCCGCTGCGCGGTGGCTTTTGCGAAGCTGATTCTAGGGTGCGGCCCGGGGCACGCATCCTGCCGGGAACCCTGCTGCCCTCGGGTCGCCCTGCATTGCCAGCGCGCGGGCGCTGGCTGACACTGCGGCCATGATCTCGGTCACCACGCGCCTGGCGCTCGGCTATTCGGCCATGCTGGTGCATGCCTTCACGCGCCGCGGGCTGCTGCGCCGCGAAGACGTGCGCGCCGGGCTGGCACGCCAGATCCACTTCACGGGCGTACAGGCCTTGCCGTATGTCTGCGTCGTGGCCTTGCTGTTCGGCGCGGTCGTCGTCACGCAGGCGCTGTCGCTGCTGGGTCCCGACAACGAGGTGGTGCTCAAGGCGGTGGTGTGGGGCGGCATCCGCGAGCTCGGGCCGCTGGTCACCGCGCTGATCATCATCGTGCGCAGCAGCGTCGCCATCGCCGCCGAGGTGGCGTTGATGCGCCTGCGCAGCGGCATCAGCGACGCCTTGTGGCGCGACGCCGCGCACGAGGAGGAGGTGGTGTTGCCGCGCGTGCTCGGCGTCGCGGTGTCGTCGGCCATGCTGGTGGCGTACTTCCAGTTCGTGGCCGTGGTCGCGGCCACGCTCACCTCGGCCGCCACGCTGGGCAGCACCATCGAGGCCGAGCTGGAGCACTTCATGACCGGCGCGGCCTGGTGGCAGGTGCCGTTTTCGATCGGCAAGGCGGCGATCTTCGGTGCCGGCATCGGCGCGATCTCGTGCTACCACGCGATGAACATTCCCAACGACATCGCCGCCGTGCCCAAGGCGGTGGTGGCCGCCTGCATCGGCAGCCTGAGTTTCGTGATCGCGGTCGACCTGTTTGCGGTGTTGCTGCTGCTGGCATGATGATCTGACCATGAGCACAATGCCCGCCAAGGACCCGTCGATTCGACGCCAGATCGTCGGCCTGCTGGTGGTGGCCATCCTGCTGGTGCTGGCGATGGTGGCGGGCATCGCGACGCGACACGATCTGTTCTCGAAGAAGGCGCAGCTGCACTTCGTCACCGACAACGCCACCGGCCTGGCGCCGGGCACCAGCGTGCGACTGAGCGGCTACCGGGTGGGCTCGGTGTCCAACATGGCCCTGCAACCCGACCTCAAGGTGCGGGTCACGATGTCGATCGCCGCCGAGCACTTCGACAGCCTGCGCAGCGATGCCAGCGCGCTGCTGGTGCGCGAACAGCTGCGCGCGCCGGCGCTCGAGTTGCGACCGGGCAAGCTCGCCAACGCGCTGGCCGGCGACGACCCGGCCATCACGTACTCGCGCGGCGGCACGCTGACCGAGATCGCCGACGACCTGCGCGAACGCCTGGCGCCGATCCTCGAGGACGTGAAGCAGGTCACCGGCACCATTCGGCAGCAGAAGGGCGACATCGCCGCGATGATCGGCAATGCCGCGTCGGCCTCGCGCGATCTGGCCGGCACCGCGAAGGAGATGCGTGCCCTGGCCGGCGACGCGCGTTCGCGCGTCGGCAAGCTCGGGGCGCAGGCGCAGTCGGCGCTGGCCGAGGCCAACCAGGCCGTGGCGCGCACCGCCAACGTGATCGGACAGGCCGAAAAGAGCCTGGCCACCGTGAACGCCAGCCTGCCCGGGCTGCTGCAGAAATCCAACGACATGCTCGAGCAGCTGAATGCGGTGGCACGCGATGCGCGCACGGTGTCGAATTCCACCGCCACCAGCGTGCCCGGCCTGCTGCGCAGCGTGACGCCACTGGTCGACGACACGCGCGACATCGTCTCCGGCGTCAAGCAGTCGTGGCCGGTGAAGAACATGATGCCGGCGCCGTCGTCGCCCACGCTGGTGATCGACAGCCACGACGCCGCGAGCCTGCGTGAACCACCGGTCCGTTAGCCTCGTCGGCCGCGCCCTGCTGGCCGCGCTGTGCGCGGCGCTGGTCGCGGCATGCGGCTCGAGCGCACCCGCGCGCGCACCGAACACCGCGCACGAGGCGGCGCTGGCGTCGAGCCAGCGCGCCGCGCGCGCGCTGCAGCGCGGCGACGCGGCGGCCGCGCTGGCGCTGTACGAGCAGGCCTTGTCGGCGGCCGATTCGGTGGAAGACTTCGACACCAGCGGCGCGACGCTGCTCAACCTGTCGCTGGTCCATGCGCGCCTGGGCCAGGTGCGCGAGGCGCATCAGCGCGTCGACCGCATCCTGCAGGCCCAGGGCCGGTACACGGGTGCGCTGCAATCGCAGGCCGCGACACGCAAGGCGCTGCTGTACCTCGACGCGCCCGATCTGCAGTCCGCGCTCACCTGGGTCGACCGTGCGCAAGCCGCGTGTACCGAGCCCTGCGCGTTGGCGGCGGTGCTGGCCGACATCCGGGCCCATGTCGCGCTGGAGCGTGGCGACGCGGCCGGGGCCGCGGCACAGGCCACGCGCGCGGCCGCGTTGGCCGTGGCCCCGGAGCAGCAGGCCGAACAGGCCAACGCCCAGCGTCTGCTCGGGCGCGCCCAGGCGAAGCTGGGCGACCGCAACGCCGCCGCGGCGGCGTTGCGGCGTGCGCTCGACATCGATCGTTCGCTGGGCCTGCCCGATCGCATCGCGCTCGACCTGCTGTACGCCGGCGACAACGCCGCCCAAGGCGGCCAGGCAGCCGAGGCGCGCGAATTCTTCGAACGTGCCCTGCGGGTCAGCGAAGCGGCGGGTCTGTCGCGCACGGTCGATGTGGTGAAGGCGCGACTGAAGTCACTCGACCCATCGGCATCGCGCACGCCTTGATCGGAGCGGGTTCGGTTCTTCTGATCCGATTGCGGTGCGAAATCGAGTCGCGGCCATCTACCTAAATTGAGACCGGACATTCGACGGTCGAGCGAGGGCGCAGCCGCGGGCGGGCAACCGCCGGGGCTCATGCGTCCCTAAATCGCCCCGTCGGCCGCCCACCCGCGGCTGCACCCGAACCACGAAGGCGGTTCACGCGCGCGCTGCCTCCGCACGGCGGTGATGCCATGGGCAACGCGGCAGGCTGAGGGCCGGGCGACGATTTAGGGACGCATGAGGAGCCCGGCCCTCGGCCTGCCGCGTTGCTCGCTCGGTCGCTGTACCTCTGCGTCCAATCGCAAACCAAACATCAGCAACGGGCCGCAAGGCGCCCATTGCGGCGCAGGATCGAACTGCTACGAGGTCAGGCCCCAGGGCAACGCGCCGCATTGCCGCCGTCCACCGCGATCAACGCGGCCGCGATGCGATCGGCGATCTGCACGATCGCCTGCCGGTGTGCTTCGGCCAACGCAGGAACGCCGGCGGACACGGTCTGTCGTACCGCGTCGCGGCAACGCAATTCGGGCGTGCCGCCGGACGCGCTGGACGCGATCGACCAGTCGGTCACGATGGCCGCATGCTGGGCAGGCGCGGAATCGAATCGCTGCACGTCGACGCGCACGCGCCAGGTCTTGCCCGAGACGGGCTTCGTCAGCCCGGGTGCGCCCAGGCGGTGCGCCAGCGCGTCACCAAAGGCACCTTGCATCTCGTCGGCCAGCGGCGCGACCCAGCGTTCCTGTTCGAGCAGCCGCATCGAATCGTCGCTCAGGCGCACCACCCATTGCGGCTGGTCCACCTGCGCGGGCACGCTCACGCCGGCGATCGTCCAGCTGATCGTCGAGTTGGCGCCGGCTGTTGCAGCCGAGCCGGCCGCCGGCATCAGCGTGTGGTAGCGCGTCGGCGGGGCCGATCCGCACGCGGCGAGCACCAGGCCCGCGATGACACAGAGCCAGCCCGTTGCCGGCATCGACCTCGAGTGGTGGGTGGCTCGGCTCACGGTCGCACCTCGGGCGCTTTGCTCAGATCGGGATCGGGCGGCTTGCCGCGCAGCAGCGATTCGGGGTGCTGCTGCAGGTAGTCGCCCAGCTGGCGCAGTGCGCGCGCGGCACGCTGCATTTCGACGATCGCGTCGTTGGCGTTGCGCAGCAGCGGCGCGTCGGGCTGCGCCACGTTGCGCTCCAGGCTGCCGAGTGTGCCCTGCACCGCACCGAGCGTCTGGCGCACGTCGCCGAGGGCGCGCTGGGTCTCGGGGGCGAGCTGCCGGATGGCGTCGTTGGCACTGGTCAGCGCCTCCTGCAGGCTGCGGCTCGCCGCGCCAACGCTCTTCAACGTGTCCTGCAGGTCGCCGCTGGCGGCGTTGGCGGACTTCAGCGTCTGGTTCAAGTTGCTGCCGATCTCGTCGAAGCGGATCTTCGACACCCGGCTCACGATCTCGGCCAGCTGCGGCTGCAGGTCGCTGAACGCGCTCGGCACGCTGGGAATCGTCGGTGTCGCGCTGCGTTCGTCGAGCGTGGCCTTGCTGGTCTTGGGCATGAACTCGAGTGCCACGTAGTTCTGTCCGGTCAGCAAGTTGCCGGTTCGCACCTGCGCCCGCAGGCCGTACTCGACCAGCTTCTTCATGAAGCCATGGTCGGGACTGGCGGCCTGCCGCGCGGGCGCGGTGTAGGCCGAGCGCATCGCGCCCAGCCGGCTCGGGAAGATCTCGGCCACCACCTCGGCCGGATAGTGGCCGCCGCCGCGATCGGGCTGCAGCGACACGCTGCGCACGCTGCCCAGCTCCACGCCGAGCAGTTCCACCGGAGCGCCGATGTTCAGCCCGCGCACCGATTGCTCGAACACCATGCGCACGCGCATCGGCGCGCCATCGGGTGGCGCCAGCGCCGCCTGGCGGTCGCGGAACAGCGTGAAGCGGTGCCCATCGGGTGCCGGCGGGCTGTTGACGGCATCGGCGGGCGTGGCGAACGCCAGGCCGCCGGACACCAGCGACGCGATCGACTCGGTGTTGATCGCGAGCCCGTTGGCGTTCAACGACACGTCCACACCGCTGGCATTCCAGAAGCGCGATTGCACCTTCACCAGACGCTCGTTGGGCGCTTCGATGAACACGCGCACGGCCAGCGCGTCGTGGGCCGGGTCGAGCGTGTAGCCGACCACGCGGCCGACGCGGGTGCGCTTGTAGAACACCGGCGAGCCGACCTCGAGCGAACCCAGGTCGTTGGCGGCGAGCACGAAGCTGCGCCCGGGTTCGCCGCGCAGCACGAACGGCGGCACCTCCAGCCCCGAGAAGCGCCGCTGCTGCTCGGTGGATTCGCCGGCGTCGACGCCGATGTAGGCGCCGGAGAACAGCGTGCTGAGGCCGCTGACGCCGGCGGTGCCGATGCGCGGCCGCACGACCCAGAACTTGGTGTCCTCGACCGTCAGGTTCTCAGCGCTCTTGTCGAGCTTGGCGCTGACGATCACGCGCTTACGGTCGGGGCTGAGCACGACGCGGCTGACATGGCCGACCACCACTTCCTTGAAGCGCAGCTCGGTGCGGCCGGGCTCGATGCCCTCGGCGTTGCTGAAGGTGATCGTGATTTCGGGGCCGGCCTGCGTCAACGTGCGCACGATCAGCAGCGCCCCGGCGATCAGCGCCACGATCGGCACGATCCACACCAGCGACAGGCGCATCCGGCGCGGGCGCACGATCACCGGGGCGGGCAGGCCGTCGGGCGCCTGCGGCGGCTTATCGGGCGGGCTCATCGGTTCCTTCGCCGGCCACGTCGCGATCCGGCCAGATCAGGCGCGGGTCGAAGCTCGCCGCCGCCAGCATGGTGGCGATCACCACGGCGCCGAAGGCCAGCAGGCCCGACTCGGGCTGCACGCTGGCAAAGGCGCCGAATTGCACCATGCCCACCAGCAGCACGACGACGAAGATGTCGAGCATCGACCAGTGGCCCACGGTCTCGATCAGGCGGTACAGGATCGCACGTTCGCGCTGGCGCCAGGTGGAGCGCTGCCAGGCAGTGGCGGTCAGCAGCGCCAGCGCGCAGATCTTGGCGATCGGCACCGCGATGCTGGCCACGAACACGATCACCGCCAGTTCCCACGAGCCCGACTCCCACAGCTCGGCGATGCCGCCGAGAATCGTGTGCTGCGAGTGACCGAGCAGCACGCTCGAGGTGCCCATCACCGGCAGCACGTTGGCCGGGACGTAGAACATCACCGCGGCGACCAGGAACGCGGTGGTGCGCTGCAGGCTGTCGGGCTTGCGCGCGCGCAGCGCATGCGCACAGCGCGGGCAGGCGGTCTCGCCCGGTCGTGCGCGCGCCAGCGACACGAGGCCGCAGCACTCGCAGCCGAACAGCCCGCGCGAACGGGCGGTGGGCCACGAGGTTGCGGCGGCGGCGGGGTTCATGCCGGCAACTCGTCGGCGCGCTGCCACAGGCCGTGCAGACCGGCCGCCTGGTTGGCGGTGAGCAGCACCGTGAGCGCTGCGTACGAGAAGATGCCCACGCCGGGCACCACGCTGGCCAGGCCGGCGCTGCGCACGATGGCGATCAGCGTGCCGAGCATGAACACCTCCACCATGCTCCAGCGCGTGACCCAGCGCAGCGCCCGCATCGCGGCCACGAAGCTCGGTGCGCGCCGGCCCATCGTCAGCGGGCCCAGCACCCACAGCCGCAGCAGGATCACCGCCAGCGGAAAGCCGATGGCGGTGGCCCCGGCGAGCAGCGCCACCGCCTGCTGGCCCTCGGCCCAGGTGGCGGCGATCGCCTCGAACAGCGTGGCCGACGAACGCACGCCGCGCAGATCGAGGGTCACGATGTCGGCGGCGTTGCCCATCACGACGCAGATCAGCGAGGCCACCGCCAATGCCAGTTGACCTTCGGCGTCGATGCGGTGCCCGCGCCCCAGCGTGGCGCCGCAACGCGAGCAGCGCGCCTCGTCGCCGGCCGCCAACGACTGCCGCGTGTACACCGCATCGCATTCCTCGCACACCACCAGCCCGGGGTAGGTGGCCGCGGTGTCGTGCGCACCGCGTCCCGACCAGCCCAGACGCCACAGCAACCGATGCCAGGTGACGCTCATGGGGGCGTCCGCGCGAGGCGCGCTCGGTCGCCTGCAGGCCCTGGGCGCGGGTCTGCGCACTGGCGCTGCGGCGCGAGGGTGTACCGGGTCGACACGGGGCGATTGTGCCGCGCCGCCGCGTCGCCGGTGCCCTCGCTTCCCCTGGGGTGCGCAGCGTCGTGCGTCAGTTGTTCGGCGCCGCGCTCAGGCGCGACTGCAGCCGCTCGACGTCGGCCGTCAGGCGGCCGGCCACCAGGCGCACCAGCTCGAAGCCGAACTCCGGGTTCTGGTAGTACAGCTGCAGCAGCGTGCTCTCGTCGATCGTCAGCACCCGGCAGTCCTGACTGCAGCGCGCGGTGAAGGTGCGGCGCCGGTCGGGCGCGAAGAAGGCAATCTCGCCGAACATGTTGCCGGGTTGCAGCGGCTTGCCGATCTCGACGATCTCGATCTCGCCTTCGGCCAGGAAGTACAGATGGTCGGCAATGTCGCCCTTGCGGAACAGGATCTCGCCGGCCTTCATGGCGCGCGACTTCATGTACGGCTTGAGCCACAGGCCGGTCAGGTCGCCGCGTTTCGCGGCCTTGGTGACGCGCCGCGTCAGCTTGACCATCTCGAGCGCGCGGTAGATGTTCACCGGCAGCATGGCGCCGTGCATGAACAGCATCGGAATCGACGGGTAGAGCAGACCGTACATCAAGAAGCAGAAATTCGTGCCCACCGCGAGCCAGCGCAGCGGGATCATGGTCTTCACGAAGGCACCGGCAATGCCCAGCGCCCCCGCGAAGCCCGCCGACACGAGCGCCAGCACGCCGTTGGGCGTGGCCAAGGTGCCATGCAAGGTGGCGATGGCGATCTCGATGACGTCCTGGGGCAGCAGCACGGTTTCGTCTCTGGTGAGCGGGCATTATCGGATGCGGCCGCGCGATGCCGCACTCGTGCGCATACCAGCCGCGCCGTTCTGTCAATACCCAACTCGAAGCGGCCGGTCGCGCATCGCGCCGGCGCTGCAGTGGCTATCGTGTGATGCGGGCGTCGTGTGTGCGGTGTCGCGGCGCCCGATACCACATCCAGCATGCGGCCGGCTGACGGGCCGTGCCGATAGAATTGCGCGCTTTCGGGTGCCCCCAACGCATGGCCGTCGTTTCCCGCGAGAACTCAGTCGCCATCCTCGAGCTGAGGAGCGCCGCGCTCACATTGATCGCCGTGGTGCTGAAGACGACCGACCTCGACGCGCTGGCGGGCGAACTCGAGCAGCGCGCCAGCGTGATGCCCGGGCTGTTCGAGGACGAGCCGGTGGCGATCGACCTGTCGCGCGTGCGCGAGCCGGAGCAGGCGGTCGACTTCGCGGCGCTGATCGCGCTGCTGCGTCTGCACCGCATGGTGCCGGTGGCCGCACGCGGCGGCAGCCCCGCGCAGATGGCCGCCGCGTTTGCCGCGGGGCTGGTCGAAGCGCCCGAGGGTGCCCGAGCGCCGCGCGAGCAGCCGGCGGTGCCGCCGATCGAGCGCATCGTCGAGGTGCAGCTGCCTGCGCCGCCGCCGCTGATCGTCGACCGGCCGTTGCGCTCGGGCCAGCAGGTGTATGCGCGCGATCGCGACCTGATCGTGCTTGCGCTGGTGAGCTACGGCGCCGAGGTCATCGCCGACGGCCACATCCATGTCTACGCACCGCTGCGCGGCCGCGCGCTGGCCGGTGCCAAGGGCAACACCGAGGCGCGCATCTTCACGACCGGCATGCAGGCGCAGTTGCTGGCGATTGCCGGCGTCTACCGCACCACCGACGTGCCGCTGCCCACCGAAGTGGTGGGACGCGCCGCGATGGTGCGCCTGGCCGGCGACAGCCTGCTGATCGAACCACTCGAATCGCGGGCATGACCGGTCCAACAACAACAGAAAGGATCTCCACCCGATGGCCAAGATCATCGTCGTAACCTCCGGCAAGGGCGGGGTCGGCAAGACCACCACGAGCGCCAGCTTCGCGTCGGGCCTGGCGCTGCGCGGCCACAAGACCGCGGTGATCGACTTCGACGTGGGCCTGCGCAACCTGGACCTCATCATGGGCTGCGAGCGCCGCGTGGTCTACGACCTGATCAACGTGATCCACCACGAGGCCAAGCTGACGCAGGCGCTGATCAAGGACAAGCACTCGGACAACCTGCACATCCTGGCGGCGTCGCAGACGCGCGACAAGGATGCGCTGACGCAGGAGGGCGTGAAGCGCGTGCTCGACGAGCTGGCCGAGATGGGCATGGAGTACGTCATCTGCGACTCGCCCGCCGGCATCGAGACCGGTGCGTTGATGGCGATGCACTACGCCGACGAGGCGCTGGTGGTCACCAATCCCGAGGTGTCGTCGGTGCGCGACTCCGACCGCATCCTCGGCATGCTGGCCTCGAAGACGCAGCGCGCGATCGACGGCAAGGAGCCCATCAAGGAGCACCTGCTGATCACGCGCTACAACCCGACGCGCGTGGTCGGCGGCCAGATGCTGTCGGTGGAGGACATCCAGGAGATCCTGCGCATCCCGCTGATCGGCGTGATTCCCGAGTCGGAGACGGTGCTCAACGCGTCCAATCAGGGCGTGCCGGCGATCCACATGAAGGGCAGCGACGTGTCCGAGGCCTACAAGGACGTGATCCGCCGCTTCCTCGGCGAGAGCCGCGAGATGCGGTTCGTCCAGGCCGCGCGGCCCACGTTGTTCCAGCGGCTCTTCGCGCGGGCCTGATACATGAAACGCCCAAGCTCACTTCGTTCGCTACCGCTGTGGTCCCGTCGGGACCACTTCGTGGCCCGTGGGGCGCGTCAGCGCCTTCGGGCGGCCGGGCGGCACTGACATGTCGATCCTGAAATTCCTGTTCGGGCAGAACAAGAAGTCGGCCAGCCTGGCCAAGGAGCGCCTGCAGATCATCCTGGCGCACGAGCGCAGCGCGCGCAGCCCGCGCCGGCCCGACTACCTGCCGGCATTGCAGCGCGAGCTGCTGGCGGTGGTGTCGAAGTACGTGAAGATCCAGCCCAAGGACATCAAGGTGAGTTTCGAGCGCCAGCGCAACATCGAAGTGCTGGAGGTCAAGATCGAGTTGCCGCAGGCGCTGCGCGCCTGAGGTCGCCGCACCCCGCGTCATCGGCCACAATTGCGGTACTGGTTCAACCCCACTACGGAGACTGGCATGGCAAAAGGTCAGCAACGCAGCACCAAGGAAGCCAAGAAACCCAAGAAGGACAAGCTGCCTTCGAAGCCGGTGACGCCGCTGGGTCCGTCGATCACCACGGTGGTGCCGGACCGGCACAAGAAGAAGTAGGCCGCTGCTGCCGCCGGCCGCCGTCGCAGCCTACTGCGGCGATTCGCCGTCGGCCGCCAGCGCAGCCGCCGACGCGGCCGCGATGTCGCCTCCTTCGGCCACGTCGGGCTGGAGCATCGGCGGGGCCGTGGCCCCGGATGGTGCAACGCGCTCGGTCTGCGACCGGGCCCTGGCGACGAGCGATCGGCCGGTCAGCCAGTTCGACACGTTCTGCACGTCGAGCGCGCGATCGGCGGCGTTCGGGGCGCCCAGCAGCACCACGGTCACCGTGCGCTCGTCGACGCGCAGGCGCATGCTCAGGCACAGCCCCGCTTCGCGGGTGTAGCCGGTCTTCGACAGCATCACGTCCCAGCCCGCCGCGCCGACCAGCGCGTTGGTGTTGCGCACCTCCCACGGCCGGCCGAGGATCGTCGCGTTGACCACCGGCTGGCTGGTGATGCGCGTGATGTCGGGATAGCGCGCCGCGGCACGCAACACCTTGGCCATGTCTTCGGCGCTCGACAGGTTGCCCGGCGACAGACCGGTGGGCTCGTCGATGGTCGTCTGTTTCAGCCCGAGCGCGCGGATCTTGCGCTGCATTGCCTTCAGGAACGCGTCGATGCCGGCCCGGTAGTGGCGCGCCAGCGCCGCCGCCGCGCGGTTGTCCGACGCCACGAGCGCCAGTTCGAGCAGCGTCGAACGGGCGACGACGGCGCCCACCGGGACGCCGCTGCGGGTGTGCTTCAGCCGGTCGACGTCGGCCTCGGTGATGCGCAGCTCGTCGTTGAGCGATTGGCGCGCATCGAGTACCACCATCGCCGTCAACAGCTTGGTCAGCGAGGCGATCGGCGCCGCGGTCTTCGGCTCCTTGCTCAACAGCACGGCGCCGGTCGAGTCGTCGACGACGATCGCATGCGCCGATCCGAAATCCACGTCGCCCGCGACCGCTGGCGCGCCGCTCAGCGCCGCCAGCAGAACAAGGATGAGCCGCCATTCATGCCGCATGGATCGACATGTACGCGATCGGCCTCGCCGACGCGATAGCCGATTCGAGGGGGTCGGGATTCAGGGCCCGCGTGGCCGGTGGCGACGCTGCCGCCATCGACCGCATGGGTCGGCTGCACGACGGTCGCGTCAGGCGGCGTCGGCGAGACACCCGTCGAGGATGTCCAGCGCCCGGTCCATCTGCTCGCGCGTGGTGATCAGCGGCGGCGTCAGCGTCAGCACGTTGCCCATCGTGGTCTTGAACGACAGCCCCAGCGACAACGCGCGGTAGAGCACGCGCTCGGCGGCGTCGGCGGCCGGCGACTTGGCATCGCGGTCGGTGACCAGCTCGATGCCCAGCAGCAGCCCGCGGCCGCGCACGTCGCCGATCAGCGGGTGGCGGCGCTTCATCTCCTGCAGCCGGGCCAGCGCATGCGCGCCCAGGCGTGCCGCGTGCTCGACCAGGCCCTCGCGCTCGATCACCTGCAGCGTGGCCAGTGCCGCGGCGGCGCTGACCGGGTTCTTCTCGTGGGTGTAATGGCCGAACGCGTAGTCGCCCGCCACGTCCAGCCCGGCGCGTGCGATGCAGGCCGCGATCGGCAGCACGCCGCCGCCCAGCGCCTTGCCGAGCACCACGATGTCGGGTTTCGCGCCGTCGTGCTCGGCAGCGAAGAAGCGCCCGGTCTTGCCCAGCCCGGTGGGGATCTCGTCGAAGATCAGCAGCGTGCCGGTGGCATCACACGCCTCGCGCACCGCCTGCCAGTAGCCCGGCGGCGGAATGAACGGCACCGCGCGGGCCGGCTCGGCGATCACCGCTGCGACGTCGCCCTCGCGTTCGAGCACGTAGCGCACCATGCTCGCGCAGGCCAGCTTGCACTGCTCGAGCCGCGGCTGGCCGTCGGCGTCGACCGGGTGGCCGTACGGGCAGCGGTAGCAGCCGAATGGCGCGACATGCTCGCTGCCCGGCAGCAGCGGGCCGATGCGCCCGCCGCGAAACAGCGATTCACCACCGACGCTCGACGCGCCGAAGCCGGCGCCGTGGAACGCATCCCAGAAACTCAGCGTCTTGAAACGCCCGGTGGCGGCACGTGCGAGCTTGATCGCGACCTCCACCGCATCGGACCCACCGGTGGTGAACAGCAGCTTCGCGTCGGAGCCGGTGAGCGACTTGAATCGCGCCCCCAGCGTCTCGGCCAGTTCAACCGCGCGCTGGCTCGCGAAACGCCGCGGCGCGAAGCTCAACGCATCGAGTTGCGACTTGATCGCCGCCACCACGTGCGGGTGCGCGTAGCCGACGTGGTGCACGTTGTTGCCGTGGAAATCCATAAGGCGCCGCCCGGCGAGGTCTTCGATCCAGATGCCTTCGGCCTTGACGATCACGTCCAGACAGGGCGTGGAAACCGACTGGTGCAGGAACGCCGCGCTGTCGCGTGCCAGCAGCGCGCGCGTGGTGCTGTCCAGGTGCTCGGCCTGCCAGGACGCGCGGCGCGGCGAGTGATTGACGTCGCCTTCGCTCTGCGCAGGGCCGTGGTGGGGAAGCGAGTTCACTGGACTACCCTCCGCGCTGCGCGCTCCGGGATGAGCGCTTTGGAGCGGCCATGCGCGCTCATGGCGGCACCATGATAGGTGCGACGGCCGCGGCGCCGGCCTGGGGCTTACTCGGCTCAGCCCGCCAGGTCGCGCAGGCTCAGCACCGGCCAGTCGCGCTCGGCCGCCTCGGCGGCCAGCCGCATGTCGGGGTTCACCGCCACCGGGCGGCGCACCGCCTGCAGCAGCGGCAGGTCGTTGATCGAGTCGCTGTAGAACGTGATCTCGCACTCGTAGGGCTCGATGCGCTGCAGCGCAAGCCACTCGTGCAGCCGCGCGATCTTGCCCTCGCGCATGTTCAGCGTGCCGGTGATGCGACCGGTGAAGCGCTGCTGCGCATCGACTTCGCATTCGGTGGCGATCAGGTGCGGCAGCCCGAGGTAGGCCGTGGTCAGCTCGGTGAGGTAGCGGTTGGTGGCCGTGGTCAGCACCACCAGATCGCCGGCGTCGCGATGCCGCGCGACCAGGTCGAGCGCCGCCTGGCCGATGCGCGGCGTGATCACCTCGTCCATGAAGATGCGGCGCAGCGGATCCCACTGCGCACGCGTGCGGCCCCCGAGCGTGGCCACGTAGAACTCGCAGAACGCCTGCGCGCTGACCGTGCCGGCGTTGTACTCGAGCTCCATGCGTCGATTGCGCGGCTCGAACTGGGCGCGGTCGAGCTCGCCACGGTCCATCAGGAATTCGCACCACAGCACATCGCTGTCGCCATCGAGCAGCGTGTAGTCGAGGTCGAACAGCGTCAGAGGAAGCGGGCGCGGCATCGGACGGTCAAGCTTGACGCAGGTGCCAGGCCTTGGGCCGGGTGAAGGTCTGGATGCCGTGCGTGCCGAGCGTCAGGCCGATGCCCGAATCGCCGTGGCCCGACCAGGGCAGGCGCGGGCTCACGCGGTCGCAGCAGTTCCAGTAGACGCTGCCGGCGTTGACGCGCGTGAGCAGCGCACGCGCCGTGGTTTCGTCCTTCGTGTACACGCCGGCGGTCAGGCCGTAGCGGGTGTCGTTCATCAGCGCCACGGCCTCGTCGTCACCGCGCACCTGCTGGATGCCGATGATCGGGCCGAAGCTCTCTTCGCGCATCAGCTCCATCGAGTGGTTGGCGCCGCTGAACACCGTCGGCGCGTACCAGTTGCCGGGGCCAGGCAGGCGGTGCCCGCCGCAGTGCAGCCGCGCGCCGCGCGCCTTGGCATCGGCCACCTGTGCGTCGAGCACGTCGAGCTGCGGTGCGCGCGTGATCGCACCGATGTAGGTGCCGGCGTCCATCGGGTCGCCGAGCTTGAAGCCGGCGACGGTGGCCACGAAGTGTTCGACGAAGGCGTCGTGGATCGCCTCGTGAACGTAGAGGCGTTCGACCGAGCAGCAACTCTGGCCGGTGTTGTACATCGCGCCGTCGGCCAGGCTTTCGGCGGCCGCCCTGGCGTCGGCGTCGGCGCGCACGTAGGTCGGGTCCTTGCCGCCGAGCTCGAGCTGCAGCTTCACGAGCCTGGGCGCCAGCGCTTCAGCGATGCGCACGCCGGTGGCGTGGCTGCCGGTGAAGAACAGGCCGTCGATGCGCTGCGCGAGCAGTGCGGCGCCCACCTCGCCTGCGCCCACCAGCGTGTGCATCGCGTCCTTCGGCACGCCCGCGCCGTGCAGCAGCCGCGCGATGTGCAAACCGGTGAGCGCGGCAAATTCCGACGGTTTGTAGAGCACCGTGTTGCCGGTCAGCAGCGCCGGCACGATGACGTTGCAGCCGACGAAGTACGGGTAGTTCCAGGCCGAGATGTTGCCGACCACGCCGAGCGGGATGTGGCCGATCTGCTCGTGCATGCCGCCGCCGTCGAACACATGTTCGTCGGCGATCGCCGCTGCGCATCGCTCGATGAAGAAATCGATGCGCGGCAGCAGGCCGTTGAGCTCGTTGCGCGACTGCGCGATCGGCTTGCCGACCTCACGCGTCAGCGTGACGGCCAGCGCCTCGAGCTCGGCCACCAGCGCCTGGCGGAAGCGGCCGATCGTGGCGATGCGCTCGGCCAGCGGCGTGGCCGCCCAGCGTGGCTGCGCCGCGCGCGCGGCCGCGGCCTTGGCAGCCACCGAGTCGGCATCGTCGGCCGCGACTTCGTCGACGACAGCGCCGGTGGCGGGGTTGGTGATTCTCAGGGTGGGCATCGGAAGAGTTCACGCGTGGAAGGCGCGTGCCGCTTGAAGAAAATCCTTGAGCAGGGGCGCATCGTCGAAGGTGTCGGGGTCGCCCGGAATGTGGAACTCGGGGTGCCACTGTACGGCGGCCACGTAGCCCGCACCGGCACGGCGCACCGCCTCGATCATGCCGTCGTCGGGGCAGACGGCCTCGACGACGAAGCCGGGCGCGAGGTCCTTGATCGCCTGGTGGTGCAGGCTGTTCACTGTGCCGTGGTGCACGCCCGGATACAGCTGCGCCAGCTTGGTGCCGGGCACCAGCTCCACCGAGTGGAAGTGGCGCTCGAACGCCGAGCCGTCGCGGTGCGCGCGCGACGCCGGCCGCTGGGTGGCGATGTCCTGCAGCAGCGTGCCGCCGAACATCACGTTGAGCAGCTGCAGGCCGCGGCAGATGCCGAACACCGGCTTGCCGGCCCGCACGAAGGCGTCGATCAACTCGATCTCGTACAGGTCGCGCACCCGATCGCCCGACCAGTCGGGATGCATCGGCGCCTCGCCGTAACTCTCGGGCGCCACGTCGTTGCCGCCTTGCAGCAGCAGGCCGTCGAGCGTGCCGGCGTAGTCGTCCAGATCGAGGTCGCTGCGCGTGACGATGCTGTCTTTCGTGACGGCGGGCACCATCACCGCCATCGCGTGGCCCGACAGCACCCAGTGCGCCACCGACTGCTCCAGGTAGTGCAGGTTCTTGGTCCAGATGCCGCTGACGTTGATGCCCATCGAGCCCGGCGTGTAGATGCGCGAGGACACGCCGATCAGCAACGGTCGCGGGTTCATGGTCGGTTCAGGGCGCCGTGGTCGATGCCCGCTCAGGAGCCGCGCACCGCGCGCGCCGCATCGAGAAAGTCCTTCAGGATCGGCGTGTCGTCGATCACCGTCTTGTCCGACGGGTCGTGAAACTCCGGGTGCCACTGCACCGCCGCCAGAAAGCTGGGGCCGCGCCAGCGCACCGCCTCGATCATCTGGTCGTCGGGGCAGCGCGCCTCGACCACGAAGTCCGGCGCCAGCCGGTTGATGCCCTGGTGGTGCACGCTGTTGGTCAGCACCTGCTTCACGCCGGGGTACAGCTGCGCCAGCCGCGTGCCCGGCACGAACTCGACGCTGTGGAAGTTTTTGTCGTACAGCGTCGCGTCGCGATGGGCCAGCGACTCGGGCCGCAGCGTGGCGATGTCCTGCAGCAATGAGCCGCCGAAGGCGACGTTGAGCACCTGCAGGCCGCGGCAGACGCCGAACACCGGCTTGCCGGCGGCGACGAATGCCTTGCTGAGCGCGGTTTCGTACTGGTCGCGGATGCGGTCGCCGGCCCAGTGTGGCTGCAGCGGCTCTTCGCCATAGTGGCCCGGCCACATGTCCGAGCCGCCCATCAGCACCAGGCCGTCGAGCCACTCGGCATAGTCGGCGTAGGTGACCGTGCCGCGCGAGGTGTCGCCCTCGGGCGACGGCACCATCACCGGCAGCGCCCGCCCCTCGGACGCCACCCAGTGCGCCACCGACTGCTCGATGTACTGCAGCGTCTTGCCCTTGAAGATGGGGCGCTGGTCGTCGGCGTGGAAGAAGCAGGCGGAGATGCCGATCTTGAGGCGGGCGGTCATGTCAGTGCCCGCCCGGCCGCCCGAAGGGCACTGAGGCCCCCTCGGGGGTGAGGTTGGACGAGAGCCAGCACCCGCGTGCTGGCGAACGCCTGCCGAACCGGCCGGGCCTGCAAGCCCGGCCGTGGGCCAGCGAACGGAGTGAGCGTGCTGGCATCATGTCTACATCGCGGCGAGGAAGAAACGTTCGTAGTCTGCCTCGACTGTCGGCCGCGGGTTGGTCTGCGCGGTGAAATCCTTCGCAGCCAGTGGTACCAATTTCGGCAGCATGTCGCGGGTGACGCCACGCGAGGTTAGACCCCCGGTGATGCCGATCCGCGTCTTCAGCACGCGCAGCCAGTCGATGAACGCCGCGCCGCCGCCGGCCACGCCGGCCGCGTGCGCCAGTTCGTCGAACTTGGCGGGCACTGCCTCGCGGTTCCAGTCGAGCACGGTGTCGATCATCAGCGCATTGGCCAGGCCATGGTGGAGATCGCACACGGCACCGAGCGCGTGCGCACACGCATGCACCGAGCCCAGGTCCTTCTGGAAGGCGATGGCACCCATCATCGAACTCATCATCATGTCCGCTCGCGCCGACAGATTGCCGGGCTCGGCCACGGCGGCGGCGAGCGCGCGCGCACCGATGCGCAGCCCTTCGAGCGCGATGCCGTCGCACAGCGGGTGGTAGGCGGGCGAGAGATAGCTCTCGATGTTGTGCGTCAGCGCGTCCATGCCGGTGGCCGCGGTCACCGGCGCGGGCAGCGCGAGCGTGAGCTCGGGATCGGCGAACACGGTCCTGGCGAGGATCTGCGGATTGAACACCGTGCGCTTGTGATGCGTGTCGTTCTCCGACACCACCGCCGAGCGGCCGACCTCGGAGCCGGTGCCCGACGTGGTGGGCAGCGCCACGAAGTAGGGCAGGGGCCGGCTGATCGGACGCACGTTCGGTTGATCCCACACGTACTCCAGCACGTCGCCATCGTGCGTGGCCATCAGACCCACGACCTTGGCGACATCGAGCGCCGCGCCGCCGCCGAAACCGATCACGCTGTCGGCGCCGTGGGCCTTGTACGCGGCGGCTCCGGCCATCACCATCGCGCAGGTGGGGTTGCCGAAAATGCCGTCGAACACGGCGACCTGCAGGCCCTGGAGGTGCGTCTTGAACTCCGCCAGCACCGGCAGCGCGGCGAGCGCGCGGTCGGTGACGATCAGCGGGCGCTTGAGGCCCTGCTCGAGCAGGTGCGGTCCGACGAGCGCACGGGCGCCGGCGCCGAAGTGGATGGTGGTGGGGAAGGCGAAGCGGGTGATGGTCATCGGGGCCTCAAGTCAATATGACGACGCCGGGCATGCGCGTTGCGGCGCGGTCGAATGTCACCGTGTGACTGCAGCCGCGGCGTCTGTCGAGGGCGGCAATCAAGGCGTCCGCGAAATCGACGTTCTCTTGCTCGAACGCGTCGACGGCGATCCAGACCGCCTCGGACTCCTGTATCACGAACTGCGGACCGGCGAGCAGCTGTGTCACCACGCTGACGATCTCTGCACGCTTCGCGGCAAATGACGCACGCAGCACCCAGACCAGTTCAGCGAGCGCCACCAGCGACACGTGCCCGGGGCTCTCGGTACTGAGCGTCCGTTCGATGAATCGGGTGGACGCCCTGGATTGCACGCGATCGTCCTGCGTGAAGTAACGCACCAGGACGTTAGTGTCCAGCCCTATCACCGGCGCTTCGCCCTTGGGTTGGCCGCCTGTTGCATCTCATCTTCGCTGCGGCTTCCCATCTGCGCGATCGTGCGATTCATCTCCTCGATCGACAAGGGCTGTTTGCGCCGCCCCTTGAACATGCCGCGCAGGGCTGTGAGGTCGGACTTGACCACCACCAGTCTGAAGCCCCGCGCCGCCGGCACGAAGTGGATCTTGTCACCCGGGCCGACACCCAATTCGTCTCGCACGGCCTTGGGCAGTGTGATCTGGCTCTTGCTCGAGATCGTGGCGGTTTCCATAAGCCATCCCCGGTAAGGCAATGCCGAATTGTGCCTTACTTGCCACGGTCGACCGCTCTCGGTTCCGTCAGGCGACTCATTGCTTCCCTGGGTCAGAGCCCGTCCCAGACAAGCTGGGGACGACCAGTGGCTGCGTCATGTGGCGGGCGCCTTCGCTTTCGCACAGCCCTGCGGCAATGTCACCGGCGTGTCATGCTCAAGCCATTTCAGTTGGTCATCAACCTGAACGCTGCCCGCGCACGTGGGGTCTCGATTCCGAGGAGCGTCTTGATGCGCGCGGATGACCTGATTCAATAGCCCACGCGATCACAGACGTCAGATGATCTCGAAATACCGCTTCAATTCCCAATCCGTCACCGCATCTTGCCACTGTCGATGTTCCCACTCGCGCGTGGCGGCGAAATGGTCGACGAAGGTGTCGCCCAGCCAGTCGCGCGCGATCTTGGACTCCTTGAAGTTGTGCGTGCTGCGGATCAACGAGCGCGGCGCTCGTGGGATGTTCTCGGCCCCCTGGTTGGTGCCGGTGATCGGCGGCGCGGTGAGCTTGAGGCCCTTCTCTACGCCGTGCAGGCCGGCCGCCACCACCGCGGCCATCGCGAGGTACGGGTTTACGTCGGCGCCGGGGCAGCGGGTTTCCAGCCGCGTCGCTTTCGGGCTGCCGGCGATGACGCGAAAGCTCGCGGTGCGGTTGTCCAGGCCCCAGGTGGGTTTCACCGGCGCCCAGAAGCCGTCGACCAGACGCTTGTAGCTGTTGATGGTCGGCCAGAACATCGGCGCAAACTCCATCAGGCAGGCCACCTGGCCCGCCAAGTAGCTCTCGAACAACTTGCTCATCGAGCGCTTGGACTTCGCGTCGTAGAACAGGTTGCTCTTGCCGTCGGACAGGCTCTGGTGGATGTGGCCCGAGCAGCCCGGCAAATGCTGGTTCCACTTGGCCATGAAGCTCGGCATGATCGAAAAACGCTTGCCGATCTCCTTGGCGCCGGTCTTGAACAGGATCGCGCGGTCGGCCGCCTCCATCGCCTCGCTGAACGTGATGGCGACCTCGTAGACGCCGGGGCCGGTCTCGGTGTGCAGGCCCTCGATCGGCACGCCGAAAGCGGCCATCTCGTCCATCAGCGCATTGAAGAAGCCGCGGTTGTCGGCCATGCGCAGCAGCGAGTAGCCGAACATGCCCGGCGTCAGGCTCTCGGGGCCGACGCCCCTCTTGGCCGCCCAGCTCTGCGGCGTCTCGGCGAAGTTGAACCATTCGAACTCCATGCCGGCCATCACGTCGAAGCCGAGCTTTCGGGCGCGCTGGAGCACGCGTTTCAGCGTCTGCCGCGGGCACACCGGGTACGGCGAGCCGTCGGCGTTGACGAACTCGCCGAGGAAGAACGGCACGTTGCCGTCCCACGGCACGCGGCGCCCGGTGTCGAGGTCCAGCCGCGCCAGCGCGTCGGGAAAGCCGTGCTGCCAGCCGGTGACCTGGGCGTTGTCGTAGCACTGGTCGCCCGAGTCCCAGCCGAACACCACGTCGCAGAAGCCGAAGCCGCCCTTGGGGTAGGGCTCGGCGGCGCCGAGGAACTTGTCGATGTGCAGGTACTTGCCGCGCAGGATGCCGTCGATGTCGCTGCAGGCAACCTTCACTTTGCCGGCGCCGGACTTGCGGATCGCGTCGACCGCGGGGTGTTCTGTTCGGGATTTCGTTGTGCTGTTCTTCGCCATTTGCTTCACCGTTTCAGTCAAGTGGACACCGCGGAACCGGCTTTGCCGGGCCGCTGGTGGCGCCGATCGCCTTGCATGGCGATCGGCGCTCGCCGCCCTCGGGGGGAGGCGGCCGAAGGCCGCTTCGGGGGGGATGTCATATCGCCGGGGCGCCATTCGGTATGCCCAGTTCGCGCAGCGCGTCGGCCACGGCCTGCACGGCCTGGGCCATCTCGTTGCGCCCGATCGCGCCGATGCAGCCGACGCGAAAGGTCTCGATCTGCGTCAGCTTGCCAGGGTAGAGGATGAAGCCACGCTGCTTGGCCTGGTCGTAGAAGCGCCTGAATTCGTACGCCCGATGCGCCGGCGCGTGGAAGGTCACGATGATCGGGGCCTGCACCTCGGGTTTGAGCAGCGGCTTGAATCCGAGCGCCGCCATGCCATCGACCAGCGTGCGGCAGTTGTCGGTGTAGCGTGCCAGGCGCGCGCTCTGGCCACCTTCCTCGACGAACTGCGCCACGGCCTCGGCCAGCGCCACCACCACGTGCGTGGGCGGCGTGAAGCGCCACTGGCCGGTCTTGCCCATGTACACATGCTGGTCGTACAGGTCCATCGCCAGGCTCTGGCAGTTGCCCGCGCAGGCGTCGAGCACCGCGTTGCGGATGAACACGAAGCCCATGCCGGGCACACCCTCCAGGCACTTGCCGCTGGCGGCGACCAGCGCGTCGAAGCGCACCGTGCGCGCATCGATCGGCAGCGCGGCGAAACTCGACATCGCATCGACGATCAGCCCCTTGCCGTGCCGCTCGCACGCGGCCGCCACCTCGGCCAGCGGGTTCTCCACCCCGGTGCCGGTCTCGCAGTGGATCAGGATCACGTGGCTGATCGACGGGTCGGCCTTCAACTGCGCGTCGACCTCGACGGCCGAGATCGGTGCGTCCTCGGGGCACGGCATGACGGTGGCCTTGCGGCCCATCATCTGCGTCAGGCGCGCGGCGCGCTTGCAGTACGCGCCGTTGTCGGGCACCAGCACATGGCCGTCCCTGGGCACCAGTGTGGCCACCGCGGCCTCGACGCTGAAGGTGCCGCTGCCCTGCAGCGGCACCACCACATGCGTATCGTGGCCGTGCACGATGTCGAGCAGGCGCTGGCGCAGCCCGGCGGTCACGGCGATGAAGTCGGCGTCCCAGGATCCCCAATCCTTCAACATTGCCAGCTTGGTGCGCAGCGTGGTGGTCAGCGGGCCAGGGGTGAGCAGGATGCGATCGCGGTCCATGTCAGATGCTCCATCGGGCTTCGCGCGGGCCGGAATCCATGACCAGCTCGTCGGTCAGCGCAGCGCGCATTCGGCCCGGTGCGGGCATTCGTGGGCGTCTGCTTTGGGTTGACGTCTGCGCGTCGCGGCAGGCGGCACCCGGCAGGGGCTCATGCTGGGGCGGTCGGCGAAATACGCCGACTGCACTGCGATGCTCGCCCTGGGGTCGCGCCGCGTAACTCACTGCGCGACCTGCGGTCGCTGCGTTCGACCAAACGCGGCGAGTCAGATAACGAAGCGCGCTGCGCGCGCCGACCCCAGAGCTGCGCTTCTCGTCGCCCCAGAAATCGCCCCCACCGGGTACCACCTGCCGCGATGCACCGCACGGGCGCTGCACCGAGTGCGCGGCGCGCGCTCGGTGTTCCTCGCGAAGCCGCGGTCGTGGGCTGTGGGGTCCGGGCGCGAATTGCGGCGACGAGCAGCGCAGCACGAGCAGGGGGCGAGTGTGGACGAGCAAGAGTGCCTGCGCACTCTTGCTCGCCTCACGAGCCGGCCGGGCCTGCAGGCCCGGCCGTGGACGTCTGGCGCACAAGCGCCAGACCGGCGAGAACCCGTGAGGCTGCGCCGCGTGCAGCGGCGCGGCGGCGGGATCGCAGCCGCCCTGCTCGGGCGAGCAGCGCAGTGCACCCCGGCCTTCGGGCCGGGGCGCCGCAGGCTGAGCGCCCGGGCCACACAGCCCGCGGCCGTGGCGCAGCGCGCGCCACTCGTCGCGGGTCACTTCAGAGCGGTCGTTCACGGTCGCTAACGGGCCGGCAGCGCGCCGCTGGCCGGAGAACCGGGTCGAGCCGTGCAGCGGCGATCGAAGTTGGCTCGGGCGGTCCATAAGGTCCTTCAGCGGCGTTTCCAGGCTTGCGTGCGCCGGTCGATCCACCACGACAGGCCCATGAAGACGAAGGTGGCCACGGTATTGGCGGCGACGATCAGGATGGCGCACGCCGCTGCGGCGCCGATCTCGCCGGCTTCGTCGAGGTTGAGGATGGCGATCGCCGCCACCTTGGTTTCCGGCGCGTAGAGGAACACCACCGCCGAGATGGTGGTCATCGCGTTGATGAAGAAGTAGCGCGCAATGTCCACCAGCGCCGGTGTGCAGATCGGCAGCGTGACGCGCCAGAAGGTCTTGTAGAACGGCACCTTCAGCGACGCCGAGACCGACTCGAACTCGGCGTCCAGCGCCTTCAGTGCGGTCACCGCCGTCAGATGGCCGGTGGTGTAGAAGTGCACCACCGTGCACACGGTGAGCAGCGTGAGCGTGTGGTACAGCCCGTTCAACGGGTTCGATGGCGCATTGAAGAAGAAGATGTAGCCCAGGCCCAGCACCAGGCCCGGCACGGCCATCGGCAGCATCGCCAGCAGCCGCACCAGGCTGCGCAGCGGCTTCAAGCCCTGCGTCTTCTCCAGCATGTAGGCTCCGACGAACACCAGCGCCGTGCCGAACACCGCGGTGCCGGCGGCCATCGTCAGGCTGTTGATGAAGGCGTCGCCGACCTCGGCGTCGAGCAGGCCCATCGCGTAGTGGCGCAGGCTCGGCGTCAGGTTGTAGGGCCAGAAGCTGACGAACGACGCGAACACCGCCATGCCGAGCATCGCCAGGATCAATGCGCACACCGCGACGCAATACACCGACATCAGCGCGTCGAACAGCGGTGCGGGCTGCGGCTGGTAGGGCACGGCACGCGCGGTGAGCATCGCAGTCTGTTTCTTGCTCACCCAGTGGTCGACGGCGAAGGTCAGCACGGCCGGGGCCAGCAGCAGCAGCGCCACCACCGCGCCGCGCTGGAAATCCTGCTGGCCGATGACGAGCTTGAAGACATCGGTGGCCAGCACGTTGAAGTTGCCGCCGATCACCTTCGGGATGCCGAAGTCGGTGATCACCAGCGTGAAGGTGACCAGCGCCGCCGAGATCAACCCGTACTTGGCGCCGGGCAGCGTGATGGTGAAGAACTTGCGCGACGCGCGGGTGCCCATCGCGTCGGCGGCTTCATACAGGCGCGCATCGGCCGCAGCCAGCGACGGTGATCAGGATCATCAGCGCATGCGGGAAGGTCGAGAAGATCTCCGCCAGCACGATGCCCGGTGCGCCGTAGATCTGCGCGACGCCCAGCTGGGTGAGCCAGCCTTCGAGCACGCCCTGGTTGCCGAACCAGTAGATCAGCGAGATGGCTGCGAGCAGCGACGGCGCCAGCAGCGGCACCAGCGTGATCGTGCGCGCCAGGCCCTTGAAGCGCATGCGGCTGCGCGTCAGCGCGTAGGCAAAGCCGAACGCGACCGGAATCGTTACCAGCGTCACCACCACCGACACCCAGATGCTGTTCCACAGCGACTCCAGCAACGCCGGCGTCTGCGCATAGGCGATGAAGTTCGTGAGCCCGGCGAACTGGCCCTGGGCGTCCTGCAGCGACTGCTGCAGGATCGCACCCAGCGGCAAAGCCAGGAACGCCAGCAGGGCCAGCGCCACTGCGGCCAGCGCGACATGGGCGATGCGCTCGCTCCAGTGCACACGCTGGCGCACCGGCGCCGCGAGTGCCGCCACGTGCACGCTCACTCGAACACCCTCATCCGCTCCGGCATCACCCGCAGCGGCAGTCGGCTGCCCTCGGCAAGACGGGCCTCGGCCAGGTAATTGAGCGACAGGTACACCGTCAGGCGGTGCTCGCCGAGCGCGTCGCTGGTCACGCGCACCAGGCAGTACGGGCCCATGAACTCGATCTTCTCGATCAGCGCCTCGAACACGTTGGGGTCGCGCTCGGGAATCGGGCGCGCCAGCACGTCCTCCGGGCGCAGGTAGATCGCGCACGTCGCGGCCGGCGGCACCGGCATGGTCGCAAACGAAGCGGTGCGTGCCGACGCGCAGGCCGCCGCCGGCTTCCACCCGTGCCGGCAGCACGTTGATGCGGCCGACGAAATCGGCCACGAACAGCGACGTCGGCTCGCGGTAGACCTGCAGCGCGTCGCCGACCTGCTCGATGCCGCCCTGGTTCATCACCACGATGCGGTCGGCCACCGCGAACGCCTCTTCCTGGTCGTGCGTGACCATCACCGTGGTCACGCCGAGCTGGCGCTGCAGCGAGCGGATTTCCTGGCGCAGCTTGACGCGCACGATCGCATCCAGCGCCGACAGCGGCTCGTCCAGCAGCAGCAGGCTCGGCGCGGTGGCCAGCGCGCGCGCCAGCGCGATGCGCTGCTGCTGGCCGCCCGACAGCTGCGCCGGGAACTTGCCCTCGCTGCCCGGCAGGCCTACCAGCGCCAGCAGTTCGGCCACGCGCGCCGCCGCCTGCGCCTTGGGCACCTTGCGATTGACCAGGCCGTAGGCCACGTTCTCGGCCACCGTCAGGTTGGGAAACAACGCGTACGACTGGAACACGATGCCGTAGTCGCGCTCGGCCGGCGGCAGCGTGGAGATGTCGCGGCCCGCGAGCTCGATGCGCCCGGCGGTCTGCAGCTCCAGCCCGGCGATGATGCGCAGCAGCGTCGTCTTGCCGCAGCCCGAGGGCCCGAGGAAGCAGACGAACTCGCCCTGGGCGATGTCGAGATCGATGTGCTTCAGCGCCGTGAACGAGCCGAAGTCCTTGCGGATGCCGGCCAGGCGCAGGTAGGGCGCGCGATTCACTTCCGTCGCGAGCACTTTCGCTTCAGGCGCCAACATCACCAAGCGCACACCGCGGAACCGGCTTCGCCGGGCCGCTGGTGTGGCCCCCTCGAGGGGGTGAGCGCGGCCACAGGCCGCTCCGGGGGGAAGTCATCTCTTTTCGGTCTTGCTGTTGTAGCGCTTGGTCCACTCGGCCAGCACGCGCTCGCGATTGGCCGCGGTGGTGGCGAAATCCATCTTCACCAGGCGCGCCTCGTAGTCCTTGGGCACGTTGGCCAGCGGCGCGGCGACGCCGGGCTGCGCGGTGATCGCGAAGTTCTTGCCGTACAGCAGCATCGCGTCCTTGCTCGACGCCCAGTCGGCGAGCTTCTTGGCCGCCGCGAGGTTCTTGGTGCCCTTGTGGATCGCGAAGGCTTCGAGGTCCCAGCCCAGGCCCTCCTTCGGGAACACCAGGTCGATCGGCGCGCCCTTGGCCTTGTTGGTGTTGGCGCGGTACTCGAACGAGATGCCGACCACGAACTCGCCGGCGCCGGCCATGTTGCAGGGCTTGGAGCCCGAGTGCGTGTACTGCGCGATGTTCTCGTGCAGCGCGTCCATGTACTTCCAGCCGCCGCCCTTGCCGTTGTCGTCGCCCCACAGCGTGAGCCAGGCGCTGACGTCGAAGAAGCCGGTGCCCGAGCTGGCCGGGTTGGGCATCACGACCTGGCCCTTGTAGACGGGCTTGGTCAGGTCCTTCCAGGTCTCGGGCTTCGGGATGTTGCGCTTGCCTGCCTCGACCGTGTTGAAGCAGACGGTGGCGCCCCAGACGTCCATGCCGAACCACGCCGGCGGGTTCTTCTTGTCGATGTACTGGCTCATCAGCGCGTCGGCATTGAGCGGCTTGTACGGTTCGAGCATGCCGTTCTTGTCCAGCAGCGCCAGGCTCGAGGCGGCCACGCCCATCACCGCGTCGGCCTGCGGGTTGCCCTTTTCGGCCAGCAGCTTGGCGGTGATGACGCCGGTGGAGTCGCGCACCCACTTCAGCTCGATGTTGGGCTCGACCTTGTTGAAGCCCTCCTGGTAGGCCTTGAGCTGGTCGGTCTCCAGCGCGGTATAGACCAGCAGCGTGGTCTTCTGCGCGAACGCGGAGGCGCCGATGGCCAGCACGGCGGCGGCGACGATCGAAGGCAGGTTGGCCGGAATGCGCATGGATGGACTCCTGGTAGTGGGAACGGGCCGTATCGTGCAGACGCATGCAGGTTACGGACCCGAGCCTGCCACGCCAAGCATGACAACCCGATGTCCAGCCCCGCGCGCCGTGCGCAGACCGTAGCGCCGGGGTCGACGCGTTGTCAACGGTATTTTGCCGATTGTTGACAATGTGCACTTCTGGCGTTCCAATCGGTGCCATCCAGGTGCAACCGTTGCAACGCGGGGCGCCGGCCGTGAAGCCCTTGTCGCCGATAAGCCCTGCGGGCCAAACCGCCGCGCGCAGAATGCGCGGGTGGCCGGTGCCGCCGATCGGGCGGACGAACGGCTGAGACTGCGACTCCTTAGGATCCATGGTTCATCTGCTCAATCTGCTTGCCGCCATCGCCTTGCTGGTGTGGGGGACGCAGATCGTGCGCACCGGCATCCTGCGCGTGTTCGGCGAGAACCTGCGCCACGTGCTGGCGGTGGGCATGACGGCGCCGCACAAGGCGCTGCTGGCCGGGCTGGGCGTGACGAGCCTGATCCAGTCGAGCACCGCCACCTGCCTGATCGTGACCTCGTTCCTCGGCCGCGCGCTGGTGCCGCTGGCCGCAGCGCTGGCGGTGATGCTCGGCGCCGACGTCGGCACCGCCGTGATGGCGGTGGTGTTCTCGTTCGACCTGTCGTGGCTGTCGCCGCTGCTGATCTTCGGCGGCGTGGTCGCCTACATCTCGAGCGAGAAGACCAACGTCGGGCGGCTGGGCCGCGTGGCCATCGGGCTGGGTCTGATCCTGCTGTCGCTGCAGTTCATCGTCTCCGCGACGAAGCCGCTGACCGAATCGGCCGCGGTGCGCGCGCTGCTGGCCGCGTTGCCCAACGAGGTGATGCTCGACATCCTGGTCGGCGCGGTGCTCACGGTACTGTCGTATTCGAGTCTGGCGATCGTGCTGCTTGCCGCCACGCTGGCCGTCTCCGGCATCGTGCCCGCGCCGGTGGCGCTCGGCCTGGTGCTGGGCGCCAACCTGGGCAGCGGGCTGCTGGCGGTGATCCTGACCGCCCGGGCGCCGGTGGCCGAACGCAGGCTGCCGCTGGGCAACCTGTTGTTCAAGATCGTCGGCGCGGTGTGCGTGATTCCGCTGCTGCCGCAGGCACACGTGTGGCTGCAGCAGGTGAGCGGCGAGGTACATCAGCAGGTGGTGCTGTTCCACCTTGGCTTCAACATCGTGCTGGCGCTGGTGTTCATCGGCCTGACCGGCGCGACCTCCAGGTTGCTGATGAAGTGGCTGCCCGATTCCAAGGTGCGGGTCGGGCAGCGGCCGGAGCACCTGGACCCGTCGGCGCTGGAGACGCCGTCGCTGGCCATCAGCTGCGCCGCGCGCGAGGCGCTGCACCAGGCCGACGTGGTGGAGACGATGCTGCGCGGCATCGTGCCGGTGCTGCGCAGCAACGACCTCGCGCTGGCCGAGCAGCTGCGCCAGATGGACGACCAGGTGGATTCGCTGTACACCTCGATCAAGCTGTACCTGACGCAGATCTCGCGCGAATCGCTGTCCGAGCGCGAGAGCCGGCGCTGGACCGACGTGGTGTCGTTCACCATCAACATGGAGCAGATCGGCGACATCATCGAGCGCGTGCTGCAGGACATCGAGGACAAGAAGATCCGGCCCAACCGGCGCCTGTCCGACGCCGGCCTGGGCGAGGTGTGCCACCTGCACGAACGGCTGGTGGCCAACCTGCGGCTGGCGATGAGCGTGTTCCTCGACGGCCACGTGCGCGACGCGCGCAAGCTGCTGGAGGAGAAGGCGCGCTTCCGCGACCTGCAGCTCGAGTACGCCAACAGCCACATCGCGCGGCTGCGCGACAACACGCAACAGAGCATCGAGACCAGCTCGCTGCACCTGGACCTGATCAGCGACCTGAAGCGCATCAACTCGCACATCTGCTCGATCGCCTATCCGATCCTCGAGTCGGCCGGCGCGCTGACGGCCACGCGCATCCGCCCGTCGGTGTTGGCGCCGCTGGATTCGGATCTGCAGCACACGGAATGAGCGCGCGCCGGGCCGCAGCCGCCGCAGTCGGCTGTCCTTCGCGCCGCCCAAGTCCGCGCAGGTGGACTTGGAGCCGCGGCGCTCAGTTCCAAGGGCGCTCGCTCGCCACGAGCCACGCAGGGGCTCCTTCGGAGCCCTGGTGGGCGGCGCGTAGCGCCAACGCGGCGCGATGACCCTCACCTGGCCGGTCGTGTTCGCGGTGCTGTGCGGCGCCGTGCTGCACGCGGGCTGGAACGCGCTGGTCAAGAGCAGCGGCGACAAGGAGGTCGACACCGCGCTGGTGCATTTTCTCGGCGCCGTGGTGGCGATTCCGCCGCTGCTGCTGGTCGGCCTGCCACCGGCCGCGGCCTGGCCCTACATCGTCTGCTCGCTGACCGTGCACGTGGCCTACTACATCACACTGGCCGGCGCCTACAAGCACGGCGAGCTGGGCATGACCTATCCGATCATGCGCGGCAGCGCGCCGCTGCTGGTGGCGCTCGGCAGTTCGTTCGTGATCGGCGAATCGCTGACGGCGCTGGCCTGGATCGGCGTGATCGGCGTGACGCTGGGCGTGGCGCTGGTCGGCCTGGCGCACCCCGGCGAGGCGCTGCACCACCGTCGCGCGCTCGGCTTTGCACTCGCCAACGCCTGCGTGATCGCCACCTACACGTTCATCGACGGCACCGGCGTGCGCGTCACCGCATCCGCCGGCTACGCGGTGGCCGCCTACGTGATGGTGCTGTTCGTGCTCGACGGTGTGCCGTATCCGGCGCTGGTGTACCTGCGGCGCGACGCGGCAGGCCGGCGTGCCATCCGCGACTACGCGCGCACACGCTGGCCGCTGGCGGCGCTGGGCGGCGCGGCGTCGATGGGCTCGTACCTGATCGCGCTGTGGGCGATGACGCGCGCGCCGGTGGCCCTGGTGTCGGCGCTGCGCGAGACCTCGGTGCTGTTCGCCACCGCGTTCAGCGTCTGGATCCTCAAGGAGCGCTTCGGTGCACAGCGGGCCACCGGCGCGGTGGTGATCGTCGGTGGCGTCGTCGCGCTTCGTTTCTCCTGACACCAAAGAGAGCGCGTCGCATGGCCAACCGCTTGAAGATCGTTCGCACCGACCGCGAGCTGGAGATGGCCCGCGTGGACGCGCATTTGCGCGCGTTCGGCGCCGAGGTCGTGCTGCTGCCCGACGGCACGACCGAGGAGCAGCTGATCGACGCGCTGGCCGACGCCGACCTGCTGTTGATGTGTTATGCGCGCATCTCGCGGCGCGCGATCGAAGCCGCGCCGAGGCTGCGCGCGATCATCAAGTACGGCGTTGGCATCGACGCGATCGACGTCGACGCAGCGCGCGAGCGCGGCGTGCCGGTGGTCAACGTGCCGGCCTATGCCGAGGAGACGGTGGCCGAGGGTGCCTTCGCGCTGCTGATGGCGCTGGCCAAGCGCTTCAAACCGATCCAGCACGCGATGGATACGCATGGCTGGGCCTGGCCCGAGCCGCGCTGGCTGGCCAGCGACCTGAGTGGCAAGACGCTCGGCCTGGTGGGGGTAGGGCGCATCGGCCGCTCGATGGCGCGCATGGCCGGCGCGTTTCGCATGCCGGTGCTGGGCTACGACCCGCATGCGACGCAAATGCCGGTGCAGCGATGCGACGATCTCGGCGCAATGCTCGAGCGCTGCGATGCGGTGTCGGTCCACTGCGTGCTCAACCCCGAGACACGCCACCTGATCGGCGCGCGCGAGCTCGCCCGCATGAAGCCCGGTGCATGGCTCGTCAACGTGTCGCGCGGCGAGATCGTCGACGAGGCCGCGCTGGTGGCCGCGTTGCAGGCCGGGCATCTGGGTGGAGTGGGGCTGGACGTCTACGGCCGCGAACCGCTGGCGCGCGAAGGGCACCCGCTATCGGCCCTCTACGCGATGGACCGCGTGATGCTGTGGCCGCATCTCACGTTCTATACGCATGAGGCGATGCGGCGGCTGGAGGACGAGACGATCGCGCGCTGCCTGGAGGCACTGGAGGGGCGGCCGTTGACGGTGCATTCGTTCGATCCGCGACTGCGCGCGCAAACCCGAGGGGTGCGATTCGTCGCGTGAACAGGCTTAGAACAGGCCGACGATGCGCCCGTTCTCGTCGATATCGATGCGCGTGGCGGCCGGATCCTTCGGCAGGCCCGGCATCGTCATGATGTCGCCGCAGATCATCACCACGAACTCGGCCCCGGCCGACAGCCTGATCTCGCGGATGTTGACCACGTGGTTCTCGGGCGCGCCACGAAGCTGCGGGTCGGTCGAAAACGACATCTGGGTCTTGGCCACGCACACCGGCAGTCGGCCATAACCTTCTTCCTCGAGCTTGCGGATCTGGGCCCGCACCTTGGTGTCGGCGGTGATGTCCGACGCGCCGTAGATGCGCGTGGCGACCGCCTTCATCTTCTGCCACAGCGGCTCGCCGTCCTGGTACAGAAAGCGGCAGTTGGCCGCGCCGCTCTCGGCCAGGCGAACGACCTCGCGCGCCAGGTCCTCGGCACCGGCGCCGCCCTCGGCCCAGTGGCGGGTGACGATCACCTGCGCGCCTTGATGCGCCATCTTGCGCTGCAACAGTCTGACCTCGGCGTCGGTGTCGGGCGTGAAGTGATTGAGCGCGATCACGCACGGCAGGCCGAAGTGATTGCGGACGTTGCTGAGGTGGCGCTCGAGATTGGCGATGCCGCGCTCCAGCGCCGGCAGGTTTTCCTCGGTGAGCGCACCCACGTCCATGCCGCCGTGGTACTTCAACGCGCGGATCGTCGCGACGATCACCGCCGCGTCCGGTCGCAGCCCGGATTTGCGACACTTGATGTTGATGAATTTCTCGGCGCCCAGGTCGGCGCCGAAGCCGGCCTCGGTCACCACGTACTCGCCGAGCTTGAGCGCCGCGCGGGTTGCGATCACCGAATTGCAGCCGTGCGCGATGTTGCCGAACGGCCCGCCGTGGATGATGGCCGGGTTGTTCTCCAGCGTCTGCACGAGGTTGGGCTTGAGCGCATCCTTCAGCAGCGCCGCCATCGCGCCATGCGCCTTCAGTTCGCGGGCGTGGATCGGATGCTGGTCGCGCCGGTAGCCGACGACGATGCGGCCGAGCCGGTCCTTCAGGTCCGCCAGCGAGGTGGCGAGGCAGAAGATCGCCATCACCTCGGAAGCCACCACGATGTCGAAGCCGTCCTGGCGCGGGAACCCGTTGGCCGGTCCGCCGAGGCCGACGTTGATCTCGCGCAGCGCGCGGTCGTTCATGTCGACCACGCGGCGCCAGACGACGCGGCGGAAGTCGAACCGCAGTTCGTTGTTGTGGTGGATGTGGTTGTCGATCAGCGCCGCGAGCAGGTTGTTGGCCAGTCCGATGGCGCTGAAGTCGCCGGTGAAGTGCAGGTTGATGTCTTCCATCGGCACCACCTGCGCGTAGCCGCCGCCGGCCGCGCCGCCCTTCATGCCGAACACCGGACCGAGCGAGGGCTCCCGCAGCGCGATCACCGCGCGCTTGCCGATGCGGCACAGCGCGTCGCCCAGCCCGACCGTGGTGCAGGTCTTGCCTTCACCGGGCGGCGTCGGGCTCATCGCGGTCACGAGGATCAGCTTGCCATCGGGCCGGTCGTTGATCGAGGCCAGGTAGTCGAGGCCGATCTTGGCCTTGTAGCGCCCGTAGGGTTCGAGGGCTTCTTCGGGAATCTGCAGGCGGTCCCACGCGAGTTGAACGATCGGCCGCATCGTGGCGGCCTGTGCGATCTCGATATCGGTGCTCATGGTCTGCGTTGGCTTGTGGTTGCTGCTGCTTCGAATGCGGTCCTGACGCGGCCGGACGCGCCGGCGGCCGGCAACCATACACCGGAACGACGCGCATCTGCGCGTCCCAGCCAGGCGAACTGCCGAGCGCGGCGTCACCTGCCTGCTGCCCCCTTGTTCAAGCGCAAAGCGGGCGGTCGAGACGCCTTTACGCTGCCGGGACCCGAGGTCGGCCCCACGGCGGATCTGCGGCATCGACATCTCGCGCGACAGTCGCCTACGCCACCATGCTGATCGAGTTCGACCTGAACGGAAGCCCGCAGCGCGTCGAGACGCGGGACGACGAGTGGTTCCTGGAGACGCTGCGCGAGCGCTGCGGCATCACCTCGCCGAAGGACGGCTGCAGCCCGCAGGGCCAGTGCGGCGCCTGCGTGGTGCTGGTCGACGGCCATCCGAAGACGACCTGCGCGATGCGCGCCCGGGTCGCCAACGGCAAGCACATCGTCACGCTCGACGGCCTGCCGGCCGCCGAACGCCAGCAGATCGCCGACTGCTTCGCCGCCACGGCCGGGCTGCAGTGCGGCTTCTGCATCCCCGGCATCGCGCTGCGCGCCAAGTCGATCACCGACCGCGACCCCGCGCCGACGCGCGAGGCGATCGCCCACGCGCTCGACGGGCACCTGTGCCGCTGCACCGGCTACGTGAAGATCATCGACGCGATCGAGTTGCTCGCCGCGGCCAAGCGCGGCGAGCCGATCCCGCCGGCCTGCACCGACGGCCGCGTCGGCCAGCCGCTGGCGCGCGTCGGCGCCGCGCAGACCGCGCTGGGCGACCGGCCCTTCGTCGGCGATCTGACCCGGCCCGGCATGCTGCACGGCGCGCTGGTGCTGTCGCCGCATCCGCGCGCCCGCGTGCTGCGCATCGACACCACGCGCGCCCGCGCGCTGCCCGGCGTGCGCGCCATCGCCACCGCCGCCGACGTGCCAGGCGAGCGCTGGGTCGGACTGCTGCTCAACGACTGGCCGGGCTTCGTCGCCGAGGGCGAAGAGGTGCGCTGCGTCGGCGACGTGCTGGCGGCCGTCGCCGCGGTCGACCGCCACACCGCGCGCGAGGCGGCCGCGCTGGTCGACGTCAGCTACGAGGTGCTGCCGCCGGTGCTCGACCCGCGGCGCGCGCTCGAAGCCGACGCGCCGCGCGTCAACCCGCAGCACGAGAACCTGCTCGAGCGCTCGGTCGTGCGGCGCGGCGACGCCGACGCCGCGCTCGCCGCCAGCGCGCATGTGGTCAGCGGCACCTGGGCCACGCAGCGCATCGAGCATCTGTTCCTCGAGCCCGAGAGCGCGCTGGCCGAGCCGATGCCCGACGGCACGCTGCGCCTGTACTCGCAGGGCCAGGGCATCTTCGACGATCGCCGGCAGGTGGCGCGCTTCCTCGGCATCGCCGCGGAGCGCATCTACGTCGAGCTGGTGCCGAACGGCGGCGCGTTCGGCGGCAAGGAGGACATGTCGGTGCAGGCCCAGACCGCGCTGCTGGCGCAGATGACCGGTGCGCCGGTCAAGCTGACGCTCAGCCGCGAGGAGTCGATCCGCCTGCACCCCAAGCGCCATCCGCTGACGATGGACTACACGGTCGGCTGCGACGCCGACGGCCGGCTCACCGCGGTGCAAGGCGCGCATCATCGGCGACTCCGGCGCCTACGCCTCGGTCGGCGGCAAGGTGCTCGAGCGCGCGGCGGGCCACGCGTGCGGCGCGTACCGCGTGCCGCACGTCGACGTCGAGTCGCTGGCCGTCTACACCAACAACCCGCCCTGCGGCGCGATGCGCGGCTTCGGCGCCAACCAGGTGCACTTCGCGATGGAAGGCTGCATCGACCTGCTGGCGCAGGAAGGCCGGGCTCGACCGCTGGGAGATCCGCTGGCGCAACGCGCTGCGCGTCGGCGACACCTTCACCACCGGCCAGGTGCTGGAGAAGTCGGTCGGCATCCGCAAGACGCTCGAAGCGGTCAAGCCGCACTACGACGCGGCGCTGCGCGACGGCCGCGCGGTGGGCATCGCCTGCGGCGTCAAGAACAGCGGCATCGGCAACGGCGTCGAGGAGTGGGGCAAGGCCCGGCTGGTCGTCGAGGCCGACGGCACGCGTGTCGCTCTACAACGGCTACACCGAGATGGGCCAGGGCCTGCTGACGGTGCTGGTGCAGTTCGCCGTCGAGGCCACCGGCCTGCCGGCCGCCGTCTTCGTGCCGAAGGTCGACTCGACCTTCGACCTGCAGTGCGGCCAGACGACCGGCTCGCGCGGCACGCTGTTCAGCGGCCGCGCGGTGCTCGCCGCCGCGGCCAAGCTGCGCGCCGACCTCGACGCCGGGCACTCGCTCGCCGACCTGGCCGGCCGCGTCTACGCCGGCGACATCGTCGTGCGCGACACCACGGCGCTCGGGCGCCAAGGTGGCCAAGATCAAGACGCACACCACCTTCGGCTACGCGACGCAGCTGGTCATCCTCGACGCCGCGGGGCGGGTCGAGCGCGTCGTCGCCGCGCACGACGCCGGCCGCGTCGTCAACCCGGCGCTGGCCTCGGGCCAGATCGAGGGCGCAGTGCACATGGGCCTGGGCTACGCGCTGACCGAGGAGCTGCGCTGCGAGAACGGCATGCCGGTGACCTTCAAGCTGAAGGAGATCGGCGTGCTGCGCGCGCGCGACATGCCGCGCGTCGACGTGATCCTGGTCGAGGAACCCGAGCCCGAGGGTCCGATGGGCGCCAAGGGCATCGGCGAGATCGGCCTGGTGCCGACCGCCGCCGCGGTGGCCGGCGCGCTGGAGGCTTTCGACGGCATCCGCCGCACCACGCTGCCGATGAGGGACTCGCCCGCCGCGCGAGCGATGAGCGTAGGCTTCCCGCTGGGAACGAGATGACCAGCTCGGGCTTCGTCAACGCGCACACGCACCTGTATTCGGGGCTGGCGCCGTTCGGCATGCCGGCCCCGGCCGAGCCGCCCGCGGACTTCGTCGCCATCCTCGAGCGCGTGTGGTGGCGGCTCGACCGCGCGCTCGACGCCGACGCGTTGCGCATCGCCGCGCGATGGTACGTGGCCGAGGCGCTGCAGCTCGGCACCGTCGGCCTCGTCGACCACCACGAATCGCCGCGCCTGATCGAAGGCTCGCTCGACATGCTCGCCGACGTCTGCCAGGCGGCGGGCATGCCGGCCGTGCTCTGCTACGGCGCGACCGAGCGCAACGGTGGGCGCGACGAGGGTCGGCGTGGCCTGGCCGAGTGCCGCCGCTTCATCGAAACCAACTCGCGGCCGCTGGTGCGCGGTGTGGTCGGGCTGCACGCGTCGTTCACGGTGTCGGACGAAACCATCCGTGAGGCCGCCGTGCTGTGCCGCGCGCTCGACACCGTCTTGCATGTGCACGTGGCCGAGGACGCCGCCGACGTTGCCGACGCCGTGCGCCGCGGTTGGGACGGCCCGCTCGAAAGGCTGGCCGATCTCGGCGCGTTGCCGCCCGGCTCGATCCTCGCGCATGGGGTGCACCTCAGCCAGGCGCAGGTGCGGCGCGCCGAAGAGCTGGGATGCTGGCTGGTGCAGAACCCGCGTTCGAACCGCGGCAACCGCGTCGGCTATCCGTCGGCGCTGCGCGCGAGCGCCCGGGTCGCGCTCGGCACCGACGGCTATCCTTCGGACTTCGATGCCGAACGCAACGCGTTGCTGGAAGAACTCCGCGCCACGGCGACGATCCTGCTGCGGCAGGACGGCGGCCGCAGGCAGGCCACGCACTGCTGGCCGAGCGATTCGGCGGGCAAGCGCCGGCGGTGGGCGCGGCGCGAGACATCGATCTCGAAGCGATCCGTGCGCTGGCCGCTGCCGAGGCCCCGCGCCTCTGGGCGCGCATGGCCAATCTATCCCCAGGCGAACCATGACCAACGCAACGACGATCACCGACCTGGCGACCTACGATCGCGCGGTCGAACACTTCGGCCGCCAGCGCATCGCGCTGCCGACCTTCGCCGAGCTCGCCGAGCCGGCGCGCATCGGCGCCATGCGACGCGCGCGACTCGCCGGCGTGGCCCCGGACGCCGCCGACGCGTGCAACCTGTTCCGCGTGCACTGGTACAACGACGCCGCGCGCACCGGCCTGGCCGACGTGCCGGCGCATGTGGTGCTGCCCGAGGCGTTGACCGGCGTGCGCTCGCCGATCATCGTCGCGCTCGGCGACCGCTTCCCGATGATCGGCGCGCACAAGGTGCTGCCGGCCTATGCCTGCCTCGTCTCGCGCCTGGTCACGGGCCGCTTCGACCCCAAGCGCCATCGGGCGCTGTGGCCGTCGACCGGCAACTACTGCCGCGGCGGTGTCGCGATCTCGCGCATCGTGGGCTGCCACGGCGTGGCGATCCTGCCCGCCGGCATGAGCGACGAGCGCTTCGCGTGGCTGGAGCGCTGGGTCACCGAGCCGGGCGACATCGTGCGCACGCCGGGCACCGAGAGCAACGTGCGCGAGATCTACGACGCCTGCGCCGCGCTCGTCGAAGGACCCGGCCAACGTGGTGCTCAACCAGTTCAGCGAATTTGCCAACTACCTCGCCCACTATGCCGTCACCGGGCGCGCCTTCGCCCATGTATTCGAGAGCGTGCGCTCGCGCGAGCCGGCACTGCGCCTGGGCGCATTCGTCGCCGCCAGCGGCTCGGCCGGCACCCTGGGCGCGGGCGACTGGCTGAAGGAGCACCACGGCGCGAGGATCGTCGCGGTCGAGGCACTCGAATGCCCGACCATGCTGTACAACGGCTTCGGCGAGCACAACATCCAGGGCATCGGCGACAAGCACATCCCGTACATCCACAACGTCACCAACACCGACGCGGCGGTGGCGGTGTCGGACCACGCCACCGACCAGCTCTTCGTGCTGTTCAACGACTCGGCCGGGCACGCCGTCCTGCGCGAGCACGGCGTGGCCGAGGACGTGATCGCGGTGCTGCCGCACTTCGGCCTTTCGAGCATCTGCAACATCGTCGCGGCGATCAAGACGGCCAAGACGCTGGCCTTGGGCGCCCAGGAGGCGGTCGTCACCGTGGCAACCGACGGCGCGGCGATGTACACCTCGGAGAAAGCCAAGGCCGTGGCCAAGCACTTCGGCAGCGGATTCGATCGCGCACGCGCGGCCGAGGCTTTCGACACGCACCTCACGCGCGCATCCACCGAGCATGTGCTGACGATGGGTCCGACCGAGCGCAATCGCATCTTCAACCTCGGCTACTTCACCTGGGTCGAGCAGCGCGGCGTCGCGCTGGCGGACTTCGAGGCGCGGCGCGACCAGGCCTTCTGGCGCGGGCTGCACGCCCTGCTTCCTGCGTGGGACGAGATGATCGTGGCGTTCAACCGCCAGACCGGCGTGTCGTGACGCGCTCGCGACTCGTCTGCGCCGGTTGCGGCTGGGAGCCACCCACAGGCACGAGGTACCCGTTTCGCTGCGAGCGCAGCGGCAGCGACGATGTCGATCATGTCCTCGAGCACCGGCTCGGCGCCGAGGCGGTGCTGATTCACGGCGACGACGACAACCCCTTCGTGCGCTTCCGCGAAGGTCTGTACGCCTGGCACGCCGCGCGCGCCCGCGGAATCGGCGACGGCGCGTTCGTCGATCTCGTGCGGCGCCTGGATGAGCGCATCGCCGCGGTCGACGGCCATGGCTTCCGCAGCACACCGTTCAGCCGCGCGGTCAGGCTCGGCGAGCGCACCGGGCTCGAGGTGTGGGCCAAGGACGAGACCGGCAACGTCGCCGGCTCGCACAAGGCGCGCCACCTGATGGGCGTCCTGCTGTATCTCGCGGTGGTCGAGCCGGGGGGCGGGCCGGCATCGGCTCCGTTGGCCATTGCCAGCTGCGGCAACGCCGCGCTGGCTGCGGCGGTGCTCGCCCGCGCCGCGTCGCGCGCGCTGCAGGTCTTCGTGCCGCCGGATGCCGAAGCCGCGGTGCTCGATCGCCTGCAGACACTGGGCGCCACGGTCGTGGTCTGTCCGCGTACGCCGGGCGAGCGCGGGGACCCCTGCATGCGCCGCTTTCACGAGGCGCTCGCCGCCGGCGCGTTGCCGTTCTGCTGCCAGGGCAACGAGAACGGACTGGCGATCGATGGCGGCCAGACCCTGGTGTTCGAGATGCTCGCCAGCGGTGCCCCGCCGCTGGACGACCTCGTCGTGCAGGTCGGTGGGGGTGCGCTCGCCAGCGCCTGCCTGCAGGCCTTCGGCCGGGCGGTTGAACGCGGCATGCTGGCACACGCGCCGCGCGTGCACACGGTGCAGGCCCAAGGGGCAGCACCCTTGCGACGGGCGTGGGCGTTGGTGCGACAGCACGCTCACGACGACGCAGCGAGCGCCGATGACGCGCTCGGTTTCGCCGCCGCACACCGGTCGGATTTCATGTGGCCGTGGGAAGAGGTGCCTCACAGCGTGGCCAGCGGCATCCTCGATGACGAGACCTACGATTGGCTCGCCGTGCTGCGCGGCATGGCCGCTACCGGAGGCACCCCGGTGGTCGTCGACGAGCCGACGCTGAGGCAAGCCAACGAACTGGCGCTGGAGTGCGACCGGCATTGGCGCCAGCCCCACCGGGACGGCGGGTCTGGCGGGACTGTTGCAGTTGCAGCGCGAGGGCATGATGGCCCCCGGGGTGCGCGTGGGAGTGCTGTTCACTGGCGTGCAGCGCTAGGCAGTGCCGCGTGGCGTGGTGGGACCAGCCTGTCGCGTTGGCCGCTCTTGATGCAGAGCAGGCCCGCGCCGTCTGCAGCCACTACCATGGACCGCTGAAGGGCCAACGAGACATGGAGGCTCCAGGGCGATGGCCGCGCTGATCCGGAACGGACGCATCGTCACCGCGGTGGACGACTACGTGGCCGACATCCTGGTGGACGACGGCCGCATCGTCACGATCGGCCTGCATCTCGAGGTCGGCGGCGACGTCGAGATCCACGACGCGGCCGGTCTGCTGGTGCTGCCCGGAGGTGTGGACGTGCACACCCATCTGGACATGGCCACGTCCACCGCGCACACCATCGACACTTTCGGCAGCGGCACCCGGGCGGCGGCGTTCGGCGGTACCACCACGCTGGTCGACTTCTGCACGCCCTTGCCCGGCCAAAGCCCGTTGAGCGCGCTGGAGGACTGGCACCGATTGCGCGAGACCGCCTGCGTGGATGTCGGTGCACACATGATCCTGCTCGACGCCAACCCGGGCACGCTGGGCGAGATGAACACGCTGGTCCGCCACGAAGGCGTCAGCAGCTTCAAGCTGTTCATGGCCTATCCCGGTGTGCTGATGGTCGACGACGGCGCACTGTTCAAGGCGATGCGTGTGGCCGGTGCCAACGGCGCGATGACCTGCGTGCACGCCGAGAACGGGTCCGTGATCCAGGCGCTCGTGGACGAAGCGGTGGCCCAGGGGCTGAAGGCGCCGAAATACCACGCGCTCACCCGGCCCGCCGATTCTCGAAGGCGAGGCGGTGCACCGTGCGATCTGCCTGGCCGAACTGGCCGAGGCGCCGTTGTACATCGTGCACCTGTCCGCGGCGCAGTCGCTCGCGGCGGTCACCGAAGCGCGCGATCGCGGCATCGCGGTGCATGCCGAGACCTGCCCGCACTACCTGTTCCTGAGCGCGGACGAGTACGAGCGGCCGGGCTTCGACGCGGCGAAATACGTGATGACGCCGCCGCTGCGCGACCACAGCCACCAGGCGCATCTGTGGCGCGGTCTGAAGACCGACGACCTGCAGGTGGTGTCCACCGACCACTGCCCGTTCTGCTTCAGCGAGCAGCCGCACGGCATGCGCTACTCCAAGCAGCAGGGCGTGGAGAGCTTCGCCCGCATCCCCAACGGCGCGCCGGGGGTCGAGACCCGGCTGCCGCTGGTCTTCGACGGCGCGGTGGTCAAGCACGGGATGTCGCTGAACCGCTTCGTCGAGATCACGGCGACCGCGCCGGCCAAGCTGTTCGGTCTGTTCCCGAAGAAAGGCACGATCGCGGTCGGCACCGACGGCGACCTGGTGCTGTTCGATCCTGCCGAGCGCTGGACCATCCGCGCCAGCCGAGCACCACAGCCGCGTCGACTATTCGCTGTTCGAAGGCCGCGAGCTCACCGGCCGCGTCAAGAAGGTGCTCGTGCGCGGGCAGTGCGTCGTGGACGGACCACGCTGGCTCGGCCGCGACGGCATGGGGCAGTACCTGCGCCGCAGCGAGTCGGGGCACCCATGAGGCATCGGCAATGCGAGGCGGCAGCCGCTGGCCTCGACCGTGGCACCGATGGCCGCCCGCACGCTCTTTATTGACCGGATCAGCGCGGCAGCAAGCAGCCATGTCGGACAAGTTCCAACGCATATCGATGGAGCAACTCGCGGAGTGGATCTTCACCGAGTTGCGCACGAAGAACAGCATCTTCGGGATTCCGCGCCAGCATTTCTTCGTCCCGAAGCAGGCCGATCGCTTCCGCCTCGAACAGTATCGCCACCAGCTCGACACGCCGATCGGCGTCGCCTCGGGCCCGCATTCGCAGATGGCCCAGAACATCGTCGTGGCCTGGCTCTGCGGCGCGCGCTTCATCGAACTGAAGACGGTGCAGACACTGGACGAACTCGAAGTCTCCAAGCCGTGTATCGACATCGAGGACGAGGGCTACAACGTCGAATGGTCGCAGGAGCTGAAGGTTCACGAGTCGTACGACGAATACCTGCGGGCATGGGTGCTGCTGCACGCGCTGCATCGCAAGCTCGGCTTTCCCGGCGAATCGCCGGGCATCATCTTCAACACCAGCGTGGGCTACAACCTCGACGGCTTGATGAAGCCGAACATGCAGTGGTACCTGCGCAAGGTGGCCGATACGTCAGAGGAGCTCGGGCCGTGCATCCAGAGCGTGGCGCGGTTCTGCCCGGAGGTGAAAGACGTCGACATTCCGGCGCAGATGTCGGACAGCCTCACGCTGTCGACGATGCACGGCTGCCCGCCGGATGAGATCGAGCGCATCAGCTCCTACGTGATGAAGCAGTGGTCGATGCACACCAGCGTCAAGTGCAACCCGACGCTGCTCGGACCCAGTCTCGTGCGCAAGATCCTGAATGATGAGCTGCGCTACAAGGACGTGGTGGTGCCCGACGCGGCCTTTGCCCATGACCTGAAATACGCCGACGCAGTGCCGATGCTGCATAACCTCGGCAAGATCGCGAAGCAGAAGAATCTGATCTTCGGCGTGAAGCTGTCCAACACGCTCGAGGTGGAGAATTTCCGCAACGTTTTCGCCGCCAGCGAGAAGATGATGTACCTCTCGGGCCGCCCGCTGCACGCGTTGACGGTCAACCTCGCGAATATGCTGGCCGAGGAGTTCAACGGCGACCTGCTGATGTCGTTTGCCGGCGGCGTGGATGCCGTCACCGCGCCGCACCTGATCCGCTGCGGCATGAAGACGGTCACGACCTGTTCGGACATCCTGAAGTCTGGCGGGTATATGCGCATGTTGCAGTACCTGGAGAACATCGACCAGGCGATGAAAGACGTCGGGGCGATCGACATCCCGGACTACATCCGCAAGTCCGCGCAGAAGCAGAAGAACTGCGGCGGACCGGCGGCGCTGGCGGCCGGCTCCAGCCTGGATGACCAGGCGAGCGCCTGCGCACGGATCAATTTGCGCCAATATGCGCAGGACGTCCGCAGCGACCGGCTGCTCATCAAGGACACATTCCGCACGTCCCGAAGCAAGACCACCCGCAAGCTTGGCCTGTTCGATTGCATCGAGGCGCCTTGCACCGACGAGTGCCCAATCGATCAGAAGGTTCCGCTGTACATGGAGGCGGTGCGCGAGGGCCGGTTCGACGACGCGATCAGGATCACGCGCGAAGACAATCCCGTGCCGACGATTCTCGGCCGCGCCTGCGATCACCTCTGCGAAAACACCTGCATCCGCACGCACTACGACGAGCCGCTGGCCATTCGCGAGCTGAAGCGCTTCATCATGGAGCGCGAGAAGGCCCCGGCGCCACCGCGCCGGAGCCCGCCGAACGGCATCAAGGTGGGCATCATCGGCGCCGGACCGGCCGGCCTTTCGATCGCTTACTTCCTGGCGCAGGCCGGATACGCCGTTCGCATCTACGAAGAACACCCATACGCTGGCGGCATGGTCGCCGGCACGATCCCGGCGTATCGACTGCCCAATCCGCTGCTCGTGCAGGACGTCAGTCGGGTCGAGCAGCTTGGCGTCGAGATTCGATACAACCACAAAGCGGGCCGCGACTTCGTCCTTTCCGACCTGCAAAAGGAAGGCTTCAAGCACATCGCCATCGCAACCGGCGCACAGCTGGGCAAGAAGCTCGGCTTAGAGGGCGATGACAGCGAGGGCATCATGCAGGCGCTCGATTTCCTGCGCAACGCGCGCGAGGGGCACCCGGTTGCGCTGGGCGAGCGCGTCGGCATCATCGGCGCCGGTGACGCGGCGATGGACTGTGCGCGGTCGGCCTGGCGGCTTTCGAAGCACGGCAAGATCAGCGTGATCTATCGCCGCACGATCGACGAGATGCCGGCCGATCGCGTCGAGGTGCAAGGCCTGATCGAAGAGGGCATCGAGATCGTCGAACTTGCCAGGCCGCACCGCATCCTCGCGGAGGGCGGAAAGCTCGAGGCGCTGGAATGCATCCGTTGCAGGCTCGGCCCGCGCGATGCATCGGGCCGCAAGCCGCCCGTCGACATCCCCGGCAGCCATTTCCAGATTCCGCTCGACAACCTCATCCTGGCCATCAGCCAGAGTTCGATTTTCGATTTCTTCGACAAGCAGACGGTCGAATTGACCGCCAGGGGGTCCATCAAGGTGGACCCCGTCACACTGGAGACGTCCATTGCGAACGTCTACGCCGCGGGCGATGCCAGCGGCGACGGGCCGGCCTCGATCGTCAAGGCCGCCGGCGGCGGGCGCGCAGTGGTCGCCGCGATCCGGCGCAAGGAAGAGAAACTCATCGACGGGCGTCTTGCCGGTCCCGACGTGAACGTCGTCGACCTGATCCGGCGGCGCGCGCGGCGCGAGTTCCGCGTGCCGGTGCCGATGCGCTCGGTCGAAGACCGCAGGAACTTCAAGGACATCATCCTGACGCTCAGCGAGGCCGACGCGAAGAAGGAAGCCAGCCGCTGCCTGGACTGCCACAAGATGTGCAGCATCTGCGTCGGCGTGTGCCCGAACCTGGCCATCATGACCTACGAGACCGCGCCGTTCGAGGCCCGGCTGCCGGACCTGAAGGTCACCGGCGGCCGCTTGGCGCGATCGCTGGGCCGAACCTTCCGCGTGGACCAGCAGTTCCAGATCGCGATACTGACCGACTTCTGCAACGAGTGCGGCGACTGCGCGACGTTTTGTCCGACGGCGGGCCGCCCCTACAAGGACAAGCCCCGCTTGTATCTCACGCGCGGAGAGTTTGAACGCGAGCAGGACAACGCCTTCATGGTGTTCCACGACGGCAGCGTGTGGGCCATGCAGGCCAAGTTCGGTGGCGCGACGCACGACATCGTGTGGAACGGCGACCTTCGTTACAACTCGCCCGAATTGCGCGCCACGCTGGATCCTGAGTCGTTCGACCTGAAGACGGTGGACATCGGGCCGGCCTGCGCGGAAGGGGACGCCGTGAGTCTGGACGCATGCGCCAGCATGGTTGTGCTGCTGCGCGGCCTGCGCGATTCGATGTCGCACGTGCCCACGGCCACGATCGACGAGGCTGCGCCGCTGGCGCGGGCCGCACAGTCGTAATGGGACAGTGCGATAGGCGCGGGGATCTTCACTGGAGGTTGAAATGATCCACCCCGAAGCGCCTTCGGCGCCTCCCCTCAAGGGGCGCCGCCAGCGGACCAGCAAAGCCGGATCCGCGGCGGCCGCTTGGCTAGATTGGTTCATGCGTCGCGGGTCGCGCGCAGCACGTTGGAGCAATTGAGATGGAACATATCAGCGGTTTGCTGACCGAGATCGGTCAGCTCGAGTCGGGTTTGCACGCCAAGGATCTGCTTCTGACCTGGGAGCAGACTCCCGACGAGCTCGAGCAGGTCCTGAAAGTGGCCGAGGTACTGAGGCTCATGCGGGCCGAGAACATCGACACGCGCGTATTTGCCACCGGCATCGGCGTATCGATCTTCCGCGACAACTCCACCCGGACCCGCTTTTCCTATACGACGGCGCTGAACTTGCTGGGGCTTGGGCAGCAGGATCTCGACGAAGGCAAGTCGCAGATCGCGCACGGCGAGACGGTGCGCGAGACCGCCAACATGGTGTCGTTCTGTGCCGAGGCCGTCGGCATCCGCGACGACATGTACCTCGGCGCGGGCAACGCGTACATGCGCGAAGTCGGCGCCGCGCTCGACGACGGTTTCGCCAACGGCGTGCTGCCGCAGCGGCCGGCGGTGGTCAACCTGCAGTGCGACATCGACCATCCGACGCAGAGCATGGCCGATCTGGCGTGGCTGCAGGAGCACTTCGGCAGTCTCGACGAAGCTCGAGGGCAAGAAGATCGCGATGACCTGGGCCTACTCGCCCAGCTACGGCAAGCCGCTGTCGGTGCCGCAGGGCGTGATCGGCCTGATGACCCGCTTCGGCATGGACGTGACGCTCGCGCACCCGCAGGGCTACGACCTGATTCCCGCGGTCGTCGAAGGTGGCGCAGCAGAACGCCAAGGCCTCGCGGCGGCAGCTTCCGGCAGGTCGCGTCGATGGAAGAGGCGTTCAAGGGCGCCGACATCGTCTATCCGAAGTCCTGGGCGCCGTACAAGGTGATGCAGCGCCGCACGGTGCTGCTGCGCGCCGGCGACTTCGACGGCTTGAAGGCGCTGGAGAAGACCTGCCTGGCGCAGAACGCCGAACACCAGCACTGGCACTGCGACGAAGCGATGATGAAGCGCACGCCAGGGCGGCCGGGCGCTGTACATGCACTGCCTGCCGGCCGACATCACCGGCGTGTCCTGCGAGCGCGGCGAGGTCAGCCAGGGCGTGTTCGAGCAGTACCGCATCGCCACCTACAAGGAGGCCGGCTGGAAGCCCTACATCATCGCCGCGATGATCCTGGCACGCCGCTATGCCGACCCGGCCCAGGTGCTGGGGCAGTTGCTCGCCGACGCGCGCCCGCGCGTGAGATAGCGCGCACCGGCCCCGACATTCGAATCCACAGGCGAGAAAGACACAGCGATGACCAGCAGACCGGTACCGTTCGAGCAGATCCTGCGCAAGGCCGAGCACTACAAGGCCGACATGACGCGTTTCCTGCGCGACATGATCGCCATTCCCAGCGAGAGCGCCGACGAGAAGCGTGTGGTGCTGCGCATCAGGCAGGAGATGGAAAAGGTCGGCTTCGACAAGGTCGAGATCGACCCGATGGGCAACTGCTGGGCACCATCGGGCACGGGCCGCACCTGATCGCGATGGACGCGCACATCGACACCGTCGGCGTCGGCAACCTGAAGAACTGGAGCTTCGATCCCTACCAGGGCATGGAGGACGACGAGCTGATCGGCGGCCGCGGCGCGTCCGACCAGGAAGGCGGCATGGCCTCGATGGTCTATGCCGGCAAGATCATCAAGGATCTCGGGCTGCTGGGCGACTACACGCTGCTCGTCACCGGCACCGTGCAGGAAGAAGACTGCGACGGCCTGTGCTGGCAGTACCTGATCGAGCAGCGGAACATCCGCCCCGAGTTCGTGATCAGCACCGAGCCGACCGACTGCCAGATCTACCGCGGCCACCGCGGCCGCATGGAGATCCGCGTCGACGTGCAGGGCCGCAGCTGCCACGGCTCGGCGCCGGAGCGCGGCGACAACGCGATCTTCAAGATGGCGCCGATCCTGATCGAACTGCAGGGCCTGGCGAAGAACCTGGGTCACGACGACTTCCTCGGCAAGGGCACGCTGACGGTGTCGGAGATCTTCTTCACCTCGCCGAGCCGCTGCGCGGTGGCCGACAGCTGCGCGATCTCGATCGACCGCCGCCTGACCTGGGGCGAGACCTGGCAGGTGGCGCTCGACGAGATCCGCGCGCTGCCGGCCGTCAAGGCGGCCGGCGCGGAGGTGTCGATGTACCACTACGACCGGCCGTCCTACACCGGGCTGGTCTATCCGACCGAGTGCTTCTTCCCGACCTGGAAGACGCCCGAGGACCACGTCGCCGTGCGCACGCTGGCCAGGGCCTACCAGGGCCTGTTCAAGGCCAGGCCGGTGATCGACAAGTGGACCTTCTCGACCAACGGCGTGTCGATCATGGGGCGGCACGGCATCCCGGTGGTCGGCTTCGGTCCCGGCAAGGAGCCCGAGGCGCACGTGGCCAACGAGAAGACCTGGAAGGAGCACCTGGTCAAGTGCGCGGCGATGTACGCCGCCGTCCCGGTGATGTACCTGCAGGAGCTGGCGCAAGCCGCCTGAGGCGCAGCGTGAGCAAGACCATCGTCGTCGCGCTCGGCGGCAACGCGCTGGGCGACAGCCTGGCCGAGCAGATGGTGGCCGTCAAGGCGACTGCGCGGTCGATCGTCGATCTGATCGAGCAGGGTCATCGCGTCGTCGTCACCCACGGCAACGGTCCGCAGGTCGGCATGATCGACCTGGCCTTCGAATCGGCGGCGATGACGCAGGCCCATACGCCGCACCTGCCGATGTCGGTGTGCGTCGCGCTCAGCCAGGGCTACATCGGCTACGACCTGCAGAACGCCTTGCGCGAGGAGCTGCTCGATCGCGGCCTGCACGTGCCGGTGGCCACGCTGATCACGCAGGTCATCGTCGACGAGCACGACCCCGCCTTCGGCGACCCGACCAAGCCGATCGGCTCGCACTTCCCGCGCGCCGAAGCCGAAGCGATGATGCGCAACGGCTACGTGATGACGGAGGAGCCCGGCCGCGGTTTCCGCCGCGTGGTGGCCTCGCCCAGGCCGCTGGACGTGGTCGAAAAGGAATCCGTGATGGCGCTGGTCCGCGCCGGCCAGCTGGTGATCACGGTCGGCGGCGGCGGCATTCCGGTGATTCGGCAGGGCCATCACCTCAAGGGCGCCCGCGCGGTCATCGACAAGGATCTGGCGAGTGCGAAGCTGGCCGAGCTGATCGATGCCGACCTGCTGATCATCCTGACCACGGTCGAGCAGGTGGCGCTGCACTTCGGCACCCCGCAGCAGCGCCGGCTCGATCGCCTGAGCGTGGACGAGGCGCGACGCTACATCACCGAAGGCCATTTCGCCAAAGGCTCGATGCTGCCGAAGGTCGAGGCGGCGGTCGAGTTCGCGGCCTCCAAGCCTGGCCGCAGCACGCTGATCACGCTGCTGAGCAAGGCCAGGGAAGGCATCGAAGGAGGCACCGGGACGCGCATCGGTTGAGCGGATGCGGCGTCGGTGGCGAGCCTGCGGTATGGCATTTTGTTGACAATCTGCAAACCGCAATCTACGATGCCGCCCGGCTTCAGGCCACACCGACCGACCAACGCTCGCCGCGAGGGGGCCGCCCGTGCAATCCGATCCGTCCAAACGACCCGCTGCTGCCGTGGCGATCGAAATGCTGCGCGAGAACTCGCTGGCCACGCTGGCGCAGCGCGAGCTGGAGCGGCAGATCGTCTCCGGCGAGATCGCCGTCGGCGCCAAGCTCAACGAGGCCGACATCGCCAACGCGCTGGGCGTGTCGCGCGGGCCGGTGCGCGAGGCGTTCCGCGCGCTCGATCAGGCCGGCCTGGTGCGGGTGGAAAAGAACCGCGGCGTGTTCGTGCGCCAGGTGACGCTCGACGAGGCGAACCAGATCTACGAGGTGCGCGCCGCGCTCGAGGGCCTGATCGGCAAGCTGGCCGCGCGCCGCATCGACGCCGAGGAACTCGAACAACTGCGCGGCGTGACCAAGAAGATGGCGGCGATGGACAAGTCGCGCCGGCCCGAGGCCTACTTTGCGCTGAACGTCGAGTTCCACGACATCCTGGCGCGCGCCGCGCGCAACCAGGCGCTGCTGACGCATTACCGGCGCGTCGTCAACGAGCTCGACCTGTACCGCCGCGAGACGATCTCGCGCAGCACCGAGAACATTCCGATCTCCACGCGCGAGCACGAGGCGATCGTCACGGCGGTGTCAAAGGGCGACGAGAAACTCGCCGAACGCCTGTTGACCGAACACGTGCTGCAAAGCCGCGAACGCCTGCACGGCGCACTGGCCAAGCCGCCCGCGCGCCCGGGGCGCGCCGAGTAGACCCGCAAAGTCCCTTCTCATCGACAGGCCATTCATGAGCACCAGCAAACCCCCGGTCACCGTCAACGGCATCTCCTACCGCTGGCCGCTGCGGCCGGTGGTGGTGGTGTGCGTCGACGGCGGCGACCCCGCGTACCTGCGCCAGTTCCTGGCCGACGGGTCGATCCCGCACATCGCACGCTGCGTGCGCGAAGGCTTCGCCACCGTGGTCGACGGCTCGATGCCGTCGTTCACCTGCCCGAACAACATGTCGATCATCACCGGCACGCCGACCAGCCGGCACGGCATTTCGGGCAACTACTACCTCGACACCCGCACCTGGCAGCCGGTGGTGATGACGGGCCCGGAGCTGCTGCGCGGCGACTCGATCGTCACCAAGTTCGCCGAGGCCGGCGCCAAGGTGGTGTCGATCACCGCGAAGGACAAGCTGCGCAAGCAGCTCGGCAAGGGGCTCGACGTGTCGAAAGGGCATGTGTCGTTCTCCTCCGAGTTCGTCGAGCAGTGCACGCTGGAACACAACGGCATCGAGAACGTGCTGCAGTGGCTGGGCATGGACAAGCCGGGCATGTACTCGATGGAGCTGAGCTTGTTCGTGCTCGAGGCCGGCATCAGGCTGCTGAAGGAGCGCCGACCCGACCTGCTGTACCTGTCGCTCACCGACTGGGTGCAGCACAAGTGGGCGCCCGACGAGGAGGGCGCGCGCACCTTCTACCGCAAGCTCGACGACTGCGTCGGCCGCCTGGCCGCGCTGGACGCCACCGTGGCGCTCACCGCCGACCACGGCATGAACGACAAGAGCAACGCCGCCGGCGAGCCGAACGTGATCTGGCTGCAGGACATCCTCGACGCCAGGTTCGGCCAGGGCGAGACCACGGTGATCTGCCCGATCACCGACGCCTTCGTCGCGCACCACGGCGCGCTCGGCGGCTTCGTGCGCGTGTGGACGCGCGGCAAGACCACCGCGCGCCAGATCATCGACCACATCGCGGCCATCGACGGCATCGAGATGGCGCTCGACAAGGCAGACCGCCTGCCGCCTGTTCGACATGCCGCCCGACCGCGAAGGCGACGTGGCGGTGGTGTCGCGCCACGACGTGTGCATCGGCGGCTCGGCATCGGCGCACGACCTGTCGGGCCTGAAGGGCCACCGCCTGCGCACCCACGGCGGCGTGTCGGAGGCCAAGGTGCCGTTCATCGTCAACCGGCCGTTGAACGACGCCTACAAGATGGTGGCCGCTTCATCCACGCTGAAGAGCTACCAGGTGTTCGACTTCGCGATCAACGGGACGCTGTGAACCGCCGGGTGCGAATCGACTGGAGTGAGACGCCATGAACAGCCAGGAATCCCGTCGTCGACAGCGCCCAAGCGCGAAGCCATGCGCATCGCCGGCGAGAAGGTGCACGCCGATCGCGTGATCGAGATCCGCTACCCCTACACCGGCGAGGTGGTGGCCACGGTGCCCAAGGCCACGGTCGACGACGTGCGGCGCGCGCTCAAGATCGCGCACCAGTACAAGCCGAAGCTCACGCGCCACGAGCGCTACAGGATCCTGATGAAGGCCGGCGACATCATCGCCTCGCGCCGCGACGAAATCGCGCGGCTGATCACGCTCGAGTCGGGCCTGTGCATCAAGGACACGCTGTACGAGGTGGGCCGCGCCAGCGACGTGCTGCTGTTCTCGGCGCAGCAGGCGCTGGTCGACGACGGCCAGAGCTTCGCCTGCGACCTCACGCACCACGGCAAGCAGCGCCGCGTGCACACGATGCGCGAGCCGATGATGGGCGTGATCTCGGCGATCACGCCGTTCAACCACCCGCTGAACCAGGTGATCCACAAGGTCGCGCCGTCGGTGGCCACCAACAACCGCATGGTGCTCAAACCCACCGAGAAGACGCCGCTGGCCGCGATCGCGCTGGCCGACGTGCTGTACGAGGCCGGCCTGCCGCCGCAGATGCTGAGCGTGATCACCGGCGACCCGAAGGAGATCGCCGACGAGATGCTGACCAACGCCATGGTCGACGTCGTCACCTTCACCGGCGGCGTGGCGGTCGGCAAATACATCGCCGGCAAGGCGGTCTACAAGCGGCAGATGCTCGAACTCGGCGGCAACGACCCGATCGTCGTGATGGACGATGCCGACGTGGCGAAGGCTGCCGACCTGGCCGCCAACGGCTCGTACAAGAACTCGCGGCCAGCGCTGCACCGCGGTCAAGCGCATCTTCGTGCATCAGAAGGTCGCCGCCGAGTTCACCGACGCGCTGCTGGCCAAGACGCGCGGCTGGAGCTACGGCGACCCGCTCGACCCGAAGGTCGACATGGGCACGGTGATCGACGTTGGCGGCCGCCACGCTTGTTCGAGCGCCGCGTCAACGACGCGGTGGCGCAGGGCGCACGGCTGCTGCATGGCAACGTGCGCGACGGCGCGTCGTACTCGCCGACGCTGATCGACCGCGTGCGCGGCGAGATGGAGGTCGTGAAGCAGGAGACCTTCGGCCCGGTGTCGCCGGTGATGACCTTCAAGGATGTCGACGACGCGATCGCGCAGGTCAATTCCACCGCCTACGGCCTGAGCTCGGGCGTGTGCACGAATCGGCTCGACGACATCATGCGCTTCGTCAAGGAGCTCAACGTCGGCTCGGTCAACGTGTGGGAAGTGCCGGGCTACCGCCTCGAGGTCACGCCCTTCGGCGGCATCAAGGATTCGGGCACCGGCGTCAAGGAAGGCGTGCAGGAGTGCTGCAAGGCGTTCACGAACCTGAAGACCTATTCGCTGCCTTGGTGAGCCGGCTGGAAGGGTCCGCGAGTTCGGCCTCCACCAGGTCGGCCAGGTCACGCAGCAAGCCCAGTTGCTGCTCGTCCAGCTGTCTCGCCCGCTGGTCGATCAGGCACAACGTGCCGACCAGGCTGCCGTCGGCCGCGGCCAGCGGTGCGCCGGCGTAGAAGCGCACGCGCGGCGGCCCGGTGACCAGCGGGTTGTCGGCAAAGCGCGGGTCCTGCAGCGAGTCGGGAACCTGCAGCACCGTGCGGTCGAGAATCGCGTGGGCGCAGAAGGCCGTCTCCCGGGGCGTCTGCTGGACTTCGAGACCGTGGCGTGACTTGAACCATTGCCGATCCTGGTCGACCAGGCTGACCAGCGCGATCGGCACATCGAACAGCTGTGCGGCGATGCGCGTGTAGCGGTCGAAGCGCTCTTCCGCCGGGGTGTCGAGCACCTGCAGTCCGCGCAGGGCCTGCAGCCGCCGACCTTCGTCCGTCGGCAGCGGCGCCGGCAACCACTGGCAGGCGCGCCGCAGCACCCAGCAGTGCATTCGCGTGCGTGCATAGGACTCCTTGAACGGCCACAACAGCCAGTCGGTCACGCCGGCGGCGGCGCCGGCCTTCTCGTCGAGGTCTTGCTGGCGCGACGCGACCACCACCACCACCGGTGAGGTCGCGTCGGAGCCATCCATGCCTCGAATCGCACGGCACAGTTCGAGCGCGTCGCGTCCGGCGAACTCGCGCTGCACGATCACCAGCGAGGGCTTTTCGTCCGCCACGCAGCGCAGCAATTCGTCCGCGTCCGCCGGGCTCAGCAGTCGGCCACCGTCGGCGTGCACCGCCGCCGCCAGCACGCGCGCAGGTTCGGCATCCGTGGCCAGCAGCACGACGCGGTCCGCCGGGCTGGGCAAGGCGCGGGGCTCCACGGTTGCCGTGATCGCCGGCGCGGCGCGCTCGATCGTCGTGCGCTCCAGCTCGATCACCATCCCCTCGGCTGCGCCGAACACCTCGACCCCGGTGCCGGCGGCGTGCCGGCGCGCGCCTTCGACGATCTGGTCGACCCCCGCGTCGTCGCGCAGCGGGTCGTGGTGAAACAGCGCCAGCCGCCGGACCTGCCCGGCGGCCGCCAGATCGACCGCAAACTCGGCCGGGCTGTGCCCCCAACCGCGGTGCGTTTCGTATTCGGCCAGCGTGAACTGCGCGTCGTGGATCAACAGGTCGGCCGCGGCGATGAAGTCGGCATAGTGGCATTCGTCAGCGCCCTGTGCGGGCGGCCGCTCGCCGCGGGCGAGCGCCGGCGAATGCGGCTCGTGATCGGTGGCGTAGACCACCGTTGCGCCGTCCGCCTCGATTCGATAGCCGAGCGTCAGCGCCGGGTGGTTCATGTAGTGCGCGCTGATCCGCACATCGTCGATCTCCAGACTGCCCTCGACCAGGTCGTGGTAGCGCACCTTGGCGGCGAACTGCTCGATCGTGATCGGGAAGTAGGTGTATTGCATCTGGCCTGCCAGCGTCTCGCGGATCGACGGGCCCAGGCCGCGCGGCCCGTAGATGTCCCACTCGAAGTCGGCCACGAACAGCGGCGCCAGGAACGGCAGGCCCTGGATGTGGTCCCAGTGCGTGTGGCTGATGAAGACATGGCCGCGGCGCGGCCCGTTCGCCTCGGCCAGTAGCGACTGGCCGAGCGCGTGTGCACCGGTTCCGCAATCGAGCAGGATCAGCACGCCGCTCGCGCTGCGCACCTCCACGCACGAGGTGTTGCCGCCGTAGCGGATGGTCGCCGGCCCCGGTTTCGGGATCGACCCGCGCGTGCCCCAGAAGCGAATGCGCATGCGTCCTCCCTCGGTTTGGAGCAACAGGCGATGAGCGCGACACGAACCACGACAGCCGCCTCACACTATCACGCTTGCGGGGCAGGCTCAATGCCGGACACGGTGGTGGGGTGGCTGCTACGATGGCCGCGCCATCACGGCGTGCGCGTCTGATCCGATGAGTGACGAAAACTTGATTGTCGAGCGCGACGATGGCGTAGTCAGCGTCCGTCTGAATCGGCTGGGCCAGCGCAACGCGCTCAGCAGCGCACTGATGCGCGAGCTGACTGCCTTCGCGCGCGACGCCCGGCGCCGCAGCGATGTGCGAGCCGTGGTCCTCAGCGGCGGCGGCGCGGTGTTCAGTGCCGGCTACGACTTGACCGAATCGGCCGCGCACATGGCCGAGCCGCAGCCACCCACGCTGTTGCAGCAACGCGAGCAGCTCGCGCTCGGCCCCGACCTGTGCCAGGCCTGGGAGGAGATCGAGGCGATCACGATCGCCGCGATCGAGGGCCCTTGCCTCGGCGGTGCCTGCGCGCTGGCGCTGGCCTGCGACTTTCGCATCGCGGCATCGAACGCGAGCATCCGGCTGCCCGAGGTGCCGCTGGGCATGAACATGAGCTGGCAGTCGCTGCCGCGGCTGACCGCGCTGCTCGGCCCTGCACGTGCCAAGCGCTTCACGATCTTTGGCGAGGCGCCGGATGCGTCCACGCTGCTGCAGTGGGGCCTCGTCGACGAGGTGGTCGAACCCGGTGCAGCCGAAGCCGCGGCGCGCGCCTGGGCCGAGCGGGTGCGCCAGCTGCCGCCGCTGCCGGTGCGCATGACCAAGGAGGCGATCAACGCCGCTGCAATGCCGCTGCGGCTGGCCACCAGCGTGATGGACCGCGACCAGTTCCTGCTCACCACCCAGACCGAAGACCTGCAGGAAGGCGTGCGCGCCTTCTTCGAGAAACGTCCGCCGCGCTTCACCGGGCGCTGAGTAGCGCCCGCCCTGGGCGCGACGCTGGCCAGTCTTCGGGCGCCATCACGACCGGTACGGCACGACGTTGTCCTGCTCGGCCGGATCGTTGCGCGCGACGATCGCGCGCGCTGGCTCGGTCGCACTGAGGTTGATCGCCTCGTGCGGCACGCCGGCCGGAATGAACAGGAAGTCGCCTGCTTCGGACACCACCGACTGCGCCAGCCCCTCGCCGTAACGCGTCTCGACGCGGCCCTGCAGCAGGTAAATCGAGGTCTCGTAGCCGCGGTGCGTATGCGGCTCCGAGCGCGCGCCGGGCGCAATGACCACCAGGTGCATCGACAGCCCTTGCGCACCGACCGTCTCGCCCGACACGCCGACGAAGTAGGGCAATCGTTGCAGCGTCTGCACTTGCCGATCGGGCCGGATCGCCCGGACTGTGGGTGACGATGGGGACATGCCTGCCTCGCGCCGGAGTTCACATCGGGTTGATTGTAGAAAGCCGCGAAGCCGAGGTCGCGCGCGGCGTGTCGAACCGATGCCGCAGGCGTGCAGCCGGCTATCACGGCTGAGGACGGCGCGTTGCGAAGTGGCCGATCGCTTGGGCGCCCATGGTGTCATCCACTGCGGCATCGCTCGGCGTGCTGTTCGGCCGCCGCCTGCCCGTGCATGATGGGGCATGAATCCCGTCGACACGCTGACCGGCGCGCTCGAGCTTCGCCCCGGGCCGGCACGTCCCAACATCCGAAGCACCCGTCCGGCGCTCGTGCGGGCGTTGGTGCAGGGAAAGCCGGCCGCGCAGGTGCCCGAACTGCTGGGTCGGGTGTTTGCGCTGTGCGGCGACGCGCACCGGCTGGTGGCGCGGCGCGCGATCGCTGCGGCGCAGGGCGACGATGCGGCGCCGACGCTCGACGATCGCAGACAGCTGCAACTCGATACGCTGCGCGAGCAGTTGCGCCGCATCTGGCTCGACTGGCCCGCCGCGTTGTCCGGCCACGCCCCGGCTGCGCAAGACCTGGTGGCGCTGCGCCGATGCCCGCTGTGGCACCGCGACGCAACGGCCGGCGACGCGCTGCGCGCGACGCGCGATTGGCTCGCCACCGATGCGCTGGCGATGCCGGCCTCCGACTGGCTGCAGGGCTGGCGTGCCGACCCCCGGGGTGGTTGTCGCAGTGGTCCGCCCGTGCCGAGACCCTGCCTGCGCGCCTGCTGAACGGCTGCCGCGCGCGCGCCACGCTGCTGGGCGACGCACCGCAGGCGCTGCGTGTGCATGCCGATGCCGCGTCGCTGCGCGAACTGGCCGATCGGCTCCGTGCCGACCCCGGCTTTGCCGCGGCGCCGACGGCGGGGGCGGGGTGGCACGAGACCGGACCGTGGACACGTGCGGCCGACGCCGGCGCCGACCGCCACGCCAACGCCTGGTTGCGCCTGGGCGCGCGCCTGGCCGACGCGGTGGGCCTGGCGCTGGACGACGACGCGGCTGCTCACCATGGCGCACACTGGCTGCAGCAGGGCGCGCTGATGCTGCGGGCGGGCGAGGGCCTGGCCTGGTGCGAGATGGCGCGAGGCCTGCTGGTGCACCGCGTGCGGCTCGCCGCGCCGGGCCAGGCCGGTCCGCCACAGGGCTGTGGAGCGGGCACCGAGGCAACGACCCGCATCGCCGAGTACGACATCGTCGCGCCGACCGAATGGAATTTCCACGTCGACGGCCCGGTCGCGCAGGCGCTGCAGCGGCTGCCGCCCGACGCCGAGCCGGCGCAGGTGCGGCTGCTCGCGGCGGCGTTCGACCCCTGCGTCGAGGTGCGCGTCGTCAGCCCTGCCGAGACCCGTCGGGAGCCGCCGCATGCATGAGATGAGCCTTGCCGGCGGCGTGCTCAAGCTGGTCGAGGCCAGCGCCGAGGCCGAGGGCTTCAAACGCGTGACGCGGCTGTCGCTCGCGGTGGGCACGCTCTCGGGCGTCGAGGTCGAATCGCTGCGTTTCGCGCTCGGCGCGATCGCGCCGGGCACCTGCCTGGAAGGGGCGGTGATCGAGATCGACGAGCCGCCGGGCCAGGCGGCGTGCATGACTTGCGGTGCGTTGACGCTGATCAAGAACCGTGGCGACGCCTGCGGGCACTGTGGTGGCTATCGATTGCAGGCGACCGCGGGCACCGAGCTGCGCGTCGTCGAGATGCTGGTCGAAGACCTCTGAACCGAACGGAGAACACCATGTGTGTCGTGTGCGGCTGTGGCCAGGCGGAGACCCGGCCGGCGACGAATGAAGCGGCGGTCGCCGCGACCGACAGCGTGCGCGTCGACCCGGCCACTGGCGACCTGCACTACGGCGCCGGCGCGGCGCGCGTGTCGGTGCCCGGCATCAGCACGCAGCGCGCGATCAAGCTCGAGGCCGACGTGCTGGGCGCGAACAATCGCATCGCACAGGCCAATCGCAAGCACTTCGATGCGCACGGCATCCACGCCTACAACCTGGTGTCGAGCCCCGGCTCGGGCAAGACCACGCTGCTGTGCGCGACGATCCACGCGCTGCGGCGGCGCGCACCCGAGCTGTCGCTGGCGGTGATCGAGGGCGACCAGCAGACCTCGAACGACGCCGACCGCATCCGCGCCACCGGCGCCCCGGCGATCCAGGTCAACACCGGCAAGGGCTGCCACCTCGACGCGCAGATGGTGGCCGACGCCTTTGAGCGGCTGCCGCTGCACGGCCATGCCCATGGCCACGCGGCGCACGGGCATGCGGCGCCGCAAGGCGCACGGCTGCTGTTCATCGAGAACGTCGGCAACCTGGTGTGCCCGGCGATGTGGGACCTCGGCGAACGCGCGAAGGTCGCGATCCTCTCGGTCACCGAGGGCGAGGACAAGCCTCTGAAGTACCCCGACCTGTTTGCCGCCGCGCGGCTGATGGTGATCAACAAGACCGACCTGCTGCCGCACGTGGACTTCGACGTCGCGCGCTGCATCGAGTACGCCCGGCGCGTCAACCCGGACATCGAGGTGCTGCTGGTGTCGGCGCGCAGCGGCGTGGGCATGGACGCGTGGCTCGACTGGCTGCTCGAGCCGGCGGCGCAGGCCGCGGAGCATGGGCACGATCATGACCATGACCACGGCCACGACTCACGGCCACGAGCACGCGCCGCTGACGCGCGCCGCATGAGGTGACGCCATGGAGCCGCTGCGCATGCAGGCCCTGCCACGCGCCGCGCCGGCGCGCGTGCTGGCCTGCGGCGCGTTCCTGAAGAACACCGCCTGCCTGCTCGACGGCCAGCAGGTGCACTGGTCGCCACTACACGACGACCTCTCGACTCCCGAGGCCTGCGTGGCGCTCGAAGCCTCGCTCGACGCGCTGGTCGCCGCCGCGCCGGGGCCGGTCGACGCGGTGGCGCACGATCTTCATCCCGACTTCCACAGCACGCGCATCGCACGGCGCTGGGCCGAGCGGCTGCGGGTGCCGGCGATCGAAGTCCAGCACCACCACGCGCATGTCGGCGTCGTTCAGGCCGAGCACGGCTGGCGCGACGACGCGCTGATCGGGCTGGCGCTCGACGGCGTCGGCCTCGGCACCGACGGCACGGCCTGGGGCGGCGAGCTGCTGCGCGTGCGCGGCGCGCGTTCGAGCGCGCCGCCCACTGCCGCTGCTCGCGCTGCCCGGCGGTGATGTGGCCGCGCGCGAGCCGTGGCGCATGGCGGCGGCGGTGCTGCACGCGCTGGGCCGTGGCGACGAGATCGTGTCGCGCTTCGCGCCGGTCGTCGGCGCCCGCCTCGCGGCGGCGTGCAGGCGATGTTGGCGCGTGGCCTGAACTGCCCGCGCACCAGCAGCGCCGGGCGCTGGTTCGATGCCGCCGCGGGTGCGCTCGGCCTGTCGGTGCGACAGCGCGGCGAGGCCGAGGCAGCCATCGCGCTGGAGCAGGCCGCGGCGTCGTGGCTCGCCACGCAGCCTCACCAGCCGTACCAGCTGTCCCGCCGGCCACGCTGGACCTGCTGCCGCTGCTGGGCAGCCTGTTCGACGAACCCGATGCCGCGACGGGGTGCCGCGCGGTTCCACGTCGGCGCTGGCCGCCGCGCTGGTGGCCGCCGCCGCCGACGCGGCGCGCGCAGCGCAGACCGAGCAGGTTGCGCTCGGCGGCGGCTGCTTCTTCAACCGCGTGCTGGCGCAGCAGATGACCGATGGCCTGCGCGTCGCGGGCCTGCGGCCGGTGCTCCCGCAGCACCGAGCTGCGGCGACGCGGGGATGGCGCTGGGCCAGGCCTGGGTGGCGCGTTGCAACTGGCCGGCCAGCGCCTGCGTGCGTGCGAGCCGGCGGCTGGAGGCCTGAACATGTGTCTGGCATTCCGGCCCGCGTGGTGCAACGGCTCGACGGCGAGCAGGCCGTGGTCGAGCTCGGCGGCGTGAAGAAGACGGTGTCGCTGGCGCTGGTGCCCGAGGCCCGGCCCGGCGACTACGTGATCGTCCACGTCGGTCACGCGCTCGGCCTGGTCGACCGCAGGAGGCCGAGCGACGCTGGCGCTGTTTGCCGAGATCGGTGCGGCGCGATGAAATACATCGACGAGTTCCGCAACGGCGACCTGGCGCGCCACATCGCCGCGCGCATCGCCGCCGAGGTGCAGTCCGCTCGGCGCTACAGCTTCATGGAGTTCTGCGGCGGCCACACGCATGCGATCTCGCGCTACGGGATCGCCGAGCTGCTGCCGAGGCGGTGCGGATGATCCACGGGCCCGGGTGCCCGGTGTGCGTGCTGCCGATCGGCCGGATCGACCAGGCGATCAGCTCGCGCTCGGGCGCGGCGCGGTCGTCTGCAGCTACGGCGACACGATGCGCGTGCCGGCGAGCCGGCGGGGGTAAGGCAGGGCTCGGGGGAGGGGGCGAGCAGGGGGTGTCAGATCACTTGATCAAAAGCCAAGGCCCGCGGCGGCCGACATCCGCATGGTCTATTCGGCCACCGACGCGCTGAAGATCGCGCCCGAGAACCCGGAGCGCGAGGTCGTGTTCTTCGCGATCGGCTTCGAGACCACGACCCCGCCGACCGCGCTCGTGATCCGCCCCGCCGCGCTCCAGCGGTTGGCCAACTTCAGCGTGCTCGGCTGCCACGTGCTGACGCCCAGCGCGATCACCCACATCCTGGAGTCGGCCGAGGTGCGGCAGTACGGCACCGTGCCGATCGACGGTTTCATCGGCCCGGCGCACGTCAGCGTCGTCATCGGTCGGCGCCGTACGAACACTTCGCCGAGGAGTACCGCAAGCCGGTGGTGATCGCCGGCTTCGAGCCGCTGGACGTGATGCAGGCGATCCTGATGCTGGTGCGGCAGGTCAACGAGGGTCGCGCCGAAGTCGAGAACGAGTTCACCCGCGCGGTCACGCGCGACGGCAACGCGGCCGCGCAGGCGGTGGTGTCGCAGGTGTTCGAGCTGCGCGAGCGGTTCGAGTGGCGCGGCCTCGGCGAAGTGCCCTACAGCGCGCTGAAGATCCGCGGCGACTTCGCCGCCTACGACGCCGAGCGGCGTTTCGGCCTGGACTATCGCGGCGTGCCCGACCACAAGCAATGCGAGTGCGGTGCCATCCTGCGCGGCGTCAAGCGGCCCACCGACTGCAAGCTGTTCGGCACCGTCTGCACGCCGGACAACCCGATGGGCTCGTGCATGGTGTCGTCCGAGGGCGCCTGCGCGGCGCATTACTCCTACGGGCGATTCCGCGACGTGCCGATCGTTGCCGCAGCGGCAACGGACGACGAAGCCGGACTACATCCGGCCGCTCGATTTCCGGTAGCGGCCGCATCGACATGAACCACGGCGCCGGCGGCCGCGCCGGCGCGCAGCTGATCGACGAGCTGTTCGCGCGCGCGTTCGACAACGAGTGGCTGCGCCAGGGCGACGATGGCGCGCTGCTGACATGCCGGCCGATCACCGGCTGGTGATGGCCACCGATGCGCACGTGATCTCGCCGCTGTTCTTTCCCGGCGGCGACATCGGTTGCCTGGCGGTGCACGGCACCGTCAACGACGTCGCGATGCTCGGCGCGCGGCCGCTGTACCTGGCGGCGAGTTTCATCCTCGAGGAGGGGCTGCCGCTGGCGGATCTGAAGCGCATCGTCGAATCGATGGCCGCCGCCGCACGCGAGGCCGGCGTGGCGGTGGTCACCGGCGACACCAAGGTCGTCGAGCAGGGCAAGGGTGATGGCGTGTTCATCACCACCACCGGCGTCGGCGTGGTGCCGCATCGCCGCCGCATCGGCGGAGCCCAGGCCCGGCCCGGCGACGTGGTGCTGCTGTCGGGCATGATCGGCGAGCACGGCGTGGCGGTGCTGTCGCAGCGCGAGTCGCTCGAGTTCGAAACCGCGATCGTCAGCGACACCGCCGCGTTGCACTCGCTGGTGGCGGCGCTGCTGGCCGCGGTGCCCGACGGCGCGGTGCACACGCTGCGCGACCCCACGCGCGGCGGGCTGGCGACCACGCTCAACGAGATCGCGCGCCAGTCGGGGGTCGGCATGCTGCTCGACGAGGCGGCGATTCCGCTGCAGCCGCAGGTCGAAGCCGCGTGCGAGCTGCTCGGCCTGGACCCGCTGTACATCGCCAACGAGGGCAAGCTGGTGGCGGTGGTGGCGAGCGAGGCGGCCGAGGCCGCGCTCGCGGCGCTGCGTGGCCACCCGCTCGGCGCGGCCGCGGCCCGCATCGGCGGTGGTCCACGACGACCCGCATCGCTTCGTGCAGATGGCCACGCGCCTGGGCGGACAGCGCGTCGTCGACTGGCTGTCGGGCGAGCCGCTGCCCCGCATCTGCTGACACCGTCGCGCAACGCCCGCACGACCTGGCAACCAACATGAGATCCTGCTGCTCGCCCATGCCTTCAACGGGTTGACGCAGCGCCTGTTCGTCGAGCTGCGCGCCCTTGGCCACCAGGTCACGGTCGAGCTCGACATCGCCGATGCGGTGACCGAAGAAGCCGTCGCGCGTTTCGACCCCGACGTGGTGTGGCGCCGTTCCTCAAGCGCCGCATCCCCGAATCGGTGTGGTCGCGCCGCGTCTGCCTCGTCGTGCATCCGGGCCCGCCTGGTGACCGCGGGCCCGCGGCGCTCGACTGGGCGGTGCTGCACGACGAGCACGACTGGGGCGTACGGTGCTGCAGGCGCAGGCCGAGTTCGACGCCGGCCCGGATGGGCCTGGCGGCCGCTGCGACTGCGTCGCGACGCCACCAAGGCCTCGCTGTACCGTCAGGAGGTGACGGTCGCCGCGGTGGAGGCGGTGATCGAGGCACTGGAACGCGTCGTGCCCGGCAGCGCACACCCGGCCGGCGTGCCGCCACCGGCCGACGCTGCACGCGGCTGGCAGCCGCCGGTGCCGGCCGCCCGCCGCGCGCTCGACTGGCGCTCCCATGGCGTGAGCGAGCTGTTGCGCGAGTCCGCAGCGCCGACGGCCACCCGGCATCGCGGATCTGTTCGGCGATCCCTGTCGCGTGTTCGACACGCACCCGGCCACGCCGCTGCGCTGATGCGGGCGCCGGCCGGCGCGCCGGGCAAGGCGGTGGCGCGGCGCGGCCCGCGCTGCCGCGTGCGTGCGGTCGACGCGGTGTGTGGATCGGCCATGTGCGCCGTGTGACGGCGTCGGCGGCGCGGCGGCGCTGAAGCGGCCGCCACGCGCGCCTTCGCGCGCGAGCCGCGCCGTTGCCCGAGCTCGACGTGCCGCTGCTGCGCGACGAGCCGAGTGGGACGAGCTGCGCTACCCCGAGTTCGGCCCGGCCGCGCGCGGGTCGGCTGGCTGGACTTCGAGTTCCACAACGGCGCGATGTCCGAGCGGCAGGCGCGGCGGCTGGTCGACGCACTGCGCGTGGCGCGCAACGCGCGCCACGCGCGTGCTGGTGCTGGCGGGCGGGCGTGACTTCTTCTGCAACGGCATTCACCTGCACGAGATCGAGGCGGCCGCGCACGCGCCGGGCGACAGCGCGGCCGACGCGTCGTGGCGGCAATATCCAGGCTATCGACGATGTGGCGCTCGAAATCCTGCAGTGACCGACCGCCTCACCGTGGCCGCGCTGCGGGCAACGCCGGGGCCGGCGGTTGCTTCCTCGCGCTGGCGGCCGACCGCGTGTGGGCTCGGACGGCGTGGTGTTGAACCCGCACTACCGCAACATGGGCAACCTGTACGGCAGCGAGTACTGGACCTACCTGCTGCCGCGGCGCGTCGGTGAAGACGCCGCGCAGGCGGTGATGCGCGAGCGGCTGCCGATGGGCGCCGCGCAGGCGGCTGCGCAGGGGCTGATCGACGAAGCGTTCGGCGGCGACGTGGCCGGCTTCGAGCGGGCCGTCGCCGCGCGTGCGCTGGCGCTGGCCGCGGCACCCGCATACGAAGCGGCAGTGGCGCTCAAGGCGGCCACACGCGCACGCGACGAGGCCGCCAAGCCGCTGGCCAGCTACCGCGCCGAGGAGCTCGATCGCCTGCGGCGCAACTTCTACGGCTTCGACCCCAGCTACCACGTCGCGCGGCACCACTTCGTGCACCGCAAGCCGCACGCGTGGACGCCGCGCCACCTGGCGGTGCACCGATGAACGCGCCCGAGCCATCCTTGTCTGGGCCGCCGCCGGTCGAACTGCCGCTGGTGCTGGTGGTCGACGACGAGGTGCGCTCGCCGGAGGCGATCCGACGCACGTGGACGAGGGCTTGACCGGCACGCGCTCGGCTACCATGCGCCGCGAATCCCGGAGACGACGATGACCGATTCATCGACCGCTGCGCTGCACGACGAGCTGCTCGATCCGCCGATTGGTGGAGCGCTGGGCCGTGTGGGTGACGCCGGCGACTGGGCGCGATTTCGCAGCCTGTGGCATCCCGACGGCGTGATGATGGCCACCTGGTTCCAGGGCCCGTTCGAGGAGTTCATCCGCGTCACGCAGGAGGGCTGGGCGCGCGGCGTCAGCATCCTGCACTTCCTCGGCGGCTCGGCGATCGAGGTCGCCGGCGACCGCGCGATCGCGCAGACCAAGATGACGATCTCGCAGCGCGGGCTGGTCGAAGGCGTGCCGTGCGACGTGGCGTGACCGGTCGCTTCTACGACTTCGTCGTGCGCCACCAGGGTGCGTGGAAACTGCTGCACCGCCAGCCGATCTACGAAAAGGACCGCATCGACCCACTGGATCCGGCCGCAGTGCCTACGCTCGACGCCGAGCCGCTGGCCGGGTTTCCGAGGGCTACCGGCACCTGGCCTACATCGACGCGCATCGGCTACCAGGTGAAGATGGACATGCCGATGCTGAAGGGGCCGGTGGTCGATGAGCTCTACGGCGTGGCGCTGCGTGGCTGGCCGGCGGCGAGTTGCGGCGCTGAGTCCCCCCCCCCTTCCCCCGCCGATGGCCCAGCCCACCCAAGCCCGCGTCGTCATCGTCGGCGGCGGCATCGCCGGCTGCTCCACCGCATACCACCTGAGCAAGCTCGGCATCACCGACGTGCTGCTGCTCGAGCAGGGCAAGCTCACCAGCGGCACCACCTGGCACGCGGCCGGGCTGGTCGGCCAGATGCGGCCCAACCGCAACATGACGGCGATGAGCCGCTACGGCATCGAGCTGTACTCGACGCTCGAAGCCGAGACGGGCCTGGCCACCGGCTGGAAGCAATGCGGCAGCGTCAACGTCGCACGCACGCCCGAGCGCTGGAAGCTGCTGCGCAAGCAGGCCGCGCTGGCTCGCGGCTTCGGCGTCGAGGTGCACCTGATCTCGCCCGCGCGAGGCCGGCGAGAAGTTCGCCGTGATGCGCACCGACGACCTGCAGGGCGCGCAGTGGATTCCGGGCGACGGCAAGGCCAATCCGGCCGACCTGTGCATGAGCCTGGCCAAGGGCGCGCGCAACCGCGGCGTGAAGATCGTCGAGGACATCGAGGTCACCGGCGTGATGACCGAGCGCGCCGGCAGCGGCGAGCGCGTGGCCGGCGTGCGCACGGCGGAGGGCGACGTGCGCTGCGAGATCGTCGTCAACTGCGCCGGGCAATGGGCGCGGCAGTTCGGCGCGCTGGCCGGTGTGAACGTGCCGCTGTATTCGGCCGAGCACTTCTACATCGTCACCGGCAGGATCGCCGGCGTGCACCCGATGACCCCGGTGGTGCGCGACCCCGACGGCTTCATCTACTACAAGGAGGAGGTCGGCGGCCTGGTGATGGGCGGCTTCGAGCCGGTGGCCAAGCCGTGGCAGGTGGATCCGATCCCGAGCACCTTCCAGTTCCAGCTGCTCGATGAGGACTGGGAGCAGTTCGAGCCGCTGATGATCAACGCGATCCATCGCACGCCGTGCCTGGAGACCGCCGAGATCAAGATGCTGCTCAACGGCCCCGAGAGCTTCACGCCCGACGGCAACTTCATGATCGGCGAGGCGCCTGGCTTGCGGAACTACTTCGTCTGCGCCGGCTTCAACTCGGCGGGCATCGCCAACTCCGGCGGCGCCGGGCGGTTGATCGCCGAGTGGGTCGCCGGCGGCGAGGCGCCGAGCGACCTGTGGGACGTGGACCTGCGCCGCTTCGGCGCGTTCACCGCCAATCGCCGCCAGCTCGCGCAGCGCACCGCCGAGACGCTGGGCCTGCACTACGCGATGCGCTGGCCGCGGCAGGAGCTCGAATCGGCGCGGCCGCTGCGCACGTCGCCGCTGTACGACCTGCTCGCCGCCAAGGGCGCGGAGTGGGGCAGCAAGAACGGCTGGGAGCGGGTGAACTACTTCAAGCCGGCAGGACACACCAGGCCGTCCCACGGACTCGACACGCCCGGCTGGCTGCCGTGGGTGCAGGCCGAGCAGCGCGCCACGCGCGAGGGCGTGGCGGTCTACGACCAGACCTCGTTCGGCAAGCTGCTGGTGCAGGGCCGCGATGCGCTGCTGCTGCTGCAACGCCTGTGCGCGAACGAGATCGACATGCCGGTGGGCAAGATGGTCTACACCGCGATGCTCAATGCGCGCGGCGGCTTCGAGAGCGACCTGACGGTGATGCGCCTTGGCGTGGACCGCTTCCAGATCATCACCGGCTCGGCGCAGCCGCAGCGCGACCGCGACTGGATCGAGCGCCACATCGAGCCGCACGAGCACGCGGTGGTCACCGACGTCAGCGCGTTGACCTCGGTGATCTCGGTGATGGGCCCGAAGGCGCTCGAGCTGATGCGCCGCGTCAGCCCCGACGACCTGTCGCCGCAGGGCCTGAAGTTCAGCTGGACACGCGAGATCGATCTCGGCCTCGCCCGCGTGCGCGCTGCGCGCATGAGCTATGTCGGCGGGCCGGGCGTCGAGCTCTACGTGCCGATCGAAATGGCGCGCCACGTCTACCTGGCGCTGCACGAGGCGGGCGCGGACCTCGGGCTGACCGACGCCGGCTACTACGCGATCGACGCATTGCGCATCGAGGCCGGCCGCCGCGCCTGGGGCGCCGAGCTCGGACCCGACGAGACGCCGTGGGAGGCCGGGCTCGCCTTCGCGGTGCAAGCTCGACAAGCCGGCTGCCTTCATCGGCCGCGAGGCGTTGCTGAAGGCGCAGGGCCAGCCGCTGCGCAAGAACCTGGTGACGATCGTGCTCGATGACCCGTCCGTGTGGATCTGGGGCGGCGAGCCGGTGCATGTGAACGGGCAGCCGGTAGGCGAGCTCTCGTCCGCCGGCTGGAGCCCCAAGGCCGGCGCCTGCGTGGCGCTCGGCTATCTGCGCGGCGACGCGGCGAACCGCGCGCATGCCGGCACGCCGGTGACGATCGACCTCTTTGGTGAGGTGGTCACGGCCACGGCGTGGAACGAGTCCGTGCTGCAGCGCACCCGCTGAGCCTCCTGGCCAACCCGCTCAGCCTGCGGCGCGACAGTTCAGCGGCAGGTACTTCGGCTCGATGTCGGTGCGGTTCGACGCCCTTGACGCTCATCTTCTCCGGCGTGGCGGCATGGCCGCAAACCCAGGCGATCGGCACCACCAGCGCGCTGTCCACCACGGCCGGGCGAAAGCTCAGCGTCTTGCCCTTGATGGCGCCATTGACCTGGTTGCCGAACACCACGTGCAAGGCACCCGCCTCGACAGTCACCGAGGTGACGTAGCTGCCCACCAGCTTGTCGGCCGGCGGCAATGCGGCTTCTGCGTTGTCAGCCGGCAGCGTCCCGCTGGCCGACCACTTGCCGCTCACGGCCGTCTTGGCCACGTTGATCAGCGCGGCCGAGTCCACCACCTGCTGCCGCACGTACGGCGCCTGAAAGCTCGGTATCGCCAAAGTGGCCAGGATCGCGACGACCGCCAGAACGACCACCACTTCGATCAGCGTGAAGCCGGCGAGCGCTCGCCTGAACCGGGTGGATGGCATGGATGCCCGGCATGTTAGCCGCCGCGGCCAGCGGGTCGGGCAGGGGGAGGGGGGGCCGCCTGCCAGCGGCCAGGCGGAATCCTTGAACCGATCCGCCGGCCACCGCAACCCAGGCCTGGACAAGCCCGGCGGCGGGTTGGCGTAACTAGGGGCGGACAGCCCGAGGTTCTCGCGCAAGAATCGGCCGTCGGCGGATCCGTTCCTTCAGCTGGGGGCCAAATGAAGAACCCGATTGTCCTGACCGGCCTGCTTGTCGCGCTGTTGTGCGGCTGCGCAGACGTGAAGATCACCGACTACAAGCGGCCGGATTCGCCGGCCAAGACGGCCTGGTCGCAGCCCGCGGACCCCGCGGTGTCGGCCGTGGCCACGATCTCGCCGCGCTGGTGGCAGGAGTTCCGCAATCCCGAACTCGACACACTCGTCACCCGCGCCATCGCCGGCAACTTCGACCTGAAGGTGCTGGCCTCGCGCATCGACGTGGCCAACGCGCAGATCGCCGAGGTGCGGGCGGGCGCACTGCCGTCGGTGGACATCGGCGCCGGCGGCAGCTTCGAAAAGACCACCCGGCAGCGTTTTTCCAAGCAGTTCAGCCTGGGCACCCAGGTGAGCTGGGATCTCGACGTCTGGGGCCAGACCGCCAAGGGCGTGCAGGCGCAGACCGCCGAGTTCCGCGCCAGCGAGGCCGACTGGCGCGCCGGCTATCTGACGCTCGTGGCCGGTGTCTCGACCACCTACTTCCAGATCCTGCAGCTCGACGAGCAGCTCGAGCGGCAGCAGCGCGCGCTGGCCAAGAACCGGCAGATCCTCGCGCATCTACGAGACGATGCACCGCAACGGCCTGGCGCCCGACACCCAGGTGATGCGCCAGCGTGCGGAGATCAACCGGCTGACCAAGGAAGAGCTGGAGCTGCGGCGCGCGCGGATGGTGTCCGAGAACGCGCTGGCCACCCTGGTCGGCGTGCCGGCCGGCGAGTTGAAGGTCCAGCCCGGACGCTTGATGGATCGCGTGCAGCCGCCATTGGTGCCGGCCGGGTTGCCGCTGGACCTGCTGGCGCGGCGCCCCGACGTGGTGGCCGCCGAGTTCCGGGTGCTCGAGTCGCACAACCTGGTCGGGCAGGCCAAGCTGGCGCAGTTGCCGTCGGTCGGCCTCACCGGCCGTGGCGGCACCGCGGCTTTCGGGCTGGGGGATCTGCTGAAGTCGTTCACCTTCGGCCTGCTGCCGAGCATCAACCTGCCGGTGTTCAACCCGGGGATCAAGGCGCGCGTCGCCACCACCGAGGCTCAGGTGAAGGTGTTCGAGAACGACTACAAGCGCACGGTGATCGCCGCGTACGAGGAAGTCGAGAACGCACTGGTCAATCTGGATGCCCACCGCCAGCAGCATGAGGAGTTGCGCCAACAGGTCGAGCACCTCGAGCGCGTGGCGGCGCAGACGCAGGTGCAGCTCGCCGCTGGGCTGATCTCGCAACTCGAGGTCTTCGAGACCGAGCGTTCGCTGCTGGCGGCGCAGCTCGAACTGCTGGCGAGCCATCAGCAGGTTTTGTCGGACACGGTCACACTCTACAAGGCGCTCGGCGGTGGCTGGGCTCCGGTTGAAGTCGCGAATGCACGCAACTGAAAGTCGGCGGGCCGCTCTGGCGCACGACGAGACGAAGGTAGCCGCCGTGCAGGCGACGCTGAACCACGACCTCGACGTGGTGCTCAAGCCGCTGTCTCGGCCCGACCTGGCCGAGATCCGCATCAGCGACGGCGTGTTCGCGGTCGGGCGCAACGAACAGCCGTTCGCGTCGTACGATCCCGACATCCAGGTGATGCTGTCGCGCCGGCACGCGCGCATCTTCATCGAGCGTGGCGCCGTCTACCTGGCCGATCTGGAGAGCCGCAACGGCACCACGGTCAACCGAGCCGGCGTGCAGCACAAGCCGACGCGCCTCGAGGACGGCGACGAGGTCTGCTTCGGCGGCGTGCTGACCTACCGCGTGCAGATCTCGACGCACGCGGCTGCCGCCCGCCCGCAGGGCTTCACGCTGACGCTCACGCCCGCGGCCGAGGGCTCGGGGCTGGAGCCGCTGGTCATCGCACGGTTTCCGTTCCTGATCAGCAAGACCGACGCGGCGTTCGCGCGCTACCGCGCTGTTCATCCGAAACAGCTCGACTTCCTGTCGCGACGCCAGGCGCACATCTTTCTCAAGGGCGGCACCGCTCACATCGAAGACCTGGCCAGCGCCAACGGCACCTTCCTCGACGGCGAGCGCCTGCAGGAGCACGCGGTGCCGTTGCAGGACGGCATGCTGCTCGCGTTCGGCGGCGAGCACTTCGTCTACCGGGTGGGCATCGATAAAGGCGCTGCCGCGTTCGAGTCCGGCGAGGTCCGCACCGGTACGCCGGCGGCCGCGCCGATGGCCAACCCGGGCAAGACCACCTTCGTCGCGGCGCCCGACTCGTTCCTCGAGATCTTCTGCGCCGATGCCGAAGTGCCCGAGCAGGCCCAGGCCGCCAGCGCGGCGCCGGCAGCCGCTGCAGCGGCGGCACCGGACGCGACGCCCAAGGCGCGCAGCCGAGGCCGCGTCGCGGCGATGGTGGCCGAACTCGTCGAGGTGGCGACCGGCGGTGAGCGGGGTCGTATGCGGCGCACGCTGTGGATGGTCGCCGCGCTGATCGCCGGGCTGAGCGCGATGGCGGTCGCTTTGTCGTGGTGGGTTCGCTCGGAGCGCGAATTGAAGGATCTGATCGAGCGCGGCCAGTACGCGCAGGCCGCGCTCAAGGCCGACCAGGCGTTGCAGCGCAGTCCGGACGACGGCGAACTCAAGGCGCTGGCAACCGTTGCGGCACTGAAGGCCCACGTGCCCGTCTGGCTGGCCAAGGTGGCGGCGCGCGACTTCGACGGCGCGCGCGGTGTGCTCGCCGACCTGGGCGGCCTCGCCAAGCGCAACCCCGAGCTGGGCCCGCTGGTGAGCGAGCTGGAGTGGCTGGGCCAGCTCGAGCAGCTGGTGCGCAGCCGCGGGCCGGATGCACCCATCCGCATCTACGCCGACGAGGACCGGATCGCCGCGGTGATCGAGCGCTGGAACCGCGAGACGCGCGAGCACCAGCGCTCGCTCGGCCGCATCGCCTCGTTCGTGCCCGAGTTCAATGCGCCGTACGCCGAGGCGCTGACGCACCTGCGCAAGCTGCAAAGCGATGCCACCGTGTACCTGGCGGCCATCGATCGGCTGAAGGCCAGCCTGGTTGCCGAGGTGGCGCGCGACCGCGCCGAAGACCTGATGCCGGTGCTGAAGGAAGCTGCGGAGAAGTATCCCGGTCTGGGCGGACTGGATGGCGTTCGTCAGGACCTGGCCCGCTACATCGAGATCAAGCGCGAGGCCCGTGCGCGCAAGCCGGGCCGGCTGCTGGCGCTGATGCTGAAGGCGCGTGTCGTGACGCCGCCGTTTCGCGACAGCATCCAGGCCATGACGGCCAGCGGGCAGCTCCCGCCCGCCGACGTGATGCGCAACTACGAAGCCACGGTCAAGGCCTGGAAAGACGGCAACACCGCTCAGGCGCTGGCCGGCCTGCAAGCCATGGTGACGGGTCCATGGGCCGAGGCCGCCGCCACCGAGCTGCAGCGCAAGCTCGCGGTGCTGGCGCAGCACGCGGCGCTGCAGCAGGCCCGCACGAGCAACACCTACGCCGACGTGCTGATCGGATTTCGCGAATCGCTCGACGCCGACGAGGATGATTTCTTCCTGCGCGCCACCCAGGCCGAACTGGAGCAGAACAAGGACAAGGTGGTCGCACGCGCGGACGGCCTGATGAGCCGTGCGCGCGCGTTGTGGCAGGAATACCGCCGCAACGGTGGCATCAGCGCGGCGCAGCGCATCGAGACCACGGTCTCGAACGGCTTCCGCACCCAGGCCCGCCTGCTGGCCGAGGCGCGCCAGCACGCGCAGCGCGCGGGTCAGCTCCAGGCCTTGCTTGGTACGGCGGCCACCGACCCGACAGCTGCGGTGCGCGACGAGATCCAGGCCGAAGCGCAGGCGCAACGCACGGCACTGCAGGACCTGCGCAACGTACTCGATCCGCAGTTGGTGAAGGACAAGCTGGCGCTGTTGGGGGAACCCGGTCCATGACCACCGTATTCCGCCTCAAGCCGCTCACCGAAGCGCTCGGCGACCACAGCTCCGAAGGCATCGCGATCCTCACTGCGGAGCCCTGGCGCGTGCTGCATGCGGTGGTCTACACGATGATCGGGTTGGTGCTGGCGGGGCTGGGCTGGTCGATCGTCGGCCGCGCCGACGTGATCGTCACTGCGTCGGGCGCATTGATGCCGGACTCGGAGCTGCGGCGCTTCTACGCGCCGGTCGACGGCGAGCTGGCCAACCTCTACATCGCCGAGGGCCAGCCGGTGTCCAAGGGCGACGTGCTGGCGCGGCTCAACGCGCGCGGCGCCGTCGAAGCCGCGGCCAGCTCGCTGCAGGCGCAGCTCAAGCTCGAGAACGCCGAGCGCGAGTGGCGCCAGTTTCCCGAGAAGAAGGCGCTGCTCGAGCGCAAGGCGGCCACCTTGCGCCAGGCGATGGACCTCGAGGAGCAGCAGCACGCCAAGCGCGTGTCGCTCGGTACGTCCAAGCTGGTCGAGGCGCAACGCGCTCAGGAATCCGGGGCGCGCACCAATGTCGAAGACGCGCGCCGCGCGCGCGATGCCGCCCGGGCCGAGCTGGAGCGATTCGAGCGCGTGTTCTCGGCCACTGGCGGTGGCGGCGTGTCGCAGCAACAGGTCGACAGCAAGCGCAGCGCACTGCAGGCCGCCGAGAACGCCTTCCGCGTGGCCCAGTCCCGGGTCGGCGAATTGAGCGCGCTGCAGAGCCAGGATCTGACGCAAGCACAGGCGCGCATCGAATCGAGCGGCGAGGAGCTGAAGCGGCTGCGCCTGGAATACGAGGCGGCAACCAACGAACTGACCACGGCCGAAGAGAAGGTGCGCCTGCAGCTGAGCGCCGCGCGCGTGGCGGCCGAGGCGGCGGCGCGCATCCGCTTCGAGAACATCGACAAGGACAACTTCCTGCTGATCGTCGCGCCGGTGTCGGGCATCGTCACCGACGTCACCTCCACACAACCCGGCGACAAGGTCCAGGCCAACATGCCGCTCGGCGGCATCGCGCCAGCCGGCGCCAAGGCGGTGGTGAAGATCGAGATCGCCGAGCACGACCGCGCCTTCCTGCGTGAAGGCCAGACGGTCAAGCTGAAGTTCGCTGCATTCCCCTACCAGCGCTATGGCGTCATCCCCGGCACGCTGGAATACATCTCGCCGGCCACGAAGCCATCGGGGCAGACCAAGCAGCCGGTGTACGAAGGCCGCGTGGCGCTGGAGCGCGATCACTACACGGTGGCCGATACCAAGGTGCCGCTGCGCTACGGCATGACGGCCAGCGCCGAAGTGGTCGTGCGCGAGCGGCGGCTCATCGACATGGCGCTCGATCCGTTCCGCGAGATCGGCGGCTGACGTTTTTCAGTGCAAGACAAGGAGCATTCGAGATGAACCCCCTCGTGAAGGTCGATGGCCAGGCGATCGAAATCGCCGACTTCCTGCGCATCCTGAGACTCAGCGGCCAGTTCGACGGGCTGATCGAGCAGATCGTGCGCGATCACCTCACCGTGCAGGCCGCCAAGAAGGCGGGCCTGCGCGTGTCGGAGCAGGAAATCCAGGAGCGGGCCGATCAGTTTCGCCGCGCGCGCCGACTGCACCGTGCCGCCGACACCAACAAGTACCTCGACGCCATGCGCGTCAGCCTGGACGAATTCGAAGCCTTCATCGCGGACAGCCTGTACCGGGAAAAGATGATGCAGCAGGTCTGCAGCGATCAGGCTGTGGAGTCCTACTTCAAGCTCAATTCGCCCAAGTTCGACGGCATCGAGGTCAGCCAGATGGTGCTCGACTCCGAAGGCAAGGCCAAGGAGATGGTCTCGGTGTTGAACGACGACCCGGATTGCTTCGAGGAGATGGCCCGCGAGCATTCGATCGGCCCCACGCGTGAAAACGGCGGGCGCATCGGCAAGGTGCTGCGCGGCGCGCTGCGCACCGATGTCGAGGCCAAGGTGTTCAATGCAGCGATCGGCGAGGTGCTCGGGCCGTTCGTTTCGGCCGACCGCACGGTGTTCGAGATCTTCCGCGTCGACGCGCGGCTGCCGGCGCAGCTCGACGAGGCCACACGCACGGAGGTGGCCCGCGTGCTGCGCGAGGGCTGGCTGCGCGCCCGCGCACAGGAACACGTGATCGAGGCCTGCTGAGGCTGACGGTGCCGATACCATGGACACGCACGAGCTGAAGTCGCGCGCCGATTTCCTGGCCACGGTGGATCTGCTGTCGGCGTTGACGCGCAAGGACATCGATCGGCTGGCCGAAGCTGCACAGTCGCGCTGGCTGGCCTTCGGCGACAGCGCCTGCAAGGCGGGCGACATGGCCGAAGGACTGTACGTGATCAAGTCCGGCACGGTGCGCATCTTCGCCGAGGAGGGTGGCAAGGAGGTCAGCCAGGGGGTACGCAAAGCCGGCGACGCGTTCGGCGAGATGGTCGTGCTGCGCGAGCACCGGCACGAGGTGTCGGCGCGCGCATCGGCGAAGACCGAGCTGCTGATCATCCCGCGCGCCGTGGTGGCGCCGATCATCGCCGCCAACCCCGCGGCGCGTGCGTTCGTCGCGAGCCGGGTCGCGATAGGCTCTGCCGGTGGCTTGATCAGCCAGCTGTTCGACCTGCGCGGCAAGGTCGACAAGGACGAGCTCGAGGAGATCATCCGCAGCGTCGGCGTCAAGCAGGTCGATGCCGGCCGCGAGATCGTCAAACAGGGTTCGCGCGACGACCGTCGGCTGTACGTGGTGCGCCACGGCGAGGTGCGCATCGTGCGCCACGAAGAAGGCGTCGACTACCCGCTGGCCACGCTGCAGCATGGCGAAACCTTCGGCGAGCGCGCCTGCCTGATGCGGCAGGAGCACGATGCCGCGGTGGTGGCCCAGACCGAGACCGCGCTGCTGGTGATCCCCGAGAAGACGGTGACGTTCATCCTGGAGCGCAACCCGAAGCTGCGCGAAGCGCTGGCCGAGCGGGTGCGCGTGCTCGATCGCGAGCTGCAGCGACAGAAGCGCCTGGCCGAGCGGCGCAAGCTGCCGTCGCTGCTCGATCTGAAGTCCAAGCCCGAGCTCGGCGAGCGCGTGATCAAGCGCTTTGCGTGGATCCAGCAGGCCGAGGAAATGGACTGCGGTGCCGCCTGCCTGGCGATGATCTGCAAGCACTACGGCATCAACATGACGCTGGGCAAACTGCGTGAGCTGGCCAACGTGACGACCAGCGGCGCCACGATGGACAGCCTGGCGCGCACCGGCGAATCGCTCGGCTTCACGACGCGCGGCGTGCAGTGCACCTTCGACGCGCTGCGTGGCTTCGACCTACCGTTCATCGTCCACTGGGAAGGCTACCACTACGTCGTGGTGTACGGCGTGTCGGCACGCCAGGTGTGGCTGGCCGATCCGGCCACGGGGTTCAAGAAACTCAGCATCGATGAATTCGAGCGCGGCTGGAAAGGCACCTGCCTGACCTTCACGCCGCGCCAGGACCTGGCGCAGGAGGCGGCTTCGCGCTCGCCATGGGTGCGCTTCGCGCGCTACCTGATCCCGCACCGCAAGGTCCTGGGGCATCTGATTTTGGCCACCTTCGTGATTCAGGTGCTTGGCATCGTGCCGCCGATGATCATCCAGAACATCCTCGACGGCGTGATCGTGCACCAGAACGTCAACCTGCTGCACCTGCTGATCGCCGGGCTGATCATCTCCAATGTCTTCGCGCAGGTGATGGCCACCGTGCGTGCCGTGTTGTCGAACTTCATGGTGCGCAAGCTCGACTTCACGATGATGTCGCAGTTCTTCAGGCACACGCTGTCGCTGCCGTATTCGTTCTTCGCCAAGCGCAAGACGGGCGACATCTTCGCGCGCTTCCAGGAGAACCAGACCATCCGCGCGTTCCTCACCGAGAGCACGGTCACCACGGTGCTGAACCTGTTGATGATCTTCATCTACTTCTCGGTGATGTTCCTCTACAACGTCAAGCTGACGTTGCTGCTGATCGCCTTCGTGATCCCGATCCTGGCACTGACGGTGCTGGCCACACCCAAGATCAAGAACTACGCGCGCGAGGTGTTCAGTGCCTCCACCGACGCCAAGTCGTACCTGATGGAAGCACTGGGCGGCGCGGAGACCGTCAAGGGCATGGGCATCGAGCGGCCGGTGCGGCTGAAGTGGGAGAAGAAATACGCCAAGTCGCTCGAGGTGCAGTACCGTGCGCAGACTTTCAACATCTGGATTGGCCTGGCCGGGCAGCTGCTCAACGCCGCCACCACGATCGCCATCCTGTGGGCCGGTGCCAGCCTGGTGCTGGCCCGCGAGCTCACCATCGGCCAGCTGATCGCCTTCAACGCGCTGATGGGCAGCGTACTCGCGCCGCTGATGGGCCTGGTGGGGCTGTGGAGCCGACTCAACGATGCCGCCGTCGCGATGGAACGCCTGGGCGACGTGCTCGACCTGGAGCCCGAGCAGAAGCCGGAAGACCTGGCCACACGTGTCGCGCTGCCTGATCTGCGCGGCGAGATCAAGTTCGACGGCGTGTACTTCCGCTACGGCGACGGCGAGACACCGTACGTGCTGGAGAACATCAACCTCGACATCAAACCCGGCGAGCTGGTGGCCATCGTGGGACGCAGCGGCTCGGGCAAGACCACGCTGGCCAAGCTGTTGGTGGGCTTCTACACGCCCACCGAGGGCAAGCTCACGGTCGACGGCTACGACATCAAGGTGATCGACAAGGAGTACTACCGCGCGCAGGTCGGCTACGTGATGCAGAGCAACCTGCTGTTCTCCGGCAGCATCGCCGAGAACATCGCCTGCGGCGACGACAGCCCCGACCGGCGCCGCATCGAAGAGGTGGCCAAGCGCGCCGACGCACACGGCTTCATCGCCAAGATGCCGCGCGGCTACGAGCAGACCGTGGGCGAGCGCGGCATGGGCCTGTCCGGCGGGCAGATCCAGCGCCTGTGCATCGCGCGCGCGCTGTATCACGACCCGCGGCTGCTGGTGTTCGACGAGGCCACCTCGGCGCTCGACACCCAATCGGAGAGCAACATCATGGCCAGCATGAACGACATCCTGAACGGGCGCACCGCGGTGATCATCGCGCATCGGCTGAGCACCATCATGCGGGCCGACAAAATCCTCGTGCTGTACGAAGGCAAGGTGGTCGAGCAGGGCAAGCACGACGAACTGGTGCAGCGGCGTGGGATGTATTACGAGCTGGTGCAAAAGCAACTGAGCGCCGCGTGAGAGCGGCGCAGTGGGCGAAGGGCGCCAAAGTAGCTGCTATTCGCGACTCAGTGCCGCTACAGAACTGACCGAGTGGGTGCAAGTGACCGGGGTAATCGACCGCCAGGGTCATCCTCAGATACGGTAAAATACCGTATCGCCGTTCTGGAGTTGGTCATGAGCACTGCTGCGCGCTTCGATCTCAAGATGGATGCCGACGAGAAGGCCATCGTGGCCAAGGCCGCCGCCTTGCTGGGCACCACGATGGCCGGCTTTGTTCGCGTAGCCGCCAAGGAGAAAGCGCAGGTGCTGCTCGAGCGCGAAGCGCGACTCACGCTCACCGACCGCGATTTCGCCGCGTTCGCGCGTGCGCTGGACTCGGCCTTTGCCCCGAACCCGGCCCTCAAGGCAGCACTGACACAGACCCGCCGCAAGGTGCGGCGTGCTTGACGAACTGCCGCTCGATCCTGCGATCCACGATCGGCAAGGGTTCGAGTGCGGCGTGCCGGCACTGGACGAGTACCTCCACCGCTTTGCCGAGCAGCACCGCCGACGCGGCATTAGCTCGGTTTATGTGCTCACCGAGTCGGCGCAGCCCGAGCGCATCCTGGGCTACTACACACTCAGTGCGGCAGAGATCGACGGGCAGCGTCTTACCGAAGCCCAGCGCAAGAAGTTGGCTCGATACCCCGTGCCTTGCTTTCGCATGGGCCGGCTTGCGTGCCGAACGGATCAGCGAGGCCTGGGCTTCGGAAAGCTTCTGTTGGGCTGCGCTGTCGATCGCTGCCTGAAGGCTCGACAGCAAGTTGCCGCCTACGCGTTGGTTGTGGACGCGAAGGACAATGTGGCCAAGGCCTTCTATGTGCATTTCGGATTCAAGTCGCTGCAGGATGCGCCCCTGACGCTGTACCTGCCATTTGGACAGTAGTTCAGTGAAACGACAGGCGTTGAGGGTCGGCTGATCGCCACACTGCTGACGCCGGGAGCCGCAATCGCCACACTCCCTCAGCGTCGCTCCGGTACCTTGAAGAGATGCAGGTCCGGTTCAGTCCGCCTTCAGCACCGGATGCAGCACGGTGCGATCCGGGCTGGTCAAGTCCTCGGCACGCACCACCACGACGGTGATGTTGTCGTGACCACCACGCTCCAGTGCCAGGTCCACCAGCGCCTCGGCCGCCAGGCGGCAGTTGCCCGGCAGCAGCGCCTGCATGATGCCCGCCTCGCTGACCTCGTTGCTCAGGCCGTCGCTGCACAGCAGGAAGACATCGCCATCGGCCACGTCGGCGCCCACGGCGTCGAGTTCGAGGGTGTCCTCGCCGCCGAGGGCACGGGTGATCACGTTGGCCGGCGGCCGATCGAGCGTGTCGTCGGACGACCCCACGTGCAGCGCGCGCGCCGCTTCGAGCTGGCTGTGGTCGCGCGTCAGCTGATGCAGCCGTCCGTCGCGACAGAGGTAGACGCGGCTGTCACCGGCCCACACGCAGGCGAAGCGGTGTTCCCGGACGATCAGCGCAGCGATGGTGGTGCCGATCACCGGCACGTCGCGCCGCGCAGCTTCTGTGCGCAACCGGCGGTTGGTTTCCTGCAGGCGCGCTTCGGCGGTGGTGGCGCGCTGCTCCAACTCGCTGGCGGGGGGCAGGTCCATCAGGCTGCGAATGGCCAAGCGGCTCGCGAACTCGCCCAGCGAGTGGCCGCCCATGCCGTCGGCGACGGCCCACACGCCGCAGTGGGGCTGTTCGAGGCAGGCGTCCTCGTTGACTTCGCGCACTCGGCCGGGATGCGAACGCGATGCCGACGTCCAGTGGAACGGGTCGGCCTCGGAACCCGGAGTGTTCGCTCGACCGGCGGCTACGCTTGGCATGGGTGTTGCAAGGAGCCAGAGTGGATTGTGTGCGGCAGTCGTGGCCTGACCACGAACAGTGCTGCGTCAACCGCCGAGTTTGATGGCCGCCGAATCCTGGCCGGCGATGACATTGACCACCGCAGTGTCGGCCGCCGTCTGGACGTCGATATTCTGGACCTGAATGTTCAGCTGATCGGCGATGAAAAAGTTGTTGTAGTTGTTGGTCTGGAAGAAGTTGATGGACGGCAAGAGCCGATCGCTCTCGGGGACGAAGGGCGCGAAGGCCCCGTGCACCCATGGGGCGCCGGCGGCACCTCTGACAGACGACATGGCTTTGTAGTCGATCACATTGCTCACTGGGAGGTCGTTGATGGTCAGCGTGGCCATGATGTGTCTTTCGAAGTGCGGCTGGTCGAGGTGGTGGATGTGCTGCGTGAGCCCTGGCGGAGCCCGGATGATTCGGCTCACTTGAGGCTGAGCGTGCCGAGCTGTCCCAATGCCAGTGTCAGCGCGTCGAGGTTCGATCCGCCGTCGATCTGGTTGGCCGACTGTGTGTAGGTATTGGTCAACCGGAGGTCGGTGTCGCCACCGAGGAAGAGCGAGCCGTTGCCCACGATCGTGATCGCGTTCAGCTCCTGGTTGATCAGGTTGCGCGGAACGAAGCTCAGGGCGCCGATACCACCGCCGCAGATGGCGGCCATGGCTTCACGATCGAGCTCTTCGCTGGGCGACAGGTCGTTGATCGTCAGAGTGGCTGGCATGGCAAGTCTCCAGGAAGCTTGGCTGCGATGGCGGGCTGTTGTACAGGGCGAAATGGCCGGAGGCCTTGGGGACCTCCGGCCTGATCAGCTGACGCTGGGGTCCGACTCAGTTGTGGTTCTTTTGGTGGACGTCGCTGTACTGGTCGATCGTGTCGTTGCTGACGACATCGGCGCTGAATTGGAAGGTGCCGCCGGTGTTGTTGATCGCCGCGCCGTTGAGCACTTGGACGCCGATCTGCTTCTTCAGCTCGGCCACCAGGTTGGTCGTGTTGGTGCTGCCGAGGAAGTCGTTCTTGAAGCCGCCTTCAACAGCGGTCATGGCCTTGGCGTCGAGTTCGATGGACAGGTCCTTGATTTGCATGTCAGTTCTCCGAGAGTGGAATGAGTGGTAGGGACTTGGGACTGAGCGTGTTGCTCGAATCTTGAGTTGCAGCCGTCTTCCGAACGGTTCAAAAAAAGTTCAGCTCAGCTGCGGCCGAGCCTGGCGAGCTGCCCCAACGCATGCGTGAGCGCGTCGAGGTCCGATCCGCCGTCGACCTGGCTTGCCGACTGCGAGTAGGTATTGCTCACTCGGAGGCTGGTGTCGCCGCCGAGGAATTTCGAGTCGGTGCCCACGATCGTGATCGCGTTCAGCTCCTGGTTGATCAGGTTGCGCGGAACGAAGCTCAGGGCGCCGATGCCACCGCCGCAGATGGCGGCCATGGCTTCACGATCGAGCTCTTCGCTGGGCGACAGGTCGTTGATCGTCAGAGTGGCTGGCATGGCAAGTCTCCAGGAAGCTTGGCTGCGATGGCGGGCTGTTGTACAGGGCGAAATGGCCGGAGGCCTTGGGGACCTCCGGCCTGATCAGCTGACGCTGGGGTCCGACTCAGTTGTGGTTCTTTTGGTGGACGTCGCTGTACTGGTCGATCGTGTCGTTGCTGACGACATCGGCGCTGAATTGGAAGGTGCCGCCGGTGTTGTTGATCGCCGCGCCGTTGAGCACTTGGACGCCGATCTGCTTCTTCAGCTCGGCCACCAGGTTGCTCGTGTTGGTGTTGGCGAGGAAGTCGTCCTTGAAGCCGCCTTCAACAGCGGTCATGGCCTTGGCGTCGAGTTCGATGGACAGGTCCTTGATTTGCATTTCAGTTCTCCGGGATATGGATGGATGGGTGGGGGACTGGGATCGAGCGTGTTGCTCGAACCTTGAGTTGCAGCCGTCTTGCGAGCGGTTCAAAGAAATTTCGCGGCTGTCACAGATTCTTGTGCGTCGGCCCAGGTTCGGAACGGCGGGCCGTTCGCGGCAGGCAACGCCCTGCGCCGTCGCGGCCGAGCCGCCGCCTGCAACGGTCAACTAACGCACCTCGATCCGGAAGCGACTCTCGGCCAGGGACCCGGCGGCCACGCGCGAGAACGCCGCGCGAACCTCGTCCAGCGATGCCACCGGCAACTCCGCGAAGTCGCTGCCGACCACGGCGGCCGGCAGGTGGCCGGCGAGGTCGCGCTCGCTCGCCAGGCAGGCCACGGTTTCGGTGGTATTCAGGCTGTCGGCGATGAGTTCGAAGCGCATCTTGCCGGGGATCTCCAACGGCTCGGCAGCCTTCACGAGCGAGCCCTTGCTGAACCGGTTCGGGTAGAAGCGCACGATGCGCCGGGCCTTGTCCTGCAGATAGCAGTAGACGTGCGAATCGGCGCTGGGCTTGACCAGCAGCCTGATGCGCTCGCCCGGTCGGAAGGACTGGCCGACAGCGGTCGCACCCGCGGCGGCGCCGGCGTCGGCGGCCATGCCCACGATGGCCAACGTGCGCAGCTGCACGGGTTCGGTATCTGGCGGCGGGCTTGGCGGCGGCGCAGTCATCGCGGGGGCGGGCATCCGCGGCGCCGGCGCTGCGCTTTGGGCCGCGACAGCGGGTTCCGGTGGGGCGGCGGGAGCGGGCTCCGCCACGGGCCCCGGCGGCGGCAGCGGCTGGCTCGGCAGCTGGGAAACGGATGGCTGAGCAGGCACATCAGACGGCGGCACCGACGGCTTGGCCGCGACGTCGTCCTGCGAGCGGTACGACCAAAGCAGCGCCGCGGCTCCGACGAGCGCGAGCACCGCCAGCGAGACGGCTCCCACACGCGCCCAGCGTGGCCCTGCCGCCCGCTTCCCGACCGCCTGCCGGGGCGTCGAAGGAGCGGCCTGGCCGGCTCTGGCCGGCAGTTTCTGGAGGCCTTGGAGCGCGGGATTGATGGCGGTTCGCGAGGTGGTCTGGGCCGCCAATCGACGATCGTCGACTGGCGTCGCTGCGGGCGCCAGGTCCGCAAGGCAAGCGTCGATGGCACGGGCGAAGTCGCGCGCCGTCTGGAAGCGCGCCGACGGATCCTTTTCCAGCGCCCGCATTACCGCGGCCTCGACCTTTGCGGGCAGGTCGGCCACGAGGCCGCGCAACGGCGGCGGCGCCTGCTGCAGCTGGGCCATCATCAGCGCGTGGTCGCTCGCGCCTTCGAAGGGCGGGCGGCCTGCCAGCAGCGTGTACAGCACGATGCCGAGCGAATAGATGTCCGAGCGGACGTCGGCCTGCCCGCCACGGATCTGCTCGGGTGACATTGCCTTGGCCGTGCCGGCCACCTGCCCGTGGCGCGTCAGCTGGTCCTGGCCGTCGAGGCCGCGGGCGATGCCGAAGTCCATCACCTTCACTTGGCCGTTGTCGGCCAGCATGATGTTCGCCGGTTTGATATCGCGATGCACGACGCCGCTGCGGTGCGCATGCTCGATGCCGTCGAGAGCCCGCCGAAAGATGCTCAGCGCCCGCTCCAACGGAACCGGCCCGCCGGAACGGACGAACTCGTCGAGCGAAATCCCGGCCACGTACTCCATCACCATGAACTGCTTGTCGCCTTCCTGCAGGAAGGCATGCACGCTCGCCACATTGGGATGGCTGAGCTTGGCGTGCAGTTGGGCCTCGCGGCGGAAGCGCTCGAGGAACAGCGAGTCGGCGGCAAGTTCTTGCCGCAGCACCTTGATCGCCACCTCGCGCTTGAGCATCACGTCGACGCCCTTGAACACCTCGCCGACGCCGCCGGCACCCAGCCGCTTGGTGATCAGGTAGGCGCCGACCCGGCTGCCCACGAACGACTGCGAGCCGGCGCCCTGTGCCGGGTCGACCTTCGCATCGTCGCCACCGGATTGCGGGCTTTGACCATCGGGGGGTTGTACCTCGCTGCCCTTTGCACCGCCGACCAGGAACCGCGTGGTCCAGTTCGCTAAGCTCATCACTACTCCTGAAGCAAGAAACGCCGGCCGAGTGCGTGGTGCCGTTCGCTGGCAGGCGATGGGTTGCCGCTTTCGGCAGGCCGGTTCAAACTGCTTGTGTATCGCCTGGATTGATGTCGCTCCGCGACGCATTTGCTCCGACGAGTGATTCTGCGCGCAACCACGTTCGCCGATAACCCCGGTGACGAGGTCGGAGGGGTCCGTAGCCTGGCGCGCGCCCGAATCACCGCTTGACCTTCGCGGGTTCGTGGTCTAGCTTGAAACGACTGCCCTCGGGCACTCGACGCCGCGGCCAGGCGGACCGCGCTGGCGATCGCACCGCACGCCTTCGACCGCCGGAAGGCTCTACCAGGAGCATCACGATGCCTGCTTTCATCACACTGGCCACGTTCACCGATCAAGGTGCGCGCAACATCAAGGAGTCGCCCGAGCGCTTCGAGGCCTTCAAGGCCCAGGCCGAGGCCGCCGGTGTCACGATCAAGAGCGTGCACTGGACGACCGGCGCGTACGACATCGTGCTGGTCGCCGAAGGGCCCGAAGAGGCCGTGATGGCGTTGTCGGTGAAGACCGCCGCGCTCGGCAACATCCGCACGCAGACGCTGCGCGCATTCACCGCGGCCGAGATGCGCAAGTTCGTCAAGTAAGGGAGCAGGCGGCGCTGCGCCGCCACCGATCAGCCTGGCCGCAATGCGGCGGCCAGGTGCGCCAGCGAGCGCAGCACGTTCTCCACGCTCTGCACCGCCTTCGGGTCCTTCAGCGCACCGGCCTCGTCGAAGGCCTCGTGCGCGCGGCCGAGCGCGAACTGCTGCGGCACGACGATCATCGCGAAGGTCATCTGCAGGTACTGGCGCAGGAAGTTCATCGACCGCAGCCCGCCCAGCGGTCCGGGTGACGCGGCCAGCAGGCCCACCGGCTTGTTGGCCGTGGCGGCCAGCCCGCTCGGCCGCTCGCCGGTGGCCTGCAGGCGCGACAACCAGTCGAACGAGTTGATCACGAGCGGCGTCGGAAAACCGTTGTATTCGGGCGTCGCGATCAGCACCGCATCGCACGCGCGCACCGCCTCGAGCAGGCTCGACGCACCAGCCGGCACGCCGGTGCGCGCCTCGATGTCGCCGTCGTACAGCGGCAGCGCGAGCGCGCGCAGGTCGAACGGTCGCGCCTCGTGGCCGGCTTTGCGCGCCAGCGTCGCGGCAACCGACGCCAGCCGCCGGTTGAGCGAACCCTCGCGCTCGCTGCCTGCCATGATGAGCATCGAAACCGCCGCCATTGCTGTGCCCCTGGGCTCGTGAAACAGGCGCGTATCTTGACCGATACTCCCCGCCGTGCAATTCATCGACGCCCATGCCACCCGCGAGCGTCTGGCTTTCGGCCCGCTGATCGACGCGCTGCGGCGCATGTTCGTCGCCGGCTGCGAGGTGCCGCAGCGCCACACGCACCGCATCGCCGATGCCAGCCACCATGGCACCACCGCCGGCACCGTGCTGCTGATGCCGGCCTGGCAACCGGGGCAGCGGCTGGGCATCAAGACGGTCACGATCTTTCCCGGCAACGGTGCGCTCGGCAAGCCGGGCCTGCATTCGGTGTACACCTTGTTCGACGCCGCCACCGGCGAGCCACTGGCGCAGATGGACGGCGACCAGATCACCTCGCGCCGCACCGTGGCGGCCTCGGCGTTGGCGGCGTCGTATCTCGCGCGCGCCGACGCGTCGAACCTGCTGATCGTGGGCGCCGGGCGCGTGGCCGGGCTCGCGGCCGGCGCGTTCGCCGCGGTGAGGCCGATCCGGCGCGTGCGGGTGTGGAACCGCAGCGATGCGGCCGCCCGCACGCTCGCCACGGCACTGCAGGCGCAAGGCTTCGACGCGATGGCGGTGTCCGATCTGCAGCGCGCGGTGGAGCAGGCCGACGTGATCAGCTGCGCGACGCTGTCGACTGCGCCGCTGGTGCGAGGCGACTGGCTGCGGCCGGGCACGCACCTGGATCTGATCGGCAGCTTCACGCCCGACATGCGCGAGTCCGACGCCGCCTGCTTCGCGCGCAGCCGGGTCTACGTCGACACGCATGAGGCCCTGGCCAAGTCGGGCGACGTGCTGCAGGCCATGGCCGAGGGCGGCTTCTCGGCCGAGCGCCTGCAGGGCAGCCTGGCCGATCTGTGCCGGGGCGAGCGTCGTGGTCGCGAGAGCGACCGCGACATCACGCTGTTCAAGTCGGTGGGTACCGCACTCGAAGACCTGGCCGCCGCACAGCTGGTGTTCGACGATGCCGATTGAGCGGGCCGCCGCGCGGGCGCCGGTGGTCGATACGCCACGGCTGCGTCTGCGCGCGTTCGACCAGCAGGATCTGGACGCCTACGCGGCGATGTGCGCCGACGAAGAGGTGATGCGCTACATCGGCACCGGCCAGGTCGTCGGGCCCGAGGTGGCGTGGCGCCACATGGCGTTGTTCCTGGGCGCCTGGGTGCTGCTGGGCTACGGCATGTGGGCGCTCGAAGAGCGCGCGAGCGGCCGGCTCGTCGGCCGGGTGGGGTACCTGCACCCGCCCGAGTGGCCATCGTGCGAACTGGGCTGGCTGTTGGCGCGCGATGCCTGGGGCCGCGGCTACGCCTTCGAAGCCGCCAGCGCGGCGCGCGACCATGGTCGGCGTCACCTGGGGCTCAATGATCTGATCAGCCTGATCCGGCCCGACAACCGGCGCTCGATCCTGCTGGCCGAACGGCTGGGCGCCACGCTCGACGGGCAAATCGATTTCATGGGTGGCGCCACACTTCAATATCGCCATCCGCGCGGTGCGGTCTGAGCCCGGCGCGCGGTCGGTTTGCGCGTCAGGTCACGCGCAAGTAGACCCGGGTGCCGGCGTCAACGGTGCGGCATCCAGCCGCCGCCCGACAGCTGCCAGCGCCCGCTGATCGGCTGCCAGCGGTGCGGCTGCCAGTAGTAGCCCGAGCGCGGGCGGTCCCAGCGACCGGATACCCAATGGTGGCGGCCTCCGCCCCAGCCCCAGTAGCCACCGAGCCAGATCGCGCCGGCAAACGGAACGACCGGCACGACCTCGGAATAGGGCGCGGGCGGCGGCACATCGGCCACCGCGATCACCTGGCCGGGGTCACCATAGCCCGCGTACTGATAGGGGTAATACGGCGCAACCACGCAGGCCGAAAGGCTGAGCACGGCCGCGGCCAGCAACGCCAAGCGAAATCGCTTCATCGTGATCTCCAAGTCGGGCGAACCGGAGTTCGTGAACGACTAACCCCCGTGCCACGGCCGGCGATGACAAGAGCAACGCAGCTTTACAAATCACGCCGCGCGCCGGGCGGATGCCCGGCTGCCAAGGCCTGCAGCGGATCAGCCCGGCTTGGCGATGTGCGCGCCCGCGCCGGGTACGGCCATCAGGTCACGCAGCAGCGAATTGCCGAACAGATCGTCCAACGGCCGCACACCGGTGTGCATCATCGTCTGCATCGATTGCAGCCAGGACTTCATGCCGTCGCTCTGGCTGGCGTCGATGGTCGATCGTGCCTGCGTCAGCGCCTCGGTCGTGCTTTGCACCGCGGCATCGTAGAGTTCCTGGCCGGTCTTGATCGCGGCCGCGGAATCGAAGCGCATCAGCTCCACCTGCAGCGCCATCAGCTCCGGCAGGTCTTGCACCTCGTGCAGGCGCTGGCGCAACTCCTCGTAGCGCTTGAGCGCCAGGTGCGTCATGTCCCACTGCACCTTGCGCATCGCCTCGAGCCCACGCAGCCACGCCATCGCGGACTGCAGCGACATGTCGAGCTGGTCCCGCGACAACCCCACCCAGCCTTCCTGCGGCGAGCTGGCGGCGTGCGGCGTCGCCGCGGCTGCTGCCACCGTGCCGGTCGAACCGTTGGTCTTGCGCCGAGTCCTCGTCATGTGCGTCTCCTGGGTGTGGGTCTGAACGGTGGACGATCGCCAAGGTCGGCCGATCCGTCCTCTGCTGAAACACTAGTGCCTGGTGGCCGCTAATTCAATATGGCGCCGCCACGGTACGCCGCCGCGGCGCCGCGGCGTTGACGGGTGTCACTGTGGCGCCATGCGTCGCGCCCGAGCTCAGGGCTGAAGCACTGCCGCTCCGACCAGCTCGCCGCGGCGCAGGCGATCCAGCGCGTCGTTGGCCTGTTGCAGGCCGAACACCGTGGTCGTCACGGTCAGCGGATGCCGGCGCGCGTGCGCGAGGAACGCATCGCCGTCGTGTCGGGTCAGGTTGGCCACCGACATCAGCTGCCGCTCATGCCACAGCAGGCTGTAGCGAAACGAGGGAATGTCGCTCATGTGGATGCCGGCACAGACGACGCGGCCGCCCTTGCGCACATGGCCGAGCGCCAGCGGCACGAGCGCTCCCACCGGCGCGAACAGGATCGCGGCGTCCAGCACGCGCGGCGGCGTGTCGTCGGAGCTGCCAGCCCAGTCGGCGCCCAGCGCGCGCGCGTGCGCCTGCGCCGCGTGGTCGCCCGGTCGCGTGAACGCCAACACCGTGCGCCGTTGCTGGCGCGCCACCTGGGTCATCAGGTGCGCGGCCGCGCCGAATCCGTACAACCCCAGCACCTGCGCGTCGCCCGCGGCCTGCAGCGCGCGCCAGCCGATCAGCCCGGCGCACATCAGCGGCGCCGCCGACACGTCGTCCAGCGCGAGGTCCTCCAGCGAAAAGCAGTAGGCCGCCGCGGCCACGACGTGCGTCGCAAAGCCGCCGTCGCGGCTGTAGCCCGTGAACACCGGCCGGTCGCACAGGTTCTCGGCGTGGCGCAAGCAATACGGGCAGGCGCCACAGGTGCCGCCGAGCCAGGGCACGCCGACGCGCTGGCCGATGTGCATGTCGGTCACGGCGTCGCCGAGCGCTTCGACACGGCCCACGATCTCGTGGCCCGGCACCAGCGGCAGCCGCGGCGAAGGCAGTTCACCATCGACGATGTGCAGGTCGGTGCGGCAGACGGCACAGGCGCTGACTCGCAGCCGCACCTCGCCAGGCCCGGGCTCCGGCCGCTCGCGCGAAGTCGCCACGAGCGGGCTGCGCACGGCGTTCAAGATCATCGCCAGCATGGTTGTCCGGTCGGCCGTGTCTGCAACGCATTGTCATCCGGCGCGCGCCGGCGGTCGGCGCTACGAGCAGCGGCCTTGACCTGACTCAACGCCCGGCGCGGCCGCGCGGGCGAGCATGTCAGCCTCACTGACGGCCAACTCGCATGCTCGAAACCACCACCGCGCCGGCACCGGCCACCTACCAGGCACTCGACGTCCCGTTGAAGACGGCGGTGGCGCGTTTGACGCACGGCATTTCGCCGGCCGCGGTGTCGGCGGCGATGCTCGATTGGTGGTCGCACCTGCTGGCCTCGCCCGGCAAGCAGCTCGCGCTGGCCGAAAGCGCCTTCGACAAGACGCTGCGCTGGTGGCTGTACCTGCAGCAGTCGGCCACGGGCGCCTGCGCGCCGTGCGTGACGCCCGCACCGCACGACAAGCGCTTTGCGCGCCCCGAGTGGAGCGAGCCGCCGTACCACGCGCTGTCGCAGGGCTTCCTGCTGTGGGAGCAGTGGTGGCGCGAGGCCAGCACCGGCGTGCGCGGCGTCGCCCACCACGACGAGGAGGTGGCCTCCTTCGTGGTGCGCCAGGCGTTGGACATGACCTCGCCGTCGAACCACGTCTGGTCCAACCCCGAGGTGCTGCAGCAGACACTCAACAGCGGCGGCCAGAACCTGATGCACGGCGCTGCGAACTGGTGGCGTGACGCGATGGCGGTGGCGACCGGTGGCGCGCCGAAGGACGCCGAGAAGTTCGCGCCCGGCGTCGCGGTGGCGCTGTCGCCCGGCAAGGTGGTCTACCGCAACCGGCTGATCGAGCTGATCCAGTATGCGCCGGCGGGCAGGCAGGTCTACCCCGAGCCGTTGCTGATCGTGCCGTCGTGGATCATGAAGTACTACATCCTCGATCTGTCGCCTCACAACTCGCTGGTCAGGTACTTGGTCGGGCGCGGTCACACGGTGTTCATGATCTCGTGGCGCAACCCCAGCGCGGCCGACCGCGACCTGTCGATGGACGACTACGCGGAACTCGGCGTGTTTGCCGCGCTGGAGGCAGTGCAGCGCGCCTTCCCGCGCATCGGACTGCATGCGATGGGCTATTGCCTGGGCGGCACGCTGCTGGGCATCGCCGCCGCAGCGCTGGCGCGCGAGGCCCGATCGCCGCTGAAGACGGTGTCGCTGCTCGCCGCGCAGATCGACTTCAAGGACCCGGGCGAACTGGGCCTGTTCATCGACGAGAGCCAGATCGCGTTCCTCGAGGACGTGATGACCGAGCGCGGCTATCTCGACGGGCGGCAGATGGCCGGCGCGTTTTCGCTGATCAACTCCAAGGACCTGGTGTGGTCCAAGCTCGTGCACGAATACCTGATGGGCGCGCAGACGCCGCTGACCGACCTGCGCGCCTGGAATGCCGACGCCACGCGCATGCCGTTGCGCATGCACCGCGAGTACCTGCGCCGCCTGTATCTGAACAACGATCTGGCCGAAGGCCGCTACGTGGTCAGGGAACGACCGGTCGCGCTGAACGACATCCACCAGCCGATGTACGTGGTGGCCACCGAACGCGACCACGTGTCGCCGTGGCAGTCGGTGTACAAGATCCACCTGCTCAGCGACGCCGAGCTGCGTTTCGTGCTCACCTCGGGTGGCCACAACGTGGGCATCGTCAACCCGCCCAACGGGCCCGGTGCCAGCAAGCAGGCGTCGTATCGCGCCGCGGTGCGCAAGGCCCATGCAACGTACCGCGACCCGCAGGCCTGGCTCGACGGCGCGTCGTCGCACCACGGCTCGTGGTGGCCCGACTGGGCCGACTGGCTGGCCGCGCATTCGGGCCGCAAGGTGACGGCCCCGCCGATCGGCGGCAAGGGGCCGCACCGGCTCAAGGCGCTGGCCGACGCGCCGGGGCGCTATGTGCACGAGACCTGAGACGCCGCCGTTTGAGGGTGTCTCGACGCGCTGCCGACCCCACGATGAGCACCGACGACGACCTGTCACGATCGGCCAATATGGTGCGGGCGCTGTTCGACCAGTTCCAGCGCGCGGGTGCCCGGCCGCAGCTGGTGGAGACGCACATCTCGTGGGTCTTGCTGGCGGGCGAATTCGCGTACAAGCTGAAGAAGCCGGTGCGCCTGGGTTTTCTCGACTTCAGCACGCTGGCCGCGCGGCGCCACTTCTGCGAGGAGGAGCTGCGCCTGAACCGTCGCCTGGCTGCCGCGCTGTACATCGGCGTCGAATCGATCCACGGTGACCGCGACGCGCCCACCTGGGGCGGCCCCGGGCCGGTGCTCGACTACGCGGTCAAGATGCACCGCATGGCTGCCGACGCGCTGGCCGGCGCCCAGCTGGCGCAGGGCGCGCTGACCCAGGCCGACCTGGCGCAGTTCGCGCAGCACCTGGCCGACTTCCATCGCGCCGCGCCGGTGGCCGCCGTCGAGACGCCCTACGCAACGCCAGGGCGCATCGTCGACGATGCGTTGCGCCCGCTGGCCGCGCTGCCGGCCGGCGACGCGGCCGAGCAGGGCGCCGACCTGGCCGCCTGGCTGACGGCCCAGGCGCCGCAGCTGCACGCGATCTGGATGCGGCGCCGCGAACAGGGCCGTGTGCGCGAATGCCACGGCGACCTGCACCTGGACAACGTGATTCGCCTGGACGACGGCTATACCGGTTTCGACTGCATCGAATTCGACGACGGGCTGCGCTGGATCGACGTGCTCAGCGACGTGGCATTCTTGACGATGGACCTGCAGGCGCACGGCCGGCCCGACCTGGCGAGCGGCTTTCTCAACGCCTACCTCGAGGCCAGCGGCGACTACGACGGCCTGCCGGTGCTGCGTTTCTACATGGTCTACCGCGCCGCGGTGCGCGCGCTGGTGGCGTCGCTGCGCGAGGCCCAGGGCGCGCGGCCTGCGCCGGCGCTGCGATCGAGCCACTACCTCACGCTGGCGCTGCGCCTGGCGCGCCAATGGGACCCGAGGCTGCTGATCACGCACGGGTTGCCGGGTTCGGGCAAGAGCTTCGTCTCCGGGCGACTGGCCACCTGCAGCGGGGCGATCCGCGTGCGCTCCGATGCCGAGCGCCGGCGGCTGCTGGGCAGTGGCCACTACGGCACCGCCGACACCCAGAGCGTCTACGCCAGGCTCGGCGAGGTGGCGGCGCGCGCGCTGGCCGCCGGGTACCCGACGCTGGTCGACGCGGCCTGCCTGCAGCGCGCCGAGCGCGACAGCCTGCGCCGGCTGGCGGCGGCCCAGCGCGTGCCGTTCACGATCCTCGACTGCGTCGCGCCCGATGACGTGCTGCGCCAGCGGCTGCGCGCGCGCGCCGCGCGGGGCGACGATCCGTCCGAGGCCGACGAAGCCGTGCTCGAGATGCTGCGCGGGCGCGAGCAACCGTTGCAGCCCGACGAGCTCGCGCACACGATCACGGTGGACACGCAGCAGCCGCTGTCGGCCGGCGCACTCGCCGCCGCCTGGCAGCGGCAGACGCCCGAGCAGCGTCCTTGAGCCCGGATCGGGCGCTGCCCGCGCCACCCGATTGCGCTGGCGCAATGCCGTCGCTGCGCGTGGCCGGCGGCTGGGTCGAATAATGTCGACCACGTGCTGCGTTCTTGCACGATGAGGCACACCCCTTGAGCGTCCGCAACCTCGAGTTCCTGTTCCAGCCGCGCTCGATCGCGGTGATCGGCGCGTCCGACCGCGAGCGCAGCCTGGGCAACCTGGTGATGCGCAACCTGCTGCAGGCCGGCTTTGCCGGCCCGGTGTGGCCGGTGAATCCCAGGCATGCCCAGGTGGCGGGCCTGCCGGCCTGGCCCGATGCGCAGGCCTTGCCCGAGGTGCCCGATCTGGCGGTGGTGTGCACGCCGGCGGCCACGGTGCCGCAGCTGATCGATGCGCTGGGCGAGAAGGGTACGCGTGCGGCCATCGTGCTCACCGCGGGGCTGCAATCGGTACACGCTGCGGACGGCCGCAGCCTGCAGCAGGCCATGCTCGATGCGGCGCGGCCGCATCTGTTGCGCGTGCTCGGCCCGAACTGTCTGGGCCTGCTGGTGCCGGGGCTCAGGCTCAACGCCAGTTTCGCGCAGGCCCAGGCGTTGCCCGGGCGGCTCGCGTTCGTGTCGCAGTCGGGCGCGCTGGCCACCGCGATGCTCGACTGGGCCAACTCGCGCGAGATCGGTTTCTCGCACTTCATCACGCTCGGCGACAGCGCCGACGTCGACATCGGCGACGTGATCGACTACCTGGCCAGCGACCCGGGCACGTCGGCCGTGCTGATGTACCTCGAGTCGGTGCGCGCGGCGCGAAAGTTCATGTCGGCGGCGCGCGCCGCGGCGCGCAACAAACCGCTGATCGTCGTGAAGGCCGGCCGCGCCCCCGAAGGCGCCAAGGCCGCGGCCTCGCACACCGGCGCGCTGGCCGGCTCTGATGCCGTGTACGACGCGGCGTTTCGCCGCGCCGGCATGCTGCGCGTGAACACGCTGGCCGACTTGTTCGACGCCGCCGAGACCGTGGCGCGCGCGCGGGCGCTGGTCGGCGAGCGGCTGGCCATCGTCACCAACGGCGGCGGCGCCGGCGTGCTGGCGGCCGATGCGATGTCGCTGTTCGGCGGCACGCTGGCACGCCTGAGCGACGCCACGCTGGCCGCGCTCGACGCCCAGCTGCCCGCCACCTGGTCGCGCGGCAATCCGGTCGACCTGATCGGCGATGCGCCGATCGAGCGCTATGTCGCGGCGCTTCAGTTGCTGCTGCGCGCCGACGAGGTGGACGCGGTGCTGTTCATGCACGCGCCGACCGCGGTGGTGCCGAGCGCGGAGATCGCACAGGCCTGCATCCCGCTGATGCGCGACGCCGGCAAGCCGGTGATCACCTGCTGGCTCGGCGCCGACGTGGTGCAACAGGCGATGCAGGACTGCGCGACGGCCGGCATTCCGGTGTATGCCACGCCCGAGCGCGCGGTGGAGGCCTTCGTGCGCCGCGTGCAGTACCGCCGCAACCAGGCCGCGCTGCTCGAAACCCCGCGCGAGGTGGCGCCGTCGGCGGCGCCGGATCGCGCGCGCGCCCGGCAGGTGATCGGCGATGCGCTGGCGCAGGGCCGCACCCAGCTCGACGAGGTGCAGGCCAAGGCCTTGCTCGACGCCTATGCGATTCCGGTGGCCAGCACGCGCACCGTGCGCGACGCCGACGAGGCGGCCGCCGCCGCGGCGCAGATCGGCTACCCGGTGGTGCTGAAGATCCTGTCGCCGCAGATCTCGCACAAGAGCGACGTCGGCGGTGTCGCGCTCGGCCTGGCGAACGAGGCCGAACTGCGCGGCGCGGCGCAGGCGATCGAACGCCGCGCCCGCACGCTGCGGCCCGACGCGCAGCTGCTGGGCTTCACGGTGCAGGCGATGGTGAGCCGGCCGCACGCGCACGAGCTGATCATCGGCGTGGCCACCGACCCGGTGTTCGGCCCGGTGGTGATGTTCGGCCAGGGCGGCACCGCGGTCGAGGTGCTGAAGGACAGCGCCACCGCGCTGCCGCCGCTGAACAGCGTGCTGGCGCGCGACCTGATCTCGCGCACCCGCGTGGCCGCGCTGCTGGCCGGCTACCGCGACCGCGCGGCGGTGGATATGGAGGCGCTCAGCGCCTGCCTGATCCAGGTGTCGCAGATGGCCTGCGAGTTGCCCGAGCTGCAGGAGCTCGACATCAACCCGCTGCTGGCCGACGAACGCGGCGTGATCGCGCTGGATGCGCGCGTCAGGCTGCGCGCCGCCGCCGCCGTGGGCAAGGCCAGCGACCGGCTGGCGATCCTGCCGTACCCGGCGCTGCTCGAGGAGACGCTCGTGCTGCACGAGCGCGCGGTGCTGCTGCGGCCGATCCGCCCCGAAGACGAGCCGTTGATGCGCACGTTCTATGCGAATGCCACGCGCAACGACATGCGGCTGCGCTTCTTCATGGTGCGGCGCGAGGTGCCGCACAGCGAGCTGGCGCGCTACAGCCAGATCGACTACGACCGCGAGATGACCTTCGTGGCGCTGCGCCCCGACGGCGGCGACGAGGGCTTGCTCGGCGAGGCGCGCGCGGTGTGCGACCCGGACAACATCCGCGCCGAGTTTGCGATCCAGGTGGCCACGCGCAGCCAGCGCCAGGGCCTCGGCCGCGCGTTGATGGACAAGCTGCTGCGCTACCTGCGCGCGCGCGGCGTGCACGACGTGTGGGGCGAATGCCTGCACGAGAACCACGGCATGGCCGCGCTGGCGCGCAGCAGCGGTTTCAGCGTGCTGTCCGGCGCCGAGCCCGGCGTGTACGCGCTGCAACTGAAGCTGGTCTGAGCGTCGCGCGGACTCAGGCCTCGACCTTCAGGAACAGGTCGCGATCGGGCGCGGGTATGGCGTACAGGGGTAGCGGGTGGCAGGCCGTCGTGATCCCACGGTCCGATCTATGTACATCGGCGCGTCTGGCAAGGCATGCTGCCGGCAACAGGGCCAGGGTGCAGACATGGGGGTCGACTGAGTGTTTGCTTCGCGCCGGTCCGCCAGCCCACCGACCCGCAGCGCGGAAGTTAAGGCAAGTCGAGCCGATCAGTTCCCGGACGACGACGGAAACATCTCATGGTGCAAGCCCCAGTGCTCGACGGCGGCGACGAGCACGATCGATTCGCCCTCTGCGACATGCGCGTCGGCTTCTGCAAGTTCGACGCACAAGCGCAGCAACTTCAGCCGCAACGCGGGGTCGTGAATCTCGCCCATCAGGTCCGCCAGCGTGCGTTCGTCCACTGGGCAGACATCGGCCCATTTCAACTGTTCGCTCGAAAGCAAGTCTTCGCAGAAAGTGTCCAACAGCGCATGCAGCTCATGCCGCGCCAGTCCCAGCTGCTCGTGCACGGCGAGGCGGTCGAGCGACTCGAGCTCCGCCACACCGATGTCGCCGTCGGCCACCACCGTCAGTGCAACGATGCGGGCGGCCGCTTGCGGGCTGTTCGTGGGGTAGATGCGCATGATGGTGCCCCCTTTGGTGCTATCAGCCCTGGGTCAATCGAAGATGTTGCTAAGCCAGGACTTGCTGCGGCTGCCCTGCGCACCTCGACGGTGGTCGTAGTCGGAGTCCACGAACTGGGGCTGTGATCGGGCGGCCGCGCTGGTGGCTGGGGCCGGTGCCATCGTGGCCGAGCGCTCGATCAGCTTGTCGAGTTCTCCGCGGTCCAGCCACACGCCCCGGCATTGCGGGCAATAGTCGATCTCGACGCCTTGGCGGTCGCTCATGACGAGGGCGGTGTCGGTGCAGGTGGGGCATTTCATGGTGTGCTCCTGGTGAGGGTTCATTCATCCGAGCTGCCGAAGCCGAACAGGCTCAGCAGGCTCGTGAACAGGTTGAAGATCGAAACGTACAGCCCGACGGTGGCCAGCACGTAGTTGGTTTCGCCACCGGTGACGATGCGGCTGGTCTCGAACAAGATCAGGCCGGCCGACAGCAGTGCGACCATCGCGGCCACGGCCAGGCCCAGCGCAGGCATCTGCAGGAACACGGCGCCCAGGCCGGCGATCAGCGCGATGACCATGCCCGCGAAGAGAAAGCCGCCCATGAAACTGAAGTCGCGCCGGGACGTAAGAACCCAGGCCGACAAGGCCAGGAAGGTGGCACCCGTGGCCGCCAGGGCCAGGGTCACGACCTGCGCACCGCCGGGCAAGGCCAGCGACTTGGCCAGCACCGGCCCCAGCGAGTAGCCCATGAAGCCCGTCAGCGCGAACACCGCCGGCAGCGCCCAGCCGCTGTTCTTGAACTTGTAGACGGCGAAGAGCAGGCCGAAGTAGCCGCCCAGCGTCAGCAGGATGCCCGGCGCTGGCAGCTGAAGCGCCACGCTGGCGGCGGCGATGGCCGCGCTGAACAGCAGCGTCATCGACAGCAGTGCATACGTGTTGCGCAACACGCGGCCCGCGCCGACATCACGCGGCAGGCTTGTAGGGTCGGCGACGACCAGAGATTGGCCTGCGGAGTCCGGGCGAGCGGTAGAGGGGATGGGCGTCATGGGGTTCATGGGGTGGGGTCCTTTGCTCGTTCGGTTTCAGCACTCGTGACTGTTGAATCGCTGGCGCATGCGGCGGGAGTCACTGCCGCGGCGCCACAGGCGCATCAGGAACGCCGCAATACGAAGCGCACGCGGCGCTCGGTCAGGTCGCGCAGTTCGGTGGCATGCGGATGGTGGGACTTGAAAAGCACTTGCATCACGGATCTCCATCGGTTGAGGGACAGCCGGAATGTGGGGCTCTGGACGATCCTGAAAAAGCAGCTTTTCGAGAACGCCAACATCGGACAAACCTGAACACAAGACGAGGCTTCGGTCGCAGACTTCGGCGTTTGGCGGCTGCGGTTTGCACGAGCTGCGCTCCGCAGGCCTTCGTGGCACTCACCCCCAGGAGAAGCACTCCATGCCCAACACCCGAAACGCCAATGCCGTCCGTCTGGAGTTCGCGCCCGGCTCCCTGGTTCAATCCAATCTGTCGGGCGCGGCTTTCACTGGCGATTGGCTCTGGGTGGCTGGCGACGAGGCCTGCGGCCTCGACCGCCTGTGCCGCCCCTATGTCCGGTACATCGCGGCTTTCGGTGACGATCTCGAACCCGTGCACTCCTCGTCCGACCTGATGGTGGTGTGCGTCAACACCACCCGGGCCTGGCGGCACAAGCACGACCAGGTGTCCGGGCTACAGGTCGACCGCGTGGCCCGGCTCCTGGCGGGCGCCGGGGACGCACAGTTGCGCGTCGTGGTGGTGCACCAGCCCATGGCCGTGACGGGCGTCGAAGATGTGCCGAACCGGCTGCGCGGGCACGCCGCAGCCCTGCAGCGCTGGGCCGCCGCTGGCGCCGACCTCGTCATGGGCGGGCACATCCACCTGCCCTATGTGATGGCGCTGCACGGCCTGGCGCGGCCGATGTGGGCAGTGCAGGCGGGAACGGCGGTCTCTTCGCGCGTGCGCAGGAACGTGCCGAACTCGATGAACCTGCTGCGCTGGGGCACCGAAGCGGGCAAGGGCCGTTGCCTCATCGAGCAGTGGGACTTCTCGGACACGCGCCGGGCCTTCGCACGCAGCACGGTCACCGAGGTCAGGCCCGCCAGAGTGTGAAACCCACTGCGTCATGGGCCTCTGGACGCGCGGCATTGGCCTCGCTCTGGGGCGGGAGACCATTGGTGCGCCGCGCGGAGGCATTGCCATCGCCCACCGCGAAGTTCGCTTTTCCCGATGCGCAGCTCACGCAAGTGCTGCTTTTTCCAGGCAATCGTCCAGCCCACACTGAGACTCTTCAACTTCCTTGAGGCTCGACCATGAAGACCTTATTCGAACCCAACGGCCCGAATCGTCCGCGCTGGCAGCAGCGCAGCATCGCGCGCCTGCAACGCGCATGGAACTACTTGCAGCGGCTGGTGATGGTGGAACATCGCCAACCTGCGGAGTTGGTGTTGATCCCGATCCGCATTGAGCAGCCTGAATCACAGCGCCAGTCGAAGCGAAGCGGCTGGCGCGATTGACAGCGCCGGTGTATTCCCGCCGCGGCTTCACATTCAGCTGCCACTTGCTCACGCAACAGACCGATTCCCAACCCTTGACGAAAGAACACCGCCATGCGCTCCTACCCCCGCAACAGCCCCGAAGCCGCCGCACGCATCGTGGCACTCGTGCTCATCTCTGACGGCCATGTCTGCAGCTCGGAGATCGAAGCACTGAACCAGCTCGATGCCGCGCATGATTTCGGCCTCGAGCCAAGAGACTTTCCCGGCATCGTGCAAACGCTGTGCGAAGACCTGCTGATGGACGGATTCGATGGCGGCTCGATACTGGCCCACGTGGACGATGGTTCGCTGGCCTCGCTGATGTCCGAGGTCGACAAGCCGGAACTGCAAGGCAAGGTGTTGCGCGTTGCCGCAGCCGCCGCCAACGCCGACAAGCACCTCTCCGACGGTGAGGCCTCGGTGCTCGGCGCGATCAGTCGCCACTGGGGGGCTGGCCCGGTCATGGCGGCCGGCAACGCCGCTGTCGCCGGGCATCAGCGCCGCTGAGGAACCCGTCTGACTCGGTCTGCGGCAGAACCTGGAATGTGATCGTGGCGGACGCGGCAGGGACGGGAGCTCAGCCTTCCCGGGCCTCCCCGCGCTGGCCCATTCTGATGAAAAACCCCCAGGCCGCCAGCAAGGCTGCCGCGGCGAAAGCGATGTATGCAGCTTGCGAGATCTTTGAAGGATCGTCATGCACGAGCTTGAAGATCGCCACCAGCGACTCGATCGCCAGCGAAACGACGACCACCACCAGAAAGCGCGACAGCAAGCGGCGGGCACGCGCCGCTGCGCTCAACCGCGCTTCGAGCTCGAATTCTTCCTCGACAACGGTGTGTGCCAGTTCCATCGAGGCCATCGCGATGGTCAGCATGGCAATGCAGTCGAGAATCAGATCGAAGCGATGGGTCAGCGTGAGCGCGTCGCTGGGCTGCACTGACCGCCATAGCACCATGCCCGACAGGGCGATCAAGGCGATGGCGCAGCAGGCAAACAAGACGACGATGACGGCAAAACCCAGCGCGAAGACTCGTTCGGAAATCCTGGAGGCTGTCATGGCTGTCCGGCAAAAGTTGTACGCCGCCGATTGACCCGCGGCGACAGCGCCAGACATCTCAACCTTAGCACAGTGATTCGACGGGAAACCAACCCGATGACTACCCCAGACCTGCGTCCGCTGGTCCTCATCACCGGAGCCGCCGGCAACCTCGGGCAGACACTCGCCCTGTCGCTGGGCGACAGCTACCGCGTGGTCGGGTTGGACCGAAAGGCGCGGCCGACCCCGTTCCCGATCTTGCAGGCGGACTTTGCTTCGGCGGCGTCGATCGAGCTGGCGCTGCACAGGCTTCGCGATGCGTTCGGCGCCCGCATCGCCAGCGTGGTGCATCTGGTGGCCTACTTCGATTTCAGCAATGCTGACGACCCACGCTACCGAAGCGTCAACGTCGAGGGCACGCGGCACCTGCTGCGCGCGCTGCAGGCCTTCGAGGTCGAGCAGTTTGTCTATGCCAGCACGATGCTGGTGCATGCGCCATGCCGGCCAGGCGAACGCATCGACGAGAGCCACCCGATCGACCCGCGCTGGGCCTACCCGAGGTCGAAGGCGGCGGCCGAAGATGTGGTGCGACAGGAGCACGGCCGCATCCCCTGTATCAATTTGCGCCTGGCCGGTGTCTACGACGACCAGTCGTTGGTGCCGACGATGGCCCAGCAGTTCGCGCGCATCTACGAGCGCGACATGCAAAGCTACTTTTACTCAGGCAGCACGCTGGTCGGCCAGGCGATGCTGCACCGGGACGACATGCTGGATGCCTTCCGGCGCACCATCGACCGGCGCACTGCGCTGCCGGACGAAACAGCGATCCTGGTCGGCGAAGCCGACGCCGTCGGTTACGACGCACTGCAGGACCGATTGGGCGCACTGATGCACGGAGTCGCCGACTGGCCGACCATGCAGGTGCCCAAGACCATCGCCGCTGCTGGGCTGTGGGCCCAGGCCCGGCTCGAGCCGGTCATTCCCGACGCCATCGACAAAGGCGAGGCCCCGTTCGTCCGACCCTTCATGGCCGAGATGGCTGACGACCACTACGCACTGGATACGCGCCTTGCCCGCGACCTGCTGGGATGGGAGCCTCACCACAGTTTCAAGGACGAGTTGCCCCGCCTGGTGCAATCGCTGAAGGACGACGCGCCCGGCTGGTACCGTCGCAACGGCGTAACACCTCCGCACTGGGTAACTGCCGCCAGAGATGCCGGCGAGGACACCGAGACCTTGCGCCAGCGGCACAGGCAACAGCTTGCCGCCGAGCTGGGTGACAACCGCTGGCCGCACTTCGTCAATATCGCCCTGGGCAGCTGGCTTTTCACCCAGCCGCTGCTGATCAGCGTGCAGGAGCCCATGCTGCGCTGGAGCGAGATGGTGCTGGGTGCCCTGCTGATGGTGTTTGCTATGGCGTCCCTGTCGCAGCGTGGCACCGCAGCGCGCTGGGTGTGTGCAGGCATCGGCGCGGTGGTGATGGCCATTCCGTTCCTCTTCAACACCGGCAACGCAGCAGCGTATCTCTCAGACACGCTTGTCGGCGCGCTGGTCTTCGGCTTTGCCGTTTGCACCAAGCCGGAGCCCGGGCCATCGCCACTGGCCGCGCTCACCGGCCCGGACATTCCACCGGGCTGGAGCTACAACCCGTCGGCCTGGACGCAACGCCTGCCAATCATCGCCACCGCACTGATCGGCCTGTTCGTGGCGCGCTATCTGGCCGGCTATCAACTCGGCCACATTCCGCATGTGTGGGACCCGTTCTTTGATGGCTCGGCGACCGATCCGCAGAACGGCACCGAGGAGATCATCACCTCCGCAGTGTCCAAGGCGTTTCCGGTGTCGGATGCGGCCCTTGGTGGCCATACCTACCTGCTTGAAATCCTGACCGGACTGGTCGGTGCCAAAGCGCGCTGGCGCACCATGCCCTGGCTGGTGGTGTTGTTTGGACTGATGATCGCCCCGCTGGGCATCACGTCGATCATCTTCGTCATCATCCAGCCGATCGTGATTGGCACCTGGAGCATCGTCGCGCTGATCGGCGCGGCGGCCATACTGATCCAGATTCCGTACTCGCTGGACGAATTGATCGCGACGCTGCAGTTCGTGCGCCGACGTGTGCAGGCCGGTCGCAACGGGCTCGCGGTGTTCTTCCGCGGCGATACCGACATGATGCCGGCCGGCTCCGAGGGCACCCGCACCACAGTCGACGAGTTTGACCAGCGGCCCGGGGCGGTCCTGCGCCACATGATGGCCGGCGGCGTGAACCTGCCTTGGAACCTCGGACTTGCCGCGCTCATCGGGCTGGTGCTGCTGTTCACGCGCCTGTGGCCAGGCGTGGAAGGCAATTTGGCCCACGCCCACCACGTGATCGGGTCCCTGGTGCTGACCGTGGTGTCGATCGCAGCGGCCGAAGTCGCACGCCCTGTTCGTTGGCTGAACCTGCTGCTGGGTGCGGGGTTGATGACTTCGCCCTTCATGTTCGTGGGCAACACCGCTGGGCTGCTCGTCAGCGTGGCCGCTGGCGCTGCGCTGATGGCGCTGTCGATCCGCCGCGGGCCGGTGAATCAGCGCTATGGATCGTGGGACCGGGTGATCGGCTCACGGTGACCACTCGCCAGGCCCACAGTTCACGCCCGTGGATCCTGGCCCGATCGAACGGTGGTGCTCAGGCGCGCGCAGCGGCGATGACCTGCAGCACCAGGGGGTGATGCTGCCCGCGGCGCGAGCGGATGGCGTGGATCTCCTCCTTCACGTCATCGCAGCGGCCAAGCAAACGCAGCCCGCGCATCAAGCCCACGTCACTGGCGCCAAGGCGGCTGACCGGGAACACCCCCAGCCCGCGCGCGGCAAACACCGCCAGCAGCGCGCTGTCTTCGAATTCCCCGACGATGTGCGGCCGCAAGCCCTGGGTCTCGAACCAGCGATCCAGGGTAGGGCGAAGGGCCGAGTGACCGGTGGGCAGCAGCACCGGCAAGCGGTTCAGGGATTGCGGAAACTGGTCCACATCGGCCTTGTGCACATGCGCGGCGGGCCCGTACCACTCCACCGTCGATTCGACCAGTCGTTCACTCGTCAGGCGAAGGTTCGGGTTGCGCGGAGCCGGCTGTCCGGCCAGCACCAAATCCAGGTGATGCAGCGCCAGTTCAGCCAGCAGCTGCTCGAACTCACCTTCGTGGCATACCAGCCGCAGCGATGGCGTGGCCAACACGGGCTCCAGCAGCGCGTGCGCAGCCAGCTTGGAAATGCCGTCCGACATGCCGACGGCCAGACGGGCGACCTTGCCACTGGCCGCCTCGCGCACTTCGTCGGGGATCACCTGTCCCAGCTGAAAGATCTCCTCGGCGCGGGCGAAGGCGGCCTGGCCCGCCTCGGTCATCGCCACACCGCGGCCGGCCGGCTTGAGCAACTGGTGGCCTAGCGCCTTCTCGAGCTCCCGCACCTGGGCACTGATGGTCTGCACCGCCATGTCCAGCCGCTCGGCCGCGCGGGCGAAGCCGCCCTCCTTGGTGACGACCCAGAAGTAGTACAGGTGGCGGTAGTTGAGCATCTCGATCTCACATCGGAAAAGCAGAAGTCTATGTCTGCCTGGCACTGGTTTCTTCGAATCTCGAACAGCGGAAGACTCCCACTTGCTGCTGTTCATCAAAGAGGAAACGATCGTGTTCTACGCACTCAGCTGGTTTGCGGTGTTCAGTCTTCTGGCGCTTTGGTCGCTTGTGGCCTGGGCGTTTCACTCGATCACGGCATGGACGGTCTCGAATGCGGGCGTCCTGGCAGGGGGCGGTGCCGTGGCGAGCGAAGGCTTGCGCATGCCGGACAGGCTCGCACCCTGGATGCCGCCCGAACTCGCTCGCGCGCTGGATTCGCTGGCCACGGCGGCCACGCCCGCCATCGAAGCCGGACTGGCATGGGCACCCGCGTTGGCGGGCGGGCTGTCGATCGCGGTCTGGGTGATCTGGGGCATCGGCAGCGTCCTCCTCATCGTGCTGGGGCTCTTGGCCACCGGACTGATCGCCGTGCTGCGCCGTCGGTTGTCCGTGCCTGCGACACCTTCCGGGAGTCCGGTGGCCGCGCGCTGAACGGGTCCTGGGCGTACTGCGGGAAATGCGAAGCTGCACTCACTCCGGTGCCTCTTCATCCGCAGCCCGGAACTGCCGAACATCCCCCATCCCTTCCTTCAGCAACCAAGTAAATGGACAGCCTGCTCCCATTCCTTTCGGCCGACTTCCTGGGCAAGCCCGCCTGGGTCTGGCTCACCTTCGTCGGCATCGTCGTCGCGCTGCTGGCCTTCGACCTGGGCGTCCTGCACAAGGACGACAAGGAGATCGGCGTGCGTGAGAGCCTTCTGCTTTCTGCCGGCTACATCAGCGCCGCACTGATCTTCGGTGCCTGGGTCTGGTGGTACCTGGGCGCGCAGAGCGGCATGGACTACTACACCGGCTTCATGATCGAGAAGTCGCTGTCGATGGACAACGTCTTCGTCATCGCGCTGATCTTCAGCTTCTTCGCGATCCCGCGGCAATACCAGCACCGGGTGCTGTTCTGGGGCATCCTGGGCGTGATCGTGCTGCGTGCCCTCATGATCGGGCTGGGTGCCACGCTGGTCAGCCAGTTCAGCTGGGTCCTGTACCTGTTCGGCGCCTTCCTGATCTTCACGGGCATCAAGATGTGGATCATTGCCGACCACGTGCCCGACATCGCGAACAACCCGCTGCTGAAGTTCCTGAAGCGGCACATGCGTGTGACCGACGGGCTGCGCGGCAACGCCTTCTGGGTGCGTGAGACCGACCCGGCCACGGGCAAGCTGGAACGCTTCGCGACGCCGCTGTTCCTGGCGCTGGTGTTGGTGGAATTCGTCGACCTGATCTTCGCGGTGGACTCGGTGCCGGCCATCTTCGCGATCACCACCGACCCGTTCATCGTCTACACGAGCAACATCTTCGCCATCCTCGGCCTGCGCGCGCTGTACTTCGCGCTGGCGGCGATGATCCATCGCTTCAAGTACCTGAAGTACGCGTTGGCCCTGGTGCTGGTGTTCATCGGCGGCAAGATCTTCCTGGTGGGCATCATCGGCAAGATCCCGCGCGGTGATCTCGCTGAGCGTGACCTTCGGCCTGATCGCCGCTGGTGTGCTGGTGTCCCTTTGGAAGACGCGCGGGCAGCCCGCCGTTGTGGCGCCCACATGACGGCGCCCATCGTGCAGCGGCTGCGTGCGGCTGCCGCGGCCTTGCCCGCCGCGCGGGTGTCGATGCAAGTCATGGTGCACGCACACGGGCCTGCGGCACACGGCACCTTGCTGCTGCCGATGGCCATGCCTTGCCTACTACCGGTGCCTGGCGTTGGCGCTGCGCTCGGCCTGCGGATGTCTGCAGGCGCAGCAGTTCAACAGCCGCAAAGGGTCGGAACCAGCCCTACGAGTCGACGCCCTGAACCTGACGATCGCTCGGACCCGAGACCGGCATCTTCGCGCTGAAGCGCAAGCTCGATTGAGCGCTCAGTCGGCCCCGACCTTCAGGAACAGGTCGCGGTCGGGCGCGAAGTTGGCGTACAGCGGCAGCAGCGCGCCGCCCAGTGCGCGTGCGTCCGAGCCGATCGTTCCGGCCAGCAGCTGCGGCTTCGCGACGCCCTCCCAGCTGTAGCGCGACAGCGAGTGCTCGGTCTGCTCGAGCAGCCGCGCCAGCAGCTGGCGGTCGAACGAGCCGTCGAGAATCACGCCCTCGAGGTCGAGCAGGCAGGCGGCGGTGTTCACGGCCTGCGCGATGGCCGCGCCGGCCTGGTCCAGCCATTGTTCGGTGACCGTGCGCCACGGGGCCTGCAGCGCGCGCGCATCGACGGCGGCACCGGCATCGAACCCCGCGGCGCCGTACAGCTGCTCCAGGTTGAGCAGCGAGGCCACGCTGAGCAGTTGCGCCGGCGGGTTGTCGCGGTCGCTCTTGGCCAGCCACAGCGGCAGCGAGCCGATCGCGCCGGCGTTGCCGCTGATGCCGGCGCGCAGGTGGCTGTCGAGCACCAGTCCGCCGCCGATGAAGGTGTCGACGAAGACGTACAGGAAACTCTTCACCGTGCGGCCGCGCCCGGCCACCAGCTCGGCCACGCAGGCGGCCGCGGTGTCCTTGATCAGTTCCACCGGCATGTCGGTCAGCCGCGCCACCTCGGCGCGCAGGTCGATGCGGTTCCATTTTTCGGCCATGCCGGCGGGGAAGCCGAGCAGCTGCTGCCAGCCGCCCAGCGACAGCGGCGCCGCGATGCCGATGCCCTGCATGCGCGAGCGCAGCGTCGGCGGCAACTTGCGGCGGATGTCCTTCAGGCGTTGCGCGATCTCGGCCAGCACCGCGTCGGGGTCGGCAAAGCGGTATTCGAGCGACCAGCGCTGGCGCGCCTGGCCGATGAAGTCGACCAGCAGCACGTCGAGGCTGCGCCGACCCACCTTGATGCCGACGGCGAACGCGCCGTCGGGGTTCAGCCGCAGCGGCACCGAGGGTTGCCCGACCTTGCCGCGTTGCGGCTCGCCCTTCAGCAGCAGGCCGTCGTCGAGCAGCCGTTTGGTGATCAATGAGACGGTCTGCGCCGTCAGCCGCGTCACCCGCGCGACCTCGGCCGCCGGCAGGGCGCCGTGCAGCCGGATCGCCTGCAGCACCACACGCTCGTTGTACTGGCGCAGGCCGCCCTGGCTGGAACCGCGCGGCTGCAGGTGCGCGTCGACCATCGCGTCGCGGGCGTTCATCGCGTCCCGCTGACGCCGTTCACGCCAGGCACTCTGCGGGAATCGATTCCGCCGGCATCGCGCCGGTCATCACCGCCACCGTGTCGCTCATCGAGATCTTCTTCGGGTTCAGCACCGCGGCGCGCCGGCCGAGCCGGGCCACGTGGATGCGGTCGGCGACCTCGAACACGTGCGGCATGTTGTGCGAGATCAGCACCACCGGCAGGCCCTGGTCGCGCACGCGGCGGATCAGCTCGAGCACCATGTTGCCTTCCTTGACGCCGAGCGCCGCGGTCGGCTCGTCCATGATCACCACGTGCCGCGCGAACGCCGCCGCGCGCGCCACCGCCACGCACTGGCGCTGGCCGCCGGAGAGCGTCTCGACCGCCTGCGTCATCGAGCGGATGCCGACCTTGAGGTCCTGCATGCGGGCGATGCTCTCGTCGAGCATGCGCTTCTTGTCGAGCATGCGCAGCACGCTGCCGAGGAAGCCGGGGCGGCGCAGCTCGCGGCCGAGGAACAGGTTTTCCGAGATGCTCATCGCCGGCGCGACCGCGAGGTCCTGGTAGACCGTCTCGATGCCGGCGCGGCGCGCGTCGATCGGCGTCTTGAAGTGCACCGGCTTGCCGTCGAGCAGGATCTCGCCCTCGTCGGGCACCGTGGCGCCCGACAGGCATTTGATCAGCGTCGACTTGCCGGCGCCGTTGTCGCCGATCACCGCGAGGATCTCGCCGGCGCGCAGTTCGAAGTCGGCGCCGGCGATCGCCGTGACCTGGCCGTAGCGCTTGACCAGGCCCTTGGCCTGCATGACGAGGGGTGCGCTCATCCGCGTGCTCCCTTGCGCGACAGCTGGTCGGTGGCGACGGCCAGGATCACCAGGATACCGGTGACCAGCACCTGGTAGATCGACGACACGCCCATCAGCGTGAGGCCGTTGCGGAACACGCCGACGATCAGCGCGCCGACCAGCGAGCCGAGGATGATGCCGCGGCCGCCGAACAGGCTGGTGCCGCCGAGCACGACCGCGGTGATCGCGTCCAGGTTCTCGGTCTGGCCGGCGTTGGGGTCGCCGACGCCGGTGCGCGCCACCGACAGCAGCGATGCGATGCCGTAGAAGAACCCGGCGATCACGTATACCATCAGCAGCACGCGCTGCGTCGGGATGCCGACCAGCCGCGTCGCCTCGGCGTTGTTGCCCACCGCGTAGACATGGCGGCCCGCCGCGGTCTCGCGCAGCACGAACCAGGCGAGCGCATACAGCGCCAGCATCAGCACCGTGCCGAGCGCGACCTCGGTGCCGCCGATCTTGCCACCGATGGCGAAGGTGTTGCCCAGCGCCGTCATCAGCGGCGGCAGGTCGGTCACCGTCTGCGAGTTCGAGTACAGCTGCGTGATCGCGAACGCGATGTTCAGCGTGCCCAGCGTGACGATGAACGACGGCAGCTTGACCCTGGTGACCAGCAGCCCGTTGACCAGGCCGAACAGCGTGGTGACGCCGATGCCGCAGGCCACGGCCAGCAGCGGCGGCAGCCCGAGGTCGGTGGCGAACTTGGTCATCACGATGCCGCCGAGCGCCATCACCATGCCGCACGACAGGTCGATGCCGGCGGTGAGGATCACCAGCGTCTGGCCGATCGCGATGACGCCGACGACCATCACCTGCTGCAGGATCAGCGAGAGATTGCCGCCGGTGAGGAAGCGGTCGCTCTGCGTCGCGAAGAAGGCGCACGCCGCCAGCAGCGCCAGGAACGGGCCGAGGGTGCCGATCGGAGGGCATCGTGCTTCATGGCGCCATGCCGCCGCGGAACCGGCTCGCCGGGCCGCTGGCGGCGCCCCCTGGAGGGGAGGCGGCCGCCAGGCCGCTCGGGGGAGCTACTTCTTGCCCCAGCAGAGATCGGTGCCGGTCTTCACGTCCTTGCTGTCGACGCCGGCCTGCGCCTTGGCGGCGATCAGCGTCACGCCGGTGTCGGTGTAGCCGCTGGGCTTCTTGCCGGTCTTGGCGTACTCGACGCCGGCCTCGACGCCCATCGCGGCCATCTTCAGCGGGTATTGCTGGCTGGTGGCGGCGATGACGCCGGCGCCGACGTCCTTGATGCCCTGGCAGCCGCCGTCGACCGAGACGATGACGACGTTCTTCTCCTTGCCGGCCTTCTTCAGCGCGTTGTACGCGCCGGCCGCCGCGGGCTCGTTGATCGTGTAGACGAGGTTCACGTCGGGCGCCTTCTGCAGGCAATTCTCCATCGCGGTCTGGCCCTTGGCCTGGTCGCCGAAGCTGTCGGCCATGCAGACCACCGACGCGTCCTTGCCCAGTTCGTTGCTCTTGGCGTCGGGCGCCGGCAGACCGAAGCCCTTGAGGAAGCCGTTGTGCCGCTGCGCGCCCACCGGATGGCCGGGGAACAGGTCGAGCGTGACGATCTTCGCCGGCTTGCCGCCGAGCGCGGCCTTCGCGTACTGGCCGATCAGCACGCCGGCCTGGTAGTTGTCGGTGGCGAAGAGCGCGTCGGTGCCATCGGCCGGATCGGTGGGGCTGTCGAGCGCGATCACCAGCACGCCCTTGTCGCGCGCCTTCTTGATGCTGGGGATGATGGCCTTGCTGTCGCTCGGCGTGATCAGGATCGTCTTCGCGCCGGCGGCGATCATGTTCTCCATCGCCGTCACCTGGCCGGCGTTGTCGCCGTCGGCCTTGCCGGCGCCGGTGAGCAGCTTGGCGCCCTTGGACTTGGCGGCTTCGGCGGCGCCTTCCTTCATCTTCACGAAGAAGGGGTTGGTCTCGGTCTTGGTGATCAGGCCGATCACCGGCTGGCCTTGCGCGTACACGGCGCCTGCGGCGATGGTGGCCGCAGCGGCGGCGAGCAGTGTCCTGTTTAGCATCGGGTCGTCTCCTCGGGTGGGGTGTCGTCCAAGCCGCGCCGTGCGGCGGGCCGGTCTGAACGGAATTCTGGTCGACGGTATTAAATAAATCAAGTAGAGTGATTAATGGTTTTCCCGGGTCCTGCGCGAGCGATCGATCGGCGATGCTGCGGTCGTGGCCATTCGGGGCCTGTGCCCAGGAGGGGTTGAACGATGATCGTGGTCTGCGGCGAGGCGCTGATGGACGTGTTTGCTGGCGCCGACACACCCGGCGGCGTGACGCTGGACGCTCGCGTCGGCGGCTCGCCGTTCAACGTGGCCATCGGCCTGGCGCGCCTGCGCCAGCCGGTGGTCTTCTTCGGCGGGGTGTCGAGCGACCCGCTGGGCGAGCGGCTGCTGAAGGCCCTGCGCGACGAAGGGGTCGGCGCCGGCGCCATCACGCGGGTCGATGCGCCCACCACGTTGAGCCTCGTCGGGCTGGATGCGCGCGGCGTGCCGTCGTACGCGTTCTACGGCGAAGGCGCGGCAGACCGGATGCTGAGCGTGTCGGCGCTGCAGCAGGTGCCGCCGGCGCAGGCCTTCCACTTCGGCTCGTACGCGATGGTGGTGGAGCCGGTGGCGGGCACGTTGCGCGCGCTGGTGGCGCGCGAGCACCCGCACAGCGTGATCGCCTACGACCCGAACGTGCGCCTGCGTGTCGAGCCCTTGCTCGAGCGTTGGCGTGCCGCTCTGGCGTGGATGCTGCCGCGCACGCACCTGCTGAAGATCAGCGACGAGGACCTCGAGCTGCTGTTTCCAGGTGCCGACGCGTCGGCGCTGGCAGCCGAGTGGCTGCGTGCCGGCGTGGCGCTCGTGGTCGTCACGCGCGGCGCGCGCGGCGCATCGGCCTGGACGGCCGCGCACCATGTGGCGGTCCAGCCGGCACCGGTGAAGGTGGTCGACACCGTCGGCGCCGGCGACACCTTCCAGGCGGCGCTGCTCGCGGCGCTGGCCGAGCGCGGGCGGCTGACCGTGGAGCGGTTGAGCTCGCTGCCGCTGGCTGCGCTGCACGAGGTGCTGGGCTTCGCGACGCGCGCCGCGGGCATCACCTGCTCGCGGCGTGGCGCCGACCTGCCGCGGCGCGACGAGCTCGGACCGGCCTGAGGCAGCGCTACCAGCTGCGCACGCGGCCGGTGTCCAGGTGCACGAACTGCCCGCGCGGGTAGAAACCCACGCCGCCCAGGCGCAGCGACAGCGCGGCGTCGCGCAGGTCGGCCAGCGACACGCCGGGCAGGCGCACGTCGATCGCGCGGCCTTCCATGTGCAGGCTGTGCCTGGCCACGCCACCGCCGCGCGTCTCGCGCAGGCGGCCGTTGGTGGCAGGGCAGCGATAGCCCGAGATGACCTCGAACGTGCGCGCGCCGCCGAACTCGCGCTGCACCCGGTAGAGCAGCTCGAACACGCCCGGATCGATCGCACCGACCTCGCCGGTGTAGTGATCGCGCAGGAAATGGTTCAACGCCCCCAGGGCCTGCGGCTGATAGCCTTGCTCGCCGGCGTACACGGCATCGATGCGCTCGTGCGTGTGCGTGTGCACCATCGCCACCTGGCGCGCACCCGGCACGGCCGCACGCGCGCGCGTTGAAAGCAGGCCGCCACCGGCCGCGAGCGCGCCGGCATGGCGCAGGAAGCGGCGGCGCGGCGGGGCAAAGGCATCGTTCATGGGCGCTCCGGGCGATTGAGTTGTCGCGAATGCTCGCGCAGGGCGGCGTCGAGCAGGCGATCCAGTCCGTACAGGTCGTCGAAGAAGTGCATCCTACCGTCACGCACCAGCGCGGTGGCATAGGCGATCAGCACCGGCACCGGTTCGGCCAGCCGCAGTGTGAACGATTTGCCGCTTTGCATCGCCTCGCGCACCCGGGCCTCGTTCCACTGCGGCATGCCCTGGAGCACGAAGCCGGCCAGCGCCGCCGGGTGCTCGACGCGGATGCAGCCGTGGCTGAAGTCGCGCCGCTCGCGCTCGAACAGCCGCACCGAGGGCGTGTGGTGCAGGTAGATGTGCTCGCGGTTCGGAAACACGAACTTGATGTCGCCCAGCGCGTTGCGTGGCCCCGGCCGCTGGCGGATGCGAAGCTGGCCGGCCAGCACGGCGTCGAGCCGCGCGGCGCTGAGCCCGGGCAGCGCGAGGCCCGAGCCGTCGGCGAACTCGAAACCCTCGGCGCTCCAGTAGCCCGGGTCGCGCCGCAGCCGCGGCACGATCTCGCCGCGCGCGATCGAGTAGGGCACGTTCCAGTACGGGCTGAACTCGATGAACCGCATGTCCTCGTCGAACAGCGGCGTGCGGGTCTGTGCCGCCTTGCCGACGATGACCTTCATCGTCTGCTGCACCTCGATGCGTCCGTCGCGCACCTCGTAGGCGCGCAGCACGAACTCCGGAATGTTGATCACCACCATGCGCGGGGCCTGCATCAGCGGCGTCCAGCGCAGGCGCTCCAGCGTCAGCTCGACCTGCCGCGCACGCGCCGCGGGCGGCACCTGCAATGCGGCCAGCGTGTCGCGACCGATCACGCCGTCGTCGGCCAGGCCGTGGCGGCGCTGGAATCCGCGCACCGCGTCGACCAGCGCGCCGTCGTACATCGGGCCGGCGGTCGCCGGCTCGGCCAGATCGCCCAGCGCCGCCAGCCGTTGCGCCAGCCGTGCCGCGCCGGTCCAGGACTGCCCGGGCTCGAGCTTGCGCGGCCGGCCGCGCGCGTCGGGCGGCAACGCCGGCAACGGCAGCGACCATGCGTCGTGATCGCTCAGTGCCCGCAATCGCGCCAGCGCCATGCGCAGCTGCTCGTACTGCGCCAGTCGCGGCGCAGACTCGCGCACCGCGTCAGCCAGGCGGTCGTCGCGCAATGCGTCGCGCAACACCGCAGCGGCGTCGAACGCGTCGCGCCGCGGTGGCGTGAAGTCGTGGTGGATGCGGCGCGGGTCGACGCGGCCATGTTGCAGGTCCGACAGGTAGCGCTGCATCGCCGCGGTCAATTTGCGCTCGATCGATTCGCGTGTGGTCGCGTCGGGCACCGCGCCTTGCACGGCCTGTGCCAGCGTCGCGCGCAAGGCCGGCTCGCCATAGTCGCGGGGATCGAGGCCGTGGCTCGCCGCGGCGGCCAGCAACGCCAGCGCCTGGTGCGCCCGGGCCGACGGGCGGGGGCCGTCGAACCACGGCGGCGCGTCGGCCGCGAGCGCGCCCCGCGCGCACAATGCCAGCACGATCAAGACACGCAAGGCAACGGACCGGGTCACCGTTTGAGTGTGCGCTCGTCGGGAACTCGTGTGCTTGCGGGCCGCCAAGGTCTCGTGGCTAGATCTCTGCCTGCGTGGACAGCGACCAGAGCGCCAGCTCGAGACGCTGCCGCGCGCCCACGCTCTGCCAGAAGGCCAGCCCCGCCGCGTTGTGCTGGAACACCATCAGGTGGCACTTGTGGATGCCGGCGTCGCGCAGCGCCGCCAGGCCGCGCGCGAGCAGCGCGCGGGCGAGGCCGCGGCGGCGCTCGTCGGGCGCCACCACCAGGTGATGGATCAACCCGCGGCGACCGTCGTGCCCGCACAGCAGCGTCGCCACCAGCGCCGGGCCGCGGGTGGCCACGAGGCTGATGCCCGGGTTGCGTACGAGGTAGCGGCCCAATTCCGCCGGCTCGTCGGCATCGCTCAGAGCCACGCCGGCCGAGCGCTGCCACAGGCCACGCGCGGCCGCGATGTCGGTGGGCAGGAACAGCCGGATGCACAAGGCCTGATCGTCGCAGGCGCGCTGCATCAGCCATTCGTCCGACTCGATCTGGCGACGCTGGTGCTCGGCCGGCGATGCCGGCGCGAAGCCCAGGCGTTGCAGCAGGCGCAGCGACCGGTGGTTGGCGCATTTCAGGATGGCCGTCAGTTCGTGCACGCCATAGTGCGCCATCAGTTCGTCGATCATCGCCTGCACCGCCAGCGTGGCCAGGCCGCGGCCCCAGAACCGGCTGGACATCTCGTAGGCGATGTCGGCGTGCGTGCCGCGGTACACCGTGGCCTGCAGGTAGCCCGCCACCTCGCCGCTGCGCAGGCGGATCACCCAGTTGAGCCAGCGCTCGCGCCCGTCGGGCGAGCCGCGCGATTCGAGCTTCGCGAAGCGATCGTGCAGCCACTGCACCGAAGGCGGCGCCTGGTTCTCGAATTCGTAGATCGCCGGGTCGCTGAGCACCGCGAACATCTCCGCCGCGTGCGCCGCCACCTGTGGCTCGAGCGTCAGGGCATCGAGTTCGATCGTGTTCATGCACCGGTGGCCGCGAGCAGCGCGGCGAACGGGCCGGGCAATGGATGGCACTTCATCGGGGTGGCCATTTTGCGGCCAATGGGCCAGGCGGGCTCGCCTGCATGAACAGCCGCTCGGGCGTGGTGGCCGTCACCTCGAAGCGATGGCGACGGTAGAAGCGCTGCGCCGCGCGGTTGACCGCGAGCACGCGCAGCTTCACCGGCTTGCCGGAGGCGAAGGCCGATCGCAGCACGCCCGCCAGCACCTGCGAACCGACGCCGCGGTCGCGCGCTTCGGGCAGCAGGTAGAGCTTCTCGATCTGCACATGTTGATCGTGCAGTTCAACCGAGAGCAGGCCGACCGGCCGGTCGTCGAGCCACACGATCTGGTGCGTGTCGGGTGAGAAGGTTCGCAGGTTCAGCGCGTGCTGCTCCGCCGGATCCCACACGCTCCAGGTCTGCTCGACGTAGCCGCGCATCGCGCTCTCGGTGACCGCGTAGCCGAAGGCCAGGTCGGCGGTCGTGGCCGGGCGCAGTTCGATGGTCATCGTCGGGAGACCCTAGTCGTCGAACAGGCCGCCCTTGAAGAAGCTCCACGCGGTGCCGTCGTGCAGGTAGAAGCGGCCGTCGGCGCAGAGATCCTTGCCAGGAAAGAACTCGCGGTAGGCGCGCGGCACCAGGCGAACGAGCTGTTCGTCGCTGAGTGCCTCGAACTGCTCGGGCGTGATCGGTCGGCCGACCTTGAGCCTGGGGGTGTCCATCGCGGTGCGCTCGGCGTCACGTCGGCAGCGGCATGCTGTGCCACCAGATGCGCGCCCGCCGGCACCGTCGGCCGTCGAACTCGGCCTGCAGCACGCCGTCGAGCACCATGCGCGGCAGCGCGTCGCCGGGCTTGCGGGCCACCAGGTTGGTGCCGGTGGATCGGGCCCAGATCTGGAACAGCTCTTCGGATGCCACCTGGTAGGTCACGTGCCAGTGCGCGAGGCCCCCGTGCGCGGTCGTCGCCAGCACCTCGTAGTTCAGCTGCACGTCCTGCTGCAGCTTCACGCGCTGCCAGTACTCGGCCAGCTGCGCGTGGCCGCGCTGCACGGCGAACGGCGTGTTGTGGTACTCGCCGTCCTCGGCAAAGAGCGCGGCGAACATCGTGTCGTCGCGCTGCTCCCACGCCGACTTGTAGCCGTGCATGAAACGCTCGATGTCCACGTTGTCCCTCCAGATGTCGATCCTGCGATGTGGCGCTGCCGGCTCCGATTGTGCCGCCAGCGCTCGCAACGCCAATGGCCAGCCGCGCTACCGGGCCAGCAGACCGTGCGCACGCATGAAGCCGATCAGCGCGTCCGCCACGTCCTCGGGCAGGCGTGGGTTGGCGCGGTGGTCGCGGCCGAACTCGAGCTGGATCGCATCGATGCCGTCGGCACGGTGACTGCCGTAGGTGACGACGGTGTAGCCGCCGGCGTAGCGACGGTCTTCGCTGAGCGACGCCGAGCCGATGGCCGGGTGCACCGGGTAGCCCTTGGCAGCCAGCAGACCGATGATGCTGTCAGGGCCTTGCAGCGCGTCGGGGCCGGCGCGGCGGAGCAGGGCCTGGGCCGTCAATCCCGCGCGCGTGCCGCGCAGCGTGGTGTTCGGCTCCTGCGACTGGCCATGCACGTCCAGCAGCAACCCGCCCTGCGGAAACGTGGCCTTCACCTCCGCCACATAGGATTGGATGTGATCGTGGTAGGCGCGATACGCCGGCAGCGCATCGGGAGATTCCATCGCCTGGGCCTCGGCGCGGTTGGCATCGAGGTATTGGCGGCTGAACCTGGCGATCACCACGTACGGCCGCTGGCCGATGCGCTGCTCGATCAACGCCGCCACGCGTTCGGTGAGCTCGCGCGTGCCCGCATCGCGCACGATCGTGGCCCGGGTGCGCACCGGCAGCCGATCGAGGAACTCGCCACCATCGTGCGGCGCGGTCAGGATAAGCGGCATCGTGCCCCTGGACGTCGACACCATGTTGGCGGCGTCGTAGGCGTTCGAGGCGCAATGCAGCGCCAGCCCAAGCGCCAGGACCGCTGTCTTGCGAAAACGCGGAGTCGCCATAGGTCAATCAACTTTACCGGGTCTTTACGAGTCGCGGCGCCAAGGCGGTCAACGCGGGCGTGCGGCGCCCGTTGACTGCGCTGGGGGCGCCGTTGCCACCCAGGAGAGTGCAATGAGCGTCATTCGCCTTGTGGGCAGGATCTGTGTCGGCGTCGTCTTCAGTGCCGCAGCCGCGGGCTGCGTGGTGGTGCCCTACGGCTATGGTCATGGCCGGTACGGCCGTGGCGATCGCTACTACGGCCCACCGCCCGCGCAGCGGCCGATCATCATCGAAACGCCGCAGGGCCCGCCTGCACCACGTTGGCGGCCGTAGGCTCGGCCATCCTGCGCCGGGTGGCGTTGCGGACGCCGGGCTGTTCGTGCGCCCGCTAGGCTGAATCGGCAGGGCCCGACTTGCGGCGCTGCCACAGCACGGTGACCATCACTGCCACGATGGCGACGTTGAGCGCGAAGACGGCAGACCCGATCCAGCTCGGGCGGCGAACGAACTCGATCACTTCAAACGGCACGTAGATCGCGCCGCTCACAGCGGCCAGTACCTCGGCCCAGGCCCGCTCATGGAAGAGGCCGTAGGCCTCCACGAAGCGCACCAGCGAGTAGGCCGCGGCGCCCAGCGCCAACAGAGCGAGGTGCGCGTTCTGCCAGTGCGCGGCGGCGTCGATGAAGATGCGTGGGTACCTCGAAGCCGGGTTCAGGTGCGCATGTTCGACCAGTCTGGCGGCCACGTCGTGCAGGTCCTGGTGGATCAGTGACAGCAATCCGGTGGCGGCCAGCAGAACCACCAGACCTTTCAGCGCCTCGAAAACGGCCACGGCTCGCAACGCGATACGCGGCCGCGCCGGGCGCGTCGCGAGTGTGCCCGCCCAATGCATCTGCACGGCGCCAGAGCCCTAGGATTCCAGCAGCGAGACCGGAATGCGCACCGTCTGCGTGGCCAGGCGCACCTCGCGCAGAAACGACGCAAGGCCGACGATCAAGGCGACGGTGGAGCCCGTGAAGAGGATTCCGGCCAGCCACTGCAGCGGCAACTCGAGCAGCGCCTCAGCAAATATAGTGGCAATCACCACGCACACCAGCAACGCGGCGAAGGTGCAGGCGTTGATGGCCTGGCTCGCCAGATGCCGGCGCCGCTCGAGATTCAGCAGCTCGGAGCGCAAGGCCTCGCGGGCCGATGATTCGAGCCGCAACGGACCCTCCGAGACATGACGGCCGCGATCGATGATCCGCGCCAGTCGACCGGTCATCACGTTGAGGATGCCTGCGATGCCGGTCAGCAGGAAGACAGGCGCCAATGCCAGCTGGATGGCGTGAGCGATGTCGCCGATGTTTGCGCTGGAAGCGATCATGGTCGTCTCGGGCCGGGCCGGCCGCCGATGGTGGGAACGAGCCGTATTGTCCTGGGTGGGAAGTCAGGGTCCATTGGGCGGTGCCCGCGCCGCCTAGGGTGTATCCGCTCCCGGCCGCCACGGTGCGGCCCTAGCATGCCGGGGCCGGCGGCGTTGCCGGCGTGGCCCCGGGGAGCCTGCGCATGAGCGCCGCATCTGCACCGATGAAACAGCTGTCCGGCCTGGACGCGTCGTTTCTCTACCTCGAGACCGACGCAGATGCCGATGCACGTCGGCGCGCTGCATGTGTTCGAGCTGCCGGCCGGCTACAAGGGCCGCTTCGTGCGCGACCTGCGCAAGCACATCGCGTCGCGCCTGCCGGTGGCGCCGGTGTTGCGGCGGCGGCTGTGGTGGATGCCGCTGAACCTGGCCAACCCGGCCTGGGTGGATGCCGAGCCCGACCTCAACAAGCACATCGTCGAGATCAAGCTGCCGAAGAGCGCACGTTCGGGCGACGGCATCGCCGCGCTGCAGGCGCAGGTGGAGGCCTTGCACCCGGTGCTGCTCGATCGCAGGCGCCCGTTGTGGAAGTTCCATGTCTTCGAAGGGCTGGCCCCGGCCGCCAACGGCCACAAGCGCGTGGCCATGTACAGCCAGCTGCACCATGCGGCAGTCGATGGCCAGGCCGCGGTGGCGCTGGCCAACGCGATACTCGACGTCACGCCCGAGCCACGCGCGATCGAGGCCACGCCGTCGAAGCGGCCGCGCACCTTCAAGCTGCAGATGGCCGAGATGCTGCGCGGCGCGCTGGCCAACCAGCTGGCCCAG
>CAWFCV010000026.1:0-34908 GCA_963814435.1 uncultured beta proteobacterium
GCGGCGCTGAAGCGGCTGCTGATCCGGGAAATCGAGGCCGATGCCAAGCAGCATGGCGACGAACGCCGCACGCTGATCCAGGCCGAGAAGAAAGCGGTGGCCGAGATTCGCATCGCCGACGAGCCGGTCACCGTCGTGGTGAGCCTGAAGGGCTGGGTGCGCCGGTTGCTCGGTCACGAGGTCGATCCGGCCAGCCTGACCTTCAAGGCCGGCGACGCGCTGTATGGCACGTTCGCCTGCCGCAGCGTGGACACGCTGCTGGTGTTCGGCAGCACCGGGCGCGTGCACAGCGTGGCCATCGCGGCGCTGCCCGGTGGGCGCGGCGACGGCCAGCCCATCACCTCGTTGGTCGAGCTCGAGACGGGCACCCAGCCGGCGCACTATTTCGCCGGCTCGGGCGAGCACACGCTGCTGCTGGCCAACACCGGTGGCTTCGGCCTGCTCGCCAAGGCGCAGGACATGCAGTCGCGCCAGCGCGCCGGCAAGAGCTTCCTCGCGCTCGAGCCCGAGGACCGATTGCTGCCGCCGGTGGCTGTGGCGGCCGATCACGATCGGTTGGCCTGCCTGTCGATGAGCGGCCGGCTGCTCGTGTTTGCGCTGGACGAGGTGAAGCTCCAACCCAATGGTGGGCGCGGCCTGACGCTGATCGACGTCGATGCGAAAGACCCTTTGGTGTCGGTGGCCACGTTTCACGATGCATTGACCGTGCTGGGCACCGGCCGCGGCGGAAAAGCCGCGCGAAGTCGTGCTGCAAGGCGCATCGCTGGCGCTGCATGAAGGAAGGCGTGCACGCAAAGGGCGCAAGGTCGATGGCATGAAGAGCGTCGTGCGGGTGATGGCCCGGTAGCGCGCAGGGCTTTTGGGGTCTTTGGCTCCGAGCCGCAATCGATCACGGCGGCACGGGTTGGTGCGGGTATGCCGTGACCTGGTGCCCGGGCTCAAGGCGGTAGACTGCCCGTCGCACCGCGAATGTGCCTGCAGGAGACGAATCCCCGTGTTGCCCACGAACGTGTCCGACCCGTCGTACTTCCACAAAGTCGTCGATTGCCAGTGGGCCTGTCCGGCCCACACCCCCGTGCCCGAATACATCCGGCTGATCGCGCAGGGTCGCTACGACGACGCCTACATGGTCAACTGGGAGAGCAACGTCTTCCCGGGCGTGCTGGGTCGCACCTGCGACCGTCCCTGCGAGCCCGCCTGTCGCCGCGGTCGCGTCGAGGAGGGCAACACCCCAGGGGCCAAGCCCGAGGCGGTGGCGATCTGCCGGCTGAAGCGCGTGGCCGCCGACTTCAAGGGTGACGACGTTCGGGCGATGATCCCGCGGCCGCTGCCCAGGAACGGCAAGCGCGTGGCCTGCATCGGCGCCGGCCCGGCCTCGCTGACGGTGGCGCGCGACCTGGCCACGCAGGGTTATGCGGTCACCGTGTTCGACGGCGACAAGAAGGCCGGCGGCTTCATGCGCACGCAGGTGCCGCGCTTCCGCCTGCCCGAAGAGGTGATCGACGAGGAGGTCGGCTACATCCTGGGCCTGGGCATCGAATTCCGCGGCGGTCAGTACATCGGGTCGATGAAGGCCATGCTGGCCGAGGGATTCGATGCGGTGTTCGTCGGTTGCGGCGCACCGCGCGGCCGCGAGCTCAACGTACCCGGCCGCCAGGAGGCCAAGGCCGACATCCACATCGGCATCGACTGGCTGGCCTCGGTGTACTTCGGCCATGTCACCCGCGTGAAGCCGCGTGTCATCGTGCTCGGCGGTGGCAACACCGCGATGGACTGCTGCCGCTCGGCGCGCCGGCTGGGCGCCGACGACGTGAAGGTGATCGTGCGCTCGACCTTCGACGACATGAAGGCCTCGCCCTGGGAGAAGGAGGACGCGCAGCACGAAGGCATCCCGATCCTGCCGTGCCACGTGCCCGTGGCCTTCCTGCACGAGGACGGCAAGCTCTCCGGCATGCGCTTCCAGATCGTCAAGTCGGTCTACGACGCCAAGGGCAAGCGCAGCCTGGTGCCCACCGGCGAGCCGGACGTGGATTTCGGTTGCGACGAGGTGCTGGTGGCGGTGGGCCAGGAAAACGCGTTCCCGTGGATCGAGCGCGACAGCGGCATCACCTTCAACGAATGGGGCCTGCCGGTGCTTGAACGACAAGACCTTCCAGTCGTCGTTGCCGCAGGTGTTCTTCGGCGGCGACGCGGCGTTCGGCCCGAAGAACATCATCACGGCCGTGGCGCACGGCCACGAGGCGGCGGTGTCGATCGATCGCCTGTTGCACGGCGAAGCCGTGGAGAGGCGCCCGGCGCCGCACGTGAACCTGATGTCGCAGAAGATGGGCATCCACGAGTGGAGCTACGACAACGCGCCGAGCGACGATCTGCGCTTCAAGGTGCCCTGGGTCAAGGCCGAGAAGGCGCTCAAGAGCATCAAGGTCGAGGTCGAGCTGGGCTTCGACGTCGCCACCGCGCTGAAGGAGGCGCACCGCTGCCTGAACTGCGACGTGCAGACGGTGTTCTCCGACAAGCTGTGCATCGAGTGCGACGCCTGTGTCGACATCTGCCCGATGGACTGCATCACGTTCACCGCCAACGGCGACGAGCCGGATCTGCGCACGCGCCTGAAGGCCCCCGCGGTCCATGGCACTCAGGACCTGTACGTGAGCACCGCGCTCAAGACGGGCCGGGTGATGGTCAAGGACGAAGACGTATGCCTGCACTGCGGCCTGTGTGCCGAGCGCTGTCCGACCGGCGCCTGGGACATGCAGAAGTTCCTGCTGCTGACCACCAAGTCCGGACCAGCGTGCCGGGACAGCAAGCCCTCGCCGCAGCGCATGGGGGCCAGGGTATGAAGCCGTCGCCGCGCCGACGCGAAACGGCGCTGCCCGTCGCGGGGGCGGCGCGCAGTGCGAACGGGGGCCCGCCATGAAGCGCATCGAAGCCGTCAACGACTTCGTCGTCAAGTTCGCCAACGTCAACGGTTCGGGTTCGGCCTCGGCCAACGAGCTGTTCGCCAAGGCCATCCTGCGCATGGGCGTGCCGGTGAGCCCGCGCAACATCTTCCCCAGCAACATCCAGGGCCTGCCCACCTGGTATGAGGTTCGCGTCAGCGAGCAGGGCTGGCTCGGCCGGCGCGGCGGCATCGACATGATGGTGGCGATGAACCCGCAGACCTGGGACGACGATCTGCTCGAGGTCGAGTCCGGCGGCTATCTGTTCTACGACAGCACCAGGCCGCTGCCGCCGAGCGCATTTCGTGACGACATCAACGTCATCGGCATGCCGGTCACCGCGATCTGCAACGCCACCTACGAAGACCCGCGCCAGCGCACGCTGTTCAAGAACATCATGGTGCTGGGCGCGCTGTCGGTGCTGATGGAGATGGATGCCACGCGTCATCGAGGGTCTGTTCGGCGAACAGTACAAGGGCAAGGAGCGGCTGCTCGAATCGAACGTGCGCGCGCTGCACGCCGGCCGCAGCTTCGCCACCGACCACCTGAAGCCGCCGATCGGCCTGCGCGTGAAGCGCGCCGACAAGGTGGGCGAGCGCATCTTCGTCGACGGCAATGCCGGCGACCGCGCTCGGTGCCGTCTACGGCGGCGCGACGGTATGCGCCTGGTACCCGATCACGCCGTCGTCGTCGGTGGCCGAGGCCTTCGACAAATACTGCCGCAAGTACCGCGTCGATCCGGCCACCGGCGAAAACCGCTTTGCGATCATCCAGGCCGAGGACGAGATCGCCTCGATCGGCATCGTCACCGGTGCCGGGTGGAACGGCGCACGCGCCTTCACCGCCACTTCCGGCCCCGGCGTGTCGCTGATGACCGAGTTCATCGGGCTGGCGTACTTCGCCGAGATTCCGTTGACGATCATCAACGTGCAGCGCGGCGGCCCGTCCACCGGCATGCCCACGCGCACGCAGCAGGCCGACCTGATCAGCAGCGCCTATGCGTCGCACGGCGACACCAAGCACGTGATGCTGCTGCCGCAGGATCCGGCCGAGTGCTTCGAGCACGCCGCCGCCGCGCTCGACCTGGCGGACCGGCTGCAGACGCCGGTGTTCGTGATGACCGATCTGGACATCGGCATGAACCAGCGGCTGTGCGAGCCGTTCAACTGGGACGACGAGCGCCGCTACGACCGCGGCAAGGTGATGACCGCGGCGCGAGCTCGAAGCCGGCAAGGACTTCGGCCGCTACAAGGACGTGGACGGCGACGGCATTCCGTGGCGCACCTACCCGGGCACGCACCCGACCAAGGGCGCGTACTTCACCCGCGGCACCACGCGCGATGCGTACGCGCGTTATTCCGAGGCCGGGCCCGACTACCTGTACAACGTGCAGCGGCTGCTGAAGAAGTTCGCCACCGCGGCCAACCTGGTGCCGCAGCCGCAGGCTGCGCGCCGCGGCCAAGAAGACGCGGCTGGGCGTGCATCTACTTCGGCTCCACCGTCGCCGGCGATGGACGAGGCGCTGGTGGCGCTGGCCAAGGAAGGCATCCACCTCGACGCGATGCGGCTGCGCGCGTTCCCGTTCCCGGCCAGCGTGAACGAGTTCATCGCCACGCCACGACCATGTGTTCGTGGTCGAGCAGAACCGCGACGCGCAGATGCGCACGCTGCTGATCAACGAACTCGAGATCGACCCGGCCTGGCTGATCGCCGTGCTGCACTACGACGGCACGCCGATCACCGCGCGCTTCATCACCGAGGCCATCACCAAGCACGTGCACGCGCTGGCCGTTGCAGCCGCGCCGCGAGAGAGTATGAAGCCCCCACGCTCACGTTTGTTCGCTGCCCCGGGACCCGAAGGGGCCCCTCGTGGCCCATGGGCCGGGTCTCCCTTGGGGCGGCCCGGCGGGAGACCCGCTATGACCTACATCGCCAAGCCCCGACTGCACCACCCGACGCTGACGCCCAACAAGGTCGGCTACACGCGGCGCGACTACGAAGGCAAGGTGTCCACGCTGTGCGCCGGCTGCGGGCACGACTCGATCTCCGCGGCGATCGTGCAGGCCTGCTGGGAGCTCGACATCGAGCCGCACCGCGTGGCCAAGCTGTCGGGCATCGGCTGCAGCTCGAAGACGCCGGACTACTTTCTCGGCGCCAGCCACGGCTTCAACACCGTGCACGGCCGCATGCCCAGCGTGCTCACCGGCGCCAATCTGGCCAATCGCGAGCTGCTGTACCTGGGCGTCTCGGGCGACGGCGATTCGGCCTCGATCGGCCTGGGCCAGTTCGCCCACGCGATGCGGCGCGGCGTGCGCATGGTCTACATCGTCGAGAACAACGGCGTCTACGGCCTGACGAAGGGCCAGTTCTCGGCCACCGCCGACCGCGGCAGCAAGAGCAAGAAGGGCGCCACCAATGCCGAGAACCCGGTCGACCTGATCGGCATCGCGCTGCAGCTCGGTGCCACCTACGTCGGCCGCGGCTTCTCCGGCGACAAGGAGCAGCTGGTGCCGTTGATCAAGGGCGCCATCAACCACGGCGGCGCCGCGTTCCTGGACATCATCAGCCCCTGCGTGGCATTCAACAACCATGCCGGCAGCACGCGCAGCTACGACTACGTGCGCGAGCACAACGAGGCCGTGAGCCGCATCGACTTCATCGACCTGGCGCCGGAAGTGAAGGCCGCAGCCGGCGCCCGGCGAGACCATCGACCTGCCGCAGGCCGACGGCACGCTGATGCGCCTGCGCAAGCTGCACGCCGACTACGACCCGACCGACCGCATCGGCGCGATGACCCATGTCGGGGCGCACCAGGCGCGCGGCGAGGTGCTCACCGGGCTGGTCTATGTCGATCCGCAGGCGGCGGACCTGCACGCGGCGCTGCAGACCCCGAAGACCGCGCTCAATGCGCTCGGCGAAGCGTCGCTGTGCCCGGGGTCGGCCACGCTGGCGAAGATCAACGCGTCGATGCGGTAGCGCGGGCGACGCGACGTCCGGTCGGCTGGCCGGCGCCGGCGATCAGGACATCGGTGACCTCAGGCGCTGCGGCGCCACAGCAGTGCGATGGCCGCCAGGTCGAGCAGCACGAACAGCGCCAGGCTCCAGAACTCGTAGGGCACGCCGACCAGCGTCACCTTTGCGTCGGCGCACGAGGCCGTGGCGGCGAAGACGTCGGGCAGCAGCGCATCCAGACCCGCGCCCGACAGGATGCGATCGGCCAGCGTCAGGTTGCACGAGGCCGATGCGGCCGCCACGAAGTGCTGCCACAGCGCGGCCAGCGCACCCAGCCCGGCGAGCACGCTGATCGCGAGCGCGCTCGTCCACAGGCCGACGGGAGAAGCAAACAGCCAACCCACTGCGGCCGCGAGCGCGATCAGCGCGAACACCAGCCGCTGCAGCACGCACCAGGGGCAGGGCCGCATGTCGAACACGTGTTGCGAGACCAGCGCACTGCGCCACCGCGCCGAGCGCGAGCACGAACACCAGCGCCAGACCCAGGCGCCGGCTGTCGGACCACCGTCATGGCGATTCGGCGATCAGCTCGATTTCGACGCAGGCGCCCATCGGAATCTGCGCCACGCCGAAGGCCGAGCGCGCGTGCGCGCCGGCGGCGCCGAAGACCTCGCCGAGCAGCTCGGAGCAGCCGTTGATCACCAGGTGCTGCTCGGTGAACGCCGGTGTGCTGTTCACCAGGCCCAGCAGCTTGACGATGCGCGTCACGCGATTGAGGTCGCCGACCGCGGCGTGCAGCGTTCCGAGCAGGTCGATGGCCACCGCACGCGCGGCGGCCTTGCCCTCGGCGGTATCGATGCCCGCGCCGAGTTGACCGACCCAGGGCTTGCCGTCGCGCTTGGCGATGTGGCCGGACACGAACACCAGCGCGCCGGTGCGCACGAACGGCACATAGGCCGCGGCGGGCACGGCCACGGGCGGAAGCTTGATGCCAAGCTGGTCGAGGCGGGCGTAGATCGACATGGGCCGTTCCGGTGGTCGCGATGGGAGAGGGGTCGGCATCCTACACTGCCACGATGCTGGGCTCGCGCTTGGATCCGGGCTGGCGTTGGGCCGCCTGCACGCTGGGCTGGCTGGGCGGTGTGGCTGCTCAGTTGCAGCAGCCGGCGTTGTGGCCGTTGCCGGTCTATCTCGCGCTGCTCGGCGTCGGCGCCGTGCTGCTGGCCGATCGTGGCCGTCAGGCTGCCGCGTGCGCGGGTGGCCTTGGCCGTACTGGCGCTGACGCTGGTCGGCTTCGGCAGCACCGGCTGGCGCGCCCAGCAACGCCTGGACGAGCGCCTGCTGCCGTCGCTGGAAGGCGCAGATCTGATCGTCGACGGCGTGGTCGACGCGATGCCGCAGGTGTCGCCGGAGGGCACGCGCTTTCAGTTCGCCGTGGCAGTCGGCGCGGCGCGCGGGCGAGCCGGTGACGCTGCCGCAGCGGATCTCGCTGTCGTGGTATCGGGGCTGGTACGAGGACGCGCTGATCGCCGGACCGCAGGTCGACCTGCGCGCGGGCCAGCGCTGGCAACTGCCGGTGCGCCTGCGCCGGCCGCACGGCCCGTTGAACCCGCACGGCCACGACACCGAGCTGTGGATGTTCGAGCGCGAACTGGGCGCCAGCGGCTACGTGCGCGCGGCGCCCGCGGGTCCCATGCCGCGGCTGCTGGCAGCACAGGTCGGCCGCCCGATCGAGCGGCTGCGCCAGACGCTGCGCGATGCGGTGGTGCTGCAGGTCGACGACGCTCGGATCGGCGGCGTGCTGGCGGCACTGGCGGTGGGCGATCAGGCGGCCATCGAGCGCGGCGACTGGGATCTGTTCCGCCAGACCGGCGTCGCCCACCTGATGAGCATCAGCGGCCTGCACGTGACCATGTTCGCGTGGTTGTCCGCGCTGGGGTTCGGCTGGTTGTGGCGGCGCAGCGAGCGCGCCTGCCTGTTGCTGCCGGCGCCGCTGGCAGCGCGCTGGCTCGGTCTGTGTGTCGCGGCGCTGTACGCGCTGATCGCCGGGTGGGGCGTGCCGGCCCAGCGCACCTTGCTGATGCTGGCCTGCGCCGTCGCGCTGCGCTCGGCGGGATTGCGCTGGCCGTGGCCGATGACCCTGCTGGCGGCGGCGGCCACGGTGACCTTGCTCGACCCCTGGGCGCTGCTGCAGGCCGGGTTCTGGCTTTCGTTCGTGGCCGTGGCACTGTTGCTGGCCAGCGAGCCGGCGGGCGGCTCGGGCGGGACGCCGCAGGGTCTGCGTGCGCGGTCGTCCGCCCTGTTGCGCTCGCAGGTCATCGCCACGCTGGGTCTCGCGCCGCTGTCGATGGTGTTCTTCCAGCAGGTGTCGGTGGTCGGGTTCCTGGCCAACCTGGTGGCGATACCCTGGATCACGCTGCTGGTCACGCCGTTGTCGCTGATGGGCGCGTTGTGGCCGCCGCTGTGGAGCCTGGCCGGCGTGGCGATGTCGGCGCTGGTGTGGCTGCTGCAGGCGCTGGCCGCCTGGCCGTGGGCCGTGTGGAGCGCCGCCGCAGCGCCGGGCTGGGCCGTCGCCGCCGGCCTGCTCGCGGCCACGGCTGGGCCTGCTGCCGTGGCCCTGGCGCGTCCGTGCGTGGGCGGTCCCGCTGGCCTTGCCGCTGCTGTGGCCGGTGGTGCAAAGGCCGCCGCCGGGCACTTTCGAGCTGACCGCGGTCGGACATCGGCCAGGGCACCGCGGTGCTGGTGCGCACGCGTCACCACCTGCTGGTCTACGACACCGGGCCGGCCTATGCGCGCGATGGCGATGCCGGCGCGCGCATCGTGCTGCCGCTGCTTCGCGCACGCGGCGAGCAGCGTGTCGACCTGCTGATGCTGAGCCATCGCGACAGCGACCACGTCGGCGGCGCAGCCTCGCTGCAGTCGGCGCTGCCGGTGGCGCAGTGGAGCAGCTCGCTGGAGCAGTCGCACCCATTGCGCGCACTGGCGCGCGAGCACCGGCGCTGCGATGCCGGCCAAAGCTGGCTATGGGACGGCGTGCGCTTCGACGTGCTGCACCCCCAGGCCGACGATCACGCGCGCGAGCGCAAGCCCAATGCGCTGTCGTGCGTGCTGCGCGTCGAGGGAGCCGACGGTGCCAGCGCGCTGCTCACCGGCGACATCGAGGCCGCACAGGAGCTCGCGCTGGCCGAACGGCATGCCACGCGGCTGGCCAGCCAGGTGCTGATCGTGCCGCACCATGGCAGCCGCACCTCGTCGACCGAGGCCTTCATCGACGCCGTGCAGCCGCAGGTGGCGGTGGTGCAGGCGGCTTACCGCAGTCGCTTCGGCCACCCGAACGCCGAGGTGCTTGCCAGATACCAGGCGCGCAGCATCGAGTTGGTGCGCAGCGACCGTTGTGGTGCGTGGAACTGGCGAAGCGGCACCGGTACGTGCACCCGGGACGTGCAGCGACGATACTGGCACTGGCGTGCGAACCCGGCTGGTGCAGATGTTGCTACAGCCTTGCGAGGCGGAGACCCCGAGCGATGAGGAGAAGGTTCGACGAGATGTACGGCGCCGGCGATGCGCCGCGAAGCCACTACGGCAGCTATGCCCGCTGGCTGGCGCAGCAGAGCCTGGCCACGATGCGCGCGCGCCGCGAGGAAGCCGAGCTGATCTTCCGCCGTGTCGGCATCACCTTCGCCGTCTACGGTGCCAAGGACGAGGACGGCGCCGGCACCGAGCGGCTGATCCCGTTCGACCTGATCCCGCGCATCATCCCCAAGCACGAGTGGGACTGGATGCGCAAGGGCCTGCAGCAGCGCGTCAGCGCACTGAACCGCTTCATCCACGACGTCTACCACGGCCAGGAGATCCTCAAGGCCGGTGTCGTTCCCGCCGACGAGGTGCTGCGCAATGCGCAGTACCGGCCCGAGATGGCCGGCGTCACGGTGCCGGGCGACGTCTACTCGCACATCGCCGGCATCGACATCGTGCGCGCGGCGCAGGCCGACGGCAGCGGCACCTACTACGTGCTGGAGGACAACCTGCGCGTGCCCAGCGGCGTGAGCTACATGCTCGAGAACCGCAAGATGATGATGCGCTTGTTCCCCGATCTCTTTGCCGCCAACCGCGTCGAGCCGGTGGCGCATTACCCCGACCTGCTGCTCGAAACCCTGCGCGCCGTGGCCCCGGCGGCGGTGAACGAGCCCATCGTCGTCCTGCTCACCCCCGGCATGTACAACAGTGCCTACTTCGAACACGCCTTCCTCGCCCAGCAGATGGGCGTGGAACTGGTCGAGGGGCAGGACCTGTTCGTCAAGGACGGTTTCGCCTACATGCGCACCACGCAAGGCCCGCGCCGCGTGGACGTGATCTACCGCCGCGTCGACGACGACTTCCTGGACCCGCAGGCCTTCCGACCCGACAGCACGCTGGGTTGCGCCGGGCTGCTCGACGTCTACCGTCGCGGCAACATCACGCTGGCCAACGCCATCGGCACCGGCGTCGCCGACGACAAGTCGATCTACCCCTACGTGCCGAAGATGGTGGAGTTCTACCTCGGCGAGAAGCCGATCCTGGAGAACGTGCCGACCTACCGTTGCCGCGAGCCCGACGACCTGAGGTACGTGCTCGACCATCTGGCCGAACTGGTGGTCAAGGAGGTGCATGGTGCCGGCGGCTACGGCATGCTGGTGGGACCGGCGTCGAGCCAGGCCGAGGTCGAGGCGTTTCGCGCCCATCTGATCGCCAAGCCGACGAACTACATCGCGCAGCCGACGCTGGCGCTGTCGACCTGCCCGACCTACGTGGAAGCCGGCATCGCGCCGCGCCACATCGACCTGCGGCCGTTCGTGCTGTCGGGCAAGGCCGTGCAGATGGTGCCCGGTGGGCTGACGCGCGTGGCCCTGAAGGAGGGCTCGCTGGTGGTCAACTCGTCGCAGGGCGGCGGTACCAAGGACACCTGGGTGCTGGAGATATGACTCCCCCCCGAAGCGCCCTCGGCGCCTCCCCCCGTGGGCCCGTAGGGTCCACTTCGTGGCCCTGGGGGCGCCGCCAGCGGCCCGGCAAAGCCGGTTCCGCGGCGGCCGCTTGGTTCGGCCTTATTGGAGCTTAGCGATGCTGTCCCGAACTGCCGATCACCTGTTCTGGATGTCGCGCTACATGGAGCGGGCCGAAAACACTGCGCGCATGCTCGACGTGAACTACCAGACCTCGCTGCTGCCGCAGTCGGCCGAGCGCGCGGTGCAGGGCTGGCGCGGCATGCTCGGCATCAGCGAGCTGACCGAGGCCTACGAGCAGCGCCACGGCAAGATCGAGCCGCGGCGGGTGATGAACTTCATGGTCGGCGACGAGACGCATGCGTCGAGCATCGTGTCGTGCCTGAAGGCGGCGCGCGAGAACGCGCGCGCGGTGCGCGGCACGATCACCACCGAGCTGTGGGAGACCACCAACCAGACCTGGCTCGAATTCAACCGCATGCTGCGCGAGCGGCACTTCGAGCGCGACCCGGGCACGGTGTTCGAATGGGTGAAGTTCCGCTCGCACCTGTCGCGCGGCGTCACGGTGGGCACGATGCTGCATGACGAGTCGCTGAACTTCATCCGCATCGGCACCTTCCTCGAGCGCGCCGACAACACCGCGCGCCTGCTCGACGTGAAGTTCCACGCGCTGGCCGGCGACTACTTCGGCCGCCACGCAGGCCGACGACCCGCCGGAGATCGACTTCTACCACTGGTCGGCGATCCTGCGCTCGGTGTCCGGCTTCGAGATCTACCGCAAGGTCTACCGCAACGTGATCGTGCCCGAGCGCGTGGCCGAGCTGCTGATCCTGCGGCCCGACATGCCGCGCTCGCTGGCCAGCTGCATGAACGGCGTGGTCGACAACCTGCGGCTGGTGGCCAACGAACAAAGCGGCGAGACGCAGCGCCGCGCCGGCCGCCTGCGCTCGGACCTGCAGTTCGGCCGCATCGACGAGATCCTGGCCACCGGACTGCATGCCTACCTGACGCAGTTCCTCGACCGCGTCAACGACATCGGCGTCGGCATCAGCCGCGACTTCCTGGTGCCGGCATGACCGGCGGGTCGAGCGCACGGCCGCTCCGAAGCCGATGCGCGGGGGCTGACATGAGCATTCACGTCGCGCTGAATCACGTCACGCACTACCGCTACGACCGCCGGGTCGGCCTGTCGCCGCAGGTCGTGCGGCTGCGGCCGGCGCCGCATTGCCGCACCAAGATCCTGAGCTATTCGCTGCGCATCGAGCCCGAGGGCCACTTCATCAACTGGCAGCAGGATCCGTTCGCCAACTACCTCGCGCGGCTGGTGTTTCCCGGAGAAGACCACCGAGTTCAAGGTCACCGTCGACCTGGTGGCCGAGATGTCGGTCTACAACCCGTTCGACTTCTTCCTCGAGCCCAGCGCCGAGCGTTTCCCGTTCGCCTACGACGCCGCGCTGAAGCGACGAGCTGGCGCCGTACCTCGACGGCCGAGCCGGCGGCGCCGCCGGTTCAAGGTCGTTCCTCGCCGGCATCGACCGCCAGCGAGCAGCGCACGATCGACTTCCTGGTCGGCCTGAACCAGCGCCTGCAGCACGACATCCGCTACCTGATCCGCATGGAGCCCGGCGTGCAGACGCCCGAGCAGACGCTCGAAGCTCGCCGCGGGTTCGTGCCGCGACACCGGCTGGCTGCTGGTGCAGGCGCTGCGCCACCTCGGCCTGGCGGCGCGCTTCGTCTCGGGCTACCTGATCCAGCTGAAGCCCGACGTGAAGGCGCTCGACGGCCCGAGCGGCGCGGAGGTCGACTTCACCGACCTGCATGCGTGGTGCGAGGTCTACCTGCCCGGCGCCGGCTGGATCGGGCTCGATCCGACCTCGGGCCTGCTGGCGGGCGAGGGCCACATCCCGCTGGCGTGCACGCCGCAGCCGTCGAGCGCCGCGCCGGTCAGCGGCGAGGTCGACGAGTGCGAAGTCCAGTTCGCTCACACGATGCAGGTCACGCGCATCTGGGAGTCGCCGCGCGTGACCAAGCCCTACACCGAGCGCGCAGTGGCAATCGGTGCTGGCGCTCGGCGCAGCAGGTCGACGCAGCAACTCGTGGCCGGCGACGTGCGCCTGACGATGGGCGGCGAGCCCACGTTCGTGTCGGTCGACGACCGCGACGGCGCCGAATGGAACACCGACGCGCTGGGCCCGACCAAGCGCGTCTTCGCGCAGGATCTGGTGCAGCGCCTGCGCAGCGCGCTACGGCGACGGGCGGCTTCCTGCACTTCGGCCAGGGCAAGTGGTATCCGGGCGAGCAGCTGCCGCGCTGGGCGCTCAGCGTCTACTGGCGCGCCGACGGCCAGCCGTGCTGGCACGACCCGTCGCTGTTCGCCGATGAGCGCGAGGCGCACGCCTACACCGCCGCCGACGCCAAGCGCTTCATGCAGGCGCTGACGCGCCGCCTGGGCCTGACCGACCGGACCGTGCAGGCCGGGTTACGAGGACACCTGGTACTACCTGTGGCGCGAGCGCCGGCTGCCGGTGAACGTGGATCCGTTCGATGCGCGGCTCGACGACGAGCTCGAGCGCGCGCGCCTGCGCCGCGTGTTCGGTCAGGGCTGGACGCCGAGGTCGGCTATGCGCTGCCGATCAAGCGCGAACACGGTCCGGGCCTGACCGGCGGGCCCCTGGGTCACCGGCCCCTGGTTCTTCCGCGACGAGCGCATGTACCTGATGCCGGGCGACTCGCCGATGGGCTACCGGCTGCCGCTCGATTCGCTGCCCTGGGTGACGCCGGAGGACTTTCCGTTCCAGGTGGAGGCCGATCCGTTTGCGCCGCGCGGCGCGCTGCCGGCGGCGGCGCCGATCCGCGGCCAGTACGCGCCGCACGCGATCGGCGGCGGCTTCGCCGAAGGCGGCACGGTGGCGTTGCAGCGAGCCGCGTCGGCGAGCCGGCGGACGACCAGGCGGTGGCGCCGCCCGTGCGCGCCGGCGCGCGCCGGCGCGACCGGGCTGGCACCGCCGCCGTCGCCGCGCGAGCGCAGCGCCGCGCGCGCACCGCAGCGCTTCGAATCGGCGCACTGGATCACGCGCACCGCGCTGGTGGTCGAGGCGCGCGACCCGTCGCGTGCCAACGGTCCGCCGAAGGAGAAGGTCGACGCCGGCAGAAGCGCCAGCGGCTGCAGCGCGCTCTACGTCTTCATGCCGCCGCTGGAGCACCTGGAGGACTACCTCGACCTGCTGGCCGCCGTCGAGGCCACCGCCGCCGAGTTGCGGCTGAAGATCGTGCTCGAAGGTTATCCGCCGCCGCGCGACCCGCGTCTGAAGGTGCTGCAGGTGACGCCCGACCCGGGGGTGATCGAGGTCAACATCCATCCGGCGCACGACTGGGACGAGCTGGTCGACCACACCGAGTTCCTGTACGACGCGGCCTGGCAGTCGCGGTTGTCGAGCGAGAAGTTCATGCTCGACGGACGCCACACCGGCACCGGCGGCGGCAACCACTTCGTGCTCGGCGGCGCGACGCCGGCCGACAGCCCGTTCCTGCGTCGGCCCGACCTGCTGGCCAGCCTGCTGGCCTACTGGCACAACCATCCGAGCCTGAGTTATCTGTTCTCGGGCCTGTTCATCGGCCCGACCAGCCAGGCGCCGCGCATCGACGAAGCGCGCAACGACCAGCTCTACGAACTGGAGATCGCGCTCGGCGAGATCGCGCGGAGCAAGGCCGTGCATGGCGAGCACCTGCCGCCCTGGCTGGTGGACCGCACGCTGCGCAACATCCTGGTCGACGTGACCGGCAACACCCATCGCAGCGAGTTCTGCATCGACAAGCTGTACTCGCCCGACTCGGCCACCGGTCGTCTCGGCCTGCTCGAGCTGCGCGCATTCGAGATGCCGCCGCATGCGCGCATGAGCATCGTGCAGCAACTGCTGCTGCGCGCGCTGGTGGCGCGTTTCTGGCGCGAGCCCTACCGTGCCGGGCTGGTGCGCTGGGGCACCGAGCTGCACGACCGCTTCCTGCTGCCGACCTTCGTGTGGATGGACTTCGAGGACGTGCTGGAGGAGATGTCGCGCGCGGGCTCGACGTTCGACGCCACCTGGTTCGCGCCGCACTTCGAGTTCCGCTTTCCGAAGATCGGCGAGCTGAGCGCGCGCGGCGTGCAGCTGGTGTTGCGACACGCGCTCGAGCCGTGGCACGTGATGGGCGAGGAGGGCGCAGCCGGCACCACCGTGCGTTATGTCGATTCGTCGCTCGAACGGCTCGAGGTTCACGCCACCGGACTGGTCGATCCGCGGCATGTCGTCACCGTCAACGGCCAGGCGCTTGACGCTGCAGCCCACCGGGCGCGTCGGCGAATTCGTCGGCGGCGTGCGCTACCGCGCCTGGCGGCCGGCGTCGGCGTTGCACCCGACGATCGGCGTGCATGCCCCGCTGACGATCGACCTGGTCGATCGCTGGCTGCAGCGATCGCTCGGCGGCGGCCAGTACCACGTGGCGCATCCCGGCGGGCGCAATTACGACAGCTTCCCGGTCAACGCCTACGAGGCCGAGAGCCGGCGCCTGGCGCGCTTCTTCCCGATCGGGCATACGCCGGGCGGGCTGAGCGCCGAGCCGCCGGTGCGCGGGGTCGAATTCCCGTTCTCGCTCGACCTGCGCCGCCGTTGACCCCATGCTCGAGCGGCCCGTGCCGACGCCGCCACCGGTGCCGCCGGGGCATGATGTGCAGCATGGTGGCTACTCATGACGCCGCATCGGCCGGCGGATCCGACGCGCTGAGCCTGGCTCGATCGATCGGCGCCGCAACACCCGGGCGCTACGACGAACTGCGCGGCGCCCTGGCGGAGCCGGGCGCGCCGCAGCGGCCGGTGGCCGCGCCGTGGCAGGCGTTCCTGCGCGCGCTGAGCCCTGGCGCACCGCTCGACGGCGCCGAGCTCGCGTCGCGCGCAGCACGCGTGCAACGCCGTGTGCGCGAAGACGGCGCGACCTACAACGTGCACGCCGAAGGCGGCGACACCACGCACACCTGGCCGTTGCAATTGCTGCCGTTCATCGTGCCCGCGGACGAGTGGGCCGCCATCGAGGCCGGGGTGGCGCAGCGCGCACGGCTGTTCAACGCCACGTTGGCCGACATCTACGGCGCGCAGACACTGCTGCGCGAGGCCGTGCTGCCGCCCTCGCTGGTGTTTGCGCATCCGCAGTACCTGCGGCCCGTGCACGCTCTGGTGCCGCCCGGCGGCATCTTCGTGCATGTGGCCGCATTCGACCTGGCGCGCGGCCCGGAGGGCCGCTGGTGGGTGCTGGCGCAGCGCCTGCAGGCGCCGTCGGGCCTGGGCTACCTGCTGGAAAACCGGCTCATCGTCGCGCAGGAGCTGCACGAGGCTTTCTCCGCCTTGAACGTGCAGCACGTGGCTGCATCATTCGAGTCGCTGCTCGACGGCCTGCGCGCACTGAGCCCGGCCGGCCAGCGGGCCCGCATCGTGCTGCTGACGCCCGGTCCGCTGCATGAAACCTATTTCGAGCAGGTGTTCCTGGCGCGTCTATCTGGGCATCACGCTGGTCGAAGGCGGCGACCTCACCGTGCGTGGCCGCCGGGTGTTCCTGAAGACGATGCAGGGCCTGGAACGGGTGCACGTGGTGCTGCGCCGTGTCGACGACGAATGGCTCGATCCGCTGGAGCTGCGCGCCGACTCCGCGCTCGGGGTTCCTGGCCTGCTGCAAGCCCTGCGCGCCGGCGAGGTGGTACTTGCCAACGTGCCCGGGGCCGGCGTGCTCGAAAGCCCCGGTCTGGCCGCGTTCTGGCCCGGCGTGGCGCGCCGACTGCTCGACGAGCCACTGCTGCTGCCGGCCTCCACGCACTGGTGGTGTGGCGAGGATTCGGTGTGGCAGGCGCAGCGGGCGCGGCTGGGCGACTTCGTGGTGGCGCCGACGTTTCCGGCCAGCCCCACCACGCAGAGCTTCCAGCCGGCCGTGGCGGCCTACCTCGACGCCAGCGCGCAGGCCAGGTTGGCCGCCCGGGTGGACGCCGACCCTGCGGCCTTCACGTTGCAGGCTCGCGTGCGGCCGTCGGAGACGCCGGTGTGGGATGCGGGCGCGATCGAGCCGCGCCCCGCCGTGCTGCGAGTGTTCGCGCTGGCCGACGGACGCGGTGGGTGGCATGTGCTGCCCGGGGGCATGGCGCGGGTGGCGACGCGCCGCGACCGCACGCTCGATCCGTGGTTGTCGATGCAACACGGCAGCGCGAGCGCCGACACCTGGGTCATCGCGCGTGCGGCGGTGAACCCGGTCTCGCTGCTCGGGCGCGCCACTGTCGGCGAGCGATCTGCAGGATCAGCAACGCACGGTCACCAGCCGCGCGGCAGAAAACCTCTTCTGGCTCGGCCGCTACACCGAACGCACCGAATTCATCGTCGCGCTGGCGCGGCTGGCGCTCGAGTCGCTGCGCTCGGCCAGCGACCCGGTGCGCGCGCTGCTGGGCGAGTTGGCCGAGTGGCACGCGCTGGTGCCCGAAGGCACGCCCACGCCGGCGCAGTCGCTGCGCGTGTTCGAGCGCGCGCTGGTGCACGCGCTGCCGGGCACCTCGGGCAGCACCAGCGTCGGCTTCAACCTGCGCGCGCTGGTCTCCTGTGCCCAGGCGTTGCGCGAGCGGCTCTCGCCCGACCACTGGCGCCTGATCCAGGAACTGGACAACCACTTCGAGCAGCACGTGGCGTCGGCATTGGGCGGCACGGCGCAGGACGGCGGCGCCGCGCCGGTGGCGGACGTGGTCGGTGTGCTCGGCCGCACCGCCACGCATCTGAGCGCGCTGACCGGTGCGCAGACCGATCGCATGGTGCGCGACGACGGCTGGCGGCTGCTGTCCGTCGGCCGGCAGATCGAACGCCTGGACACGCTGTGCCACGCGCTGGCGCGTGGCATCGAACTGCGGCTGCACGAGTCCGAGGACGGCTTCGACCTGCTGCTGTCGTTGTTCGACAGCGTCATCACCTACCGTGCGCGTTTCCAGGCCCGGCGCGAGCTGATGCCGTTGTTGCACCTGCTGGTGTTCGACACCGACAATCCGCGCTCGCTGGCCTGGGTGGCGCGCACCCTGCGCGATCGCCTGCGCAAGCTGGCGCGCCACGACACGCACTGGGCCGCCGAGGTGACGACCGGGCTGCCGGTGCCCGAGGCATGGTCGATCGAGTCGCTGTGTGCTGTCGACTCGCAGGGCCGATCGGCGGCATTGACCGAAGCGCTGCACGGCTGCGTCGCCACGGCGCGATCGCTGTCCGACGCCATCGGCCACCGTCTGTTCGCCCATGTGGCCGGTGCCGACCACAACGTGTGGCAATGACGCGAAGGCCTCGACTGACGACACACGGCCATGAATCCCGCAACGCCACTGTCGCCCGGCATCGTGCCCGATCTTCGCGCCGCGACATTGCGGGTGCGCCACGAGACGCGCTACGCGCATGGCGCACCGGTGGCGCTGGCGCATCACCTCGCGCATCTGCGGCCGCGCGAAACGCCACGCCAATCGGTGGCCGACTGGCAGCTGCAGATCGCGCCGGAACCCGACGGGGGCGACGTCGCGATCGAAGCCGGGCGCGACGTCTTCGGCAACTGGCGGCACAGCTTCAGTCACACGCGCGTGCACGACCGATTGACGGTCGTCTCGTCATTCGTGGCCACGCCTGCGCCGCGACGGTGCTCCGGGCCTCGGGCTGCCTTGGGAGCAGGTCGCCGCTCGACTGCGCTACCGGGCCGGGGCCTCGATGCCCGAGGCGAGCGAGTTCGCGCTGGGTTCGCCGTTTGCGCCTCGGGCGAACCAGTTCGCGCAGTACGCCGGCGACCTGTTCGCGCCGAATCGGCCGGTGCTGGAGGCGGCCGCCGCGCTGATGCACCGCATCCACGCCGAATTCGAGTACCGCGCGCACAGCACCGACGTGGCGACCGATGCCGTCGCAGGCGCTGCGCCTGCGCCGCGGCGTGTGCCAGGACTTCGCGCACGTGATGATTGCCGCGTTGCGCTCGCTCGGCCTGGCCGCGCGTTACGTCAGCGGCTACCTGCTGACGCAGCCACCGTCCGGGCAGCCGCGCCTGGTGGGCGGCGACGCGTCGCACGCCTGGGTGTCGGTGTGGTGCCCGCAGGCGGGTTGGGTCGACCTGGACCCGACCAACGACGTGGCGCCCGACTGCGAACACGTCACCTTGGGCTGGGGACGCGACTACGGCGACGTGGCGCCGCTGCGCGGCGTGATCAGCGGCGGGTCGAGCGCGCGGCCGCTGGTGGCGGTGACGGTGCTGCCGGTCGAGCCGTGACGACGCTGGCACGGACGCGAGCGCCGTCGCCTAGGCGCGCGCCGCGGCCACCGCGCGGCCGAGCTCGATCACCGCCAGCGCGTAGTAGCTCGACGCGTTGTAGCGTGTCAGCGCATAGAAGTTCTGCGTGCCGGCCACGTAGCTCGGCGCGGCATCGCCGTTGTAGAGCTGCACCAGCGCCAGCAAGCCGGGGTGCTGCATGGCCGGTTCGCCCAGCAGCGCGCCGCGCTCGACCATCTGGGCCGCACTGAAGGTCGGCACGATGTCGGGCACCAGCAGCAGCGCACGATCGAGCGTCGCGCTCGGCGGCTGCACCGCATAGTGGGTGGGCATCTCGCGCCGCCAGCCGTGCTCGGCCAGGAAGTTCGCCACGCTGCCGACCACGTCGGCGCCGCTGCCGTTCAGGTCGACGCGGCCGTCGTCATCGAAGTCGACCCCGTAGTTGAGCACGCTGCTGGGCATGAACTGCGGCAGGCCCATCGCGCCGGCGAACGATCCCTTCACGGCCGTCGGGTCCCAGCCTTCGCGCTGCGCCAGCCGCAGAAAGTGACCGAGCTCGGAGCGGAAGAAGCCCGACCGATCGCTGCGCCCGCTGGGGAAGTCGAAGGTCAACGTCGCCAGCGCGTCGAGCACGCGGAAGTTGCCGGTGATGCGCCCATAGTAGGTCTCCACGCCAACGATGCCGACAACGATGTCGGCCGGCACGCCCCAGCGTTGTTCGGCTTGCTGCAGCCAGGACTCCTGCACGCTCCACCAGGCGCGGCCGGCCTCGATCCGCCGGGGTTCGACGAAGCGCGCCCGATAGGCGGCCCAGTTGCGGGCCGACACCGTCGCGGCCGGCATCATCAGCTGAGCCACCTGCGGCACGAAGCGCGCCTGCGCGAGGACGGATTCGACCCAGCCGGGCTCCAGCGCGTGCACCTGAGCGAAGCCCTGCGCGGCATCGACGACATCGCTGCGGCGCCCGTAGGCCGAGCCCGAGCCGGCCGGTGCGTCGGCCACGCGGCGGCGCTGGCCCCAGGTGTCGTGCGCCGTCGCCAACAGCGCGGCGGCAAAGGCGGCGGTGCGTCGATGCATGGCGGAATTATCGGCCCGCCCGTCACCCAGGTTCGGGCCTGACCGCTCAAGCCATGCGGCGCAAGCGGGCGGCCTCGAACGAGAAGCGCTGCCACCACGCCGGGTCGGGCCGGCGACGCGCCTGCCGGCCATAACGTTGACGTTCCAGCGCCTCGAGCTCATAGGCCAGCAGGTCACTGCGGTCGCCCAGCTGGTCGCGCACCAGTTGCGCCAGCCGGCGTGGCGGATGGTGCGGCATGGCATCGATGCCCAGGGGTGCCAGTGCAGCCCGCACGTGCGCATGCAGCTTGTGCCAGGGGTCCTGGCGGTGCCGATCCCAGAACGCCCAGCCAGCGCCGGCCAGCGCCATCGCGGTCAGCAGGCCCACCAGCACGAGGCCGAGGTCCTGCCAGTCCGGGGCACGGATGCCCAGGCGCTGCAGCAGGTCGAACTGCTGGGTGCGCGAGTAGTTGAGCACCCACTGGTTCCAGCGGTTGTTGACGGCCTCCCAGCCGGCGCGCAGGTTCGACAGCAGCTCCGGATTGACGCTGCGCAGAGCACCCGCCACCAGTCCGATCGTCGGCTGCAGGCTGCGGCCGGTGCTGACCCGCTCCGGCAGCACCGCAGCCGTGGGGTCGGCACGAACCCAGCCGCGGCCCGCTTGCCAGTACTCGGCCCAGGCATGGGCGTTGCTCTGGCGCACGACATAGTAGCCATCGATCGGAAGCGGGTCGGCGCCCTGGTAGCCGGTGACCACGCGCGCCGGCACCCCCATCGCGCGCATCACGACGACGAACGCGGTGGCGAAGTGCTCGCAGAAGCCGTAGCGGCGATCGAGCCAGAATTCGTCGACCTGGTCGCGGCCGTAGGTGCCGGGGGCCAGCGTGTAGCTGAACTCGGCCTTGCGAATATGACTCAGCACGGCGTTGGTCAGGGTGCGCGCGTCGGCGCCTTGCAGCTCGGGGCTGCGCCGGAGGTTCTCGGCCCACTCGCGAACGCGCGGGTTGTAGCCGGGTGGCAGCTGGATGAATTCGCGCTGCTCCAGTTCGCTCATGGTCGCGCCATACTCGAAGCGAGGCCAGGCGCGCGCCGTGAAGCGCAGCCGCTCGGTGACCAGGCGATCGGTCTGCCATTGCAGGTCGCGGCGCAGGGCGATCGACCAGCCATCGATGCGCGGCGCCGCATCGGGCAGATCCGGCGTGATTTCGAGCAGCGGCAGCATCGGCAGGCGGCTGGCCTCGAGGGTCATCTCGTAGCCGAATCCGGGACCGGTCGTTCGCACACCTTCGCCGGCGCGCGCGCGACGGCACCGGAAGACTGAACGGCCGGCGCCGCCACTCCACGCCATCGAAGATCGACAGCACCGGGCCGCGGAAGTAGAGCGACGCGGGTGGCAGCTCCTGGCCCTCGTCGAAGCGCACGCGAAACGCGATCGACTCGTCGTTGGCCACCTCGGCCACGCCGCCGAGCCGCAGCGTGCCCGACAGGCCCGTGCGGCCGAGGGCGTCCTGCGGCACGCCCCACAGCGGACCCGACGCGCGGAAAGAGCACGAACAGCATCACCATCAGCGGCGCGCCGAGCAGCGCGCTGCGCGCGGCCAGCCGGCCCGCCTGCCGCAGCGGCGGCATGCCCACCGGCATGTGGGCCAGCACCAGCGCCGTCATCAGGCCCCACACCGACAGCAGCATGGCCAGCGCCGTCAGCAAGCGACTGCGAGTACAGGAAGTGCGTCAGCACGAGGAAGAAGCCGAGGAAGAACACCACCAGCGCATCGCGCCGCGCACGCAGCTCCAGGGTCTTCAGCGACATCAGCACCACCAGCATCGTGACGCCGGCCTCCTTGCCGAACAGTGTCTGCTCGGTCCAGAAGGTCAGCACGATCGCGGCGACGAGCAGCACGCCGATCGACCAGCGTCCCGGCATGCGCAGGCTGCCGATCGCCAGGTGGGCGCGCCAGACCAGCACCAATGCCGTCAACGCGCCGCACCACCAGGGCAGGTGGTTCAGGTGCGGCAACACCGTCCAGCCGATCACCGCCAGCAGGAACAGGGTGTCGCGCGTGTCACGCGGCAGGTTGCGCCAGCCGGGCCAGCGCGGAAGCGTGGTCTGGATCAGCGCCATCGGCGTGCGTCGGTCACCACAATGCCAGCGCCTCGAGCGTGGCACGCCGTTGCGCAGTCGCCCTGGCCCGGCGGCAGCTCGACGCCCGGTAGGCGCAGGCCGAAGGCCAGACCCCGGTGTTCCGCCGCGAGCGTCCAGGCGGTCAGGCGCGACAGTCGTGCCTCGGTATCGGGTAGCGCCGCGTTGTCGAAGCTCAGCCACAGCTCGCGGTTGCTGCTCTCGGTGGTCTCACGGCTGACCAGCTCGCCGGTCCGCGCGGCCTTCTTCCAGACGACGCGGCGCAGCGAATCGCCGCGGCGATAGCTGCGCACGCCGTCGAACTCGCCGCCATCGGACGTGCGCGCGGCCTGCGACGCGCCCGGAACCGGTTGGGTCGCCGGCAACGGCGCGGGCGGATCCTCCGGGCTCGGGTAGGTCAGCACCATGGCCGAGGGCCGCCAGATGGTCCAGGCGCGAAACAGCCCGAGCGGGAAACGCGTCTCGGCCATCAGCGTGGGCAGCCGCGACATGCCGCGGCGCGGCGGCACGAAGGTCACACGTGCGCTGGCGCTGCCTTGTGCCGGCACGTCGCACCAGGCGAACGAGAACGGCCTGCGCGTGGCGCACCGCCAGGCCGATGCCGTGGCGTGCGGCGCCCGCGTTGTTGAGCACGATGTCGAGTTCGGCGCTGTCGCCGAGGAACACCGGCACGGGCGGCTTCACGCGCAGCGTCAGGCCGCGCAAGGTGGCGTGCGTGAGATGGATCGACACCAGGGCGCTGCCGGCGAGCAGAAAGGTCAGCAGGTAGCCCAGGTTGAGCTGGTAGTTGATCGATGCCACCAACATCAGCAACAACGTCAATGCGAAAGCCAGGCCGGCCTTGGTGGGCACGATGTAGATGTTGTTCTGCGTCAGCGTGTGGCTGTCGCTGAGCGGCAGGCGGTTCTCCAGCCAGCGGCGAATCCGTCCGGCGATCACGGCAACGCAACCGACTCCAGCATCGCGCGCACCTGCTCGCGTCGCCCGCGGCCGGCACCGGCCACCGGCACCAGCCGGTGCGCGATCGTCTGCGGTGCGATGGCCTGGATGTCGTCGGGCGCGACGTAGTCGCGCTGCGCCATCAACGCACGCGCCCGTGCGGCGCGCAACCAGGCGATGCCGGCGCGCGGGCTTAAGCCCTCGACGAACCACTGCCCGGAGCGCGTGGCGGCGATCAGGGCCTGCAGGTAGTCCAGCAGCGCCGGCGAGGCGTGCACGCCATGCACCTCCTTCTGCGCCACGACCAGCGACTCGGGCGACATCAACGGCGACAGCCGCTCGATCGCACCGCGGCGGTCTTCACCCGACAACAAGGCGCGTTCGGACGCCCGGTCGGGGTATCCGAGCGTGATGCACATCAGGAACCGGTCGAGCTGCGACTCGGGCAGCGGGTAGGTGCCCAGCTGGTCGGTGGGGTTCTGCGTCGCGATCACGAAGAAAGGGCGGGGCAGCGCGCGGGTTTCATTCTCCACCGTCACCTGCTGTTCTTCCATCGCCTCGAGCAGCGCGCTCTGCGTCTTCGGGCCGGCACGGTTGATCTCATCGGCCAGCAGCACCTGGGCAAATACCGGGCCGCGGTGGAACACGAAGGCCTCCTTGCTGCGCTCGTAGACGCTGACACCCACCAGGTCCGACGGCATCAGGTCGGCCGTGAACTGCACGCGCGAGAACTTCAGCCCCAGCGACACCGACAACGCGTGCGCGAGCGTGGTCTTGCCGACGCCGGGCACGTCTTCGATCAGCAGATGTCCACCGGCCAACAGGCAGGCCACGCAGTCCTCGATCTGGGAGCGTTTGCCGACGATGATCGTGCTAATCTGATCAACCAGCAGGGCGAGCTGGCGAGGGAGTTCGTTGGACGCCATGCGCGGCACCTTACCCGAAAAGCACACCCGACCAGAATGACCACCGCGCTGTTCACCCATCCCGAGTGTCGTTTGCACGATATGGGTCGAGGCCACCCGGAGTGCGGGCAGAGGCTCGATGCGATCGCCGACCACCTGCGCGCCACCGGGCTGGACATGGCCTTGTCCTACCACGACGCGCCGCTGGCCGACGCCGACGCGTTGCGCCGCGCGCACACGGCGGGCTACGTCAGCGAGCTCGACGACCGCCTGATGCAGGTGGAGACAACCGGTCAGATGCAGGCCTTCGACCCCGACACGATCGCCTGCCCGTACACGCGCCGCGCCGCATTGCGCGCCGCGGGCGCGGCGGTCGCCGCGACTGAGGCCGTGTTCAACGGCGAGTTCAGGAATGCTTTCTGCGCGGTGCGACCGCCGGGACACCACGCGACGCGCGACGCCGCGATGGGCTTCTGCTTCTACAACAATGTCGCCATCGCGGCCCGCCACGCGCTGGACGTGCTCGGCGTGAAACGGGTGGCGATCATCGATTTCGACGTGCACCACGGCAACGGCACCGAAGACATCATCGCCGGTGACGAACGCGTGTTGATGGCCAGCTTCTTCCAGCACCCGCTGTATCCGGGCAGCGGTACGGTGCCCAAGGGCACCAACATGGTCAACCTGCCGGTGGCACCGTACACGCGCGGGCCGGAGTTGCGCGAACTCATCGAGGCGATGTGGATGCCGCGGCTGGACGAATTTGCGCCGGAGATGATCTTCGTCTCCGCCGGGTTCGATGCGCACCGCGAGGACGAACTCGGCCAGCTCGGCCTCGTCGAGGCGGACTACGAGTGGATCACGCGGCGGATCGTGCAGCTTGCCGACCGGCATGCCCAGGGGCGCATCGTCTCGTGCCTGGAGGGTGGCTACAACCTGAGCGCGCTGGCACGCAGCGTGGCGGCTCACCTGCGCGTGCTGGCCGACGTCTGAGCGATGTCGGCCAGCGAATCGTTTGCCGATCTGCTGGCAGCGCTGCTGCGGCCGGCCGCTCTGGCCGAACTGGCCGTGCTGGCGGCTTGCCTGCTGCTGGCCTGGGGCGTGGTGCGCCTGGTGCGCAAGCGCACCGCCGGCAGCATCTGGTTCGGCAACCGTGGCTTCGACGGCGTGCTGTTTCCGTTGCTGGCGCTCAGCCTGGCCTGGCTGGCCCGGCTGGTGCTCGCCGGGCACCTGCCGATCGCGGTGTTCAAGCTTGCGATTCCGATCCTGGCCAGCCTGGCGGTGATCCGCACGATGGCGCGGGTGCTGCACGTGGCGTTTCCCAAATCGGCCTTCATGCGCAGCATGGAGCGCACGGCGTCGTGGCTGGTCTGGCTGGCGCTGGTGCTGTGGCTCACCGATCTGTGGCCGGCGGCCTTGACGGAACTCGAGTCGGTGCACTGGAAGATCGGCGGCAGCGACGTGTCGTTGCGCAGCCTGCTCGAAGGCACGTTGACAGCGCTGGCGGCGCTGCTGCTGATGCTGTGGCTGTCGGCGGCGATCGAGGCGCGCCTGCTCGCAGCCAGCGGCGTCAACCTGTCGCTGCGCAAGATCGCCGCCAACGCCACGCGCGCCGTGCTGCTGCTGATTGGCTTGTTGGTGGCCTTGTCGGCGGCGGGCATCCCGATCGGTGCACTGGGCGTGCTCGGCGGAGCGGTCGGCGTGGGCATCGGGTTCGGCCTGCAGAAGCTGGCCGCCAACTACGTGTCGGGTTTCGTGATCCTGGCGGAACGGTCGCTGCGCATCGGCGACGTGGTGAAGGTCGACAACTTCGAAGGGCGCATCAGCGACATCACCACGCGCTACACAGTGATTCGTGCCCTGAACGGGCGCGAGTCGATCGTGCCCAACGAACTGCTGATCACCCAGCGGGTCGAGAACTTCTCGTTCGCCGACACCAAGGTCGCGCTGACGACGGTCGTGCAGGTGGCCTACGGCAGCGACCTCGATCGGGTGCTCCCGGCCTTGAGATCGGCTGTCGAAGCGGTGCCGCGTGTGCTGGCCGACCCGGCGCCCGCAGCACAGCTGTCCAGCTTTGCCGCCGACGGGTTGGAATTGACCATCGTGTTCTGGATCGGCGACATGGAAAACGGGCAGGGCAACGTGCGCAGCGACGTCAATCTGGCCGTTCTGCGCTGTCTGAACCAACTGCAGGTCGAGATTCCGTTTCCGCAGCGGGTGATCCACCAGGCCTGAGGCCAAAGGCGGCGAAACGTCCTCGGCGCCCGACGACGTGGACGGCGTGGGAATCAGGCCGTCGTGACGGCGATCTTGCCGATGCGGGCCTGCCACTCGCGCGGCCCGGTGTTGTGTACGCTGGTGCCCCCGGCGTCCACCGCGACCGTCACCGGCATGTCCCGGACGTCGAATTCGTAGATCGCCTCCATGCCAAGGTCGGCGAAAGCCACCACCTTGGCAGCCTTGATGGCCTTGGCCACCAGGTAGGCGGCACCGCCAACGGCCATCAGGTAGGCGCTGTGGTGCTTCTTGATGGCCTCGATCGCCGTGGGTCCGCGCTCGGCCTTGCCGATCATCGCGATCAAGCCTGTTTGCGCCAGCATCATCTCGGTGAACTTGTCCATGCGCGTGGCCGTGGTCGGGCCGGCCGGGCCGACGACCTCGTCGCGCACCGGGTCGACCGGGCCGACGTAGTAGATCACCCGGTTGGTGAAGTCCACCGGCAGCGTCTCGCCCTTGGCGAGCATCTCCTGGATGCGCTTGTGAGCGGCGTCGCGGCCGGTGAGCATCTTGCCCGACAGCAGCAGCGTGTCGCCGGGTTTCCAGCTCGCGACCTCGGCCTTGCTGAGCGTGTCGAGGTTGACTCGTCGGCTCTTCTGGTAGTCGGGCTGCCAATTCACGTCGGGCCACAGGTCCAGACTCGGCGGGTCCAGGTAAGTCGGGCCCGAGCCGTCGAGCACGAAGTGGGCATGGCGCGTGGCGGCACAGTTCGGGATCATCGCCACCGGCTTGCTGGCGGCGTGGGTGGGGTAGGTGGCGATCTTCACGTCGAGCACCGTCGACAATCCGCCCAGGCCCTGCGCGCCGATGCCCAGCGCGTTGACCTTGTCGTACAGCTCGATGCGCAGCGCCTCGAGCTTGCTGTTCGGCCCCCGCTGCAGCAGCTCGACCATGTCGATCGGCTCCATCAGCACTTCCTTGGCCAGCAGCATGGCCTTCTCGGCGGTGCCGCCGATGCCGATGCCGAGCATGCCCGGCGGGCACCACCCGGCGCCCATCGTCGGCACGGTCTTCAGCACCCAGTCGACCAGGTTGTCGCTTGGATTCATCATGATGAACTTGCTCTTGTTCTCGCTGCCGCCACCCTTGGCGGCGACCTGCACATCCACGGTGCTGCCGGGCACCAGCTCCATGTGGATCACCGCCGGGGTGTTGTCCAACGTGTTCTTGCGTTCGAACTGCGGATCGGCCAGCACCGAACCGCGCAGCTTGTTGTCGGGGTTCAGGTAGGCGCGGCGCACGCCTTCGTTCACCGCATCGGCCACCGAGCCGTTGAAGCCGGCGAGCTTGACGTCCATGCCGATCTTCAGAAAAACGTTGACGATGCCGGTGTCCTGGCAGATCGGTCGATGGCCCTCGGCACACATGCGCGAGTTGGTGAGGATCTGCGCGATCGCGTCCTTCGCCGCGGGGCTCTGCTCGGCGTCGTAGGCGCGGGCGAGGTGCTGGATATAGTCGGCGGGATGGTAGAAGCTGATGTACTGCAGTGCCGCGGCGATGCTTTCGATCAGGTCGGCTTGCTGGATGGTGGTGGGCATGCGAGGGCCTCGGTCATGGGTGAACCCCGCCGCATCGTGCGTCGTGCGGCTTCACGAATGGGCAGTGTAGCGAAGGACCGTTGAATGATGCCTGCCCATCCTGATCGTGCTGCCACGGCCGCCTGGGTGCGCTTCTTCAGCCATGAGTCCGCGGGCGGGCTCGTGCTGGGGGCCGCGGCGCTCGCGGCGCTGCTGTTGAGCAACTCGGCCTGGGCCCCGCACTATTTCGCATTGGTGAACATGCCGGGCGAGGTGCGCATTGGCGGCGCGTTGGTGCTGGCCAAGCCGCTGGTCGTCTGGGTCAACGACCTGTGGATGGCGGTGTTCTTCTTCCTGGTCGGGCTCGAAATCAAACGCGAGTGGACCCGCGGCGAACTCGCCGACCGACGCCAGGCGCGGCTGCCGATGGTGGCGGCCCTGGGTGGCATGGCGCTGCCCGCGCTGATTTACTGCGGCATCAACTGGGGTGACGCCACCGCGCTGCGCGGCTGGGCCATACCGGCCGCCACCGACATCGCTTTCGCGCTGGGCGTGGTGGCCCTGCTCGGGCGACGCGTGCCGCCTGCGTTGAAGGTTTTTCTGGCCGCGGTGGCGATCATCGATGACCTGGGCGCGATCGTCGTGATCGCGGTCTTCTACACGGACCAGCTGTCGGTGACGATGCTGGCCGGCGCCGGCGCCGGCGTGGCGGCGCTGATCGGCCTGCGCATTGCCCGCGTGGGCCGTGCCGAGCCGTATCTGCTGGTCGGCGTGGTGATCTGGCTGTTCGTGCTGAAGTCCGGTGTACACGCCACGCTGGCCGGCGTCGTGACGGCGCTGGCCATCCCGTCGCAGGCGCCGGACGGCAGACAGCCGGCGCTGGCTCTCGAGCACGGACTGCAACCCTGGGTCGCGTTCGGCATCCTGCCGTGTTTCGCGTTCGTCAACGCTGGCGTCGCCTTGCACGGCGTCGGGCTGAGCACCTTGTTCGAACCGTTGCCGCTGGGCATCGTGGCGGGTCTGGTCGCCGGCAAGACAGTGGGGGTATTCGGCAGCGTCTGGCTGATGGTGCGCATCGGCCTGGCCAGCCGGCCGCGCGAGGCCCGCTGGAGTCAGGTGTTCGGGGTCGCCGTGTTGTGCGGCATCGGTTTCACGATGAGCCTGTTCATCGGTTCGCTGGCGTTCGAGGGGCTCGATCCGGTGTACGAGTCGCGCGTCAAGCTCGGCGTGCTGTGTGGTTCCGTGATGGCCGGTGCGCTGGGCGCCGGCGTCCTGTGGTGGTCTGGGCGCCAACCCGGCGCGGTGGCTCGCCGCGCGGTCAGTGCTTAGCCGCCGCCGGGCCGGACGGCAGCATCAGCCGGTCGCACAATGCGATCGCCAGTGCCGACAGCAAGAAGGCGATGTGGATCGTGGTCTGCCACAGCAGCACCTTCTCCGTGTAGTTGTCGGCATTGATGAAGGTCTTCAGCAGGTGGATCGAGCTGATGCCGATGATGGCCGTGGCCAGCTTCACCTTCAGCACCGAGGCGTTGACGTGGCTCAGCCATTCGGGCTGGTCGGGGTGATGTTCCAGGCGCATGCGCGAGACGAAGGTCTCGTAGCCACCGACGATCACCATGATCAGCAGGTTCGAGATCATCACCACGTCGATCAGGCCGAGGACGACCAGCATGATGATCGTTTCGTTCAGCTTCGGAGCGCCGCCGCCGAAGTCGCCCTTGTAGCCGATGCTCTTGATCAGCACGTCGACGGCGTCGGGCCGACCGAAGGCGGCCTCGATCAAGTGCACCAGTTCGACCCAGAAGTGAAACACGTACACCGTCTGCGCGGCAATCAGGCCCAGGTACAACGGCAATTGCAGCCAGCGGCTGGCGAAGATCAGGTTGGGCAGCGGTCGAAGGCGGGCGTCGGTCGGATCGGTCAGTCGGGCCATGGGCATTTCGGCGTTGGAGGGTCGCCCCGCAGTTGCCGGGGGTTTGTCGGCGGGCGGATTCTAGTGGCGCTGCACGGGCCGACCTCGTTAGAGTAAGGACTTCGTCAGCGCGATCGGCCACATTGACCGCCTGATTGGATGCACACCGACCCGAGACGCCCCAGGAGACAACGATGAGCGAGCAACACATCTATCCCCCGCCGGCCGCGGCCGTCAAGAATGCCACGATCTCCGGCATGGCAGCGTACGACGCGCTGTGCAAGGAAGCCGACACCGACTACGCGGGCTTCTGGGCGCGCCAGGCGCGCGAGCACCTGCGCTGGAAGAAGCCGTTCACCAAGACGCTGGACGCCAGCGGCGCGCCTTTCTTCAAGTGGTTCGAGGACGGCACGTTGAACGTGTCGTACAACTGCCTGGACGTGCAGGTGGAGCGCGGCCTTGGCGGCAAGACGGCGATCATCTTCGAAGCCGATGACGGCAGCGTGACCCGGGTGACCTATGGGGAGTTGCTCGAAAAGGTGTGCAAGGCCGCCAACGCGCTGCGCGCGCTGGGCGTCAAAAGGGCGACCGCGTCGTCATCTACATGCCGATGTCGGTCGAGGGCGTCGTGGCGATGCAGGCCTGCGCGCGCATCGGCGCCACGCACTCGGTGGTGTTCGGCGGCTTTTCCGCGCAATCGCTGCGCGACCGCATCGAAGACGCCGGCGCGGTGATGGTGATCACCGCCGACGAACAGATGCGCGGCGGCAAGGCGCTGGCGCTGAAGAGCATCGTCGACGAGGCGCTCGGGATGGGCGGCTGCGACAGCATCAAGAATGTGATCGTCTACAAGCGCACCGGCGGTACCGTGAAATGGACCGCCGGCCGCGACAAGTGGCTGCACGAAGTGATGGCCGGCCAAAGTGCCACCTGCGAGCCTGAATGGGTGGGCGCCGAGCACCCGCTGTTCCTGCTCTACACCTCGGGCTCCACCGGCAAGCCCAAGGGCGTGCAGCACTCGAGCGCGGGCTACCTGCTGCATGCGGCGCTGACCACGAAGTGGACCTTCGACCTCAAGCCGGACGACGTGTTCTGGTGCACCGCCGACATCGGCTGGGTCACCGGCCACACCTACATCACCTATGGGCCGCTGGCCTGCGGCGGCACCGAGATCGTCTTCGAAGGCGTCCCGACCTATCCCGACGCCGGCCGCTTCTGGAAGATGATCGAGCAGCACAAGGTGACGATCTTCTACACCGCGCCCACCGCGATCCGCTCGCTGATCAAGGCCGCGGAGACCAACCCCGCCACGCACCCGAAGAACTACAAGCTGGGCAGCCTGCGCCTGCTGGGATCGGTGGGCGAGCCGATCAACCCGGCGGCCTGGGAGTGGTACCACAGGAAAGTCGGCGGCGGCCGCTGCCCGATCGTCGACACCTGGTGGCAGACCGAGACCGGGGGCCACATGATCACGCCGCTGCCCGGCGTGACGCCGCTGGTGCCGGGCTCGTGCACGCTGGCGTTCCCCGGCATCACCGCGGCCATCGTCGACGAGACCGGCGGCGACGTGCCCAACGGGCAGGGCGGCATCCTGGTGATCAAGAAGCCGTGGCCCAGCATGATCCGCACGATCTGGGGCGACCCCGAGCGCTTCAAGAAGAGCTACTACCCGAGCGAACTGAAGGGTTACTACCTCGCCGGCGACGGCGCCAGCCGCGACGCAAAAACCGGCTACTTCACGATCACCGGTCGCATCGACGACGTGCTCAACGTCTCGGGCCATCGCCTCGGCACGATGGAGGTCGAGTCGGCGCTGGTGTCGCACACCGAACTGGTGGCCGAGGCGGCGGTGGTGGGCCGGCCGGACGACATGACCGGCGAGGCGGTGTGTGCCTTCGTGGTGCTCAAGCGCCCGCGTCCGACCGGCGACGAGGCCAAGCGCATCGCCAACGAACTGCGCAACTGGGTGGCCAAGGAGATCGGCCCGATCGCCAAGCCCAAGGACATCCGCTTCGGCGACAACCTGCCCAAGACCCGCTCGGGCAAGATCATGCGCCGCCTGCTGCGCTCGATCGCCAAGGGCGAGGCGATCACGCAGGACATCTCGACGCTGGAAAATCCGGCGATCCTGGATCAGCTGTCGCAGAGCCTGTAGCTCACCGTCAGCCGCGGGTTCGCGGCGGCAAAATGAACGAGGCCCCGCATTGCGGGGCCTTTCGTTCATGCGCGCCGGGCGCGTGGATCACTTGAGGCTCAGCACCCAGGTGGCCAGGGCCTTGGCCTCGTCGGCATTCACCTGGGGGTTGGCCGGCATCGGGATCTGGCCCCACACACCGGTGCCGCCCTTCTGGATCTTTTCAGCCAGCTTGGCCACGGCGTCCTTCTGGCCGGCGTACTTGGCTGCCACTTCCTTGTAGGCCGGGCCGACGAGCTTCTTGTCGGTCTGGTGGCAGGCCAGGCAGTTCTTGTTCTTTGCCAGATCTTCGCTGGCGAACGCTGCCGGGGCAGCCAGGATGGCAAGAATCGACGCCAGAGCGAGCTTTTTCATGATTTCCTTTCGGGTCTGTTGACTGAGGGCGGTTACATTGACCTGAACGTGATTTTAGGTCGCTCAGGTTGACGCGGCGCTTTCAGCGGGCGGTTTCCTGATTGGGAGTTGCACTATGTGGTTCGTCGTCATCGGATGCTTGCTGCTGGGCATGAAGATGTCCGAGTTCGGCTTCGCCGCGCAGTGGCCCTGGTGGGCGATCCTGCTGCCATTCGGCCTGGCGGTGGTGTGGTGGTCGTTCGCGGATTCGATTGGTTTGACGCAGCGCCGCGAGATGGACAAGCTCGACGAGCGCAAGGAAGAGCGCCGTCGCCGTCAGATGGATGCGCTCGGCCTGAACTGGCGCCGCAGCAAGCGCGTGGCGGTGATCCGCGAGCAGCGCAAGGTGGAGCCGCCGCCGATGGCCACGCCGAAGAAGACCGAGGAGGAGCGCCACAACCGCGACGTGCTCACCGCGTTCCTGCCGAGCCGGCAGGAACTGCCGCCCACGCACAAGGGCAGCGAGAAGGTCAACTGAGCGGCGTCCTCGTCGTCCGCTTACTCGAACCGATCGAGCACTGCGCCCACACTGGCGCTTGACGCGTTCTTCCAGAACTTGGCCAGCACGCCGCGCGTGTAGCGCGGCGCCGGGGCGTGCCATGCGGCGCGTCGACGGGCGATTTCCGCGTCGGGCACGTTCAGCTGCAGCAGCAGCCGGTGCGCATCGATCGTGATCGTGTCGCCTTCGTGGATCAGCGCGATCGTGCCGCCTTCATAGGCCTCGGGGGCGACGTGGCCCACCACCATGCCCCAGGTGCCGCCCGAGAAGCGCCCATCGGTGATCAGGCCGACCGACTCGCCCAGCCCCTGGCCGATCAGCGCGCTGGTGGGGGCCAGCATCTCCGGCATGCCGGGACCGCCGCGCGGACCCAGGTAGCGCAGCACCATCACGTCGCCGGCCTTGATCTTGCTGGCCATGATGGCGGCCAGCGCCGACTGCTCGTCGTCGAACACGCGCGCCGGCCCGGTGATGACCGGGTTCTTCAGCCCGGTGATCTTGGCCACGCAGCCCTCCGGCGAGAGGTTGCCCCTGAGGATGGCCAGGTGTCCCTCGGCATACATCGGCTTGTCGATCGGGCGGATCACGTCCTGGTTGGCGCGCGGCGTGTCGGCGATGTCGGCCAGGTTCTCGGCCACCGTCTTGCCGGTGATGGTCAGGCAATCGCCGTGCAGCAGGCCGGCCTTCAGCAGCAGTTTCATCACCTGCGGTATGCCGCCGGCGCGGTGCAGGTCGATCGCCAGGTACTTGCCGCTCGGCTTCAGGTCGCACAGCACCGGCACCTTCTTGCGCACGCGCTCGAAGTCGTCGATCGTCCAGGGCACGCCGGCCGCATGCGCGATGGCCAGGAAGTGCAGCACCGCGTTGGTCGAGCCGCCGATCGCCATGATCACCGCCACGGCGTTCTCGATCGACTCGCGCGTGACGATGTCGCGCGGCTTCAGGTCGCGCTTGACGGCCTCGACCAGCACGCGAGCGCATTGCCGGACGTTGTCGACGATCTCGCCCTCGACGTTGGCCATCGTCGACGAGTACGGCAGGCTCATGCCCAGCGCCTCGAAGGCCGAGCTCATGGTGTTGGCGGTGTACATGCCGCCGCACGAGCCGCTGCCGGGGATCGCATGCCGCTCGATCTGGCAGAAATCTTCCTCGCTCATCTTGCCGGCCGAGAACTGGCCCACCGCCTCGAACACGCTGACGATGTTCAGGTCCTGGCCCTGGTAGCGGCCGGGCAGGATGGTGCCGCCGTAGACGTAGATCGCGGGCACGTTGGCGCGCAGCATGCCCATCATGCCGCCGGGCATGTTCTTGTCGCAGCCGCCGATGACCAGCACGCCGTCCATCCACTGGCCGCCGACGCAGGTCTCGACGCAATCGGCGATCACCTCGCGCGACACGAGGCGAGTACTTCATGCCCTCGGTGCCCATCGCCATGCCGTCGCTGATGGTGGGCGTGCCGAAGATCTGCGGGTTGGCGCCTGCGGTCTTGAGGCCTTCGACGGCAGCGTCGGCCAGCCTCTGCAGACCGGAGTTGCACGGCGTGATCGTCGAGTGCCCGTTGGCGACGCCGATCATCGGCTTGCTGAAGTCGCTGGGCTCGTAGCCCATCGCGTAGTACATCGACCGGTTCGGCGCGCGCGCGACGCCTTCGGTGATGTTCTTGGAACGGCGATTGAAACTCATGGAATCGTCCTCGACGGCTGCATCACGAGTCGTATCGTATCCGCTGTCAGGCCGCGCCGGCTTTGCGGCGACAATCGCGCCCGGTGATTGATGGAGGTGTCCGGTGCTGGTGCATCCGCAGTTCGACCCGGTGGCATTGGATCTGTCGCGATTCGGCATTCCGGTCAGCATCCACTGGTACGGGCTGACCTACCTGGCGGCGTTCGCGCTGTTCCTGTTCCTGGCCGCCCGGCGCGC
>CAWFCV010000027.1:0-14524 GCA_963814435.1 uncultured beta proteobacterium
CTTGAGCCGCCGCATCGGCCCGGGGCCGAGCCTGCCGCTCGCCATCGCAATCTGTGGCGCTGGCTGGCTGATGCTGGCCGTGGCGCCGGCCGACCGCTGGGGCGTGGCCGCCTTCGCGTTCATGCTGTTCACGTTCGGCGTCGGCGCCGTGCTCATCTTCATCAACTTCCTGGCCATGCGCCAGGCAGTGACACCCGAGCCGCTGCTCGGCCGGATGACCAGCACGATGCGCTGGCTGATCCTGCTGCCCGCGGGGCCCGGCGCCTTGATCGGCGGCTGGCTGGGCGAGCATATCGGGCTGCGCGCGGCGCTGGCCTTTGCCGGCATCGGCGGTCTGCTGCTCGCCGGCGTGGCGGCGTGGCTGGCCACGATCCGGCAGGTGCGTGTGCTGCCAACGCCCGAGCCGGCGGCCAGCGCGTTCGGTCACGACGCGCTGGCCCGGCCCGTCAACACGCTGGAGGCTGTGCAATGAGCGGCGCGCGGCCGTTCCGAAGCCGCTCGCGCCCCCGGGGGGCCGGCGCGAAGCGCCTTGGGGGCTGCATGAGCGGCGCGCGGCCGTTCCGAAGCCGCTCGCGCCCCCTCGGGGGGCCGGCGCGAAGCGCCTTGGGGGCTGCATGACCGCGCGCGACCCGTTGCTGGTGGAACTGCCGGCCGAGATCACCACGGGCCGCTTCGTGCTGCGCGCGCCACGCGCCGGCGACGGGCCGTTGCTCAATGACGCGGTGTGTCAGTCGATCGACGCGCTGCGGCCGTGGATGCCGTGGGCGCAGCAAGTGCCCACGGCAGAGGAATCCGAGATCGAGTGCCGCCGCATGGCGGCCAAGTTCTTGCGCCGCGAGGACTTGCCGATGTTCATCCTCGAGCCCGAAGTCGATGGCCACGGCGAACGCCTGCTCGGCGGCACCGGACTGCATCGCATCGACTGGAACGTGCCGCGCTTCGAGATCGGTTACTGGCGCCGCAGTGGCGAATCAGGGCGTGGCGTGATCGTCGAGGCAGTCCGCTGCCTGAGCCGCTTTGCATTCGACCACCTGGGCGCTCGCCGCGTGGAGATCCGTATGGCGAGCACCAACGCGGCGAGCCGTCGGGTGGCCGAGCGCGCCGGCTTCACCTTCGAAGGCCTGCTGCGCCGCGACACGCTGGGTGTCGACGGCCAGCCGCGCGACACGCTGGTGTACTCGCGCGTGCGCGGCGTCGAAGAGCCCGAGTCCGCGGCCTAACGCGACGCGGCCGGCGCAAAGCGATCGACCGCGTCGGTCACGATGCCGTCGATGCCGATGGCCAGCAGTTCGGCGGCACGGGCTTCGTCGTTGACGGTGTAGACCATCGCGCGGCGGCCGGCGGCGTGGATCTGACCCGACAGCGCCGCGTCCATCAGCTCGTGGTGGGTGATCACCGCAACGCAGTCGAGCGACGCGGCCATGTCCATGCAGCCCGGCCACAGCGAGTCGAGCAGCAGCGCGCGCGGCAGATCGGGCGCAGTGGTGCGGGCGCCGGCCAGCGCATCCGGGCGAAACGAACTCAGCAGCGGCGGCGTGCCGCGCCACAGCCTGCGCACCCACTCGCCGACCGCGCGGCCGGTCTGATCTTCGAGGCCTGGCGTCGGCTTGATTTCCAGATCGAGCGCGAAGCCGTTGCGCTGACAGAAGGCCACCACCGACTCGAGGCTGGCGATCGGCTCGCCGGCAAACAGGCGGCTGTGCCAGCTGCCGGCATCCAGCCGGCACAGCTCGGCCCAGCTGCGGTCGCCGGCGCGGCCGGTGCCGCTGGTGGTGCGGTCGAGCGTGTCGTCGTGCAGCAGAAACGGCACGCCGTCGGCCGACAGCTTGACGTCGCACTCGAACGCGCGGTACCCGTACGACGCGCCGAGGCGGAACGCGGCCAGCGTGTTCTCCGGCGCCAGCTTGCCGGCGCCGCGGTGCGCGATCCACAACGGGTAGGGCCAGTCGCTCATCGTCAGCCGACGCGCTTGCCGCTGGCCGGGTCGAACCAGTGCACGTGCGAGGGCGCCGCGCCCAGGCGCACGACCTCGCCCACCTTGGGCGGCGGCAGCGCGCCTTCGATGCGCAGCGTGAACAAGATGTCACCCACCCGGCCGTAGACCAGACGCTCGGCGCCGAGCATCTCGAGCACCTCGACCTTCAGGGCCCACGGGCCGTTCGCCGACACGCTGGCATGTTCCGGGCGCACGCCCAGGATCAGCTCGCCGTCGCGCGGGGCCGCGGTGGGCAAGTCCCACGAGGCGCCGTCGACGTCGAAGCGGTTGCCGCGGGCCCGGCCCTTCAACAGGTTCATCGGCGGCGAGCCGATGAAGCCGGCGACGAAGGTGGTGGCCGGCCGCGAGTACACGTCCTCCGGCGTGCCGATCTGCTCCATCACGCCGGCGTTCATCACGATCATGCGCTGCGCGAGCGTCATCGCCTCGACCTGGTCGTGCGTGACGAAGAGCGAGGTCACGCCGAGCTCGGCGTGCAGCTTCTGGATTTCCAGGCGTGTCTGCGCCCGCAGCTTGGCGTCCAGGTTCGACAGCGGCTCGTCGAACAGGTACACCTTGGGCTGGCGCACGATGGCCCGGCCCATCGCGACCCGCTGGCGCTGGCCGCCGGACAACTGGCGCGGCTTGCGGTCGAGGAAGGCGCCGATCTCGAGGATCTTGGCCGCCTTCTGCACCCGCGGCTTCGATCTCCGGCTTCGGCACCTTGGCGATCTTCAGGCCGTAGGCCATGTTCTCGCGCACGCTCATGTGCGGGTACAGCGCGTAGTTCTGGAACACCATCGCGATGTCGCGGTCGGCCGGCTCGACATCGTTGACCACCTTGCCGCCGATCGCGATGTCGCCGCCGGAGATCTCCTCCAGCCCGGCCACCATGCGCAGCAGCGTGCTCTTGCCGCAGCCCGACGGGCCGACGATGACGACGAACTCGCCGTCGGCGATCTCGGCGCTGACGCCGTGAATCACCGGGTTGGCGCTCGGGCCCTTGCCGTAGCGCTTGATGACGTTGCGAAATGAGATGGCCGCCACGCGGGGTTCCTCGCTGAACTATTTTTCGGTATCGACCAGGCCCTTGACGAACCACCGCTGCATCGCCAGCACCACGAAGGCCGGCGGCAGCATCGCGAGGATGGCGGTGGCCATGATCACGTTCCACTCGTTGGCCGCGTCGCCGCCGGCGAACATGCGCTTGATGCCCATCACGATCGGGTACATGCTTTCGTCGGTGGTCACCAGCAGCGGCCACAGGTACTGGTTCCAGCCGTAGATGAACTGGATCACGAACAGCGCCGCGATGCTCGTGGTGCTCAGCGGCACCAGCACGTCCTTGAAGAAGCGCATCGGCCCGGCGCCGTCGATGCGCGACGCCTCGACCAGCTCGTCGGGCACGGTCAGGAAGAACTGGCGGAACAGGAACGTCGCGGTGGCCGACGCGATCAACGGCACCGTCAGCCCGGCATAGCTGTTGAGCATGCTCAGGTTGGAGATCACCTCGTAGGTCGGCAGGATGCGCACCTCCACCGGCAGCATCAGCGTGACGAACACCAACCAGAAGCACAGGCCACGGCCGGGAAAGCGGAAGTACACGAAGGCGAAGGCCGACAGCAGCGAGATCGCGATCTTGCCGATGGCGATCGTCATCGCGCTGACGAAGCTGACCCACAACATCGGCGCCACCGGCGCGACCTTGCCGCCGTAGCTGGTCTCGCCGCCGAACAGCGCGACGCGGTAGGTCTCGAGCATGTGACCGCCCGGCGCCAGCGACATCGGCACCTGCTGCACGATCTGCTGCGAGGTCTGCGTCGATGCGATCAGCGTCACGTAGACCGGGAACGCGATGACGAGCACGCCGAGCAGCAGCACGACATGCGAGATCACGCGGCCAAGTCTGTCGCGTTCGACCATGTCAGCGCCCGCCCGGCCGCCCGAAGGGCGCTGAGGGCCCCCTCGGGGGGCAGCGAACGAAGTGAGCGTGGGGGCCGGTCATGTCAGTACTGCACCTTCTTCTCGACGTAGCGGAACTGCACCACCGTGAGCGCGATGACGATCGCCATCAGCACCGCCGACTGCACCGCGGAGCCGCCCAGGTCCAGCGCCTTGAAGCCGTCGTAGTAGAGCTTGTAGACCAGGATCGCGGTGTCCTTGCCGGGGCCGCCGTTGGTGGCCGCGTCGACGATCGCGAAGGTCTCGAAGAACGCGTAGACGACGTTGATCACCAGCAGGAAGAACGTGGTCGGCGACAGCAACGGGAACACGATCGTCCAGAAGCGCCGCCAGGGGCGTGCGCCGTCGATCGCCGCGGCTTCGATCAGGCTCTTCGGGATCGATTGCAGCCCGGCCAGGAAGAACAGGAAGTTGTAGGAGATCTGCTTCCACACCGCCGCCATCACGATCAGCGCCATCGCATGGTTGCCGTTGAGCAGATGATTCCATTCGAAGCCCGAGCGCGCGCAGCGCATAGCTGACGATGCCCACCGACGGCGCGAACATGAACAGCCACAGCACGCCGGCGACGGCCGGCGCCACCGCATAGGGCCAGATCAGCAAGGTCTTGTAGATCGTCGCGCCCCGCGTCACCCGATCGGCCATCACGGCCAGCAGCAGCGCGATCGAAAGGCCCAGCACCGCCACCAGCACCGAGAACAGCGCGGTGGTCTTGAACGACGCCAGGTAGGTCTCGTCCTCCCACAGGCGGTTGAAGTTCTCCAGCCCGACGAACTGCGTGCTGGTGCCGAACGCGTCCTGCGTGAGCACGCTCTGGTACAGCGTGCGACCCGCCGGCCAGAAGAAGAACACGAGGATGATGGCCATCTGCGGTGCGATCAGCACCCAGGGCAGCCACCAGCTCTTGAAGCGGACGCGTTTTTCGACGGCCAAGGATTTGTCCCGCTGACTAGACCCTCTCCGCCCGGCGGGGAGGGACGGGAGGGGTGCTGTCAATTCAGCCACAGGCTAACAAGTCCGTCAGCACTTGTTCGCCTTCTCGAACCGCTCCAGCTGCTCGTTGCCGCGCTTCACCGCCGCGTCGATGCCTTCCTGCGCGCTCTTCTTGCCGCTCCAGATGTTCTCCATCTCCTCGTCGATGATGGTGCGGATCTGCACGAAGTTGCCCAGGCGAATGCCGCGCGACTTGTCGGTGGTCTTGCGGATCATCTGCGTCACCGACACATCGGTGCCGGGGTTCTGCTTGTAGAAGCCGCTCTTCTCGGTCAGCTCGTACGACGCGATCGTGACCGGCAGGTAGCCGGTGCGCTGGTGGCTCTTGGCCGCCTCGTCGGCCTTGGACAGGTGGGCGAAGAACTGGCCCACGCCCTTGTACTCGTCGGGCTTCTTGCCCGACATGACCCACAGGCTGGCGCCGCCGATCACGGTGTTCTGCGGCGCGCCCGGCACGTCGGGGTAGTAGGGCAGCGTCGAGATGCCCGAGGCGAACTTGGCATTGCGCTTGATGTTGCCGTACAGCGCCGAGCTGCCGGTCGTCATCGCGCACTCGCCCGACACGAAGGTCGCGTCCGCCGCGTTGCCGCGGCCCTTGTAGACGAACAGGCCCTGCTTGCTCATGTTGGCCAGGTTCTCGATGTGGCGCACGTGCAGCGGCGTGTTGAAGGCCAGCCGCGTGTCGATGCCGCGCATGCCGTTGCCCTTGGTCGCGAACTCCACGTTGTGCCAGGCCGAGAAGCTCTCCAGCTGCGTCCAGCTGACCCAGCTGGTGGTGAACGGGCACTTGTGGCCGCTGGCCTTGAGCTTGGCGGCCGCCAGCGTCACCTCGGGCCAGGTCTTCGGCGGGTTCTCCGGGTCGAGACCGGCGGCCTTGAAGGCGTCCTTGTTGTAGTGGAAGACGGTGGTCGAGCTGTTGAACGGGAAGCTCAGCATCTGGCCGCTCGGCGCGGTGTAGTAGCCCGCCACCGCCGGCACGTAGGCCTTGGGGTCGAACTTGACGCCGGCGTCGGCCATGATCTTGCCCACCGGCACGATGGCGCCCTTGCTGGCCATCATCGTGGCGGTGCCCACTTCGAACACCTGCAGGATGTGCGGCGCGTTGCCCGAGCGGAACGCGGCGATCGCGGCCGTCATCGACTCGTCATAGGTGCCCTTGAACGTCGGCACGACCTTGTAGTCCTTCTGGCTGGCGTTGAAATCCTTGGCCAGGTCGTTGACCCACTCGCCGAGCGCGCCGCCCATCGAATGCCACCACTGGATTTCGGTCTGGGCCTGCGCCGGCAAGGCCGCCAGGCCGGCCAGGGCTGCCAGCGTCGAGAGGACAAATCTTCGATTCATGAATGCTCCGTTGGGGTCTGTCTCGGGTTCAAGCGGCGATCTTCGCGCCGCTTGATGACAACCCTGTTTCTGGCATGGATGCATCACCAGCGGCAAGCGGGAATACCCGCCGCGGCCGCACGGTCGTGCTCGGCGCAGCAGGGAAAATGCTGCGCTGCGGTAACATCGACGCCGCCGCGTCGCGACAGGCGTCGCTTGAGATCCATCAAGGCCCACAGCGTCTGACGCTCCATGAATGCACCCCAGCCGTTGCCGCCGTTGGCCGCCGTCCCGCGCGGGATCGCGGCCGACCAGGCGCCGCGCCTGCGCGAGATTCCGTACAACTACACCTCGTTCTCCGACCGCGAGATCGTGATCCGGCTGCTCGGCGAGAACGCCTGGCGATCCTGAACCGGCTGCGCGAGGAGCGGCGCACGGGCCGCTCGGCCCGCATGCTCTACGAGGTGCTCGGCGACATCTGGGTGGTCCAGCGCAACCCGTACCTCGAAGACGACCTGATCGACAACCCGAAGCGCCGGCGCATGTTGATCGACGCGCTGGAGCATCGGCTCGCCGAGGTGGAAAAACGCCGCACGCCCGATGTCGACCCGACGCGCGACGCGGCGGTCGGCGAACTGCTGGCGCTGGCGCGTGATGCCGTGCAGCGCTTCGCCGAGCAGTTCCGCCGGGTCTACGACCTGCGCCAGCGCACGCGCCGGGTGCTGTCGCGCTGCACCGACAAGCAGAACATCAAGTTCGACGGGCTGTCGCGCGTGTCGCACGTGACCGACGCCACCGACTGGCGCGTCGAATACCCGTTCGTCGTGCTGACACCCGACACCGAAGCCGAGATGGCCGCACTGGTCGCCGGCTGCATCGAGATCGGCCTGACGATCGTGCCGCGCGGCGGCGGCACCGGCTACACCGGCGGTGCGATTCCGCTGACCTGGAAGAGCGCCGTCATCAACACCGAGAAGCTCGAGGCCTTAAGCGCGGTGGAGTACCGCACGCTGCCCGGGCCTGGACCATCCGGTGCCGACGATCTGGACCGAGGCCGGCGTCGTGACGCAACGCGTGGCCGATGCGGCCGATGCCGCCGGGCTGGTGTTCGCAGTCGATCCGACGTCGGCGGAGGCCAGCTGCATCGGCGGCAACATCGCGATGAACGCCGGCGGCAAGAAGGCCGTGCTGTGGGGCACTGCGCTCGACAACCTGGCCAGCTGGCGCATGGTGACGCCGCAGGGCGAGTGGCTCGAGGTCGAACGCCTGAACCACAACCTGGGCAAGATCCACGACGTCGAGGTCGCGAGTTTCGAGCTGCGCTGGTTCGACGACGGTGCCAAGATGCCGAAGCGCACCGAACGGCTGGACATTCCGGGCGCGCGCTTTCGCAAGGAGGGGCTGGGCAAGGACGTCACCGACAAGTTCCTGGCCGGGTTGCCCGGCGTGCAGAAGGAAGGCTGCGACGGGCTGATCACCTCGGCGCGCTGGGTGCTGCACCGCATGCCGCCGCACGTGCGCACGGTGTGCCTGGAGTTCTTCGGCAATCCGCGCGAGGCGGTGCCGGCGATCGTCGAGATCAAGGACTACCTGTTCGCCCAGCAGCGCGAAGGCGGCGCCATCCTCGCCGGGCTCGAGCACCTGGACGACCGCTACCTGAAGGCGGTGGGCTACGCCACCAAGAGCAAACGCAGCGTGCGCGGCCGCACCGGCGGCCTGCCGAAGATGGTGCTGTTCGGCGACATCGTCGGCGACGACGAGGCGGCCGTGGCGCGCGCCACCAGCGAAGTCGTGCGCCTGGCCAACGCCCGCTCGGGCGAAGGCTTCGTGGCCGTGGGCGCCGACGCGCGGCGCAAGTTCTGGCTCGACCGCAAGCGCACCGCGGCGATCGCCAAGCACACCAACGCGTTCAAGATCAACGAGGACGTGGTGATTCCGCTGCCCCGCATGGGCGAGTACACGCTGGGCATCGAACGCATCAACATCGAGCTGTCGCTGCGCAACAAGATCGAGCTGCTCGACCGGCTGGAGCAGTTCTTCGCCGCGGGGGCGTTGCCGCTGGGCAAGTCCGACGATGCCCGCGAGATCCCGAGCGCCGAGTTGCTCGAAGATCGCGTGCAGCAGGCGCTGGCGGCGATCCGCGAGCTGCGTGCGCTGTGGCAGGCGTGGCTCGACGGGCTGGATGTGCCCGCCGCCGCCGGCGAGCGCACGCTGTTCGAGCAGTTGCAGGACCACAGCCTGCGCGCGTCGTGGAAGCTGCAGTTGCTGGAGCCGTTGCGCGAGCTGTTCGCCGGCGACGCGTTCGCGCCGATCCTGGCGCAGTGCCAGGCCATCCACCAAGAGGTGCTGCACGGGCGCCTGTGGGTCGCGCTGCACATGCATGCCGGCGACGGCAACGTGCACACCAACATCCCGGTCAACTCCGACGACTACCGGATGCTGCAGACCGCGCACCAGGTGGTCGCCCGCATCATGGCGCTGGCGCGCAGCCTGGGCGGCGTGATCTCGGGCGAGCACGGCATCGGCATCACCAAGCTCGAGTTCCTGTCGGACGGCGAGCTGAGTGACTTCGCCGACTACAAGCGCCGCGTCGATCCCGAGGGCCGCTTCAACAAGGGCAAGCTGCTGCGCGGCGCGTCGCTGGCCGGCCTGGGCGACGACGTGCGCGCCGCCGACTTGGCCCATGCCTACACGCCGAGCTTCGGCCTGATGGGCCACGAGTCGATCATCATGCAGCAAAGCGACATCGGCGCGATCAGCGACTCGGTGAAGGACTGCCTGCGCTGCGGCAAGTGCAAGCCGGTGTGCGCCACCCACGTGCCGCGGGCCAACCTGCTGTACAGCCCGCGCAACAAGATCCTCGCGACGTCGCTGCTGATCGAGGCCTTCCTGTACGAGGAGCAGACGCGGCGCGGCATCTCGATCCGGCACTGGGAGGAGTTCGAGGACGTCGGCGACCACTGCACCGTGTGCCACCAGTGCGCCGCGCCGTGCCCGGTGAAGATCGACTTCGGCGACGTGTCGATGAACATGCGCAACCTGCTGCGCAAGATGGGGCACAAGCGCTTTCGTCCGGGCAATGCCGCGGCGATGTTCATGCTCAACGCCACCAACCCGGAGACCATTCGCCTGACCCGGCGCCTGATGGTCAACCTGGGCTTCCAGGCGCAGCGCTGGGCCACCGACCTGTTTCGTCTGGCCGGCAAGCGGCAGACGGCGCGGCCACCGGCCACCGTCGGCACGGCGCCGTTGCGCGAACAGGTGATCCACTTCGTCAACAAGAAGCTGCCGGGCGGCTTGCCGAAGCGCACCGCGCGGGCGCTGCTGGACGTCGAGGACAAGGACTACGTGCCGATCATCCGCGACCCCGCCGCCACCACGGCCGACAGCGAGGCGGTGTTCTACTTCCCGGGCTGCGGTTCCGAGCGGCTGTTCTCGCAGGTCGGCCTGGCCACGCAGGCGATGTTGTGGCAGGTGGGCGTGCAGACGGTGCTGCCGCCGGGTTACCTGTGCTGCGGGTATCCGCAGCGCGGCTCAGGCCAGTTCGACCGGGCGGAGAAGACGATCACCGACAACCGGGTGCTGTTCCACCGCGTCGCCAACACGCTGAACTACCTGGACATCAAGACCGTCGTGGTGAGCTGCGGCACCTGCTTCGACCAGCTGCAGGGCTACAAATTCGACGAGATCTTTCCGGGCAGCCGCATCGTCGACATCCACGAGTTCCTGCTGGAAAAGGGAGTCACCTTGCGTGATGAGGGCGCCACGACCTACCTCTACCACGACCCCTGCCACAGCCCGATGAAGCAGCGCGAGCCGATGCTCACCGTGAAGGCGCTGCTCGGCGAGGCGGTGCTGAAGAGCGAGCGATGCTGCGGCGAAAGCGGCACCTTCGGCGTGACGCGGCCGGACATCGCGACGCAGGTGCGCTTTCGCAAGGAAGAGGAACTGCAGCGCTCGGAGCAACTGCTGCGCGCCAGCGGCGCGCTGGCTGCGGGCGACAACCTGAAGGTGCTGACCTCGTGCCCGAGCTGCCTGCAAGGCCTTTCGCGCTACGAAGGCGACCTGCAGAACGGCCTGCTCGAGGCCGACTACATCGTCGTCGAAATGGCGCGGCGGCTGCTCGGCGAACGCTGGCTGGAAGACTACGTCGCGCGCGCCAACAGCGGCGGCATCGAGCGGGTGTTGGTCTAGCGGCGAACCATGGCGCCGAAGCCGGTGGTCATCGGCTGGGTGTCGGCGAAGCCTTGCGCCACCTGATCAGGGCGCTCGTTGGCGTCGAGCTGCCGCACCAAGTCGGCCTTGGCCTTGTCTTTCGCCGCCTTGGCCTCGGCGGCGGACAGCGGACGCGCGCGCCGATGCCGAAGCCGCCTGGATGGCGCCATTGCGCTTGGCGTCGATCAACTCCTGCTGCAACGCCTCCACCTGCGCGCGAGCCTGCAGCAGCATCTCGTTCGCCTTGGCCTTGGCGCTTTCGCTGCGGTCCATGCGGCTGTTCAGCTGGCCGATCTGGGCGCGAAAGTAGGTCATCGCGGCCAACAGCGCCAAAACGGCGCCGCCCACGATGGCGGCAAACACAATCAGGACAATCGACAGGCTGGACATGACGCGCTCCGGAAACGGCGATGGATTGGAATTTGTATGCCTCAAACCATAGCGCGACTGGGCAGTAACGCCCTGCGAACAAATGCGCGGCCGGCTGCGAGGCGGGCGTCGGGGCCCTGGTTTGCGGGGCCGGCGCAACGACGGTCGCACGACGAGGGTGTTCAGAACGTGAGGTATTCGACGGCCGCTGCGCGCTCGCGCGTGATCGACACACGGACACCTACAGGCGGATCGGCTTCCTCGACGGACGGACCCGCCGAGACTGGCCGCGCGTCTCGGAACCGGACCAACCGGCACCGCTACACTGGCAACCTGAACTGCTGCGCCCATGACCGAGCGCTCTGGACAATGACCGGCACCCACTTCGGCTTTCAGACGGTCGACGAACGCGAGAAGTCGCAGCGCGTGCGCGGGGTGTTCGACTCCGTGGCCGGCAAGTACGACCTGATGAACGACCTGATGTCGCTGGGGCTGCATCGGGCGTGGAAGGCGTATGCGGTGGCGGTGGCGGCGCCAAAGGCCGGGCGAGCAGGTGCTGGATGTGGCGGGTGGTACCGGCGACCTGGCGCGGGCGCTGGCGCGTGAGGTGGGCCCCCGAGGCATGGTGGTCCACACCGACATCAACCAGGCCATGCTCCGCGCGGGACGCGAACGGCTGCTCGACGAGGGGCTTGTGCTGCCGACCGTGCTGTGCGACGCCGAGCGGCTGCCGTTCCAATCGGGCCGGTTCGACCTGGTGACGGTGGCCTTCGGGCTGCGCAACATGACGCACAAGGACTTGGCGCTGCGCGAGATGAACCGCGTCCTGCGCCCCGGCGGGCGCCTGCTGGTGCTCGAGTTCTCGAAAGTTGCCGAGCCGCTGCGCAGGCCCTATGACTGGTATTCATTCCAGGTGTTGCCGCGGCTGGGCCAATGGGTCGCGGGCGACGGGGCGAGCTACCGCTATCTGGCCGAGTCCATACGGGTTCACCCGGATCAGGCAGAACTCAAGGCCATGATGAAGGACGCGGGGTTCGGGCATGTGGACGTGCACAACCTCAGCGCGGGTGTGGTGGCACTGCACGTCGGGGTGCGGTGCTGACGCGCAAGCTCGACCGCTGCGAATTGCGTACGCGTCCAGAGTGACGCCTCAGTGACAGAGGCGATACGCCCCTGTGAAGACCCCGAGCTTAGGGGGTCACCGCGCAAACCCCCCGAGTGCAGGGTTGTGGTTGCCATGCCGGTCCCGAGAATCGGCGCCTCAGGTCGGACGAATCCCTGCTTCGCTGCAGCCCTGTCCCGCCTTCGCATCATTGCGATCAAAGGCAACCATGTTTCGTGTCTTTCCCAGCAGGGCATCTTCGGGCGTCGTCTACGAGGCATTGCTCGATGGCATCCTGGGCTTCATCGCCATTCTTGCGGCCGCGATGACCATCGGTGTTCTGCCGAGTGACCTGTTCGCCGTTCTCGGTGACAGCAATGCCATGTCGATCGCCCTGTGTTTCGCGATCGTGATGGCGCTGCTCCAGTCCTGCATCGGGATGTACCGCCAACATCTGGCGCTGGGCCCCGTGACGTTGCGGCTCAGTGCGGTTGTGCTGGTGGCGGGTTACGGCACCTACCTCACGTTGAAGGAGTTCCACCTGCACGCCCACCCTGGCCCCCTGGTCGGCGCAGCGGTGACGTACTTCATCGCTGCAATCCTGCTGCTGCGCGGCGCCGCTTATGCCGTGCGCAGCCTGATGGGCGTGCCCCGAGTCCTCATCGTCGGGACCGGCGTCGAAGCGCAGAGCGTGTTGAACGACCTGCGCGCCGATGGCCGGCATTTGCGAGAGGTCGTGGGTTTCTTCCCGACCTCTTTCGACAGCGAGGCTGCTGTTGATGGTGCGCCCGTCTTCGAGAGAGAGCGGCCGCTGCAGGACGTCGTGAACAAATACGGTGTCAGCGAAATCGTGGTAGCGGCCCGCGAGCAGCGCGGCGGTGGCATGCCGATGGACCAGCTGTTGGCCTGCCGGACGCGCGGCATCAAGATCCTCGACATGGCCGCGTTCTATGAGCGCTCGCATGCGCAGGTGCCGGTCGACAGCCTGAAGGCGAGCTGGCTGGTCTATGGCGAAGGTTTCGTCCAGGGGCCTTTCCGGCGCATCGCCAAGCGAACCTTCGACATCGTGTTTTCGAGCTTCCTGCTCGTGCTCGCGGCTCCTGTCATGGTGTTGACTGCGCTGGCGATCAAGCTCGACAGCCCCGGGCCGATCCTGTATCGGCAGGAGCGGGTCGGCTTGTCCGGGCGCAGTTTCCGCTGCGTCAAGTTCCGCAGCATGCGCACGGATGCCGAGCGCGACGGCGTGGCCCGCTGGGCCACCAAGAACGACTCCCGTACGACTCGCGTCGGCGCGCTGATTCGCAAGACTCGCATCGACGAGTTGCCGCAGTTGTTCACCGTGCTCAAGGGCGAGATGAGCATCGTCGGGCCGCGACCGGAGCGGCCGGAGTTCGTGGCCACGCTGAAGGATCAGATTCCGTTCTACGAATTGCGACACGGCGTCAAGCCGGGGTCACGGGTTGGGCGCAGGTGCGCTACACCTATAGCGCCTCGGTCGAGGACGCGCGCAAGAAGCACCAGTTCGATCTCTACTACCTGAAGAACAACTCGCTGCTGCTGGATCTGCAGATCCTCGTCGAGACGGTCAGCGTCGTGCTGTTCCGCGAAGGCGCGCAGTGAACGGTAGAGTGGGACCACTCGATTGAATGCCGCATCCGCGCTCGGGTCAAAGGCCGCAGACCACAGAGCTGAGCAAGTTCGCCCTTTAGACGGAATTCGGCCGAAGTGCGACTTCGGTTCGTGGCTCGGCCGATCGAGACGCTGGCTGGCGGTAGCCTCTTGCATGCGCCGCTTGCTACTTGCCTCCCCTCGTTCGAGGACGTCTCATCTACTCGTTTAGGCCTTATGCTCTGCTCTGTGAATGCACTAGGCGCAGGCTCCTGGGCATGTCGGGGCGAGCCGCGGATTGCAGGGAGGCTGCGCTCGGGCGGCCCCTCTTGGGGTGCACCGCCAGCACGAATGAGAAGACAATCTGCGGGAAGGCGGCTTGGCCGCTAGAAACAGGAGAGACCCATGGCATTCGATGCAGATGTCGGGGTGCTTCGCAGGATCGGTGCACTTGCTGATGGCGCGCTCTTTGCGGCGCTGTTGTCGGCGTGTGGCTCGCTGCGGTATCCCGAGGCCCCTGTCGCTGCGGCCACGCCGGACTACAAGTACCTGATCGGGCCGCTCGACACGCTGAACATCATCGTCTGGCGCAATCCGGAGCTTCGCTGACGGTGCCGGTTCGCCCGGACGGGCGCATCTCCACGCCGCTGGTCGAGGATCTGCGGTGCTCGGCCGCAATCCGACCGACCTGGCGCGCGACATCGAGAAGGCGCTGCCAAGTACACCCGCGATCCGGTCGTCACGGTCATCGTCACGTCTTCGTGGGCGCCGGCCAGCGAGCAGATCCGCGTGATCGGTGAGGCGACGCAAGCCGCAGGCGATCCCGTATCGGCAGAACATGACGCTGCTCGACGTGATGATCGCGGTCGGCGGCCTCACCGATTTCGCCGACGGCAACAGCGCGGTGCTCGTGCGCGGCAAGGGAGGCGGCAAGCCATACGGCGTGCGACTGAAGGATCTGGTCAAGCGCGGCGACATCT
>CAWFCV010000028.1:0-604756 GCA_963814435.1 uncultured beta proteobacterium
TGTGGCTGGTCGTCCTCTCAGACCAGCTACAGATCGTCGGCTTGGTGAGCTTTTACCTCACCAACAACCTAATCTGACATCGGCCGCTCCAATAGCGCGAGGTCTTGCGATCCCCCGCTTTCACCCGTAGGTCGTATGCGGTATTAATCCGGCTTTCGCCGGGCTATCCCCCACTACTGGGCACGTTCCGATGTATTACTCACCCGTTCGCCACTCGCCACCAGGGTTGCCCCCGTGCTGCCGTTCGACTTGCATGTGTAAGGCATGCCGCCAGCGTTCAATCTGAGCCAGGATCAAACTCTTCAGTTCGATCTTTAGCAAGTTTGCTCTGGAATTGAAGTGAACTTCACTTCTTCATCCGTGAGCGTTTGTGGACGCCGATCCGAAAATCGAACATCCATGGCATTCGCCTTCAAACGCCCACGCTTATCGGCTGTTATTTGTTAAAGAGCTTCGTCTCGCGACGTTGCCGGCCGAGGGCCGGCAAAGAAGGCGGAGTATGGCACGAGTTCGAAGACCCGTCAAATTCCCCGCCTCTTCGCACCATCTCGCGCGAGTCCGAACGGACTACTTGAGCGAGCCTAGCGAAGCCGATGACTATAACAGAATTCGCCGCATCGACAACGCTGGCACTAGGCCCGAAGCGGAGCCGAGGAACGCAGGGTGTCGGACGACGAGAGCACGCGAGCCCATTCCCGCTCTGGGTCATCGCTGGACAGGACCGCTGCCACTCTGCCTGCGAGTCGTGCTGTGTCGGCGCGCAGCACGCGTTGCTTGATCGACGAGATCTGCGACGGATGCATCGAAAAACTTCGCAACCCGAACGCCAACAGCAGTTCGGTGAATGCGATGTCGCCGGCCATCTCGCCGCAGACGCTCACGTACTTGCCGACGCGCGTGGCCGCATCGATGGCTCGTGCGATCAAGTGAAGCACTGCGGGGTGCCACGGATCATAGAGATGGGCCACTGATTCGTCTGCGCGATCGATGGCCAATGTGTATTGAATCAGGTCGTTGGTGCCTATCGAGACGAAGTCGAGCTCACGCATGATGCTGGGCATGATCAGTGCCGCCGCGGGCACCTCGATCATCGCGCCCAATTCGACGTCTGCGAATGCGATCCCGGCGTCGGCCAGTTGCTGCTTCGCGCGTGCCAGCGCCTCGCGCGCCAGCCGCACCTCAGAGACATGGGCGACCAGCGGAATCAGAATGCGCACCTTGCCGAAGGCGCTGGCTCGCAATATCGCTCGCAGTTGCTGTCGAAACATCGCGGGCTCAGCCAGGCTCCAGCGAATGGCGCGCAGGCCCAGCGCCGGATTCAAGGTGTGATCATGGCGCAGTTCGTGAATCGTCAGTCGATCGATGGGCTTGTCGGCGCCGATGTCAACCGTACGGATCGTGACGGGCAGCCCCTTCATCGCGTCAACCACCGATCGATACGCCTCGAACTGCTCGTCCTCGGTCGGCAGGTCCCCCTCCCTGTTCATGAAGAGGAATTCGCTGCGAAAGAGGCCGATTCCGACGGCACCCGAATCCAAGGCCACCGGCGCGTCGACCGGCAGCTCGATGTTGGCCAGCAACTCAACTGCCTGACCGTCAAGGGTCACGGAAGGCGTATGCCGCAGCCGATGCAGCTTGGCGCGCTCCAGCTCGCTCTGACGTTGCCTGAATCGATACTCCTCCAACACGATCGGCGATGGATCCACCACGATCACGCCGGCATCACCGTCGATCACCACCCAGTCGTCTTGCCGAACCAGCCGGCTGGCCTCTCGTGCGCCCACCACCGCGGGAATGTCGAGACTGCGCGCCACAATCGCCGTGTGGGACGTCTTGCCGCCCACATCGGTGACGAAACCCGTGAACACACTGCCTTTGAACTGCAGCATGTCGGCGGGCGCAATGTCGTTCGCAACCAGGACCAGCGGATCTTCGCCGGCGTGCAGATTGGCGCGGACAGCGGCCGGCACCAGCGGGTCCGCCTTCGACAGTGCCCGAAGCAAGCGCTCGACCACCTGCTCCAAATCGGCCTTGCGCTCGCGCAAATACTCGTCGTCCATCTCGTCGAACTGGCGCGCCATGACCTCCAGTTGCGCCGACAGCGCCCACTCCGCGTTGTAGTGGCGGGACTGAATCCAATGCTTGGTGGCACCGGTCAGCGCATCGTCATGCAGCAGCATCAGGTGCACATCGAGCAGCGCGGGCAATTCGGCGGGCGCCTCGGCCGGCATCTCCCGCTTCAGCAAAGCCAACTCGGCAGCCACCACGTCGCGCGCGTGACGCAGCCTGTCGATCTCTGAGCCCACCCGCGGCTCGTCAATGAAGTAGTGCGCCACGTCGACACGACTGGACGCCACCAGCACGGCGCGACCGATCGCGATGCCCCGCGAGACCGGCTGGCCAAAGACTTGGATGCTCACAGTCTCACTTTAGCAGTCCGACACACGCTCAGGCAGGTCGCGGACCGATCTTGCCCGTCGCTACGTTGGCATGGCCATCGCGCCACGTCGCCTTTCCTGCGCATCGGCGGTGCCGCTATTGACCTTCGCCGAACCTGTCGATCACGAGTGCGGCAATCGCCTGCGTGGCAACTTGTTCATCGGATCCATCCACCTCGAGTTCGATGTCGACGCCCATGCCCGCGGCCAGCATCATCACACCCATGATGCTCTTGGCATTCACCCGCCGACCATTGCGCGATAGATGGATCTCGCTGCTGAAACTGCTGGCCAGCTTGGTGAGCTTGGCTGACGCCCGGGCATGCAGACCTAGCTTATTGCTGATCGTGAGAACTGTCTTGATCATGGTCCGTCGGTCTTGACGCCTGAACTTGTGGACGGGTCGGCGCCAGCTGCATCACCCCTTGTATTCCACCGGCGACGGCACGCTCGACGAGTTCGGCCAGAGGCAGGTGTCGGTATCCGATTGCGCGCCACAGCATCGGCACGTTGACGCCCACCACCACGCGCACCTGCGAGCCTTCGGCCAGGCGCATGGCCACGTTGCACGGCGTGGCGCCGAATACGTCCGTCAGCACGAGCAGCTCGGGGTCGCGCACGCGCGCGGCCAGCGTACGCGCCAGCGTCTCGGCAGCCTCAGGCGAATCCTGCGCCGCGACATCGAGCGCTTCCAGCCCCTGCTCGTTCGGAAACACGTGTGCGGCGACGGCCTTCAGCGTCGAGGCCAGAGGTGCATGAGCAACGATCAGGAGGCCGGGCATAAGCGGTGGCGTGTTCGATCCATTATCGGTGGGTCTCCGCAACGATCGCCGAAGCCGTCCGGGGCGCACGCCAAAACCACAGGCCACTGCCCAGCATGCCGGCCAGGAACAGGCCGAATGCCGCGCGAAAGCACGCAACCTGACTCCATCCCGCGCGACTCAACGCGTCGATGACCAGGCCGATTCCCCATTGATTGACGAAAACGCCCATGAAGATCACCAGATTGAAAGCCGAAAGCGCACGCCCTGCCCGCGCCGACGGGAACGCTTGCGCGATGGCCGGCTGGCTGAGCGAGACCACGCTCGAGCTCACGCACCATAGTGCCCACCAGGCCGCGCCTGCGCTCGGGCCCAGCCCAAGCCCGACTCCCATCACCAGAACACCGATCGGCCAACCCCAAGCGATGAGCTTGTCGGCACCGAACCCGATGCGCACCAACCGCGGCATGGCCGCGCCCCAGCAGAGAAAGGACACCAGCATGCTGAGGTTGATGAAGAACAGGCCCTGTGCCGCCTCCGCAGGCGACCGGCCTCCGACTTGAGTCATCCAAGGCCCCGCCCACAGCGCTTGCAGTGCAATCATTCCGCCGTAGGTGAAGAACCCGAGCGGCATCGCACGCACGAACGCGGGGTGCCGCACGATGTAGAGATAGTCGACCCGCTCGACGGGCGAAATTCGCTTGCCGGTTGCACCGGGCGTCGTCCATGCAATGCCCGCCATGGCCACCACCATCAATCCGGCAATGAGCCAGAACAGGCCGCGCCAGCCCGTCAGCGGCAGCAGCTGCTGCACCGGCACCGTCGACGCCAGCATGCCCAGCGAACCGGTCATCAGCATCCAGGAATTGAGTCGCAACTGCAGCGATGGTGTCACCAGACGCACGAAGGCCGTCAACGGCGCCATCAGACTTGCCGCCACGCCGATGCCGATCAGCAGCCGGGCCACGATCAGTTGGGTGAATGTCTTGCCGGACGCAAACGCCACACATCCCGCAACGGCCACGGTCATCATTGTCAGCAGCACGCGTCTTGATCCATAGCGGTCCAGTGCCGCGCCCAACGGCAACTGCATCGCCGCAAAACCGAGGAAATAGGCGCCAGCCAGCAAACCCAGTTCGCCGGCCCCCAGGTCCAGTTCCGCCGAGAAGACGGGAGCCAGCGTTGCCACCACGGCGCGCAGCAGTGCCGAGAAGAAGTAGCTGAACGCAAACGCGCCGAACATCACCGCGATACGGGCCGCGCCCTGCGGGCGATCGGGATCCGTCATGCGCGCGACCTACCTGATATCGGGTTGATCGAGACGGAGCGCATGCGTCGGTCACCGATCCAGCCGGATGCCGTCGAAGAACGGTTGCACCGCCTCCTGGGTCGGTTTAGCACCCACCACCGTCGCCTGGTAGATCCGCGCCGCTCTGGAAAAGACGGCCGTGTGCTCGATCACCGCATCGCCATTCGGAAGCTTGCCCGAGAAGCGCAAGCGGCGGGCCCGCTCGTGGGGGGTCATGCCCGGGATCGCGACGGCCTGCACATCGGCGCGCTCGGAACCAAGGTTGCGCAGCGCCGATGCACTGAGTTCAGCCAATATGTCACCGACCAGACGCACGTCGCCCACGTCGACCGACGACAGCGCAAAGGTGAGGCCCTCAGTCGTACACGCATACAAGGTCATCACCAGCCGCGGCCCCCCCAATTCGATGTCGCGCGTCCGGCTCGACGGCCGACATGGAAACATCGCTGTTACGCCCAACCCCTCTGGAGCGACCCGTCGCCAATCGAGCGCCGGTGCGCAGGCAGACAGCACCAGTACAGCCAACCCAACGACGCGCAGCGAACTCATGCCGGGCGCATTATCGCGACACGCGACCCAGCCACCACCACGGTCGTGATGCATTTCACACCTGCGCGCCCTCGTCACCAAGGGCCCCCGCGCACACGGGATCGACCCAGAACGTGATCCGCTTCACGATGCGTTCATCGCCGCGGCACCCAGGCACCAAGCACCCAAGCCGTTCGCAGCGCGCCACACGCCTGCCGCGTTGCTCGCAGAAAGACACCGATGGACCTGTCCGAACTCAATCCCGCGGGATCGTCAGCAGCCGTCAGCGCCGTGATCGGCCCGGCCTCGACCGAATCCGGTCTGGGTTGGAGCGTGGCATCGCAGATCGGCGTCGAGGTTGCGTCGCCACTAACGGCGGCGCTGGATCGGGTGCGCAAGCTGCAGGCCACCGGGCAGATCGATCGCCAGGGACTGCAGGCGTTGCACGAGGAGCTACTCCAGGCGCGCCGCGCCAGCATCGTCGGCCAACAGATCACCCGTCTTGCCCAAGGCGGCATTCAACAGCAGCACGAGACGGTCGGCCTCGCGCAGGTGCTGCGAGACGTGCTGTCTCAGCGGACCCAGGATCTGGCAGCGCGCGGCATCGGCGTCAAGCAGGTGATTCGATCTGCGGAGGTCGTCGTCGACGCCACGCTGTTGTCGGCGTTCCTGCATGCGGTGCTGGACTGGGGCTTGCGTCATGCGCGCACGCCGATTGAATTCCGACTGGACATGAAGACCTGGCCGGTGCATGCACGATTCGCCTGCCACTTTGGTCACCTTCCCGCGGATCAGGCGGCCGAGCTGAGCGAGAGGCCAACCCGCAGCGCGCCGGGGGCACCGATGCACCTGGAAGAGCTCGACTGCCTGTCATGGCGATTGCTCGAACACCTGGCCTTGACGATGCAGCTGCCACTGGAGCGCTCGGATGCAGCCGGTGAAACCACGCTGACGGTTGAGTTTCCCCACACGGCCAACGACAGCCTCGAGGGCGCCAGCGCCATCGAGGTCGACAGCGCCTTCGCGCTATCGGGTGATTCACGACCTCTGTCCGGAAGCCACGTGTTGGTGATCGCCAATCGCCGCGACGTGCGCAATCAGATCCGGCATGCGGTGGCCCATATGGGCCTGATGCTCGACTTCGTCACTTCGATCGAGTCCGCGCTGGAGTTTTGCCAACACGGAATTCCGCAGGCGATCATCTATGAAGCGCAGTCATGCGACCGCAGCTTCGATCACCTGCGTGAAGACGTCGCCCGACTGGGTGGCACGCCGGCCTGGATCGAGATCACCGAGCACGGCGAGGCCTTCGAGGTGTCCAGCTTCGGCGGCACATCAATGGCCCGTGTGGGGCGCGACGCGATCACCAGCTCGCTGCCATCGGCGTTGATGTTCGAGCTGGCGTGCGGACTTTGACCCCGGCCTAACCACCAAAGACCTTGCGCAAAATGGCGCTGCCCGTGCCCACGGGGTCGCGCCGGATCTTGCGTTCCTCTTCGCCGATCATGAAGAACAACCCGTCCAGCGCCTTGGTGGTGACGTAACGCTGGACGTTCGCGTCCTGGTCCTTGACGAAGCCAAGCTTGCTGGCACGCCCGGCCAGCGCGTTGTACTTGTCGGCCAACGCCACACGCTGGGTTGACTTGGTCACGATGGGCAGGAACTTCTCCGTCAGTGGCGCGCGAGTCTTGCCGGCAAAGTAGTCGGTCACCGAGGTGTCGCCGCCGCGCACGATGCGCACGGCATCGTCGGCGGTCACCGCCTTGGCAGCCTGCACCAAGATCGGTTTGGCTTCGGGCACCGCCATCTCGGCGGCGCGATTCATCGAAGTCACCAGCTCATCCATCCGCTTCTGCTGACCGGCGGCCTTCAGCAACTTCGACGCGTCTTCAAGAAATCCAGGCAGCGGGATCCGCACCTTCGGATTGGCCAGGAACCCATCCGTGCGACCCAGCAATCCCACCGCTGAAAGTGCGCCTCGCTCCAATGCCGCGCGGATGCCGCTCGCGGCATCCGTCTGGCTCAATAGATCGGCCGCCAGGGCTTCGCGGCCGCTGAGCGCACCCAGCAAGCCGATCCACCAGGGCAGCACGAGCGCATCGGCAAAATCACGGCGATTCACTGGCATCTCCTGTTGGTGCGGATCGTGTGTCGGCGCCTGTTCATGACGGCGCGACAGGTCACAGCGTGTTCGCGACACCAGCACGCGCGGCCTGCTGGTCCGCGTGGTAGCTGGAGCGCACCAACGCACCCACGGCGGCGTGCGTGAAGCCCAGTTCCTGCGCCTTCTGCTCGAAGAAGCTGAACGTGTCGGGATGAACGTAGCGCAACACCGGCAGGTGATGGCCCGACGGCGCGAGGTATTGTCCGATCGTCAGCATGTCGATGCCATGCGCGCGCATATCGCCCATGACCCGGACGATCTCGTCGTCGGTTTCACCCAAGCCGACCATCAGCCCACTCTTGGTGGGGATGTCGGGGCATTGGTCCTTGAACCGCTTCAGGAGGTTCAGCGAGAAGACATAGTCCGACCCCGGGCGCGCCTGCTTGTACAGTCGCGGCACGGTCTCGAGGTTGTGGTTCATTACGTCGGGAGGTGCGGCTTTCAGGATGTCGAGCGCCCGGTCCATGCGGCCACGAAAGTCGGGGGTGAGGATCTCGATTCGCGTCTGCGGCGACAACGTGCGCACCTGCCGGATGCAGTCCACAAAGTGGCCGGCCCCGCCGTCGCGCAGATCGTCGCGGTCGACGCTGGTGATCACCACGTACTTCAGCTTCAGTGCCGCGATCGTGCGCGCCAGGTTCAACGGTTCCGCGGCGTCCAGCGGGTCGGGGCGACCATGGCCCACATCGCAAAATGGGCAGCGCCGCGTGCACCTGTCACCCATGATCATGAAGGTCGCCGTGCCGTGACCGAAGCACTCACCGATGTTCGGGCAGGACGCTTCTTCGCACACGGTGTGCAACTTGTGTTCGCGCAGGATCTGCTTGATCTCGTAGAAGCGCGTGCTCGGCGAACCGGCCTTCACGCGGATCCAATCGGGCTTCTTCAGCGTCGGCGCAGCGACCACCTTGATCGGGATGCGCGCGGTCTTGGCGTGCGATTTCTGCTTGGCAGACGGATCGTAGGGGCCGGTTGCGGCTTGGGATTCGGGCTGGTTGGGCATGGCGCGGTTGTGCTGGCGTGACGCGTCCACTAGGGCGCCAGCAGTTCGGCCAGCCTGGCTGACAGCTGTCGGGCGACCGTGTCCCACGTCGTGGTGACGCCCAGTGTAGCCAGATCGACCGTCGCCAGGCCGGCATAGCCGCACGGGTTGATCCGGGCAAAGGGTCTCAGGTCCATCGCCACGTTCATGGCGACGCCATGGTAGCAACAATGCTTGCTGACCTTGACGCCGAGCGCGGCAATCTTGCCCAGCCCGTCAAAACGATCGGCACCCGCGCCCACCGCGGGCAATCTCGCGTGTCCCGATGGGCTCGTCGAGTCGCACGTAGATCCCCGGCGCGCCCGCAACCCGATGGCCCGTCACGCCATGCATCGCCATCACGTCGAGCACGGCGCGCTCGAGTCGGAAGACGTACTCCTTGACGTAGATGCGCAGCGGCCTCAGATCGACCAGCGGGTACGCCACGACCTGCCCCGGACCATGGTAGGTGACCTGGCCGCCGCGGTCCGTTTGCACCAGCGCAATCGGCCCCGCGTCGAGCACGTGCTCAGCCCGACCGGCCAGGCCCTGGGTGAACACCGGCGGGTGCTCGACCAGCCACAATTGGTTTTCGGTGAACCCGTCGCGTGCGCGCGTAAACGCCTGCATCGCGTGCACCGTCTGCAGGTAGTCCCGACGACCCAGAAAGGAGACTCGCATCGGCGTTGGCGCCATCACGTGCCGTGGCTACAGCACCACCTTGACCATCGGGTGCGTCGACAGGGTGCGATACAACTCATCCAGTTGCTCGCGGCTGGTGGCGGTGACGGTGATGGTGATGCCCAGGTAGTTGCCACCCCGGCTCGGCCGAAGCTCCACGCTCGCGGCGTCGAACGCGGGATCGAAGCGACGCGCAATGTCGATGACCGCATCGACAAACCCGTCGGAGTGCGCGCCCATCACCTTGATCGGAAACGCGCTCGGATACTCGATCAGCGACTGCGGATCGGGCGGCGAGTTCATGCAAGTGCTCCGACTGGCAGGCGAGCCGGCATCCACCTAGATCGACTGGGTGAGCTTGGCCAGCTGATAGGCCTCGTACAGGCGCGCATACACCGGCCCGGGCTTGCCACGCAATGCGCCATGCCCGACGGCTTCACCGTCCAGTTTGGTCACCGGCAGCACCTCCTTGGTGGCGGAACTCAGCAACACCTCGTCGGCCGCGCGCACATCGTCCTCCGAGATCGGACGCAGGTTGTAGGCAATGTGCACCTCCTCGCACAACTCGCGCAGGAGTTCGACCCGAATGCCCTCCAGCACCAGGTCGCTGCGCGGCGGACCGAGCAACGCCCCTTCGTGCACGATCCACACGTTGCTGCCCGAGGCTTCGGTCAACCAGCCGTCGCGGAACATGATCGTCTCGAGCGCGCCGCGGTCGGCAGACATCTGCCGCGCCATCACGTTGCCGAGCAGCGAAACGCTCTTGATGTCACCCCGCTCCCAGCGGAAGTCGCGCGCCGTCACGCAGGCCACGCCTTGGTGGCGTTGCTCGGCGGTGGGCGGACGCATCGGGCTGGTCATTGCGAATACCGTGGGTGTCAGGCCCACCGGCATCACATGGTCGCGCGGCGCGACACCCCGCGTGACCTCGATGTAGACCAGCTGGTCGTCACTGGCCTGGGCGGCCACCAGCGTGCGCGCCATCGCCAGCCAGGCATCGCGGGCATGAGGATTCGATATGCGCAGTTTGTCCAGGCTGCGCGACAGGCGCGCCAGGTGTTCGTCGAAGCGAAACAGCCGTCGTCCGTACACCGGGATCACTTCGTACACGCCGTCGCCGAATATGAACCCTCGATCCATGACCGAGACCTTCGCCTGATTCAGCGGCAGGAAGTGCCCGTTCAGGTGGCACACGGTATCCGGCAAGCTCGTCATGGGTGCCTCGGCGGCGTGAAAGGCGCTCAGCTTAGCGGACTTCGCCGCCGCGCTATTTGATCCAAAGCCGCAAGGAGTCCCACGCCCGGCCCAACAGCCCCGCCTCGGGCACCGCTTCCTGCACCACCAGCGGCACCGTGGTCAGCAGCACCCCACCGGCCGAGCTGACCTTGATGCTGCCGACGCGCTGCCCCTGCGCCAGCGGTGCCACCAGCGGATCGGTGCGCTCGATGACGGTCCTCAGCTTGTCGCCCTCGCCCCTGGGCACGGCCACGACCAGCGCCGCAGCCGCCCCCAGCGACGCCTCGGGTAGGGCGCCCTTCCACACCGGTACCCTCACCGCCGCCTTGGCGGTCTCGAACAGCCGCACGGCGTCCCACGCGGTGTAGCCCCAATTCAACAGCTTCTGGCTCTCGCCGGCCCGCGCCTCGCGCGAGGCAGCTCCCAGCACCACCGACAACAAACGCCGCTTGCCGTTGGGAAAGTCGCGCTGTGCACTGGACACCAGGCAGTAGCCCGCGGTCTCGGTGTAACCGGTCTTCATGCCGTCGACCGTGGGGTCGCGACCGAGCAGCAGGTTGCGGTTGTCCTGCTTGATGTTGTTGAACGCGAAGTTGCGAATCGAGTAGTACGCCGCATAGAAGTTGGCGTGATCGCGGATGATGTGCGCGGCGATCGTCGCCACGTCGCGCGCGCTGCTGTAGTGACCGGCTTCGGTCAGGCCGGTGACGTTCTTGAACTGCGTCTGCTTCAGGCCCCAGGCCTGCGCCTGGCGGTTCATCATGTCGACGAAGGTCTCGACGCTGCTGCCGACCCCTTCGGCCAGCGCGACGGCGGCGTCGTTGCCGGAGACGGCGATCATGCCCTTCAGCAGGTCGTCCACCTTCACCGTCATCTTCGGATCGATGAACATCAGCGACCCACCGCCCTTGCGCTCGTTCCAGGCCCTGACCGAAACAGGCAAGCTCTGGTCGAGCGCGAGCTTCTTGTCCTTGAGCGCACCGAACACCAGGTACGCAGTCATCAGCTTGGTCAACGAGGCGGGATCGACCCGCGTGTCGGCATTGCGCTCGGCCAGCACCTGATCGGCGGTCAGATCGATCAGCACATAGTTTCGCGCCGCAATCTCCGGCGGCAACGGCGCCTGGGCATGCGCCAGCGAGGCGAGGCCGACCAGCGCCCCCAGGATCCACTTCCCAATCATCATTCACCCGTTCCTCAAGCTGCGCGCGCGGCAGCTCCGTTGTCTCGTTTCGCCCAGGCCAGCGCCACCAAGGCGCGCAGCCGCGGCAGTTGCCCGTGGAAGAAATGCCCGACACCGGGCAACACCACCACCGGGAGTGCCTGAGGCCGCGCCCAGTCGAGCGTGGCCTGCAGCGGCACCACATCGTCGGTCTCGCCATGAATCACCAGGGTATCGGCCGGCACGTGGGCCACGTCGAACGTCGACGTGGCCGGCCCGACGAGTACCAATCGTTCGATCGGGGCAGTGTCCACCAAGCGCGCGCAGACCTGTGAGGCCACGTAACCGCCGAACGAGAAGCCGCCCAGCGACAGCGGCAGCGCCGGGTCGCGCCAAGCTTGAACCACCGCCACGGCATCGTCGACTTCGCCGATGCCGTGGTCCCACGCCCCCTGCGATTCACCGACACCGCGGAAGTTGAAGCGCACCGCCCGGTAGTCGAGCTGCACGAAAGCGCGCGCCAGCGTCTGGATGACCTTGTTGTCCATCGTGCCGCCGTGCTGCGGGTGCGGGTGACACAACACCACGACGCCACGCGCGGGGTGCGGCGGCTCGTCGACCACACACTGCAATTGGCCAGCCGGTCCTGCGCAGCTGGTGCGACGCAACGTGCTGTGCATCAGCGTCCTACGTTCGGTGGCAGCAGCAACCGTTCGACGACACGCCCGTTCTTCAGATGGGACTCGACGATTTCGTCAATGTCGGCCTCGTCGACATAGGTGTACCAGACCGCCTCGGGGTACACCACCGCCACCGGGCCCCCGGCGCATCGGTCGAGGCAGCCGGCCTTGTTGACGCGCACGCCACCGGGCCCAGCGAGCGAGGCCGCCTTGACGCGCGACTTGCAGTGGTCCAGCGCAGCCTGTGGCCGATGCTGAGCACAGCAGGCTTCACCGTTGTCACGCTGGTTGAGGCAGAAAAAGATGTGATGCTTGTAGTAGCTCATCGCAACGCGATTGTAGAGAGGCCGCACGCGCGCTCAGGCTTCGCGTGCGCCGATGCGCGAGAGCAGCCATGCCAACGTCAGGTAGGGCCAGCACCAGCCGATCCACTGTGCCAGGCCGTGAAAGCGAATGAAGCGGCCTTGCTCCCAGCCGCTCAGGCTTTCGGCAAAGTAGGGGTCCGCGGGCGCCTGCGCGATGAGCGCCACCGATGCCGTGATCGCCACCAGGCCGATGCCCGCCGCCACACGGCGGCCGCAGCCGACCAGCGCCCAGGCCATCATCAGACCCGAGCCCATGCCCCCGAGGGCGATCGGGGTGGACCAGGCCAGCGCATGCTGCGGGCCGAAATTCAGCGCCGTGGACAACGTGGTCACGCCGAGCGCCAGCAGCGCGGCGCCCGCCGACAACACGAGACGCCGCCGCGCGGACAGCGTGATGCAGTAGGCCGCCATGCACGGTCCAAGCAGGCCGAGGCCGACGGCCAGCAGCTCGGTCAGAGGCGCCAGCGGCGGCACGACGACGGTGCCGGGCGACAGGCCGACGATCAGTCCCTCGGCCCAAGGCACGCCGCTCAGTGCGTCGGCCAGATGATCACGCAATCGCTCCCAGATTTGCCCCAGCCCCAGCGGCACCGGCGTCGGGAACAGCAGCCCCAGCGGCCACAACGCCAGCAGGGCCACGCCGGCCGGGCCATGGCGCTCGAACCAGCGATCGCGCGCCTGATCGATGCGTTGCATCAGGCGCGCGCTGCGCAGTCCGACTCCGAGCCACGCGCCGGCGCAAGCACCTGCCGTGTTCAGCGACCAATCCACCATCGAGGGCACGCGCTGTGGCAACGTGAACTGGATCACCTCCATCGCATAGGACAGCGCCGAGGCTGCCAAGGTGACCCAACCGATCGTCCTCAGCGACGAAGCATCCCCGCGGCGCACCGCCAGCAGCGCACCCAGCGGCACATAGGCCGCCAGGTTGGCGAACAGGTCGAAGCGGTCATGCCACTGGGGCCAGGGCAGGCGCAGCAGGCTCCATGCGTTCGCCCCGGCCGGCCAACGCCAGCCGGAAAAAGGGAACATGCTCGCGTAGACGATCACGATCACCCACGCCAGCGTCAGCAACGCCGACATGCTGCGTTGGCGCGAGGCGGTCTGGATCACCACATCAGAATGGCTTGACGACCACCAGGATCACGATGGCAGCAAACAACAGCACCGAGACCTCGTTGAAAACGCGGTACCAGCGCTCGGGGCGGTGGTTGGCCAGCTGTTCGAACCGACGCAAGATCGAGCGGCAGGCGTGGTGATAGCCGATCACGCCGACCACCAGCACCAGTTTGAGGTCGAGCCACCAATGCGCCCACCCGCGCCAGGTGTCGAAGCCCAGCCACAGCCACACGCCGAGCAACAACGCCAACAGCATCAGCCCATTGGCAAAGCGGTACAGCCGTCGACCCATCAGTAGCAGGCGCTCGCGCTCGGCGTGGCTGTCCGACGGCACCGCCGCGAGGTTCACGAAGATGCGCGGCAGGTAGAACAGTCCGGCAAACCAGCTGGCCACGAAGACGATGTGAAAGGCCTTGATCCAGAGGTAGCCGCTGCCCATCGGCCCATTATCGGGGGGGCTTGAGCGCGGGAACGCGCCCACGGCGGGTCTGCCGGCCGGCAAAAAAAGCCCCGATCTGAAGGATCGGGGCTGCAAGCCTTATCGCTGTCATCACGGTAAGGCACCTGCTCAGGGAGGAAAAGCAGGGAACGACAGCCTTGCAGCTATCATTCGCCGCGCATACTAGCAGAGGGTCGCCGAGGTGTGACTCCGCGTAACACCGGATGGAACCGGCGCGGCACCCACGTCGTGTCCTCGCCACGCGTCAAGGACCCTATCGTGCCCCCTCTGCCACCGTTTCCAGCCAGCCGCCCGCGCCGCCTGCGCCGGGATGCGTTCACCCGCGCGCTGGTGCGCGAGCACCGCCTCGATCCATCCGACCTGATCCTGCCCGTGTTCGTGCGCGACGGCGTCAACCAGGTCGAGAACGTGGCCAGCATGCCGGGCGTGCAACGCCTGTCGGTCGACCGCCTGCTGCCGGTGGCCGAACAGTGTGTGCAGCTGCGCATCCCGGTGCTGGCGCTGTTCCCGGTGATCGACCCCAAGCTGAAGTCACCGGACGGTCGCGAGGCGACCAACCCCGAAGGCCTGGTGCCGCGGGCCGTGCGCGAGCTGAAGAAACGCTTTCCCGGTCTGGGCGTGCTGACCGACGTCGCGCTCGACCCGTTCACCAGCCACGGCCAGGATGGCCTGCTCGACGACACCGGCTACATCCTCAACGACGACACGGTGCAGGTGCTGGTGCGCCAGGCGCTGGTGCAGGCCGAGGCCGGCGTCGACATCGTGGCGCCGAGCGACATGATGGACGGGCGCATCGGCGCGATTCGCGGCGCGCTCGAGTCCGCCGGCCGGATTCACACCCGCATCATGGCCTACAGCGCCAAGTACGCCAGCGCGTTCTACGGCCCGTTCCGCGACGCGGTGGGGTCGAGTTCCAACCTGGGCAAGGCCGACAAGAAGGTCTACCAGATGGACCCGGGCAACAGCGACGAGGCGCTGCGCGAGGTGTCGCTCGACATCGCCGAAGGCGCCGACATGGTGATGGTGAAGCCCGGCATGCCCTATCTGGACATCGTCTCGCGCGTCAAGCGCGAGTTCCGCATGCCGACCTTCGTGTACCAGGTGAGCGGCGAGTACGCGATGCTCAAGGCCGCGGCGGCCAATGGCTGGCTCGACCACGATGCGGTGATGATGGAGTCGCTGCTGGCCTTCAAGCGCGCCGGCGCCGACGGCATCCTGAGCTACTTCGCGCTCGACGCCGCACGCCTGCTGCGCGATGGCTGAGGTGCCGCGCGCGCTGCGCGTGTTTCACCTGCAGGCGGACCATTTCGTCGAGCTGCCCGAGCCGCCCGACGCGCTGCCAGCGCACGGATTCGTCTGGATCGGCGTCTCGCGCACCGAATTCGATGCCCGCCTGGCCGATATCCAGGCGCTGCTGACGCGCTGGACGGGCGGTCAGCTGGTCGACCTGCACGTGTCGGACCTGCTCAACGGGCAGCTGCCCTCGCACTTCGACTACACCTCGTGGTACGACCTGATGGTGTTCCGGCGACTGGCCGCGATGCCGGCCAGGGGCGACGAGGCTGCCGACAACCCGATCGCCAACCCGACCACCACGCGCCGCACGCTGGACGCCATCGACACCAACCCGGTCGGCTTCGCGGTATTCGATCGCGTCCTGGTGACCGTGCACCCGTCGGACTGCCTGGTGCGCGAGTACTTCGCGCAGCGCCTGCAGCAACTGGCGCAGCCCGGCGACGCCCGCGGCCTGACGCGTCTGCCCAGCAGCGCCGCCGACCTGATGCTGCGCATGCTCAATCACATGGTCGACGGCTATCTCGAATTGCGCCGCCTGCTGACGCGCCAGCTCGGCCAGTTGCAGGAGCAGCTGCTCAACCCGCACAGCCACTTCAACAACTGGCAGGTGCTGCTCGATTCGCGCAATGCCTTGCGCCTGCTGGAAGACATCTGCGAAGACCAGCGCAGCGCGGTGCAGGAGTGGATCGACTCGCTCGAGGAATGGCCCGCGGCGTCCGACAGCGCCGCGCGGCGCGAGCACGAGCTGCTGCGCGTGCGCTCGCGCGACGTGCTCGAGCACATCGAGCGTGTGCTGTCGCATGTGCGACGGCTGGAGCAATCGGCCGAAGGTGCGGTGCAGATGCACTTCTCGGCGTTGTCGCACCGCACGAACGCGATCATGCGCACGCTCACCGTGCTGACGGCCATCTTCCTGCCGCTGAATCTGATCACCGGCATCTTCGGCATGAATTTCGATGCCCTGCCACTGATCCACAGCGCCACCGGCGTGTGGATCGCCTTCGGCATCATGGGCACGGTCGGCCTGGGCCTGGGCATGTTCTTCTGGCGCAAACGCTACCTCGGCACGCACCAACCGCCCTGACGGGCGGCAACGGTCAGCGCGCGTAGGGGTCGTCGAAGCCGAGCGTCAGCATGACGCGCGATTCCTCCGCTTCCATCGCCTGGGCGTCGGCGGCACGCTCGTGGTCATAACCCTGCGCGTGCAGCGTGCCGTGCACCAGCAGGTGCGCGTAGTGGGACGTCAACTCGACGCGACGTCGTCTGGCCTCCTGGGCCAGCACGGGTGCCGACAGCACCAGATCCGCCACCACCACCGGATCGCTCTGGTAGGCGAAGGTCAGCACGTTGGTCGCGTAGTCCTTGCCGCGAAACGATCGGTTCAGGCTGCGTCCTTCTTCGCGTCCCACCACGCGCACCGCGATCTCGGCGGGCCGCTGCAGCGCGGCCCGGATCCAGCGCCGCACGCAGTGTCGCGGCAGGCGGTCGCGGTGCGTCGCGTCGGCGAACTGCAGCGACAGCTTCAACGCCGGCCGGCTCATCGCGCCGGCCGTTCGCGTCGCTGCGCATCGTAGGCCTCGACGATGCGCGCCACCAGCGGATGCCGCACCACATCGGCCGAGGTGAAGCGCGTGAAGGCCACCCCGGGTACGCTGCGCAGCACCTGCTCCGCGTCGATCAGGCCGCTGCTGGCACCGCGCGGCAGGTCGACCTGGCTGGTGTCGCCGGTGACCACCGCCTTGGATCCGAAACCGACGCGGGTGAGGAACATCTTCATCTGCTCGGGCGTGGTGTTCTGCGCCTCGTCGAGGATCACGAATGCATGGTTGAGCGTGCGGCCGCGCATGAACGCCAGCGGTGCGATCTCCAGCGTGCCGCGTTCGAACGCCTTGGTCACACGATCAAGCCCCAACAGATCGTACAGCGCGTCGTACAGCGGCCGCAGGTAGGGGTCGACCTTCTGCGCCAGATCGCCGGGCAGAAAGCCCAGGCGCTCGCCGGCCTCAACGGCCGGCCGGGTGAGAACGATTCGCTGCACCGTGCTGCGCTCCAGCGCGTCCACCGCGCAGGCGACCGCGAGAAACGTCTTGCCGGTTCCGGCGGGCCCGATGCCGAAGCTGAGATCATGGCTCAGGATGTGGCGCAGGTACTGCATCTGGTTGGCGGTGCGCCCCGCCAGATCGACGCGCCGCGTGTGCAGGACGATCGGTTCGCCCTCGGCCGGCGCGGCGGGGCCGCGCGCGCCGGCCAGCGCCAGCTCGATCGCTTCGGCGCCCAGCGCGTGCGCTGCGCGCTCGTACAGCTTCTTCAGCACCTCGAGCGCCTGTTCGCCGCGAGTCTTGGCGCCGTCGATGCGAAACGCGGCCTGCCGCCGGGTGATGCGCACGTCGAGCGCGGCCTCGATGGTGCGCAGATGGCTGTCGGTCTCTCCACACAGTCGAGCCAGGCGCCGGTTGTCCAGCGGTGTGAATTCGTGGCAAAGGATCATGGCCGGACTCGCATCGCGCCATTTTCCCGCGAACCGGGCGCACGGCGGCCCGGCATCGCCGCCGGGCGCTGAAATCCGTGTACCCCATGCTGCACAATCGTTGCACCGCGAATCCCAACCCCCGCCGCCCCTCGTGAACCGCGCCCGTTGGCTCTGCCTTCGCATGACTGTGTGGCTGCTGGCCGTGGCCTCGGCCGGGCTGGTACGCGGGGCACCGGCGACGCCGTCGATGCGCTTCACGCAGGCTTTGGCGGTCGCCGCCGACACCGAGTTCTTTCCCGATCTGCCGCGCGCGCGGTCGGTGCAGCTGCCGGACGACTGGGCCGTGACACATCCTGGCGACGTGGGCGCGGTGTGGTACCGGGTGAGTTTCGATGCCGAAGGCGCCCGCGACAGCGGCGAACTGATGGCGCTGTACATCGAGCGTGCCTGCAGCAGCGTGGCGGTGCTGCTCAACGGCAAGCTGATTCATGTGTCCGGGCGACTGACCGAGCCCGTGTCGCGCAACTGCCAGCGCCCACAACTGATCGCGTTGCCCGGTGCGCTGGTCGAGCCGCGCAACAACCAGCTCGACCTCAAAGTGGCCGGCTTTCCGGTGCACCGGGTGGCTTCGCACCAGCGAGCCGGCGGATTGTCGGTGGTGGAGCTCGGCCCTCACTCCGCGCTGGTGGCCAAGCATCGATGGCGCACGGCCTTCGCGGTGAACCTGCCGCAGGTCATCACCGGCAGCCTGGTGCTGGTGGGCAGCCTGATCTTCGCGATGGGCTGGGTCAACCGCGCACAGAGCTTTCTCGCCTACTACGGTGCGCTGCTGATCGGCTGGGCCCTCGTGCTCTCGCGGCAGTGGGTATCCGACATGCCATGGCCCAACGCCAGCTCGGAGTTCCTGCTGGCGATACTGGCGTCGTTCGTCGCCTTCGCCGCGGTGCAGTTCCTGATGCGCTATGGCGGCGAGCGACGGCGCTGGATCGACATCGGCCTGCCGGTGCAATGCGCGGTGATGCCGCTGAGCCTGATGATCGCCGGGCCGCAGCGGCTGCACGCGACGGCGACGTTCTGGTATCTCGTGCTGGCGCTGCAGATCGCCGTGGCCGCCGTTCACTACCTGCGCAAGGCCTGGCTGCTGAGGCGGCAGCAGTTCTGGCTGATGGCGGCGCTGGGTGGCGCGATGGCGCTGGCGGCCGCATTGGAATTCGTCGCCCAGCAAGTTGCGCTCGACCAGCGTGTCGTCGATGCCGCACAACTGCTGCCGCCGCTGATGTTCATGGGGCTGGGCTTGCGCATGGTGCAGCAGTACGGCCGGGCGTTGCACGACGCCCAGCAGGATCGGCTGGAACTCGAGCGCCGGGTGCAGGACGCCGCCGTCCAGATCGAACGCAACTTTGCCCAACTGGCCGACATGAAGGTGGAGCAGGTCACCGAGCGCGAACGCAAACGCATCGCCGCCGACCTGCACGACGACCTGGGCGCGAAGCTGCTGACGATCGTGCACACCAGCGACAACGAACGCATCTCGACGCTGGCGCGCGAGGCGCTGGAAGAGATGCGGTTGTCGGTGCGCGGCCTCACCGGCAAGCCGGTGCCGCTGCTCAATGCGCTGGGCGACTGGCGCGCCGAAGTGATGTCGCGGCTGTCGCAGGCCGGGGTCGACGGCCACTGGCAGGCGCCGACCGAAGAGGACGTGCCGCAGGTGCTGTCGGCCCGTGCCTACGTGCAGACCACGCGCATCCTGCGCGAGGCGGTGAGCAACATCATCAAGCACAGCGGCGCGTCGCGCTGCACCGTCCGTTGCACCATCGCCAAAGGAGACTTCCAACTGATCGTGCAGGACAACGGCAAGGGCATCCCGATGGAGCTCGATGGCCGGCTCGATCGAGGCCACGGCATGGCGAGCATGAAGCACCGCGCCAAGCAGCTGCAGGGCCAATGCCTGGTCGAATCGGGTCCCGGGTACGGAACCGTGATCCGCCTCACGCTTCCGATCGACCGGCATGTGGCGCCGGCCTGAGCCACTGTTACGATGGTGCAGTTCACTGCCGTGGAGGCATGATGAAGACGATTCTGCTGCTGGAAGATCTGCCCGAAATCCGCTCCTGGCTCAAGTCGCTCGTGACCCACGTCTTTCCGAACGCGCAGATCGTCGAGTGCGCGCGCGTGCACGACGCGCTGGCCCAGGTGACGGCGCAGAAGTTCGAGCTGGCCCTGATCGACCTGGGGCTGCCCGACGGCTCCGGGGTTGATGTGGTGACCGCGTTGCGCGAGTCACAACCCGAGGCGCTGTCGGTCATCGTGACGATTCACGATGACGACGAACACCTGTTCCCCGCATTGCAGGCCGGCGCCTACGGCTACATCCTGAAGGAACAATCGCGCGAGCTCATCACCGAGCAGTTGCAGCGCATCAGCCAGGGCGAGCCACCGCTGTCGCCGTCGATCGCGCGCAAGGTGATCGCCTATTTCGCAGCGCAGAACAAGCCGCAGGCCAATGCCTTGCCGCACGTGTCGCTCACCGAACGCGAAAGCGAAGTGCTGCTGCGCGTGGCCAAGGGCTTCACGTTGCCCGAGATCGGCGTGCAACTCGGCTTGTCGCGGCACACCATCGCCGACTACGTGAAGCAGATCTACCGCAAGCTCAACGTGAGCTCGCGCGCCGAGGCCGCACTCGAAGCGCAGCGACTCGGCCTGTTCCGACGCTAGGCAACGCCGCCACAGCGCGGCGCAGCGGGCGGCGTCCGGGGTTGTGGCCGTCCCGAATGGCCAGCACCCATGTTCTGACCTTGATCCGTTCCAGCCCATCCGAGCGCTCGGCCGGCGCGGCGCACATCCGGCGCAGCCTGGCGGCGGTCGCGGCCGCCTGCGCCGCCACGTCGGCGCAGGCCGGCCGTCCACTGACGGTCGACGACGCCGGCACGAATGCCTTCGGCGAAGGCCATCTGGAGGTGTTTGCGGCCAGGGCCGGCGGAGCGACGACCTGGAACGTCTCACCCGCCTATGCGTTCGCCCGCGGGCTCGAGCTTTCCGCGCTGCTCGCGCGCCAAACCACCGACAACATCAACGGCAGCGCGGTGCAACTCAAGTGGCTGATCACGCCGGGCCAGGACAGCGGCTGCAATCTCGGCGTCTCATTCGGTGGCACGCGGGCCACCGGTCAGGGCACGAGCGCGAATGCCGGATTCATCATCGGCCTGTTCAGTTGCCACGGCACGCCGGCGGGCAGCGTGCATGCCAATCTTGGATCGGTGAAGACCTCGGGCGCATCCGCCCAGGGCACCTGGGGCATCGCGCTGGAGCGCCAGTTCGGTGCCGTGACGCCGCATGTGGAGTGGTTCGGCGCCGGAGGCAGCAAGCCCACGTTGCAGTTCGGCGCGCGCGGCGACGTCGCCCAACGGATACAGCTCGACGGCACGGTCGGCCGCTCCGCCGGCGTTGCGCTCTATAGCGTGGGCATCAAGTTCACATTCTGACGCTGGCCGCGCGTCGTAATCTCATCACCGCCCGATCACCGACCGGGTGCAGAGCCCCGCGCCCTAGAATCGCTCCATGATCGGCCGGCTCACGGGCACGTTGGCGCAGAAGTCGCCGCCACAGGTGCTCATCGATGTCAACGGCGTCGGCTACGAACTCGACGTGCCGATGAGCACCTTCTACATCCTGCCCACGCTGGGCGAGCGGGTCACGCTGCTCACGCACTTCGTCGTGCGCGAGGACGCGCAGCTGTTGTTCGGTTTCTTGCAGCCCGAGGAGCGAGCCACCTTCCGCCAGCTGATCCGCATCTCCGGCGTGGGCCCGCGCACCGCGCTGGCGATTCTGTCCGGCCTGTCGGTGGCCGAGCTGGCACAGGCCGTGGCGCGACAGGAGAGCGGCCGCCTGGTCAAGGTGCCCGGTATCGGCAAGAAGACGGCCGAGCGGCTGCTGCTCGAACTCAAGGGCAAGCTGGCGCCAGAGCTCGCCGGCGGTGCAACCGTGGTCAGCGATGCGCAAGGCGACATCGTGCAGGCGCTGGTGGCGCTCGGCTACAACGACCGCGATGCCGCGGCCGCGCTGAAGTCGCTGCCCGCGGACGTGAGCGTCAGCGACGGCATCAAACTGGCGTTGAAATCGCTGTCGCGTTGAGCGGCTGCCAGTTGGCCGCACAATCGCCGCATGGGCATCCAGACCGACGACTTCGCCGCGGCGCCCGCCGGGCCGCGCACCGTGGACGCCGCACGCCTGTCGCCACAGGAGGAAGCGCTCGAGCGCGCGCTGCGGCCGAAGCGCCTGCAGGACTACGTGGGCCAGGCCAAGACCCGCGAGCAGCTCGAGATCTTCATCGGCGCCGCCCGCAAACGCGGCGAGGCACTCGACCATGTGCTGCTGTTCGGCCCGCCGGGACTGGGCAAGACCACGCTCAGCCACATCATCGCGGCCGAGCTCGGCGTGAACCTGCGCCAGACCTCGGGCCCCGTGCTCGAGAAGCCGAAGGACCTGGCCGCGCTGCTGACCAACCTGGAGCGCAACGACGTGCTCTTCATCGACGAGATCCACCGGCTGTCGCCGGTGGTCGAGGAGATCCTCTACCCGGCGCTCGAGGACTACCAGATCGACATCATGATCGGCGAGGGCCCGGCGGCACGTTCGATCAAACTTGATCTGCAGCCCTTCACGCTGGTGGGCGCCACCACGCGCGCCGGCATGCTGACCAACCCGCTGCGCGACCGCTTCGGCATCGTGTCGCGGCTGGAGTTCTACACCGCCGAGGAGTTGGGGCGCATCGTGCACCGCTCGGCGCAGCTGCTGGCCGTGCCGATCGACGCCCGCGGCGCCGACGAGATCGCGCGCCGCTCGCGCGGCACGCCGCGCGTGGCCAACCGGCTGCTGCGCCGCGTGCGCGACTTCGCCGAGGTCAAGGCGCAGGGCCACATCACCCACTCGATCGCCGACCAGGCGCTGGCGATGCTCGACGTCGACCCGCTCGGCTTCGACGTGATGGACCGCAAGCTGCTGGAGGCGGTGGTGCACCGCTTCGACGGCGGTCCGGTCGGGCTCGACAACGTGGCAGCCGCCATCGGCGAAGAGCGCGACACGATCGAAGACGTGATCGAGCCCTACCTCATCCAGCAAGGTTACCTTCAACGCACGCCGCGCGGCCGCGTCGCCACGCTCGCCGCGTATCGTCACCTCGGTGTCGCGCCGCCCAAGGCCGCCAACGACCTGTTCGGCGCCTGAGGCTCACGCCGGCTCCCACAGCGCCGGGCGCGGCGATGCCCCGCGCTGGCTGATCCACCCCATCAACAGCAACCCCGCGACGATGGCCGCGGTGCCGGCCAACAACGCAGGCCAAGCCAAGCCGGTGCGCCTGCCACAGCAACAGGCAGGCGCCCGCCAGCAGCACGGCGAAGACCAGCAATGCGGTCGCCTGCGCAGCCCGGCTCATCGGCGGGTCGAAGCACTGTTGAACCGCACCCGCGCGACTACTCGACCACCAATTCGCGCCACGAGGTCCGCCGCGTACCTCCAGGCGACGGCGGGATCGGCGCGGTGGGTGTCTGCCACGAGTTGTCAGACATGCGGACCAAGCTGCGCACGGTGCCGTCGGAGTACTTCAATTGAACTGGCCGCGTGGCCAGCGCGTTGCCCAGGAACAAGCTAGCCATCCCACTGGCGCCCTGAATGGCTTGGCCAGTCCGATAGTCGAAGAAGTTGATGAAGCTGGTGCCCCCGACGGTACACGCACTCGGATCGAGCAGGTTGGTCGTCACTGCCAACGTGCCCAGCGCAAGTTGGGGGTCGGTATTCGCACGCTCACGCGAGCCAGGCAAGTCGACGAACCAACCCTTCTGCGTGGCAAAGTTCACCGGGTTGGACGAGGCCGTGCGAATTGTAGTTCCTGCCGTGCAGTAAGGCGAGGTGCCGCAGGTACTGCTGGTCAGTGTCTGCTGCACGAACCCGGTCGCGCCGACATCACTGCGCGGGCTGCCCACGCTGGTGGATCCGCCGTTGTCCTTGATCGCGTAGATCGTCTGGGTTTCGGTGTTATTCAGGTCGGTACCACCCAGGTAACGCCCCGTCCCAACAAATATGACCGGCGAGCCGGCAACCTTGCCGAGCTCAGGCTTGGCAGTGATCGATTGCACGGCGTTGGTGGGCCCACGCAGTGTCGCCAGCAGTTGGGCGTCGAAGCCGGCAGTTCCAATCGTGTCGTTGACATCAAAGCGCCAAAGATTGCCGTACAAGTCACCGCCATAGACCTTGGTGGTCGTGTTGTCGTAGCGCGTGTTCTCCACCCATGCGCGGATCTGGGCCAAGCCACTGGGACATGGCGCGGTGGCACACACGCCCGTAATCGCCGAAGTGTCGCTGCCGACGCCCGTGCCAATCGTGCGAATCGCCAGGCCGGTACCGGCGTTGACAGCATAGAGGTAGCCCTGGCCGTTGCCCGGATTCACGTTGTTGTAGCCCGACGTCAGCATCACAACCCAGGTGCCGTCAGCCAGCTTGGTGATTTCCGGTCGGCCGAAGCTGTAGCCCATGTTGGAGTCGGTGAATTCCCACAGCGCCTTGGGGTTGGCTGGATCGGTGACGTCGAGCGCGTAGTAGCCTCGCCCTCCGGCGTTGAAGCCCCCCACCAGGATGGTATGCCAGGCGCCGCCGAAGTAGACATCGCCCACGGTCGGCGAGCCGTCCACATAGTACTGGTGCCCCGTGGCGTAGAACTTGTCGGCCAGCCGGTACAAAGTGGGGTGCAGCAGCTGGGGCACGTACGCCCAAGCCTCGTCTCCGGTTGTCGCGTTGAAGGCATGCAGCATCCCGTCATTGGCACCCACGTAAACCATGGCAGTGCGCGACGCGTTGGCGGACTTGAAGGTTGAATAGCCCGCGTCAACGTAGTCGTATTGCGGCCTCTTCACGTAGATCGCTTCTGAGTTGACGATATCGCCCAAGCGGGAGCTACGTTGACGGAAATACTTGGTCGTGTCGTTCGCCGGACCTTCATGGGTACGATCGCCACGAATGAAGTCGATCAGCGTCGCGCCACCGGCTGCCGTTTGTGCGCCGGCGCTCAAGCAGATAACGCCCGAGGCGCAGAACTGGCTCAGCGTCGGCGAGGCCGTTGATGAGATGTAGGTTGTCGTGAAATAGGCCTGCTCGGCCGCGGTGAGATTGCCCCACAGGAACGGCTTGAGCTTGGTTGTGGGCGAGGCGGGATCGAACGTGTAGATCGTTCGCGTGGCCTTGGCGTCCAACTGTGCCGCCGCGGTCCAATCCGCCGTCGCCGAGGGCAGCCCGGTGACCAGGTCCAGCTGTCGACGTTCCAATTCGCCGTACCAGTCTGCCGAGCGGAACGTTGAGCTGAAGACGAAGTTGTCGCCCGTGGTCACGTTGGGGTTGCTGGTTGTTGCCGCAGCCGAATCACTGGTGATTGCAGCCACGCTTTGCAGCGCGCTGGCGATGCCAACGCCCAGGCTTGAAGGATCGGTTGCGGCGAAGTACTGCCCCCGCCCGTTGACTGCAGCGTGCCAAAGATCGTCGATGTTCTCGGGCAAATTGGTGCCGGGTGTCGGCCAGTTGCAGGTTCCGGTGCTCTGCCAGGAGCAGGCACCGCTGGAAGCCAACGCGCCGCTTCTGACGGCAAAGTAGTCGCCGCTGGTGTCAGACTTGTAGCTCGACGAGTAGATCATGCGCCCGCGCGCACCCAGGCCCAGCGTAAATGTGGTCATGTGCTGCCAGGTGGCGTCGTCATCGCCACCGGGCAACACGTTGTTGGCCGAAACGGAGTTGCCTAACGCGCCGATGTCGCCTTGGGTGCTCGTTCGCAGGTCGGTGTTGTAGTAGTACATCGCCACGTCGGCGAGTGTGTCGTCGGTGCCCCCTGAGGAAACGGCTGAGCCTGTAAACGCGACAATCGTCGCCGACGCGCCAGCATTTGCTGTGACGACGGGCGTCACGCTCAGCGCGCCTGCCGAGGCCGGCGCAGTTATCGTGATCGTGTTCCCCGATCGAACCGCAGAATACCCCGCCACCGCGCAGTTGCCAGTGGCGCTTGCCGTACAGGCATTGATTCTGGTCACGATCTTCGTCGCGAGCTTGCTGGCCCGACTGCCGCCGCCGCCGCCGCTGGCATCCGCCGTGGCCGACAGGATCTGGGCGCCATTCACTGTGATGCTCGAAACGTTGTCAGCGCTGGCGCTTGCGTTGACGGTGATGCTCGCGGTGTAGATGTTGCCAGCGGTTCCGCCATCGTTGAACGGGCGCGGCGCGCCTGCATCTTGATTGCCGACGGCCGTAGATCCGTCGACCTCAAATCCGGCATTGCCGTTCCAGTAGCCATCGGTCGACAGCAGCGTGAAGTTCTTCTGACACGAATACTGCACCGGGTCATTCACGGCTCGCGCCGTACAGCGAATTGACTTGGCCGGCGTAGATGCGACCCGCGTTCGACAGGGCTACGCGCAGCGGAGTGCTGTTGTTCGGGCTCGCGCCATAGAGTTTATTGTACCAGGCGTACTTCTGCGCACCGTCAAAGGCCGACAGATTCAGGAACGATGGGCTGACGTTGTTGTTGATGCTCATGTACCCGATGCGATACCGGTCGTCGATGGCGCGAAATGCCAGACCGGTTGCGGACTTCATCATCAGCATGCGAGTACGGTAGTAGCTATACCAATTGGCGAAGTTGGTGCGCTCGTCCGCGCCGGCCGGGCCGGTGCCCGACGTGCTGCTGACGACCTTCTTGGTGAATACGCTGTCGCCCGCTTCACCCGTGGGACTTCCATCGACGCTGTTGCACTCCTGGTAGAAGGGGCTCGACGTGTTGAAGTAATCCTTCAGCGTTTGCGTCGTTTGCGAACCGGAGTAGACATAGTAAAACGCCGCCTCAGCGGCTGCGTTGGTTGAATTCAACGCAGTGTTCTGGACCGTGCTCGTCGTCCAGGCCTGGAAGCTTGTGCTCAGATTGACGGTGCCCGCGCCCGTGTTGTATCCGTTGATCCAGGCGTTTGTGAAGCTGGAATTGGGGTAATAGCTCAGCACTCCGTTCGACGCGACGCTGACCGGTGGGCTGTAAACCAACGACGGGTTGTAGTACACGCCGTTGCACTGTGCACTCGAGTAGCCGTACTTCGCGATCCCGCTGCTGTCGCGACCGAAGGCGTCGGCGGCATCGGGCATATGCGACCACGCCATACTCCCGGAATCGTCGAGTATGAACATCAGATTCGGCTTGACCACCTGCGGTGCCGACGTGATCAGCGGCAGCGACGACAAATCGGTCGACGCGCCGAGCACTGAAGTCGCCATCGCCAAGCCTGCGACAACAGCGCCGGCTCGAACGGCGAATCCGCGAACAGCTCGCGGCGCAGCTTGATGGTGCAGGACGCTGGTTTTCATAGGTGCCTCGTGGATCGAATGTGGCACCGTCAAATTGCGATGACGACTTGGACGTAGCTCAGGGTGTTTCGCGGACCGGCAACTCGGGTCGTGATTCGGTAATACACCTGTCGCGGCGATGTCAGCGCGACCACACCGGCGCCGAAGCTATTGCCACTGGAGGTTGCATCAGTTGGCGACGAGGAGCATCCCGGGTAGGTGGGGACGCCCGTGGTGTTGCAGAGGCGATGGATCACGTAGGAGACCGTGTTGCCGGCCCCGTCTGCGGCCAATGTGTTGACTGCGCCAGAACCGGCCAACGTGGCGTTCCAGAACGCGTCCCACGATTGGCCCGCCGCCGGATCCTGCCGCTGAGCCACATAGCGAGTGCCTCCGCCCGAGGTGACGCTGGTGTGAAGCGGGTAGACGTAGCAACCGGCGTGCTGTTGGCCTCGAGAAACGAGATCGCTGTCTCCACACCAATGTCTGCCGAATGCGTGGCCGCCTGCTGAAACGCCAGGTTGCCGGCAATGATGTTCGAGGTCGACACCGAGCGGACCAGCGCGACGCCAGCCAAGCTCAACGCAACCAGCAGAATCAACGCGATGAGCATCACCGTGCCGCGCTGCCCAGCGCCGCACGGCAACGCGCCCGACGGAGTTGAGGGTTTGATCAGCATCCTGTCTGCACTCCCAGCCAGGCCATGTTGCGAAGTGGAACGACGGTCTCGAAGGTTCGGTATCGATAACGCTGCCAGTCGGCGTCGGCGGAGAGATCGATCGCATTGACTGCGCTGCCGACGGGGTTGGCGGTGCTGCCCGCCCACGTGAGCGGCCCCGGCGTCGGAAACGGGGCGCCCGCCTTTTCGAGTTGCGCGCTTCGTGCCACAAGTGCGACGCGCACCGCACGCATACGAACCCATTGGCACGCATTGGTGGTCGGCGTCGTCTGGTCGTAGATATCGACCGTGCCGTCCATCGTCCCTGCCGTCGTATCCTGGCCGTACTGGGCGCGCATGCTGACAATGTTGCTGGCCAGCTGAACCCAGTTTGCCGCCGTGTACACGCCGCAGTTGTTTACCATGTAGTCGCACGTGGTCAGGCTGCCGTTGCGAACGGCGTACGCCATGAACCGGGGGGCCTGCCCTAGGTTGAACAAAGCCCCTCCGGGCATCCCTGCAACGCCGGTGGCGACCGTGACGTTGCTGCCGGCGACGGCAGTCACTTGTTCCATCGACAGGTTGCACGGCGCCGGGCGTGGCGTCGGCACGGCGACGACCCAGTCGCCAACGGCAATCGACGGCGTTCCACCGGCGGCAGCGAAACCAGCCAGGGTGTAGATGTTCGTCGCCGGCTGGGCTTCGATGCGGTCGCCCTCGGGGCCGTCGTAGCCGCTGCCGTAGAACACGAGCAGCCTGTCGGTGTTGGCGTCGATCCCGGTGGTCGGAATGCCAGCGTTTATCATCACCGGGCCGATTGCGTTGATGGTGACACCCGCACGCAACGTGAGGTTGCATCCAATCAACGCGAAGGAACTCGCCGAGGCTGCGTTGTCTGTATAAGCGTTTGAGCCTTCACCTGCCTGGCGCAAATCACGCTGCAGGTTGTACAGGCTGATCGCGCCGTTGTTCTGCGCGTCATCACCACCCGTGGTGGCGCGCTTGAATCCCTCCGACACGGAGAAGATTTGCATCATGATGATCACACCGAGCATCCCGATGACCATGCCGACCATCAGCTCGACGAGGCTGAAGCCACCTGAGTTGCGCATACACGTATAGGGCATGGATCGACGACTTCTGTTAGCGAATTCGGGCAATGGTCGTGTATTGATGTTGGGGGTCCGTCGCCTGTTCATTCGGTGCCTTCCAGAACACGTTTATGGTTACCTGACCGTCGGCAGCCACCGTCACGGTCGGCGCACTCGCCGCAGCGCTGGGGAGTTGTGCCTGAACCGTGGCGGCCCAGTTGGCGTACTGAGCGCCACCTGTATTGAAGTTGGTCTGCAGCGTGGTCGTGACCCGATCACTCACCCACATCTGTCCGATCAGTTGGTTGACCAACAGCGCCGCATCCGATCGATATTTGGCGTTGCTCGATTGCCGTACCGACGTCACCTGAAGAGCAATGAGTGCCAACACACCAATCGAAAAGATCAGGATCGAGACCAGCGCCTCAATGAGCGTGAATCCGCGTTGGCGACGACATTCGAGGCGCATGCTCAGCATCCTTCCGAATCGGTTGCGGCAACAAACCGGGGATCGCACATGCGAACCTGCCCACCGGCACTCACGGTTACGCGCAGACAACGCATCGGCCCGGAACTTGCGGCGCAGGCGCCGCCACTCGGGTTGGTGATGTCGATGCTGGCGGACGGTACGTTGGTGACCCGCCCGAGCCCGTTGAACACTATGGTGGATTGATCGGCCGCGACCACGACACTGGCTGACCCATCACTCGCCGACCGTGATTGGATGACGCGGGGAGCCACCGGGGCCGCGGCGTCGGCCATGTTGGTCGATCCACACGCCCCGGCGGCGCTGTCCATGCTGACAATCCAGTTGGGGCCAGCGGTCGTGAGTGCACAGCCGTTGTCCAACGTATTGACAAGCTGGAATCGGACCTGTGCATTGCGACGAACCGCCTCGGCCCGAGCCAGGTGTATGCCGTTCTGGATCGCTTCCGACATGTTGCGGAGGCGCACGTTGTGCAACCACTGCGAGAAGCTGGGCCCGCCGATCGCCAGCAGCAGCGCAAGCAGGACGATGGAGATCAACAGCTCCACGAGCGTGAAGCCGCTTCGGCGTTTTGTGCTCAGCATGCGCCACCCTTCTTCGTGGCCCAGCACGTATTCGGCGACGGTGCAGTCCAGCCGGAAGTTACCGCCCGCGTCGTCCTCGCGCCGGCTTGATTGATCGTGAAACTGAAACCCGCCATCGAGCCTTTGCCCACAGCGGTTATGGTGTAAGTGGTGGCGGTGACGACATCACCGCCGTCATTGCAGACAAAGTCGAAATACCTGCTCGTCGCGGTGTCGGCTATGCATCCAGTGCCGCCCACATAAGTCCGGTTGTCTTGGAAGAACTGCTCCATCTGTACCTGCTTAGTCGCAAGACGCGACGTAGCCTCGGGGATGTTTCCCCGCATGATGTATTCGCGGTACGAAGGCAGGGCCACGGCCGCCAAGATTGCGACGATCGCCACCGTGATCATCACTTCGATCAAGGTGAAGCCGGCCAAGCGTCCGCGCGAGCTGCTCGATACGTCGATTTGCATGTGCAGTCCTTTCATGGCCTTCATTGTTGAGAAATGGTCCGAGAGGCACTCGACCAGATGTCGGTCACCGATGACCGCTCATCGCCTGCGCAGCGCGCGATGTGACATTGCGCACAGACGCAACGAACCTACATTCAGTTGCAGTGCGCGACGTAGGTCACGCGCCGCCGGTCGTCACCGGCGACCGACCGCTCGTCGGTCAGCGCTCGTCGAGTGCCCGAACCGGCGGGCCCGAGGTGCTGCACGTCGCCCCAGCCGACCAGCATCAGGCCCTGGTCGCTATGCAGCAGACGGTTGATGGCCGCATTGGCCAGTGCCCAACTGCGCGGGGCATCCAGCGCCAATGCGCGCGGCTGCGCGGTACAGGCAATCGAGCACGCCGCCATGCGTGACCCACACCATCTGCTGCCCCGCATGCGCCGCGCACAAGCGTTCCGCGGCTTCGATGCAGCGCGCGTTGAATGCAACGAGGCTCTCACCGCCGTCGGGCGCGAAGCTCGGGTCGCGCGCGCGCCAGCGCGCCGAGCCTCGCGGCCACCGACGGTGAATGTCGGCGTAGGTATGCCCTTCGAAGACGCCGAACGCGCGTTCGCGCAGCCCGCGCTCGGCACGCACGGATCGCCCAGCCGCGCGCGCGAGCGGCGCCGCGGTCTGCAGCGTGCGCTGCAGGTCGCTGGCGAAGATCGCGTCGATCGGCTCGTCGCGCAGCGCCGTCGCCATCTGCTCGGCCTGCCATCGCCCGATGTCGTTCAACGTCGGTGTCGAGCTGGCCCTGCATGCGCGTTTCGGCGTTCCACGCCGTCTCGCCATGCCGGATCACGAACAGCCGTGCGGGCTCCCTCAATCGCGCAGCAACCGGCGGTTCAACGTGTAGGTGCCCGACAGCGTGGCCTCGGCCAGCACCTTGTCGGCCAGCGCTTGGCGCGCCTGCGCGCCAGTGAAGGCGCCCTCCACGGCCAGACGGTCGACCGACACCGCATACAACGTGAACACATAGTGGTGCACCAGCGAATCGTTGAACGGCGGAAACGGACCGTCGTAGCCGAAGTACTGCCCGGCCATCTGCGCGTCGCCGGCAAACCAGCCGGTGTAGTCGTTCAGGCCGTGGCGCGCGCCGTGCGCGGTGGATGGCCCAGGTTTGCCGCGCGCGGTGAAGCCGCGGCAGTACTCGCCCTCGCCGATCGAGCCGATCGCGGGCGGGATGTCGACCATCACCCAATGAAAGAAGTCCACGCGGGGCAGATCGGCCGGCACCTCGCGGTCATCCTTGTTCACGTCGTCGCCGCGGCTGGGCACGTCGAAGTCATGGCAGATCAACACCAGCGATCGCGTGCCGGCCGGCAACTCGCTCCAGGCCAGGTGCGGATTGACGTTGTCCGAGAAGGTGACGCCACCGGCCTTGGCGATGCGGCCGGCGGCATACCGTGACGGAATGGCATCGCCATTCACCCAGCTCTGACTCCACAGTTTCATGCGCAGCTTTCCTCGTGCGAAACGGCTATACGCCCCAGACGATCGGCTCGCTCGCCGCCTGGGCACGTTTCATCATCTCGATCATCGGCCACATCCGCTGGCGCAGGCCGACCTGGCCGGGGGCGGGCGGCTGATCGGCGCGCTCGGCCTCCTCGGCCTCGATCGCCTTCTTCAGATCGGCCATTGCGGCGAGCATCGCCGACGGCTCGATGATGCCCTTGGCCTGCGGTTCGCGCCCGATCAGGCGCAACAACTGGTCGCCGTTGGGGCCCAGCATCAGCAGGTCGGCGGTGGCCTTGTTCTTGAATTTGTAGATCATCGCGCGTCGCGGTCAGCGTCAACGATACATGTAGCCCCGCTGGAAGGGAAACACCGACTGGGCCCCGCGCATGCGCACCGTCGCCCAGGTTGCCACTGGGTCGGCTTGCCAGCATCTGGTTCAGCGAGATCCAGCCGCGTTCGAAGCTCATCGCCGAGCCGGCCAGGTACAGCCGGTAGGCGCGAACGACGCGATCGCCGGTGATCTCGAGCGCGCGCGACAGGCGCGATTCCAGAGCGTCGGACCAGGCCCACAGCGTGCGCGCATAGTGCGGGCGCAGGTTCTCGACATCCAGCAGCTCCAGGCCGGCGTCGGCCATCTCGCGCAGCACGTGCGACACATGCAGCAATTCGCCGCCCGGGAAGATGTAGCGCTCGATGAAGTCGCCGATGCCGGCGCCGAGTTGCGCGTTGCGCGTGCCGCCGGCGGTGATGCCGTGGTTCATCAGCAGGCCGCCCGGCTTCAGCAGCCGGCGAATCTTGCCGAAGTAGGTCGGCAGCATGGCGCGGCCCACATGCTCGAACATGCCGATCGAGGCGATCTTGTCCCAGGGGTGCGTCTCGGGCAGCGCGCGGTAGTCCAGCAGCTTCATCTCCACGCGCCCGGTAAGGCCCGCGCTGCTCGATCAGCCGATTGACGTGTGCATGCTGGTTCTTCGACAGCGTGATGCCGGTGGCCTGCACGCCATAGTTCTCGGCGGCCCACAGCAGCAGGCCACCCCAGCCGGCGCCGATGTCGAGAAAGCGTTCGCCTTCGCGCAACATCAGCTTGCGGCATACATGGTCGAGCTTGGCCTCCTGCGCCTGCGCCAGCGGCATGCCCGCTTCGCGGTAATAGGCGCACGAGTAGACGCGCCGGGCATCCAGCCACAACGCATAGAAATCGTCCGACACGTCGTAATGGAATTGCACCTGGCGCGCATCGGCGTCAGCACTGTGGCGCGCCAGCGCCCTGCCGCGCCGCAGCAGCCCGCGCCACCACGACGAGCTGCCGCCTGGCGTGCGTGTCGGATCGACGTTGATCATCTGCGCCGCCACGGCCATCAGGTCGCGCATCGTGCCCTCGATTTCGAGGCGGCCTTCCACGTAGTCCTCGGCCAATCGGCCCACCTGACCGGCCGCCAGATGCGCCAGCGGCGAGTATTCGGTCAGCCTGAGCAGCACCCGGGCATCGGCCGACCCGATGCGCCGCCCGCCTGGCAATTCGACCTGCGCGCTGGCCTGCAGATTCGCAAACTTGCGTTCGACCAGGATTTCGATCGGATTCATGGCAGTGCCGCGAGTGTCCCGCGACTGTACGGACAAATGCGCACGCTGCGCAATCGGTGCCATCAACAAATCAGGCCCCCGGCGGCTCTCGGGCCCGGGGTCGAGCGCTTCAGTCGCCCACCACCCGCAGGCGGCGCCGGTTGGCCGACTGGGCGCCGAGCCGCTCCTCGAAGCTGAACGGGTCCAGCGCCGGCGCGAACAGGAAGCCCTGGAACTGGTCACAACCCTCGTGCGCCAGATACTGGCGCTGCGATTCCGTTTCCACGCCTTCGGCGATGACCTTGAGGCCCAGCGCACGCGCCATCTGGATGATCGCGTGCACGATGCCGGCATCGCTGTCGTCGGCCGGCACGCCGCGAATGAAGCTGCGATCGATCTTCAGCTTCTCGATCGGAAATCGCTTCAGATACGCCAGGCTGGAATAGCCCGTGCCGAAGTCGTCGATCGCCAGGCGCACGCCCAGCTCGGCCAGTGCGTGCAGGCGCTGCAACGCGTCGCCGGCGTCGCGCACGAGGATCGACTCGGTCAGTTCCAGCTCCAGCAGCGACCCGGGCAGATCGGCCGCGTGCAGTGCGGCCGCGACGCGCTCCACGAAGTCGACCTGCTGGAACTGCAGCGCCGACACGTTCACCGCCACCGGGAGCGGCATGCCCCGGCTGCGCCAGGCCGCGGCCTGGCGCACGGCCTGGCCGAGCACCCAGTCGCCGATCGCGATGATGAAGCCGGTCTCCTCGGCCACCGCGATGAACTTCGCTGGCGAGACCTCGCCGAACTCGGGATCGCGCCACCGGATCAATGCCTCGGCGCCGACGATCGCGCCGCTGGCGATGTCGATCTGCGGCTGGTAGGCCAGACGAAAGCGGTTGGCAGCCAGCGCCTGGCGCATGGCATGGTCGAGCTGCATGCGCGCGCGCAGGTCGGCGTCGTGGCTGGGCTGGTGGAAGCGGAACCCCGCGCGCCCGCCTGCCTTGGCCCTCTGCATCGCCGTTTCGGCATGCCGGATCAGCGAGCCGCTGTCGCCGCCGTCGGTGGGGTACAGCGCGATGCCCACGCTGCAGGTCAGCGTGAACTGGGTGCCTTCGATGGTGTAGGCACGGCCGGTGGCTTCGAGCACCCGCGCGGCGGCGACCTCCGCGCCACGGTGGTCGGCCTGGTGCACCAGCAGGGCGAACTGGTCGCCGCCGATGCGGGCCAGCAGGTCGCCCTGCCGCATGCAGGTCTTGACGCGGTCGGCCACCTCGATCAGCACGCGGTCGCCCGTGGCGTGCCCCAGGCTGTCGTTGATCTGCTTGAATCGGTCGAGGTCCAGCAGCAACAGCCCGAAGCCCGATCGATCGCGCCGTGCATGCGCCAGCGCCAGCTCGAGCGCGTCGCCCAGGTGGCGGCGATTGGGCAGGCCCGTGAGCGCGTCGGTGGTCGTCAGCGCTTCGATGCGCCGATCGGCGCTCACCAGCTCGGTGCGGTCGCGAAACGCCCACACCCGGCCGATCGGCCGGCCGCGGCTGATCTGAGGCTGCGTCACCATCTCCAGTGTCTGGCCCGAGAGCAATTGCACCGGCTCGGTGGCGCGCATCAGCGCGGACTCCTGCAGTGCGGCCAGGCGGCGCTGGTAGCGCTTCGAATCGGTCACGCTGCGCCGCATCCAGTCGAACACCGCGTCGTCGTGGCGGCCCTCCAGCAGGTCTTCGGGTATGCCCCACAGCGTGGAAAAGCGCCGATTGAAGGCGCGGATGCGGCCCGCCAGATCGGTCACCAGAATGCCGTCGGCGGTGGATTCGAGCGTGGCCTGAAGTTCGGCCAGCAGCGATTCACGTTCGTTCTGTGCACGCAATGCCTCGGTGCGATCGTGCACCGTCACGAGGTAGTGCGATGCGGGCTGCATGCCCAGCGCCAGCGGCGCAATGCAGCGCTGGATCTGCACCACCGCGCCATCGGCCGTCATCGCCACGGACTCCGACTCCAGCCGCGACAGGCGGCCGGCCTTGACGTCGTCCCAGAAGGCGAGGTCTTCCGGCGAAGCCACCAGCCCCAGGGCATCCAGGCGGTCGAGCGCGACGTCGGACAGCCCCAGCAGCGCCCGTGCGGCCCGGTTGATGCCTTCGAGCCGCAGGGTTGCCTGCGTCGACGATCCAGGCCGGTTCACTCAGGCTGTCCAGCATGGCCACCCAGGCCTGCAGCACCGCCGGCGTTCGCGTCGACCGTTCGGTCACGCAGCCAGCTCCTGGCCGTAGCTCGAGTGCGGCACGCCCGCCGGCTCGAAGAAGTAGATCACGCGCTGACGAGGCGACAGGTACTGCAGCGCGGCGGCACGGCAGCTGCTGCGGGCGCAGACTGCGCCGGATGCCGAGGTCGACCTGATGTTCCAGATTGACGTGCAGCGCCTCGTCGGCGGGTACGTCCGGGTCGTAGACCAGCACGCGCGGCTTGAGCGGCCGCGTGGAGTTGACGTTGGTGACCAGCGCGTAGCGGTCGTCGGTCAGCTGCACCACCGAGCCGGGCGGATAGACGCCCATCATGCGGATGAACGCATTGAGCATCGACGCGTCGAACTTGCTGCGCGTCTGCGCGAAGATCAGCGACAGCGCCTCGTGCGGCGTCAGCGCCTGCGCGGGCTGCGCGGGGTCGCACAGGTTGTCGTAGCGGTTGACCAGGGCCACGATGCGCGCTGCGCCGGTCATGCGGTCGACGTTCAGGTGCAGCGGAAAGCCGCTGCCATCGGCCATCTCGTGGTGCTGGCCGATCACCAGCAGCGCACCGGGTGTGAGCCCCATGCGCTTGCCCTGTGCCACGCCACGGGCCACATGCTCGCGGTACAGGCTCACGTCGGCCGGCGTCGTATGCGGGTCGACATGGTGCACCCGATCGGGCAGCTCCAGCTTGCCGACGTCGTGCAGCAGCGCGCCGACGCCGATGTCGAGCATCTCGCTCTCGCTGAAGCCGAACACGCGGCCCATCAGCATGGCAATCACCGCCACATTGAGCGCGTGCGCCGTCGGTCGGTCGCCCTGCACCTCCGACAGCACGCGGATGCACACCTCGCCATCGAGCATCATCTTGTCCAGCAGCGCGCGCGTCAGCCCCTCGGTGGCCTCGCGGGCGAACTGCGGCTGCCCGGCCACTTGCTCGGCAGCCGCCTTCCACGAGCGTGCCGCCTCGTTGTACTGGCGGGTGCACACCTGGTTTGCTTCGCGCTGGGCACGCAGCTGCTCGCGGCACTCGCGTGCGCGCTGCTGCTGCGGCGACTCGTGCGGCGGCGGAGGTGCAACCGTGCTGACCGCGGTGGGCTCGGGCGCTTCGTCCTGCCCGTCGTCGAGCGTGCTCTTTTCGGGACTCCAACGCACCTTGTCCAGCCCGAGGCCGCGAATGGTTGCGATCTGCTCGGGCGAGGTGATCTTGAAGCTCGACAGCGCGAACGGATGGGCCCACCACGCGAGGTCGAGGTGGACGAACATTCCGACACGAAGCTCGTTGACGCCGATGCTGGCCGACATCTTGATACCGCTGCTGCGGCCGGCCGGGATGGCTGGCCCTTGCGCTAGATCGGCACGCGGGCGCGCAAACTTGAACGCCGTGGTGGGCAGTCCTACCGGGTGCCTTAGCGCTGGATGCGCGTGGACAGCACGATGGCCGACGTGGTGCGCTCCACGCCGTCCAGCAGGCCGATGCGGTCGATCAGGCTGTCGAGCTCGCCGATCGAGGCCGCCGCCACCACGGCGATCAAATCGAACGGGCCGCTCACCGAATGCAAGGTGCGCAGCTCGGGTATGCGGCGCAACGCGGCCTCGATCGGTGCCGCCTTCCGCGGCTCGAGCGTAATCAATATGTGTGCACGTACTAGCGCCGCTTCTTCGTCGGCCGGGGCGGTGACGGTGTAGCCGGCGATCGCGCGCGTGCGTTCCAGCCGCGCCAGCCGGCTTTGTACGGTCGTGCGCGACAGCTTCAGTCGGCGCGCCAGCTCGGCGGTGGGCGCCCGAGCGTTCTCGCGCAACAGCGCCAGCAGTGCGCGGTCGGTGTCGTCGAGTGTGGTTCGGCTCATTGCCGGGAATTATCGTCGAAATGTCATACTGATCCTTCCATATCGTCGGTATCAATCATCCGGATTGCAGCGTTCTAGCCGAAAATTCGCTCATCGCCAATCGCCAACCGTGGAGCAGGTCATGCGCAAGATCATCGTGGTCGGGGCCGGCAAGATCGGCCAAGTGGCGGCCGATCTACTCGCGCACGCCTCCGGCAGCGGCTATGCGGTCACACTGGCCGATCAATCGCTCGATGCCGTGAATGCCGCCGCTTGTGGCGCAGCGGTGACGCCGATGCAGCTCGACGTGGCCGACCCGGCCGCGCTGACCCGCGCGTTGGCCGGTGGCTTTGCGGTGCTGAGCGCGGCACCGTTTCACCTGAGCGTGCCGATCGCCGAAGCCGCCCGCAGGGCTGGCACGCACTATCTCGACCTCACCGAAGACGTCGCCAGCACCCGGCGCATCCGCCAGCTGGCCGAAGGCGCGACCACCGCGTTCATGCCGCAGTGCGGCCTGGCGCCCGGTTTCATCTCGATCGTCGCCGCCGACCTGGCGCGGCGCTTCGACAAGCTCGACAGCGTGCGCATGCGCGTCGGTGCGCTGCCCGCCTATCCGAGCAACGCGCTGAACTACAACCTCACCTGGAGCACCGAAGGCGTCATCAACGAGTACATCGAGCCCTGCGAGGCCATCGTCGAAGGTCGTCGCTGCGAGGTGCCGGCGCTCGAGGAGCGCGAGGAGTTCACGCTCGACGGCGTGCTGTACGAGGCCTTCAACACCTCCGGTGGCCTGGGCACGCTGGCCGAGACGCTGCAAGGACAGGTGCGAACGCTCAACTACCGCACCATCCGCTATCCCGGCCACGCCGCGATCATGAAGGCGCTGCTCAACGATCTGCGGCTGCGCGAGCGGCGCGAGTTGCTGAAGGACATCCTGGAAAACGCGGTGCCCGCGACGATGCAGGACGTGGTGGTGATCTTCGTCACCGTCAGCGGCTGGCGCGACGGCCGCCTGATGCAGGAAACCTATGCGCGCAAGATCTACGCGCAACTGCTGGCCGGGCGCATGCGCAGCGCGATCCAGGTCACGACCGCCAGCAGCGCGTGCGCGATGCTGGATCTGCTGGCGCAGGGTGATCTGCCCCGGCAGGGCTTCCTGCGGCAGGAGGACGTGAGCCTGGAACGCTTCCTCGGCAACCGCTTCGGCGCGGTCTTCGAGCCTGCGCAGCTGGCCCGCGCGGCCTGACGCCGGCCGGGCGCCGCGCCGTTATTCGGTACATTGGTCGCCGGGTCGTGCGAACGACCGGAGGGACTGCCATGCGTACCCAAGTCGCCATCATCGGCGCCGGCCCTTCGGGCCTGCTGCTCGGTGCCCTGCTCAGCAAGGCCGGCATCGACAACCTGATCGTCGAGCAACGCAGCGCCGACTACGTGCTGGGGCGCATCCGCGCCGGCGTGCTCGAGCAGGTGGCGGTGGACCTGCTCGACGAGGTAGGTATCGGTGCGCGCATGCATGCCGAAGGCCTGCCGCACGACGGCTTCGACCTGTGCTTCGACGACCGGCGCCACCGCATCGACCTGCACGGCCTGACCGGCAAGCGCGTGATGGTCTACGGCCAGACCGAGGTCACGCGCGACCTGATGGACGCGCGCCGCGCCAGCGCTCGGCCGACGGTCTACGAGGCCGCCGACGTCGGCGTGTACGGCTTCGACGGCAAGGCGCCCAGCGTGCGGTACATCAAGGACGGTGCGCCGCACGAGGTTGCATGCGACTTCATCGCCGGCTGCGACGGCTTTCATGGCGTGTGCCGCGCCAGCGTGCCCCAGGACAAGCTGGCGCTGCACGAAAAGGTCTACCCGTTCGGTTGGCTCGGCCTGCTGGTCGACGTGCCGCCGGTGTCGCACGAGCTGATCTACGTGAACCATCCACGCGGTTTCGCGTTGTGCAGCCAGCGCAGCCGCACACGCAGCCGCTACTACGTGCAGTGCGCGCTCGACGACCGGGTGGAGCACTGGTCCGACGATGCCTTCTGGGCCGAGCTGAAGCGCCGCCTGCCGGCCGACACCGCGGCGCAGATGGTCACCGGGCCGTCGCTCGAGAAGAGCATCGCGCCGCTGCGCAGCTTCGTCGCCGAGCCGATGCGCTTCGGCCGGCTGTTCCTGGCCGGCGACGCCGCGCACATCGTGCCGCCCACCGGCGCCAAGGGCCTGAACCTCGCCGCCACCGACGTCGGCTACCTGTCACAGTCGCTGATCGACTTCTACCAGGGTAGCGAGCGCGGCATTGCCACCTACTCCGAGCGCTGCCTGCGCCGGATCTGGCGCGCCGAACGCTTCTCGTGGTGGATGACCTCGCTGATGCACCGGTTTCCCGACAACGGCAGCTTCGGCCACAAGATGCAATGGGCCGAACTCGACTATCTGGTGAATTCGCCGGCGGCGATGACGGCGCTGGCCGAGAACTACGTCGGCCTGCCGCTTTAGCGTGCGGTGCCGCGGCAGCGCGCGCCTGGCCCGCGATTGCCCTCATGCCGGCGCCGCGGCGCGCTGGCATCATCGGGCACAGCAGCAGGAGCGCGCCATGATTCTCGAGATCGCCGACATCCGCATCACGCCCGGCCAACAGGCCGCGTTCGATGAAGCCATCCAGCGCGGCATCGCCACGGTGGCCAGCAAGGCCAAGGGCTTTCGCGGCTACAAGGTCAACAAGGGCATCGAGTCGCCCGAGCGCTACGTGCTGATGATCTTCTGGGACACGCTCGAAGACCACACCGTCGGCTTCCGCCAGGGCCCGTTGTTCACGCAGTGGCGCGCGATCGTCGGCCCGTTCTTCGCGCAGCCGCCGCAGGTGGAGCACTTCACGCTGCTGGCCAAGTCGCACTGAGTCGGCCGCGTGTCGACACGCGACGCCGCGCTCGCCACCGCCGCGGCCCTGTTCGACGGCGGCGCGTTCCAGCGCGACCTGTCGCGCCGCGTGGCGATTCCGACCGAAAGCGAGAACCCGCAGCGCGCCGGCGCACTGCGCGCCTACCTGATCGACGAGATCGCGCCCGCGCTGGCGGCGCTCGGCATCGAGTCCACCGTCCACGACAACCCGGTGGCCGGCGCGCCACCACTGTTGATCGGCGAACGCATCGAGAGCCCCGCGCTGCCCACAGTGCTCGTGTACGGCCACGGCGACGTGGTGCGCGGCCACGAAGGACGCTGGCGCGACGGGCGCGACCCGTGGACGCTGACGCCAGCGGGCGAGCGCTGGTACGGCCGTGGCAGTGCCGACAACAAAGGCCAGCACAGTATCAACCTGGCGGCACTGGCGGCGCTGCAGGAGGCCCGCGGCGGCACGTTCGGCTTCAACGTCAAATGGCTGGTCGAGATGGGCGAGGAGACCGGCTCGCCGGGGCTGGCCCAGTTCTGCACGGCGCACCGCGCCGAGCTCGCGGCGGATGTGCTGATCGCCAGCGACGGCCCGCGCCTGCGCGCCGACCGCCCCACCGTGTACCTGGGCACACGCGGCGTCGCGAACTTCGACCTGAGGCTCAAGCTGCGCGAGGGCGGCCACCACTCGGGCAACTGGGGCGGCCTGCTGCGCAACCCGGGCACCGTGATCGCCAACGCGATCGCGTCGCTCGTCGACGGGCGCGGTCGCATCCTGGTCGACGGCCTGCGCCCGCCGCCGATTCCGCCCTCCGTGCGCCGCGCACTGGCCGACATCGAGGTCGGCGGCGACGTCGACGATCCGGCGATCGATGCCCACTGGGGTGAGCCCGGCCTCACGCCCGCCGAGCGCGTGTTCGGCTGGAACACCGTGGAGGTGCTGGCCTACACCGCCGGCAATCCGGCGCAGCCGGTGAACGCGATCCCGCCCGACGCGCGCGCACACCTGCAACTGCGTTTCGTGGTCGGCACCGACACGTCGCGGCTGCGCGAGTTCGTGCGTTCGCACCTGCAGCAGCACGGCTTCGGCGACGTCGAGGTCAGCGAGCCGGTGATCATGGCCGCCACGCGGCTGGACCCGGAGAACGACTGGGTGCGTTTGGCGATGACGTCGATCGAACGCACCACCGGCAGGAAACCCGCGCTGCTGCCCAACCTGGGCGGCTCGCTGCCCAACGATGTGTTCGCCGATATCCTCGGCCTGCCCACGGTGTGGGTGCCGCACTCCTATCCGGCGTGCTCGCAGCACGCGCCCAACGAGCATGTGCTGGCGCCGCTGATGCGCGAAGGGCTGCTGATGATGACCGGCTTGTTCTGCGACCTCGCGCAGCAACAGGCCCTAACTCAGAGCGCCAGCGACAGGCCCAGCAGCGCGGCGGCCTCGAGCGTCGAATGTGCCGGCCGCAGCACGTCGAAGTGAACGGTGGGCAGCCCGACGCGCCGCGCTCCCTGCGCGTTGCGCCACTGGTCGTCGACGAACACACAGTCCTGCGCGGCGAGCCCCAGTTGCTGCAGGCAGTTGAAATAGGCCCTCGAATCGGGCTTCAACACGGCGCTGTAGGTGGCATCGGCGATCACGTCGAATTCGCGCAGCAGCGGCAGCCGCTCGCGAAGGTCGCGGCCATAGAACAGATCGAGCTCGTTGGACAGGATCGCCAGGCGCACGCCAGCCGCCTTGGCCGCGTGCACCAGCGCCGCAGTCTCCGGGCGCAGCATCCGCTCGGGGTTTGTGCCACGCGCGCGCCGCACCAGCGTTTCCATGTGATCCCAGCGCTCACCGAGCAAGGCACCGACTTCGCGCGTGCGCACCAGCCAGTAGTCGCGCTCGGTGATCTCGCCGGCCTGCATCGCACGCCACGGCGCGTCGCCGGCAGGGTCGAACGGGCCGCGCCAGGTGAGCGTGCCGGGTGCCAGGCCGAGGGCGCGCTGCGTGTCGTCGTGCGTCTCGAACAACGTGCGGGTCACCACACCGCCGAAGTCGAGGATCAGGCCGCGCGTCATGACCGCCCCTCGGCCGACGAACACGTCGGCCGGTCCCCCGAGGGGACGCGGGCCGGCTTGGGAGTGGCCCGGCACTCGGCCCGCCTCACGGCCGCCCCGACTTCACCAGGCCCTGCGCGACCCATTCGTCGAACACGCGCAGCGCAGCGTCGCAGAAGGCCGCGTCGTTGATGTGCGCGTCGAGCTCGATGCAGCGGGTGCCCGGCGCCAGCGCCGCGCGCATCGCGCCCACGAAGGCCTGCAGTCCCTGCGGATCGTGCAGCGGCTCACCGGGCAGATCCCAGGCCTGCACGCCTCTACAGGGCAACAACAGACAACTGGGGCCTTTGGCCTCGGCCAAACGCGAAACAATTTCGCTGGCAATCTGCCGACGCATAGGCTCCGGCGAAGTGGCCGACGCGATCAATCGATTATGCGTATGTACCGGTCGCTCTGACAAGTTGGACGGCACCGGCTGCCAGGCCGGGAAATCGATCATGTCAGCAGCACCCGGGGCAACAATCTGCGGCGTGCCGCTGCGCCCGGCGCCGGTCAGCCGGCGAAGCGCCGGCGCTAACACATGACCCGCCGACATGGTTGGCCAGCTCCTGCAAGCTCAGATCGAGCACTGCCGCAAACCTGCCACGTTCGGCGAGCGACTCGAAGGCGCGCCCGCCCATGCCGGTGGTGTGGAAAACCGCCACTTCAAAACCGCGCGCCTCGAGTTCGGGCTTTAGCGTCACCATGTATCGAAGACAACTTTTGCCCAACGAAGTCATGCCGACCAGTGGCCGATCAAGGCGCGGAGGCTGTGCAAGCCGCATCGCCCCAACCGTAGCACCCGCCGCTTGGGCCAGCGCGCATTTGCACAAACTGTTCAGCCCGAACAGGCCGCCTGCCCAAAGCACCATGATCAGATCGGGGGTTATGCGTTCGGGCGGAATCAAATGCGAAAAGGCGACCGTTGACAACACCACCTTCGGCAGTCCCAACGGCAAAGCACTGGCCACATCAAAGGCCAGATCCGTGCCCATCGTGCCACCAAGGGCAAGCATCGAATGGATTTTGCCTTGATTTGACAGATCACTGGCCAACCGCGAGGCTCCCAGCGCCATCGCAATCATTGCGGTATTTTCGTCGCCGCTGGCAATGATGGCTTCAAGGCTGGTTCCGGCGGTCGCAGCGACCGAGCGGTTGTCGATTTCCACTCTGACCTGTCCCTCGGTCAGGACGCCGACGTCCATCAGCATCACCTTTGAGCCTTGACTCTCGATGCATTTGCGAAGAAAGGCCAGCTCATCACTTTTGGTATCGGCTGTGCCGATCAACAGTACCGTCTCGCTCACAGTCCGGTCTCACCTCATTGCAAAAGGCCTCGGCTCGCTCACAAGCTGGCCTGCACCTCGGCAAATGAGGCCTCCATGACATCACACAGATAGTCGATTTCCTCGTTGCTGATAATCAGCGGAGGCGAGATAATCAAATTCGGACCGGAGATGCGCACCATCAGGCCGCGCCGGTAACAGGCCCGGGCAACCCGCGACGCAGTGTCGTTGGTTTTGGCGAGTGGCGTGCGACTTGCCTTGTCTGGCAACCATCTCCACGCCAAGCATCAAGCCATGTCCGCGGACGTCGCCGACAAATGAATGCCTGGGTCCGAGCTCGCGCAGACGCGCCTGCATCCGCGCGCCGACACGTGGCCACATGCTCGGGAATCTCAATTCCTGAAGGATCTTCAAGGTCTCAACCGCCGCGGCCGCAGCCACCGGATGAGCGCTATAGGTATAGCCGTGTGCAATCTGACCACCACCGGATGCATCGCCCTCGAAAAACCTCGACCACTTTGGCGGACATCGCTGTCGCCCCCAGCGGCACATAGCCTGAAGAAATGCCCTTGGCCAGACACCACATATCGGCTTTTACGCCCCAAAGCCTGGTTCCGAACATCTCTCCGGTTCGCCCGAATCCGGTCACCACTTCATCGGCAATCAGCAGCACACCGTACTGATCGCAGATACGCCGGATCATTGGCCAGTAATTCGCCGGCGGCACGATCACACCGCCGGCGCCCTGGATCGGTTCGGCAATAAATGCGGCAACCGTATCGGCACCCTGGAAACTGGATCTCGCGTTCCAGCAGCTTGGCGCAAATTTCGGCCAGTTCCTGCGGATCCTGACTGAAGGGGTTGCGATAAAGCCAGGGCGTATCGACATGAAAACACCCCGGCAGCAATGGTTCATAGGCACGGCGAAAGTTGGTGTTGCCGTTGACACTGGCGCCGCCAAAGTGGACGCCGTGATAACCCTGGCGCAAGCTGATGAACTTGGTGCGATCGCCCTGCGCCTTTCAGCTTCCAGTATTGGCGAGCGATCTTCAAGGCACCTTCCACCGCGTCGGAGCCGCCGTTGCTGAACATCACCGCTTCGACGCCGTCGGGAGCCATCAGCTTGACCAGATCGGTCGAAAGCTCGATCGCCCGCGGATGCGTGGTGCCGCGAAAGGTGTTGAAGAACGGCAGTTCATCGAGCTGGGCGACGATGGCGTCGCGCACCGCGCTGGTTGCTGTGGCCGAGGTTCGAGCTCCAGAGACCCGCGACGCCATCGAGCATCTTGTGGCCGTCAACGTCCCAGACCCAGCAGCCTTCGCCGCGCGCGATGATGTCCGGGCGTGTCTGGCTTGCATCGCCTTCGGGTGCGCCATCGGGTGCCACAGGATACTGGGCATTGTCGCGTTTCAGGTCTTCGATCTCGCTCACAGGGCGGCCTCCATCGCGCAACGATCAGTCGGGCGAGCCGACCGTGACGGTTTTCAACTCGGTAAACGGCAGCAGGCCCTCGGCGCCCATCTCCTGCCCGGTGCCGCTGTCCTTCCAGCCGCCGAAGGGCAGCTCGGGTTGCGACACGCCGTAGTGGTTGATGCCCACCATGCCGGCCTCGATCTCCTCACCCAGGCGGTGCGCCAGCGCCAGGTCGCGGGTGAACGCATAGGCACCGAGCGCGTACGGCAGCGCGTTGGCGCGCGCGATCGCATCACCCAGATCGTCGAACGGTGCGATCACCGCGATCGGGCCGAACGGTTCGACCTGCATCACGCGGCTGGCAGCCGGTGCGTCGACGATCACGGTCGGCTCGAAGAAGTAGCCCGGCCGCGCCACGCGACGGCCGCCGGTGAGCACGTGCGCACCGCGATCGCGCGCGTCGTCGACGAAGCGCGCCATGTCGTCGAGCCGCCCGGCGTGCGTGAGCGGCCCCATCTGCGTGGCGGCGTCGCTGCCGGGTCCGAGACGCAGCGCGGCTGCAGCGGCCACGAATTCGCGCACGAATCCGTCGTACAGACTGCGGTGCACGAGAAAACGAATCGGCGACGCGCACACCTGGCCGGCGTTGCGATACTTCGCCGGCACCGACAGCCTCAGCACTGCGCCCATGGCGGCGTCGGCGCAGACGATCACCGGGGCGTGACCGCCGAGCTCGCCGGTGAAGCGCTTGCCATGGCGTGCGCACTGCTCGGCCAGCAAGCGACCCACCGCCACCGAACCGGTGATCGACACTTTGCGAATGGCGGGGTGCTCGATCAACGCCGTCGACACCCGTGCCGGCTCGCCGCATACCAGGTTCAGCGCATCGGACGGCAGGCCGGCATCCAGAAAACATTGCACCAGCAGCACCGCACTGCCCGGCGCTTCTTCGGCCGGCTTGAGCACCACGCTGCAGCCCGCCGCCAGCGCGCTGCCGAGCTTGCGCGCCGGCAGATTCACCGGGAAGTTCCAGGCCGTGAACGCCGCCACCGGCCCGACCGGCTGGCGCTGCACCGAGTGCGACAGGATGCCCTCCACCCGCGGCGGCACCGTGCGGCCGTACAGCCGTCGCACCTCCTCGGCCTGGAAGTCGATGATGTCGGCCGACAGGCGCACTTCGCGCAACGCCTCGGCCAGCGGTTTGCCCTGTTCGAGCGTGAGCACGGCGGCCATCGCCTCGGCGCGCTCGCGCATCAGACTTGCCGCGCGATGCAACACTTGCGCGCGCTCGAACGGTGGCCGCCGCCGCCACGCCGCGAAGCCGCGTCCTGCGGATTCGGCCGCCAGCAGCAGCTCGTCGGCGCCGGCCAGCGGCAGAGGCGCCAGCACGGTTTCATCCGCCGGATTGATGACCTCGCGCTCGCCGCCGCTGGCGCGCTCGAGCCATTGGCCCGCGACATGCAGCCGAAGCGGTGGATAGGTCATGCGTGATGCCGGACGATCATCCGGACGATGTTGGCGCGCAGTTGGTGAGGCCGGTTACCGAGATTGCGCACGCCAGGGGTCCGGGTTTTCCCGACCGGTGCGATAACGCGTCAATGTCGGGACAACCCGGGTCGGCCGGTGCACGATTTCGATAGCGCCCCAGCCGGCAGCGGCGATAGTTTGTCGACCCGCGCGATCCGAGCCGCCATGACGCACGACCCCGAATCCAAGATGCTGGGCCCGCTGACCCTGCTTGCGGTCGCGGTGGGCGTGATCGTCGCGCAGAGCACGATGGTCTCACTGCTGCAGGCGGTGGGCATCGCCGGCTGGGGCTTCGTCGGCGCGATGGCCATCGGCTTCGTGCTGATGATGTGCAACTCGGCCACCTATGCCGAACTGGCATTGATGATGCCCCGCGCCAGCGGCATGAGCGCCTACATCCAGGCCGGGCTCGGCCCGCTGCCGGCGATCTTTGCGGTCTTCGTCGGCTATGTGGTGCCGGCGTTGTTCGGTCCGGCGGCCGAGCTGCTGTTGGTCGATGCGGTGCTCGGGCAGTTGCTGCCCAACTCGCTGCCGGCGCTGGCCTGGGCTGCCATCCTGCTCGGCGTGCTGGTGCTGCTCAACTTGCGCGGGGCCGACGTGTTCGCGCGCGTGCAGACCGTGTTGACCTTCACGATGGTGGTGTTCCTGTTGCTCACCGGCGGCACGGCGCTCGCCAGTGCACCCGCGGCGGGCAGCCCGGGCTTGGCCGCCATGGCGGACAACGTCACGGTCTTCGGCGTGGTGGCGCTGGTGATGTATTCGCTGATCGGCACCGAGTTCGTCACACCGCTCACGGCGCTGGCACGCGAGCCTGCCCGAAACGTGCCGCGCGCGATGTTCGTCGGGCTGATGGTGGTGACCGCGGCGAATCTGCTGTTCTGTCTGGGGGCCGCTCGGGCCGTCGGGCGCGAAACGCTGGCCAGCTCGGTCTTGCCGCACCTGGACGTGGTGCTGGCCGTGTTCGGGCCCGGTGCGAAGCTGCTGTTCGCCGCGATCGCCATCACCGCCACGGCCAGCCTGATCAACACGGTGCTGGCCGCCGTGCCACGCATGCTGCTCGAGATGGCGCACGCCGGCGAGGCTTTTCCGGTGTTTCGTCGGGTCAACCGGTTTGGCGTGCCCTGGGCCGGGACCTTGTTCGTCGCGTCGCTCCCCTTGGTGGGGCTGGTTTGGTCCGGCGGCGATGTGGGCCGCATCGTCGCACTGCTCATCGCCGCCGCCGGCGCATGGTTGTGTTCCTATATGGTGGCCCATGCTGCGTTGATCGCATTGCGCCGCCGCGCGCCGGCACAGCCGCGGCCGTGGCGCTCGCCGTTCTTCCCATGGCCGCAGGTGCTGGCCATCGTTGGCATGGCCTACGTGATCGCCAACGCCGCCCCTGCACCAGAACTGCAGGCCCCGATCTTCACGGCGCTGGCGGTGGTGTTGGGCCTGGTGGCCGCGATCGGCGCGCTGTGGGTCCTGATGGTCATGCGCCGGCCCTTGTTCGCCGCTGTGGCGCGCGACGACTCGCAATGAGCTCGCCGTATGCGCTTGCGTTGCCGTTTCGCCTTGGGGTTTTCCTTGGGGCGCCGGGCTTGGGCCATGTTCTTGCCAATTCATGATAGTGGCGCCGGGTCAGGCTCAACAGAATGGTCCGGCACGGCAAGGCCCGCGTCCGGGCCGCCGGTGCCACAGGTGCCTGGAGGATAGGACGATGGACATCGCGAATCGACACGCCGCCAGACGCGCACGCACGCTGGCCACCCTGGTGGCGCTGGCCGGCTTGACCACGGCGGCGCTGGCCGCCGGACCGAAAAACCCGCCGCCCGAGCTGCCGGCAGAAAGCCTGGGTACGGCCACGTTGGCGGGCAAGACGAGCGAGCGCGTGTATGTCGGCGACGTGGCGATCGCCCACATTGCCGATGGCCGGCTGCGGGTGTTCGACGCGCGGGCCGGCAAGCTGCTGGGCATGCTGGCCACCGGCTTTGCCGGCAACTTCGGCTTGAGCGCGAAGTCCGACGAGATCTACGTCGCCACCACCTACCACAGCCGCGGCGGCCGCGGCGAGCGTCTGGACTTGCTGGAAGTGTGGGACGCCGACACATTGGGCTTCAAGTACGAGGTGGTGCTGCCGGCCAAGCGCGCACAGACGCTCAACTACCGCGGCCTGGTACAACCCACCGGCAATGGGCGCTTCGTGCTGGTGCAAAACGCCACGCCTGCCACCTCGATCACCGTGGTCGATCTGGCCGAACGCAAAGTGGCAGGCGAGATCGCCACGCCCGGCTGCTGGGGCACCCTGCCCTCGTCGAGCCAGGGTGCACGCTTCGCGATGCTGTGCGGCGACGGCAAACTGGCCACCATCACGCTGGACGACAAGGGCCAAGTGGCCGACCGACAGTTGAGCGACAAGACGTTCGACCCGGATCAGGATGCCTGGTTTCACACTGCCGAGCGCATCGGCGACCGCTATTTCTTTCTGTCATTCAAGGGCATGCTGACCGAGCTCGACGTCAGCGGTGCCACGGTGGCGGTGAAGTCCTCGCGCGCGCTGGTGGGCCCGCAGGACCAGAAGCAAGGCTGGCGCCCCGGTGGCTACCAGGTTTTCGCCGTGCATCCCAGCGGGCGCTGGGCGGTGGTGGCCATGCACGACAAGGGCCGCGAGGGCTCGCACAAGTCGCCGGCCAAGCAGCTGTGGACCATCGACCTGGCCAGCGGCAAGCGCATCGCGGTCGCGCCGGGCCTGAACACGGCGTCGATGACGTTCTCGCGCAGCGGCCAACGCCTGCAGGCGCTCGACGGGGTCACCGGGGCGATGCGCGTCTGGGCGTGGACCGACGCCGGCAAGCTGAAGCAGATCGCGATGGTCAAGCCCGCCGGCGAAGCCGCGCTGCAGCTCGAATCGCACGACTGAAAGGATCTGCGCGTGTTTGCCGAAGTCGCCATCGACCCGCTGCCCGTGTGGATCGCGCGCGCCTGCATCGCCACGCTGTTCGCGCAGGCCGCACTCGTCAAGTTCGGCGACCCGGCCTTGCTCGAGCAGCACACCGCCGCCTACGGTGTGCCCGGCGTGTTGCAGCCGGCCGCCGCACGCGCGCTGCCGGCGATCGAGGGCGTCGCGGCCGCGCTGTTGTTGACGCCCTGGCATGCGGCCGGTGCGGCGCTCGCGATCACACTGCTGCTCGGCTACGGCGCCGCGATGGCCTGGCACCGCGCACGCGGGCGTGCACTGGACTGCGGCTGCGGCGGCGAACCACTGGCCGTGTCGTGGGTATTGGTCGCGCGCAATGCCGCGCTGGCCGTGCTGGCGGCGCTGGCCGGCATGCCCGCGGCCGCGCGCGCGATGACATGGGCCGACTTCATGGTCGTGGCCGCCAGCGTGCTGCTCAGCACCTTGCTGTACGCCGCGCTGCATCAGGTGTTGCGGCATCGCTCCGGACTGCAGGCGCAAACCCGATTGAGGAGAACCTGATGGACACGATGACGATTTCCGTCGTGCTGCTGTGGGTGGCGGTGCTGGTGCTTGGTGTGCTGCTGTGGGCACTGTCGCGCCAGGTCGGCGTGCTGTTCGAACGCGTCGCGCCGATGGGTGCGCTGGTCACCGATGCAGGGCCGGCCATCGGTGCGGCATCGCCGACCTTCTCGCTGCGCGGTATCCAGTCCGAGACGGTGGAGATCGGCGGCCTCACCGAGCGGCCGACGCTGCTGTTCTTCCTGTCGCCCACCTGCCCGGTGTGCAAGAAGCTGATCCCGGTCCTCAAGGCGCTGGTGCGCGACGAGCGGCGCGCGCTGCGCGTGGTGCTCGCCAGCGACGGCGAAGCGGCCGAGCACCTGCGCTTCGTGCACGAGCAGGGCCTGCAGGCACTGCCCTACGTGCTGTCCACCGAGCTCGGCATGGGCTACCGCGTGTCACGCCTGCCGTACGCAGTGTTGCTGGGCACCACTGGCGTGGTGGCATCCAAGGGCCTGGTCAATTCGCGCGAGCAGCTCGACAGCCTGCTCAATGCGCACGACTTGGGGCAACCGACGATCCAGCAGTACCTGGGCGGCTCGCCCGCCTGAACACCCATTCGCGGAGAACACGCCATGCGCTGGCTACTCGACCTGATCGACCGACATTCCGAACGCGCGGTACGCCGCGTCGCGCACCGGCACGGGCGCCGCAGCCTGCTGACCAAGGTGGGCGTGGCCCTGGTGGGCAGCGCGCTGCTGCCGATGCTGCCGTTCGACCGCAGCGGCCAGTTCATGGGCGCGCAGGCCGCCGGCACCGGCAAGCGCAAGGCCGACTTGGCCGATGATCCGACCAAGTGCGAGTACTGGCGCTACTGCGCCTTCGACGGCTACCTGTGCACCTGCTGCGGCGGCAGCCTGACGCAATGCCCGCCGGGCACCGAGGCGTCCAAGGTGTCGTGGGTCGGCACCTGCCTGAACCCCAAGGACGGCCGACAGTACCTGGTGTCGTACAACGACTGCTGCGGCAAGGGCTCGTGCGGCGAGTGTCTGTGCAACAACAACGAGCGCGAGCGACCGGGGTACCGACTCGGCGTGCACAACGACATCAACTGGTGCATGGCCAACACCAGCTCGATGTTTCATTGCACCACCTCGATCATCGTTGGCGTGGCATGAAGCTGCCGTGCGTCGGCGCGCTGGCACTGCTGTGCGTGCTGCCGCTGGCGCGCGCCGACGGCAAGGCACTGTTCGCGCAACACTGCGCCGCCTGCCACCAGGCCGACGGCTCGGGCACGGTCGGGCTGGCGCCGCCGCTCAAGGGCGAGCATTGGGCGCGACTCGGCGCAGACCGAGCCTACCTGCCGACGGTGCTGGTGCATGGTCTGTCGGGCGCGATCAAGATCGGCAGCCAGAACTTCGTCGGCAGCATGCCACCGTTCGGTGCGCAGCTCGACGACGCCACCCTGGCCGAGATCGCGACCCATGTGCGCGCGCTGCAGGGCGCGGCGGACGCGAGCCCCTACACCGCGGCCGACGTCAGAGCCGCCCGCGAACTGCCTGGCAGCCCGCCGCAGTCGCGCCTGCGCCGCCAACAGCTGCTGGCCGGATGACAGGCATGCATGCCATCGCCGCCTTCGCCCTGGCCGCATCGGCCGCCGCGGTGACATCGGCCGCCGCGCAACCCATGGTGCTGGGCAGGCAGGTGCCATCGCGGGCCGACGCGCCGGCGGTCGTGGCCGCCGCCAACCCGCGCAGCCTGTACGTGCTGCACTGCGCCGGCTGCCATGGCGTCGATGGCGCCGGCTCGACCAGTGCGCTGGTGCCGGACATGCGGCAACTCGGCGGTTTCCTGCGCGTACCGGGCGGCCGCGAATTCATCATCAAGGTGCCCGGCGTGATGGGCTCCGGGTTGAATGATCAACAGGTCGCCGGCGTGACCAACTGGGTGCTCGGCACACTGGCGCCGGCATCGATCCCACCGGGCCACGCGCCGTTCGATGCAGCCGAGGTGGCGCATGCACGCGCCGCGCCGCTGGTCGACGTGGCCGCTGTGCGCGGCCGGCTGATCGAGCAGGCACGTGCGATGGGCATTGCCCTGCAGTAACCACAACCAACTACGGAGCGGCGCCCCTCGGCGCTGGATGGAGAGCGAAATGACGACAACATTGAAGGTCATCACCGCGGCGATCGCCGTACTGTTCGGCACCAGCGCGACGCCGGCCGTCACCGAGGCGCAAGCCCAGGCGCTGGGCCAATCGCTGACACCGATGGGCGCCGAGCGCGGCGCCAACAAGGATGGCTCGATTCCGGCGTGGACGGGCGGCGATACCAAGGCGCCCGGCAACTGGAAGCCGGGCCAGGCGCGGCCTGACCCCTACGCCGGCGACAAGCCGCTGTTCACGATCACGGCGAGCAACGCCGAGCAGTACAAGGACCGACTGAGCGAGGGCCAGCTCGCGATGCTCAAGCAGCTCAAGGGCTACAGGATGGACGTGTATCCGACGCGCCGCACGTGCGGCTACCCGGAGGCGGTGTATGCCAACACGCGCAAGAACGCCACGGGCGCCAAGCTGGCGGCCAACGGCTTCGACCTCGGCGCGGCAGTCACTGGCGGCGTGCCGTTTCCGATCCCGGCCAATGGCGCCGAGGCGATGTGGAACTACAAGATGCACTGGGTCGGCGAGGGCCGAATCGAGCGCTACTCCACCGTGTTCTCGCAGCCGGGTGACGGCAAGTTCGTGCCGCTGGTACAGGACCAGTGGACCGCCACGCCGCTGGGCGACCTCTCCGGCAAATCGATCGGCGCGGACGACCAGGAGTGGCTGGTGCTCAACGAAGTGGTCACGCCGGCCGCGCGCACCGGCGAAATCATCCTGATCCACTACTACCTGGCCAAGGACAACGACGCCTGGCTGTACTTCCCCGGCCAGCGCCGCGTGCGCCGCGCGCCCACCTTCGCGTACGACAACCCGGTACCGGGCTACGAGAACTTGCTCGCGGTGGACCAGTATCCGATGTTCGGCGGCCGCCTCGACCGCTACGACTGGAAGCTGGCGGGCAAGCAGGAATTGATCATTCCGTACAACACCTACCGCTTCAACAACCAGGACGCCAAGCTGGCCGACATCTTCGGCGCCGACTCGCCCAAGCGCGAGCTGATCCGCTACGAGGCGCACCGCGTGTGGAAGGTCGAGGCCACCGTCAAGCCAGGCCAGCGCCACCAGTTTCCCAAGCGCGTGATCTACCTCGACGAGGACTCCTGGATGATGGTCGCGGTCGACAACTACGACGCGCAAGGCAAGGTCTGGCGCACGCAGGAGAGTTACCCGTACGTGGCCTGGGAGCTGCCGGCCTGTGTGTACCAGGGCTACATCGTCTACGACCTGAACGTCGGCCGCTATATGGCGGACAACCAGCCGCAGGAGGGCAAGGTCGACTGGCTCGCCGGCAAGGAAGGCCGCATCGACATCAAGAAGTTCAATCCGGACGAGCTGCGCCGTGCCGGCGCGCGTTGATCGAGGGGAACGCAACATGAAGAACCACATTGCCCGCACCCCCATCGCCGCCGCGGCCGCGGCCTGCATGCTGCTGGCCGCCGTACCGGCGCATGCCGTGCGCACGACCACCGACAGCGGCGCCGAGATCGATTTCAGCTCGACGATCTCGTTCGGACTGCAATGGCGCGCATCCAAGCGCTCGCCGACCACGATCGGCAACGACAACGGCGGCTCGGTTCCCACCAGCGCGGCGCTCGGGTCGCAGATCAATGGGCCGGGCAACGACGCTGCGGCCAACCCGGACTTCAACTTCCTCAACGGCGACGACGGCAACCTCAACTACAACCGCGGCGACCTCGTCTCGGCGGCGCTGAAGGGCACGCACGAATTCGGCCTGAAGACACCCGACGGCTGGCGCGCCCTGGCGCGCGGCACCTGGGTCGGCGATGCGCGCGCCGGCCATACGCGGCGCACGGAGCTCTCCGACGATGCCAAGGACATCGCGGTGCGCAATTTCACGATGCTCGACGCCTGGGTGTCGAAGGACTTCGAAGCTCGGTGACCGCAACAGCACGGTGCGGCTGGGCAACCAGGTGATCTCATGGGGCGAGGACATCTTCATCATCGGCGGCATCAACCAGATCAACGCCTTCGATCTGCGCAAGCTGCACACGCCGGGCACGCAGGTCAAGGAAATCCTGCGTCCGGCGCCGATGCTGTCGATCAACACCGGCCTGACCGACGCGCTCAGCGCCGAGGCCTACTACCAGTTCAAGTGGAATGCGTTCCGCTTCGATCCGGTGGGCACGTTCTTCTCCGGCGCCGACGTGGTGGGTGCCGGCCAACGGCCGGCGTTCATTCCCAGTTCGCTGCTTGGCGCGCCGCCGGGCACCTTTGGCGACCGTGGCGCGGGCATCCAGAACGGAACCAACGTCGTGCCGTTCGAGGCCGATCGCTTGCCGCCCAAAGGCCAGCAGTTCGGACTGGCGATGCGCATCAAGCCCAAGGGGCAGGATGCCGAATTCGCGCTGTACTACGAGCGCTACCACGACAAGCTGCCGTTCACGACGCTGTTTACCGATCCCGCGTACGGCGCTTTCAATGTCGCCACGATCGGCTACTACAACGAGTACGGCAAAGACAAGGACCTGTTCGGCGCCTCGTTCAACACCAAAGTCGGCCCGGTGGCCGTGGGCGGTGAGCTGTCGTACCGCCCGCGCGACTCGGTGGCCATCGACGGCAGCGTGCCGCTGGCGGGGCCTTACAGCGTCTTCGGCGACGGTTTCGGCACGCGCCGCGTGACCGTCCGCGGCTACGTCGAGGAGAAGAAGTATCAGGCCCACCTCACCGCGCTGTACTTTACCGAGGTCAACTCTCCGTTGGGCGCGCTGGTCAAGGCGTTGGGCGCTGCCGAGGGAACGCTGCTGGCCGAGGTGGCCGTCACGCACTACCCCGACCTGAAGCTCGGCACGATCCCCTACCTGATCTTCCCGTCCTACGCGTCGCCGACCAAGACCTCGTGGGGCTACGCGGCGGAGTTCGACCTGTCGTACCCGCACGTCTGGGGTACGGAATGGAACCTGACCCAGGTGACGGTCTTCACGCACGACGTCGGCGGCATCTCGCCGAACACGCTGCCGTTCGTGAAAGGCCGCAAGTCGCTCTTCCTCGGTCTGAACTTCGACAACAGCTCGGTGTGGAAGGTGCAGGCGGGCTACACCGCGTTCTTCGGCGGCGGCCTGAACAACATCGTGCGCGACCGCGACAACCTCGCGGTCAGCATGTCGTACAACTTCTGAGCGCACCGATGCCGGGGCCGCGGCCCCGCTGCCCACCTCCATGCTGGCCCGCTTCGTCCAGGCCGTCGAGCGACTGATCTTCGGCCACCGCGTCGCGGTGCTGGTCGTGCTCGCGGTCGTGACGGCTTTGGCCGCGGTGTCGGCCGCGCGGCTGCACATGACGGCGGGTTTCGGCAAGCAGCTGCCGCTGGGCCACGAGTACACCGAGACCTTCGTCAAGTACCGCGACGTGCTGTTCGGTGCCAACCGGCTGATCGTCGTGGTGCACGCGCGCCAGGGCGACATCTGGCGGCCCGAGACGCTGAAGAAACTCAACGAGGTGACGCAGGCGCTGCTGTACCTGCAGGGCGTGGACCGGCGCTCGGTCACTTCGCTGTGGACGCCGAACACGCGCGTGATGCAGGTCACCGAGGAGGGCTACGAGGCGCGCGACGTGATCGGCGGCGACATCACGCCGGAGAAACTCGACGCCGCGACCGTCGCGAAGATCCGCGACAACGTGATCCAGGGTGGCTACGTCGGTTCGCTGGTGGCCAGCGACTTCAGCGGCGCGATGGTCACCGCCGACCTGCTCGATGCCGACCCGCGCAGCAAGGCACCCACCGACTACATCGCGCTCGGGCCGCAGATCGAGCAGGCACTGCGTACGAAGTTCGAGGACACCGGGCATGAGATCCGCATCATCGGCTTCGCCAAGCAAATCAGCGACATCGCCGAAGGCGCGCAGGGCGTGGTCGTCTTCTTCGCGTTGGCCTTCGTCCTCACCGCGCTGGCGGTGTGGTGGTACTGCCGTTCGTGGGCCTTCACCGCGGCGGCGCTGAGTTGCTCGCTCGTCTCGCTGGTCTGGCAGTTCGCCACGCTGCACCTGCTCGGCTACGGGCTTGACCCGCTGGCGATCCTGGTGCCGTTCCTGGTGTTCGCCATCGGCGTGTCGCACGGCGTGCAGCAGATCAACACCATCGTGCGCGAGATCGGCGCCGGCCACTCGTCGCTCGAGGCTGCCCGCCACAGCTTCGGTGCGCTGCTGGTGCCCGGCACGATGGCGCTGGTCACGGCTTTCGTCGGCTTCGCCACGCTGCTGCTGATCCCGATCCCGATGATCCGTGAGCTGGCGATCACCGCCTCACTCGGCGTGGCCTACAAGATCGTCACCAACCTGATCATGCTGCCGGTGGTGGCCTCGTACGTGCGGCTGCCCGCCGGCTACGCGCAGCGCATGCATGGCATCCGCGAAAAACGTGCGCTGGTCGTTGTCGCGCTGGCGCGCCTGGCCGAACCCGGGCCGGCGCGCGCGGTGGTGGCGGTGGGCGCGGTGCTGTTCGCCCTGGCGCTGTGGGGCGCGCGCGATCGTCACGTGGGCTACGTGCAGCCCGGCGCGCCCGAGCTGCGCGACAGCGCGCGCTACAACCGCGACGCGGTGGCCATTGCCGAGAAGTTCGCGGTCGGCCTGGATGTGCTGACCGTGGTGCACGAGACCGCGCCCGACAGCTGCTACGAGTACGCCAAGATGGTCTATATCGACGAGCTGGCGTGGGAGCTCGCCAACACCGATGGCGTGATCGGCACCGCGTCGCTGCCGGCGCTGGTCAAGCTCGGCGCCGCGGGCTTCAACGAGGGCAACCCCAAGTGGGGCGACATGCCGCGCGACAAGCGCTCGATGGCCAGCTTCATCGGCCTGGTCGGCGAGGGCTCGGGCCTGTACGATCCGCGCTGCACCGTGCTGCCGATCCATGTCTACCTGGCCGACCACAAGGCCGAGACGATCAAGCGCTCGATCGCGGTGGTCAAGCGCTACCGCGCCGAGAACCAGCTTGACGGCGTGACGGTGCGGCTGGCCAGCGGCAACGCCGGCGTGCAGGCCGCCACCAACGAGGTGCTCGAGGCCACCGAGCTGCCGATGATGCTCTACGTCTACGCCACCATCGTGGCGTTGGTGTTCCTCACCTACCGCGACTGGCGCGCGGTGGTGGCCTGCTGCCTGCCGCTGACGCTGGCCACCTTCATCGGCTACTGGTTCATGAAGGTGCTGGGCATCGGCCTCACGGTGGCCACGCTGCCGGTGATGGTGCTGGCCGTGGGCATCGGCGTGGACTATGCGTTCTACATCTACAACCGACTGCAGCTGTACCTGGCCGATGGGCTGGCCATCGTGCCGGCCTTCCGCCGGGCGTTGTCGGAGACCGGCATCGCCACGGTGTTCACGGCGATCACCCTGTCGGTGGGTGTGGCGACCTGGGTCTTCTCGCCTTTGAAGTTCCAGGCCGACATGGGTTTGCTGCTGGCCTTCATGTTCATGCTCAACATGCTGATGGCCATCACCGTGTTGCCCGCACTGGCCGTCACCATCGACACCTGGCTGCCGCGCCGGCGCCCCGTGCATCGCCCGTTCATGGTGCACTGAGGTGCCGATGACCAATTCGGGCCTTACCCGCCGACACTGCGTGCTCGCCGCCGGCGTGGCCGCTTGCCCGCGCCTGGGCTGGGCCACGTGGTCCGACGACGGCCCAGCGCGCACGCGCGCGCTCGCACTGCGCGGCGTGTGTCTCGACGTGATCCAGGCCGGCCAGCGCCTAGTGGCGGTGGGTGAGCGCGGCCACGTCCTGCTGTCGGACGACCGCGGCCGGCAGTGGCGTCAGGCGGCGTCGGTGCCCACCCGCACGACGCTGACCGCTGCCTATGCCACCGATGCGCGCACGCTGTGGGCCGTGGGCCACGGCGGCGTGATCCTGAAGTCGGTCGACGGCGGCGAGAACTGGTCCGTCACCACCGGAAAGGCCGGCGGCAATGACGTCCTGCTGTCAGTGCGCGTCGAGCCCGACGGACGAGGGCTCGCCATCGGCGGCTTCGGCGTCGCGCTCGCTACCGCTGACGGCGGCAAGGCCTGGAAGGCCGTCTCGCTGCTCAAGGGGGACGTGGGCGAGAAGCACCTGAACCGCATCATCGTGTCGGCTCAAGGCACCTGGCTGATCGCCGCCGAAAGTGGCCACATGCTGCGCAGTACCGACCGTGGTACGTCGTGGACGGCCGTGAAGACACCGTATGTCGGATCGTTATGGGCCGGCGCGGCGCTCAGTGATGACGTGCTGGTCGTTTGCGGCATGCGCGGCAACGTGGTGCGCAGCACCGATGACGGCCGCAGTTGGACGCACAAGACCATCGCGCAGGCCGGCTCGCTGTGCGCGGTGGCCGAACTCGGTGACAAGCGAGCAGTTCTGGTCGGCGTCGACGGCACGCTGGTGACTGCCGCGCCCGGCGCCGAGACGTTTGCCTTTCGGCGGCTCGAGGACCGAGCCACGCTCACCGGCGTCATTCCGCTCACGACCCGCGAGGTGGTGGTGGCCAGCACGGCGGGGGTGCGCATCGTGACCCTGGAGGCCTGAGCATTGCCACATGGGTCGCGCACGAATCCTTGGACGTCGATGATCGGGCCGAGGCTCTGAACGGCGTGCTGCCGCACCTGGACGTCGAGTGACAGGCAAGCCGCAGAGGTTCATCATGCGCGACGCGATGATGCGCGAGCGGGGCTTGAGCGTCACACCGACAGCCTGATGCGTACGACGACGAAACCTACTTCGATCCCGCGCCGCCGCGCGCTCGGCACGGCCGTGGTGCTCGCCGGGCTCGGCGCGGCGTGGTTTCACCGCGCTCGCGCCGAGCGCGGTCTGCCGGGAGACGAGCGCGCAATCCGTCCGCCGGGCGCAATGGCCGAAGACGGGTTCCTCGCCGCCTGTGTGCGCTGCGGCCTGTGCGTGCAGGCCTGTCCGTGGCAGACGCTGCAGCTGGCTGCAGCGGACGGCCCTGTGGCCGCCGGCACGCCTTACTTCCGCGCCCGCGAGGTGCCCTGCGAGATGTGCGACGACATTCCGTGCCAGCGCGCCTGCCCCACCGGCGCGCTGGTGCCGACGCTCGCACGCATCGCCGACTCGCGGATGGGCCTCGCGCGGCTGAGCCGCCCCGAAGGCTGCTACAGCTTCATCGGTGCGGCCAAATGCGACAGTTGTTGGGGCGCGTGCCCGCTGCAAGGCCGTGCGATCACGATGCAGCGTGGCCGCACCCGGCTCGGCGGCTTCTTCACGCCCACCGTCGACGACGCCGTGTGCACCGGTTGCGGCAAGTGCGAGAAGGCCTGCATCGCCGAGGAACCGGCGATCACGGTGACGGCATCGCGCGATGGCCAGCCGAAGCCCCGACGCGCCTGATCGAAGCCGCAACCCGGCCTTGCGCTGGCTGCGCCGCAATCGCTGGCTCCTGACCCGACGGATGGTGCAGTTCACGCTGCTCGCCGCGTTCGCCAGCGGGCCGTGGTGGGGCATTCCTGTCGCCCAGGGTACTTTGGCCGCCAGCGTGTGGTTCGGCAGCCTGGCCCTCGTCGACCCGCTGGTGGTGTTGCAGTCGTGGCTGGCGAGGCACGATGTCGCGACCGCGGGACTCGTCGACGCCGCGATCGTCGCCGCGTTCTACGCGCTGCTGGCCGGGCGCCTGTACTGCGGCTGGATCTGCCCGGTCAACCTGGTGACCGACGCGGCGCAGGCGGTGCGACGCGGCCTCGGACTCGGCAATGCAGGGCTGCTGCGTGCCGACCGGCGCCTGCGGCACGGCGTCCTCGCGCTGGCACTGGCGGCCAGCGCCGCCACCGGCGCGGTGGCCTGGGAGTGGATCAATCCGATCACCTTCACGCTGCGCGCGCTGGTGTTCGGGCTGTGGTCCGGCGGCGTCGTTGCGGTGGCGGCCGTGTTCCTGTTCGACCTGCTCGTGCTGCGCCATGGCTGGTGCGGCCACCTTTGCCCGGTGGGCGCCTTCTACGGCTGGATCGGACGCTTCGGTCGGCTGCATGTGCAGGCCGTGCGGCCCGACGCCTGCACGCGCTGCGGCGATTGCTTCGCGATCTGTCCCGAGCCCCATGTCATCGTTCCGGTGCTGCGCCCCGGCGCCACCACTCTGGCCATCACCGATGCCGATTGCCTGCGCTGCGGCCGCTGCCTCGATCACTGCGACGAGGACGTGTTTGCGCTGCGGCTTGGGGGCCGCGCGAACCGCGACGACGGGCTCGCGCGTCAAACGCCATAACGCCGTCGTCGTCGGCCGGGCCACTGTCGCCGACGGAAGCTGGACGCTGGGTCAGGCCGTCTGGTGCTGGCGCCCATGTCAATGGGATAGAGTGTGCCGGCGCGTTTCAGCGCCGCCACCATGCAAACGCAAGTGAATTCGTCGGCCCTCACGCCGCTCGGTGTACCTGGGTCCTGGCACTGGTCGGCCTGGGCCCGTGACGTCGATGCTCTGGCCGACGCACAGCCGCTGTGGCACCTGCGCTACGAACAGCTGTCGGCCGGGCCTTTCGCCGGCCACGTGCAGCACGCCCAGCTGCCAGGCCTGCGGCTGGTGCTGGAGGAGTCGGACCGTGCCTTGCGCCAGCGCGGCGACCTGGGCCTGGGCAGCTACGGATTCGCGATGCCGATCCGGGCGTCTGGGCCGGCGATCTTCAACGGCCAGCGCGTCGAAGGTGACGCCATCATGGTCGGTCGCGGCGACGAGCTGGACTTGTGCACGCCCGACAGCTTCGGCCTCATCGGCGCCGTGGTCGATGGCGAGCTGCTGGCCCCGCTGTGGGAGCGCATGTACCAGAAACGTCCCGCCGCCTGGCTCGAGTCGCAGCTGGTGGTGCCGACGCGCCCGGCCGCCGCCGATGCGCTGCGCGCGCTGCACCTCAAGGCGCTCGCCAGTGTCGCGTCACCGGCGTCGCCGCTGCGCGACGAGACCGCCTTGATGCAGCTGCGCGACGCGATCCTGATCGAGTGGATCGAGGCCTTGCCCGAAGCGATCGACACCTCGGAATTGCCCAGCGCGACCGCCCGCAAGCGGCTGGTGGATCGCGCCTGCGAACTGATGCTGTCGCATCCTGACGAGCCACTGTCGATGTTGGAGGTGTGCCGGCGCATCGGCGCCAGCCGCCGCAAGCTCAACTACTGCTTTCAGGATGTGCTGGGCACCAGCCCGGTCAAGTACCTGCGTGCGGTGCGGCTCAACGGCGTGCGCCGCGAGTTGCGCGCCGCCGCCGGCGCCGTACAGGACGTGGCCGCGCGATGGGGCTTCTGGCACCTCGGGCAGTTCTCGCTCGACTACAAGCGCCAATTCGGCGAGCTGCCCTCGGCGACGCTCAAGTTGGCGCGTGCCGCGCGTGGCTGACGGAGTGGCTCAGGCGACCAGTGCCATCGGCGGCGGCACGAAACGCGACCGCGTACCTCGTCGTGGTGCACCCAGTCGCGCCGCGAGATCGTCAGTCCGCGCCAGTGCCAGGCAGGGAACTCGCGGCTGTGCGGCGAGTGGCCGGCGGCCTGCTGCTGCGCGGCGGCATATTCGGCGTCGTCCATGTGCGAGTCGTGGCGGCGCAGGTCGTCGCGCACGCTGGCGTCCACCTCGGCGCAGGCGTCGTCGGCGACGATCGCCACGCGCATGCGGCCGGCCGGCACGCCGCTGTGGCACCACGACGCGGGCAGCCAGCCCAGCGGGCCGAACGCATGCAGTGTCGAGGTCAGCACAACCAGCGCCAGCGTCGGGTCGTTCGCGCTGCGCGTGCCATTCTGCAATCGCGCTTGCGGGTTTCCCCGCTCGTGCCGGACGCACGGTGTTTGCCCTAGACCGCAAGTGCTGGCTTGTCACCACAATCGTGCGTCAGGCGGCTGGCACGGCCCATGCAGCGCCCATTCCATTTCACGAGAGGTCTTCCATGACGCTTCATCGCCGAACCCTGCTGACGCTGGCGCTGGTGGCCGGCACCACGTTGCTGGGTGCCAATGCCCAGGCGCAGGACAATGTACTGCGCGTCGTGCCGCACTCCAACCTCGCGGTCCTGGATCCGATCTGGACCACCGCCTACATGAGCCGCAACCACGGCTACATGATCTACGACACGCTGTTCGGCACCGACGAGAACGCCAAGATCAAGCCGCAGATGGTGGAGTCGTGGACCGAAAGCGGCGACCACCGCCTGTGGACGTTCAAGCTGCGCAAGGGGCTGGAGTTCCACGACGGCAAGCCGGTGACCGGCGACGACGTGATCGCCTCGCTGCAGCGCTGGGGCAAGCGCGACGCGATGGGCTCGGCGCTGATGCAGTTCGTGCAACGCATGGATTCGCCGACGCCGGACACCTTCCGCATCTTCCTCGGCGAGGCCTGCGGCTTCGTGCTCGAGGCGCTGGGCAAGCCGAGCTCGAACGTGCCGTTCATCATGCCCAAGCGCATCGCCGACACCGACGCGTTCAAGCAGATCGAGGAGCACATCGGCTCCGGCCCCTACGTCTTCAAGCGCGACGAGTTCAAGCCCGGCGACAAGGCGGTGTACCTGAAGAACGCCAAGTACGTGCCGCGCAGCGAGCCGCCGTCGGGCACCACCGGCGGCAAGCACGTCTACGTCGACCGCGTCGAGTGGAACCTGGCGCTGCGCGATGCGCAGGCGCAGGTCAACGCGCTGCAGAAGGGCGAGGTCGACATCATCGAGCAGCTCGGCGTTCGACCACTACGAGACGCGTCAAGGCCGACCCGAACCTGCAGCTGCCCAAGTACGCCAACCTCGGCCTGCAGTACATGGCGCGCTTCAACCACCTGCACAAGCCGTTCGACAACGCCAAGGTGCGCCAGGCGGCGATCGCCGCGATGACGCAGGAGCCGTTCCTGCGCGCGCAGGTCGGCGTCAAGGAGCTGTACAAGCCCTGCGCCGTCATGTTCATCTGCGGCACGCCCTACGGCAGCACCGCCGGCAGCGACATCCAGGCCAAGAGCAACATGAAGAAGGCGCAGGACCTGCTCAAGGCCTCGGGCTACGACGGCACGCCGATCGTGATCATGAAGCCGACCGACCTGGCCGCGATCCAGAAGCTGCCCGACGTGGCGGCGCAGCTGCTGCGCCAGGCCGGCTTCAAGGTCGACCTGCAGGCGATGGACTGGCAGACGCTGGTCGGCCGCCGCGCCAAGAAGGACGCGCCGGACAAGGGCGGCTGGCACATGTTCCTCACCGCCTGGCAGGCCTTCGACGTCTGGAGCCCGATCGCCAACCCGACCATCGACACGCGCGGCGAGAAGTCCGCCTGGTTCGGCTGGGCCACCGACGACAAGATGGTGGAGCTGCGCAACCAGTTCATGCGCGCCACCGACGACGCCGACGAAGAAGAAGCTCGGCCGACGCAGATGCATGCGCGCGCCTTCGAGATCGGCACGCACGTGCCGCTGGGCGAGTACGACGCAGCCGATGGCCGCGCGCAAGAACATCACCGGCTTCTTCGTCACCAACGGCAACATCTACTGGAACCTGAAGAAGCAGTCGCCACAGTGAGGTGTCGGGCACGCCGGCCCTGATCGTTAGCCCTTCGGGCCTCGTGCCCGAACCGAAAGACGCTGCGGCCACCTCCGATGTATGCCTTCCTCGCACGCCGCCTGCTGTCGACGATCCCGGTGCTGCTGATCGTCGCGGTGCTGGTGTTCCTGATGCTGCGGCTCACGCCGGGCGACCCGGCGGCGGTGCTGGCCGGCGACGCGGCCAACACCGAGCAGATCGCCAAGATCCGCACCAGCCTCGGGCTGGACCGCTCGATCCCGGAGCAGTTCGCGCATCTGGTTCGGCAACCTGCTGACCGGCGACCTGGGCGAATCGTTCTACTACAAGACCAAGGTCACCACGCTGATCGGCCAGCGCCTGGAGCCGACGCTGTCGCTGGCGGTGATCACCATCACCATCGCCGTGCTGGTGGCGGTGCCGCTGGGCGTGCTCGCGGCCTGGCGCTTCGGCGGCTGGCTCGACCGCGGGCTGATGGGCTTTTCGGTGCTCGGCTTCTCGATCCCGGTGTTCGTGCTGGCCTACCTGCTGATCTGGCTGGTCTCGCTCAAGCTCGGCTGGTTGCCGGTGCAGGGCTACCAGCGCCTCGGCGACGGCGTGGGCCTGTGGCTGCGCCACCTCACGCTGCCGGCGATCACGCTGTCGATCATCTACATCGCGCTGATCGCGCGCGTCACGCGCGCCTCGGTGCTCGAGACGCTCGGCGAGGACTACATCCGCACCGCGCGCGCCAAGGGCCTGCCCGAGTCGACCGTGCTGATGCGCCATGCGCTCGCCAACGCCGCGGTGCCGATCGCCACCGTGATCGGCATCGGCATCGCGCTGCTGATCGGCGGCGTGGTGGTCACCGAATCGGTCTACGCGATCCCGGGCCTGGGCCGGCTGACGGTGGACGCGGTGCTGGCGCGCGACTTCCCGACCATCCAGGGCGTGATCCTGCTGTTCTCGTTCGTCTACGTGGTGATCAACCTGCTGGTGGATCTGTCCTACGTGTTCTTCGACCCGCGCATCCGCTACTGACGATGGCCGCCAACCTCACGCCCCCGTCGCCGGCCGAAGAACGAGGCCCTTTTTGCCGCACTGTCGGTCGAGTCCGCCGCGGTGGTCGACAGCAAAGCGCCTGGCAGCGCGTGCGCGGCAATCTGTCGGTGCGCATCGGCGGCATCGCGTTGGGGCTGCTGGTGCTGATCGCGCTGCTCGCGCCCTGGCTCGGCACGGTGGACCCGTCGCTGTTCGACCCCGCCAGCCGCGACCTGCTGCCCGGCAAGAGCGGCGAGATCACCACGCTCGAAGGCGAGTCGCTCAAGCACACCTTCCTGATGGGCAGCGACAGCTTCGGCCGCGACATCTACAGCCGCGTGATCTACGGCACCCAGGTGTCGCTGATCGTCGGCCTGTGCACCGCGCTGGTGGCGCTGGCCTTCGGCATCGTGCTGGGCCTGTGCTCGGGCTTCCTGCGCTGGCTCGACGGCCCGCTGATGCGGGTGATGGACGGCGTGATGGCGATTCCGGCGATCCTGATCGCCATCGCGCTGGTGGCGATGTGGCGCGGCAGCCTGCTCACCGTGGTGGTGGCGATCGCGATCCCCGAGATCCCGCGCGTCACGCGGCTGGTGCGCTCGCTGGTGCTGACGATCCGCGAGGAGCCCTACGTCGAGGCGGCGATCTCGCTCGGCACGCCGACCTGGCTGATCATGCTGCGCCACATCCTGCCCAACTGCGTGGCGCCGCTGGTGGTGCAGGGCACCTTCATCTGCGCCTCGGGCATCCTGGTCGAGGCGATCCTGTCGTTCCTCGGCGTCGGCCTGCCGCCCGACATCCCCACCTGGGGCAACGTGATGGCCGAGGGCCGCGCGCAGTTCAACGAATACCCGCACAACATCTTCTTCCCGGGCGTGTTCCTCGCGATCACGGTGCTGGCGGTCAACATGCTCGGCGACGGGCTGCGCGACACGCTGGACCCCAAGATGGCCAAACGCGTATGACACCGGCGAGCGCAACCGTGCGCGCAGCGGGCCGAGCACCAGTTCGGCGCACCTCACGGCCGAGGGGCTGAGATGAAACGCCCCTCGATGTTTGTACGGTGCGCAGCAAGTTCGTGGCGGTCGGGAGTCGGCCCGGTGCGGCCGTTCGGTCTGCGGCTTGAATGCAGACCTTCGACGACCGAGCACGCAACGCGGCAGGCCGAGGGCCGGGCTCCTCATGCGTCCCTAAATCGTCGCCCGGCCCTCGGCCTGTCGCGTTGCCAATCGCATCGCCGCCTTGCGCTGGTCGTGCGTCCGTGGTGTGCCGCGGTGGTTCGGGCGCAGCCGCGGGTGGGCGGCCGACGGGGCGATTTAGGGACGCATGAGCCTCGGCGGTTGCCCGCCCGTGGCTGTGCCCTCGCTCGATCGTCGAATGTCCGGTCTCACGGACGGCGAACAGCAGCATCGGGCCGACAGCGGCATGCGCAGAATCATCCCAGGCGGCGGGTATCGTACGAAACGCCATGGAGCAACTGAAATGACACCGGTGCTGGAGGTGCGCAACCTGTCGATCGCGCTGCCGCCGGGCGGTGACCGCGCCACCGCGGTGCAGAACGTGTCGTTCACCGTGGGCAGCCATGAGATCGTCTGCCTGGTTGGCGAATCCGGCTCGGGCAAGTCGGTGATCGCGCAGGGCGTGATGGGGCTGCTGCCGAAGTCGCTGCCGGTCACCGCCGGGCAGATCCTGCTGCAGGGCGAGGACATCACGCACGCACCGCTGTCGCGGCTGCGCGAGCTGCGCGCGACGCGCATGTCGATGATCTTCCAGGAGCCGATGACCGCGCTGAACCCGGTGATGACCTGCGGCGACCAGATCGACGAGGTGCTGCGCCAGCACACGACGTTGTCGCCGGACGAACGCCGGCAGAAGGTGCTCGGCATCGTGCGCGAGGTGCTGCTGCCCGACCCCGAGCGCATGGTGGCGAGTTATCCGCACCAGCTCTCCGGCGGCCAGCGCCAGCGCATCATGATCGCGATGGCGCTGGTGCTCGAGCCGGTGCTGCTGATCGCCGACGAGCCGACCACCGCGCTGGATGTCACCACGCAGGCGCAGATCCTGAAGCTCGATGCTCGAGCTGCAGGCCAAGCACGGCACCGGCGTGCTGTTCATCACCCACGACTTCGGCGTCGTCGCCGAGGTGGCGCAGCGCGTCGCGGTGCTGCGGCTGGGCGACCTGGTCGAGGTGGGCCCTAAGCACGACGTGCTGCAGCGCCCGCGGCACGACTACACCCGCATGCTGATCGGCGCCGTGCCGACGCTGCACCTGGTGGAGCGGCCGGTCGACAGGTCGGCGCCGATCGTGCTGCGCACGCGCAGGCTGGAGAAGACCTATCACGACCGCAGCTGGTTCGGCAAGCACCGCACCGTGCACGCGGCGCAGGACGTCAACCTCGAAATCCGCCGCGGCCAGACGCTGGGCATCGTCGGCGAATCCGGCTCGGGCAAGAGCACGGTGGCGCGCTGCATCGTGCGCCTGATCGACCCGAGCGGCGGCGAGGTGATGCTCGGCAGCGACGACATCGCGATGATGCCGGCGCGCCAGCTGCGCCCGCTGCGCAAGCGCGTGCAGATCGTGTTCCAGGATCCGTACCGCTCGCTCAACCCGCGGCGCAACGTCGGCGAGGCGCTGATCGAAGGGCCGGTCAACTACGGCATGGCACGCAGCGCGGCCTTCGTCCGCGCCAAGGACCTGCTGGCCATGGTGCGCATGGATGCCGGCGCGATGGACCGCTACCCGCACCAGTTCTCCGGTGGCCAGCGCCAGCGCATCTGCATTGCGCGCGCGCTGATGATGGAGCCCGAGCTGCTGATCGCCGACGAGGCCGTCTCCGCACTCGACGTGTCGGTGCAGGCCCAGGTGCTGCAGCTGTTCGAGGAGATCCGCTCACGACTGAACCTGGCGATGCTGTTCATCACCCACGACCTGCGCGTCGCGTCGCAGGTGTGCGACCAGCTGGCGGTGATGTCCAAGGGCCGGGTGGTCGAGTACGGCCCGGCGCACCAGGTGTTCGGCTCACCGCAGCACGAGTACACGCGCGCGCTGTTCGCCGCGGCGCCCGGGCGCGACTTTGCGTTCGGCGCCCACTGAGGCACCACGCGATGGACGCCTGGTACACAGGCCATCACCTGCCCCACCGCGGCCACGCCAAGCTGATCGGCGGCCATCCGATCGACAGCCACGAACTGCCGATCCGCGCCGAGCGTGTGCGCGACTTCGAGGGCGGCTATGCGACCGACGCGGTCGGCGTCAACGCGGTGGCCGTGCTGCTCGGCTTCGAGCGGGACTGACTCTTTGCGGCCGTGGCTCATTCCCCCGATCCTCGCGCTCGCCTGGGGCTTCAATTGGCCGGCGGTGAAGATCCTGCTGACGACCGTGCCGCCGTTCACGCTGCGCGCGCTCGGGCTCGGCGCGGCGGCGCTGCTGCTGGCCGCCGTGGCGGCCGCCCGCGGCCTCGCGCTGGTGCCGCCGCGTGCGTTGTGGCGCGTGCTGCTGCTGGGCGGGCTGCTCAACATCGCCGCGTTCAACCTCTGCACGGCGATCGCGCAGCTGCACACCACCACCTCGCGCGCCGCGGTGCTGACCTACACGATGCCGATGATGTCGGCGCTGCTTGCATGGTGGCTGCTCGGCGAGCGGCTCACGCGCCGGGGCCTGCTGGCGCTGGCGCTCGGGTCGGCCGGGCTCGCGCTGCTGGCCTGGCCGGCGCTGCGCGGACTGGGCGATCCGGCGCTGCCGTCGGCCTGGCTCGGCATAACGATGCCGCTGCTGGCGGCGCTGGGCTGGGCGCTGGGCACGATCGTCACCAAGCGCTGGCCGCTGCAGGGCGACCGCCTGGTGCACACCGCCTGGCAACTGGCCATCGGCGCGCTGTGCGGTGCGGTCGGCGCGCTCGTCGTCGGCGAATCGTTGCCGTCATCCTGGCCGCTGGCGGTAAGCCTGGCGATGGGCTATCACGTGATCGTCGCGATGGCGATGGCCTATGTGCTGTGGTTCGTGCTGTTGCAGCGGCAAGGCGCCGCGGTCTCGGCACTCACCACGCTGGCGGTGCCGGTGGTTGGCGTGCTCGGCGCGATGGTGCTGGTGGGCGACCGGCCCAGCGCAGCCGACTGGTCCGGCTTCGGGCTGGTGCTGACGGGCGCGGCGCTGATCCTGCTGCCGTCGCGGCGGACCGCCTGACCATCGCACTCGATTTCGAGCGCTCGACATGACCCGCATCCTGATCGCCGGCTACCAGCACGAGACCAACACCTTCGCCCCCAGCCTGGCGGACTGGACGGCCTTCACGCGCGGCGACTCGTTTCCCGCGTACGTGCGTGGGCCCGAGTTGATCGAGCGGCTGTCCGGCATCAACATCCCGGTGGCCGGCTTCATCGACTTCGCGCGCGCGCGCAGCTGGACGCTATGGCCGTCGTGCTGGGCCGGCGCGATCCCGTCGTCGTACGTGACGCGCGATGCGTTCGAGCGCATCGCCGCTGCGATCGCCGACGATGTGCGCCAGGCCGGTGGCCTGGACGGAATCTACCTCGACCTGCACGGCGCGGCGGTGGCCGAGCACGCGCTCGACAGCGAGGGCGAGTTGCTGGCGCGGCTGCGCGCCATCGTCGGACCCAACGTGCCGATCGTCGCCAGCCTGGACCTGCACGCCAACGTGACGCAGCGCATGCTGCACGAGGCCGATGCGCTGGTGGCCTACCGCACCTATCCGCACGTCGACATGGCCCGCACCGGCGAGCGCGCCGGCGAGTTGCTGGTGCGCCGGCTGAAAGCCGGCCGCAAGGAGCCGATGCACGCGCGGCGGCTGCCGTTCCTGATTCCGCTGAACGCGCAGAGCACCTGGATGGAGCCGGCGCGAGCGCTGTTCGACGAACTCGAGGCCATCGACCGTGAACACGGCACGTGCCTGAGCTTCTGCATGGGATTCCCGGCGTCGGACTTCGACGAATGCGCGCCGATGGTCTGGGGCCACGGGTCGCGGGCCGAAGCCGCCGCCGAGCGCCTGTTCGCGCTGGCGGGCGAGCCCGCACAGTGGCACCTCGAGTGCCTGCCGGCCCGCGAAGCCGTGCAGCAGGCGCTCGCGCTGGCCGAGCGTGCGGCCAAACCGGTGGTGATCGCCGACACGCAGGACAACCCCGGCGCCGGCGGCGACAGCAACACCACCGGCATGCTGCATGCGCTGCTCGCACAAGGCGCGGGCCGCAGGTTCCCGGGCCAGGTGGCGCTCGGCCTGTTGTACGACCCGGCCGCCGGCCGCGCGGCGCTGCAGGCCGGCGTCGGTGCCGAGCTCGAGCTCGCGCTCGGCACCGCAGTGCCCACCTTCACCGGTCGGCCGAGCGACCCGCCGCTGAAGGGCCGCTTCAAGGTGCTGGCCGTGGCCGACGGCGTGTGCACGCTCACCGGCCCGATGATGACCGGCCTGACCGTCAAGCTCGGCCCCAGCGCGTGCCTGGAGATCGACGGCATCCGCATTGCGGTGGTCAGCGGCAAGAAGCAGCTGCTCGACCGCCAGCTGCTGCGCATGGTGGGCATCCACACCGAGCAACAGCGCATCGTGGTCGTGAAGAGCTCGAACCACTTCCGCGCGGATTTCCAGCCCCACGCGTCGCATGTGCTGGTGGCCAAGGCCGCAGGGCCGATGGCCGCCGACCCGGCCGACCTGCCGTGGGCCCGGTTGCCTGCCACCATTCGACGGAGACCCTGATGAAGACCCCAAACGATCTCGCCGATTGCACCGCCACCGAGCTGCTCGCGCTGTACCGCAGCGGCCAGGCCTCGCCGACCGAGGCCACGCAGGCCGTGCTGCAACGCATCGAGCGCCTGAATCCGAAGTTGAACGCCTACTGCCTGGTCGCGCACGACGAGGCGCTGGCCAGCGCGGCGCTGAGCACCGAACGCTGGCGGAAACACGCGCCGATCGGTCCGCTCGACGGTGTGCCGGCATCGATCAAGGACCTGATCCTCACGCGCGGCTGGCCCACGCTGCGCGGCAGCCGCACGGTCGACCCGAAACAGGCCTGGGACATCGACGCGCCGGCCACCGCGCGCCTGCGCGAGGCCGGCGCGGTGCTGCTGGGCAAGACCACCACACCCGAGTTCGGCTGCAAAGGCGAGACCAATTCACCGCTCACCGGCATCAGCCGCAATCCGTGGAACCTGAGCAAGACGCCGGGCGGTTCGTCCGGCGGCACCGCGGCCGCGGTGGCCGCGGGCCTGGGGCCGGTGAGCGTGGGCACCGACGGCGCGGGCAGCGTTCGCATCCCGGCAGCGTTCTGCGGCAACTTCGGCCTCAAACCCAGCTTCGGCCGTGTGCCCGCCTACCCGCTGTCGCCGATGGGCACCGTGGCGCACCTCGGGCCGCACACGATGAGCGTGCGCGACGCCGCGCTGATGCTCAGCGTGCTGGCCCAACCCGACGCGCGCGACTGGACCTCGCTGCCGCCGGACGGCCGCGACTACCGCGTCGGCCTGGACGACGGCGTGCGCGGCCTGCGCATCGCGTGGTCGCCAGCACTCGGTTACGCGAGGAACGTGCACTCCGAGGTCGCCGCCGCGTGCGCGACGGCGGTGCAGTCGTTCAGCGAACTGGGCGCGCAGGTCGAGGCGATCGACCCAGGCATCGACGACCCGCTCGACATCTGCACCGGTCTGTGGTTCAGCGGTGTGTGGGCCGTCTGGAACACGCTGACGCCGGCGCAGCAGCAGCTGGCCGACCCGGATTTCCGCGCCGAGGCCGAGGCCGGCTCGGTGATCAGCGCGTTGCAGCTACAGCAGCTGGTCGCCCGGCGCGGCATGCTCGGCTCGCACATGCGCCAGTTCATGCAGCGGGTGGACCTGATCGTGACGCCCGCCACCGCGGTGCCGGCCTTCGACGCCCGGCCCGCCGGGCACAGCCCGCTGACACCGGAAAACATGCTCGGCTGGACGCCGTTCTCGTACCCCTTCAACCTGACGCAGCAGCCGGCGTGCACGATCCCCTGCGGGCTCACGAAGTCAGGCCTGCCGATCGGCCTGCAGATCGTCGGCCCGATGTTCGGCGACGCGCTGGTGCTGCGCGCCGCGCGCGCGTTCGAATCGCTGCACCCGATCCCGCGGCCCGACCTGGGAAGACCATCATGAGTCAACCCTGGTTCAGCGGCGACGCGACCGCGCTTGCAGCCGCGATCGTGGGCGGCGAATTCAGCGCGACGCAGGCGCTCGAGCGTACGCTGGCCGCGGTGGAGACACTCAACCCGAGGCTGAACGCGGTGTGCCTGCAGCGGCCCGAACTCGCGCGCACCGCAGCGGCAGCCTGCGACGCCGCGCTCGCGGCGTGCCGCGACGATGCCGCCCGCGCGCAGCTGCTGCGCGCCAGGCCCTTCTTCGGGGTGCCGTTGCTGCTGAAGGACGTGGGCCCGGCCACCGCGCACCCGGAGTTTCCGTCGCGCATGGGCTCGCGCGTCTTTGGGCCGAAGGGTCAGGACTGGCCCGTGATGGGTGCGCTGGCCGAGCGCTATCTCGCTGCCGGCTTTGTGGTCTTCGGCCGCAGCACTTCGCCCGAGATGGGCATCAGCGCCAGCACCGAAGCCGTGGCCTACGGCGGGCCCACGCGCAACCCCTGGAACATCGACCACTCGGCCGGCGGCTCCAGCGGCGGCGCGGCCAGCGCCACCGCGTCGGGCATGGTGGCGATCGCACATGCCAACGACGGCGCCGGCTCGATCCGCATTCCCGCGTCGGCCTGCGGGCTCGTCGGCCTGAAGCCGTCGCGCGGGCTGGTGCCGGTGGGCCCGCTGGCTGGCGAAGGCTGGGGGGGCCTCGCGATCGACCACGTGGTGTCGCGCAGCGTGCGCGACTGCGCGCTGGCGCTCGACATCTCGGCCGGCGCCGACCCGGGCGCGCCGTACGCGGCGCCCGAACGCCCGGCAAGTTATGCCGCCGCACTCGACGCCGCCCCCCGCGGCCTTCGCATCGGGCTGTGCAACAGCTTCTTCGACGGCGACCCGGTGCACGGCGATGTCGCCGCCGCGGTGGCCGCGTTCGCCGCGACGCTGCAACGCCTGGGCCACCAGGTCGAGGAGACCCGCCTCGGCTTCGGCACGTTGGACGTGGTGCGGCCGGTGATGCAGGTGGTGGCCGTCGGCACCGCGATGGGGCTGGAGGCGATCGCCGCGCAACGCGGGCGGCCGATCACGCCCGACGAGGTAGAGCCGGTGGTGTGGGGCGCGCTGCAGGTGGGCCGCAGCTGCACCGGCCCCGACTACCTGCGTGCGCTCCATGCGCTGCACGCGCTGGGGCGGCGGATGGCGGCGTTTCATCAACGATTCGACCTGCTGCTGACGCCGACGCTGGCCGAGCCACCGGCGCGCATCGGGCGCTTCGCGATGAGCAACCCGGACTTCATCGACTACCGCCTCGGCCCCGAGGGGCTGTGGCGCTACACGCCGTTCACGCCGCTGGCCAACGCCACCGGCGCACCGTCGATCTCGTTGCCGGTGGGTCTGTCGTCGAGCGGCCTGCCGATCGGCGCGATGCTGAGCGCGGCGCTCGGCGAGGACGCGCTGCTGCTGCGGGTGGCGGCGCAATGGGAAGCGGCCACGCCGCAGCGCAAGACCATCGCACCGGACACCGGAAGCTGACGCATGAACACCGACGCGATCACCGACCTCGACGCGCTGTCGCTGTCGCGGGCGATCCATGCGCGCGAGTTCTCCTGCGTGGAGGTGATGCGCGCGTACCTCGCTCGCATCCACCGTCTGAACCCGCGCTTCACCGCAATGGTCAACCTGGCACCCGACGACGTGCTGCTGGCACAGGCCGCCGCCTGCGACGGCGAACTGGCGCGCGGCTCGAGCCGCGGCTGGATGCACGGCATGCCGCAGGCGATCAAGGACACCGGCGCGGCGGCGGGTTTTCCCACCACCTTCGGCAGCCCGCTGCTGAAAAACGCGATGGCCCGGGTCGACAACGTGATGGTCGAGCGCATGCGCGCCGCCGGTTGCATCGTGATCGCCAAGACCAACATGCCCGAGTTCGGCCTCGGCTCGCACACCTACAACCCGCTGTTCGGCACCACCGGCAATGCCTGGGACCCCACGGTGAGCGCGGGGGGCTCGAGCGGTGGCGCGGCCGTCTGCCTCGCGCAGCGCCTGCTGCCGGTGGCCGACGGGTCGGACTTCATGGGCAGCCTGCGCAACCCGGCCGGCTGGAACCATGTGTTCGGCATGCGGCCGAGCCAGGGCCGCGTGCCGTACTGGCCGGCGGCAGACGTGTGGGTGCGCCAGCTGGCCAGCGAGGGGCCGATGGGCCGGACGGTGCGCGACCTCGCGCAGTTGCTGTCGACGCAGTCTGGCTATGACGCGCGCGCGCCGTTGTCGATCGCGCAGGGGCCGCAGAGCTTCGTGCCCGGCCCCGGCGCCGGCGTGCGCGGCCGCCGCATCGCGTGGCTCGGCGACCTGGGCGGGCATCTGGCCACCGAGCCCGGTGTGCTCGATGTCTGCGAGCAGGCGCTGCGGCGTTTCGCCGACGACGGCGCGGCGGTCGAGCCGCTGCCCTCGATCGGCGTCGATCTCGACCGCGTGTGGCAGGCCTGGTTGCTGTGGCGTCGCGCGCTGGTCGCGCCATCGGTCGGCGCGGTGCTGCTGACGCCGCAGGCGCGCGAGCAGGTCAAGCCCGAGGCGTTGTGGGAGTACGACCAGGCGCAGAACCTCAGCATGGTGGAGTTCACGCGCGCCAGCGAGATGCGCACGCGGCTCCATGCCGCGCTGCTCGTGCTGTTCGAACGCTTCGACGCGCTGGCTCTGCCGGTGGCGCAGGTGTGGCCGTTCCCGGTGGCCGAGCATTGGCCGCAAGCAGATCGCCGGCCGCACGATGGACACCTACCACCGCTGGATGGAGACCACGATCTACGCCACCTTCGCGGGGCTGCCGGCGATCAGCGTGCCGGCGGGCTTCGACGCCAGCGGGCGCTGGCCGATGGGGCTGCAACTGATCGGCCGGCCGCAGGGCGACGCGGCCCTGCTGGAGCTGGCCGCGGGTTATGAAACGACGATTGGCGGGTTGCTCGCCCGCCGCCCGGCCGAGCCCGCCGCGGCAATGTAGTCCGTGGGCGCGTCCGCGCGCCGCTCACACATCCTCGGCCACCATCTCGATCGCGCCGCAGGGGCATTCGGCGACGCAGATGCCGCAGCCCTTGCAGTAGTCGTAGTTGAACTGGAAGCGCTTGCCCGGCCCGAGCTTGATGACCGCGTTGTCGGGGCACACGCCGTAGCAGTTGTCGCACTCGAAGCAGTTGCCGCAGCTCAGGCAGCGGCGCGCCTCGAACAGCGCGTTGTCCTCGGTCAGGCCGCCCTGCACTTCGTCGAAGCTGCTGGTGCGGCGCGCGATGTCCAGCTGCGGGCGCAGCGTCTTCGGCGCGTCGCTGTAGTACCAGGGGTTCAGGCGTTCGAAGGTGGCCGGCGCGTGCTTCGGCGGCGGCCTCGACCTTGGCGCCGCGCAGCCAGGCGTCGATGTGCTTGGCGGCCTTCTTGCCGTGGCCCACCGCCACCGTGACGTTGCGCTCGGCCGGCACCATGTCGCCGCCGGCGAACAGGCCGGGATGGCCGGTCATCATCGTTGCCGGGTCGACCTGCACCACGCCGTCCTTGATCGTCCAGGCCCGGCACGCCGTCGAGCAGCGACAGGTCCACGTCCTGGCCCGAGCGCCAGCACCAGGCAGTCGGCCTCCAGCGTCTCGAACTCGCCGGTGGGCTGCGGGTTGCCCTTGGCGTCGAGCACCATCTTCTCGATCGTCAGCGATGCCGCCGTCTCGCGCCTGCTGCTTGATGGTGGACAGCCACTTGACCATCACGCCTTCCTGCAGCGCCTCTTCGACCTCGAAGTCGTGCGCCGGCATGCGCTCGCGCGTGCGGCGGTAGACGATGATGGCCTCGGTGGCGCCCAGCCGCTTGGCGGTGCGCGCCACGTCGATCGCGGTGTTGCCGCCGCCATAGACCACCACGCGGCGGCCGAGCATCGGCTTGTCCTCGCCTTCCATGCTGCGCAGCACGGCCACCGCGTCGAGGATGCGCGAGCGAATCCTTGGCCGGGATGAAGGCGCGCTTGGCGATGTGCGCGCCGACGGCCAGGAAGGCGGCGTCGAAGCCGCCGTCGTTCATCGTCGGCTGCGATGTCGGCGACCTTGGTGTTGAGCTGCACCGTCACGCCCATCGCGACGATGCGCTGCATCTCGGCATCGAGCACGTCGCGCGGCAGGCGGTACTTGCGGAATGCCGAAGCGCATCATGCCGCCCATCAGCGGGCCGGCTTCGCGCACGGTGACGCTGGTGGCCCGCGCGGCGCAGGTGGTAGGCGCGCCGACATGCCCGACGGGCCGGCGCCGACGACCAGCACATGCTTGCCGGTCTCCTGCGCCGGCGGCTCGAAATGCCAGCCGCGCTTGAGCGCCTCGTCGCCGAGGAAGCGCTCGACCGAGTTGATGCCGACCGCCGCATCGAGCTTGGCGCGATTGCAGACGCCTTCGCAGGAGTGGTAGCAGACGCGCCCCATGATGGCCGGGAACGGGTTGTCGCGCGTCAGGTGGCGCCAGGCGGCTTCGTAGTCGCCGCTTTCGGCATGGAACAGCCAGCCCTGGATGTCCTCGCCGGCGGGGCATTGCGCATTGCACGGCGGCAGGCGGTCGACGTAGACCGGGCGCTCGCGTGCGCCAGCTGCCGGTCTTGTTGGCCAGCGACGAGCCGGGGTCGAGCGTGATCGCGAAAGGCTTGTCCATCTCATGCCTCGGCTTCGTCGAGCAAGCTCGAAGCGCGCGGATGTTGCGGTCGGCGTCGGCCTGGATGCTTGGCGAGCATTTCAGGGTGGCCGTGGCGTGCCGAACAGGTGCGCGAAGCGTTTCTGCGGCTTGCAGGTATTCCTCCACCGGCACGCGGCGGCGGATCTTCGTCGCGTGGGTCACCTCGCCGTGCTCGGCCTCGAACACCGGGAAGATGCCGGTCTCGCGCGCCAGCCGCGCCAGACGGATGGTGTCGTGGCTGGCCGAGCCCCAGCCCAGCGGGCACGGCACCAGGATGTGCAGGTAGCGCGCGCCGTGCATGCTCATCGCCTTCTCGACCTTGGCCTCCAGGTCGCGCAGGTCGGCCACGGTGGCGGTGGCGACATAGGGGATCTCGTGCGCCATCGCGATCAGCGGCAGGTTCTTGCCCTGGCCGAAACTGGCGCCCGGGCTGCGGGCCGACGGCCATCGTGGTGGCGGTGCGCGCGGCCGGCGGCGTGGCCGAACTGCGCTGCACGCCGGTGTTCATGTAGGCCTCGTTGTCGTAGCAGATGTAGAGCACGTCGTCGTTGCGCTCGAACATGCCCGACAGGCAGCCGAAGCCGATGTCGGTGGTGCCGCCGTCGCCGCCCTGCGCGATGACGCGCACGTTCTGGTTGCCGCCCTTTTGCGCCTTGACCTTCAGCGCCGCGGCGATGCCGGTGCCCACCGCCGCGGCATTGCCGAACAGCGAGTGGATCCACGGCAGCTGCCAGCTCGTCTCGGGGTAGGGCGTGGAGAACACCTCCAGGCAGCCGGTGGCGTTGGCGGCGATCAGCTGGTTGTCGGTGGCGCGCATCGCGGCGTCGACCGCGTAGCGCGCGCCCAGCGCCTCGCCGCAGCCCTGGCAGGCGCGGTGGCCGCTGTTCAGCGAGTTGCTGCGCTCGGCCGACGACTGCACGCTGCGCTGCTCGGGCGCGAGCAGCCGGTTGCCGACGGTGAAGGTGCCGGTCTGGTAGAACTTGACGGGTGCGTTCATGCTCAGCTCACCTTCGATGCGACGGCGCCGACGTCGCGCAGCAGGTTCTCGGCGATCGGCCCGCTGCGCCGCATCGCGGCTTCGCGTTCGAGCTGGCGGTTGACGATGCGCCAGTCCAGGTCCATGAAGGTCAGCGGCTGCAGCGTGTCGGCGATGGCCTCGCGCAGCGTGCGGTGCAGCGAGGCCTTGGTGATCGCGCGGCCGCCCAGGCCGGCAACCACCGTGTAGCCGTGCAGGTGCAGGCCCGACAGCGCCAGGCGCACGTCGGTGGAGACCACGCCGCCCAGGCCGACCGAGAAGCTCTTCTCCAGCACCACCACGCGCTTCGCATGGCCGCAGCGCGGCGCGCACCGCGGCCAGCGGGAACGGCCGGAACGAGTGGATGCCCAGCACGCCGATCTTGATGCCGCTCGTCGCGCATCTCGTCGATGGTGTCCTTCAGCGTGCCGAGCACCGAGCCGAGCGCGACGACGATGGTCTCGGCGTCCTCGCATCGGTAGGGGCGCACCAGGCCGCCGGTGGTGCGGCCGAAGGCTTCGGCGAACTCGGCGGCGATCTGCGGGATGCGGTCCAGCGCCATCAGCTGCTTGGCATGCGCCAGGTAGCGCACCTCCATGAAGGCCTCGGGGCCGACCATCGCGCCGATCGACACCGGCTCGTTCACGTCGAGCACCTGGCGCGGCTCGTAGGGCGGCAGGAAGGCGTCGACCTGCGCCTGCGTGGGCATGTCCACGCGTTCGTAGGCATGGGTGAGGATGAAGCCGTCCATGCACACCATCACCGGCATGCACAGCTCCTCGGCCAGCTTGAAGGCCTGGATGTGCAGGTCCAGCGCCTCCTGGTTGTGCGCGGCGAAGAGCTGGATCCAGCCGCAGTCGCGCTGGCTCATGCTGTCGCTGTGGTCGTTCCAGATGTTGATCGGCGCACCGATCGCGCGGTTGGCCACCGTCATCACGATCGGCAGGCCCAGGCCGGACGCGTTGTACACCGCCTCGGCCATGAACAGCAGGCCCTGGCTGGCGGTGGCGGTGTAGGTGCGTGCGCCGGCGGCGCTGCTGCCGATGGCCACGCTCATCGCCGCGAATTCGCTCTCGACGTTGATGAACTCGCAGGGCTGCAGCGCGCCGCTCTTCACCAGTTCGCCCAGGCCTTCGACGATGTGCGTCTGCGGCGAGATCGGGTAGGCGCAGATCACCTCGGGCCGGCACAGCGCCACGGCCTCGGCGACGGCGTGCGAGCCTTCACATTGCTTGAGCATGGGTCGTCTCCTGCATCTGTTTCTTGACGAACTCGTAGGCTTCGGCGGCAGCGGCAACATTGCCATCGGCCACCTTGCCGCTGAACTTGGTCGAGATCGCATGCGACACGGCGTCCAGCGCGATCAAGCCCGACAACGCCGCGAAGCCGCCCAGCAGCACGGCGTTCGGCAGCGGTCGGCCGAGGTGCTTGAGTGCGATCTCGGTGGCGGGCACCGTGACCAGGCGCTCGCGACGGAATTGGCGCGCCACGGCATCCAAGCCGAGTTCGGCGAAGCTGCGCCGACTGTTGATGAGCACGTAGCCGTCGCTGCGCAGGCCCTGGAAGACATCGACCTGGTGCAGCAGCGTCGGATCCTGCACGATCAGCACGTCGGGCGCGAGGATCGGCTCGCGCAGGCGGATCTCGCGATCATCGATGCGGCAGAACGCGACCACCGGCGCTCCGGTTCGCTCCGAGCCGAAGCTGGGAAAGGCCTGCGCATGGCGGCCTTGCTCGAACGCGGCGACCGACAGCATCTCGGCCGCGGTCACGACGCCCTGGCCGCCGCGGCCATGAAAACGAACCTGCAGCATGGAGCCGGCCTCCTGAAACCGGTGGGGCCCCGATTCTGGCCCGTGTCACAACGAACAAACAGCAGCCGAGCCGGCCATGGTCACGTCCTCGACCCGGCCGCCCGAATTGACTGGGATCACGGTAGCGAAAGACTCCGGCCTTGTATTTGCGCCAGCGCATCGCGGCGGCGGTGATCAACGCCCCCGAACGCCTCGGCGACGGACGGCCTGGGAGCACGCAACGCGCCACCGGCTCAGACGTCGTCACGCACCAGCGACCAGACGCCGGCATGCTCGCGCGCCCGCCCGTCGGCGCGCAGCTTCAGCAGGTGTGCCTGCAGCGATCTGGCGGCCATCGCGTGCAGGCGGGCCGGCACCTCCTGGTAGACCAGCGGCAACAGCGCGTCGATGTCGCTCGGTCCTCGGGCGCGCATCGCATCGACCACTTTCGCTTCGCGCTGCAGGCGGTGCGCGACGGTGCGGCGCACGACGTCGTGCGGGCGGTCGATCAGAAAGCCGTGCCCGGGCGCCAGCCAGTCGATGTCGAGCGCGAGCAGCGCGTTCAGTGAATCCAGATAGGCCTGCATGTCGCCATCCGGCGGGTTGATGACGACGGTGGAGCCCTGCATCAGGTGATCGCCGGTGAAGAGGAGCTTCTCCTGCTCGAGCAGATAGCACAGGTGGTTGGACGCGTGGCCGGGCGTGTGAACCACGCGCAACGTGCAATCGGCGCCGACCTCGACGCGGTTGCCGTCGGCCAGCACGGTGTGGGGCTGGAAGCTGGCGTCCTGCCATTGCGGGTGCGTTGCCACGCGGCCGAGCAGCGGTGCGCCGGTGGCCGCATGAATCGCCTGTGCGGCGGGCGAATGGTCCTTGTGGGTGTGGGTAACGAAGATGCGGGTGATCGGCCCCGGGGCCGCCGCCAGCAGTGCGCGCACATGAGTCTCGTCGTCGGGGCCGGGGTCGATCAGCGTGCAGGCGCCGCCCGAGGGAGCGCTGACGAAGTAGCTGTTGGTGCCGGGCCCGGTCATCATGCTGCCGTTGTCGGCGGTCACGCGCACGATGCGCGGCGACAGGCGCACCACGCGGCCGGGCACCAGTTCGAACGACACGTTGCCGCGTCCGGCCGGGTCGAGGCGGCCGATCTCGGCATAGGCCCACTCGCTCGGCAGCACCGGGCGCATGCCGGCCGGGCCGCTGCCGATGCGCGGCATCATCAGCGGCACCTCGCGCCGCGCCTGTGCGTCGGCGATCACCTCGCGCACGCTGGCGAACCCCGCCAGCGACTTCAGCGTCTCGTGCGTCACCGTCAGCAGCTTCAGACCGCGCTCGGGCGCCAGCGCCTCGGCCGGCGTGAGCCACATCAGCTCGGCGGTTTCGGTCGTGTCGGCGATCGCCTTCTGGGCGGGCGGCGCCTCGGCGACCAGGAACCGCGTGTCGAAGCGCTTGGGCCGGCCGGGCGGGGTGAGCCAATGGCCGAAGTAGTGCAAGCGGTCGACCGGCAGGCGCAGGCCCCAACCCTCGCACAGCGTCGACAGGTCGGACTGGCCCGCGTGCAGCCGGTGGCGCAGTGCCATCAGCTCGGCCGGGTCGTGCTTGTTCAGGTCGGCCCAGGCGCCCTGGGCGTCCAGCGCGAACAGCAGGCCCGACTCTTCGAAGCACTCGCGGATCGCGGCCACCCAGTAGTCCAGGCCGCCAGCGGGCAGGCCCAGGCGCGCGCTGGCAGCGGCGTCGTCCAGCCCGTCGCACAGCGCGTGGCGCCCGCGGTCGTGGTCGTCGAGCATGCCTCCGGGAAACACCGCCGCACCGCCGTTCTGGTCGCCGACCCGTTCAGCGCGGCGCAGCATCAGCACCTGCAGCCCGGGTTCACCGTCGCGCAGCACGATCACCGACGCCGACTGGCGCGGCGTGGCCGGTGGTCTGACGCCGATGCCGCTCATGGCTGCGTCGCCTGCACCAGCGCGCCGCTGCGCCGCAAGGCCTCGATCTCGTCGGCGGCAAAACCGGCCTCGATCAACACGGCGTCGCTGTGCGCACCGGCCGCAGGCGTGGGCCTCGGCGTCTCGACGCCGCTGCGCGAGAAGCGCGGCGCCGGCGCTGCCTGCAACACGCCGCCGATCTCGATGAACGCGCCGCGGGCCCGCGCGTGCGGATGTCGCAGGTGCTTCGGTCAGCGACAGCACCGGCGCGAAGCAGGCGTCGCTGCCTTCGAGCAGATCGCTCCATTCGTCACGCGTGCGCGTGATGAAGATCGTCGCTGAGCGCCTCGCGCAACTCGGGCCACAGGCGGCGGTCGTACTGGCGCTTGACGAAGCGCGCGTCCAGCCCGATGCGCTGGGCCAGCTCGGCAAAGAACTTGGGCTCCAGCGCACCGAGCGCCACATGGCGGCCGTCGGACGTGGCGTAGGTGTCGTAGAACGGCGCGCCGCCGTCGAGCAGGTTGGCGCCGCGGCGGCGGTCGTCCCATTGCCCCGCGGCATGCAGGCCGTGAAAGATCGACAGCAGCGACGACGCGCCGTCGACCATCGCGGCGTCGACCACCTGCCCGCGGCCCGAACGCTGGCGCTCGAACAGCGCCGCCATCAGGCCGAACGCCAGGTACAGCGCGCCACCGCCGTAGTCGCCGACGAGATTGAGCGGTGGCACCGGATTGCCCTGCGCCGGGCCGATGGCGTGCAGGGCGCCGACCAGCGCGATGTAGTTGATGTCGTGTCCGGCCGCTTGCGCCAGCGGTCCGGTCTGGCCGAAGCCAGTCATGCGGCCATAGACCAGCCCCGGGTTGCGCGCCGCGCAGACCTCGGGCCCCAGACCCAGGCGCTCGGCCACGCCGGGGCGCCAGCCTTCGATCAATACGTCGGCACGCGCGATCAGCCGCAGCGCGACGTCGCGACCGGACTCGCGCTTGAGGTCCAGCGCCACCGAGCGCCGCCCGCGGCCGGCGACGTCGAAGCGCGGCTGCATCGGCACGCCCAGGCCGCTGGGCTCGACCCGGTCGATGCGGATGACGTCGGCGCCCAGGTCGGCCAGCAGCATCGCGCACATCGGTCCAGGCCCGATGCTGGCCAGTTCGATCACACGCAACCCGTCCAGTGGGCCCATCGGCTTGAACCTCCTCGTTCAGGCGAGGAGTGTGCCGCAGATGGCTACCCCTGTTGCTGCAACTGCCGCGCTCGCTCGAGCAGCTTGTCCAGCGCCGACGACAGCGTCGCGCGCTCCTGGGGATCGAGGCTCTCCAGCAGGTAGGCCTCGCGCGCCCGGGCCATCGGCACGATCTTGCGGTACAGCGCGCGGCCGGCCGGCAGCAGGCGCACGATCAGATTGCGCCGATCGGAGGGGTCGGGCTCGCGTTCGAGCAGGCCGTCGCGTTCCATCCGCGTGAGCGCACGACTGACCTGCATCTTGTCGAGCGTGGTCAGCGCAGCGAGCTCGGTGCTCTTGATGTCGTTGCGCAGCGCCAGCGCGGCCAGCACCCGCCACTCGTCGCGGCTGAGGTTGAAGCGCTCGGCGTACACCGCGGCCAGCGATCGGCTCACCGCCTCGGAGACGACAGCCAGCCGATAGGGTAGAAAGACCTGCAGGTTCATGAGATGGCCGTGACCCAACGCCACGCGGCGATTAGTAACCGACTATACGACTATCTACGACCGCTTTCCATAGTTGACATTGTCACATTGATAACGTATGTTATCGATATTGACGCCGGGAGAAACCGCATGAAGATTGAACGCATCCACCATGTCGCCTACCGCTGCAAGGATGCCTTGCAGACCGTCGAGTGGTACCGCAAGTACCTGGGCATGGACTTCGTGTTGGCGATCGCCGAGGACCAGGTGCCTTCCACCCACGAGCCCGATCCGTACATGCACCTGTTCATGGACGCCGGCGGCGGCAATGTCCTGGCCTTCTTCGAACTGCCGGGGTCGCCGGCGATGGACCGCGACCGGAACACGCCGGAATGGGTGCAGCACATCGCGTTCAAGGTCGCCAGCGTCGACGATCTGGTGCAGACCAAGGCGCGGCTCGAGGCCGACGGCATTCCGGTGGTCGGCGTCACCGACCACACGATCTTCAAGTCGATCTATTTCTTCGACCCCAGCGGCCATCGGCTGGAGCTGGCCGCTGATACCGCGACGCCCGAGATGCAGCGCAAGCTCGACGACGTGAAATGGGCGATGCTGGAAGAATGGAGCCACACCAAGCGCGCGCCCAAGCATGCGGCCTGGATGCACGAGCAGGAATTCGCGACGCGTTGATGCGGCCTCGCACGACCCGACCAGACCATGCTGAAGACCTATTCATACCCGCACTACCCATACCGGCAGAGCGACGAGCAGCGCAGCGGCCGACGCGATCCGCCATCCGGTGGTGGTGGTCGGCGCCGGCCCGATCGGCCTGACGATGGCACTCGATCTGGCCGCGCGCGGTCTGCAGGCGGTGGTGCTCGACGACAACAACACCGTCAGCATCGGCTCGCGGGCGGTGTGCTACGCCAAACGGCCGCTGGAGATCTGGAATCGCCTGGGCGTGGCCGCGCCGATGGTCGAGCGCGGCGTCAGCTGGAAGGTCGGCAAGGTGTTCTTCCGCAATGACCTCGCCTACAGCTTCGACCTGCTGCCCGAGCCGCAGCACCAGATGCCGGCGATGATCAACCTGCAGCAGTACTACCTGGAGGAGGCGCTGGTCGGCGCCTGCGCTCGGCATGCGGGCGTCGACCTGCGCTGGAAGCACAAGCTGCTGAACGTCGCGCAGGACGCGCGACGGCGCGTACCTGACGATCGAGACACCCGATGGCGACGTTCCGCATGGAAGCCGACTGGGTGATCGCCTGCGACGGCGCCAACAGCGACACGCGGCGCCTGCTCGGCGCGGAGTTCACCGGCCAGTTCTTCCAGGACCGCTTCCTGATCGCCGACGTGGTGATGCAGGCCGACTTCCCGACCGAGCGCTGGTTCTGGTTCGATCCGCCGTTCCACCCCAACCAGTCGGTGCTGCTGCACAAGCAGGCCGACAACGTGTGGCGCATCGATTTCCAGCTCGGCTGGGACGCCGATCCCGAACGAGGAGAAGAAACCCGAGCGCGTGATCGCGCGCATCCAGGCGATGCTGGGCGACAAGGCGCGGTTCGAGCTGGAGTGGGTGTCGGTCTATCAGTTCGCCTGCCGACGCATGAAGGAATTTCGCATCGGGCGCGTGCTGTTCGCCGGCGATGCGGCACACCAGGTGTCGCCGTTCGGCGCGCGCGGCGCCAACACCGGCGTGCAGGACGCCGACAACCTGGCCTGGAAGCTGGCGCTGGTGCAGTCGGGCGCGGCACCCGATGAGTTGCTCGACAGCTACCACGAGGAGCGCGCGTTCGCGGCCGACGACAACCTGCTGCAATTCGACGCGATCGACCGACTTCATCACGCCCAAGAGCAAGGGCAGCCGGCGCTTTCGCGACGCGGTGCTCGAGCTGGCCAAGTCAGAGCCCTTCGCGCGGCCGCTGGTCAACAGCGGACGGCTGTCGACGCCGACGCCGTATCTGCAGTCGTCGCTGAACACGCCCGACGCAGCCGAGTTCAGGGGTCGCATGAAGCCGGGCACGAACTGCGCCGACGCACCGCTGCTGAAGGGCGGTGCCGCCGACGTGGCTGCTGCCGCAACTGGGCGACGGGTTCACGGTGCTGCGCTTCGGCGGCGAGGGCGGGCCGGATCGCGTGACGCTCGGCAACGTACAAGCCCGCGTGCTGCGCGTGGGCACCGACGTCGTCGACGTGCAGGGCGTGCTGACCGAGCGCTACGATGGCCAGCCCGACACCTGCTATCTGATCCGCCCCGACCAGCATGTGGCGGCGCGCTGGCGCAGCTTCGATCCGGCACGGATCGAGGCCGCGATGCGACGCTGCCTGGCCCAGCACTGAAGTGAGTCCGTCCACATGCCGCTGATCCACGCCCCCAACATTCCCGACCCCGACGGCTTCTACGAAGAGCTGATTGCCGCGCAGCGCGACCTGAGCGACGAGCAGGTCGAACTGATGAACGCCAAGCTGATCCTGTTGCTCGCCAACCAGATCGGCGACCGTGCCACACTGACCGATGCGCTGGCGCTGGCCCGGCCGAAGACCTGAAGGGAGTGCATCACCCATGAGCACCAAGAAGTTCGCCTCGCAGGCCGACCTGGAGGAAAAGCAGGTCACGTTCACCCGCCTGTCCGACCACGCCTGGGCCTACACCGCCGAAGGCGACCCCAACACCGGCATCGTGGTCGGCGACGACGCGGTGCTGGTCATCGACACGCAGGCCACGCCGGCGATGGCGCAGGACGTGATCCGCCGCATCCGCGAGGTCACCGACAAGGCGATCAGATATGTCGTGCTGAGCCACTACCATGCGGTGCGCGTGCTCGGCGCCAGCGCCTACCAACCGCAGCAGATCATCGCCAGCCAGGACACCTACGACCTGATCGTCGAACGCGGCGAAGCCGACAAGGCGAGCGAAATCGGCCGCTTCCCGCGCCTGTTCCGTGCCGTCGAGTCGGTGCCCGAGGGCCTGACCTGGCCGACGATCACATTCACAGGAAAGATGACGCTGTGGCTCGGCAAGCTCGAGGTGCAGATCCTGCAGCTCGGCCGCGGCCACACCAAGGGCGACACCGTCGTCTGGCTGCCGCAGGAAAAGGTGCTGTTCTCCGGTGACTTGGTGGAGTTCGACGCCACGCCGTACGCCGGCGACGCGTACTTCCAGGATTGGCCGAAGACGCTGGACAACCTGGCGGCGTTGAGGGCCGAGAAGCTGGTGCCCGGCCGCGGCGCGGCGTTGTCGGGCGCGGCCCAGGTGAAGGCCGGGCTCGAAGGAACACGTGCCTTCGTCAGCGAACTGTTCGCCAGCGTGAGGGCTGGCGCCGCCGCCGGGCGCGACCTGCGGGCGGTTTACCGCGAGACCTTCGACCGCCTGAGCCCGAAATACGGCCAGTGGGTGATCTTCAATCACTGCATGCCGTTCGACGTGACGCGCGCCTACGACGAGGCCACGTCGTATCCCGACCCGCGCATCTGGACCGCCGAGCGCGACCAGCAGATGTGGCAGGCACTGGAAGGCTGACGAGGCCTCAACGCGCGCAGTCAAGCAGCGCCTGGGTCAGCGCCTGTGGCGCGCTGACCATCGCATCGTGCCCGGTGGGCAGCTCCGCGACCCGCCAACCCGGCTCGCTGCGCACGCGCGCACGCATCGGCGCGATGCTGGGCCACGCCGGGTTCGTGCAATCGACGAAGCTGCGCGGCACCGACGCCAAGCGCTTGGCATCGAATGTCAGCGGCTCCTGGTACATCGAGAACGGGTGCGGCGTCTGCCTGCGATTGACCCAGTCCATGTCGGCGCCGGTGAGCCCGAACAACGCCGCATCCGGTGGCGGCAGAGCACCCTGCGGATCGGCCGCTGCTGCCGCCAAGCGCGCCGCCACCAGCCTGGCGTCATGGTGTGTCGCCCAGCACTCGCCCGGATGCGGCACCACGGCATCCAGATAGGCAAGATGTTTCAACCGGCGCGCACCGCCTCGGGCCAGCAGTGCATCGGCGACGCCGGTGAGGATCAACCCGCCATAGCTGTGGCCGACCAACACCACATCGTTCAATTCCTCGCACTCGACCAGATTGACCACGTCGGCGACGTGGGTGGCCAGGCCGATGTCGCGACTCAGCAGGTGGGCTCGCTCGCCCAGTCCGGTGAGCGTTACCGCATGGGCCGCATGCCCCGCACCGCGCAGCAAGGTCAACACGCGCGACCAGCACCAGGCGCCATGCCAGGCGCCGTGGATCATCACGAACGCGGCGGCGCTCATGAAATCGCGACGCGCGCGAACTTGCGCTTGCCCACCTGCACGACGAAAGTGCCGGCCGGAAGTTCGAGTGCCTTGTCGCTGACGACCGCGCCGTCGATGCGCACGCCGCCCTGCTCGATCAGGCGCAGCGCCTCGCTGGTCGACGGCACCAGCCGCGCCTGCTTGAGCAGCCGTCCGATCGCCAGCGGCGCACCGGTCAAGGCCACCTCGTCGATCTGTTCGGGCACGCCGCCTCGCGCACGATGGGCAAAGTCCCGCTCGGCGGCATCGGCCGCGGCGGCGCTGTGGAAGCGCGTGACGATCTCGCGCGCCAGCGACACCTTGGCGTCTTTTGGGTTGCGTCCGCCGGTCACCTCGGCCTTCAACGCCGCGATCTGCGCCTCGGACTGCGCACTCAGCAACTCGTAGTAGCGCCACATCAGCTCGTCACTGATCGACAGCACCTTGGAGAACATGCTGTTGGCGTCCTCGGTGATCGCGATGTAGTTGTTCTTGGACTTCGACATCTTCTCGACGCCGTCCAGCCCTTCCAGCAGCGGCATCGTCAGGATGCACTGCGGCTCCTGGCCGTATTCCTGCTGCAGGTGGCGGCCCATCAGCAGGTTGAATTTCTGGTCGGTGCCACCGAGTTCGAGGTCGCTCTTCAGCGCCACCGAGTCGTAGCCCTGCATCAGCGGGTACAGGAACTCATGCACGCTGATCGGCGTGTTGGATTCGAAACGCCTGCGGAAGTCGTCGCGCTCCATCATCCGGGCCACGGTGTAGCGCGCGGCCAGCTGGATCATGCCGCGCGCACCCAGCGGGTCGCTCCACTCGCTGTTGTAGCGAATCTCCGTCCTCGCGGGGTCGAGCACCAGCTTGGCCTGGTCGTAGTAGGTCAGCGCATTGGCCTCGATCTGTTCGCGCGTGAGCGGCGGCCGCGTGGAGTTGCGGCCCGAGGGATCGCCGATCATCGACGTGAAATCGCCGACGAGGAAGATCACCTGGTGCCCCAGATCCTGCAGCTGGCGCATTTTGTTCAGCACCACCGTGTGCCCGACATGCAGATCCGGCGCGGTCGGATCCAACCCCAGCTTGATGCGCAATGGTTGGCGGGTGGCCTCGGCACGAGCCAGCTTCTTCAGCCAGTCGGCCTCGGGCAGCAACTCGTCGCAGCCACGCAGCGAGACCGCCATGGCCTCGCGCACCCGGTCGGTGATCGGGAATTCAGACATCGTTTACCGGGGTTTCGGGGCGGGGCATGGCTCGCATGGGTGCTTTTCCGCAGGTACGGCCCGGGGTCGGCCGGTATACTCTGCTCTAGTGAGCCGATGCTGAGCGTTCGCTCACTTCGATTCACTGCGGCAGTCGTTCGATCGCCGCGATTGTATGGGGCTCGTTGCCGAGGCCGACCGACAGGCCAGGCAAGACGGTCGCCCTGGCTCGAATGGGCTTGCAGGCGCACCGCTGCGGCGGCGACATCGTGGGACAGCTGTTGATCCATCGTCATCCATCATCGGGCACAGGCGTCGCCGCGCAACTCGCGGCTGCTGTGAATCGCCATCGGCAGGCCCTGGCCACCGCGTTCGTGACCTTGCTGTCCGGATTCGCGGTCACCGCGTTCGGCATTGCGCCGATGGCCCCCGACGCAGCGAATCTGCCGCGCACGACGGTCGCGCAGCCGGTCGAGCCTGCTGGCCTGCCAGGGCAGCTGCTCGCGCTGGCCGCGCAGAACCTGGTGCTGTCGCGTACCGAGCTGACCCGCCCGAGCGACAGCGCCGACACCTTGCTGCGTCGGCTGGGGATTTTCGATCCGTCGCTGGCCACCTTCATGCGCGCCAACAACGACACGCGGCGCCTGTTCGAGGGCAAACCCGGCAAGCAGGTTCAGGCGCGTGTCGACGCCGACGGCGCAGCCTTCGTATTGGTCGCGCGTTTCGCGCCGCCCAACGTGGCGCTGCAGACAAGCCATTTCAGCCGGGTCACGATCGATCGCTCCACCGGAAGCTGGCGGGCCAACGCCGAACTGGTGCCGCTGCAAGCCCAGGTCCGCGTCGGCGGGGGCACGATCCTGACTTCGCTGTTCGCCGCCACGGACGCATCCAACCTGAGCGATTCACTCGCCGTCCAGATGGTCGAGCTGTTCGCAGGCGACATCGACTTTCACCGCCAGCTGCGGCGCGGGGACACCTTCAGCGTCGTGTACGAAGCACTCGTGGCCGACGACCAGCCGATCACCTGGGGCGAAGGCACCGGCCGCATCCTGGCCGCCGAGTTCGTCAACAGCGGCAAGGTGCACCAGGTGCTCTGGTACACCGACTCTTCCGGGAAAGGTGAGTACTTTGGCGCCGACGGCCAGAGTCGGCGCCGCACGTTCCTCGCGAGCCCGATGGCGTTCTCGCGCATCACCTCGGGCTTCGCGATGCGGATGCACCCGATCCAGAACGTCTGGCGCGCGCATCGGGGCGTCGACTATTCCGCGCCGCTGGGCACCCCGGTGCGCTCGGTCGGGGAGGGCTGGGTGGAGTTCGTGGGCTGGCAGAACGGCTACGGCAATGTGGTGCAGATCGAGCATGGCAACGACAGAAGCACGCTGTACGCCCATTTGAGCCAAGTCGACGTGCGGCGCGGGCAGCGCATCGAACAAGGCCAGCGCATCGGTGCCGTGGGCGCCACAGGCTGGGCGACCGGGCCGCATCTGCATTTCGAATTCCGGGTCCACGGTCAGTACCAGGATCCCGGCAACGTGGCGAAGGCGTCAGAGTCGATCGTGATCACCGCATCGGCCCGCCCGCGCTTTGAGAACTCGGTGCGTGAGTATCAGCGCCAGCTCGAAGTGGCCGATTCGCTGCGCGACGCGCCCGGCCTCGGCGAATAGGTCGACAACCGACGGGCCATCCGGCAGCAGTCCTCGAGCGCGCACGGATGCTGTATGCCGGCCTGATGTCGGGTACGTCGCTGGACGGCATCGATGCGGTACTCGTCGACTGGCCCGGTGGCGACGAACGCTCGATGGAAGTGCTGGGTCATGTCCACCAGACCTACGAAGTCGCGTTGCGAGAGGAACTGCTGGCGCTGAATCAGCCAGGCGTCGATGAAACCCACCGCTGCGCGGTCGCTGCCAACGGCGTGGCGTTGGCTTATGCCGCGACGCTGCGGGCGCTGCTGGCTCGATGCGGAACCGGTGCGGCACAGGTCCGAGCGGTCGGCGCCCACGGACAGACCGTGCGCCACCGCCCTGCTGGCGAGCCAGCGACCCGCTACACGGTCCAGTTGATCAATGCCGCCGTGCTGGCCGAGACCTGCGGCATCGACGTGGTGAGCGACTTCCGGAGCCGCGATATAGCCGCGGGCGGTCAGGGAGCGCCGCTCGTGCCGGCGTTCCACGCAGCGCGTTTCGCATTGCCCGGCGTCGACCAGGCGATCCTGAACCTCGGCGGCATCGGCAACCTCACGCTGCTTGCCGCCGACGGCGACGTCGGGGGATTCGATTGCGGCCCAGGCAACGCGCTGCTGGACTTGTGGGCGCAGCAGAATCTGGGCACCCCAATGGATGACGGCGGACGCTGGGCGGCCGGCGGACAGGTCGACGCCACATTGCTGCACGACCTGCTCAGCGAACCGTTCTTTGCCCTGACACCGCCCAAGAGCACCGGCCGGGACCTGTTCAACCGGGCTTGGCTCGACGCAACGCTACGGGCGAGACCCGTGGCGCCTCAGGACGTGCAAGCCACGCTGGCCGAACTGACCGCACGGTCGGTTTGCGACGCGCTCGAACGGCACATGCCCGACGTGCGGTTCCTGTCGGTCTGTGGCGGTGGCGCGTTCAACGCGCACTTGATGGCCCGGCTGGCGGCGCTGCTGCCACGGACCACCGTGCGCACGACGGCCCAGGTCGGTCTGCCCGCCGATCAAGTGGAAGCGGTGGCCTTCGCGTGGCTGGCCCGGGCCTTCGACCGTCGCGAAGCAGGCAATCGACCTGGCGTCACGGGTGCCGCAGGCCCGCGAATCCTCGGCGCGCTGTATCCCGGCGGTAGAAATCTGCTCGGTGCATGAAACAAGCAAACGGCCGCCCGAAGGCGGCCGGCAGCGGACATGGTGATCAGACCTTCAGGCGGAGAAGCTCGAGCCGCAACCGCAGGTGGTCGTCGCGTTGGGATTCTTGATCACGAACTGCGCGCCTTGGAGATCCTCTTTGTAGTCAATTTCGGCGCCAACCAGGTACTGCAGGCTCATGGCGTCGATCAGCAGCGTGACGCCATTCTTGGCCATCTGCGTGTCGTCGTCGTTGACAGCTTCATCGAAGGTGAATCCGTACTGGAATCCTGAGCAACCCCCGCCCTGCACGAACACACGAAGCTTCAGCTCGGGATTACCTTCCTCCTCGACCAGTTCTTTGACCTTGGCGGCAGCACTGTCGGTGAAGATCAACGGCGCGGGCATTTCGGCGCTGACGCTGGGGATCGATTCGACGACGGCGTTCATGAGTACTCCTATAACGACGTGACAGTGTATTTCAAGACCCTGCCCGCCGGGGGATAGGGTCTTGAGCGGTAACCGTCAAGCGTCGTTCGAGGCCGCCAGCACCAGCGACGGGCGATCCGCGGCCTTGAGCGGCCGCAACTCACCGTCGACCTGGGCGCCCTGGTGCATTTCCAGCGATTCGTAACGGATGTCCCCGACCACTCGGGCCCGGGGCTGCAGTTCCAGCAAGGTGTAGGACTCCACGGGGCCATGGACCTCGCCGTTGATGATCACGTGGGCCGCTTTGACCCGCCCGTGAACCTTTGCGTTTTCACTGATGACCACTACGCTCGGCACGCTCTCTTCCGCGATCACGTCGCCGCGCACCTCGCCATCGACGCGTAAGCCCTCGGTGAAGCGCACCTCACCTTGCAACACCGTACCTTCACCGATCAAGGTCCGGATCGGCGGCTGCGCCTTCTTGCCAAACAACATCGATTGAGCCCTCCAACGATTCGGCCGGCTGCGGGGCGCCGTCCGGCTACAGCCGCACGGATTGTGTCGCCCGCACGCCCCCGGCCTGATCCATGACCCGCACCTGCACCGTTTTGACTACCGCCTGTGTCGGGAATTCGAGCATTCCTTCCACCCGCGCGTATTGCTTCAGCTGAAGCGGCTTCGTGCCGCCGGGCATCTGCAGGCTCCAGGGTCGCCCATCCAGCGTACCGGTCAGCGTCAACTCGTAACGCCCGCTAAATTCGCTGACGGCCTTGCCGTTCTGCATCACCATCATCTGATAGCGCAACTGACCGGGGCCACGGGGCTCCGCATTCAGCGCGCGCACAGCCAGGCCACCTGTACCGGTGGGCGGGAACATCCTCTCGAAGAAACCCAAATCGGCCTTCAAAGCCAGATGGTCGGTTTCGAGTTCCTTGAGTTGCCGCGCCAGACGATCCTGGGTTGCGCGCTCGGCCTTCAGCAGGCTCTCCGCGGTGTTGGCAACCGATTGCGATCTGTCGCGCTCTTCGCGCAACTGTTGCACCTCGATACGCAATCGGTTGAGTTCGTCCTTGGCATCGCGCTCCAGGCCGGCGATGTCCTTGCCGAATTCAAAGGCCCACAGGCCGATCGCAGCCGAGAAGCCGAACACGATGGCGATCACCGCCCAGCGCAGCGGCCACGGCAAGTGGCGGGTGACGATCACCCGTGGCGCACTGATCGACAGGCGGCGGCGAAACAGCTTCCAACGCATGCGCGGCGTTTCAGAACCAACGAGGCCGCATCGTAGCGGCCTCGTGCAGGTATTCCGGTCGATTGATGCGCGTCAGCGCTTGCTGAACTGTTTGCGACGGCGGGCGCCGTGCAATCCGACCTTCTTTCGCTCGACCTCGCGAGCATCACGCGTCACGAAACCGGCACGGCTCAGGTCGGGCTTCAGGGCAGCGTCGTAGTCGATCAGGGCGCGGGTGATGCCGTGACGTACGGCGCCGGCCTGGCCCGACTCGCCCCCGCCATGCACGTTGACTTTGATGTCGAATACGACTTCGTTGTTGGTCAGCAGCAGCGGTTGCTTGACGACCATGATGGACGTCTGGCGGCCGAAGTACTGGTCGACAGGTTTGCCGTTGACGGTGATCGCGCCGCTCCCCTTCTTGATGAAGACGCGCGCCACGGAGGATTTGCGGCGGCCGGTGCCGTAGTTCCAATTGCCGATCATCTCCGCTCCTTCAGACTTGCAGCGCTCGAGGCTGCTGTGCGGTGTGCGGGTGGGAATCACCAGCGTACACCTTCAATTTCTTGATCATCGCGTAGCCCAGCGGGCCCTTGGGCAGCATGCCCTTGACCGCCTTCTGGATGGCGCGGCCAGGATGCTTGGCCTGCATGTCCTTGAATTTGGTGGCGTAGATGCCGCCCGGGTAGCCGGAATGCCGGTAGTAGATCTTCTGTTCCGACTTGTTGCCGGTGACGCGGATCTTGTCGGCGTTGACGATGATGATGAAATCGCCGGTATCGACGTGAGGCGTGTAAATGGCTTTGTGCTTGCCGCGCAAACGGAGTGCCACTTCGCTGGCGACACGTCCGAGCACCTTGTCGGTGGCATCAATCACAAACCACTCGTGCTTCACTTCAGCCGGCTTGGCACTGAAGGTCTTCATGAGCGCTTCTTTCAAATGGCGCGCACCGGGTGCGCCGACGGGCAGCTGTCTGGGTCCGTACCGGAGATTGCGAGGTGTCGCTTGTTCACGCGACCGCATGCAATTCCGGATCGCCCGCCCCGCTGCTGACGGGAAAAGCCTGTGAGTATAGCCGAGGCAAAAGCCTCATCATCACCCAACGAAATTGCTGCGGCGCAACACAAGACCGGCGAGCGAGACAATTCCCTGTAGGATCAGGGTTAACCCGGATTAGGAGCACGTCAATGAAGCTGTTGGAGGTACCCACCCGCAAGCCGATGCCGCCATGCCAGGCGCCGGCTGCTCCGACCGCGCTCAAGAAGCCGCGCATGCCCTGGATTCCGATCCGGTCGCTGTCTGCAGCGTCACCGAACGCGCATCCTGTCCCATTTGCTGGAGTTGCCCGAACGCGATCGCTACCTTCGTTTCGGCTACGTCGCATCGGACAGTCAAATCGCCCACTACGTGGACCAGTTGGACTTCGACCGCGACGAAGTGCTGGGGGTGTTCAACCGTCGCCTCAAACTGCTTGCGATGGCGCACTTGGCCTATCTGACGACACACGACGGTGCGCCGGCTACCCAGGCCGAATTCGGTGTGTCGGTAGCCGCCAGGGCGCGTGGCAAGGGCTATGGCACACGGCTGTTTGATCTGGCGGTGCTGCATGCGCGCAACCGCGGCGTGCAGACCCTGCTGATCCATGCGCTGAGCGAGAACTCCGCAATGCTGCGCATCGCCCGCAGCGCCGGGGCCGTCGTGGTTCGTGACGGCGGGGAATCCGAAGCGTCGCTGCGACTACCGCCGGAGACACTGGCCTCGCACGTCGAGCAAATCGTCGAAGACAGCGCCGCTGAGCTCGACTATCAATTGAAGCACCAGGCCCGCCGCGTGGAAGGTCTGCTGCACACCCTGACCGGACACGACGAATCCCCGGCGCCCGACGACGGCCAGCGCCAATAGGCACGAGCCTGCCGCCAGCACGTTGAAGGCCGACCCGCAAGCATGGGGTCTCGATGCTCCAGGCAGCGGTTAATATCGCGCCCAGCCGTGCCTGAGGGCCTGCCTCGCCGAGCGAGCTGTAACCACGGAGATTCGACTTGGCTGCCTACACCATCCGTTTCGTCTGACCATGCAGCAGACCCTGCCGTGGCTTGTTGCGCTGATCGCCGTGGCCGTACTGGCACCCGCTGTGGTGTGGTTCGCTTTGCGGCCGCGCGTGCCCAAGATCAAACCCCTGCCAACCGAGTGGAACCTTTCGGCACGTCCGGTCTTCAGCACCGACGAGCGGCGTGTCTACCGGCAGCTGCGCGAAGCGCTGCCGCACCACATCGTGCTGTCGAAGCTGCCGCTGGTGCGGTTCTGCCAGCCGACCGACCCGCAGGAGGTGCGTTTCTGGTATGAACTGCTCGGCGCGATCCACGTGACCTTCGCGGTGTGCAGCGCCAATGGCCGCGTGCTGGCGGCCATCGACCTCGACACCGACCGTGGCAATTCGCGCCGCATCATGCAGATCAAGCAGGCGGTGCTGTCGGCGTGCCGCGTCCGCTATCTGCGCTGCCCGGTCGATCACCTGCCCTCGATACCCGAGCTGCAGTTGCTGGTCCCGCACAGCGTGGCCGCCTCGCGCGGCCCGCAGCCGGCCGCCGCCCCGGCGCACCCGCGGCGCGATGTCGCACGCTGCGGCGCCCTCGTCGTCCAGACGCCGCGAGCGCACGGCGCTGTGGCAGGACTCCAACTTCTTCCAGGATTCCTTCTTCGCGCCCGACAACCGGGTCGACACCCCGAGCGCCAGCGAGTTCGGTTCACTGGGCGAACCCGAGCGGCCGGGCATGGAAGTGCATGAAGGCGCACCCACCGAGCCCCCGACCGAGCCGCCGGACGACGTGGGCGGTGGTGTGGTGATCGACGCGCCGCGGGTGTCGTCGACGACCACGCGGCACTGACGCCCGCGATCGGCGCACCGTGACGACGCGCGGCATCGACGCCGCGGCCACCCACCCCTATGACCTGCTGACGCCGCAGCGCCTGCTCGACGCGCTCGACGCCGTGGGATTTCGCGGTGACGGGCGGCTGATCCAGCTCAACTCCTATGAGAACCGCGTCTTCCAGGTCCTGCTCGAGGACGGCAGCGCGGTGGTCGCCAAGTTCTATCGGCCCGCGCGCTGGAGCGACCCTCAAATCCTCGAGGAGCACCACTTCGCGCTGGAACTGGCGCTGCATGAAATCCCGGTGATCGCGCCCATGACGCTGAGTGCGCACGAGTCGGCGCCTGGGAGTGACCTCTCGCTGCAAGGTGTGCCGACCACGTTGGCCATCGACCGAAGCGCCGGAACGGAATTCCGCTTCGCGGTCTACCCGCGCCGCTCGGGTCATGGACCCGAGCTGGACGATCCGCAGGTGTTGCGTTGGCTGGGCCGCTTCATCGGCAGGCTGCATGCGGTGGGAGCCAGCGCAGCGTTCGCCGCGCGCCGAACGCTGAACTCCGACGCTTTCGGGCACCAGCGCCTGCGCGTGCTGCTCGACTCGGGCGTGATCCCGATGGAGCAGCAGCAGGCCTATCGCCAACGGCTGCAACGAAGCATTGGCCCGTGTGGATGAGCTATTCGCCCGCGCCGGCGAGTCTGGCGAGCTGCCGTCTGCACGGCGACTTCCACCCAGGCAACATTCTCTGGCGCGCCGAGGGTCCGCACATCGTCGATCTCGACGATTGCTGCAACGGGCCGGCGATCCAGGATCTGTGGATGCTGCTGTCGGGCTCGCGCGAGTCGATGCGCGCCCAACTTGCGCTGCTGGTCGAGGGTTACTCGCAGTTCGCGCTGTTGGATCGCGCCGAACTGCTGCTGATCGAACCGCTGCGCACGCTGCGCATGATTCACCACAGCGCCTGGCTCGCGGAGCGCTGGTCCGACCCCGCGTTTCCGGCTGGCGTTTCCGTGGTTCGACAGTCCGAACTACTGGCTGCAGCAGACCCAGCAGCTGCGCGAGCAGCTCGACGCGATGGCGCGAGCCGCCGCTGCAGCTAGGCTGAGGCCGGCGCCAGCAGGCGGTTGACACGCTGCACGTAGTCGGCCGGATTCTCCAGCTGGCCGCCTTCGGCCAGCCAGGCCTGGTCGAACAGCACCTGCGCCAGGTCATCGAAGCGCGCCTCGTCGCTCTGCAGGCGCTTGACCAGTGCATGCTCGGGATTGACCTCGAGAATCGGCTTGGATTTCGGCGCTTCCTGGCCCGATTGCTTGAGCAGACGCGCCAGGTGCGCGCTCATGTCGCCTTCTTCGACCACGATGCAGGCCGGCGAGTCCACCAGCCGCGTCGTCACGCGCACGGCCTTGGCGCGCTCGTTCAACGCGGCCTGAAGCTTCTCCAGCAGCGGCGCCAGGGCCTTGGAAGCGGCTTCGGCCTGCTGCTTCTCCTGCTCGTCCTGCAGCTTGCCCAGGTCGACCGATCCTTTGGCGACGCTCTGCAGCGCCTTGCCCTCGAATTCGTAGAGGTGGCTCAGCATCCATTCGTCGACGCGGTCGGACAGCAGCAGCACTTCGAGCCCCTTCTTGCGGAAGATCTCGAGTTGCGGGCTCGACTTGGCGGCCCGCAGCGAATCGGCGGTCAGGTAGTAGATGGCATCCTGACCTTCCTTCATGCGCGTCAGGTAGTCCGCCAGCGAGACGCCTTCGTCAGCGTGCGTCGACGCAAAGCGGAACAGCTTGGCCAGTCGCTCGCGATTGGCGAAGTCCTCGCCGATGCCTTCCTTCAGCACCGCACCGAACTCGTTCCAGAAACGTTGGTACTTGGCCCGGTCGTCTGGGCTGTCGCTGTCGGCCAGCGACTCGAGCATCGACAACACACGCTTGGTGCAGCCCTCGCGGATGGCCTTCACGTCGCGGCTTTCCTGCAGCAGCTCGCGACTCACGTTCAGCGGCAGGTCGCTCGAATCGACCACGCCCTTGACGAAACGCAGGTACACCGGCATCAGCGCCTCGGCGTCGTCCATGATGAACACACGCTTGACGTAGAGCTTCACGCCGCCGCGCTTGTCGCGGTTCCACAGGTCGAACGGTGCCTTGGCCGGGATGTAGAGCAGCTGCGTGTATTCGCTGCGGCCCTCGACGCGGTTGTGGGTGTAGGCCAGCGGCGCCTCGCTGTCGAACGCGATCTGCTTGTAGAACTCCTGGTACTGGGCATCGGTGATGTCGCTCTTCGGCCGCGTCCACAGCGCGGCGGCCTTGTTGATCGTTTCCCATTCGTCGGCAGGCACCTGTGCCTTCTTTTCTTCGTCCCATTTCTCCTTGCGCATCAGGATCGGCAGCGAGATGTGGTCCGAGTACTTCGAGACGATGGACTTGACCTTCCACGTCCTGAGGAACTCGTCCTCCTCGTCGCGCAGGTGCAGGATCACGTCGGTGCCGCGCTCGGGCCGGTCGATCGGCTCGACCTCGAAGTCGCCGATCCCTTCGCTGCTCCAGCGCACGCCCTGGCCCGGCGAAAAGCCGGCCCGCCGCGTCTCCACGGTGATGCGATCGGCGACGATGAAGCCCGAGTAGAAGCCCACGCCGAACTGGCCGATCAGGTTGGCGTCCTTCTTCTGCTCGCCCTCCAGGCGCGCCACGAACTCGCGCGTGCCGCTCTTGGCGATGGTGCCCAGGTGGGCGATGGCTTCTTCCTGGCTCATGCCGACGCCGTTGTCGCGAATCGTCAGCGTCTTGTTCTCGGGGTCCAGCAGGATGCGGATCTCCAGGTTCGCCGCGTCTTCGTACAGCGAGGCGTTGTCCAGCGCCTCGAAACGCAGCTTGTCGCAGGCGTCCGACGCATTGCTGATCAGCTCGCGCAGGAAGATCTCCTTGTTCGAATACAGCGAATGGGTCACCAGATGCAGGATCTGCTTGACCTCGGCTTGGAATGAATGGGTTTGTTTGTTCATCTCGGTTCGATTCGTGCGGTCATCTGCCAACGTGCCCCGCGCCTGGCGGCGCAGCGTGGGCGATATGAGGGCAGGCGCCTGATTTTCAAGCCGGCCGGGTCACCACCCCACAACGCGCGCCGAACTTTGTAGACAAACGCGCGCTCCGATCGATCAGGATGGCGGACCGCGACCCAACCCGTTCGCCGGCCAAATCCGAGGCCGCCATCCGATGACCCCCATTGGCGCAACAAGTTGCCGACTGGTTTGCCGAGTTGCTGAGGGGCCCCATGGCGGGCCTGCGTGGCGCCGACCCGGTGCTGGGTTTGGCGCTGGTCGTGCTGGTGGCGCTGATCGTGGCCAATGCGCTGCACCGGCACCTGCAACTGCCGCGCCTGTTCGGCTATCTGCTGATCGGCGCCGTGGCCAGCTCGGCTGTACTGGACCTGCTCAAACGCGCCGATCTGGACCCCTGGAAGCCGCTGATCGACCTGGGCGTGGCCGCATTGGTGTTCGAGCTCGGCACGCGCCTGCGACCCAAGTGGCTGCTCGACAACCTGTGGCTCACCGCCAGTTGCGTGCTGGAGGCCCTGCTGGCCGCCCTGGCGGTGGGCTTGGTGCTGGTGGCGCTGGGCGCGCCGGCGGCCAGCGCCTGCGTGGCCGCGGCGGTGGCTGCCGCCACGTCGCCGGTGATCACGATGGCCGCGGTGCTCGAAGGCCGGCCGCGCGGTCAGGTGGCCGAGCGCCTGTTGACCATGAGCGCGTTCAACAGCGTGCTGGCCATCCTGGCGATCAAGCTGTGGCCGGTCTGGGGCCAGCTCGGCGCCACGCCCGGCTCCGACATGTCGTCGCTGCTGGCCAATGCCGGCGTGGTGATCTTCGGCTCGTTGCTGCTCGGCGTGGCCGGCGGCTGGGTGCTCGATCGCATCAGCCGACTCGATGGCCAGGCCGCCACCATGCCGGTGCTGCAGATCGCGATGGTCATCCTGGTCGCGTTGCTGGCCGTGGCGCTGGGGCTGTCGCCGCTGATGGTGCTGCTGGCCGCCGGCATGACGGCGCGCTCGCGAATGGGCCACCGCCTGACCGTCGAGCCGCATCTGGGCAGCGCAGGCGCCGCGCTGACCGTGCTGCTGTTCGTGAGCTTCGGGGTGCTATCCACACTGGGCAACCTGGCGACGCTGTGGCCCTGGGTGCTGGCCATCATCGCGGCCCGCCTGGTCGGCAAGGGCGTGGCGATCGCTGCCACGGCACGCCCCAGCGGACTGAGCTGGCGCCAGGCGCTCGCGCTGACGCTGACGCTGCAGCCGATGAGCAGCCTGGCCGTGCTGCTGGTTGCCGACTCCTTCAGCTGGCGCGGCCAGCTGTCCGGCGCCGACGCCGAGGTGATGCAGGCCCTGCTGATCGCCACCACGACTGATGCAGCTCACCGGCCCGCTGTGGGCGCTGTGGCCGCTGCAGCACATCGCGCGCGAATGCCCCGACGCCGAAAGGAGCCCGCGCGATGGCACTTGAATCGTTCACCGAGTCGCAGCCGCTGACGCTGGGCGTCGAGCTGGAACTGCAGCTGCTGGACACGCACGACTTCGACCTCACGCCGCGCGCGGAGGATCTGCTGCGCGAACTGGTCGGCCACGAGGGCGCATGGGACGTGAAGCCCGAGATCACGCGCAGCATGATCGAGATCGGCACCTCGATCCAGCGCGCCTACATTCCGCTGCGCGACGAGCTGCGCGACCTGCGCCGCCAGATGTCGCGCGCCGCGCGCAAGCTCAACATCGGCATCTCGCGGCGGCGGCACCCATCCGTTCCAGCACTGGAGCGCGCAGCAGATCTTCCCGACCGAGCGCTTCCGCTACATCAGCGAGCTCTACGGCTACCTGGCCAAGCAGTTCACGGTGTTCGGCCAGCACGTGCACGTGGGGGTGCCCAGCGGCGACGACGCGATGTGGCTGCTGCACGCGCTGTCGCGCTACGTGCCGCACTTCATCGCGCTGTCGGCCTCATCGCCCTTCGTGCAGGGCGTCGACACCGGTTTTCATTCCGCGCGGCTGAACTCGGTGTTCGCGTTCCCGCTGTCCGGCCGCGCCCCGTTCGTGCTGACCTGGGAGGGCTTCGGCGAGTACTTCGACAAGATGACCAGCACCGGCGTCGTGCAGTCGATGAAGGACTTCTACTGGGACATCCGGCCCAAGCCCGAGTTCGGCACCATCGAGCTGCGCGTGTGCGACACGCCGTTGCACGTGGACAAGGCCGCCGCGCTGGCCTGCTACCTGCAGTGCATCTGCCGCTACCTGCGCGAGGAGCGGCCGTTCGAGCCGGCCGAGGACGACTACCTCGTCTACACCTTCAACCGCTTCCAGGCCTGCCGCTTCGGGCTGGACGGCGAGATCGTCGACCCCAAGACCAAGCAGCGCAGCAAGCTGCGCGACGACATCATCCGCACACTGGCGCGCGTGGACGAGCATGCGCTGGACCTGCAGGCGCTGGACGCCAGCAACCTGATCCGCGACTCGGTCTTCGACGGCAACGACGCCAGCTGGCTGCGCGGCCTGCGCCGCAGGACGCTGCCGATGCCGGCCGTGGTCGAGGCTGCGGCGACGCGCTGGATGGCCTGACGCCGCGCGAGCGTCAGCGCGGCAGCGAGTTGACGTCCTTCTCCCAGCGCTCGATCAGGCGCCGGCGCTCGGCCGCCTTGCCGTACTTCTCGAAGTCGTACTTGATCAGGCGCACGTTGTCGACCGCCGGAATGCGCGGGTCGGGCTGGAAGGTCTTGTTGGCGGGCACCTGCAGCGAGTTCGCCTTGGCGCCGATCGACTGCCCGGCCGGGCCCATCAGCCAGTCGTAGTACTTGATCGCGGCCTCCCGATTGCGCGCGCCCTTGATCAGCGCGATGCCGCCGACCTCGTAGCTCGTGCCTTCGCACGGCGCGATCGACTTCACCATCGTGAAGCCCTGCTGCCGCTCGTTCTCGAAGCCGAAGATGAAACTCACGCCGATGCCGACCTCGCCCTTGGCCACGCTCTTGGCCTGCGCGGTGCCGCTGCGGGTGTATTGCGTGACGTTGCGGTGCAGCTTCTTCAGGTAGTCGAACGCCGGTTCCTCGCCCATCAACTGCACCAGGCCCGCCAGGATGGTGTAGCCGGTGCCGCTGGAGCCCGGGTGCGACGTCTCGATCTCGCCCTTGTAGCGCGGGTCCGCCAGATCGGACCAGCACCGAGGCGCGGGCAGCTTCTTCTTGCGCAGCACGTCTTCGTTCCAGCCGAAGCCGATGGCGCTGGTGTAGAAGCCGCCGACCATGTTGCCGCTCATCGCGTACTGGCGCACGGCCCAGCCATGCAGGTCGTTCAGGTAGGCCGGCCGATAGGCCTCCAGCAGTCCGGCCTCGGCCGCCTGCAGAAACGGATCGCCCGTGCCGCCCCACCACAGGTCGGTCTTCGGGTTGGCCGCCTCGGCACGCAGCTGCGCCAGCGCCTCGCCGGTGGCCTTGCGCACCTGCTGCACGCGCACGCCGGTGGCGGCCTGGTACTCCTTGGCCGCCAGTTCGCACCAGCTCTGGTCGGTGGAGCACAGCGCGGTCACAGTGGCCTGCTGCGCCATCGGCAGACATCGCCGCGGCCAGCACCAGCCCGATCAGCACGATGGCCCTGCGCACACCCAAACCGATCATGACCGCGGCTCCGAAGCGTCGACGCGCGGATTATCAGCGGCCGGCGCTGCTACAGGTCGGTGCGCAGCCGCCACAACTCCGGGAACAGCACCACGTCGAGCATCTTGCGCAGGTACGACACGCCGCTGGTTCCGCCGGTGCCGCGTTTGAAGCCGATCACACGCTCGACCGTCGTCACATGGCGGAAGCGCCACAGCCGGAACGCGTCCTCCAGATCGACCAGCTCTTCGCCCAGCTGGTACAGATCCCAGCGCGCGGCGGGCGCGCGGTAGACGCTCAGCCAGGCCTGCTCGACGCCATCGTCGGCCTGGTACGGCTTCGTCCAGTCGCGCTGCAGGTGCGTGGCCGGCACCGCGAGGCCGCGCCGCGCCAGCAGGCGCAAGGCTTCGTCGTACAGCGACGGCGCGCGCCAAGCCTGCTCCACCACGGCCAGGCGGTCGGCCCGGTGCGCATGCGGCTTGAGCATCGCCGCGTTCTTGTTGCCCATCATGAATTCGATGCAGCGGTATTGCCAGCTCTGGAACCCGCTGCTCGCGTTGAGGTACGGGCGGATCGCCGAATACTCCGGAGGCGTCATCGTCGCCAGCACGTCCCAGGCATGCACCAGCTGCTCCATGATGCGGCTCACGCGCGCCAGCATCTTGAACGCCGGCGGCAGGTCGTCGTCAGCGATGCAGGCCGACGGCGGCGCGCAGTTCGTGCAGCATCAGCTTCATCCACAGCTCGCTGGTCTGGTGCTGCACGATGAACAGCATCTCGTTGTGGTCCGGCGACAGCGGATGCTGCGCGCCGAGCACCGCATCGAGGTGCAGGTAGTCGCCGTAGCTCATCTCGCTGCTGAAATCCAGCCGCGGTTGCTCAGCGGGGGGTGCGGGGGGCTTGACCGTCATCCGAACCTCGGTGAGAGGTTGGTGGCCTGGGGCGGAATCGAACCACCGACACGCGGATTTTCAATCCGCTGCTCTACCAACTGAGCTACCAGGCCAGGAGCCGGCGATTATAGATAGCTGGGCGGGCCTGACCGACATCTAGAGCACGTTGCCGCGCTTGTTGCGCGACAGGTCGACGCCCAGCTGCTTGAGCTTGCGGTACAGATGGGTGCGCTCCAGGCCGGTCTTTTCGGCCACCCGCGTCATCGAGCCGTTTTCCTTGGCCAGGTGGAACTCGAAATAGCTCTTCTCGAACGAGTCGCGGGCCTCGCGCAGCGGGCGATCGAGGTCGAACGACTGCTCGGCCTGCGGGCCGATCGGCAACGGCGCCAGCACCGGCACGATGCCCGCGCCCGGCATCGGCGCGTCGTGGGCCAATGCCGCCGAATCGATGCGATAGATCGTCGCGCCGCCGTTCGACGCGGCCGGACGCGGCGTCGGCTTGGCCAGCGTCTGCTCGACAGCCCGCAGCAGCTTCTGCAACGTGACGGGCTTTTCGAGAAACGCCGAGGCACCGAACTTGGTGGCCTCGACGGCGGTGTCGATCGTGCCGTGGCCGCTCATCATGATCACCGGCATCGACAGCAGACCGGCAGCGCCCCATTCCTTGAGCAGCGTGATGCCGTCGACATCGGGCATCCAGATGTCCAGCAACACCAGGTCGGGTCGCAAGCGTTCGCGCACGGCGCGCGCCTCGGCCGCGTTCTCGGCGAGCTCGACCGTATGCCCCTCGTCGGACAGGATGTCGGACAACAGGCCCCGTATACCCAACTCGTCGTCGACTACAAGAATCGTTGCCATCCGCGCTCAATGAAGCTGCGTCGCCGCGCCACCGGTCGCCGCGTGGGGCGGTTCGCCCACGCCCGTCGCAACCACCTGCGCGGAGATCAATCGTGAAAATGATAGCGAAACTTGGGCCCCCACCACCGGGCCCTCGGCGGCGCCGTCCGCCCGCAGGTTGCCGATCCGTACCCGCGCGCCATGTTCGTCGGCGATCTTGCGCACCACGGCGAGCCCGAGGCCGGTACCTTTGGCCTTGGTCGTGACATAGGGTTCGAATGCTCGCTTCAAGACCTTCTCGGCAAAACCGGGGCCATTGTCGGTCACAACCAGGCGCACCGCGCGAGCTTCACTGCTGGCGCTGTGGGCCAGCTCGGTGCGCACCTCGACCCTGGCGTCCGTCCGGTCGGCCACCGCATCGAGCGCGTTCTGCAGCAGGTTGTGGGTCACTTGGCGCAATTGTGTCGCATCGCCCTCGATCAGCGGCAACTCGGGTGAAAGCACGGCCCGCAGCTGCCCTTTCTCCAGCGCACCGCCGTACAGCGCCAGCACCTCGGTCACCAGCGCGTTCAGATCCAGCGGCGCCAGTTGCGCGGCCGGCAAGCGGGCGTAGTCGCGGAACTCATCGACCAGCTGCTTCATCGCCTGCACCTGTGCCACGATCGTCGCCACCGACCGATCCAGCAGCGCCCGATCGGCCGGCTGCAGGTGCGACTCGAGCTTGTGCTTGATGCGCTCGGCCGAGAGCTGGATCGGTGTCAGCGGGTTCTTGATCTCGTGCGCCAGTCGCCGCGCGACCTCGCTCCAGGCCACCGAGCGCTGCGCCGAGACGACTTCGGTGATGTCGTCGAACACCATCAGGCGCGCCCCGCCGGGCAAGCGCCGCACCGCGCACCAGCAGGTTCAGCGTGTGCTGAGCGCCGACCTGCAGGTCGAAGGCGTCCTGCCAGTGGTCGCGCTCGCCGGCCTCCGGGCTGGCGCGGTGCAGCTCGAAGCGGTGCCACACCGCGCGCGCGAAGGCGTCCAGCCCGGGCACGTCGTCGAGCGGCCGGCCCCGATACGCCGACAGCGGCTGGCGCAGGATGCGCGTCGCACCGGGGTTGACGGTGTCGATGCAGCGCTGCCGATCGAACACGATCACGCCGGCGCTCAGGGAATCGAGGATCGTCTGCAGCCGCGTGCGCGCACCCTCCAGTTGCGCCACGCCGCGATCAACCTGCTCGCGGGCGTCGGACAGCTGCTCGGTCATGCGGGCGAAGGCCAGCGTCAGGCCGCCCAGTTCGTCGCGCGAGGCGAACACGGGCTTGGCCTGCAAGTTGCCTTCGGCCACCTCGCGCACGCCCTCGGCCAGCACCACCAGCGGCCGCGCGATCTGGTTGCCGAGCAACGCGGCCAGCAACACCGCGCCAAAGACAGCCAGCACCAAGGCCAGCGTCAGCGTGCCGATGTACATGCGGCGGAAGCCGTCCTGGGCGATCGCGCGGCGCTGGTATTCGCGGTAGGCGCTTTGCACGGCCAGCGCATTGCCCACCAGCTGCGGCGATACCGCCTGCACCACGAACAGGTAACGATCCTCGCCCGGCGCCAGGCTCATGTCGGTGTTGGGCAGCAGTGCCAGCGCGCGCAGCCGCACGCGCGGCACGGAGCCCGCGACGGGCTCATCGTCCAGGCCTTCGATCTGGCTCGACGCACCGGTCGATCGTGCCTGGCGCAGCAGCGTCGACGACGGCCGCTCGGGCGACATGCTGTCGGCGCCTCGCGCGCTGGCACTGGCCAGCAGCTGGCCGCTGGGGCCGAGCAGCATCACGTCGCGCGCGGCGATCTGCTCGCGCACCCGCTCCAGCGACAGCGGACCGATCGCCGATCGATTCTCCGACAGTCGCTCGGCGGCCAGCCGCGTCTTGGCCACCAGGTCGGTTCCGAGCACCTCGAAGGTGCTGCGGCCGAGCGACAGGCCGGCGTCCAGCGCGCCCGCCACCCGGGCATCGAACCAGGTTTCGATGCTGCGCGAGACGAATTGCACCGACACGGTGTAGATCAGGATGCCGGGCACCACGCCGACCAGCGCGAAGATGCCGGCCAGCTTGACCAGCAGCCGGCTGCCGAACTTGCCGCGGCGCACGCGCAGGAACAGGCGCGCCGCCGCGATGGCAATCACCAGGGTCAGCGCGCAGGCCACCGCCACGTTGACCCAGAACAGCCAGACGAAATTGCGCTCGAACAGGTCGCGTTCGCTGGTCAGCGCGAGCATGAACGCGATCACCAGCGCAGCGCCGGTGGCCGCCAGCATCGCCACCACCAGGGCCCAGCGCAGCGGCTTGCTCACGTCGGCTCCCCTGACGCCCGCGGCGGCGCCCTGCGATGGGAAGCTCGCGGATCTGCGGTCTGACGATGGTTCATCGTTTTGCCGAATCGAGCATGCGCTCGTCGAGGCGCATGGTGCGCTCGATGCCGAGCGACCACTCGTTGCCCAGCCCGATCTGCATCGGCCGGGGCAGCTGGGTGTTGTCCAGTCGGTAGCTGAATTCGACGTAGTAGCGCTGGTCGGGTTCCAGCTGGCTCGCCTCGGCCACTTGCCAACCGCTGACGCGCGAAATCACCGCCAGCGCGTCGGACAGGCTCGGGTATGTCTGCGCCAGGCCGCCCAGGCTGACCCGCCAGGTCGCCGTCAGCGGCTGGTACGAGAGCCGGTAGCTGCGCGAGACGCGGGACACGCGTTCGTCGCGCCAGTACCAGCGGCCACGAAACAGCGTGGCCTCGGATTCGAAGTACATCGGCACGCCGCGCCGCAGGGCGTCTTCCAGCGCGCGCGACAGCGTCAGGCGGGCGCTGAATTCCAGCGTCAGCGCGCCGTCGGCCCGGCTCAGCTCCAGCGTGTTGAGCTCGACGCCCTGCGCACGCACGCTCGATCCGGCCCCGAGCCACAGCAGGACCAGCAGCCGCGCCAGGCGCGACAGAAGACTCGGCAACCTCGCGCAGCGCATGGAGGGGGCTGTTTCAGGGCTTTCGAACCAGTGCGTAGAAGAAACCGTCTCCCACCACGGCGGGCGCGGCGGGCGTTTGATCGGAATTGTCTGGCAGCGGCAGCAGGTGCCCGGGGGAGCTTGGGTCCCGCTGCGGGTTGTCCCCTTCGTGGCGTTGCAAAAAAGCGTCGATCTGCTGCTGCCCCTCGACGCGGAATATCGAACATGTGACGTAAAGCAAACACCCACCCGGCGCGACGAGGGGCCACAGCGCATCCAGCAGTTCGGCCTGCAAGCGGGCCAGCGCCACCAGGTCGTCGGGCCGGCGCAGCCAGCGGATGTCCGGGTGGCGGCGCACGATGCCCGACGCCGTGCACGGCGCGTCCAGCAAGATGGCGTCGAACGGCCGGCCGTCCCACCAGCGCTTCACGTCGCGCGCGTCGGCACAGGTCAGCCGCGCCGCGAGTCCCAGCCGGGCCAGCGTGTCGTGCACACGCGTCAGGCGCTCGGCATCGGCGTCGAGCGCGGTGACGTCGAGTTCGGCCAGCTCGAGCAGATGGGCCGTTTTGCCGCCGGGGGCCGCGCAGGCGTCGAGCACGCGGGCGCCTGCGCGCAGCCCCGGCCCCAGCAGCAAAGGCGCCGCGCGTTGGGCCGACAGGTCCTGCACCGAGACTTCGCCTTCGGCGAAGCCCGGCAGCTCGGCGACCGGGCACGGCCGCGACAGCCACACCGCCTGCGGCCCTACCAACTGGGCCGCGATGCCCCGAGCGGCCAGGCGCCGCACGTAGTCGGCTGCGGTCGAGCGGCGCACGTTCACGCGCAGCACCATCGGCGGCATCTGGTCGCCGGCGCGCAGCAGGGCCTGCCAGACATTCGGCCAATCCTGCCGTACCCGTTCGATCCACCACAGCGGATGGTTGAATGCCGCCGCCGGCTGCTGACGTACCAGCGCGACCAGCGCGTCGCGGTCGCGCACGAAGTGCCGCAGCACCGCGTTGACGAAGCCGGCGGCCGCCGGTGCGCGGACACGCACCGCGGCCACCGCCTGGTTCACGAGGGTATGGTCGGTGTAGGGGGCGCCGTCGTCGCGCGGCCACAGCAAAGCCAGCGCGCACAGCAGCAGCGCCTCCACCGGCGCTGGCGGTGTCTTGGGCGCAAGCTGCTGTCGCAGTGCCTGCGCCGCGCCGAGGCGGCGCAACACGTCGCTGGCCAGCGCCTGGGTCGCGGGACGCAGCTCCGGGCGCACCTGCGCCAGCACCTCGGTGAGCGATCGGCCGGCGCGCACCGCAGCCACCGCATCGGCCGTCGGCGCCAGGATGCGGGCAAGCGGCGGCGCGTGGGTCATGAATCGAGTCTAGAGCCTGGCCGCTGCGCAGCGCCGAGCCGGCATCGACCCCACCCGGGCACGAAGCGGCGCCCGCTGCCACAATGGTTCGACCCCCTGTGCCGAGGTCGCCATGCCAGACAAGCCCAACGCCATCACACGCATGCTGCGCAGCGAGGACGACCTGGCCGAGTTGCCCGTGTCCGAGCGCATCCGCTACCGCCTGATCGGCGCCGACTGCCGCTACCATGCCAACGACAACATCGCCGGCTTCGTGCGCCCGGGCGAGCTGGAGGAGCTGAAGGCCGAGGTGCGCGACAAGCTGCAGGACGTGCTGCAGTCGCTGGTCATCGACACCGAGAGCGACCACAACACCAACGGCACGGCCGAGCGCGTGGCGCGCATGTTCATCGACGAGGTGTTCCGCGGCCGCTACGTCAGCGCGCCGAAGATCACCGAGTTCCCCAACGCGTCGCGGCTGAACGAGCTGATGATCGTGGGCCCGATCAGCGTGCGCAGTGCCTGTTCGCACCACCTGTGCCCGATCCTCGGCCGGATCTGGATCGGGATCCTGCCGAACGAACACTCCAACCTGATCGGCCTGTCCAAGTACGCCCGTTTGTGCGACTGGGTCATGACCCGGCCGCAGATCCAGGAAGAGGCGGTGGTGATGCTCGCCGATGCGCTGCAGGAGCGCGTCAAGCCCGACGGCCTGGGCATCGTGATGGAAGCCGATCACTTCTGCATGCATTGGCGCGGCGTCAAGGACGACGACACGGCCATGACCAACAGTGTGATGCGCGGCGCCTTCCTGAAGGATCCGAACCTGCGGCGGGAATTCCTCTCGCTGCTGTCGAAGAAGACTACCCCCTAGCCAAGGACATGCCCATGTTGGTCCGACTGTTGTACGTGAGCCGCGCCGTGCCGGCGCTCGACCAGGACGAGCTGCAGTCGCTGCTGCGCCAGTGCCGGGCCAACAACCCGCGACACGGCATCACCGGCGCGCTGTGCTTTGCCTCCGGCGTCTTCCTGCAGGTGCTGGAAGGCAGCCGCACAGCCGTCAACCGCTTGTACAACCGCATCGCCGCCGATGCCCGGCACACCGATGTCGAACTGCTGGCCTACGAGGAAATCGACGAGCGCCGATTCGCCGGCTGGGCGATGGGCCAGGTGCACGTCAGCGGCCTCAACCCGGCCTTGCTGCTGAGGTATTCGGCCAGCGCGACGCTCGACCCCTACGCGGTGCCGGGACGGGTCTCGATGGCGTTGTTCGAGGAACTGGTCGCCACCGCGTCGATATCCTGCGAACGCGGCTGAGGCAGCTCAGCGCGCGCCGCGCGGCAGCAGGCGCTGGGCCGGCGCAAGCGCCGCGTCGCCGTTCAATTCGACTTCCACCTGGGTGCAGACGGCGCGGCACAAGGTGGCCACGCGTTCGCTCGCCAGCCGGTAGTGGATCTGCGTGCCCTCGCGGCGCCGCTCCAGCACGCCCGCGCGGTACAAGGTGGACAGGTGTTGGCTCATGTTGGGCTGCGTGGTGTCGATGGCTTCGAGCAGCTGCGATACGTTCTGTTCGCCCTGGCACAGCGCGCTGATGATCTTCAGACGGATCGGCGTGGACAGCACCGCGAACAGCCTGGCCACGCTGTCGAACACCGCGTCCTGGCCCTTGCGATCGCCGCTGTTTGCCGTCCTGCGCGTCATGCGCTGATTTTATTGGCGCACCGATGTTCGCGGCGCTGGCCGCGTTTTGCGCTATCGCAGAGGCGCGCTCTGCGACTCACCTAGACTGATCCCGATGGGCACCGGCGTGCGGTGGCGCGCGCGGTGGCCACCCCATCTCGACCGCAAGGACTGCACATGAGACGAATCCCGATGCTGGCGGCTTGTCTGGCGGCACCGCTGGCCGCGCTTGGACAACAGGGCACGTTCAGCACGCGCTCGTTGACGCCGGAGACCGCGCTGGTGGCCGCGCGCGCGGCACTGGATCAATGCCGTCGCAACGGCCATCAGGCGGCCGTGGCCGTCGTCGATCGTTCGGGGCTGCTCCAGGTGCTGCTTCGCGACCGGTTTGCCGGTCCCCATACCGTGGACGGCGCGATGAACAAGGCCTGGACGGCGGCGAGCTTTCGCACGCCGACGACGGCGCTGGCCATCGACACCCAGCCCGGCAAACCGATGAGTGGCGTGCGTGCGCTGCCCAGGGTATTCGCCGCCGGTGGCGGCCTGGTCATCGAGGCCGGGGGTTCGATGCTGGGTGCCATCGCGGTCTCGGGCGCGCCTGGCGGCGAGGCCGATGATGCATGCGCCGCGGCGGGCATCAAGGCCATCGCCGACCAGATCGAGTTCTAAACGCGCGGCTCGAGGGTCCCGCGATGCTGAAGCGCCCGCCGGCCGGCGGGGCGCGAACCCACGGCGCGCCCTTCAGGCAGCCACGCCGGGATTGCCGCGGACGCCGGCCAATCGCGGCGTGTTGATTCGCCGCGGCTTCACGCGACCGCCCTGGTTCCTGAGCCAGGCCTCGACCACGTCCCACACCGGTTTGGTGCCCGGCGCGGTGCGCGCCTCCTCGGCCACCGGCGCCCAGCCGGCGACCTTGTAGGTCTTGTCGGCTTCGACGGCTCGCCCGTTCAGGCGCATGTCGGCGATGCGCGACCCCATCTTGGCGGCCGGGTCCATCGCGTACGTGAGACCACCCACGCGCACCATGTCGCCGCCCTGCTGGTAGTAGGGGTCGGGGTTGAACAGGTTGTCGGCCACGTCCTCGAGCACGGTCTTGATCGTCTCCCCGCGCAGGTCGGCGAGCGTGGCATAGGGATAGGTGATCGCCAGCTGGTCCATCAGCAGCTCGCGCGTGATGGTCTCCCCGGGCAGCAGGCTGGTGCCCCAGCGGAAACCCGGCGAAAACGCGATATCGGCGCCTTGCACCTCGATCAATGCGTCGCAGATCAGCTGGTCCCAGCTGCCGTTGAAGTTGCCGCGCCGGTAGAGCAGGCCGTCGGTCACCGCGAGCGGTTCGTTCAGTCGCGATTCGAACGGCGCGCGCACCCTGTCGATCAGCGCCGCCATCGCCGCGTCGGGCTGCAGCAGGTTGGAGAACACCGGCAACAGGCGGTAGCGGAAATCGGCGACCGCGCCGGCGCGCACCTGCAAGTCCATCACGCCGAGGAACTTGCCGTTGCTGCCGGCGTTGGTGACGAGCGTCTTGCCGCCGGCGTTGGCCACCGGCACCGCCACCGGCACGCCGTCGTGCGTGTGCCCCCCGAAGATGGCATCGATGCCGCGCACGCGCGTGGCCAGCTTCAGGTCGACGTCCATGCCGTTGTGCGACAGCACCACCACCACCTGCGCGCCCTTGGCGCGCACCTCGTCGACCTGCCGCTGCAGGTTGTCGTCCTGGATGCCGAAGCTCCAGTCGGCCACCAGGTAGCGCGGGTTGGCGATCGGCGTGTACGGGAAGGCCTGACCGATGATCGCCACCGGCACGCCGTTGATCTCGCGCATCACGTACGGCGAAAACACCGGGTCGCCGAAGTCGGCGGTCTTCACGTTCTGCGCCACGAAGTCGACGCGGCCCTTGAAGTCCTTGTCGACGATCTCCTTCACCCGCTCCATGCCGTAGGTGAACTCCCAGTGGCCGGTCATCACGTCGACGCCGAGCAGCAGCCCGGCGTCGACCATGTCCTGCGCATTCGTCCACAACGCCGTGGCCGAACCCTGCCAGGTGTCGCCGCCATCGAGCAGCAGCGCGCCGGGTCGGCTGGCCTTGAGCATCTTCACCAGCGTGGCCAGGTGCGCGAAGCCGCCGACCTTGCCAAAGCGGCGCGACGCGCGTTCGAAATCCAGGTAGGTGAACGCATGCGCCAGATTCGAGCCGGCCGGTATGCCCGCACCCTGCAGCAGCGACGAGCCCACGCGGTGCGGCCACTGGCCCGACATCGCGCCCAGGCCGAGGTTGACGCTCGGCTCGCGAAAGCGGATCGGCTTGAGCTGCGCATGGCAATCGGTGAAGTGCAGCAGCGACACCGCGCCGGCGCCGTTGAATGCGCTCGGCAGGTCGTACAACGCCGCCTGCGCGCGCGCCGCGTCGGCATCGCCCCAGCGGCCCAACGCCATGCCGGCCGCCGACGCGGCCGCCATGCACCTGCAGGAACTCGCGCTTGTTCAGGCTCATGATCGGTGGCGGCTTATGGGCTGCGGCCGAAAAAGCCAGCGCCGGCCGCTGCGGCCGCGTGCTATTGATTGACGGGCGACTTCGGGTCCAGCAGCAGCGCCATCACGTCGCGCAGCTGCCGTTCGTTGAGCAAGCCCAGGTGGCCGAAGCGCGGCATGTTGGAGCACGCCGCGTAGGCCTTGCTGTTCCACAGCTTGCCCCAGGTGTATTGCACGATCGGCGCGGCGGCCGGATCGGTCAGGTCCTTGACGCCGCGCTGCTTGCCGTAGTTCCACAGGCTCGGGCCGATGGTGCCGAACGAGATTTCCTTGTTGTCGATCTGATGGCAGTTGTAGCAATTGGCGCCGTTGTCCTTGGGCTCGGCCGACGGGTCGGTCCAGGTCATGCCGCGGCCGTTCTGCGCGAGCTTCTCGCCCTCGCGCCAGTCGCCCAGGTACTGCCCACCGGCCGGCCACTTGCACGCTGGCCAGCGACGCCGCCTCGATCTGCTTGGCGAGCTCGGCACTCGGCGGCGTGGCCGCGGAACAGGCCTTCTGCGCCGGATCCTGGTTCAGGCGGTCGACCTTGGCGATGCCCTCGTCGCGAAACGAGGCCTTCATCACCGCCAGCGCCTGCTGGTCCAGCTCGGCCGGCGAGGGCACCGCGGCGCAGCCCAGCAGCGCCGCGGTCGCCGCGGCGCAGCAGACGAGAACGGATGCTTTCATGTTCGGTTCCTGGGCTTTCAGCGCTTGATGGCCGGCGCGATGGATTCGGCGCCCTTGGCGTTGACGCCCATGTAGGCGCTGACCGCGATCGTGGCCTCCGAGCCGAAGCCCGGGTACGGGAAGCGCTGCTGGCGATAGCAGTCGTTGAGGCGGAGCTGCATGCTCCACATCTGGCCGTTGCTGACGCGGTACGCCGGCCAGGCAGCAAAGCCGACGCCGTCACCGGGGTTCTTGGTCAGGTTGGGCAGGTCCTGCAGGCGAATGCGCTTGCCGTCCTCGCCATGGCACGAGGCACACGAGAAGTCGTACGGCCCACCGCGGAAGAAGAACACCCGCTTGCCGATCTCGTAGATGCGCCGTTCTTCGGCATGGCCTTGCGGCAGATTGAAGCGCAGGCCGCGCGAGGCCGCCGCCACGTAGGTGGCCAGCGCGGTGACGTTGTTCTGCTCACCGCGCCCGAACGGCGTCTTCGCGATCTCGGCGCCGCTGAGGCCCTGCAGCGACTCCATGCAGGTGACCAGGCGCGATTCGAGGTCCTGTACCTTCTGCGTGTCGGCGAAGTAGCGCGGCAACTCGACGAACGCGCCCTTGACCACGCCCGCGCCTTTGCCCAGGTCGCATTGCTCCAGCGAGGCGTTCTTCGGCCCGCGCTTGTGCTTCCACAGCGCCTCGCCCTTGGCCTCGAACAGGTCGGCCGGGTTGCCGTCCTCGAGCATCTTGCGGTACTCGGCAATGCCGTCGGCCGCGGACTTCTGCGCCTGCGCGGACCAACATGCCAGCAACGCGGCGCTGGCTCCGGCGATCAACAACGGTTTCACGACGTCTCCTGCGGGTGGGTTGGCGTCGTTGTCGACGCTCGATGGTGCGCAGCAATCAACTGACGGTTGCCTCGTCGGTGCGTTTGTCGCCCTTGTTGTCGGTCCAGCTCACGGCCACCTTGTCGCCGGCCTTGGCACCCTTGATCGTGAACTGCAGGAACGGGTTCTTCGACACGGCCGGGCCCCACTGCGCCGCCAGCACCGGCTTGCCGTTGTGCGTGGCGCTGACCTCCTGGATGAACCAGGCCGGGATCGTCTTGCCGGCGCTGTCCTTGCGCTGGCCGGTCTCCATCTCGTGGCTCATCAGCACGCGCACGACGGTCTTGTCGCCGGCCGCCTGGGCTCGAATGCGCATCGGGTCTGCCATGTCTTCTCCTTTACTTTGAAGATCTCGCCACGGGCCGGCTCTGCAGGCCGGCCCGGTTCGGCAGGCGTGCGTCAGTCCGCAGGGACTGCCGCACGTCCGGCCTCACCCACCACAGCCGCCGAGGGTGACCTTGACTTCCTTTTGCGCGTACAGCACCTTGCCGTCGCCCATCATCGCCACCGCATAGACGTTGGACGACTGACCCATCTTCACGCGGGTGGCGAAGTTGGCCTCCACCGCATCGCTGATGTCGAACACCGCCGACAGCGCACTGGGGTTCTTCTCGACCAGCAGCAGCAGCCGCTTCACACCGGGCAATGCGCAGGCGCAGCCCAGCGGTACCACGGCGCCGTTCTCGGCGATGTCGGGCCCGGTCAGCGTCACGTCCTTGCTCTCGGCCGGCGCGCTGCCGCCAAGCGCCTTGACCGCCTCGGCCAGCGACTTGGCCTCGAACGCGGCCTGTGACCACGCGGCCTGCGCCGCGCCGGGCAACATCCCGGCCGCAGCCATCATCCCCGCCACGGCCGCCGCCCGCGACATCGCTTCGCGTCTGGTGTGCATTGAATACTCCACTGGAAGACAAATCATAGTGGGCGCGGCCCGGGTCACTGCTCAGGGACGGCCCGCCTTCGAGCCGGGCACGCGGCACCAGAGCCGCGATTACGCGCAAAGCGGGCGCAAGCGTCCATCACCTCGATGGGTAATGCTCCATAGCCCATCTGAGTAGCATCGATCGCGGCCGCAGCAGCGCAACGGTGCCCGGCGCCGCGGATCCGGCGCCTACGCCGCGGGCGAGGCGCCTTCGCACTCGATGAAACAGTTGGCCAGCGCCGGCGGCAGCGGGCAATCGAGCAGTTTGGCGGCGATGCGCAGCGCCTCCGCAGCCGGCTCGCCGAGCTGACCGGCCGGCGACAGCTCCACCGCAGCGTCGACCCAGCGCCGCACCACCACCGGTCGCAACATCCAGGGCAGCGACTGCACGTCGTGCAAGGCGGCCACCAGCGCGTCGGTATCGGGCAGGTCGCGCGTGGCGCCGGCGTCGGGCCACGGCTTCATCACCGCGAGCCACCAGCGCTCTCCGCTGGCTTGCACGCCCGAGATCACGTCGAGGTCGATTTCCGGCGACGGCACGATGCGCGACAAGAAGGCGCTGAAGCGGCCGATGTTGCGTGCCGTTTCGGTGTCCAGGCCCTCGAGATCGAATTCGGCGGCCGCGGGCTGCGCCAGCGCGCGGGCGTCACCGAGCGCGTGCCGCAGCGCCAGCCAGCGCAGGCGATCGAGCGCGTGGGTGCGGCCATCGGCTGCCATCAGGCGGCGCGTCGCGCGCAGCAGCCGTTGCCGGTTGGCCAGCGGCCCCTGCCCGATGCGGCGCACGAAACACTCGATCCAGGGCATCCGCTCGCGTGGATCGATGGCCAGCGCGTCGGCGCGAATCGCCGCGGCGCCGGCGGTGGCCGCGCACTCGTCGTCCCAGACGGCCTGCTCGCGCACGCGCCCCGGCGCCAGCAGCAGCGCCAGCACCACCGCGTGCAGTTGGCCGGGCCCGGCCAGCTGCGCCCATCGGGCGCGACGCTGTGCGGCCGCGACGGGGTCGGGCGGGGTCGGCGACGCCGCCGGCGCGCCGCGGGCCGCGGCGGGATCCGGCGGTGGTACCGGCTGCTCGGCCATCAGAGCGAGCCCGCCGGTTCGAACCGGAACACCGGCGCCAGCAGGTTGGTCGGGAACTGATGGATCGCGTCGTTGTACGCGAGGCAGGCCCGGTTGAATCGTTGTCGCGCCTCGAGCAGCTGCGGCCCGAGTGCGAAAAGGACCATCAGGTTCGACGCCACGTCGTCGTGCGTGCTCAGCATCGGCTCTCCTTCCACTTGATTCAGCAGTCTGGCCACCGTGGCGTTGAGGGCGCCCTCGGCCGAGCACAGGCTGGCGACCAGCGGCGCACGCACGGGCCCGAGGCGCACCGCCTGCGCCGTGCTCTGCACCTGCTGCCGGGCCGCGACGAGCGAATCCAGCGCGGCGCGGCCGTTCGGCCACAGCTCCCACAGATGCTGGACCAGCGCGGCCAATGCGGCCTCGCGCCGTGCCAGCAAGGCGTCGACCTGTGACCAGCCCTCGACGATACCGGCCCGCAGCCCGACGATGCGATTGTGGGCGCCGACCATCCAGAAACCGCAGACGGCCAGTCCGAGCAACAGCATCCAGTGATTGCCGTTCATCGTCGGCTCTCGCGCGCCGCGGCCGCCGGGTCGACGCCATGCCGCGTGCGGTGGTTCATCTGCGCAGCTCGCCGTTGCCGAGCACCACCCACTTCAGCGAGGTCAAGCCTTCGAGCCCGACCGGCCCGCGGGCGTGCAGCTTGTCGGTGGAGATGCCGATCTCGGCGCCCAGCCCGTACTCGAAACCATCGGCGAACCGCGTGCTGGCGTTCACCATCACGCTGGCCGAATCCACCTCGCGCAGGAAACGCAACGCGTTGGCGTGGTGGGCCGTGACGATGGCATCGGTGTGGTGCGAGCCGAAGCGGTTGATGTGCGCGATGGCTTCGTCCAGGCTGTCGACGACCTTCACGCTGATGATCGGCGCCAGATACTCCTCGGCCCAATCCGAGTCTTGAGCCGGCACCGCATCGGCGCCCGGCACGCGCTGCAGCAGCTGCAGCGCCGCGGCGTCGCCGCGCATCTGCACGCCTTTGGCCGCGAACACCGCCCCGATGCGCGGCAGGAACGCCGCCGCCTGCCGGGCATGCACCAACAGCGACTCGGCGGCATTGCAGGGGCTGAACTTCTGGGTCTTGGCGTTGTCGGTGATGGCCAGCGCCATCTCGAGGTCGACCTCGGCGTCGATGTACACGTGGCAGTTGCCGTCGAGGTGTTTGATCACCGGCATCTTCGCCTGCGCGGCCACGCGCTCGATCAGGCTCTTGCCGCCGCGCGGGATCATCACGTCGATCGACTCGTGCATCGCCAGCAGGCAGCCCACCGCCGCGCGGTCGGTGGTGGCGACCAGTTGGACCGCCTCGTCCGGCAGGCCCGCCAGGTGCAACGAACGCTGCACCAGCGCGGCCAGCGCGAGGTTGGATTGCAGCGCCTCGGAACCGCCGCGCAGGATGGCCGCGTTGCCGCTCTTGATCGCCAGCGACGCCGCCTCGATCGTCACGTTGGGCCGGCTCTCGTAGATCATGCCGAACACGCCCAGCGGCACACGCATCTGGCCGACGCTGATGCCGCTGGGCTGACGCTTGAGGTGCACGATCTCGCCCACCGGATCGGGCATCGCGCCGATCTGCTCGCAACCGGCCGCCACCGTGTCGATGATCTTCGGCGTGAGCCGCAGCCGGTCGACCAGCGGCGCGGCCAGCCCGTCGGCGGCCGCCAGGTCGACCCGGTTCGTGGTCTGCAGTGCCGCCGATTCCGCGCGCAGCAGGCGCGCCAGCTCCAGCAGCGCCGCGTTGCGCGCGGCCAGCGGCGCGCGCGCCATCGCGCGGGCCGCTTCGCGTGCGGCCGCGCCCACGTGGGCCATGTAGGCGGGGATGTCGGTCGGCGTCATGGCGCGCGCATTTTGGCATTGCCGCCCGCGCAAACGAAGGGCCGCGGTCAAGTTTTCCGGCCCGGCGTGCGAGAGTGCGGCTCAGAAGCGCGCCAGCGCCATCAGCCACAACGGCGCGGTGGCGGCGAAGGCCAGTGTGGAGACGACGATCGCGGCGGTCACCTCGGCCTCCTCGGTGCGGTAGCGCTGGGCAAAGATCAGCGCGTTGCTGCCCACCGGCATCGCCGCCATCATCACCACGACCGACAGCGCCTGACCGGTCAGGCCGAATCCCCAATGCGCCGCCGCCAGCACCATCGCCGGCATCGACGCCGAGCTTCAGCGCGGACAGCACGAACGCCGTGCGCGACGGGCCCGCGCAAACCGTAATGGTGCAGCGACAGTCCGATCAGCACCAGGCACACCGGCACCACCGCGGTGCCCAGCATCTGCAGCAACTGGTCGAGCAGCACCGGCAGCGTCAGCCCCGCGGTGTTCCAGGCCAGTCCGGCCAGCAGCGGCAGCACCACCGGGTGGGCGACGGTGTTGCGCACCGTGCTGCGCAGCGTCGCCGCCAGCGCGGCGCCGCGTTCGGCCCGCGCCACGTCGTGTTCGACCAGCGCGGTCAGGACGGTCAGCAGCACCAGCCCATGCAGGCTGATCAGCGTGAGGTGCAGGCCCAGGCCCGATTCGCCGAACAACGCCGCCGCCAGCGGAATGCCGACCTGCACCGCGTTGCCGTAGACGACGGTGATCGCGCGCACGGTGGCGCGCGCCGGCTGGCTGGCCATCGCGCGGCGGCGGTGTGCCGCATACACCGCCAGCAGCAGGGCCACGGTCGGCACGAAGAACGCCGCCAGCGTCGGCCAGGGCAGGGCCGCCAGATCCAGCCGCGCGGCGGTGCGAAACAGCAGCGCCGGCACGAAGATCGTGAACGCGGCGTTGCCGAGCACGCGCGACACGTCGCCATCGCCCAACCAGCGACGACGGCCGGCGATCCAGCCGAGCGCGACGACGATGAACATCGCCAGCAGCTTCTGCAAGACGAGCGCGGTCATGCACGCCCCGAACGCCGGCCGCAGCGCGCGCCGGCCGACGTGACGCCGAGCCGGCCGCCGGCCAGCCGACGCGCGCTACTTGCGCCCGTAGTAGGCGGTGAAACTGGCCTGTCCGATCTTGTTGGCGTTGACCATGAAGCCGACCAGCGCGGCGGTGCCGTCGGCCGGAGCCTCGATCTTCTCGGTCTTCAGCGCGAAGACGGTGAAGATGTAGCGGTGCGGCTTGTCGCCCTTGGGCGGGCAGGCGCCGCCGAAGCCCGGCGCGCCGAAGTCGGTGCGGCCCTGCACGGCGCCGTTGGGCAGCGTCTTGCCATCGGCCGTGCCGGCGCCTTCGGCCAGCATCGTCGACGCCGCCGGGATGTTGTAGACCACCCAGTGCCACCAGCCGCTGCCGGTGGGCGCATCCGGGTCGTAGACCGTCACCGCGAAGCTCTTGGTGCCCGCCGGCGCGCCCTTCCACTCCAGCGCCGGCGAGATGTTCTTGCCGGTGCAGCCGAAGCCGTTGAACACCTGGGCCTCGGTCAGCGCGCTGCCGGGCTTGATGGTCGGGCTCTTCAGGCTGAAGCCAGCCGCCTGCGCGCCCAGTGCCGCCAGACCGACGACCGCGACCAGGGCGCGATGCCAACGATGGCTCATGCGTGTCTCCTCGAGTTCTTGCGTGCCGCGATGATGCCGCAAAACGCCGCCGGCGCGCATCACGCCGCAGGCGTTGCGACGCGCGCCAGCCACGCCGCCACGTCGGCCAGCGCGAGCGTCGAGCATCAGCTGCTTGTGCCGCGACGCCGGGCCGCGGTGCAGGCGCACTGCGCGCTTGGGCAGGCCCAGCTGCTCGGCCAGCCAGGCCTGCAACACCGTGTTGGCCTTGCCGTCGACCGGTGGCGCGGCGAGCCGGATGCGCAGCGCGCCGTCGTGCCAGCCGTCGACCGCGGTGCGGCTGGCCTGCGGCACCACGTGCACGCTCAGGCGGCAGCCGTCGCCGTCGGCGCGCAGGCACGGCCAGGCCTCACCGGCCATGCATCACGCCTTGGCCTTCTTGGCCGGCACCTTCTTCGCCGCGGCGCCCTTGGCGCCACGCTCCGGCCGCGGCTCGAACGCGAACATCACCTTGCCCTCCTTGGCGTCGTAGGTGAGGAAGGCCTTGAACTTGCGCCGCGTCTTGTTGGAGACGAAGTTCTCCATCAGGTCGGTGCGGCCGGTGGCCAGCAGCTTGCCCATCTGCTCGCGCGCGATCGGTTGCTGCAGAATGATCTTGCCGCTCTTGAAGTCGCAGGTCACGTGCGCGCCGACTGCGTGCTCGCAGACGTAGCCGGTGCCGTGCTCGTACACCTTGCCCTTGCACTTGGGGCAGGCGCCGAGCGACTGCTGGCCCGAAAAGTCCACCGGCTCGCCGTCTTCCTGCGCGCGCTTGGCGTCCTCGCCGAAGTCGAACTCGAGCTTCCAGTTGTTGATCTCGTCGTCGAACACCAGGCGCAGTTCGGCCGAGAACGGCCAGCCGGCCTTGGAGCGGAAGCCCTCGAGCGGACCGATCTTCTTGTTCGCCAAGAACGCTCTCGACCTCCTGCAGCTCGAAGCTGCGTGCGCCCGGGATCTTGGTCATGCTGAAGCCGCAGCCGGCGCCTGTCGGCGGCGCCAACCGGCCCGGTGCAGGTGAAGCGTCGGTAGTTCTCCTTGACCACGCCGCCGCAATGGGGGCAGGGCGTCTTCAGCGTCGCGTAGTCGCCCGGGATGGTGTCGCGGTCGTATTCCTTGGCCTTGCGCACGATGCGCTCGGCCATCGAGGCCACGTCCTTCATGAAGGCGTCGCGCGACAGGCGGCCATGCTCCATCTCGGCCAGACGGTACTCCCAGTCGCCGGTGAGCTCGGGCTTGGTCAGGTCCTCGACATCCAGGCCGCGCAGCAGCGTCATCAGCTGGAAAGCCTTGGCGGTGGGCACCAGCTCGCGGCCGTCGCGGTGCATGTACTTCTCGAAGATCAGGCCCTCGATGATGGCGGCGCGTGTGGCCGGCGTGCCCAGGCCCTTCTCGTGCATCGCCGCGCGCAGGTCGTCGTCCTCGATCAGCTTGCCGGCGCCTTCCATCGCCGACAACAGCGTCGCCTCGGTGTAGCGCGCCGGCGGCCGCGTCTTCAGCGCCACCACGTCGGCGGCTTCGGTGCGCACGATCTCGCCCTGCGCCACCGGCACCAGGTTGGCGTCTTCTTCCTGCGCCTCCTTGCCGTAGACGGCCAGCCAGCCGGGGTTGACCAGCACCTTGCCGTTGGTCTGGAACGGATACTCCTGCTTGCCCAGCTTGACGGTGGAGATGCGCGTGGTCACCAGGTACTCGGCCGGCGGGAAGAACACCGCGAGGAAACGCTTGACCACCATGTCGTAGATCTTCGCCTCGGCGTCGGTCAGCGACTTCGGCGGCTGCAGCGTCGGGATGATCGCGAAGTGGTCCGACACCTTGCTGTTGTCGAACACGCGCTTGGTCGGCTTCACGTAGCCTTCCTTGATCGCCTTCTTCGCATGCGTGGCCAGTTCGCGCAGCGGGCCGGGCAGGTCGTCCTCGGCGATCATCTTGAAGGTCTGCTTCACCACCGGCAGGTAGTCCTCGGGCAGCGCGCGCGAATCGGTGCGCGGGTAGGTCAGCGCCTTGTGCTTCTCGTACAGCGCCTGCGCCAGCGACAAGGTGGTCTTGGCCGAGAAGCCGAAGCGGCCGTTGGCCTCGCGCTGCAGCGTGGTCAGGTCGTACAGCAGCGGGCTGCCCTGCGTGCTCGGCTTGGCCTCCTCGGTCACGGCGGCCGGTTGGCCACGCACCGCGGCGGCGATGGCCTCGGCCCGCTTGCCGTCCCACAGCCGGTCGGCGCGTGCGTCCGCATCGTCGCCCTTCTTCCACTTCGGATCGAACCACTTGCCGTCGTACTGCCCGGCCTTGGCGTCGAACGTGGCGCGCACCTCCCAGTAGTCGCGCGCCACGTGCTTGCGGATCTTCTCCTCGCGCTCGACCACGATCGACAGCGTCGGCGTCTGCACCCGGCCCACGGTGGTCAGGAAGAAGCCGCCGTCGCGCGAATTGAAGGCCGTCATCGCCCGCGTGCCGTTGATGCCGACGAGCCAGTCGGCCTCCGAGCGGCTGCGCGCGGCGTCGGCCAGGCCGTGCATCTCCTTTTCGCTGCGCAGCGCCGCGAAGCCGTCGCGGATGGCCTGCGGCGTCATGCTCTGCAGCCACAGGCGGTGCACCGGCTTGGCCGACGAGGTCTTCTTGCCGCCGTCGGCAGTACTGCACGATCAGGCGGAAGATCAGCTCGCCCTCGCGGCCGGCGTCGCAGGCGTTGATCAGCTCGGTCACGTCCTTGCGCTTGACCAGCTTGACCACCGCGTTCAGGCGCGACTTGGCCTTGTCGATCGGCGCCAGGTCGAAGTGCGGCGGCACCACCGGCAGGTGCGCGAAGCTCCACTTGCCGCGCTTGACGTCGTACTCCTCCGGCGCCTTGATCTCCACCAGGTGGCCGACGGCGGAGGTGACCACGTAGCGGTCGTTCTCGAAGTGGTCGGTCTGCTTGTCGAACTTGCCCGCGACCGGCGTGAGCGCGCGCACGATGTCCTGCGCGACGCTCGGCTTCTCCGCGATGATGAGTGACTTTCCCATGACTCCTGCTTGCTCACGTTTTCGAATCGCATGGCGGCTGCCACGCGACCCGTGCCTACAATCCCGAACCTTTCACGCGCGCGCACGCACACACGCGCGCGCGCCCAAATTCAATGTACCGAATGAAAACCGACAAGCAAGCCCCGCCCGAACTGGACCCGTCGACCGCACCGGGCGCATGCCGCGCCGCGCCGCCTCCGGTCGCCGCATCCAGGTGCGACGCTCCGGTGTGCACGGCAAGGGGGTGTTCGCACTGCGGCCGATCCGCAAGGGCGAGATCGTCATCGAGTACAAGGGCGAGCGCATCACCTGGAAGCAGGCGCTGAAGCGCCACCCGCACGACCCGAAGGATCCGGACCATACCTTCTATTTCCACATCGACGACAGCAGGTCATCGATGCCAAGTTCGGCGGCAACGCGGCGCGCTGGATCAACCACGCCTGCAACCCGAACTGCGAGTCCGACATCGTCGGCGACCGGGTCTACATCAAGGCCCTGCGCGCGATCCAGCCGGGCGAGGAGCTGTTCTACGACTACGGTCTGGTGATCGACGAGCGCTACACGCCGAAGGTGAAGAAGCAGTTCGAATGCCGCTGCGGCGCCCGAGCGCTGCCGCGGCACGATGCTGGCGCCCAAGCGCTGACACCATGCGATCGCCCGCTGCAGCCAAGTGGGGCGCCGAAGACCTGTGGCGCGAACTGAAGACCGTGCTGCCCGGTCTGGCGGTCGAGGTCGTGCCCCATTGCGATTCCACCAACACCCAGCTGGTCGAGCGCGCGCGGCGCTCCAGCGGCCTGGCCGACGGCCAGCCGTCGCGGCCGGGTGAGCTCGAGCCGCCGATCAGCGGGCCCGATTCCGCTGGTCGAAGGCACACCGCACGGCCGGCGCGTCGAACGACACGCAGCCGTGCCTGCTGGTGGCCGAGCAGCAGACACGCGGCCGCGGCCGGCTGGGTCGCAGCTGGCAGTCCAGCGCCGGCGCGTCGCTGACGTTTTCGCTTGCGCTGCCGTTCAGCCCGCCCGACTGGTCGGGCCTGTCGCTGGCGGTGGGCGTGGCGCTGGCCGAGGCGCTGGACCCGCGCACCGACCCGGCCGGCCCACGCGTCGCGCTGAAGTGGCCCAACGACCTGATGTGGGCCGACGGCAGCGGGCCGTCGCGCAAGCTCGGCGGCATCCTGATCGAGACCGTGCCTGTCGGCCAGCGCCGCATGGCGGTGATCGGCGTCGGCCTGAACATCGCGCCGATGCCCACCGCCGACCTCGACCACGGCTACGCCCACCTGCAGGAGATCGTTCCCGGCATCGAGCCGCCGGCGGCGCTGCGCCGCGTGGCACGCGCGCTGCTCGAAGCGGTGCTGCTGTTCCAGCGCAGCGGCTTCGCGCCGTTCAAGGCGCGCTTCGAACAGCGCGACGACCTCGCCGGGCGCCGCGTGCAAGGCAGCGCCGAGGACGCGATCGACGGCGTGGCCGTTGGCATCGACGACAGCGGCGCGCTGCGCGTGCGGGTGGGTGAGGCCGTGCGCACGCTCAGCGCGGGCGACGTCAGCGTGCGCAGCGACGACGAGGATCGCCAGTGCTGAGAGCGCTGGTGGCTGCGCTGGCCGTCGCCAACCTGCTGATGCTGGTCTGGTGGCTCGGCTGGCTCGATTGGGCGCCCGGCGTCGGCCGCGACCGCGAGCCGGAGCGTCTGGGCCTGCAGGTCAATCCGAACGCCATTCAGCTGATCGCGCCGGGCGCCGCCAGCGCCTCGCTGCTGCAGGACGGCGCCACCGGGCAGCGGGCCGCCGCGCCGGCCGGCAGTGCCTCGGCGGCGGATGCCGCCGCCGCGGCTCCCGCCGACGCCGAGCGCGCCGCATGCCTGGAGGCCGGGCCGTTCGCGGTGGCCGAGGTGGCGGCCGCCGAGCGCGGCCTGCGCGAGCTGCAGTGGCCCAACCTCAGCTGGTCACAGGTCAAATCCGAGCGCGGCGGCGCGTTCATCGTCTACCAGGGCAGGTTCGCCGACGACGCGGCGCTGGCCCGGCGGCGCGAGGAGCTGCGGCGCGCGCAGATTCCGTTCGACGAGCTGCGCGACTCGCCCGATCTGCAGCCCGGTCTGACGTTCGGCCGTTTCGACAACCGCGCCGCCGCCGACAGCGCGCTGGAGGAATTGCGCCAACGCGGCGCGAAGTTCACCGCGCGTGGTGACGATCTCGCCGCCGGTGGCGGTGACGCTGCTGCGCGTGGAGCGCGCCGAGCCCGCGCTCGCCGCCCGCCTGACGCAGCTGGCCCTGCCGCCCGCCGGCTCGGGCTTCAGGCCCTGCGCGTCGCCGCCCTGAGCGCCGACCAGCACGAGCGCCAAGCGCCAGCAGCTGGGTCCAGCGGCAGCGCGCCGCCGCCGCTGGGCTTCGGGCACCACGGCCGGCTGACCCGGCCGATCCGGGCCGAGTGCCGCGGCCTGGCGCAGCTCGTCGTTGTCCAGCACCTCGGCGCCGCGCGCCGGCACCGCATAGGCGGCCGGATCGGCGGCATACAGCAAGGCCTGCTCGGCATCGAGAATGCCCGCGCCGCAGGTGGCGGTGGTGCACAGGCAGCGCCCGGGGTTGTCGAACGAGCACTCGGCGATCCACGGCGAGCGCACATGCGGCCGGGCGCTGACGGCCAGGCCCGCCACCAGACGGTCGGCGCTGAGCGTCGGATTCACGCTCAACATCAGGCTGAGCGTGCCGGCCACCAGCGGCGCGGCGAAGCTGGTGCCGGTGTGCCGCGCATAGCCGGCGCCGGCCGGGGCCGTGCGGCCCTGGTTGGCGATCGACAGCAGGCCGTGGTCGGTGAGCAGCGGGCCCCAGACGCCGCCGGCGTCGTCGCCGCCCACCGTGGCCAGCGTGACCTGCGGCCCGAAGCTCGAATAGTGCGTCTTGAAGCCGTCGCGGTTGAGCCCGGCCACGGCCACCACGCCGCGGCAGCTGGCCGGGCGCAGCACCGCGCCGTGCTCGTTGCCCGCGGCCGCCACCACCACCACGCCGCGCGCGTGCAACTCGTCGATGGCGCTCTGGTAGGCGGCGTTGCACGGCGCGTTGCCGCCGAAACTGATGTTGACCACGCGCACCGGGTTGGCGTTGCGCGGCAGGAAGCCGCCGCGGCCGTCGCTGACGCGCAGCCCGGCGGCCCAGCGCATGCCGTCGACGATGTCGGCCACCTGCGCGCCGCACTTGCCGGCCACCCGCACCGGCACGATGCGGCCGTGCCAGTTGACGGCCGCCACGCCGACGTTGTTGTCGGTGCGCGCGGCGATCAGGCCGGCGATCACGGTGCCGTGCCAGGAGCTGTCGGCCACCGCGCAGCCGTCGAACGCCGGGTTCGCGCGATCGCTGGCGCTGACCCAGTCGCCGGGGTCGGTCGGATCGGCGTCGCGCCCGTCGCCGTCGTTGGCCATGTCGACGTCGCTCACCAGGTCGTAGCCCGGCAGCAGATGACCCTGCAGCTCGCCGTGCGCCGTGGCGCCGGTGTCGAGCACGGCCACCGGCGCCGCGGCCAGGCCATTGCTCTGCACCCAGGCCCGCTGCACGCCGGGCACGCCGCGCAGCCGCGCCTCGACGGCATTGGCGTCGCTGCCGCCGGCCAGCTGCAGCCACCATTGCCCTAAGGCACCGCCGAACATCGGGTCGCTCGGCGTGGTGTTCTGCAGGCGCTGCTCGCGCTCGTTGGCGACCGCCCATTCGACCTCGGGCAACGCGCGCAGCCGCTGCAGATGGCGCTGCACCTCGGCTGCGCTCAGCGGCCGGCGCGAACTCGATCAGCCGCGCCGACCGGCCGACGCCGCGCAACGCCGGCGGCCGGCGCGCATCGGCGGCAACGCCGGAGGCCGCCAGCACCGACTGCCAGCGCCGCTGCTCGACGGCGGCGAGATCTTCACCGCCGAGCGCCTGCGCGCGCGGGTCGGCCAGCAGCTCGTGGGCGGGCGCGTCGCGCAGCTGCACGATCAGGCCATGAACCGGGGCCGCAGCGGCGGCGGCAGCCGAACACGAGCCCGCAGGCGAGTGCTGCGGCTGCCCGACCCACCGCGTTGCCCGCCAGACAGCCTCGCACCGAACGACACCTCCCGCGCCAGGCGGCGCGGCGCGCGGATTATCGGCGGCGTCTGCCGCCGCCCGCGCCGGGCTCAGGGGCGACGCGCCAAGCGCATCACGGCCGCCGCCAATCCGAGCAGCCAGACGAACGACAGGGCGCCGCCACCGCTGTCGCGCCGGCGCCGGCGCCGGCGCCGCGCCCACGGTCACGGTGAAGTCGGTGCCGGCGGTCTGCTGAGCGCTGTCGGTGATCGTCAGGCGCACGGTGAAGCTGCCGGTGCCGTTGGTCACTACCGTCACCTTGTCAGCGTTCGTGGGAGCCGACAGCGTCGCGATGGCGCTGGCGCCGACCAAGGACCATTGGTAGCCGGTCACCGTGACGACCCGCCGCCGCGATCGACGTCGAGCCGTCCAGCACCACGGACGCGCCAGCCGCCGGACTGGCCGGCGTGGCGAAGACCAGCGCGGTCGTCGCCCGCGTGGCGGCCGCCTGTGCCACGGCGGCCGAGGCATTCAGCATGCCGGCGCCGCAGGTGCGTCGTGGTGCAGTAGCACTCGAGCTGATCGGCACCATTGGGCGCCACGCAAGTGGGCGTGTTGGGTGCGCCGCCGGTCGTCGGAAATGCTCGCGCGGTCGATTGCAGCACCGCGCGCACCTGTGCCGGCGTGAGGGCCGGGTTGATCGACAGCATCAGCGCCGCGGTGCCGGCCACCAGCGGCGACGAGAAGCTGGTGCCCGAGCGATGCATCGATACCGCCGCTGCTGTAGGTGTTGTTGGCCGGCCCAGTGGTGCCGGAGTTGGTCGTCGTCAGCAGCGGGAACAAGCACGTGCCCGAGGTGTTGACGCAGTTGCCGCCCGGTGCCGAGATGCTGATCTCCGGCCCGACATCGGAAAAGCCGACCTTGGTGCCGACGTTGCGCAGGCCGCCGACGCCGATCGCGCCGGCGCAGTTGGCGGGTTTGCCAACCGCCTGCCCGGCATCGTTGCCGGCCGCAGCGACCACCACCACGCCGGCTGCGGCCAGATCGGCGATCGCGCTTTCGTACAGCGATCCGGCACAGGGTCCGGTCGAGCCCAGGCTCAGGTTCACGACCTTCGCCGGCGTCGGATTGACCACCGGGTTGCTGCTGAGCCCAGCGGCCCAGCGCATGCCGGCCACCACATCGGACAGGAAGCCGCCGCACTTGCCGAGCGCACGCACCGGCAGCACCCGCACGTTGCGGCCGACGCTGGCCATGCCGATGCCGTTGTTCGTGGCCGCGCCGACCAGCCCGGCGGTCTGCGTGCCGTGCCAGCTGCTCGGCGATTCGCCGCAGCCGGCGAACGGGCCGCCCACTTGCGCGCTCTCGGCGGCAGTGACCCAGTCTCCCGGATCCGACGGGTCGGCGTCGCGGCCGTTGCCGTCGTTGGCGGTGCTGAAGTCGCCCGGCGCGTCCTCGGAGACGAAGTCGTACCCCGGCAGCAGCTTGCCGGCCAGGTCGGGATGGTCGAAGCGCACCCCGGTGTCGATCACCGCGACCACGATCGACGGCGAGCCGAGCGTGACGTCCCACGCGCCCTCGGCATTGATCGCCGAGACCAGCGTGCTGTCGGGGGCGCGCAGGTACCACTGGCCGGCCGCTGGCGTGATCGACGTCTGCCCGCCCGCGTAGCGCGGATCGTTCGGTGCCGCGGTCGCGCGCACGCGTTCGTCGACCCAGGCCATTTCGACGTCGGGGTCGGCGCGCAGGCGCGCCACCAGCTCGCTCGAGCGCAGGCCGCGGGCGTGCAGCACCTGCGTGCGCGGCGCGATGTCGTGGCCGTCGGTCAATGCCAGTCCCAGGCGCTGGGTGAGCCGGGCCGCGTGCTGCACGCGCGGCTCGCGGCCCGGGGTCGCGGCGAGCGCCGACTCGCGCATCAGGCCGCTGTCGGCGCGGAACTTGACGATCACGCGGGCGCGGTCGGGCTGCTCCGGCCGGCACCGCAGCACGCCGCGCGACCGGCCCGCGGTCCGCCGGCGGCGCGGCCGCGATCGCCGGCAGCGCGAGCGCCATCCACATCGACAGGCACTGGGCCAGACTGGGTTTCATGGGTGCGCGCTCCGAAGCGTCGGGAGGGTGGGGGTGAAGGGGCCGGCCGTCAGCGCGACGTGTCGCGCTCGGGCTTGGCCGGCAGACGTTGGCGGGCGTCGCGCTCGATCGCCTGCACGAACGCCCGGTCGGCGGACAGGCGCTGCATCGCGTCGCGGCAGGCCGGCTCGTCGTTGCAGGCCAGCGTCATGCGGTAGACGCGCGGGCCGTCCTGCCCGGCGTCGCGCACCGGCACACCGCCGATCAGCGCGACCCGGCTGGCCACCTCGGCCGTGGAGGGCCACTCGATGAAGGTGGTGACCAGCACACGCTGCGCGTAGCCCGGCGGCGGCAGGCCGGGACGGTCGCCCTGCGCGCAGGCGGTCATCGCGAGCGCGGCCGCCGACAGGCCCAGGCGTGATGCGAGAGAACGACGTGACATTGAGCGAGCCTATCGGAAAGGCGGATGAAGATGGGTTTCGCCAGGTAAGCAGCGGTGAAACGCAAAGAGCCGCGAGGGGCGGCTCTTCGTCACGCGGCCGGTTCGCGCCGCGCGGTCATTTCGCGTTCATCAGCGCGACGGTGGTGTCGAGCATGCGGTTGGAGAAGCCCCATTCGTTGTCGTACCAGCTCAGCACCTTGACCAGCGTGCCGTTGGTGACGCGGGTTTGCGGCGCATCGAACACCGAGCTGCGGCTGTCGTGGTTGAAGTCGCTCGACACCAGCGGCTCGGTGTTGTAGCCGAGGATGCCCTTCAACGCGCCCTTCGGAGGCCGCCTTGGCGATGGCGTTGACTTCGTCCTTGGTGGTGGCGCGCGCGGCCACGAAGATCAGGTCGACCACCGAGACATTGATCGTCGGCACGCGCATCGCGAAGCCGTCGAGCTTGCCGTTCAGCTCGGGCAGCACCAGGCCCACCGCCGCGGCGGCGCCGGTCTTGGTGGGGATCATGTTCATCGCGGCGGCGCGGGCGCGGTGCAGGTCCTTGTGGAACACGTCGGTCAGCACCTGGTCGTTGGTGTAGCTGTGGATCGTGGTCATCAGGCCGCTGACGATGCCCAGCTTGTCGTGCAGCACCTTGGCCACCGGCGCCAGGCAGTTGGTGGTGCAGCTGGCATTGCTGATCACCGTGTGCGCGGCCTTCAGCACGCCGTGGTTGACGCCGTAGACGATCGTCGCGTCGACGTCCTTCTCGCCCGGCGCGCTGATGATCACCTTCTTCGCGCCGGCCTGCAGGTGGGCGCCGGCCTTGGCCTTGCTGGTGAACAGCCCGGTGCACTCGAGCACCACGTCGACGCCGAGCGACTTCCACGGCAGCTCGGCCGGGTTGCGCAGCGCCAGCACCTTGATGCGGTCGCCGTTGACGACGAGGCAGTCGCCGTCGGCCGCCACGGTGCCCGGAAACTTGCCGTGCGCGGTGTCGTACTTGGTCAGGTGGACGTTGGTAGCCACATCGCCGAGGTCGTTGATCGCGACGATCGAGATGTCCTTGCCGGCGCGGCCCGATTCGTACAGCGCGCGCAGGATGTTGCGGCCGATGCGGCCGTAGCCATTGATGGCGACTTTGAGGGTCATCGTGGGTTCTCCGAGGGTTGATTCAGTGGTTCAGGGCCGGCAACCGAGCTGGCCGCGCTTGGTGTTGTGGAAGTAAGTCAGCGCGCCCGGGCATTCGGGTTGCGGCTGCGGTGCGGCGGTGCCCGCCTTGGCATGGCAGGTGAAGGCGCCGGACTTCTTGTTCACGCTCCTGGCGTCGAGCTTCCAGCCGGCGGGGCAGCTCGGGCCCTTGGCCGTTGCAGCGGCGGCCTGCGCCGGCGCAGGCGGCGCGACGACGTTCAGCGTGACGCGCTGGTTGTCGCCGACGCAGCGCAGCGCAATGCCCTGCGACTTCGGCTCGACCATCACCGTGTAGCTGCCGGGCTTGGCATAACTGTGCTGCGTGACGAGCGGCACGTCCTTGGCCTGGTTGATCTTGAAGTTCACCGTCTGGCCATCGCCCCAGTGCACGCGAATGCCGCAGTTCGGGTTGTCGGCGTTGCCGAAGTTCGCGGTCAGCGTGACCGGCTGGCCGGGTGGCGCGCTGGCGGGCTCGACCTTCGCGCCGATCAGGGTCTGGGCACCCGAGGCGACGGCGACCGACAGCACGGCTGCGGCCACGACGGTCTGAACGATGGACACTCGAGACATGCGGGTTCCTCTACTGGTTTGTGATGGTAAGCAGCCCGGGCATCATCGCCCGAGGACCGAACGCACGGTGTCGGCCACATTCGCCGGCGTGAAGCCGAAGTGCTTGAACAACACGCCCGCCGGCGCGCTCTCGCCGAAGCGGTCGATGCCGACCACCGCGGCGCAGCCGTACTTCCACCAGAAGTCGGTGACACCGGCCTCGACCGCGACGCGCGGCACGTTCGCCGGCAGGACCTGACTCTTGTAGGCAACCGACTGGCGGTCGAACACCGTGGTCGACGGCATCGACACCACGCGCACCGCAATGCCGTCGCGGGCCAGCTCGGCCTGGGCATGCAGCGCGAGCTGCACCTCGGAGCCGGTGGCCACGATCACCGCCTGCGGCTTGTTCTTCAGCCCCACCTCGCTCGGCTCGGCCAGCACGTAGGCGCCGCGGGCGATGTCGCCCAGTCCAGACTTCGGCGCGTAGGCCAGGTTCTGCCGACTGAGCAGCAGCGCGCTCGGGCGGTCGCGGCTTTGCAGCGCCATCGTCCACGCCACCATCGTCTCGGCCGTGTCCGCCGGACGCCAGACCTCCAGCCCCGGGATCAGGCGCAGCGAGGCGGCGTGTTCGACGCTCTGGTGCGTGGGCCCGTCCTCGCCGAGGCCGATCGAGTCGTGCGTGAAGACATGGATCACGCGCCGCTTCATCAGCGCCGCCATGCGGATCGCGTTGCGGCTGTAGTCGCTGAAGGTCAGGAAGGTGCCGCCGTACGGGATGAAGCCGCCGTGCAGCGCCAGGCCGTTCATGATCGCGGCCATGCCGAACTCGCGCACGCCGTAGTTGATGTGGCGGCCGCCGTTGGGCTGCCCGGCATCGTCGAAGCGCAGCGGCGGCGTGCCGGTGGTCTGGGTCAGGTTCGATCCGGTCAGGTCGGCCGAGCCGCCCAGCAGCTCGGGCAGCAGCTTGGTGAACGCCTCGAGCGCGATCTGGCTGGCCTTGCGCGAGGCCACCGTCTCGGCCTTGGTGTGCGCCGCCACCGCCGCGTCGACCGCGGCTTGCGCGAAGCCGGCCGGCAGCTCGCCCTTCATGCGCCGCAGCAGCTCGTCGGCCAGCGCGGGGAACGCGGCGCGGTAGGCCGCGAAGCGATCGTTCCACTGTGCTTCGGCCGCATCCCCTCGCGCCCGCGCGTCCCAGGCCTCGTAGGCGGCTTCGGGAATGACGAACGGCTCGGCCGTCCAGCCCAACGCCTGGCGCGTGAGCTGCACCTCGTCGGCGCCGAGCGCCTCGCCGTGCGCCTTGGCGGTGCCGGCGCGGTGGGGCGAGCCCTTGCCGATGGTGGTGCGGCAGATGATCAACGTCGGCTGCGTGGACGACGCGCGCGCCTGTACGAGCGCGGCGTCCACCGCGTCCACGTCGTGCCCGTCGACCGGGCCGAGCACGCGCCAGCCGTAGGCGCTGAAACGTTGCCGCACGTCGTCGACGTACCAGGGTTTCACGGGGCCGTCGATCGAGATGCCGTTGTCGTCGTACAGCGCGACCAGCTTGTCGAGTTTCCAGGCACCGGCCAGCGCGCAGGCTTCGTGGCTGATGCCCTCCATCAGGCAGCCATCGCCGACGATCGCATAGGTGCGATGGTCGACCACCGTGTGCCCGGGGCGGTTGAACTCGGCCGCCAGCAGCTTCTCGGCCAACGCCATGCCCACGGCGTTGCTGATGCCCTGGCCCAACGGCCCGGTGGTGGTTTCGACCCCCGGGGTCACGTCGACTTCGGGATGACCGGGTGTCTGGCTGTGCAGCTGGCGAAAACCGCGCAGCTCGCTCATCGCCAGCGCGTAGCCGCTCAGGTGCAGCAGCGCGTAGAGCAGCATCGAGGCGTGGCCGTTGCTGAGCACGAAGCGGTCGCGGTCGATCCAGTGCGGATGCGCCGGGTTGTGGCGCAGGTGCCGGCCCCACAGCGCGACCGCCACCTCGGCCAGGCCCATCGGCGCGCCGGGGTGGCCGGAGTTGGCCTGCTGCACGGCGTCCATCGCCAGCGCGCGGATCGCGTTGGCCATCAGGGAGGTGTTCGGGTTGTTGGCAGATGGCATGGCGCTGACGCGGGAAGCGGCCGCCGCGGCGGCCTCGAGAGCTTGAATTCTACCGACGCCCCCGTGGTGCCTCCGGGCCGCGACGCGGCACGCCGCGGGCAGCGACCTTGAGCAACCGCAAGTTCCACGCACCGCGATGTGTCAGGCTGGCGGCCCGTCCTTGCCCGATCCGCGCCGATGCGACACACCGCCCTGATCGTGATGAACGACGAGCACCAAGCAATCGCGGCGATGCTGCGCTCGTTGTCGATGCTGGTGACCCAGGCGCGCCGCACGCGCGCGGCGCCCGACTTCGGCTTGCTGCGGGCGATGCTGTTCTACCTGGACGAGTTTCCCGAACGGCTGCACCACGCCAAGGAAAGCCAGCTGCTGTTCCCGCGCGTGCGGCTGCGTTGTCCCGAGCTGGTGACGGTGCTCGACCGGCTGGACGCCGACCACACGCGCGGCGAGGCCGCGATTCGCGGCGTCGAGCGCGCGTTGCTGGCCTTCGAGATCCTCGGCGAGTCGCGGCGCAATGCGTTCGACGACGCGGTGCAGCGCTATGTCGGCGCCTACCTGCACCATATGGCGATCGAAGAGAGCCAGGTGCTGCCGATGGCCCGCGACCGGTTGAACGAGGACGACTGGTCCGAGCTCGACGCCGCCTTCGCGGCCAACTGCGACCCGCTGACCGGCCACCCCGCATCCGACGAATACCGGGTGCTGTTCAGCCGGATCGTCTCGCTGGCACCTGCGCCGATCGGGCTCGGCTGACGCGCGCGATCCGATTGCCGCCCGGCGGCATGGCGGGCGCCTAAACTGCCCACCCCATGCCCCCGCGCAACCTCAATGCCCTGATCTTGGCGGCCGGCCGCGGCGAGCGCATGCGCCCGCTGACCGACCGGATGCCCAAGCCCTTGCTGGCGGCGCGTGGCAAGGCGCTGATCGAATGGCACCTCGAGGCGCTGGCGCGCGCCGGCGTCGATGACGTGGTGATCAACACCGCGTGGCTCGAAGAGCAGTTTCCCGCGGCGCTGGGTGACGGCCGACGTTGGGGCCTGCGCCTGCACTACTCGATGGAGGGCCGCGACCACGGCGGCGCGCTCGAAACGGCCGGGGGCATCGCCAAGGCCTTGCCGTTGCTGGGCGATTGCTTCTGGGTGGTCTCGGGCGACATCTTCGCGCCGGGGTTCGCGTTCGACGCCGAACAGGCACGCGCGTTCGCGCAGACATCGCAGGACGACTCGCACCTGTGGCTGGTGCCCAATCCATCGTTCAACGGCGATGGCGACTTCGCATTCGACGGCCCGGATCGTTTGACGCGGCCCGCCCCGCCCGCGCCGCGCCCCTGGACCTACGCCAATCTGGCGCTGATGCGTGCCCGTCAGGTGGCGGGTGTGGTGTCCGGCACCCGCGCGAAGCTGGGGCCGCTGCTGTTCGCCAGCGCGCAGCAGGCGCGTCTCGGCGGCGAACCCTGGCCCGGTGAATGGCACAACCTGGGCACGCCGGAGCAGTTGGCGGCACTGAACGCCACCCGCGCCACCGCCGAGCGACGCGCTTAGAGCACGAGCGAGTCGCCGGCCCGGCAGCCGTGCGTGAACGCCTCTTCGAACACCGAGTAGCCCGCCAGATCGGCGTGCGCGAAAACCACCGGCCCCGTCATGCGCGCCAACGCCGCGAGCGCCGGATGCGACCGCACACCAGGGGCCGGCACGCTCATCCCATGGCCGTAGCGCATCAGGTCGATGCGCTCGATCTTGCCGGGCAGATCGGGATGCATCGCGGCCAGCTCGTCGACCACCTGCCGTGACCAGGCCGCCGTGGCGGCGTCGTCGAGCAGGCGCGCCCGATCGGTGGCCGGCAGCGCCCAGTAGGCGGTGAGCACGGTGCGCGAACGGCTGGGATCCAGGCTCTGGTGGCGCGCGTCGACATACCCGAGCGACGCGCTGCCGTAACGCACGTTGTCCCACGATGACGGTGCACCCTGCGATCGGTCGAGCAACGCGGCCGAGAGCGCCACGTTGGCCACCAGCCACGGTGCGTGCAGCTGCGCTGCGACCGCCGCGGCCAGCGCCGGCGGTGCTGGTTCGAGCATGCGCGCAGCGGCGAACAGCGGCACCGCCATCACCACCGCCCGCGCCGACCACGCCTCGGCGCGTGCTTCGGCTTCGTCCCAGCACAGCACCTGCACCGGTGTGCGTGACGCGTCGACCCGCAGCACCGTGCGGCCCAGGTGCAGGCGTGCGGCGGCCCACGGCGCGGCGAGCCGCTCGACCAGCCAGGCGTTGCCCTCGGGCCAGGTGAACACCGCGTCATGCTCGAGCGCGTCGCCGCCGGGCGCATGGAAGCCGTGCCGGCTGGCGAAGTAGTGCAGGCCGGCCCAGGCCGAGACCGCGGCGCTGCCGGCGCCGTAGTCGTCGCGGCAGGCGTAGTCGAGGTACCAGCGCAGCCGCGCATCGTCGAGCCCCGCGTCGTCGAGCCAGGCGGCGAAGCTGATGTGATCGAGCCGCTGGTGCGCCGGCGTCCACCGCGCGCGGTGCGTCGGCAGCGCGAAGCCCAGTTCGCGCTGCGCGGTCTCGACCACGGACTCGAAGCGGCGGTATTGCGCCAGCGTCGCCGAGCCGGCAGGCGCCGGCGGCAGCAAAGCGTCGTGCCACGAACCGTCGATGAACAGCCGCTCCTGCGGGCTGTGGCACAGGTGCCGCTCGTCGGCGACCGTGCGGCCCGACTGCGAGCGCAGCAGGCCGAGCTCGTGCAGCCACTGCGACACCTCGACGGCCTGCGGCCCCGGCACCGGCAGGTAGTGCGCGCCGAGCGGGCAGCGCTGGCCGCCGATGGCGTGCGCGCGGCTGTTGCCGCCGGGCGCGTCTTCGAGTTCCAGGATGTGCACCGCGTCGACACCGCGCCGCGCCAGCGCTCGCGCCGCGGCCAGCCCGGCGACGCCGGCGCCGACGACCAGCACATCGGCCTTGCGCACGATGCCGTGCCGCAGGTCCAACGTCGCCGCGCCGGGGCGCAGCCGATGGCCGCGCGCATGTGCGGCGCCGATCCAGCGTGCCTGGGCTACCTGCTCGAGCTTGCGGCCACAGCCACCCAGCAGCAGCGCGGCCGCGCCGCCGAGCAGCGCACGCCGCGCTACGGATGGACCTTGCCCCATTCTTCTTCGAAGGTGTGCACCAGCGTCTGGTTGGACAGCCGGTTCGGCTGCGCCGCCACACGCGCCATGTCCGGCGGGAACTGCAGCAACGCCGGCAGGCCGTCGGTCGTGAGGAAGCGCAGGCCCGCCGGCAGCGAGCGCGGCGTGGTCCACGGCCGGCGCCCCATCAGCACGAAACCCCATTCGCCGAAGCTCGGCACATGCGCGTGGTAGGGCGTGGCGGACAGGCCGGTGGCCTCGACCGTGGCCACCACCGTCCAGAAGCTGCGCCTGCGCCAGCAGCGGCGACGTGGTCTGCACCACCGCGAAACCGCCGGCGCTCAGGTGCTGGTCGACGCGCTGGTAGAAACTCGTCGTGTAGAGCTTGCCGAGCGAGAAGTTCGTCGGGTCGGGAAAGTCGATGACGATGGCGTCGAACACCTCTTCGTTCGACTCCAGCCAGGTGAACGCGTCGGCATGCACGATGCGCAGCTTCGGCGAGCGCAACGCGCCTTGATTCAGCGGCGCCAGAAGCTCCGACTCGCTGAACAGCCGCGTCATGTGCGGATCGAGCTCGACCAGAACGACCTGCTCGACGCTGGGGTACTTGAGCACCTCGCGCACCGCCATGCCGTCGCCGCCTCCGAGCACCAGCACGTTGCGCGGTGCGCCGTGCGCCGCCAACGCCGGATGCACCAGCGCCTCGTGATACCGGTACTCGTCGCGCGAGTGGAACTGCAGGTTGCCGTTGAGGAACAGGCGCACGCCGGTCGATCCGGCGGTCACCACCACGCGCTGGTAGTCGCTCGACTCGCGAATGACCACGCGGTCGCCATAGAAGCGGTCCTCGGCCCAGGTGGTCAGTTGGTCGGCGCCGAGCATCGCGGCCACCAGCGCGGCCAGCACCGCCGCGCAGGTGATCGCATGGGTCCTGATTCGCGACAGCTCGCCGCGGAACAACCACAGCGCCCAGCCGGCCACCGCGGCGTTGAGCAGGCCGAAGAACACCCCCGTGCGCACGAGTCCCAGCTGCGGCACCAGCAGCAGCGGAAACGCCACCGCCACCACCAGCGCGCCGAGGTAGTCGAAGGTCAGCACCTGCGACACCAGGTCCTTCAGCGCGTAGCGGTCGCGGAACTGGCGCTTCAGGATGCGCATCACCAGCGGGATCTCGAGCCCGACCAGCGCGCCGATGATCAGCACCAGGCCGTACAACAGCACCCGGAACGACGCCCCGCTGCCCGACGGCAGCACGCTGTGCGCGGCGAACAGCGCCGCCGGCATCAGGCCGCCGATCAGGCCGACCAGCAGCTCGATGCGCAGAAACTGCGCCACCAGCTCGCGTTCGACGAAACGCGACAGCCACGAACCCAGCCCCATCGCGAACAGGTAGGTGCCGATGACGGTGGAGAACTGCAGCACCGAATCGCCCAGCAAGTAGCTGGCCAGCGCACCGGCCGCGAGTTCATAGACCAGGCCGCAGGCGGCGACGACGAAGACGGACGCCAGCAGCGCCACTTCGGCGGGGCGGGCTTCGCTGCGGTCGGTCCGGGAGACTTCGTCGCTTGTCAGGTCCACCTTCGGTGTGTAGCGCGTCAGGCGCCGATCACACGCGAACGGTAACCCGGATCGATGGCGCGAACCAGAGCATCGGCAAAGCGGGACTGCATTTGGTGCGCGCGTTCCACGTCGTTGTCAATGCTCGATACACGAACGAGCATGCCGTCGAGCACTTCGCCGCGCATACCGGCACGCAGCTTCATCCAGTTCACCTGGCGCGGGTCATTCTCGACCGTGTCGCCGAAGATGGTCCAGTATGTGATGGGCTCCGATCGACCAGGCCGATGCGCATGCAGACGTGACGCCGGGACGGTTCGATCCGCCAGACGGATGGCGACCCGGGTCAAGGCAGCCACTTCGAAACCCGCGCCTCGGTAGCAGTTCTCGGGTCGATGCACGTGCAATCCATCGGACTGCCGCCCACCATACGCCACGCACAGCATCACCTGCGAACCGTCATCTCCGATATAGATGCGTTCGAGCACCCGGTCGTAGACACCATAGACCTTTTGCCGCCGGTCGGTCGGTCGGATAAAAACATCCGCGTACCGATCGAGCGACCAGATACCGACTCGGTCGGCGAACAGTCGGTCGAGCTCCAGGTCCGGCGAGGCAATCGAGTCCACCTTTGCCGGCGCCCTGATCGCCGCCGTCACGGCGGCCATGCCCATCGCCAGGCTGAAGCCCACCGCCATGCGACGCGACACCTTGTCTGGACTGTTCATCTCGAAAGGCGCCACACGCGATCCACCAGCTGATTCAAGGCCACCAGCAGCGCCAGCGCGACAATGAACAACACGATGCCGGCAAAGCCATGGACGAATCCCTGGCCGGCCGCATCGCCGAAGTGGTAGGTCACGAGTATCAGGATCACGACGCGCACCACGTTGGCCATGAAGGCGGTCGGGATGGCGAGGATCGACATCAGGGCCGCGCGCCACGCGGACTTGTAGTTCATCAAATTCACATACAAGAGGCCTACGGCCTCGAGCGTGAACATGGTCTGCAATCCGGCACAGGCTTCAGCCACCAGCAACTGGTATTGCCCGATGGTGATGATCACGCCGGTGCGTCCGACCGGGTACCCGATCAGACCGAGCAACGCAACGGCCGAGGCCGAAACGGCCTGCTTGAGCGGCATCGTGATCGAAGAGACCAACTCGCCAGGCAGGGGCATCGCGAACAGCAGGAAGGCAAGCGGAAACCAGACGATCCGCACGCCACCCCAGCCTCGATAGGCCAATGGCAGCGCGAGCAGCACCAGGAACTGCGACGACAGCTCGATGCGACTGTTGATGTGCAATTGCGACAGATGTCGCCCGACGACGTACGCCAGCAACCCGCACACCAGCAGCACCGAAGCGGCCCACGGCCGCCCGGGATTCTGAAGGTCACGAAGCTCATGGCGCCTGCGAAAGAACAACCAGGCGCTGACCGCGACCACGAGCATCTCGTGACCTTGGCTTTCCGCAGCCCAGAAACCGAACAGGAAGTCCCAGTAGCTTGGAACGTACAGCGCGGCCAGTCCGAGCGCGATGCAAATCACCCCGACGCGGTCCCAGCGCGCAGGGTCGCGCGCCGCCGCTGCGGCTTCGCCGATCCCGGCACCCGAATAGGCAGCCGCCTTCACCGCTGGGCCTCCGGATTCAGGCGAAGACGCGTGGCCGCGCGCGTCGTTTAGCGCTTGGTTTCACGGTCGTTCGAAGCATCATTTGCCGAACCGGCTGCCGCATAGCGTCCGACGTACTCGACCTTCGCGTCGTTACGCAGCGCGCTCATCGATTCGCCGATCAGCTTGCGCTTGCGTTCGTTGACCAGGTACTGCGCGATGAGTCGACGCGCCACATCGCGATTGAGCGGGGCAGCCTGTGAGCCGAGAAGCGTGAGCACGCGAGCGCCGCCTTCGCGCGGAAGCGTCACAGATTCGCCGTCCTTCAACTGGGCCAGCTGCGGCAAGACGCTCAGTGGCAAATCCTCCGCCGACATCGACAAATGGCGCACGCTGGACCTCAAGCGCTCCCGGCCAATCGATTCCTGCAGTTTCGCCGTCGAGTCAGTGGCATCGAGCGTTCGCTTCAACGCGTCGAATCGATCGGAGCGAACGTCCACGATCGTCTCTTGAAGCTGGAACAGTCGCCGCCTGGCAAATAGCTCCGGATGTTCGTCGTAATAACGATCGATCTCGTCCGATGAGGGGTCCACGGCGCGCGCGCCAATTCGTTCTCGGAAGTAATCAGCAAGGACCTGGCGCTTGGCGGCCTCCATCATTTGAATGACTCGCGGATCGCGATCCAGGCCTGCCTTGCGTGCGGCCTGTGCGGCGAGTTCCTGATCAACCAAGGAGCCCAGCACAGACCGGGTCACGGCGCTTGCCGCGGCGGAGGGCAAGGCTGGCGGTCGGCCGTTCAAGAGCAAGTCGACCTGATGGACTGAGACTTCGTCACCGTTGACCCGCACGGCGACCTGTGAAGGCGCATTCGATCGGTCGACCCCGCAAGCTGCCAGCAAAAGCACCAGGCCGCCAATTGCACTCGAAAGGCTCAACCGCATGGCCGCTGGACAAAGTAGTTTCATCATGAAGTTGAATTCGACATGGCAATCAATGCGAACGACGCGCTGGCATCGCGCCACCAAGGCAGACTAACGACGGAAAGAACGACTGTCAGGACCCGAACTCCGGGGCGGGCGGTCGAGATGGGCCGTAGGCGTGAACGAGTGCACTTGCACGGAACAATGCGAAGGCGGGCCGCATGGGCCCGCCTGGTTCGAAGACCGCGCAACGGTTTGCGCATCCGCCGGCTAGCGGCCTGACTGCTGCGCTGCCCGGCGCTTGAGTGTCCATCCCACCATCGCCAAGCCCAACGCCAGCATGGCGTAGGTCTCGGGCTCAGGCACCGGTGCCGCCACACTCGATCGGCTGGTGGCCAACAGGCCGACGTATCCGACCGGGCCGCTGCCGTAAGAGCTGTAGCCGCTGACGCTGCCGGAGACAATCAGCTGGTAGGTACCCGCCAGCAGATTGCTGAAACTGAACCGGTCAGGCGTTGAATCGACCACGGTAGACGGCAAGCCCGTGCCGGATAAGGACACCGAGTTGACGTTGATGTTGGTGGTGCGAGACCAATCCCACTCCAGCGTCAGGCCGAAGGCCTCGGCCGAGTTGCTGAGCGAGAAGTTGTAGCAGTCACCAAACTGCTGCGGCGCATAGAAGTCGTTGCCAATCAGCGTGACGCCGGGCGGGCCCATGGACCCCAAATTGAACGAGTCCGTGCAACCGGCGGCGGACACCGGCGCCGCCATCGATGCCATGGCGGTCAGGGCCACGGCACCTAGGCATCTTTGTATGTTCATTGTTCCCTTTCGCATTGAAGCCATGACGAACTCGAAGATGGCCAACTATGCCTGTGTCGCGCAGGTCGGATCACCACGAACTCCCCCTCGAATACGGGGGACACCCCGCATGTGCGCGAGGGACGATTACGGCCGGTCATCCGTGGATCGCCGCCGCCACGATCTGCCCGATCGCGATGAACATCGCGCCGACGACGATGGCCAGTGCGACGTTCTTCTTGTCGCACAGTTCCTCCCACAGCTTGTAGGGCGTGAGCTTGTCGATGGCGATGAAGCTCAGCCACAGGATCACGACGCCGATCACCGCATAGAGGATCGTTCCCAGCATCACGCCGGGCTTGAGCCATTCGATTCCCATCATGTTCACCTCCTGTGCCAACCGTTGCCGAAGCTACTTGTGTCCGCCGCCGGAGCTGTAGCCACCAAAGGAACCGCCGCCGCTCCGAAAGCCCGAGCCGCTGCGCACGCATTGCTGGTACTCGTTGCTGGACTCGCCGAACGCGGCGCGAATCTCGTTGCAGTCGCGATCGCGGCTGCTGCAGAAACCCAGCGCCAGCACCACCGCGACCACCGCGATGATCAGGATCACCTTGGCCAGCCCGCTGTCGATTGTCGCGTTGGCCGCGCCGCTGCCCGGGCGTTGCAGCGCCGAGCCGAGCGCTGGCGACAGGCCGAACGCGCGCGCCAGCGCGGCGGGTTCGAGCGTGGCCCCTTCGGACCAGGTGACTTCGTTGCCGGCCTGCTCGCGCGCGAGCCGGCGGGCGGCGGCCCAGCCGGTGCCCACGTAGTCGGTGACCTGCGCGCGCTCGTCGCGCCGCACGCGCCAGTAGAACTCGCCGAGCACCCAGCTGACCTTGGCGCTGTAGCCGTATTGTTTCTTGAAGATCTTGCCCTGCCAGGTGATCAGGTCGCCGTGGGCCTGCGGCGCGCCGGTCAGCGGCTTGGCCCAACTCCAACCGTCCTCGCTATCGACCAGGAAGACGAAGCCCTCGCTGCGGTTGAACAGCAGGTATTCGCGCCAGAAGCTCTGCTCGTCGTCACCGTCGGACGGAAGATCGCATCGCTCCTGGTAGCCGACCACCTGCCAGTCGACCTCGCGGCCGTCGAGCGCCAGGCGTCCGACCGTGCCCAGCGCGATCTGCGGCTCGGCACCGTCGTGACCTGAATTGGTCTGCGCATAGTGCGACAGGTCGGCACCGATGCCCTGCGACACGTCGATGACGGCCTTGCACTGGCGGCAGGCGATCGACTGCGTGGTCGAGAGCTTCAGCTCGAGCGAGGCGCCGCAGCTGGGGCATTGGAACGCCCGGCCGCCGAGCGCCTTCTCGCTGACGTCGCGCAGGCCGGTGAGGGCCAGCTCGGCCAGCCGCACCGAGCGGCCGACCGACCAGCCGACCGTGCCGCCGGGGTCGCTGTAGTCGAGCGTGCCGACCTCGCCGCGCTCGTTGCGCAGGTCGGCCACGGTGAACTCGGCGCCATCCTGTCGCGGCGGGCGCGGCAGCTCGCCCTGCGCCGCGAGCAGTTTGGCCCGGGTGACCGAGGCCACGCTCCAAGCGGAGCCCTGCACCAGGCGGCGTTCGCCCGCGGTCAGCTCGCCGGCTGCGGGTGCCGCACCGTCCAGCGGCGCATCGAAGGCCACCACGTAGGCACCGTTGTCGTCGGACAGCCAGCCGCTCTTGCCGCTGTCGAACAGGGCATGCCACTCGTTCCAGGTGCCGTCCAGGGTCGATCCGGCTGGGCCGGTCGACCCTGTCCCCACGGGGGGCGGCGACGGCACAGCCGGCGCCTGGGGGCCGGCGTAATAGCCGTACTGCAGCCGGCCCACCAGCGTGAAGGCCGAGCCCTGCCAGCGGCCGGCGGCGCCGAGCTGCAGCGGCGAATGGTCGTCGAACAGCTCGGCGCTTTCGCCGATGCGCCGCAGCGCCTCGCCTTCGCGCACCAGCGTGCTGCGACAGAAGCTGCACACCGCGCTGGCCGAGGCGGCCGAGCGAAACTCGACCGGCGCGCCGCAATTCGGGCACGCGGCGCGATAGGCGCGCTGCGGGGACGTCGCCACGCGTCAGTAGGGGCGCTGCTGGGGGAGCCGACTTCTGGCCGCGCTCAGGCGAGCTTCTTCAACAGCTCGGCCTTCTTGGCCGCAAATTCCTCGTCGGTGAGCACTCCCTTGGCCTTGAGCTCGCCGAGCTTCTCCAGCGTGGCCATCACGTCCGCGGGTTTCACGCCGGCGGCCCCACCTTGCAGGCCCTGCTGCAGCTGCTGGGCCATCACCTGGCCCAGCGCGACGCCGGCGCCCAGACCCATTGCGTCGCCCGCGATGCCGCCGCCGCCACTGCCGGCACCTTCGGCGAACTTGGGGATCGACTGCGCGGTCTGGTACTGCATGAACTTGCCCATGTCGCCGCCGACCATGCCCATGCCGATCTTCTGATCGAGGATCTTCTGCAGATCCTCGGGCAGCGAGACGTTCTGCACCGTCACGCCCTCGAGCTTGAGGCCGAGCGCGTCGAACGCGGGGCCGGTGACCTCACGCAGTTGCGTGGCGAACTCCACCTGGTTGGCGGCCAGGTCGAGGAACGGCACGCCGCTGCCGGCCACCGCGTCGCTGATGTGCTGCAGCATCACGCCGCGCAGCTGGCCGTCGAGGTCGGCCACGGTGTAGGTGTCGCGCGTACCCGAGATCTCGGTATGGAACTTCTTCGGGTCGACGATGCGGTAGGCGTAGTTGCCGAAGGCACGCAGTCGCACCGCGCCGAAGTCCTTGTCGCGGATCGTCACCGGCTGTTGGGTGCCCCAGCGCTGGTCGATCTGCTGGCGCGTGCTGAAGAAGTACAGGTCGCTCTTGAACGGGCTCTCGAACAGCTTGTCCCAGTTCTTCAGGTAGGTCAGCACCGGCAGTGTCTGCGTGGTGAGCTTGTACATGCCGGGGCCGAACACGTCGGCGACCTTGCCTTCGTTGACGAACACCGCCATCTGGCTCTCGCGCACGGTCAGCGATGCGCCATACTGGATTTCGTTCTCGGCCATCGGGAAGCGCCAGGCGAGCACCCCGTCGCCCTGTTCCGTCCACTGCAGGATGTCGATGAACTGTTTCTTGATGAAGTCCATCAGGCCCATGAGACCCTCCTCGACGCGTGAAGCACCCGGACATCCGGGTGCGACGAATAATACGTGCATGCCGCGTCCGCAACGGTGGTCCTCCAAGGGGGTGTGTCGTGACACACACAACGAATGAGCTGCGCATCGCGGTCGTCGGCGCCGGCCCGGCCGGGCTGGCGCTGGCGCTGCTGGCTGCGCAACGCCTGCCGCAGGCGCAGGTGACGGTTTTCGACTCCCGCGCGGGGGATCTGGACGTCGGTGCCGACGCGCGCACGCTGGCGCTGTCGCTGGGCAGCGTGCAGCTGCTCAGGCGCCTGGGCGCCTGGCCCGGCGAGGCCGCGCAGTCCATCACCGAGGTTCACGTCTCGCAGGCGCCACCGACCGGCGGTGCCTGGTCGGGATTCGCCCCGGAGGTGCGCATTCGCGCGCGCGACGAAGGCGTGCCGCAGCTGGGCGCGGTGCTTGAGCTATGGCGCGCTGATGGCGCGGCTGCAGCGCGCCTGGGTGCAGGCGTGCGGCGAGCAGCCGGGACGGCTGCGCATGCGCTTTGGCACACCGGTGGCCGCGCTCAAGCCGGTGGCCGACGGCGTGGAGGTCGACGCCGGCATCGTCGACACTTTCGACCTGGCCGTGGTGGCCGAAGGCGGCATCTTCGCCGACCAGGTGCGCAAGGCCGTCTCGCATGACTACCGCCAATGCGCCTGGGTCGGCACGGTGGACATCACTGGCGGCACACCAGGGCTGGCGATCGAGCGCTTCACCACCAACGGGCCGCTGGCGCTGCTGCCGTTGCCACCCTCGGTCCGCGGCGTGTCGACCGCGGCCCTGGTGTGGTGCGTGCCGTCCGAGGATGACCCGGTGGCAGGCCTTGACGACGCCCAGCGCACGGCGGTGCTCGCCACGCTGCTGCCGCCCGACGCCGGCACGATCACCCGCGTGTCAGCGCTGAAGCGCTTCGCGCTCGGCCTGAATGCCGAGGTGCGTCTGGTGGAGGGACGCACGGTGCGCATCGGCAATGCAGCGCAGACGCTGCATCCTGTCGCCGGGCAGGGCCTGAACCTCGGCCTGCGCGACGCGTATGCGCTGGTGCAGGCGCTGCGCGGCGACGGCAGCATCGACGCCCGGCTGCGTGGCATCGAATGGGCGCGCGCGACCGACCGCTGGGCGGTGATCGCGACCACCGACTTCCTGGCGCGCAGCTTCACCTGGCGCTGGCCGGGGGTGGCCACGTTGCGGGGACTGGGGCTCGGCCTGCTGAACGCGGCGTCGCCGGTGAAATCGCAGCTCGCGCGCCGCATGATGTTCGGCCAGCGCTGACGACGGGTCGACTGGCGTGCACAACTGCTCGCCACAGTGCGGTATGCCGGGCTCGCGCCGTCCTGCTGCGCGGCACGGCCTTTCACAATCTTCGGTCATGGCGCCGCCCCACGCGCCCCGCCGAACCGCGCATGACTGAACGACCCCCGACCTCCCCCGCCGACGACCTGCCGCGCATGCTCGCCACCGTGCTGCTGGCCCTGGCCGCAGCCCTGCTGCTGCTGCTCAGCGCCTGCGGCGGCGGAGGTGACGCCGGCACATCCACCGCGGTGTCCAACGGCAACGGCGCTCCTGTCGCCGCGAACGGCGCCAATTCGGCGCCCAGTTGTGGTTTGGCCGGCTTCGAGGGCGAGTTGCTTCAGCGCGTCAACGCACGCCGCGCCAGCGGTGGCAGTTGCGGCACCCGCGGCAGCTTCTCACCCACGGCCGCACTGCAGTGGAACGGCGCGCTCACCCAGGCTGCGGCGGGCCACTCGCAGGACATGGCCGCACTGAACTACTTCTCGCACACCAGCGCCGACGGCCGCACGCCCGACCAGCGCATCAGCGCGGCCGGCTACCCCTGGCGCGCGTACGGCGAGAACATCGCTGCCGGCTATTCCACGGTGCAGGCCGCGGTCGACGCCTGGCTCGCCAGCGACGGACACTGCGCCAACATCATGAACCCTGGCCTGCGCGACATCGGCGTTGCCTGCGTGCCGGGCACCGGCACCAGCACCTATCCCAACTACTGGACGATGGACCTCGGCGCGTTGTGACCCGCGCGTCAGGCCGCCGCCAGCGCAGCGTTCAGCGCCGGTGCGCCAGCGCCGGCAACTGCTGGCGCACCTGCACCAGGCGATCGCGGTCCATTTCGGCCGTCACGATGCCTGGGCCTTCCTCGCGGCAACCCAGCAATTCGCCCCAGGGGTCGACGATCAGGCTGTGACCCCAGGTGCGGCGGCCGTTTTCATGGTGCCCGCCTTGCGCCGGCGCCAGCACGTAGCACTGGTTCTCGACGGCTCTGGCGCGCAGCAGCAGTTCCCAATGGGCGCGCCCGGTGGTGTAGGTGAACGCCGACGGCACGCAGACCAGGTCGCAGGGCGGCTTCGTCAGTTCGCGGTAGAGCTCGGGAAACCGCAGGTCGTAGCAGATCGACAAACCCACGCGCCACTCGTCGCAGGCGAACGCCACGGTCTGCTCGCCTCTCTCGAGCACGCGGCCTTCGTCGTAGCGCTCGCGTCCGTTGTCGAACGCGAACAGATGGATCTTGTCGTAGCGGGCGACGCGCGTGCCGTCGGGCGCGTACACCAGGCAAGTGTTGCGCACCCGCTGCGGATCGGCGGTGCGCAACGGCAGGGTGCCGCCGATCACCCAGACCGAACGCAGCCGCGCCTGGCTCGACAGCATCTCCTGGATCGGCCCGGTGCCATCGCTTTCGGCCACCGCCAGCTTGTCGGTGTCGGCCCGGCCCATCAGGCAGAAGTACTCGGGCAGCGCGACCAGCATGGCCCCCGCGCGCACAGCCTCGTCGATCAGCGCCGCTGCGGCCTGCAAATTGCGCTGCACGTCGGGCGTCGAGACCATCTGCAGGGCTGCCATCTTCATCGCAACACGCTCCTTCAAATCGTTAGGGCCGCTGCGGCGGTGACGACGCCGCAGCGGCCGGCCCGTCCATCGCTGGCACGGCGTCACCCGGTTGTCGCTCGACCCGCTCGATCTTCGGATCGTCCCACTTGCCGGTGATGCGGAACTCGCGCGTGTTCGCAGCGATCAACGGCCGACGCAGCAGCCACTGCGCGACGAACGTGCCGAGCCCCAGTGCCGGGTTGATCGCCGCGTAGGCCAGCGACGCCGTGCCGGCATTGATTTCGGGCACGACGAACACGCGCAGGTCCTGCGTTTCCAGCCCGATGTCGGCCTGACCTTCCATCAGCACCGCCGCCTGCACGCCCCGCATGCGCAGGTTGTTGGTCTGCAGCACGCCGGCGTTGATGCGGAAATCGCCACCGATGTTGTCGAAGGCAAAGCCTTCCTGGAAGACATCGCGAAAATCGAGCAGCAGCCTTCGCGGCAGCGCCTGCAGGCTGAGCACTCCGAGCAGGCGCCCGGCGCCGGCGTCGGCCTTCAGGAACTGCCCGGCATCCAGCGACAGGTTCATGCTGCCGTCCAGGCTCTTGGTGTCCCAGCCCAGCGGCGAGCCCGACCAGGCCAGTTGTCCTTTCAGCATGCCCTTGCCGCCGCGCAGCGTCTTGCCGTAGCCCAGACGGTCGAGGTAGGCGCCGCTGTCGGCCAGCTCGAGCTCGAAGTCGAGCGCCATGCGGCGGCGCGCCGCCCCGCCTGCCGCAGCCCACTGGCCGCTGGCGCTCAGGTTGGCCTCGGGCGTGCGCAAGGCCAGCCGGTTCAGCCGCCATTCGCGGGCGACGTCGCCGGTGGCGATCCCGCGGTTGACAGCCTCGACCTCCAAGCGACCGAGGTGCTTGCCGCGCAGTTCGAAGTCGTCGACCACGATGTCCAGAGCGGGCACCGAGGCCGGCGCCTGGTCGAGCAGCTGCTCGAAGCCTTCGACCTCCGCCGGCGGCAGCGACAGGCGACTCAGGCGCGCATACACGCGTCCGGCACCCTGCGTGGTGCTCGCTTCGCGGTACTCGATCAGGCCGGCCATCTGGTCGGCGGTGAGCTGGGCGCGCCAGGTTTCGCTGTCGTCGCGCGTGATGCGGCCGAGGTCGACATTCAAACGCGTCAACCGGCGCCCTCCGGCCACCGCCTCCTGGGCGCGCAGCGCGATCGACCGCGGCACGTATCCGGCATCCGCCCCGCCGCCGCTGGCCGGCGGCAGCAGCTTCGCCAGCGCCGCGCGCCATGCATCCACATTCAGGCTGGCGAACTCGGCCTGCACCTGGCCGCCCGCGACCGGAGCAGGGGCGTGCGTGTTGATCCCAATGGCCGACGCGCAGGATCCGCGGGCTGTCGCCGCTCAGGTCGCGCAGATAGACCGCCTGCAGGAGCGGGCCGAGATCGATTCGCAGCTGGTCGCGCGGCGTGGATCCGCCGGCGAGCGAATCGGCCTGCAGCACCGACTGCACCCTCAACGGCAGGCTTTCCTCGGCAGGTTTGTTCAGCGGCGGTGGCAGATTGATCGCGATGCCGGTCATCGGACTTGTCAGGTTCAATTCCGTCAGCCCCTTGACGAAGCCGAGCTGCAAGCGGTACGGCGCCTGGCCCTGCAGCACCTGTCCGAGACGCGCCGGCAGGCCGAGCTCGGCCGTTCGACGCAGCCCTTCGGCCGTGGCGGTGCCCTGCAGGTTGAATCGCAAGTCGCCGTCGGGCTGCGTGCCGCCGTCGACGGTGGCCTCGCCACCCAGCGCACGCACCGACCCGCCGACGATCTGCAAGCCGCGCTGCGAGAAGTCGACCCGCCCGCGCGCCGCCGCCAGCAGCGGCGTGTCGGGACGCAGGCGGATGTCGTTGCCGCCGAGCTGCACGCTGCCCTTCGCGGTGGACTGCGCCAGCTGCGCCAGCGGCAGGCTGAGCGCCAGCCGCAGGTCGGCTGCTCCTTGCGCCGTGGCCTGCGCCAGCGCGCCGCCGATCCACTCGCCCACCGGCGTGGCGTTGACGTAGCGCAGCATGTCGGCCAGCGGGCCGCGGGCCTGGCCGTCCAGCTCGAGCGTCGGCTGATGGGCGAAATCGTGCACCCCGCCTTGCACGCCGCGCAACTCGACGCCGAAGATGCGGCCCTGCGCATTGCGAATCGACATGCTGCTGCGCTCGACGACCAGCTCGCCGTCGGCCCGGGTGATGGCCGGCCACGGCGAATTCCATGCCGGTTCGCCGGCGCCGTCGCCCGGGTGGCTGGGCACATAGGCCAGCGTCAGGTCGGCAAACTGGCCGACGATGCGAAATTCGCCGTCTTGCGGATTCTTGGCGCCGAAGTACGGAAAGTCCCACAGGTCGCCCTTGACCTTGAAAGTTGCGCTCGGCACCTTGCCCGCCTGCACCGCGTGCTGCACGTAGTCGCGCACCGGGCTTCGGCAGGCCGCGGGGCAGATAGCGCGCGACGCTGGTCGCCTGGCCGCCGGTGAGCTTGCCCTGCAGGTCGAGCAGGCCCGGGAATCGCCCGGCGCGGCCGAACCCGGCACCATCGCCAGTGCGCCACCGCAGCGCCAATTCGCCCGACGCGTCGTCGTTGTCGAACCGGGCCTCCTTGACCTGCAGCTCGATCGACCGCCCATTGGGGCGAGCCGCGCCGATGCGCCAGACCAACTGGGCATCGAAGCGACGCAGCGGCACCACCGGGCGGTCGAACACGCCGGGGAACTCGAGTGCACCATCGGCGAGCGACAGGCGGGCGTCGCCGCCCAGTTCGCTGGCCTGCAGGTCGATGTCGGCGTTGAGCCAGCCAGGGCGACCCACGCCGTCGACGGCGGGCGCCGCCGCGATCGACAACCCCTTCATGCGGGCTCGAACCTGGTACTGGCGCGGCGCATCGATCGGCCCATCCCAGCGGGCCACCAGACCGTGCACGGTGCCGCGCGGTGCGAGCTCGATCAGCATCTTGCGCACGCCTTCGCTCAGCGGCACGCGGGACGCCAGCGATGCCAACAGGGCGACATCGAGCCGGTCGGCGCTGAATTCGCCGGCCACGATCTCGGGCGCGGCGTCGCCCGGCGCCGATCCGGCGGGAGCGAGGCGCCAACTCGCCTCGATCTCGCTCTCGGGCCACAACACGCCGTCGGCGGTGGTGAACGTCAAGCGCCGGGCGGCGACGCGGGCGCGCCGGTCCCCCTGCTCGCCATCTAGGCGAGCGCGCAGGGACTCGAACTCCATCGGCGCCACCTGGGCCGACAGGCGCAACGCCACGTTGCGCAAGGCCAGGTCGACGGTGGCGCCGTCCGCCCGACCGTCGGCCACCTCGAGCCAGGCGCGCAGCGCGCCGCGGCCTTCGCGCAATTCGAAGGGCAGGTCGACGTACCGCCGCAACAGCGCGACATCCACGTGCGGCAGATCGGCATGCACCGTGCCGCGCCACAGTCGCCACTCGCCCGCGCGCGCCATCAGCGGCTGGTTCAGCCGCGCCCGCAGCGAGAACCGCTCACCCCAGGCGGGCTGAGGTGTCGCGTCGACGCGCAGATCGTGATGCAACAGCCCATTGCGCACGACGACCAGGGCGTCGGTCAATTCCAGCGCCGGCGAGCGGCGCAGCTCGTCGATCCATGACAACGAGCCGCCACGGATGACGAACTCATGCTGCCGGAAGAACCAGTCGGCGGCCGCGTGGTCGTTGCCGGCGCCGGCTTGCCCGACCTCGAGGCCGGCAACATGGATGCGACCGCGCACATCGCGGCGGATTTCGAGCCGTGCGACCTTCGATCAGCAGTTGCTCGAAACGCAACTCGAACGTCAGCAGCGCAGGCACCGACAGGGCCGCCGACACGCGCGGCAGGCGAAGCGCCTCGCGGCCCTCTTGATCGTGCAGTACCACCTCATGCAATTCGGCGGCCGGAATCCACCCACCGGAGCGCACCTGGATGCTGCCGATTCGAACCGGCACGCCCAACGCGCGACTGGCGGCGTCTTCGATGCGCGGCCGCCAGTCGTCGATGTGGGGCAGAATCCCCCAGTGCAGAGTCAGCCACGCCAATAGCAGTAGGCTCCACACGGCCGCCAAGCCGCCGACCAGGAACCTCAAGGCCCGGGTCGACGCGCGCAAGACAGGACGGCGCGAGGCAACGACAGCGGAGTTGGGGGACATCGGATGAGGAGAAACCCGCACCATGCGCGACTGGCCGATCCGGCCACGCAGGCACATTGGAGGCACGGCAGCCACCCCCATGGCCGGATCAATCTAGCACAGACCCCCTGAGTACCACGTGGGTTCTGATCGCCTTGCCGTGGCCAGCGGCCCCGCACTTGTCAACGACTCTGCAGCGGCGGCAGACTACAGCCGTTTCGTGCAACGTGTGCGCAGACGTTTCGGCGCCGAATGCGCACTGCTGGCCGATGGCGTGCCGGACGCGCAGTCGATCGACCGCCTCATCGACTGCCTGATCGCCGCCGGGCGCAGCCTGGCGTCGGCATTGCGCGTGGCGCGCCATGCGGTGATCGAGCGTCTGGCCGTGCTCGACGTTGAGCAAGGGGCCGAGTTGCCGATCGTGACCTCGACGATGACCACGCTCGCCGAGGTGTCACTCGAGCGCGCGCTGGCGGCCGCGTTGCAGGAAGAAGACGCGCGCAGCGGCGAGCCGTTCGATGCGGCCGGCCGGCGCATCGACTTCTGGATCGTCGGCATGGGCAAGCTGGGCGCGCGCGAGCTGAACGTCTCGTCGGACATCGACCTGATCTATCTGTACGAGGAAGACGGCCAGACGCGCGGGACAGCCCCGGTCAGCACGCAGGAATACTTCGGTCGGGTGGCCAAGCGGCTGCATGCGCTGATCGGCGATGTCACCGACGACGGTTTCGTGTTCCGCGTCGACCTCGCGCTGCAGGCCCAACGGCAATTCCGGACCGCCGGTGGTCAGCCTGCCGATGCTGGAGGAGTACTTTCAAATGCAAGGGCGCGAGTGGGAGCGCTTTGCCTGGCTGAAGAGCCGCGTCGTCGCGCCGCGCGCGGCGGTGGCCAGCGGCCGTGCCAACGCGCTGCGCTCGCTGGTCGCGTCGTTCGTCTACCGGCGCTACCTGGACTACGGCGTCTTCGAAGGCCTGCGCCAGTTGCACCGCCGAATTCGCGAGGAGGCGCAGCGCCGCGCCGCGGGGCGCCCCGAACGCAGCAACGATGTCAAGCTGTCGCGCGGCGGCATCCGCGAGATCGAGTTCATCGTCCAGTTGCTGCTGGTGGTGCGCGGCGGCCAGTACCCCGAGATCCGGACCCGCTCGACGCAGCGCGGCCTGCAGCGGCTGGTGGCCCGCGGTCTGATGAAGCCCGACACCGCCAGCCGGCTGGACTTGGCCTACGCGTTCCTGCGCCGCATCGAGCACCGCATCCAGTACCTCGACGACCAGCAAACGCACGTGCTGCCCACCGCCGACGCCGACCTCGACTGGATTTCGCGTTCGCTCGGCCTCGACGGTCAGCACCCGGGCGAACTGCTGAATCGGCTGAGCGAGGTGCGGGAGTTCGTCGCCAACGAGTTCGACGCCCTGCTGCACGACGGCCAGACACCGACCGCCGCCGCCCGCAAACCGGGTGAATGCAAGGGCTGCGGGCCGGCAGCGCTGCCGCTGGACGCCGAGGCCTTGCTGGAGACGCTGCCCGCAGAAATTGCCGAGCGCGTGCGCCGCTGGGCCGAAAAGCCGCGCGTGCAGAGCCTGCGCGACGAGAGCAAGCTGCGCCTGGGCCGACTGGTGCAGCGCGCGGCCAGCGGTGTGGCCGCCGGGCAATGCACCCTGCAGGCGGCGCTGCGCTTCATCGACTGGCTCGAACCGCTGCTGCGCCGCGAGAGCTACGTGGCGCTGCTGGCCGAGCGGCCTGAGGTGATGCAGCGCCTGCTGCGGCTGCTCGGGCTGGCCCGTTGGCCGATGCAGTACCTGATGCGACACCCTGGGGTGATCGACGAACTGGCCGATCCGCGACTGCTGCACGAACGCTTCGATCGCACGGCGTTCATCAGCGACCTCGAGGAGCGCCACGCGGCCTGGGAGCGCAGCGGCCAGGCCGACGAGGAGGCGCTGCTCGACACGCTTCGCCATGCGCACCATGCCGAGGTGTTTCGCACCCTGGTGCGCGACGTCGAAGGGCTGATCACCGTCGAGCAGGTGGCCGACGATCTCTCGGCGCTGGCCGATGCGGTGCTCGAGTGCACGCTGCGCTGGGCCTGGTCGCGCCTGAAGACGCGGCATCGCGAGGCGCCCCGCTTCGCCGTCATCGCCTACGGCAAGCTCGGCGGCAAGGAGCTCGGCTACGGCAGCGACCTCGACGTCGTGTTTCTCTACGACGACAGCGACGAGCCGGACCTCGATCGTGCGCAGGAGGTCTACGGCGCGTTCGTGCGCAAGCTGATCACCTGGCTGACCCTGCGCACGCCGGCCGGCGCGCTGTTCGAGATCGACACCGCGCTGCGGCCGAACGGCAACTCCGGCCTGCTGGTGACCTCGATCGACGCGTTCGAGCGCTACCAGGACGGTCGCGGCAGCAACACCGCCTGGACCTGGGAACACCAGGCGCTGACGCGCGCCCGGTTCTGCGCCGGGCACACCGGCGCTGGCCGCGCGCTTCGATGCCGCGCGGGCGCGCGTACTCGCTGCACCGCGCGAGCTGCGGGCACTGGCCGGCGAGGTGGCCAGCATGCGCGAGCGGGTGCGCACGGCCCATCCGGTGCCCGCCGACCGCTTCGATGTCAAGCACAGCCGGGGCGGCATGATGGACGCGGAGTTCGTGGTGCAGTACCTGGTGCTGGCGCACGCGCATCGGTTTCCCTCGTTGATCGACAACGTGGGCAACATCGCCTTGCTGCAGCGCGCACAGGCGCAAGGTCTGCTGCCCGATGCCACTGGGAGATCGCGCGGCAAGCGCCTATCGCGAGCTTCGCCGCGCGCAGCACCGTGCGCGACTGGATGAGCAGCCGACGCAGTTCGAGCCGGTCACGATGGCCGCCGAACGCGACGCCATCGTCGCGTTGTGGCGTGCCGTGTTCGGATAGGACCGGTGGCACGCCTGCGCTCGAGCGAAGCGCTCGCGCCCGGACCCAGCGCGCGGATCCGCGTGCCTGGTGGGCGCTGTGCGCATTGCTCGCCGTCGGCGCGGTGCTCGGCTGGTTGGTCGAGCCGGCGGCTGTGGAACTGGCGACCCGAACCTGGCGCTGACGCAGCCCTGGCGTTGGTGGACCGCGGCCTGGGTGCACCTGAGCGGCCTGCACTTGGCGGCCAATCTCGCTGGCCTGGCGTTGATCGGCCGCACTCGGGCGACTACGGCGGCGCGGATCGGGCCGATGCCGCTGGCGTGGCTCTCGCCTGGCCGTTGACACACCTGGCCTTGCTCGACGCAGCCGTCGCTTGGCGCGTATGGCGGGCTGTCGGGCGTGCTGCACGCGGGCGTCGTGATCGTCGCCGTCCGTCTGGCGTTGCGTGCGCCGCGGCCGCGGCGCTTCATCGGCCTGGCGCTGCTGGCCGGTGTGGCGGTCAAGCTTGTGCTCGAGGAGCCGTGGCAAGGCGCGCTGCGTCATACGCCGGAGTGGGACTTCGCGGTAGCACCGGCAGCCCACGTCGCAGGCGCCGGCGCGGGCCTGGTGTGTGCGCTCGTGCGTGCGCGTCTCGCGCCTGCCGCCCGCCGCTAGGATGCGCGCCATGTCGCAACGTAAGCCCAACCTGGATGGCACCGCGGTGACCTGGCTGATCGTGTGCTGCGCGATCTGGGGCCTCGGCCAGGTGTCGAGCAAGGCGGCGCTGGCGGAGATCCCGCCATTCACCCAGGTCGCCGTGCGCTCGCTCGGGGCGACGATCCTGGTGGCGTTGTGGTCGTGCGGCCGCGGCATCGCGTTGTTCAATCGCGACGGCACGCTCGCGGCCGGTGTCCTGGCGGGGCTGCTGTTCGCGATCGAGTTCGGCTGCATCTTCGTGGGGTTGCAGTTCACGACGGCCTCGCGCATGGTGGTCTTCGTCTACCTGGCGCCGTTCGTCGTCGCGCTGGGTATGCCGCTGATCGCGCGCAACGAACGCCTGGACGGCTGGCAGCTGCTCGGCCTGACGGCGGCGTTCGCCGGCGTGGCCTGGGCGTTCGCCGAGGGCTTCCAGCAACCCGCCGCTGGCCCGCGCCAATGGATCGGCGATGCGCTCGGCGTGGCTGGCGCGGTGTTTTGGGGCGCCACCACGCTGGTGATCCGGGCCACGCGCCTGTCGCAGGCGGCTGCCGAGAAGACGCTGCTGTACCAACTGGCGATCTCTGGGGTGCTGATGGCCGCTGCCGCGCCAGCAATCGGCGAGGTCCGACCGGCCGCCTTGAGTCTGGTGCCGCTGGCGGCGATGGCGTTTCAGACCGTGGTGGTGTGCTTCGCAAGCTACCTGCTTTGGTTCTGGCTCATCCGCCACTACCCGGCCACTCAGCTGTCGTCCTTCACGCTGCTGACGCCGGTGTGCGGCCTGCTTGCCGGCGTATTGCTGCTGCACGAGCCGATGACACCGCGCCTGTTGATCGCGCTCGTCACGGTGGCCGGCGGCATCGCCCTGGTCAATCGGGTCAAACACAGCCGCGCCGTGTCACCGGCGCGTCAGCAACCGCCGGCCCGCCGATCCTAGACTGGGCGCAAACCAGGAGCATCCATGATCACCTTGCACGGCTTTTCGGTCTCGAACTACTTCAACAAGGTCAAGATGGCGCTGCTGGAAAAAGGCGTGCCCTTCAGGGAGGAGCTTGTCATGACCGGCAGCCCGAGCGAGGCGGTACTGGCCTGCTCGCCGTTGGGCAAGATCCCGTACCTCACCACCGAGCAGGGCGCGCTGTGCGAGAGCCAGGCGATCCTCGACTACCTCGAGGCCGCCTATCCGCAGCCGCCGCTGCTGCCGGCTGACGCATGGGCTGCGGCCAAGGTCAAGGAACTGGCGATCTTCATCGACCTGCATCTCGAACTGGTGGCGCGCGAGTTGTATCCCCAGGCGTTCTTCGGCGGCTCGGTCAGCGAATCGCAGCAGGCCAGGGTGCGCAAGTTGCTGACCAGGAACATCGGCGGTTTCACGAGGCTGGCGCGGTTTTCGCCGTTCGTGGCAGGCGACACCTTCACGATGGCCGATTGCTCCGCCTATGTCAGCCTGCCGTTGGTGGGCATGGCAACCAAGGCGATCTACGGCGAGGATCTGCTGGTTGCCGCCGGCATTGACTGCAGGGGTTATGTGGCGCGCATCAACGAACGGCCGAGTGCCCAGCGCGTCAGCACCGATCGCAAGCTCGATCAGGCCCGGATGGCGGCGGCCCGCGCAAAGGCCTGACGCAAGCGCCGGCTAAGCCGGTCGAGCCGTCGGCGTGCCGGCCAGTGTGGCGGCCACTTCCTTGCGATAGCGGTTGAGTTCCTGCACGCTGGCGAAGCTGCGTTCGAGCAGCAGGCCCAGGTTGTGCAGGATCCGCTCGACGACCTTGCCTTCCCAGACACTGTCGAACTGAATCTGCGAGTCCAGCCAGCGTTCCAGCCAGGCCGGATCGGGCAGGCGGCTTTGCACCGTGTCGCGCGGGAACAAGCGCGTGTTGACGTGCAGGTTCGTCGGATGCAGCGCTTGCGCAGTGCGCCGGGCGCTGGCCATCAGGACGCCGACCTTGCTGAACGCCGCGCGCGCCTCGTCGCCAAACCGGCTCAGCGCGCGCTTCATGTAGCGCAGGTACGCGCCACCATGGCGTGCCTCGTCCTTGGCCAGGGTGTCGTAGATCTGTTTGATGACCGGCTCCGTATGCCATTCCGCGGCACGCCGATACCAGTGATTCAGGCGCACTTCGCCGCAGAAGTGCAGCATCAATGTCTCGAGCGCCGGCGCGGGGTCGAACTCGAATCGCACTTCGTGCAACTCCTGCTCGGTCGGCACGAGATCTGGGCGAAACCGGCGCAGATATTCCATCAGCACGAGCGAGTGTTTCTGTTCTTCGAAGAACCACACGCTCATGAAGGCCGAGAAGTCACTGTCGTCGCGGTTATCACGCAGAAACATCTCCGTCGCGGGCAACGCGGCCCACTCGGTGATGGCGTTCATCTTGATCGTTCTGGCCTGCTCGTCGCTCAGCAGCGTCGCGTCGAAACGGTCCCAGGCGATGTCGCTGTCCATGTTCCAGCGCACGGCCTCGAGTTGTTTGAACAGGTCGGGATAGAGCATCGACAGATCCTCGTTCGAAGGGAGCGATTCTAGGCGGCGCGGCCTTCCGCCATCTCGGCCTGCCCGGCAAGCGAAAAAATGCTGGACAAGATAGACTGATCAGTTAATATTGTGACTGGTCAGTCTACACCGGTTCTCAGATCATGCCAACGACAGCAGCTCCTCAACGGAACTCATTTGCCTTGAGTCGGTCACAGCACCGTGATGCGCACCCGGCTGGACCGGGGTCGCGATCAAAGGTGACGGGACGATTCGAGGACGGGGCCCCGACATCTTTAAGGTCTTTATTGCTGTGCAGCCTGGCGCTTCGTGCGACAGAAATCCCCGGGCGGCTCTTCTCCTCCTCCCTCCCTCCCTCCTTCGCGCGGGGGCGCTGCACGGCAACTTTCTTGGCAGCAGCGTGCGACCGATCGGTCGCACGCTGCCACTAGACACGACCCGTCATGCGTCGTGTCGCCGTCATCGGCTCGGGCATCTCAGGCCTCGTCGCCGCCCGTGAAATCAGCCCCGTCGCCCAGGTCACGGTGTTCGAGGCCGCGGACCACTTTGGCGGCCATGCCCGCACGCTCGATGTATCACTCGAAGGCCACACCGGCTTCGTGGACACCGGGTTTCTGGTCTTCAATCATCGTACCTATCCTGGCCTGACCGCGCTGTTCGACGAATTGGGGGTCGAGACCGCAGCCTCGGACATGTCCTTGTCGGTTCAACGGCCTGGCACAGGATTCGAATGGTGCGGCAGCAACCTCGATACCGTGTTCGCGCAGCGGACCAACCTGCTGCGCCCGCGCTTTTGGGGCATGTTGCGCGACGTGCTGCGCTTCAATCAACTCGCGAGCCGGTGGGTCGAAGCCCGTGAACCCATCGATCCGGCCCTGTCGCTGCGAGGCTTTCTGCGTCGTCACTCCCTCGGCGTGGCATTCCGCGACGACTACCTGCTGCCGATGGTGGCCAGCATCTGGTCGTGTCCGACCGAGCAGATGCTGGAATTTCCCATCGCCAGCCTGCTGCACTTCTGCCACAACCACGGCCTGCTGCAGATCAGCGATCGACCGCAGTGGCGCACGGTCGTCGGCGGCTCTCGGCGCTATGTGCAGCGCATCGTCGCCAAGCTGCACGACGTGCGCCTGCGCACGCCAGTGCGAGAAGTGCGCCGGGTGCCGCCCGGGCGCGGCGAGGCGGGCGTCTGGGTGCGCTGCGATCGAGGCAGTGAACGCTTCGACGAAGTCGTCATTGCCTGCCACTGTCCGCAGACCCTGGCCCTCTTGGTCGACGCCACCGCCGCCGAGCGAGCGATCCTTGGTGCGATCCGAACCCAGCGCAACCTGGCGCTGTTGCACACCGACGCCTCGCTGCTGCCGCGCCGTCGCAAAGCCTGGGCGGCCTGGAACTTCGAGGCCGGGGCAATCGAGTCCGAGCTCAGCGTCTGCCTGCACTACCTGATCAACCGCCTGCAACCGCTCCCGTGGTCGACTCCAGTCATCGTGTCGCTGAACCCCTTGCGACCACCGCGCGATGACCGGATCCTCGACGTGCACGAGTTCGAGCACCCGCTGTTCGACGCGGCGGCCATCGATGCGCAGCGCCGGCTCGCCACGATTCAAGGTCGATCGGGGGTCTGGTTCTGTGGCGCGTGGGCAGGACACGGCTTTCACGAAGACGGATTGCAGGCGGGCCTGGCGGTCGGCCGGCGGTTGCGTGCGGCACTCACAGCGTCCGAGCGCACCGGCGTCGAGCGGGTGGCGGCATGAGCGTGAGCACCGTCACGCCACGGCTGGTGGTCGGCCAGGTCTGGCACACCCGCCATCGTCCTGTCACCCACCGACTGCGCTATCCCGGTTGGTTCCTCATGCTGCCGCTTCGCCGATTGCGCCGCGAGCCGATGGCCTTGCTCCATCGCAATCGACGCGCGCTGGTGGCATTCCACGACGCCGACCATGGCGATGGCGGTACCGACTGCCTGGACTGGATCGAGGCCATGCTCGCCCGCGAGGGCATCGACGACGCCGACGGCGAGATCTGGCTGCAGACGATGCCGCGCGTGCTGGGTCACGCCTTCAAGCCGGTGAGCTTCTGGTACTGCCATCGACAAGACGGGTCGTTGCGCGCCATCGTCGCAGAAGTCAACAACACCTTCGGCGAGCGCCACTTCTACGTGCTGGCCGGGCCCCGACTGGCCTGGGGCCAGGAGCAGCGTGCGCGCAAGGTGTTCCACGTGTCGCCATTCTGCGAGGTCGACGGCGCATACCGGTTTCGCTTCATGCGCACGGACCTCAACGCCGACGAATGCGGTCGCGTGGTGGTGCGCATCGATCACGACGACCCGCAAGGGCCGCTGCTGGCCACCAGTGTCTCGGGCGCATCGGCGCCGCTGACGCCGGGCCGTTTGCGAGCCGTCATGTGGCGCATGCCACTGGCCGTCGTGGCCGTGATGCTGCGCATTCACTGGCAGGCCCTGCAGTTGTGGCTCAAGGGCGTGCCGTGGCATTCCAAACCCGCGGCGCCCGAGGCCGCGATCACACGATGAACCCTCACGCGGACCCCACCAGCATGGATCTCACCCGCCTTGCAACGTCGTCGCCTGCACCACGCTCCGCACCTTGGGCCGCCCGAACGGTGCTGGCCGTGCTGCAACACCTGCAGCACGGCCGTCTCGATATCCAAACGCCCGACGGCGAATGGATCCGTTTCGGCGGGGGCGGTCCCGCGATGCCGCATGCCACGATTTGCCTGACCAGTTGGCGGCCGCTCCAGGCCGTGCTGCGCAGCGGCGACATCGGCTTCGCCGAGAGTTTCATCGCCGGCGAGTGGACCACACCGGACCTGGTGACACTGCTGCGCGTGGCGATGATCAACCGCGAGCACCTGGACTGGCTGATCTACGGCAAGTCCTGGGGCGCCTGGCTCTTCCGGCTGCGTCACCTGTTGAACCGGAATACCCGCGCCGGCAGCCGCCGCAACATACACGCCCACTACGACCTCGGCAACGCCTTCTACCGGCTGTGGCTGGACGAGTCGATGAGCTACTCCAGTGCTTGGTTCGACGGCGACACCAGTCAAAGCACCGAGGCGGCGCAGCAGGCGAAGATGCGACGCGCGTTGACGCAATGCGATGTGCGGCCCGGCACGAAGGTGCTCGAGGTCGGGTGCGGCTGGGGCGCGCTCGCCGAGTTCGCCGCCAGGGACTTCGGAGCCCAGGTGACCGGGGTGACCTTGTCGAACGAGCAGCTCAGCTTCGCCCGCGACCGGATCGCGCGTTCCGCGCAAGACGCGGGTGTCGACCTGCGCCTGCAGGACTATCGCGACATTCAGGACGGACCCTTCGATGCGATCGTGTCGATCGAGATGTTCGAGGCCGTTGGCCACGCGTACTGGCCATCATTCTTTGGCCTGCTGCGCGACAAGCTGGCGCGCGATGGCCGTGCCTGCATTCAATCGATCACCATTCGCGACGACCTGTTCGAGCGCTACCTCTCGGGCACCGACTTCATCCAGCAGTACGTGTTTCCCGGCGGTCTGCTGCCCAGCCGTGCCCAGTTCCGGGCGCATGCCGAGCGCGCCGGCCTGGTCGTCGTCGACGAAATGGCGTTCGGCGCCGACTACGGCGAGACGTTGCGCCGCTGGCGCCACCACTTCCTGCGACACGAGGTGGCGGTGCTGCAGCAGGGTTTCGACCGCCGTTTCCTGAAGATCTGGGATTTCTACCTCGCCTACTGCGAGGCGGCATTCGCCACTGGCCAGACCGACGTGGTGCAGTTCACGCTGCGCCATCGCTGAAGGCCATGGCACCAATGTCCCTGCCGGTGAGCCGGCGCGCGTGGATGCTCGGGCTGCTGCCGATCGGCGCGGTCGCCTCGCCGTCACAACCGCCGCAGGAGATTGCCCGGATCCTGCCCGACGCCCGCCTGGTGGGTCAGGGCCGCCTGCGGTTCCTTGGCCTGACGATCTACGACATCCGCCTGTGGAGCGCGGCGCAGGACTCGCAGGATGTCCTTCAACGACCTTTCGGGCTGGAACTCGAGTACGCGCGTGCCCTGAAGGGGGAGAAGATCGCCGAACGCTCGATCGACGAGATGCGACGCATCGGCGCGTTCTCCGCCGAGCAGGGGCGGCAATGGCTCGAGGCGCTGAAACGGCTGTTCCCAGACGTCGCTCCGGGCGACCGCCTGACCGGCCTGCAGCGCAGCGGGAACCACACCGAGTTCTTCTTCAACGGCGCCGCCCGCGGCGAGGTGAAGGACATCGAGTTCGGACGCCTGTTCTTCGGCATCTGGCTCTCACCGAACACATCGGAGCCGCGCCTGCGTGACCAGTTGCTGGGCCTGCCCGCCGAGCCGCGGCGATGAGCGCTGCAGCGGGTACCGCCGGCGTGTCGATGCCGCACCATGGCCAAACGCTCCACTGGGGCGCCGGCGGGCGTTACGGCCTGCTCGGCGCCGCCCTGGCATTCGTCGCGCTGCCGCTGTACGTGGTGCTGCCCGGCCACTACGCGTCGCAGTTCGGTATGTCGCTGGCGTCGCTGGGTGCGATCCTGCTGGCTGCCCGCCTGCTCGATGCGCTGGTCGATCCGTGGCTCGGTCGGTGGGTGGACACATGTCTGGCGCGCTCGCGAGCGGCCGGCCTGAGGCTGGCGACGACGGCAGCCCTGGTGCTGGGCGCTGGCTTCATCGCACTGTTCTTCCCGCCATCTCTGTCGGCCGCGGGGCTGCTGCTGTGGTGTGCGGCGACGCTGGTCGTCACCTACCTCGGCTACAGCACGCTGAGCGTGCTGCACCAGGCGTGGGGCGCGCGGCTGGGAGGCGATGCAAGCTACCGGGCGCAGGTGGTCAGCTGGCGCGAGGGATTTGCGCTGGCCGGCGTGCTGATGGCCAGCCTGCTGCCATCGCTGCTGGGGCTCGCGGCCACGGCCGTCGCCTTGCTGGGCCTTCTGGCAGTCGGCTTGCTCAGTCTGTCGCAAGCGCCCTACCGCGCCGGCGCGGCCGTCGACGATGCGCCGGGCGATTGGCGGCTGCCCTGGCGGAGCAGGGATTTCCGAGTGTTGTTGATGCTGTACATGACCAATGGCATCGCGAGTGCGATTCCGGCAACGCTGGTGCTGTTCTTCATCCGCGACCGGCTTCAGGCCGGTCATCTGGAGGCGGTGTTTCTGGGTTTGTACTTCGCATCGGCAGCCGTATCCTTTCCGCTTTGGTTGCGTCTGATCGCACGCTTCGGCCTGTCTGCATGCTGGCTGGCGGGCATGGCACTGGCCATGGCCAGCTTTGGCTGGGCCGCCTGGTTGGGGCCGGGCGACGCGGCGCTGTTCGCGTGCGTGTGCGTGGGCAGCGGGTTGGCCCTTGGGGCGGACCTGGCGGCACCGAACGCGATGCTCACCGGGGTGATCCAACGTGCAGGCCACGGCCAATCGCAGGAGGGCCGCTACTTGGGGTGGTGGACCGCCGCCACCAAACTGAACCTCGCGCTGGCGGCCGGCTTGGCCTTGCCCGCGCTGGCCCAGCTGGGCTACCAGCCCGGTGCGCGAGACGCGCAGGCGTTGCAGGCCTTGACCTGGGCCTACTGTGCCTTGCCCTGCCTGCTGAAACTGCTGGCTGCCGCCGGACTGTGGCTGCGTTGGCGTCGCTCATTGCCGGAATGAACACCATGCAACTGCCTAATTCAATTCTCCCGACGGCGCTGATTTGTGCCGCCCTGCTGGCGGGTTGCGCCGGGCCCCAGATCGCCGACTACGCATCGCAGACGCCGGCGCTCGACCTGGCGAGTTACCTCAATGGCGATCTGGTGGCCCACGGCATCGTGACCGACCGTTCCGGACGCGTCACGCGTCGTTTCACGGTCGACCTTCAGGGCCGCTGGAACGGCGACGAAGGGGTGTTGGACGAGCAGTTCCGGTTCAGCGACGGCGCAACGCAGCATCGCGTGTGGCGGCTGACCAAGGGCGCGGACGGCCGCTACCGCGGGCGTGCCGACGACGTGGTCGGCGAAGCCGAAGGCCGAGCCGCAGGCAACGCGCTGCAATGGCGCTACACGCTGCGCCTGCCGATCGACGGCAAGGAGGTGGAGGTGCAGTTCGACGACTGGATGTTCCTGATCGACGACACCGTGTTGCTGAACCGGGCCACGATCAGCAAGTTCGGTATCCGGCTGGGCGAAGTGACGCTGGCCTTTCGGCGGCGCTGAAGGCTCGGCATGGCGCTGAATCCCAAGATTACCGACTGGAAGGACCGCCTGGTCTGGCTGGTCGGCGCATCCAGCGGCATCGGACGCGCCACGGCGCATCGGCTGCACGCATTGGGGGCGACGGTGGTCGTCTCAGCGCGCAGCCAACCAGCGCTCGATGAGTTTGTCCGTGGCCACGCCGGAAGCGAGTCGCTCGTCGTCGACGTGACCTCGCGCGACAGCATGCAACAGGCCTGCGAGATGCTGCTGCGCCGTCATGGCCGGATCGACCTGACGCTGTACTGCGCGGGCCACTACAGCGCCATGGGCGCGGCGGATTTCGACCTCGATGAAGCACTTCGGCATCAGCAGATCAACGTCGGCGGAGCGCTGGTCTGGCTGGCCAGCGTGCTGCCGCCATTGTTGCGCCAGGCCGATACCGGGGCGCAGGCGCACCTGAGCATCGTCGCCAGCGTGGCCGGATACCGCGGCCTTCCGAAGGCGCTGGCCTACGGCCCCACCAAGGCGGCACTGATCAACCTGGCCGAAACGCTGTACCTCGACCTGGCGCCACGCGGCGTCGCGGTATCGCTGATCAACCCGGGCTTCGTGCAGACGCCACTGACCGCGCACAATGCGTTCCCGATGCCGGCCCTGTTGACCCCCGAACAAGCAGCACAGGCCATCGTGCAGGGTTGGCGTCGCGGCAGCTTCGAAATTCACTTTCCCCGGCGATTCACCTGGGTGCTGAAGGCCCTGCAGCCGCTGTGGTATGGCCTGTACCTGCGCGTCGTCGGCCGCGTCCTGGGCAGTTGAATCAAGTGCCGACGCCGCGGGATCCACGCGTGGCCCGACTGGTCGCCTGGTACGAGCGCTTGACGGTCGACAGCCTGAATGACATCGAGCGGCTGTACCGCCCCGACGCGCGTTTCAAGGATCCGTTCAACGACGTGGCGGGCGCGATCGCGATCCGCCGCGTCTTCGAGCACATGTTTGCAACGCTTCAGGCGCCGCGATTCGCGGTGGTCGATTCAGTCTGCGACGAACGCGCCTGCCTGCTGATCTGGGATTTCGAGTTCCGCCGCGGCGGTGGCGCGGCGATGCGGGTGCGCGGGGCATCGCACATCGAGTTCGCCGATGATGGGCGGGTCGCGCGACACCGCGACTACTGGGACCCGGCCGAGGAACTGTATGAAAAGCTGCCCGTGCTGGGCGGCTTGATGCGCTGGTTGCGCCGACGGCTGCGCGCCCGCTAGTTACTTTGCGGCGCAAAATGAGCTGAACAAGATGAGCCGCTAACTCCTCGACATGAACGGTCAGCTTCCGGTGGATACGTCGCCGGCTACTGATCGGCAGTCCGTTCGGCTCGCTGTTGTGGTCATTCTGCTGCCACGGCGTTCAGGGCCAGCCCGATGTTGATCAGGTTGTCGGCGATCACCCCCAGCCCGACCCAGCGCCTCATGCCGTCCTCGCCCTTGTAGCGACAGCGGTTGAGTCCATGCCTGCGTTTGAGCAGGCTGATGCGCCCCTCGCAGCCCGTGCGCCAGCGTTGGGCCTCGCGGAACCAGCGCTTACGCTCGAGCAGCCTGCGCTGCGGGCTCTTGCTGCTGTGGTTGGGCATCGAGATGCGCTTGACGCCGAGTTCCCGAGTCGCCGCCTCGTTAGCGGCCGAGAAGAAGCCCGCGTCGGCCGTCACAAGTCTTGGCGCGTGGCCGAACTGCCTGATGTGTTCCTCGACCGCCGGGACCAGCAGATCGGAGTCGGCGGGACGCCGGTCAAATACCTCGTAGTGGGTGACGATCTGCCGCTCGGCCTCCTGAATCTTGACCATCTTGCCAAACTCGGTGGGCTTGCCGGCTTTGCCCTTGCGGATGATCTCCGCGTGCGGCTCGAACAAGCTGACGATCTTGCCCGGCGAATGGGTGTTGCCGTGGTTGATGCGCTGGCGGGTTTGGCGCATGACCTGCTGAACCAACGGCAACATGGTCTCGATATAGGCGCGATGGCCTTCCAGCGCCATCTGTTGCAGCAGATCGACCGAGCGCTTGCACCCGCGGGCCACCTCCTGGGCGAAGCGCTTGGCTTGTCCAACCACTCGGCCCGTAATCGCCAATAGCCTGCGGTAGCACTGCTGCAGGCGCTGTTTGCCTTGGTCGCTGCGGCTGCGCGCGGCGCGCCCAATCTGGATCAGGCAGCGCTGGGTGCTGCGCGAGCGGTCACGAAGCACGGCGCCTGCCGCACCGGCGAGCTTGGTGATCTTCTTCATCGTGCGCGTCAGCACGCGCACACCGTCGCCCAGCAGCGAGGCGTCGGTCGGGTAATGGATGTTGGTCTCAACCACTGTCGTGTCGACTCTCATGCGCCGGCCCTCCACGATCCCGCACTCGCCGGCGATGGCTATCAGTCGCCGATGCAACAGTTCCACCACCGTCGGGCCCAGCGCGAGGCCGATCCTGCCCAGCGTCTTCGCATCGGGCACCTTGCCGGCGCGCACGTGCGTGAACTCACGGTAGACAAGGTTGGCCCGCACCTCGCGCTCGAGCGCGCCGTAGCTCCAGTTGCGCACGTGCTTGAGCACGAGAAGCCGAAGCACCACGTCGGCCGGGGTGCCGCGGCGCCCGCGCGTGCGGCTGTGCGTCCAGCGCCGCGCCAGCGCTTCGTAGACCAATTCGACGAGCTGCTCGTCGGCCAGCAGCTCGTCGACCTGCCGCATCCAGCCTTCCCAGAGCGCGGCGACATCTTCGGTGATCGGGCCGCCACCCGATGGGAGGGGGCAGCGGCTTCGTTCGATCACCGGGAAGTCTTGGCTCGAGCCTTGGCGCGGCGGGCCTTAGCCCGCTGCTTATCGCGGTCGAGCGAGCGCAAGAAGCGCTCGCGATTGGCGCCAGCCAGCTCGCCGCCGAGCTGCTGGAAGCGCAGCCAGGCTTGATGCGAATCGCGTAGCACGGCCGCTTGATCAGGGGGAACGTAGACGGAATGCGCCTTGCCGTCGGCGCTGAACTTCAGGTACAGGTGCGGTCCGTGCCGGCGCTCGGGATCCCACGCGCAGGCACACCTCGGGTCGCCGCACTGGCGCGTGACCTCCGACAGCGAGCCCTGGATCATCGTCAGCGCAGCCAACGACAAATCAGCAATTGATGCTTCCTTACCCACAATTATGGTTAAGGTAGCCTAGCATCACCAGGTTGTCAAGCGGCTCGAACCCAAAAAAAGCCAAGGGGCGGCGCAGCCCGAGAATCGGGGTGCGTCCGTGCAGCGATCTCGTCACCTATGGCTCAGCGCTCGGCGAGAGCGGCACCGATTTTTGCGCCGCAAAGTAGTTAGCGCAGCCACCCCTTGCGGCGGAAGTAGACGAACGGTGCCGCCACCGAGGCCACCATCAACAACAGGGCCATCGGGTATCCCCAGGGCTGACGCAGCTCGGGCATGGATTGGAAATTCATGCCGTAAATGCTGGCGATCAGAGTCGGCGGCAGCAAGGCGACCGACGCCACCGAGAAGATCTTGATGATCTTGTTCTGGTTGATGTTGATGAAACCGACGATCGCATCCATCAGGAAGTTGATCTTGTCGAACAGGAATGCGGTGTGCGAATCGAGCGAATCGATGTCGCGCAGGATCTGGCGCGCCTCCTCGAATTGATCGGCGTTGAGCATGCGACTGCGCATCATGAAACTGAGTGCGCGCCGGGTGTCCATCACGTTGCGCCGGATGCGCCCGTTCAGGTCTTCCTGACGGGCGATCGCCGCCAGCGCGGCGGCGGCGGCCTTGTCATCGATTTCCTGCTTCAACACGCCGTTGCCGACGAACTCCAGGCTGTCGTAGATGCCCTCCAAGGCGTCGGCAGAGTACTCGGCGTCGGCATCGTAGAGCTTCAACAGCACGTCCTTGGCATCCTCGATCAGGGCGGGGATGCGCCGCGCGCGCATGCGCAGCAGTCGGAACACCGGCAAGTCCTCGGCGTGCACCGAGTACAGCACGCCGTCCTTGAGCACGAAAGCCACGCGGACATTGCGCGAAGTGGCGTCGTCGTCGATGAGGAAGTCCGAGCGGATGTGCAATTCGCCGTTGTCCTCCTCGTAGAAGCGCGACGACTCCTCCAGGTCGTCGTCGACGATGTCTTCCGGGATCGCCAGGCCGAAGTGCTCGGCAATCCATCCCTTCTCCTGGGTGGTCGGAGCTTCCAGGTCGACCCAGATCGGCCGCACGGCGGCCAGGCCGGCCGCGCTTTCGATCTCTTCTTGGAACAGCCGCCCATTGACGAGCGTGAAGACGTTGAGCATCGGGCTCTCCGGCACGCGGGCGCTAGCTCTGGGCGGCGCCTGGTGGGGTTCTGGGGCAGGTTGGGTGCGACCGCCTCACCCCAGCACCCAGGTCCGCGGGACCTTCGGGGAACCGACGTGGACGGTCAGCGCGAATGACTGGGGTCCAAGCTCTCGCTCCGAAAAGGAAAGACCCGGATTATCACATCGCCCCAGCCGGGCAGCAGAAACCGTCGGCGGGCAATCAGCGCATCCTACACGGCGTCACGGGGTTGTCACGCGACCATTTTCGGGCGCACACTGGCTTTGACCACTTGGGCGTTCTTGGCTGTCGGTGGTCTTGTTGGCCAGAACGCCCGGCGACCGGTTCCCCCCACTGTTGGAAGGAGGCTCTGATGAATTTGACGATCAGCGGGCATCATCTCGAAGTCACGCCCGCCCTGCGCGAGTACGTGCTCACCAAACTGGATCGTGTGACGCGACATTTCGACCAGGTCGTCGACGTCAACGTGCTGCTGACAGTCGAAAAACTGCGCGAGAAGGAGCGCCGACAGAAGGCCGAAGTCACTTTGCATGTCAAGGGCAGGGACATCTTCGTCGAACAATCGCATGAAGACCTGTATGCCGCGATCGACCAGTTGATGGACAAGTTGGACCGCCAAGTCTGCCGCCACAAGGACCGGATGCAAGACCACCATCATCCCGCCGCCAAGCGGATCGTGGCCTGACGGCGCGCTGACGCCGACCGAATCCAACGGCCCTGCGGGGCCGTTTTCCATTGGGGTGGTTCTCTATTTCGGGAACTTCGCAACACCCCGCAGACACGGGTCTTGTCCACTGTGCAGTGCAGCATTGCGTTTCTATAATTCATCGTTCTGTCACGGGACACGTCGCCGCGGTCGGTTGCCTCCAACCGCGTCGGGGTGAAAACACCATGAATCGTCTCGCTGCCATCCTGCCCGCCAGCAATGTGCTGGTGAACGTGGAGGCCACCAGCAAGAAGCGCGCGTTCGAGCACGCCGGGCTGCTGTTCGAGAACCTGCATGCGATCGCCCGCGCGACAGTGACGGACAACCTGTTTGCGCGCGAACGCCTGGGCTCCACCGGCCTGGGCCACGGCGTGGCCATTCCGCATGGGCGCATCAAGGGGCTGAAGAATCCTCTGGCAGCCGTGCTCCGCCTGAGTGAGCCGATCGCCTTCGACGCCCCGGATGACGAACCGGTGGGGCTGCTGATCTTCCTGCTGGTGCCCGAGGCCGCCACCCAGCGCCATCTGGAAATCCTGTCTGAAATCGCGGAGATGCTGTCCGACCGCGAACTGCGCGAGCGCCTGAAGAGCGAGCCGGACGCGGCCACGCTGCACCGGCTGATCCTGGACTGGCAGGCGCTGAAGTCGGTGGCGTGAGCCACCGCCGGCAGACGCCAATCCAGCGGCGCGAGCCATGAAGCCCACCTCCGTCAGCGCCGAAGCGCTGTTCGAAGCCCAGCGCGAGGCGGTGCACTGGGAGTGGATTGCGGGCCATGCCCACCCGGAACGTCGCTTCGACGACGCGGCGGTGCGCGACGCCCAATCCGCGGCCGATCTGGTGGGCTACCTGAACTACATCCACCCCTACCGGGTGCAGATCGTCGGCCGGCGCGAGGTGGCGTACCTGTCGTCGGTGTCGGCCGAGGACCAGGAACGGCGCATCTCGCGCATCGTCACGCTCGAGCCGCCGGTGATCATCGCCGCCGACGGGGTCACGCCGCCGCCACGGCTGGTGGCAATGTGCGACCGGGCCGAGATTCCGCTGTTCGTCACCGGCGAATCCGCCGGCCAGGTGATCGACGTGGTGCGCAGCTACCTGGCCCAGCACTTCGCCGAGCGCACGACGCGACACGGCGTATTCATGGACATCCTGGGCCTGGGCGTGCTGCTGACCGGCGAGTCGGGCCTCGGCAAGAGCGAACTCGGCCTGGAGCTGATCTCGCGCGGCCACGGCCTGGTGGCCGACGACGCGGTCGACCTCTACAAGGTATCGCAAACCTCGCTCGAGGGCCGCTGCCCCGAGCTGCTGGCCAACCTGCTCGAAGTGCGCGGCATAGGCCTGCTCGACATCAAGGCCATCTTCGGCGAGACCGCGGTGCGCCGCAAGATGCGGCTCAAGCTCATCGTGCACCTGGTGCGCAAGGAGACCATGGAGCGCGAGTTCGAGCGTCTGCCCTACGAGCCGCTGTTCGACGAGATCCTGGCGATTCCGGTGCGCAAGGTGGTGATCGCGGTGGACGCGGGTCGCAACCTGGCGGTGCTGGTGGAGGCCGCGGTGCGCAACACGATCCTGCAGCTGCGTGGCATCGACACCTACCAGGAATTCATCACCCGGCACCAGAAGGCCATGGAGCGCGGCAACAGCTGACGGACGGGCGAGCTACTTGGCGGCCCGGTGCGGGCAGGCTTTCTTGGTGCAGGTGGCGTACAACGACAGCGCGTGTTCGTGCAGCTCGAAGCCCCGCGCCTGCGCGATGGCATGCTGGCGCTGCTCGATCTGCGGGTCGATAGAACTCCTCGACCCGGCCGCAGGTCAGGCACACCAGATGATCATGATGCTGGCCTTCGTTGAGCTCGAACACCGACTTGCCGGATTCGAAGTGGCTGCGCGTCAGCAGTCCGGCCTGTTCGAACTGCATCAGCACACGGTACACGGTCGCCAGGCCGATGTCGGCGCCTTCGCCGAGCAGGGCCTTGTAGACGTCTTCGGCCGTCATGTGGCGCAGCGTCGTCTTCTGGAAGATCTCCAGAATCTTGATGCGCGGCAGCGTGGCCTTCAGCCCGCTGCTCTTGAGTTCTTCGACATGGGTCATGTGCGCGTACGCCCCGCTGGGCGCCAAGGTCAGACCGATAGAATCGCCGCATCATAGCCAGCCCGGCCCGTGCAGCCCAGCTGCAGAGCCCACGATCCATGTCCGGCCATTTCCTGCCGTCGCGCCGCGCCCGCGCCATGGCCTGCGGCGTCCTCGTTGCCGGTTTCTGCGGCTGCAGTTCGCTGCAATCCGAGAGCAACCTGCTCGGCGTGATCACGCCCTATCGCATCGACATCGTGCAGGGCAATGTCGTCACCAAGGAACAGATCGCGCTCGTCAAGCCCGGCATGAGCCGGGTGCAGATTCGCGACCTGCTGGGCTCGCCGCTGGTCACCGATCTCTTTCACGCCAATCGCTGGGACTACGTGTTCACGATCAAGCGGCCCGGCACGCAGCCGCAGCGCCGCAGCATCGTGGCGCTGTTCGACGGTGAAAAGCTTCAACGCATCGAGGCGCCGGACGACCTGCCCGCCGAGCGGGAATTCGTTGCCACCATCAGCCGCTACACGCCGTCGGACAAGGTGGCGCCGCTGGAGTTGACCGAAGAGCAGCGCAAGGCGCTGCCGCCGCCCGCCAGGCCGGCGACGGAGACCGCGCCGCCGCCGCCGGGCCCGACGCGCACCTACCCGCCGCTGGAGCCGCTTTGAGCCGCACGCCAGCTGACGATTGCGGTCGCGGGCGCTTCGGGGCGCATGGGGCGCATGCTGATCGAGGCCGTTCTGAACGCCGGCGACTGCCGGTTGACCGGCGCGCTGGATATTCCTGGCAGCCCCGCGATCGGGCAGGACGCCGCAGCGCTTGCGGGGCCCCCCAGCAACGTGACGGTCACCAGCGACCTGCGCGCCGGCCTGTCCGGTGCCCGCGTGCTGATTGACTTCACGCGGCCCGAAGGCACGCTCGCGCATCTGGCGGCGTGCCGTGAGCTCGGCGTGGCCGCCGTCGTCGGCACGACCGGTTTCACGCCGGCGCAGAAGGCCGAAGTCGCCGCCGTCGCCAAGTCAATCGCCATCGTGATGGCGCCGAATATGAGTGTCGGGCGTCAACGTCGTGTTGAAGCTGCTCGAGGTGGCCGCCCGCGCGCTCGAGCAGGGTTACGACATCGAGATCATCGAGGCCCACCACCGCCACAAGGTCGATGCGCCGAGCGGCACCGCGCTGCAGATGGGCGAGGTGGTGGCGGCCGCGTTGGGTCGGGACTTGGCGACCTGCGCCGTCTACGCCCGCGAAGGCGTGACCGGCGAGCGTGACCCGTCGACGATCGGTTTCGCCAGCGTGCGAGGAGGCGACATCGTCGGCGACCATACCGTGCTCTTTGCCGGCACCGGCGAACGCATCGAAGATCACGCACCGCGCGGCCAGCCGGGCCACTTACGCCCAGGGCAGCCTGCGCGCGGCCCGGTTTCTCGCCGACAAGACGCCAGGGCCTCTTCAACATGCACGACGTGCTGGGATTGAGCTGATGCAAGGTCTCCAACAGTTCTGGCAGCAGACCGACGGGGTGGGCCGCGCGGTCGCCTTGCTGCTGCTGGCGATGTCGATCAGCGGCTGGGTCGTGATCCTGTGGAAGGCCTGGGTCCTGCGGCGCGCGCGCCGCGACATCGCACGCGCGGTGCCGGCATTCTGGGCCGCCGAGTCGCTCGACAGCGGCCGCACGCGACTGGGCGCGCTCGACCGCGAACAGGTGCTCGCACCACTGCTGCAGGCGGCCATGGCGCAGCCGGGCAGCGGCACGCTGGAAACCAGCGGGCGCCTGGATTCGCAGCTGACGCGCCGCCTGCGCGATGCGCTGCACAGCGGCCTGGCGCACCTGCAGTTTGGCCAGGTGCTGCTGGCCTCGATCGGCAGCACGGCGCCGTTCATCGGTCTGTTCGGCACGGTCTGGGGCATCTATCACGCGCTGGTGAGCATCTCGGCCGCCGGATCGATCACGATCGAGAAGGTGGCCGGCCCGGTGGGCGAGGCGCTGATCATGACGGCCGCCGGCCTGGCGGTGGCCATCCCGGCCGTGCTGGCCTACAACCTGTACGGCAAGTGGGTCGCCGCCTGTGAGGCCGAGCTCGAGGGCTTCGCACACGACCTGCGCGAGATGGCGCTCACCGTGCCATCCAACAAGGGCTGACATGGCCTTCGGCCGCCTGCAGCGCGCCGAGTCGTCGCGACCGATGAGCGACATCAACATGACGCCGCTGATCGACGTGATGCTGGTGCTGCTGGTGATCTTCATGATCACCGCGCCGCTGATGACCTCGAGCCTGAAGCTCGACTTGCCCAAGGCCGAGGGCGCCAAACCCACCGACGCGCAGCAGTTCGTCACGATGGCGATCGACCCGCAGGGCCGCTTCTTCTGGGGCGACGAGCAGGTGTCGATCGACACGCTGCGACTGCGCGTGCGCGAGGCTGCCGTGCGCAACCCCGCCACCGAGGTGCAATTGCGCGCCGACAAGACTGTGCCCTACGGCCGCGTGGCCGAGCTGATCGGCGTGGTGCAGGACGGCGGCCTGACACGGGTGGGCTTCGTCACCGAGTCAGGCGGATCGGCGGCGGCGGAGAAATAGCTCCTCCTACAATCCGCGGGATGATCGACAAATACATCCCCGGCGAAGTCGAGACCGCGGCCCAGGCGCACTGGGCCGCGCGCGACGCCTACCGTGTCGTCGAGGATTCGAACAAGCAGAAGTTCTACGCCTGCTCGATGCTGCCGTACCCGAGCGGCCGGCTGCACATGGGCCATGTGCGCAACTACACCATCAACGACATGCTGACGCGCCATCTGCGCATGAAGGGCATGAACGTGTTGATGCCGATGGGCTGGGATGCCTTCGGATTGCCGGCCGAAAACGCGGCGATGAAGAACAAGGTGCCACCGGCGAAGTGGACCTACGACAACATCGCCACGATGAAGGGCCAGATGCAGGCCATGGGTCTGGCCATCGACTGGAGCCGCGAGGTCACCACCTGCAAGCCCGACTACTACAAGTGGAACCAGTGGCTGTTCCTCAAGATGCTCGATGGCGGCATCGCCGAGCGCCGCACCCAGGTGGTCAACTGGGACCCGGTGGATCAGACCGTGTTGGCCAACGAACAGGTCATCGATGGCCGCGGCTGGCGCTCGGGCGCGGTGATCGAAAAACGCGAGATCCCTGGCTACTACCTGAAGATCACGAAGTACGCCGAGGAACTGCTCGATCAGGTGCTGCACCACCTGCCCGGGTGGCCCGAGCGCGTGAAGCTGATGCAGGAGAACTGGATCGGCAAGAGCGAGGGCGTGCGATTCGCGTTCACGCACGATATCCGCGGCACCGACGGCCGGCCGATCCAGGGCGGACGGATGCACGTCTTCACGACACGTGCCGACACGATCATGGGCGTCACCTTCTGCGCTGTGGCACCCGAGCACCCACTGGCCGCGCACGCGGCGTTGCGCGACCCGAAGGTGGCCGCGTTCATCGAACAGTGCAAGCAGGGTGGCACCACCGAGGCCGAGTTGGCGCTGAAGGACAAGGAAGGCCTGGACACCGGTCTGACCGTGGCGCACCCGATCACCGGCGGCGCCGTGCCGCTGTGGGTCGGCAACTACGTGTTGATGAGCTACGGCGACGGTGCGGTGATGGGTGTGCCGGCGCACGACGAACGCGACTTTGCGTTCGCCAAGAAGTACGGCCTGCCGATTCGGCAGGTCGTGGCGGTGGATGGCGAGACCTTCAGCATCGCGCAGTGGGCCGACTGGTACGCCGACAAGCAGCGCGGCCGCTGCGTCAACTCGGGCTTCATCGACGGCATGGCAATGCAACCGGCCGTGGCCGCGGTGGCCGGCGCGCTGGCCGCCAAAGGCCTGGGCGAGAAGAAGACCACATGGCGCCTGCGCGACTGGGGCGTGAGCCGCCAGCGTTATTGGGGCACGCCGATCCCGATCATCCACTGCCCCGAACACGGCGCGGTGCCGGTGCCCGAGAGCGACCTGCCGGTCATCCTGCCCGAGGACTGCATCCCCGACGGCAGCGGCAACCCGCTGAACAAGCGCGAGGACTTCCTCAGGTGCGTGTGCCCCAGCTGCGGCAAGCCGTCGCGGCGCGAAACCGACACGCTGGACACCTTCGTCGACAGCGCCTGGTACTACATGCGCTACTGCGACCCAAAGCTCGACGGCGCGATGGTGGGCGAGGGCACGCGCTACTGGATGCCGATGGACCAGTACATCGGCGGCATCGAGCACGCGATCCTCCACCTGCTGTATGCACGCTTCTGGACCAAGGTGATGCGCGATCTGAAGCTGGTGTCGGTGGACGAGCCTTTCACCCGGTTGCTCACCCAGGGCATGGTGCTGAAGGAAGCCTTCGTGCGCACCAGCGAGAAGGGCGGCCGCGAGTACTACTGGGAGACCGACCTCGACATCGTGCGCGATGAGCACCAGCACGTGGTCTCGGCCACGGCCAAGGCCGACGGACGACCGGTCGCCTGCGAGGGCTGGACCACGATGTCGAAGTCGAAGAACAACGGCGTCGACCCGCAGGCGGTGATCGAGCGCTTCGGTGCCGACACGGCCCGGCTGTTCGTGATGTTCGCCTCGCCGCCCGAACAGACGGTGGAGTGGAACGATGCCGGCGTCGAAGGCGCGCACCGCTTCTTGCGCCGGCTGTGGGCCTTCGGCGCACGCCAGGCCGCGCGTGTGCGCGGCGCCTCGGCGCTGCCGGCGACGCTGACGCCGGCCGCCCGCGTGCTGCGCCGCGAGGTGCACAGCGTGCTGCGCCAGGTGACCTACGACTACGAGCGCATGCAGTACAACACCGTGGTCTCGGGTGCGATGAAGCTGCTCAATGCGCTGGAAGACTTTGATGCCGGCGCCGGCAGCGGCAACGACGCCGCGCTCACCGAGGGCCTGTCGGTGCTGCTGCGTGCGCTGTACCCTGCCTGCCCGCACATCACGCATGTGCTGTGGCTCGAGCTCGGATTCGCCGCGCGACTGGGCGAGCTGCTCGACGCTCCCTGGCCGCAAGTCGACGCGGCGGCGTTGGTGCAAGACGAAATCGAACTCGTGCTCCAGGTCAACGGCAAGACGCGAGGGGCCATCCGCGTGGCGGCGGCAGCCGACCGGGCGACGATCGAGCGCGTCGCGCTGGCCAGCCCCGAGTTCGCCAAGTTCGGCGAGGGCAGGCCCGCGAAGAACGTGGTGATCGTGCCGGGTCGGCTGGTCAACCTGGTGGCCTAGACCACGCATCGACATGCACGCGCGCCGCAGCTTGCTCGTCGTGGTTGGCAACGTCGCGCTGGCGGCCTGTGGATTCGAGTTGCGCGGCACGCCGGAGCTGCCGTTCTCGCGCATCGCGCTCGAGGGCTTCGCCGTGCGGTCGCCGCTGGCCGACGAGTTGAAGCGCGCGCTGTCGCAAAGCGCCGAAGTGGTGACCGGGGCCGATCGCGCCCAGGTCGTGCTGCATGCGGTGACCGACGCCCGTGAGAAGGGCGTGGTGGCTTCCACCGCGGCGGGTCAGGTGCGCGAGTTGCAGCTGCGCGTGCGCCTGGCCTTTCGCCTCAGCACGCCCGCTGGCGCGGAATTGATTCCCGCCACCGAGCTGCTGCTGACGCGCGACATGAGCTACAGCGAAAGCGTGGCGCTGGCCAAAGAATACGAGGAGGTACAGCTGTACCGCGCCATGCAGTCCGACATCGTGGCCCAGGTGATGCGACGCCTGGCGCAAGTCAAGATCGCGCGGGGTTGACGGCGCCATGCAGCTGCGTGCCGAGCAACTGAGTGCCGCGCTGTCGCGCGAACTCAAACCGCTGTACACGATTCACGGTGACGAGCCGCTGCTGGCGCAGGAGGCGGGCGACGCGATCCGTGCCGTGGCACGCGCCGCAGGCTTCGGCGAGCGCAAGGTGTTCAGCGTCAGCGGCGCCCATTTCGACTGGTCCGGCCTGCTCGGGGCGTCACAGGCGATGAGCCTGTTTGCCGATCGCCAGCTGATCGAGATCCGCATCCCGAACGGCAAGCCGGGCAAGGAGGGCTCCGAGGCGCTGCAGCGCTATTGCGAGTCGTTGTCCGACGACGTCGTCACGCTCATTCACCTGCCGCGTCTGGATCGGCAGCAACAGCAGAGTGGCTGGTTTGCCGCGCTGGATGCGGCTGGCGTGATGATCCGCGTCGACCCGGTCGAGCGCCAGGCGCTGCCGCGGTGGCTCGCCCAGCGGCTGGCCGCCCAGGGCCAGCGCGTGGCCGACGGCGACGCCGGTGCGCAGACGCTCGCGTTCTTTGCCGACCGGATCGAGGGCAACCTGCTGGCAGCGCACCAGGAGTTGCAGAAGCTGGCGTTGCTGTTTCCCCAGGGGACGCTCAGCTTCGAACAGGTCGAGTCCGCCGTGCTGAACGTGGCTCGATACGACGTCTTCAAGCTCGGCGAAGCCGTGCTCGCGGGCCAGACGGCACGCGTGCTGCGCATGCTCGACGGCCTGCGCGCCGAAGGGGAGGCGCCGGTGCTGGTGCACTGGACGCTGGCCGAAGACATCCGCGCGCTCAAGCGCGTCAAGGATGCCACCGAACAAGGCAAGCCCCTGCCGATGGCGTTGCGCGAGGCGCGCGTGTGGGGTGCCAAGGAGCGGCTGTTCGAACGCCTGGTGCCGCTGCTGTCGGATCACACGCTTGCCCACTGGGTCGAGGCCGCCAGCATCTGCGATGGGCTGGTCAAAGGCCTGAAGCACCCGCACTGGCCACTGGATGCATGGGACGGGCTCAAGAGGCTGGCGTTGATGGTGACGCAGCACACCGCGGCGCCGAAACCGAACCAGCCACTGCGCCTGGCCTTGCAGGCCAGCTTCTGAAGCCGAATCAGTAGCCGCGCGCACGGTCGACGCGGTGCGCGATGGCCCGGCCCTCGCACAGCGCCTGCACGTTGCCGGCCACCACCTGCGCCGCGCTGCGCGGATCGGTCAAGGCCGCCGCGTGCGGGAGCAGCGTGACCCGCTCATGGGCCCAGTACGGATGCGTGGCGGGCAATGGTTCGACCGTGAACACGTCGAGCACCGCATGGCGCAGATGGTCAGCGTCCAGCGCCTGCAGCAAGTCGGCATCGACCACATGCGCCCCGCGCCCCAGGTTGACCACCGCGCCGTGGCGGGGCATCGCGGCGAACAGGCCTGCGTTCAGCAGGCCGGAGGTGTCGGCGGTCAGCGGCAGCAGGTTGACGACGATGTGGCTGGCCGGCAGCCGCCGCCGCAGCGCCTCGCGGCCATGGATACACGTCACGCCGTCGATCGCCGGCGACGGGCTGGCGCCGCGGGTCCAGGCCGTCACGCGGTACCCCTGGCGCCCGAACGCGTTCGCGCAGGCGCGCCCCATCGCGCCCAGCCCGAGCAACGTGATGCCGATTTCATCGGCTCGCCGCTGCGCGTGTTGCTGCCACACCGCCCGGCGTTGTCGCTGCTGGTAGGCGAAGAATCCGCGGTGCAGCGACAGCACAGCCCACAACGCCGTCTCGGCCATTGCCGCGGCGAGCGCGGGATCGACCATGCGCGCGATCGGCACCTCGGAAGGAACGGAGGCATCGGCGAGCAACCGATCGACGCCGGCCCACAACGATTGAATAAGGCGCAACGCCGGCAGGCCGCGCAGCGCCCCCGAGGGCGGATTGGCCACGACCGCGACCTCGATGCCCGCACGATCGGCTTCGTCCACCGACAGCACGAGCCGGTGCTGCGGCAACGCCGCCGCCAGCACGTCGCGCCAGGTCGTGCGCTCGCCGTCGTCAAAACTACCACACAGCAGAATGTTCATGCGACGCGGCGCGCCCGCTCGAGCAGGCCTTGCAGTGCCCGCTGCACGGCGGCGTCGCGCACCTGCGCGCGATCGCCATCGAACCGATGACGCTCGGCGCTGGTCTCGAAAGCACCATCGGCGCGTCGCTCGCCGAATGCCAACCAGACGGTGCCCACCGGCTTTTCGATCGAGCCCCCGGTGGGGCCGGCCACACCGGTCACCGCCACCGCCAAATCGACACCCGACGAGCGCAGCACGCCCTCGACCATCGCCCGCGCCACCGGTTCGCTGACGGCGCCGTGTGCCGCGATGCAATCGACCGGGACGCCCAGCAGATCCTGCTTCGCCCGGTTGCTGTAGCTCACCACGCCGCGCTCGAACCAGTCGCTCGATCCGGTTAGGTCGGTGCAGGCCGCTGCAATCAGGCCGCCGGTGCAGCTCTCGGCGGTGGCGATGCGCCAGCGGGCCGCGCGCAGGGCCTCGGCCAGCGCCCGCACCAGCTCGGCCGGGGTCGACGGCGCGGTCATGTCTTCCAGAGCGCCACGACGATTAAGGTGCACAGCGCCGCCACCGCATCGTCGAACAGAATACCGAATCCTTGGCGCCAGCCAACGTGTTCACCCGGCCGGGCCTTGAACAGCGCATCGGCCCACCCCACCGGACCGGGCTTGGCGGCATCGAACCAGCGAAAGATCGCGAACGCCGCCAGCTGGGTCAGCCAGCCAGCCGGCATGACGAGCCACAGGATCAGCCAGAACGCCCAGATCTCGTCCCAGACGATCGAACCCGGGTCGCTCTGGCTGAGCGCGCGGGCGCAGTGAAGGCAAGCCCACCAGCCCACGGGCAGCGACAAGGCCAGCACCAGGCCCCACTGCCATTCGCTGAGCCATGGGTTGAGCACCAGGAACGACGCCCAAGCCCACAGCGTGCCGACCGTGCCCGGTGCCTTGGGCGAGAGCCCGCTGCCGAAGCCTAGCGCAATCAGATTCGCCGGATGCGACATCATGAAGCGCCAGCCGGGACGGCGTGGGGCCAAAGCCGTGGGCATGGGCAGGTCCGTCGCGCTCACGACCCATCCAAGCCGTCGCGAAAGTGATCGAAGCCGGTGGTCGACGCGGGCGCCGTGATGGCGCCGTCCGCTTCGACCAGTCTCAGCCCCGCCATCGGTTCGATCGCGCCGATGCGCGAGACCGCAACACCGGCCTCGGCCGCGGCGCGCCCGACCGCGTCGCATCGCGCCGGCGGGGCGCTGAACAACAGCTCGTAGTCGTCACCGCCATGCAGCAGGCACAGTCGCTGCAGACCGGGATCCTGCGCGGCCAGCATCGTCGAACGCGGCAGCGCGGCCAGGTTCAGGCGCGCGCCGACGTTCGAGCGCTCCAGGATGTGGCCCAGGTCGCCGACCAGTCCGTCGCTCAGGTCGATGGCGCTGTGCGCAATGCCGCGCAGCGCGCGACCCAGCGCGACACGCGGCGTCGGCCGCTCCATCGCGCGCCGCGCGAGCGCGAAGTCGTCGGAGGACAGCCTGATGCGGTCGCGAAACACCTCGAGGGCCAACCGCGCGTCGCCCAGCCCGCCACCCGCGGGATGACTGACCCACAGCTCATCGCCGACGCGCGCGCCGTCGCGTCGCAGGGCCTGGCCCGGCTCGACCTCGCCGAGTGCCGTGATGCAGATGGCCAGGGGCCCTGCCGTGGTGTCACCGCCGACCAACTCGATGTCGTGCAGATCGGCCAGTGCGTACAGACCGCGCGCGAAGGGGCCGAGAAAGGCCTCGCTCGCGCGCGGCAGCGACAGGGCCAACGTGAAGGCCAACGGCCGCGCACCGCAGGCAGCCAGGTCGCTCAGATTGACGGCCAGGGCCTTGTGGCCCAGCGAGTCGGGCGACACGGTGGACAGGAAATGCCGGCCCTCGACCAACATGTCGCTGGTCACCGCCAACTGCATGCCGGCGGCCGGTGCGATCAGCGCGCAATCGTCGCCTCCACCCAGCACGGCGCGCCGAACTGGACGCGAGAAATACCTGGCGATCAGCTCGAATTCACCCAGCGGCATCGGCCGATTGTGGCGCAGCTCAGCGCGCCACTCAGCGGTTTCGCGCATCGCCAGACGCCCCAGCGCGGGCGACACTGCCGCCTGGAACAGCGCCACTCCTACAATCGCCGACCCCCCTGCCAAGAACCACACCACCATGTCTAGCTACGAAGCCAAGCGTGCCGAACTGCGCCGTGCTGCACTCGAGTACCACGAGTTTCCGATTCCGGGCAAGGTGGCCATCGCGCCGACCAAACAGCTGATCAACCAGCGCGACCTGGCATTGGCCTATTCACCCGGCGTGGCAGCAGCCTGCGAGGAGATCGTCGCCGACCCGGTCAATGCCTATCGCTACACCGCGCGCGGCAACCTGGTTGCGGTGGTGACCAACGGCACGGCCGTGCTCGGCTTGGGCGACATCGGCCCGCTCGCCGCCAAGCCCGTGATGGAGGGCAAGGCCGTCCTGTTCAAGAAGTTCGCCGGCATCGATGTGTTCGACATCGAGATCAATGAGAAGAATGTCGACAAGCTGGTGGACATCATCGCCGCGCTGGAGCCGAGTTTCGGCGGTATCAATCTCGAGGACATCAAGGCGCCGGACTGCTTCTATGTCGAGCGCCGGCTGCGCGAACGCCTGAAGATTCCTGTGTTCCACGACGACCAGCACGGCACGGCAATCGTCGTCGGCGCCGCGCTGCTGAACGGCCTGAAGGTGGTGGGCAAAGACATTCGCGAGGTGAAACTGGTGGCCTCCGGCGCCGGCGCGGCGGCGCTGGCCTGTTTGACGCTGCTGATGAAGCTCGGGCTGCCACGCGAACACATCTGGGTCACCGATCTCGCCGGCGTGGTCTGGAAAGGGCGCACCGAGTTGATGGACCCCGACAAGGCGGAATTCGCCCAGGACACGCCGATGCGCACATTGGGCGAGGTGATCGCCGGCGCCGACGTGTTTCTCGGCCTGTCCGCAGGCGGCGTGCTCAAGCCGGCGATGGTCAAGGCCATGGCCGGCAGGCCGCTGATCTTCGCGCTGGCGAACCCGACGCCCGAGATCATGCCCGAAGAGGTGAAGGCGGTGCGCGACGATGCGATCATGGCCACCGGACGCACCGACTACCCGAACCAGGTCAACAACGTCCTGTGCTTCCCTTACATCTTCCGCGGCGCACTCGACTGCGGAGCCACCACCATCACCGATGCGATGGAGGTCGCCGCGGTGCATGCCATCGCCGAACTGGCGCAGGTCGAGCAAAGCGACGTGGTGGCCACCGCCTATGCGGGCGCCACGCTGACCTTCGGGCCGGAGTACCTGATTCCCAAGCCGTTCGACCCTACGGTTGATGATGCGCATCGCACCGGCGGTCGCCCGGGCGGCCGAGGAATCCAGGGTCGCGCAGCGACCGATTCGCGATCTGGAGGCGTACCGCGAGAAGCTGCAGACCTTCGTGTACGCGTCCGGCACGACGATGAAGCCGATCTTCACGCTGGCCAAGCGGGCGACGCGCAAGCGGGTGGTCTTTTGCGAAGGCGAGGAAGAACGCGTGCTGCGTGCCGTGCAGGTGGTCGTCGACGAAGGACTGGCGCGGCCGACCTTGATCGGCCGGCCATCGATCATCGCGCAGCGCTGCGAGAAGTTCGGGCTGCGCTTGCTGCAGGATCGGGACTACGACGTCGTGAACACCGATCACGATGAACGCTACCGCGACTATTGGCAGACCTACCACCGCCTCACCGAACGCAAGGGTGTGACGCAGCAGTTGGCCAAGATCGAAATGCGGCGCCGCCTGACGCTGATCGGTGCGATGCTGCTGCACAAGGACCAGGTCGACGGCATGATCTGCGGAACCTGGGGCTCGACCGCCACGCACCTGGTGTTCGTCGACCAGGTGATCGGCCGCCGCCCGGGCGTCAAGACCTTCGCCTGCATGAACGGCCTGATCCTGCCCGGGCGTCAGCTGTTCATGGTCGACACCCACGTCAACGCGAACCCGACCGCCGCCGAGCTGGCCGAAATCACCGTGCTGGCAGCCGAGGAAATGCGGCGCTTCGGGCTGCAGCCGAAGGCGGCGCTGCTGTCGCATTCCAATTTCGGCTCCAGCAACCTGCCTTCGGCGCAGAAGATGCGTGACGCGTTGGCGCTGATCCAGGCCGCCGCACCCTGGCTCGAGGTCGACGGCGAAATGCACGGCGACGCGGCGCTCGATGCCGCCTACCGCAAGGAGCTGATGCCGCGTTCGACCCTGACCGGAGAGGCCAATCTGCTGGTGCTGCCGGACATCGACAGCGCGAACATCGCCTACAACCTGCTCAAGACCGCCGCCGGTGGCGGCATCGCGATCGGGCCGGTGTTGCTGGGTGCCGCCAAGCCGGTGCAGATCCTGACGCCTTCGGCCACCGTGCGGCGCATCGTCAACATGACTGCGGTGACGGTCGCCGACGCCAATGCCGCCCGCGCCTGACCGGGTAGGCGCCAGTGCTATTTCTCTCGAGCCCGCTGCCCGACAGCTTGATCCGAAGGCGCATCCCAACGTCAGCGCCAATTTGGAGAGCCAGCGGTCACTCTGTTTAACAATACTTTGCCCAGTCTTGGGGCATTGGTCTTGAGCTTTTTTGCCTGTTCCGATAACATAATGCATTCAAAGTTCAGGGTTAACCCGTGGATTGGACCGGTCGGTCACCGCTGTCGGGGTCTTGGCGAAAGTTAGGGCTTGCTACAGCGATCGTCGCATCGGCGGCGTTCGGCGGACCGGTTCTTGCCAGGGGTCCGGTCACGGCGAGTGACTCGGTGGCGCTGACGGAGTTGCCCCGCGAGGCACAGCAGACCGAAAAGCTGATTCGAGCCGGCGGTCCGTTTCCATACACCAAGGATGGCTTGGCGTTTGGCAATCGCGAACGGCAGCTCCCGAGGCGCGAGCGCGGCTATTACCGCGAATACACCGTTCCAACGCCGGGAGCGCGTAATCGGGGTGCGCGCCGCATCGTGTGCGGTGGCGTTCAGGTTCGTGAGCCCGAGACTTGTTATTACACCGACGATCACTACGCGAGCTTTCGCCGAATCGTGCAGTGACTGCCCACATATCAATCATTCGACTCTGACCGTCAAAGGACCGAGACCATGCTGCTCCAGACAGTCCGTCCCAATATCGTCCAGTCCATCCGCGCGTACCGCGTGGAGGATCTGATGCAAGCTGCCGAAACCGCCGGGCAGCACTTCCTGTATGCGGATCTGTCCAACGCGCAGTCGAAACAGGAAGTGCTCGACAAGATCGCCGAATCGTTCCTGTTCCCGACCCACTTTGGCAAGAACCTCGATGCCTTGTTCGACTGCATGACCGATCTCGTTCACAAAGCGGGCGCGCAACCGGGCTTCGTGGTGGTGCTCGAACAATTGCCCGACAACCCGCGTTTCGACCGCGAGGCGCGTGAGCAGCTGCTCGATGTCTTCCGCGACGCGGCCGACTTCTGGGCCGAACGCAAGATCGCGTTCCGCTGTTTCTACTCTTTTGCGGTGGCGCGCACGGCTGAAACCGGCGGCTGGGATCGGCCGGGCGAGACGGTGGCACCGGCACCCGAAAAGCCGGCGCCGAAAAACGTGCCGAAGAACGGCGTGAACCCCAACTTCGGCATGAACATGCCGCTGATGAGCAGCGCCTTCGACACCGCGATGTGGCTCAACGCGGCGTAATCAGCAGCGCCAGGCCCTTGGTCTGACCTCGATGCGCTCCTCGGCGCGGGGTCAGCCGGACGCGGCGGCGCGCCTGCCGCGGCGCTCGAGTTCCTGAGCCAGCGCCACGTACTCGGCGACCGGAACCTCCTCGGCCCGACGCTGCAAGTTGAACTCGATCCCGAGCTGCGCACTCGCGAGCCATTGGCCCAATGTGTGGCGCAACAGCTTGCGGCGCTGCGAGAAGGCCACGCTGACCAGTTCGCCGAGCATTGCGGCATCCAGTGACGGCGGCGTCGGCAGCGGGGTCATGCGCAACACCGTCGACTGCACGCGCGGCGGCGGATCGAACGAGCCGGGCGGGACATCGAACAACGGTTCGATGTCGTAGCGCCACTGCAACATCACGGTCAGGCGTCCATAGTCCTTGCGGCCCGGCGATGCGGCCATACGATCGACGACCTCCTTTTGCAGCATCAGGTGCTGGTCCTCGATCGAGGCCACCGCGCCCAGCAGCCGAAACAGGATCGGCGTGGAGATGTTGTACGGCAGATTGCCGACCACGCGCAGCGGTCGCCCGGCGTCGCGCGCCAGCGCCACGAAGTCCACGCCCAGCACATCGGCCTCGACCACCCGGACATTCGGCACGTCGCGCCAGCGTGCGGCCAGGTCGCGGTCGAGCTCGATCACCGTCAGGCGCGCGCCGCGTTGCAGCAGTGGGCGCGTCAATGCGCCCAGCCCGGGGCCGATCTCGACCAGCGCATCGTCCGGCCGTGGGTCGACGGCGCGAACGATCGCCTCGGTGATGCCGGTGTCGATGAGGAAGTGCTGACCGAAGCGCTTGCGCGCCTGATGCCGCATCACCGCGGCCGGTGAACTGCCAGGCCGAAGCGGATGGCGTGTAAGGGCTGCATCACTGCGGTGGCTCTCGCATTTCGATGTAGGCGCGCGCGCGCAGGTCCTTGGCCCACTCCTGGTATGCCGACTCGAACTTCTGCTCGCGCAGCGCGGCGCGCGCCTGCTCGCGAACCTCCTTGTCGCTCAGCTGCATGTCGCGCCGCTCCACCACCTGGATCAGGTGCACGCCGAAGCGCGACACCACCGGTGGCGAGATGCTCCCCGGCGCGAGGCGGTTCATGGCTTCTTCGAATTCGGGCACGAAGCCCCCGGGCGATGCCCAGCCGAGGTCGCCACCGGCGCTGGCGCTGCCATCCTCGGACACCTCGCGCGCGACGTCCTCGAAGCGCCGCTGACCGGTTTCGATCGTCCGCTTGTGTTCCTCAAGACGGCGGGTGGCGTCCTGCACACTGGCCTGGGCGGAAGTGCGCAGCAGAATGTGTCGAGCCCGAGTCTGCGTCACCCGGAATGCTGCGGCGTCGCGACGCTCGAGCACCTTGAGCAGGTGAAACCCGGCGCCGCTGCGCAGCGGCGCCTCGCTGATGTCGCCGACCTTGAGCGCGCGCGTTGACTCGACGAACAAGTCGGGCAGTCGCGACGTCGGCCGCAATCCGATCTCGCCGCCCTTCGCGCGGTTGCCGTCTTCCGAGAACTCGCGCGCCACGCTCGCGAAATCCGCGCCGCCGCGCAGTTTGGCGACCGCCTGATCGATACGCGCCCGGCGCTCGGCCACCTGAGCCTCGTGGGCACCTTCCGGCACGGTGACCAGGATCTGCGCCAGGTTCAGCTCGACTTCGGACGCGGCGGCGCCCCGCTGCTGGTCGACGAACCGGTCCACGTCGACATCGCTGATGCGAATGCGTCCCTGCACCTCGCGTTCGCGCACGCGCTCGACCATGATTTGGTCGCGCAGGCCATTGCGAAAGCGGGCGAAATCCACGCCTTCGCTGGCCAGACGTTCGCGCAGCTGCCGCAGGTTCAACTTGTTCTGCGAGGCGACGCTGTTGACGGCGCGGTCCAGCTCGATATCGTCGACCTTCTGACCGCTGTCGCGCGCATAGGTCACCAACACGCGCTCGTCGATCAGGGTGTCGACGACCTGCTTGCGCAATTCGTCGGCGGGTGGCACACGCGCGCCGCCGCGGCGCGCCTCCTCTCGTGCCCGGTTCAGCCGCTGCTCGACCTCGATGGCGGTCACGAGTTCGCTGTTGACGACGGCCACGATGTAGTCGCCGATGCGAAGCGCGCGCGCCGCGGACTGCGCCGAGGCCGCGGTCGCAAGCCCCACCAGGGCCAGCGCAGCGACGGCGGCGCGCAGTCGGATCCGTGCAGAGGTGATGTCAGTCATTGACGGTGGGTTGGTAGGGTCCGCTGCGCTGTTCGCGCAGCAGCTGGTAGCCGGGGATATTGTCCTTCAACACCTGCAACGGGTTGGATCCGAGTCTGGACAGCCCCACCAGCTCCAATTGCAGCAACAGCCGGGTGGTGGCCTCGCTGCGCCCGGTGGACAGGCGCTCACCCACCACGCGCGCGATCCAGCAGCCAGCGTCGTATTCGAGCCCGGCGATCGAATCGGTGATGCGGCTGTCGCGCATGCTGTAGTTGACGCGACCGACCGCATACAGCTTGCCCTGGCAGCGCGAGTCGGTCGATACCGCGGCATTGCCGCGGTATACGGGCCATTGCCAGCCGAGCTCGACCTGTTCGGACAGGCCGCGCGCCAGGCGGTAGGTCGCACTCAGCGCCTGGAACGGCGCCGGCTGATAGCGCACGCCGATGATCGAACGCACAGGGCGCGCAATCTCCGCGCTGTACTGCAACGCCGCGTCGAAGCGCCAGTTCGTCACCAGCGACGACGACCCTTCGATCAGCAGGTCCGAAAAGCGCTGCGTCAGCGGCACGCCGTCCGGCGTGATTTGCTGGTCGCGGAACAGGTAGCGCTGCGCCACGCCCAGTCGCAGCGTCTCGGCGCCGGTGGCGGGGTCGAGCAGGCGCGTGCTCGCGCCAGCCGTCAACTGGTGCGCGTCCGCGACCCGATCGATGCCGGCAAAGGCGTTTTCCGAGTAGATCGAGATCGCGTTGAAGTCATAGGCACCGGTATCGAACGTGGGCAGCGTCGACTGAGCCCGCAGCGGCGTATTGACGTAGAGGACCCGCGGCTCGAGTGTCTGTCGCTGCGCCCGGCCGAACCACAGGCTGTCACGCTCGAACACCGCGCCGGCATCGACGCTCAAGGTGGGAATGACCCGCGACGCGCGGGTGCGACCGTCGCTCATGGGCTGGTCGAGCGAATAGGCGGCGGCGTTGACCGACAACTTCGGACGCAGCCACCAGCCCGGCGAATCCCATGACTTCGACACATTGCCCAGCGCGTGCCATCGAGTGCCGTTGGGCAGCGTCGACGAGATGTCGCGTTCGGGCCTCACGAAACGGTTGATCTCGGACTCGAACGCCACGCGCAGGCCCGCGGCCACGGTGGCATTGGCGCGTGCGCCGAGTTGCCACAGACGGTCATACGGGGCGACGATGGCGCTGCCTGGATCGGTCGATTGCAGGACCTGCCAGCGCTGCACGCCGGCATACCAGCGATGCTCGATGTCGTAGGTGTTGCCGCTCTGATCCACGCGCAGGTTCAGCGGCAGCAGCCGCGGAGTCAGGGTCGGGATCAGGCGCGGGAAGTCCTTCCAGTAGTTGTCGTCCGAGACGCGGACCAGCTGCGCCGAGTAGTGCAGGCCTTGCGCGGCCGTGCCGTCGTGCTCGAACACGCTCAGCGATCGGCTGCGCCCCTCGATCCGGTCGTGCGGCAGCAGGTTCAGGTCGACGTGGCCGCTGTCGCGCCGCTCGAGATAGCGAAACTCGGTGCCCACGCCGGCCCCACGCCGGGTCGACACCGTCGGCGTGATGGTGGCATCGCGGTTGGGGGCGATGTTCCAGTAGTACGGCACCGCGAGTTCGAAACCGCTGCGCGAATCGAGGTTGACGCTGGGCGGCAACCAGCCCGACTTGCGGTCGTCGCTCAGCGGAAAACTCAGTACCGGCATCGCCAGGATCGGCCAGCCCAGAAACCGCAGCACGGCGCCCTCGGCGATGCCCTCGTTGGCCTCGACATCGATGCGCACCCGGTCAGCACGGAGCAGCCAATCCGGGTCGCCCGACCCGTCGCGAGGACAACTGGTGTAGGTGGCGCCCCAGGCAATCGATCGCGCTGCGTCGACGAAGTCCACCCGTTCGGCCCGGCCGCCGGCGCCGTTGCGACCGAGTTCGAACTCCGGCTTGAGGAAGAAGCCTTCGAATCGCTGCACATGCAGTTGAAGCTCGGGCCCCTGGTAGACGTTGCCGTCGCGGCTGACCCGCACGTGGCCGCGGGCGGTGGCGAGATCCTCGGCGCTGTCGTAGACGAATCGATCGGCACGGATCACGGTGCCGGCATGGCGGAACTCGACGTCACCCTCGGCGACCGCGTCCAGATCCGGTCGAGCGCGCAGGCGCTGCGCGCGCAGCACCGTCGAGCGGCGGGCCTGATCGCCGCGCGCGGGCGGCGCCAGCTGGGTACTTGAGCGCAGATCCAGCGGCGCATCGTCTGTCGTGACCACGGGCCCGGACTGCGCCTGCGCACCGGGCGCCGCCGCCAGCATCGCGATCAACGCCAGCAGCAGGCTGTCGCGGGAGGTTCGGGTCGGCACGGTGACGTTCGGCAGCGGGCGGGGTGAATGGAGCATCCAGCGACGGCATGCCGCCTCATGCCGGCGAACCGTCGGCGTCGCCAACAGGCGCGTTCGTAGAATGCGGCGGATTATCCATGCGCGATCGGATCGAACGCGATGTCGCTCTCATCACCCAGCGCGGGCACCGCGGCCGTCGAGTGGCCTGACGCCGATCGGCGCGTTGCCTTCGAGGCCTGGCTCGCACCGTTGGCGGGCGGACTCGGGCTCGACCTGCGCACCCTGGCTGCGGCATCGGCCGACGCCAGCTTTCGCCGCTACCTGCGCGTCCGCGGCGCGCGCGGCAGCTTCATCGTGATGGACGCCCCGCCGCCGCAGGAGGACGTACGTCCCTTCGTGAACATCGCGCGGCGCATCGCCGCCGCCGGCTTGCACGCACCCGAGGTGCTCGCCGCCGACGAGGCGCACGGCTTCCTGCTGCTCAGCGACCTCGGCAACCGGCTGTACCTCGATGCGCTGCGCGAGGCCACCCCGGTCGAGGCCGACCGCCTGATGCGCGAGGCCATCGCTGCGTTGGTGGAGTGGCAGGCGCGGGTCGACGCACGTGGCCTGCCCGACTACGACGAGGCGCTGCTGCGTCGCGAACTGGCGCTGTTTCCCCAATGGTGCGTGCAGACCGAATTCGGCCAGAGCTGGTCGGATTCGCAGCAAGCCGTCTGGCAGCAAGTGTGCGACCGGCTCGTGGGCAGCGCGCTGGCGCAGCCGCTGGTGGCCGTGCACCGCGACTGGATGCCGCGCAATCTGATGATTGCCAGCCCCAATCCGGGCATCCTCGACTTCCAGGACGCCGTGCGCGGACCCATCACCTACGACATCGCGTGCATGCTGCGCGACGCGTTCATCTCTTGGGACGAGGAGCGCGAACTCGACTGGGCCGTTCGTTGGTGGCAAGGGGCTCGCCGCATCGATGCGATGGCCGGCCACCCCTTCGCCGACGACTTCGGCGAGTGCTGGCGCGCCATCGAATGGATGGGCCTGCAACGACACCTCAAGGTGCTGGGCATCTTCTGCCGGCTGAAGCACCGCGACGGCAAGCCGAAGTACAGCGCGGATCTGCCGCGCTTCTTCGACTACGCGACGCGGGTGGCGCTCACGTTACGCGCCGCTGAAGCCGTTGTTGCCGCTGCTCGAGCCGCTGTCGGGCCAGGCGGTGCGCGCGGGCTACACCTTCTAGTGGCAGGCCGCCATCACCTGCGCCACGGCGGCGGTAAGCCGCTTGGCGTAGGGATGTGCAGGAACTCGTTCGGCCCATGGGCGTTGCTCTTCGGGCCGAGCACGCCGCAGACCATCATTTGCGCCTGCGGAAAACCTTCGGCCAGCATGTTCATCAACGGAATCGTGCCGCCCTGGCCGATGAAGCCCAGCGGGGCGCCGTAGTGCGCCATCGAGGCCTGGTTCAGCGCCGTCTCCAGCCAGTTCGACAGCGTCGGGGCGTTCCAGCCGGTGGCTCCCAGCGCGCCGGCGCGGCCGTCGGGAGCAAAGGTGACGCGCGCGTTGTAGGGCGCGTTGTCCTCCAGCAAGGACTTGAGCCGCTGGGCCGCCTCGTGCGCGGGCACCAGCGGCGGCAGTCGCAGGCTGAGTTTGAAGGCGGTGTAGGGTCGCAGCACGTTGCCCGCATTGCCAAGCTCGGGCATGCCGTCCGCGCCAGTGACCGACAGCGTCGGTCGCCAGGTGCGGTTGAGCAGCGCGTCCACCGGGTCCGTGGTGGTCGGCAGCGATGCGCCGCCATCGGCGCCGCAGGCCCAGGGAAAACGGCGCCAGACCTCGTCGCCCAGCGCCGCCGCGGCGGCTCGCGCCTGCGCCACGCGCTCGGCCGGCACCTCGCAGTGGAAACTCTGCGGCAGCAACTGCCCGGTCTTGGCGTCCTCCAGTCGATCGAGCAACTGGCGCAGGATTCGAAAGCTCGACGGCACCAGGCCGCTGGCATCACCCGAGTGCACGCCCTCGGTCAGGATCTCGACCTTCAACACGCCCGACACCATGCCACGCAGCGACGTCGTGAGCCACAGCTGTTCGTAGTTGCCGGCCCCGCTGTCCAGGCACACCACCAGGGCCACGTTGCCCAGCCGCGGTTTCAGCTTGTCGAGGTAGACCGGCAGGTCGAACGAGCCGCTCTCCTCGCAGCTTTCGATCAGGCCGACCACGCGCGGCCGTGCGATGCCCTGCGCGTCGAGCGCCTCGATCGCGGTGATCGCCGCGTACACCGCATAGCCGTCGTCGGCACCACCGCGGCCATAGAGCAGGCCATTGTCGAGCTTGGGCGTCCAGGGGCCCAGATCGGAACGCCAGCCATTGAACTCCGGCTGCTTGTCGAGGTGGCCGTACATCACAATCGTGTCGGTGCTGTCGGCGTGGGTGGCCGGCACCTCGAACAGGATCAGCGGCGTGCGGCCTTCGATGCGGATCAGCTCCAGCTTCAGTCCCGACACCTTGCGCGACTCGACCCAGGCCGCGGCATCGCGCACCACGCGATCGATGTAGCCATGCGCCTGCCATTGCGCATCGAACATCGGGCTCTTGGCGGGCACCTCGATGTACTGGCGCAGCGCCGGCACGATGCGTTCGTCCCACGCCCGATCGGCAAACGCCGCCAGCGCGGCGGCGCCGTCCACGGCACTTTGGGGCTGCGGATCGCGTGCGTTCATCGTTCACTCCAACATCGGGACTTGTTCCGGCTGCAGCGGTGCCCGACTCGCCTGCAGCCAGCGCACCAGGTCGCCCATGACCTCTTCGCGCTCGGGTTCATTGAAGATCTCGTGCGCCAGAGGCGCGTACCGCCGGTGGTGCACGATTGCCGGCGGTGCGGCGGCCGCGAAGGCGGCGCTGCCGTTCGGATCGACGCAACGGTCGGCGCCGGCCCACAACAGCAGCGTGGGCACGCTGCCAGCGCGGCGCCGCGGCCAGCACCTGACGACCGCCGTCGACGATGAAACGCGCCAGCCGCGGCGTGATGCGATCGTGCACCAGCGGATCGTCGACGTAGGCCTTCACGATCGCCGGGTCGCGTGAGATCCATTCCGGCTTCAGGCCGTTGCTCACCGCCAGCCGCGGCGCCAGCGGCCCGAGCAGGGCCAGCAACGCGCGCTGCGCGCCGTTCATGCCCGGGTCGAGCGCGGGGGACGACAACACCAACGCATCGACCGCCCGCCACCACGCTGCCGGCCTCTGCGGCCAGGCCTTCGGCGACGAAACGCGCCACCACCAGACCACCCATGCTGTGGCCGAGCAGCACCAGCGGCTGCGGCGGTTCGCTGCGCAGCGCGTCGATCACGCAGGCCAGGTCCGACAACAGGCTGTCGGGCTGCGCGATGGCGCCGCGCGCGCCGGCGGAGGCGCCGTGGCCACGTTGGTCGTAGCCCGCCACGTGCCAGCCGGCGGCATTCAAGCGCTCGGCGAGGTGCTCGTAGCGCCCGATGTGTTCGCCCAGCCCGTGCACCAGCAACACCGTGCCATGCCCCGCACCACGAACCGACCATTGGCGCAGATGCAGCGGCAGCTCGTCGAGGGTGTGCAGCGCTTGCATGCGAGGCAGTGTAGGCACGTCGTCCGGCCGTCCCGGCTCGGGCTTGCCCGGGGTACGCTAGGGGTTGTGGCAACAAACGGTTGCCGCAGCGACTGGAGCCACGACGATGAGCGAGTTCTTCGACTTGACACACGGCACGCAGCACGGCGTTGCCGAGCTGGTGCTCAACCAGCCGGCCCGGCTGAACACGATGAGCCCGGCATTCTTCCCCGCGCTGCGCGACGCCGTGCAGGCGCTCGACCAGACCGGCGAGACGCGTGCGCTGGTGATCCGCTCGACTGGCAAGCACTTCTGCGCCGGCATGGCGCTGGACGTCTTCGGCGGTGGCTTCGAGCTGCTGCGGACCCACGACGCCCGCGCCCGTCTGGCCTTTCAGGAAGGGCTGCGGCGCCTGATGGGCTGCTTCGACGTGCTCGAGACGGTGCGCTTCCCCGTCATCTGCGCGGTGCAGGGCGGCTGCATCGGCGGTGGCTTCGACCTGGCGCTGGCCTGCGACTTGCGCGTCTGCTCGGCCGATGCGTTCTTCACCGTGCAGGAAATCCACATCGGCATGGCGGCCGACCTCGGATCGCTGCAGCGCCTGCCGAAGGTGGTGCCTCAGGGTCTGGCGCGCCAGATGGCCTTCACCGGCGAGCGCCTGGAGGCATCGCGCGCGCTGGCGTACGGCCTGGTCAACGCCGTCCTGCCCGACGCCGACGCGCTGCGTGCCCATGCGCTGCAGCTGGCGCAGCAGATTGCCGAAAAGAGCCCGCTGGCCATTGCGGGCAGCAAGCTGGCGCTGAACCACGCGCGCGACCACGGCACGGCCGAGGCGCTGACGCAGATGGCGCTGCTGCAAAGCGCGATCTTCGACGTCGACGAGATGCAGCGCGCGATTGGCGCATGGAAGGATAAGCGGCCGGGCGAATTCGCGCCGCTGGCGCCGTTGGCGAAGGTCTAGCGCGGCAGATTCAGCCGACGCAGAACGCGTTCAGCTTGTTGCCGTCGAGATCGCGAAAGTACCCGGCGTAGAAGTCCTCGCCGCGCGGGCCGGCGGCGCCTTCGTCCTTGCCGCCGAGTTCCAGCGCCTTGCGGTGCAGGCGATCGACCTTGTCGCGGCTATCCACCACGATGGCCACCATCGTCCCGTTGCCGACGCTGGCCGCCTTGCCGTCAAAGGGCTTCATCACGCCGAGCGCGGGCTTGTCCATGGCCACGCCCCAGGCGTAACCGCGACCGAAATCCATGATGCGCTGGATGCCCACTTCGGCCAGCAACGCGTCGTAGAACGCGGCGGCGCGCGGCAGGTCGTTGGTACCGAGGGTGACGTATCCGATCATCAGGTGCCTCCCGGGTCGAACCGGCGGTGCTCGACATGCTGCCACAACCGGCCGCCACCGTACATCGGAGACTTCAGGCGCGTTCGAACTTGAACACCGCCACGCTGGCGCGCAGATTGGGCCAGACGCGCACCGCCCGACCCTCGCGCAGGCCGAAGCTGTCGCTCACCCGCAGCGCGTTCTTGCGCGCCAGGATCTCGAAATCGGCAAAGGTGCCGACGCGGATGTTGGGCGTGTCGTACCACTGGTAGGGCAGCGTCTTGGTCACCGGCATGCGCCCGCGCAGCACCGACAGCCGGTTCGGCCAGTGCGCGAAGTTCGGAAAGCTCACGATGCCGATGCGGCCGACGCGCGCCGTCTCCTGCAGCATGCGCTCGGTGTTGCGCAGGTGTTGCAGCGTGTCGAGCTGCAGCACGACGTCGAAGCTGCGGTCGTCGAACAGCGCCAGCCCCTCCTCGAGGTTGAGCTGGATCACCGGCACGCCGCGCTGCACGCACTGCAGCACGTTGCCGTCGGCGATTTCGATGCCGTAGCCGCTGCAGCCCCGATGCGCGATCAGATGCGCCAGCAGCTCGCCGGTGCCGCAGCCCAGATCCAGCACGCGCGAGCCGGCTGGCACCAGCTCGGCGATCAGCTCGAGATCGCGCCGCTCGCTCACGATGCGCGCCCCGGCTCTTCGGCGATGCGCGCGAAGTAGCTGCGCAGCAGCCCGTGATACCGCGCATCGTCGAGCAGAAACGCATCGTGCCCGTGCGGTGCGTCGATTTCGGCATAACTCACCGCGATGCGGTTGTCGACCAGCGCCTTGACGATTTCGCGCGAGCGCGCCGGCGCGAAACGCCAGTCGGTGGTGAAGCTGATGATCAGGAAGCGGTTGTCGCGCGCGCCGGCGAACGCCGCCGACAGGTCGCCGCCATGATCGCCCGCCGGATCGAAGTAGTCGAGTGCGCGGGTGATCAGCAGGTAGGTGTTGGCATCGAAATACTCGCTGAACTTGTCGCCCTGGTGGCGCAGGTAGCTCTCGATCTGGAACTCGATCTCCTGCGTCGTGTAGCCCAGCGCGCCGTTGCGCAGCTCGCGGCCGAACTTGGCCGCCATCGAGTCGTCGGACAGGTAGGTGATGTGGCCGATCATGCGCGCCACGCGCAGGCCGCGCGCCGGCACCACCCCGTGCTCGTAGTAGTGACCGCCGTAGAATTCCGGATCGGTGATGATCGCCCGCCGCGCCACTTCGTTGAAGGCGATGTTCTGCGCCGACAGGTTCGGTGCCGACGCGACCGCAATGCAGTGGCGCACCCGCGCGGGAAAGCGCAGCGTCCAGGCCAGCGCCTGCATGCCGCCCAGGCTGCCGCCGATCACCGCGGCGAGCTGGCGGATGCCCAGCGCCTCGACCAGCCGGGCCTGCGCGTCGACCCAGTCCTCGACCGTGACCACCGGGAAGTCGGCGCCATAGACGCGGCCGGTGTCGGGGTTGACGTGCATCGGCCCGGTGCGAGCCGAAGCACGAGCCCGAGGTTGTTGACGCCGATGACGAAGAAGCGCTCGGTGTCCAGCGGCTTGCCCGGTCCGACGAGGTTGTCCCACCAGCCTTCGCCATGTTCGCCGCCGGCGTAGTGGCCGGCGACATGGTGGCTGGCGTTCAGCGCATGGCACACCAGCACGGCATTGCTGGCGTCGGCGTTCAACCTGCCGTAGGTTTCGTAGACCAGCGTGTAGTCGCGCAGGCGCGCGCCGCTTTGCAGCGGCAGCGGCGCGCTGAAGCTCATCTGTCGCGGTTCGACGATTCCCACCGAGGCCACGAGGCCCTCCCACGAAAAACCCGGCGCCGCCAACGACGGCCACCGGGAGGTGGGGCCTGTTTAGCGGCATTTGTTGAGCGCCCGCAAGCCGGAGCAAATCGGCGCTGTGATCGCAAGTATAGCCAGCGCAGGGTTCGCCGGAAGGCGTTGCGTGACTTAACTGGTCAGCTGTCTAATAATGGGCCATGCCGCGCCCCTCTCAGCACCTCGACCACAGCCTGCTCGCCAGCGGCCGGGCGCTGTTCGAGCAGACCGGATGTGCCGGCCTGTCGGTGCGCCAGGTGGCCGAGCACGCCGGCGTGAACCCGGGCATGTTTCACTACCACTTCAAGACCAAGGACAACTTCCTTCGCACGCTGCTGCAACAGCTGTACGACGAGATGTTCGAAGGTCTGCAGCACGAGGCCGTGCACCACGGTCCGGCGATCGACCGTCTGCGCGCAGCGTTGAACGGCCTGGCGCGATTCGTGCGCGACCACCGTCGCGTCATTGCGCGGGTGTGGAACGACGCCGCGGCCGGCGAGGCCGTCGCGCGCGACTTCCTGCGCAGCAATGCGCCCCGCCACGTGCGCGTGCTGCTGGCACTGCTGGGCGAGGCCCAGGCCGAGGGCAGCGTGGTCGAGTGGCCTGCGCTGCAACGCCTGTCGTTCGTGATGGGTGCAGTGGTCGCGCCGCTGGTGATCCTCCCCGGCTTTGCCGCACTCGGCATCACCGCCGGGTGGAGCGCGCGCACGATCGACGAGCAGGCCTTGTCGGATGCGGCCATCCAGCAGCGGGTCGAGCTGGCCCTGCGTGCCCTGAACCCGGGCGCACCGAGCGCTACCGCACGGAGCGCACATGCCTAGTGGGTATCGGCCATGGGTGTGGCTCGCGCTGTGCGCCGGCCTGGTCGCCTGCGACGGCCCGAAGGCGCCTGCCTGGTCGGGTTATGCGGAAGGCGACTACGTCTACGTGGCCGCTCCGCTGGCCGGTACGCTCACGGAGCTGGCGGTGCAGGCGGGCCAGGACGTCGCGCGGGGCGCACCATTGTTTGCGCTCGAGTCGGATCTCGAACGCGCCGGCCGCGCCGAGGCCGAGGCCCGCCTGATCCAGGCCCAGGCCCAAGTGGCCAACGTCGCCAAGGGCCGGCGCAGCGACGAGATCGCGATGAACCAGGCGCAGCTGGCGCAAGCCAGGGCCCAGGCCGATCTCGCCGCCACCGACCTGGCGCGCCAGCAGCAGCTGGTGGCGCAGGGCTTCATCACCTCGGCGCGGCTCGACGATGCGAAGACCGCGCTGGTGCAGGCACAGGCGCGGGTGGCCGAACTCAGCGCCGCGCTGCAGGTGGCGCGGCTGCCCGCCCGCACCGACGAGCAACACGCCGCGCAAGCATCGGCCGACGCCGCATCACAGGCCCTGCGCCAGAGCCAGTGGCGCGAGCAGCAGAAGCAGCAGCGCGCACCGGCACCGGCGCGCGTGGCCGACACCTACTTCCGCGTCGGCGAATGGGTGCCGGCCGGTGTGCCCGTGGTCTCGCTGCTGCCCGAGGGCGCCACCAAGGCGCGTTTCTTCGTGCCCGAGGGCGAGATGGCGTCGCTGGCCCCGAACCAGGTGGTCAACCTGTCCTGCGATGGCTGCGGCGCGCCGATCCCTGCCCGCATCACCCGCATCGCCACGCAGGCCGAGTACACACCGCCGGTGATCTACTCCAACGCGCAGCGCGCCAAGCTCGTGTTCATGGTCGAGGCCCGGCCCGAGCCGGCCGATGCACCGCGCCTGCGTCCCGGCCAGCCGCTGGACGTACGGCCGGGGACTGCCCCGCCGCGAACGCCATGACGGCGCCGCTGGCGATCGACGTCGAAGGCCTGACGAAGCGATTCGACGGCCGCACCGTCGTCGACAGGGTCTCGCTGCAGGTCGGTGCCGGCCGCATCTGCGGTTTCCTCGGCCCCAACGGCAGCGGCAAGACCACGACCATCCGCATGTTGTGCGGGCTGCTGACACCCGATGCCGGCCACGGCCGCTGCCTGGGCCTCGACCTGGCGACCGAGGGCGCCCAGATCAAGCGCCAGGTGGGTTACATGACGCAGCGTTTCGGGCTGTACGAAGACCTGTCGATCCGCGAGAACCTCGACTTCGTGGCCCGGCTGTTCGAGCTGCCGCAGCGTCGCAGCGCGGTCGACGCGGCACTGGATCGTCTCGGCCTGGTGGAGCGGCAGCGCCAGCTGGCCGGCGCGCTGTCCGGCGGCTGGAAGCAGCGCCTGGCGCTGGCCGCGTGCCTGCTGCACGAGCCCCGCCTGTTGCTGCTGGACGAGCCGACGGCGGGCGTCGACCCGAAGGCGCGGCGCGACTTCTGGGACCAGATCCATGCGCTCGCCGCGGAGGGCATCACCGTGCTGGTGTCGACACACTACATGGACGAGGCCGAGCGTTGCCACGAGCTGTGCTACATCGCCTACGGCAAGGTGCTGGCGCGAGGCACGCAGGCACAGATCATCGCGGCCGCAGCGCTGGCGGTGTGGTCGATCCAGGGCGACGCGCTCACCGCGCTGGTCGAGCCGCTCAAGGCCACCCCCGGTGTGACCAGCGTCGCCGCGTTCGGCAATCAGCTGCACGTGGCCGGACCGGACGTCACCGCGCTGGCGCGGGCCATGGCGCCCTACCGCGATCGGCCGGAGCTGCGCGTGGCGCCGGCGCAGGCCAATCTGGAGGATGTGTTCATCAGCCTGATCGGCGCCGCGGCCGACAACTTCGTCGCGGCCGGCCGCCGATGAGACGCTTCTCGCTGCAGCGCACGCTGGCGGTCTTCGTCAAGGAGTTCCAGCAGATGCTGCGCGATCGCCTGACCTTCGCGATGGCGGTCGGCGTTCCGGTGCTGCAGCTGCTGTTGTTCGGCTATGCGATCAACACCGATCCCAAGGGCCTGCCGACCGCGGTGGCGTCGTATGACAGCGGGCCGCTGCCGCGCGCGATCGTCGCGGCGCTGCAGAACACGGGCTACTTCCGCGTCACGCACCAGTTGGCGAGCGAACGCGAAGGCGACGAGCTGATCGAGCGCGGCGAGGTGCAATTCATGGTCTCGATACCGCCGGATTTTTCGCGCCGGGTGCTGCGCGGGGAGCGTCCGGCGCTGCTGGTGTCGGTGGATGCCACCGATCCATCTGCCGCGGGCAACGCGATCGCGGCGCTCGCGGGACTGGCGGGCACGGCGTTGATGCACGATGCCGTGGGCCCCCTGCACGCGCTGGCGCCGGGCAGCAATCCGTTCGAACTGCGCGTGCACCGCCGCTACAACCCCGAAGGGCCTGTCACGCTACAACATCGTGCCCGGCCTGGTCGGCGTGATCCTGACGATGACGATGGTGATGCTCACCGGCCTGGCGATGACGCGCGAGCGTGAGCGCGGCACGATGGAGAACCTGTTGGCCACGCCAGTGCGTCCGCTCGAAGTGATGCTCGGCAAGATCGCGCCGTACATCCTGATCGGCTACGTGCAGATCGCGCTGATTCTCGGCGCCGCGAAACTGCTGTTCGAGGTGCCGATGATCGGCAGCCTGTGGCTGCTGCTGGCCTTCGTGGGCGTCTTCGTCGTCGCCAACCTGGCGGTCGGGTTCACGTTCTCGACGCTGGCGCGAAACCAGTTGCAGGCGATGCAGATGACCTTCTTCTTCTTCCTGCCGTCGATGCTGCTGTCGGGCTTCATGTTCCCGTTCCGCGGCATGCCGCTGTGGGCGCAGGGCTTGGGCGAGGTACTGCCGCTGACCCACTTTCTGCGCATCGTGCGCGGCATCCTGCTCAAGGGCAGCGACTTCCAGCAGGTATTGCCCGACCTGTGGCCGATGCTGGCCTTCGTGGCCGTGGCCGGGGCCGTCGCGCTCAAGCGCTATCGGCGCACGCTCGACTGAGCTTTCATGCAGGATGCACGAACCGACGGACGCCAACGGCGCTCGCGGACCGGGTTCCGCGGCGCATACTGCGAATCCCCGAAGTCGTTCGCGACTCGATTTCCATGAGCCCGCAATCCCTGCTCAAGCGTTTCTATGCGGCCTTCGCCACGCTGGACGCGCACACCATGCAGAGCTGCTATGCGCCCGACGCGCGCTTCCAGGACCCGGTGTTTACGCTGCAAGGGCGCGATCAGATCGGCATGATGTGGACGATGCTGTGCGAAACGGTGCGCAACCGCGGGCAGGCCGTCTGGCGGCTCGAAGCCAGCGACATCGAGGCCGCGGCCGACCGCGGCAGCGCGCATTGGGAGGCGCGCTACCGTTTCGGCGCCGCCGGACGCATGGTGCACAACGTGGTCGAGGCCAGGTTCACGTTCGAAGACGGACTGATCGCGACGCACGAAGACAACTTCGACTTCTGGCGCTGGTCGCGCCAGGCGCTCGGCGTCACCGGCGTCGCGCTCGGCTGGACCGACTTCCTGCACGACAAGGTGCGTCGCGAGTCCACGGCCAAGCTGGCGCGCCGCCTGCAGCGCCAGGCGGCCCCGGCAGCTCGCTGACGCGGGAACTGGCCGTCTGCAAGACGGCATATCCCGGCTTGCCGGCCCGACCCCGACCTAGGATGCCGACACCGCGATTCCGTGGTGGAGGATCCTTCATGCCCGGCTGGCTGCTCGCGCTCGACCGGTTCTTTCCTATCCGCTATGTCGTCTGGCTCGGCTGTGGCATCGGCTTCGTGCTGTGCGCCTTCGTCTGGGTGGCCTTCGGCCAGTGGGGCTGGACCGCGCTGGCGTTCGCCGGCCTGGTCGGCCTGGGCGTGCGCGATTCGCTGCAGAGCCGGCGCGCCGTGCTGCGCAACTACCCGGTGATCGGCCACCTGCGCTTCCTGCTCGAGTACATCCGTCCGGAGATCCGCCAGTACTTCTTCGAAAGCGACAACGAGGCGCACCCGTTCTCGCGCCAGCAGCGCTCGCTGGTCTACCAGCGCGCCAAGGGCGATTCCGACAAGCGGCCGTTCGGCACGCAGCTCGACGTGCATGCGCAGGGCTACGAGTGGATCAACCATTCGCTGGCACCCAGCCGCATCGCCGTCTCACGACTTCCGCGTGCTGATCGGCGAAGGCCGCGCGCAGCCCTATTCGGCGAGCGTGTTCAACATCTCGGCGATGAGCTTCGGCGCATTGAGCGCCAACGCCATCCTGGCGCTCAACGGCGGCGCCCAGCGCGGCGGTTTCGCCCACGACACCGGCGAAGGTTCGATCAGCCGATACCACCGCCAGAACGGCGGCGACCTGATCTGGGAGATCGGTTCGGGCTACTTCGGCTGCCGCAACGCCGACGGCAGCTTCAATGCCGAGACGGTTCGCCGACAACGCGCGCGACCCCCAGGTCAAGCTGATCGAGCTGAAGCTCAGCCAGGGCGCCAAGCCCGGCCACGGCGGCGTGCTGCCCGGTCCCAAGGTGACGCCGGAGATCGCCGCCGCGCGCGGCGTGCCGGTGGGCGTGGACTGCGTCTCGCCGGCCCGGCACAGCGCCTTCGGCACGCCGATCGAGATGCTGCAGTTCATCGACCGGCTGCGCGACCTGTCCGGCGGCAAGCCCACCGGCTTCAAGCTGTGCATCGGCCACCCCTGGGAGTGGCTGGCGATCTGCAAGGCGATGCTGGAGACCGGCATCGTGCCGGACTTCATCGTCGTCGACGGCGCCGAGGGCGGCACCGGCGCCGCGCCGCTGGAGTTCACCGACCATGTCGGCGCGCCGCTGCAGGAGGGCCTGCTGCTGGTGCACAACACGCTGGTCGGCCTGAACCTGCGCTCGCGCATCCGCGTCGGCGCGGCCGGCAAGGTGGTCAGCGCCTTCGACATCGCGCGCATGATGGCGCTGGGTGCCGACTGGTGCAACGCCGCACGCGGCTTCATGTTCGCGCTGGGCTGCATCCAGGCCCAGCATTGCCACACCGGCGCACTGCCCGACCGGCGTGACCACGCAGGACCCGCTGCGCCAGCGCGCGCTGGTGGTGCCCGACAAGATCGAGCGCGTCGTCCGCTTCCACGACTACACGCTGGATGCGCTCAAGGAGCTGGTGCAGGCCGCCGGGCTGCAGCACCCGAACGAGATCCGCGCCACGCACATCGTGCGGCGTGGCAGCGACCGCGAAGTGCGCCTGCTGGCCAACCTGCTGCCGTTCGTCAAGCCAGGCGAACTGCTGGCGGTGATGCGCGGCGAGACGCCCTGGCCGCAAGCGGTGTACGAGCTGTACTGGCCACGCGCGCGCGCCGAAAGCTTCGCGGCCAGCCCGGCCTGAGCGCGCCGCAGGCCGGTATGCACCCGTTGACCACCACCCCATGGGCAAGGGGTTGACCACGCCATTGAGGGATGCGTCGAACGCGCGATCGTCGCAACAATTCGATACCTCCTTCGCAATCCTGGCGTCCCGTACCGTGAGCAGCGTCATCCTCGTCACCCGCGACCCGCAGCAGGCCATTCAATGGCGCGGGCAGCTCATGGCCGGGCAGCAACACGACGTCGTCGCGATCACCAATTCGGCGCGCTCGGCGCGCGCGCTGCTGAAGCAACACCGGCCCCGCGTCGTGGTGTGCGACCTGCGGCTGCTCGACGGCACCGCGCTGGCGATGATCCAGTGGCTCGCCAGCGAGCCCGACGCGCAGCGTCCGGCGATCATCGTGGTGGCGCCCGACGACACCGACCCGCTGCTGCGCGAGGCCATGCGCGCGGGCGCCGACAACTACCACGTGCCAGGTCCGCACGCCGACACGCTGCTCGGCTGCGTGCGCAAGACCCTGCTCGGCGAGTCGACGCTGACGCCGTCGATCGCGCACGCACTGCTCGACCATTTCGACCGCAACGCGCATCGCAAAGGCGACTGGACGCCGATCGATGAAGTGCAGAGCCCGCTGTACCTGACACCCCCCGAGCGCGAACTGCTGGTGCGGGTGGCTGCCGGCCGCGAGCTCCAACAACTGGCAGAACAGCACGCACTGCAGCCGCACGCGCTCGGCGCCGCGGTGCGCGGCATCTGCCGCAAGATGCAGTGGGATCAGCGCGCGGGATCCTTGTCGCTGCAGTTGGCCTGACGCGGGCGTCGGCCGGACGCGAGGCTCAGGCCTTCGGCGGCGCGCTGTCGATGAAGCTCTGCCGCGCGGCCAGCTTGGACGACAGTCGCGACAGATTGGGATAGTCGCCGCGCCAGTCGATCTCCGCGAAGCGGAAGTCGAGATAACCCAGCGCGCACCCGACGGCGATGTCGGACAGGCTGAAGTGGTTGCCCGAGCACCAGGCCTTATCGCCCAGGCCCTGGCTCATCGCCTTCAGCGCAGCCGCCACGCGGCTCATGTTGCGGTCGATCCAGGCCTGGCGAGCGCTGGCCCTCGCGCGGCGGCCCAGGTCTTCTCGAGCCGCGCCGCGATGCTGGCGTCGAGCACGCCGTCGGCCAACGCCTCCCAGGTGCGCACCTCGGCGCGCTCGCGCCCGGTGGGCGGGATCAGGCGGCCGACCGGCGACAAGGTGTCGACGTACTCGACGATCACGCGCGAATCGAACACCGCCTCGACGCCCTCGACCACCAGACACGGCACCTTGCCCAGCGGGTTGGACTTGAGGATGGCATCGTTGGCCCAGACGTCCTCCAGCACCAGCTGGTAGTCCAGCTTCTTTTCCGCCATCACGATGCGCACCTTGCGCACATAGGGGCTGGTCAACGATCCGATCAGTTTCATTGCGTCCTTGGCGGTCCCGGGTGCGGGTCATTCTAGCCAGCGATGCGCAACGGCGGGTCTCAGTGCTTACTCGTGAAGTCCACCTGTTCAGGGCGTCCGGGCAACGCCAGCGTGGCGGTGGCCGCGGGGCAGCGCGCGATGATCCGCCCACCGCGCACCACGGCGAGGCGTTGCGCACGCAGTCGGATCGCCTCGATCGGGAACGGCGCCTGCAGCAGCACGAAGTCGGCGCGGCTGCCCGACCTCGAGGCCGTAGCCGTCGCAGGCCCAGAATGCGCGCGCGGTTGCGTCGTCACCGCGTCGAAACACGCGCGCATCTGGCGTGGTCGAGGTCATCTGCGCCGACGTGCAGGCCCATCGCCGCGACTTCGAGCATGTCGCCCGAGCCGAGCGAGTACCACGGGTCCATCACGCAATCGTGGCCGAAGGCGACGGTGAGGCCGGCCGCCATCAGCTCGGGCACGCGCGTCATGCCGCGGCGCTTCGGGTAGGTGTCGTGCCGGCCCTGGATGGTGATGTTGATCAGCGGATTGGCGACCGCGTTCAACGCCGGCCTCGGCCATCAGCGGCAATCAGCTTGGACACGTAGTAGTTGTCCATCGAGTGCATCGAGGTCAGGTGCGAGCCGGTCACGCGGCCGTGCAGCCCGAGGCGCTGCGTCTCGCAGGCCAGCGTCTCGACGTGGCGCGACAGCGGGTCGTCGGTCTCGTCGCAATGCATGTCGACGCGCAGGCCGCGCTCGGCGGCGAGCTCGCACAGCAGCTGCACGCTCTCGCGCGCCGTCGGCCATCGTGCGCTCGAAGTGCGGGATGCCGCCGACGACGTCGACGCCGCAGGTCGAGCGCGCGCTTCAGGTTGTCGAACGCGCCCGGCGAGCGCAGCACGCCGTCCTGCGGGAACGCGACGAGCTGCAGGTCGAGGTAGGGCGCCACCTGCTCGCTTCACGTGCAGCAGCGCCTCGACCGCCAGCAGCCGCGTCGTCGCAGACGTCGACGTGCGAGCGGATCGCCAGCAGCCCCTTGGCCACCGCCCAGTCGCAGTAACGCAGCGCGCGTTCGACGATCGCCTCCTGCGTCAGCTGCGGCTTCAGCTCGCCCCACAGCGCGATGCCTTCGAGCAGCGTGCCGCTCGCGTTGACGCGCGGCAGCCCGTAGCTGAGCGTCGCGTCCATGTGGAAATGCGCGTCGACGAACGGCGGGCTCAGCAGCCAGCCCTGCGCGTCGAGCACCTGCGCGCCCTCGGGCGCCGGCAAGCTTCGGCGCCACGGCGTCGATGCGGCCGTCACGCGCCAGCAGGTCGATGCCGCGTGCGGCCGTCGGGCAGCGTGGCGTTGCGGATCAGCAGAGTCGGCACCGATCACTCCGCTCCAGAGCGAATCCAAGCGGCCACCGCGGAACCGGCTCTGCCGGGCCGCTGGTGGCGCCCCCTTGGGGGAGGCGGCCGCCAGGCCGCTTCGGGGGGGCGTCACTTCGTGCCGAAGATGCGGTCGCCGGCGTCGCCCAGGCCCGGCACGATGTAGCCGTGGTCGTTGAGCTGCGCGGTCGATCGCCGCGGTGTAGATCGGCACGTCCGGATGGTGCGCCTGGAAGTGCGCGATGCCTTCGGGCGCGGCCAGCAGGCAGACGAAGCGGATCGACCGCGGCCGCGTTTCCTTCAGCCGCTCGACCGCCGCGACCGCCGAGTTGCCGGTGGCGAGCATCGGGTCGAGCACGATCGCGTCGCGCTCGTGCATGCCGTGCGGCATCTTGAAGTAGTACTCCACCGCGGTCAGCGTCTTCGGGTCGCGGTACAGGCCGATGTGGCCGACGCGCGCGCCGGGCATCACCTCGAGCATGCCGTCGAGGAAGCCGGCGCCCGCGCGCAGGATCGGCACGAACACCGTCTTCTTGCCGTCGATCACCGGGCTGCGCATCGTCTCCAGCGGCGTCTCGATCTCGATCAGCTGCGTCGGCATGTCGCGCGTGACCTCGTAGGCCATCAGCATGCCGATCTCGTTCAGCAGCCGGCGGAAGCTGCTGGTCGTGCGGTCCTTCTGGCGCATCAGCGTCAGCTTGTGCTGGACCAGCGGATGCGAAATGACGTGGACTACGGGCTGGCTCATCGATTCCGTTCTCCTGCATCGCCTGTTCAGAATACCGTGCCGTCGCTGTCGATCGCCAGCGGCGGCGCGCCGCCGTCGCGGCGTTCGGCGGCGAGCTGCGCGGCCGGCCGCCCAGGTGCCGCCTTCGAGGACGCAGGCCAGCGGCATCGACTGCGCGGTCGATGCCGAGCCGCTCGCGCACCAGCGGCGCCAGCTCGTCGAGCAGCGCGACCGTCAGCGCGCGCCATTCGATCATCCAGCTCGTCGCCGGGCGTAGGCACGGCGCGCGCGAAACGCCGCGTCGCGCGGCGCGATCACGCCGCCGTCGAGCAGCAGGCCGCCGTTGCGGTACTCGGGCAGGCCGGTCAGCTCGTCCAGGCCGGTGACCTGCACGCCGGCCCATTCGAACGGCTCGAGCAGCGAGTAGCTGAGCCACTGCGAGAGCTTGTGGAACGGCACCCAGCCCGCGTCGAGCCCGTCGCCGCCGGCATCCGGATGGCGCCAGACATCGCCGAGCGGAACGCCGTCGAGGCTCTGCCCGCTCGGCCAGATGCCGCTGAAGGCGTCGAGCAGCGCGCCGAGGATGCGACTGGCTGCCACCTGATGGTGGTGCGGCGCCGGGCGCGGATGGTGGTGATGCAGATCGGGCGCGTGCCGATGGTGCGTCAGCGCGTCGAACAGGTGGCCGGGCTGGCCCAGCGCCGTGAAGGTCTGCGGCTGCGCGCGCAGCGCGTCGCCCAGCCGGCGCAGCAGCGCCACGCGGCCGTCGAGCCCGACCAGCGGGTTGTCGGGGCTGACCTGGAACGCTTCGGCCAGCGCGCGGCGTCGAGCCGCGCAAGCGCCGCGGCGTCGACGCGCAGCGGATCACCGGTCTGGCGGAGAAGCGCCCCGCCATGAAGGCGCGAAAGCTCGCCACCGCCAGGCCTTCGGAGCGCGTGAACAGCTGGCCGCTTTCGCGCTCGAGGTAGCGCCAGGCGGCGCCGGCGCCGGCGTCGAGCAGCACGCTGACCACCGCCAGGTCGATGCGCGCGCGCGCGACGCGCGGCCTGGCTGCGGCCGGCCAGCCGCGCATCGAGCTCGGCCTTGCGGTCGACGCCGCCGGCCTCGAAATGCCGCCAGCGGCTGTGGTACGGGATCTTGAGGTCGGGAAAGCGCGAGCGGGTCAGCGCGGCGACGCGCTGCGCCACGTCGGCGAGCCGCGCGCGGTCGAGCGTGAAGTGCGCGATCGCCGCGCGCCACGGCCTCGGTGATCCGCGCGCAGCGCTCGCGGATCGTGCGCCGGGGTGCGCAGGCGCTGCACCGCGGCGTGGAGCGCCGTCGCGTCATTCAAGCGCGCGGCCCTTCACGCTGCGCCAGCTGCGTTTCGTCGGGCACCGCGCCGTCGGTGAAGTAGCCGGCCGCGATCTTGGCCTCGATCTCGACCCTGGCGTCGGCCGGCACCAGCGAATCGGGGATCTTCACGCGCTCGCCGACCTCGATGCCGCGAGCCGGTGATCGCGTCGTACTTGTCGTTGCTCATCGACACCAGGCGGTGGATCTTGCGGATGCCCAGCCAGTGCAGCACGTCGGGCATCAGCTCCTGGAAGCGCATGTCCTGCACGCCGGCCACGCATTCGGTGCGCAGGAAGTACTTGTCGGCGCGGTCGCCGCCCTCCTGGCGCTTGCGCGCGTTGTAGACCAGGAACTTGGTCACCTCGCCGAGCGCGCGGCCTTCCTTGCGGCTGTAGGCGATGAGGCCGACGCCGCCCTTCTGCGCGCCCTGGATGCACTCCTCGATCGCGTGCGTCAGGTACGGCCGGCAGGTGCAGATGTCGGAGCCGAACACGTCCGAGCCGTTGCACTCGTCGTGCACGCGCGCCGTCAGCGTGACCGCCGGGTTGGCCAGGTCGCGCAGGTCGCCGAAGACGTACAGCGTCTGCCCGCCGATCGGCGGCAGGAACACCTCGATGTCGCTGCGCGTCACCAGCTCGGGGTACATGCCGCCGGTCTCCTCGAACAGCGCGCGGCGCAGCTCGGCCTCGCTGACATTGAAGCGCTGCGCCACGCCCGGCAGCCACCACACCGGCTCGATGGCGATCTTGGTCACCGTGGCCGACGCGTCGTCGAGCAGCACCTGCGCCGTCGATCGCCAGGCGCTGGAAGGCGATCGCCTGCTTGATCTCCGGCAGGTGGATGTGCGCCTTGGTGACCGCGATCGTCGGCCGGATGTCGTAGCCCTGCGCCAGGTAGTCGGCGTAGACACGTCTGCACCGACGCGCCCCACGGATCGATCGAGACGATCTTCTGCGGATCGCCCCACTGCGGATACGGGCCCGATCAGGTCGGTGGGCGCGGTGTTGGTGAGGTCGGCGCGGTGGCCGCGGGTCAGGCTGCCGGCGGCCACCGCGAGCGCGCGGTAGACGCCGTAGCTGCCGCTGTGCGTGCCGATCACGTTGCGCTGGCTGCGGTTGGTGGTGGTGCCGACGACCGGGCCGCGCTCATCGGGTCGGCCGCGCCCCAGCGGATCGGCGGCGCGCCGCTGGCGCCCTGCTGCGGGTGCGAGGTCAGGCGGATGTGCCGCCCGCCGGTGGGTGCATCGCCGCTCAATTCGGCTCTCCGCTGCGGTTCTTGATGGTCATCGCTCTCCCTTGCGATAGGGCTTCATCAGCGCCTGCGGATACGCCGCGCGCCGCGCCACCACCACCAGCGCGACGATGGCCATCACGTACGGCAGCATCAGGTACACCTGGTACGGCACGGCGATGCCGAGCAGGCCCGCGCCCGCCTGCTGCAGCCGCAGCTGCAGCGCGTCGAAGAACGCGAACAGCAGCGCGCCGAGCAGCGCCTTGCCCGGCCGCCACGACGCGAACACCACCAGCGCCACGCAGACCCAGCCGCGGCCGTTGACCATGTTGAAGTAGAACGCGTTGAACGCGGCCAGCGTGAGGAACGCGCCGGCCACGCCCATCAGCGCCGAGCCGGCGACGATGGCGCCGATGCGCAGCCGCCGCCACGCTCAGCCCCTGGCCTTCGGCCGCGGCCGGGTTCTCGCCCACCATGCGCACGCGCCAGGCCCAGCGGCGTGCGGTACAGCACCCAGCCGATGCGCCGGCACCAGCAGCAGCGCGAGCAAGCGTCAGCGGCGTCTGCTGCGTTCAGCACCGGCAGCGGCAGCCAGCGCTCATCTCGGCGAACGGCTGGATCGTCGGCGGGCTGTCGACCTTGGGAAAGCTCACGCGGTAGGCGTAGCTCGCCAGGCTGGTGGCCAGCAGCGTGATGCCCGAGCCCCGACACATGCTGCGACAGCGCCAGCGTCACGGTCAGCAGCCGTGCAGCAGGCCGAAGCGCGCGCCGGTCAGCGCCGCGACCAGCACGCCGGTCCACAGCCCGCCGCCCTGGTACACCGCGAGCCAGCCGGTGAAGGCGCCGGCGACCATGATGCCCTCGATGCCGAGGTTCAGCACGCCGGCGCGCTCGCACAGCAGCACGCCCAGCGTGCCCAGGATCAGCGGCGTGGCGATGCGCAGCACCGCGACCCAGAACGGCAGGCTGAACAGCAGGTCCAGCGTCTCAGCGAGCATCGCGCGCCGAGTCGGTGCCGCTGCCGCAGCACGCACGCGGTACTGCGCCAGCATCGTCGCCACCAGCATCGCGAGCAGCGACACCGCGACGATCACGTCGGCGATGTAGGTCGGCACGTCGACCGCGCGGCTCATGCTGTCGGCGCCGACCAGCATGCCGGCGACGAACACCGCCGCCGCCACCACGCCCAGCGGGTTCAGCGCCGCCAGCATCGCGATCACGATGCCGCTGTAGCCGTAGCCCGGCGACATGTCGAGCGTGACGTAGCCGGTGCGCCCGGCGACCTCGATCGCGCCGGCCAGCCCGGCCAGCGCGCCCGACAGCAGCGCCACCTTGACCATGACCCAGCGCGCACCGGCATGCCGGCAAACGCCGCCGCGCGCGCGTTGGCGCCGACGGCGCGGATCTCGAAGCCGAGCGTGCGTGTAGCTTCAGCAGCGCCCACAGCAGCCACGCGCCAGCGACCAGCGCCCACAGCAGGCCGGTGTGCACGCGGCGTGCGTTCGACCAGCTTGTCCAGCTGCAGCGCGTCCTGCAAGCGCCACGCTCTGCGGCCAGCCCATCGCGGTCGGGTCCTTCATCGGGCCGTCGAGCATCATCGACACGAACAGCAGCACGATGAAGTTCAGCAGCAGCGTGGTCACGACCTCGTCGACGCCGAGCCGCGCTCTTCAGCAGCGCCGGGCCCAGCAGCAGCAGCGCGCCGGCCAGCGCACGCCGCCAGCATCATCGCGGGAACAGCAGCCGCGTCGGCAGCGCGAAGCCGCTGCCGCCGTGCAGCCCGCCGACGGCCACGGCGGCCAGCGCGCCCGCGTACAGCTGGCCTTCGGCGCCGATGTTGAACAGGCGCGCGCGAAAGGCCACCGCCGCGGCCAGGCCGGTGAGGATCAGCGGCGTGGCGCGGGTCAGCGTTTCGGTCCAGCGCGAAGCGCGAGCCGAAGCCGCCTTCGAGCAGCAGCGCATAGGCGCGGCCCACCGGCGCGCCGGCCCAGGCGACGAGCAGCGAGCTCAACAGCCAGCGTGAACGCCAGCGCCAGCAGCCGGCGCGGCCAGCCGCATCCAGCGCGCGGTGTCTGCGCGCGCGCTTCAAGCCGCATGGCGCGGTGTCGATCGGTGCCGCCGGCGCCCGGCAGCCCGGCCATCGCCAGGCCGATCTCGGCCAGGCGTCCAGGCCTCGCGCGGCCGCGCCGCGGTGAGCCGGCCGCGCGTGCATCACCGCGATGCGGTCGGCCAGCGCGAAGATCTCGTCGAGGTCCTCGCTGATCAGCAGCACGCGCCGCGCCGCGCGCGCAGGCGTCGAGCAGCTGCTGGTGCACGATAGGCCACGGCGCCGATGTCCAGGCCCCAGGTCGGCTGGTCGGCGACGATCAGCGTGCGGCGCCCTGATCGCGGTAACGCGTCGCCGCTCAGCGCGCGGCCGAGGATCAGCTTCTGCATGTTGCCGCCCGACAGCGCGCGCGCCGGCGTGTCGAGCCCGTCGCGCCCGGCGCCGCGCACGTCGAAGCGCTCGACCAGCGTGCGCGCGTGCGCCGCGCCGCGCGCGCCGACGCAGCAGCCCCAGCGCGCGAGAACGCCGGCTGTGCGTAGCGCTCGAGCATCGCGTTCTCCCACAGCGGCAGGTCGCCGATCGACGCCCACCGCATGCCGGTCTTCGGGGATGCGCGCCACGCCGGCAGCGATCCAGCCGCGCGGCCGCGCGGGCAGCGGCCGGCCCATCACCTCGAGCGTGCCGGAGTCCAGCGCCAGCAGGCCGCACAGCAGGTCGGCCAGCGCGCGCTGGCCGTTGCCGGCCACGCCGGCGATGGCCACGATCTCGCCGGCGTGCAGCTCCAGGCTCACGTCCACCAGCGCCGGGTTGCGGCCGGCGCCGCGCACGCCGGCCCGATGCAGGGCGCAGACGATGCGCGCCGGCGGCGCCGCCACGTCGAGGTCGAGCCCGCGCTCGCGCGCCACCGATGGCACGGCGCGCCCGACCATGGCCTCGGCCAGCTGCGCCTTGTCGGCGTCCGCCGCGGCCAGCGTGGCCACCAGCTTGCCGCCGCGCAGCACCGCGATGCGGTCGCGACACGCGCAGCACCTCGTCGAGCTTGTGGCTGATGAAGATCGATCGCCAGGCCCTGCGCGACCAGCTGCTGCAGCGTGGCGAACAGCGACTCCGACTCCTGCGGCGTCAGCACCGCGGTCGGCTCGTCCAGGATCAGGATGCGCGCGCCGCGCGTCAGCGCCTTGAGGATCTCGACGCGCTGGCGCTCGCCGACCGACAGGTCGCCGACGCGCGCGTCGGGGTCGACGCCCAGGCCGAAGCGCGCGGCCGGTCGCCAGCAGCGCCGCGCGTGCCGCGCGCCGGCGCGACGACGGCCGCCACAGCGGCTCGGTGCCGAGCATCACGTTGTCGAGCACGCTCAGGTTGTCGGCCAGCGTGAAGTGCTGGTGCACCATGCCGATGCCGGCGGCCAGCGCCGCCTTCGGCTGGCCCGGCGGCAGCGGCCGACCGATAGACCTCGATCGTGCCGGCGTCGGCGACGTAGTGGCCGAACAGGATCGACACCAGCGTGCTCTTGCCGGCGCCGTTCTCGCCCAGCAGCGCCAGCACCTCGCCGCGCCCGCAGGTCCAGCGAGATGTGCGTCGTTGGCCACCAGGTCGCCGAAGCGCTTGGTGATGCCGGCCAGCTTCAGGCGCGGCGCGGGGATCACGTCACTTCGCGGTGCCCTTGGGCTGCGCGTCGTCGACCTTCACGCTGAACTTGCCGTCGAGGATCGCCTTCTCCTTGGCGCGCACCTTGGCCACCAGGTCGGCCGGGATCTTCTTCTCGAAGCTGCCCAGCGGGCTGAGCTCGCTGCCCTTGACCTTCATCATCGACAGGTGGCCGTAGTCGTCGGCCTTGAATTGCCCGGCCTTCACCGCCTTCAGCGCCGCGTCGATCGTCGGCTCCATGTTCCACAGCGCCGACGCGACCACCGTGTCGGGGTACTTGTCCTGCGTGTTGATGACGTTGCCGATGGCCAGCTTGCCTTTTTCCTTGGCCGCGTCGCTGACGCCGAAGCGCTCGGCGTACATCACGTCGGCGCCCTTGTCGATCATCGCGAAGGCGGCCTCCTTGGCCTTGGGCGGGTCGAACCAGCTGTTGATGAAGCTGACCGTGAACTCGACCTTCGGGTTCACTTCCTTGGCGCCGGCCATGAAGGCGTTCATCAGCCGGTTGACCTCGGGAATCGGGTAGCCGCCGACCATGCCGATCTTGTTGGTCTTGGTCATGCCGCCGGCGATCATGCCGGTCAGGTAGCTCGGCTCCTGGATGTAGTTGTCGAAGACGCCGAAGTTCGGCGCCTGCGGCTTGCCCGAGCTGCCCATCAGGAACGACACCTTCGGATAGTCCTTGGCCACCTTGCGCGCGGCCGCCTCGACGGCGAACGACTCGCCGACGATCAAGGTGTTGCCCTTCTCGGCATATTCGCGCATCACGCGCTCGTAGTCGGCGTTGGCGACGTTCTCGCTGAACACGTAGTCGATCTCGCCGCGCGCCACGGCGGCCTTCAGCGCCTTGTCGATGCGGCTGACCCACTGCTGCTCGACCGGCACGGTGTAGATCGCGGCGACCTTGAGCTTGTTCTGGGCGAGCGCCGCGCCGCCGGCGGTGGCCAGTGCAGACAGGACAAGTACGGCGGCCAGGGTATGACGACGGGACAGCGACATGGAATGGGCTCCTGGTGGGGTTTCGCGTGGCATGGGCAGCTCCGGATTAGGCAAGAGTCGTTGCGCACGCGTCAATCCGGGTTGCTGGCAAGGCGCGCCGGCGTCGTTGCGCAGCGCGCGGCACCAGCTGCCGACACGCGGGCCCCGCTGGCTTCGAGCTGCGCCGGCAGGCGGTCCTAGAATCGAGCGCAACTAGCGGGCCGCGGGTCCGCCCTTGCTGGCGCCACCCGATGATCTTGTCCGCACTCACCGCCCTGTCTCCGCTCGACGGACGTTATGCCGCCAAGCTGGCAGCGCTGCGTCCGCTGCTCAGCGAGTTCGGCCTGATGCACCGCCGCGTGCAGGTCGAGGTGGAGTGGTTCGTCGCGCTGTCCGACGCGGGTTTCGCCGAATTCAAGCCGCTGTCGGCCGCGGCGCGCGAACGCCTGCGCGCGCTGGTTGCCGGCTTCTCGGACGTCGAGGCGCAGGCCATCAAGAACATCGAGCGCACCACCAACCACGACGTCAAGGCGGTCGAGTACTGGCTCAAGGGCTGCTTCAAAGGCGACGCCGAGCTGGAAGCTTCGTCCGAGTTCGTGCACTTCGCGTGCACCAGCGAGGACATCAACAACGTGAGCCATGCGCTGATGCTGTCGACGGCGCGCCAGACGGTGCTGCTGCCGGCGCTCGACGCGCTGTTGGTCAAGCTCACGGCGATGGCACATGCGCTGGCCGACGTGCCGATGCTCAGCCGCACGCATGGCCAGACGGCGACGCCGACCACGCTCGGCAAGGAGGTCGCCAACGTTGCGGCGCGCCTGCAGCATGCGCGCGCGCGCATCGCCGAGGTGCGGCCGCTGGCCAAGATGAACGGCGCGGTGGGCAACTACAACGCGCACCTGGCTGCCTGGCCCGATTTCGACTGGGAGTCGTTCAGCCGCCGCGTGGTCGAGGATGCGCTGGGCCTGCGCTTCAATCCGTACACGATCCAGATCGAGCCGCACGACTGGATGGCCGAGCTGTTCGACGCGATCGCGCGCGCCAACACGATCCTGATCGACTGGTCGCGCGACGTCTGGGGCTATGTGAGCCTGGGTTACTTCAAGCAGCGGCTCCAGGAAGGCGAAGTCGGTTCGTCGACCATGCCGCACAAGGTGAACCCGATCGACTTCGAGAACGCCGAGGGCAACTTCGGCCTGGCCAACGCGCTGCTGTCGCATCTGTCGCAGAAGCTGCCGATCAGCCGCTGGCAGCGCGACCTCACCGACAGCACGGTGTTGCGCAACATGGGAGTGGCGCTCGGCCATGCGGTGCTCGGCTACGACTCGCTTCAGCGCGGCCTGGACAAGCTCGAGGTCAACCGCCAGGCTCTCGCCGCCGACCTCGACGCCGCCTGGGAGGTGCTGGCCGAGGCGGTACAGACCGTGATGCGCCGCCATGGCCTGCCCGATGCCTACGAGCAGCTCAAGGCCTTCACGCGCGGCAAGGCGATCACGCGCGAGGCGATCGGGCGGTTCATCGACGCGCTGGATCTGCCGCCCGCCGAGCGGGCGCGGCTGCACGCGCTCACGCCGGCCACGCTACATCGGGCACGCGGCGCTGCTGGCGCGTCGCTTCGGCTGAACGGCCTCGCCCGCGATGCCGCTCACCTTCATCGACAAGCTGGCGCTGGCCGAACGCCGCAACGATTCGCTGCTGTGCGTGGGGCTGGACCCCGATCCGGCGAAGTTCCCGGGGGCCTGGCAGCACGATCCATCGCGCATCTTCGACTTCTGCGCCACCATCGTCGACGCCACCAGGGACCTGGTGATCGCCTTCAAGCCGCAGATCGCCTACTTCGCCGCGCACCGCGCCGAGGAGCAGCTCGAACGGCTGGTGGCGCACATCCGCCGCACCGCCCCCGACGTGCCGGTGATCCTGGACGCCAAGCGGGGCGACATCGGCGCCACCGCCGAGCAGTACGCGCGCGAGGCGTTCGAGCGCTACCAGGTCGACGCCGTGACCCTGTCGCCGTTCATGGGCTTCGACTCGATCGAGCCCTACATGCGTTTTGCCGGCAAGGGCCTGATCCTGCTGTGCCGCACCTCCAATCTCGGCGGCAGCGACCTGCAGGCGCAGCGGCTCGCTTCGGGCGACCTGCTGTACGAGCACATCGCGCGGCTGGCGCACGACGAGTGGAATCACAACGGCCAGCTCGCGCTGGTGGTCGGTGCCACCTATCCGCACGAGATCGCGCGCGTGCGCGAGCTGGCGCCGAGCCTGCCGCTGTTGATCCCCGGCATCGGCGCGCAGGGCGGCGACGCGCAGGCCAGTGTGCGCGCGGGCTGGCGCGGCACGCCCGCGCGGACCACCGGAGCGATCATCGTGAACTCGTCGCGCGCGGTGCTGTACGCCAGCCGCGGCAACGAGTTCGCGACGGCGGCACGCCAGGCCGCCGAAGAGACCCGCGCAGTCCTTGCTGCGGCGCGCGCGCTCGGGCGCTAGGACTTGGCCGCGCCTAGGCGCGTGGCACGCTCAGCGGCAGCTCGCGCAGGCGGCGCCCGGTCAGCGCGAACAGCGCGTTGGCCAACGCCGGCGCCACCGGGGGAAGGCCGGGTTCGCCCATGCCGGTGGGCGCGAGGGTGCTCGGCACGATATGGGTTTCGATGGCCGGCGTCTGCGCCATCGTGAGCACGGGCTGGTCGGGGAAGTTCTTCTGCCGCACCACGCCGTCTTCGATGTCGATGCGGCCGAACAGCGCCGCGCTCAAGCCGTAGATCACCGCCGACTCCATCTGCTGCGCCACCCCGGCCGGGTGCACGGCCACGCCGCAATCGACCGCGCAGACCACGCGGCGCACACGCGGCGTCGCGCCGTCGAGCGACGCCTCGACCACCTGGGCGACGATGCTGCCGAAGCTTTCGTGCAGCGCGATGCCGCGCGCGCGACCCCTGGGCAGCGCCGCGCCCCAGCCCGACTTTTCGGCCGCCAGCTTCAGCACCGCCGCATGGCGCGGCATGTCGTCGAGCAAGGACAACCGGAAGCGCAACGGATCCTGGCCGGCGGCCTGGGCCAGCTCGTCGATGAAGCCCTCGCCGAAGAAGGCATTGTGCGAGTGGCCCACCGCACGCCAGTTGCCCACCGGTACGCCGCTGTCGGTGGCCAGGTGCGCGAAGTGCTGGTGCGCGATCGAGTAGGGCATGTCGAAGAGCCCTTCGACCGCCGTCTTGTCGGGCAGGTCGAACGGCGGGGCGAGCGCCGGCATGGCGCGTTGCAGCCAGCGCGGCATCACGGCGTCGCCGGCGCTGCCGGCGGCCAACGCCGTGACGCGGCCCTGGGCATCGAGGCCCCCGCGCATCAGCGCCACGCCGGCCGGCCGGTAGAAGTCGTGGGTCATGTCCTCTTCGCGCGACCACAGCAGCTGCACCGGCCGACCACCGGTCTCCAGCGCCACCCGCACCGCCTGTGCGATGAAATCGACCTCGAGCCGGCGGCCGAAGCCGCCGCCGAGGTAGGTGACGGTGAGGTTCACGTCGTCGGGCGTCACGCCGGCCACCCGGGCCGCGGCCTCGCGCGCCAAGCCCGGCACTTGCGTGGGCGCCCACAGGTGCACCGTCCCGGCGGCGACGCGTGCGGTGCAGTTCATCGGCTCCATCGGCGCATGCGCGAGGTAGGGCGCGCGGTACACCGCTTCGATGCGCCGCGCCGATTGCGCCAGCGCCAGCTTCGCATCGCCGCGCTGGTGAAACGCAAAGCCCGCCTCGCCGTCGATCGCCTGCCGCGCGGCGACCTCGAGTGCGGCCTCGATGCGCCGCGAATCGAGCAGGCCGGTCGGCGGCTCGCGCCAGGACACGGGCACGGCGCGCAGCGCCTCGCGCGCCTGCCAGATCGAGCGTGCGACCACCGCCACTGCGGCGCCCGCGCCTCCCAGCGGGGGCAGATGCACGACGCGCTCGACGCCGGGTCGGCGCAATGCGGCGTCCGCGTCGACCTGGCCCACCGAGCCGCCCAGCATCGGGCACTGCTGGATCGCGGCGTAGAGCATGTCGGGCAGGCGCACGTCGCTGCCGAACACGGCGCGGCCGTCGCACTTGGCTGGCGTGTCGAGCCGCGCCGCGGCGCGGCCGACGATGCGAAACCGCGCCACCGGCTTGAGCAGCACGTCGCCCGGGCGGGACAGCGCGGCCTGCTCGGCCAGCTCGCCGTAGTGGGCGCGCATTCCCGAGGCATGCGCGACGACGCCGTCGCGCACCTCGAGCTCGGCCACCGGCAGCTTCCAACGCAACGACGCCACGCCCAGCAGGCGTGCCCGCGCCGTCGCGGCGGCCAGGCGCAACGGGCCCCAGGCGTCGGCGACACTGGCCGAGCCACCGGTGGCGTTGATGCCGAGCTCGCGCGCCAACTTCCAGGTCAGCCAACGCCCCGCGCGGAAGGCGGTCGACTCCCGGCCGGGTTCACGATCCTGCGCGGCGACCGGCAGCATGCCGACGAAGCCCGACGCGCTGCCGAAGATGGCGTCCTGGCCGGCCTGTTCGAGTTCGACTCGTGGCAGCGCCACATCCAGCTCTTCGGCCACCAGCATCGCCAGCGCGGTGTGCACGCCCTGGCCCATTTCGCTGCGGTTCATCGCCAGGATCACCGATCCGTTGGCAGCGATCTTGATCCAGCCGTTGAGCGCGATGCCGTCGTCGGAGGTGGGCCACAGGTCTGCGGCGCCGAGCGGGTCGCGCGGCGGCAACACGGCCCAACCCACCAACAGCGCGCCGCCCGCCGCGGCACCGGACACCAGCAAGCTGCGTCGTTTCATCGCGGGCGCATTGTCGCCCGCGAGCCGACAGCCCAGGTGCAAGCAAGCGCTACCGCGGCGGCGCCGGCACGCTCAGTCGAGCTCGACCTCGGTGTGCACCGCACCCGCCCGGTCGGCGCGCGCGCTCAACGCCAGCCGCGTGCCGCGCGGCGCCCGCACGACCCATTCCGCCACCGCGCGGTCCGCCGTGACCTCGCGCGTGGGCATGAAGGCCTGCAGCGAATGCTTCGCCCCGTGGCCGGCCAGGTGTGGACCCACCAGCCGCGGCCTGCCCGCGACGAGCGAACAACCCTGCGGCAGCTGCATCTCGAACACCACGCCGCGCACGGTCTTGCGCTCCAGCGCGCGCTTGCTGATGTGCGCCGGCAGGTAGCCGCTGTTGGCCACCGCCAGTCGCACGCGCCAGGTGTCGTCGCCGAGCGCGCGGACTTCGGTGCGCAGCACCTCCAGCCGCGGCAGGCTGAGCGCCAGCTGGTTGAGCCACGGCGGAAAGCGCGCCGCCTCGCGCTCGCGCAGGTGGGGCGGTGGGTTGCGCCAGTAGTTCAGCCGGTCCCAGCCGCCAAGTTCGACCGCGCCCAGCTGCGGGTGCTGGTACGGATACCAGGTCACATGCGCCTGGCCGCCGCACTGCGCATCGCTCCAGCGCAGCAGTTTGAGATCGTCTTCCGGCGGGTGCTCGCGATACCAGTGGATCCAGTCGTAGTCGGTGATGCCGGCTTCCTTGTTCGGCGCCCAGATCTCCACCGTCCAGAACAGCGCGCCGAGGTGCTCGTACAACCAGTCCTGCGTGCCGCTGATGACTTCCTTGGGGTGGTAGCGGAAGTCCTCGTAGATGCTGATCGCCGGATAGCCGGTGAGTCGCTCGCCGAGCGCCGACAGGCGCTTGTAGATCCACAGGTCCTCGGGCGTCATGTCGTCGTCGGCCTGCGTGCCCATCGGCCGCAGGATCACGCCCGAGTGGGTGTGAAAGCTCAGGCCGGCGCCGATGTTCGGGTGGTTGACGATGAAGTCGACCATCGCGCGCACCTCGGGCTCGCTGGTCGGATAGGGGCCGGCGCCGACCTGCTCGAACTCCTGCCGCCAGTACGCCGGGAAATTGCGGTTCAGGTCCAGCCCCTCGGGATCGGGATTGACCTTGATCTGCAGGCCGTCGAAGTGCATCAGCGTGCCCTCGGGCATCACGCGGTAGTAGATGCCGCCGAACTCGCCCGGCTCGCGCGGAATCATCAAGCGCGCGTCTTCAGGGTGGCACTTCCAGGCGCCGTGCGGATCGGGCAGCCGCATGTAGAGCACGCGGCCGTCACCGTCGACGTCCTCGACCGTGAGGCCATCGATGGCCGGTTCGTCGAACGGGTAGGGGCGCGTCGACGAGCGGATGTGGCGCGGCCGGTCGGCCAGTGCCAGCTCGGCGCCGTCGGGGTTCAGGCGCGGGCACAGGTACACGACGCGCGTGTCCAGCAGGTGGGTGGTCTGCGCGTCGGCACCGTAGCCCAGCACCAACTGGTGCAACCAGTACAGACAGGCGGTGCTCGCGGTCAGCTCGGCAGCGTGGATGTTGCCGTCGCACCAGAACGCGGGCTTGTCCGCGTCGGGGCCGGCCTTGGATTGCGTGATCACCGCCAGCCAGATGTCGCGACCTTCGTGGCTCTTGCCGATCGATCGGACGCTGACCAGGTCGGGGCGGGCCGCCGCGTAGTCGTGCAGCAGGCGGGTGAGCTCGGCGTGCCGGTAGAACACGTCGAAGCGCGGAACGGGCAGATCGACCATGGCGTCGTGTGGGGTGCCGGGCGGCTGTGCCGGCGAAGCGCAAAGTGTGGCAGACCCTTACCGCCAGGCCGGCACCGCGGGCTTCGTGCAAACCCGCGCAGGCGCCGACTCAGGTGGTGGCGTCGAGGGCAACCGGTCGGCCGTGCTGGAACACCTGCAAGGTGCCGGCCGCAATCGCCTGCCACCGCTCGTCGCGCGTCAGCGGTTCGGTGGCCACGACCGCGACGTGGTCGCTGGCCGAGGTGTGCTGCGCGAAATCGACGCTCAGGTCCTCGTCGGCCAGGTGCGCGCTGCGAAAGGGGTGCTCGCGCAGTAGCCAGTGCAGCTGCGTGGAGCCGTGCGCCCACAAGGCCTGACCATTCGACAGCAGCAGGTTGAACGTGCCGTGTGCCGCCGCCTGCGGCAGCAGTTCGCCCAGTGTGCGCGTGAGCTCGGCGACGCTGGGCACCGCCGCGTGCGCCTTGGCCAGCTCCTGCATCAGCCAGCAGAACGCGCGTTCGCTGTCGGTGTCGCCGACCGGCCGGAAGGCGCCGTGCAGGCGCGGCGCGAAATGCTTCAGGTCACCGTTGTGCGCGAACACCCAGTAGCGTCCCCACAGCTCGCGCACGAACGGGTGCGTGTTCTCCAGCGCCACCCGGCCCTGCGTGGCCTTGCGGATGTGGGCGATCACGATGTCGCTGCGAATCGGATAGCGCTTCACCAGCTCGGCCACCGGCGACGAACGCGCGCCGTGGTGATCGACGAAATGGCGCAGGCCCTTGTCTTCGAAGAACGCGATGCCGAAGCCGTCTTTGTGCTCGTCGGCGCGCGTGGCCAGGCCGGTGAAGCTGAAGCACACGTCGGTCGGCGTGTTGGCGTTCATCCCGAGCAGCTGGCACATAGACGGCGCGTCAGCGGCGCCTACTCGGTGAACAGGCGATACACGCCCTTGAACGTCATCAGGTGGCCGGGATTGCTCGTCTCCTCGAGCACGCCGGCCATGCGCCGCTGCAGGCGCGCGCTGCGCCGCGCACGCCAGATCAGCAGGTCGGCCAACCACGGATGCGCATTGACATGGTTGGCCCGTTCGTACAGCTCGAAGCGCGGTTTCAGCGCCGTCAACGCTGTCTCGTAGTCCGCCTGCAACGCCGCATCGGGCAGGGCCTGTGCCCGGCCCTCGATCAGCGCTTTGGCCGCCAGCATGCCGGTTTCCATCGCCTTGCCGATGCCCTCGCCGGTGAATGCGTAGGTGCTGCCGGCGGCCTCGCCGGTGACCAGCAGACCGGGTCGGCTCCAGCGCGCCCCCTCGAGCGTGCAGCGCAGCGGCGCGCCCTTGAGCTCGCCGACGAGCTCGCCGTCGGACATCAGCTCGCGCGCCGGTGCATAACACTCGGTGAAGGCCTTGAACACATCGCGCAGGTTGATGTCCTTCATGCCGGTACCGCCGTCGTCGCGCACCTGCGAATGGCTGCCGAGCACACCGGCGCCGATGTTGAAGACGCCGTCGCGGCACGGAAAGATCCAGCCGTAGCCGGGGCGCAGCTTGTGATGCCACACCACCTCGAGCTCGGTGATGCGCTCGAGCAGACGCGGGTTGCGCACATAACCACGCAGCGCCACCCCCGACGGCACGCGGCGCGTGCACATGTCGGCCGCCATCAGCGCCTGCGGCACCGCGCCGGTGGCCAGCACCGTCCAGCGGGCGCGGGTCTGTGCCACGACGTCGCCGGACTTGAAACGCGCGCCGACCACACGGCCCGCCTCCTGCAGCGGTGCATCGAAGCGCACCGGCGCGATGAAGCGCGCGCCGGCGCGCTCGGCGCCGCGGCAGACGATGGCGTCCAGTTCGCGCCGCGGCAGCACGGCCAGCTGGCCCGGCACGTCGATGCGCCCGCCGCGCGGGCCGATGCAGGCCACATGGCCGACCCGCTGCGCCTGCGCCATGACCTCGTCGTGCACGCCGAGCTTGCGCAACGCCGCGTGCGCATCGGGAATCAGCCCATCGCCGCACACCTTGTCGCGTGGAAAGCTCTGGGCGTCGACCAGCACGACGTCCACGCCGGCGCGGGCCAGCATCGTGGCGCAGGCGCTTCCGGCAGGACCGGCGCCGACGACGAGCACGTCGCAGGCGCTTGGGAGATCGGTTCGCATGGTGGTCCGGTTTGGCGCCAACGGCGGCAGCCAGCGAATTGTAGGCAGCTGCCCTCGCTGCCGGTGCCCGCGCCGCTGGACGCGCTCCTTGAGGCGCATCAATGCGCGCAGGGTGCCTCGGGGCGAGGATGCACCGACGGAGGTGATTGCATGAGTGCCCATTTGACGCACGGTCAGCGCGCGCTGCTGAAGGCGACGCTCGAGCTGCGGAAGTCGGAGCTGGATCAGCGCTTGGCCCTTCATCAGCGCGGCCAGTCGCGCGCCGAACATGCCCACGAGGTGCTGCAACAGGACGGCGACGACGCGCCGCAGCGCGATTCGGACCGTGAGGTCGAGTTGGCGCTATCCGACCAGGAGCTCAACGAGTTGGGCGCGGTCAGCCGGGCGCTCAAGCGCCTCGACGATCCGCACTACGGGCTGTGCAGCGACTGCGGCACCGAGATCCCGTTCGATCGCCTGAAGATCGAGCCGCAGGCGCTGCGCTGCGTCGGCTGCGAATCCCGGCACGAAAGGAGCCACTGAGCCGACCAAGCCGCTGCCTGGCTCGACCAGCGCCGTGCCGAGATGCTGCGCCCGGCTTAGCGTGATGCAGCGGCCTTGACCTTCAGGCGCCAGGCGTGCAGCAGTGGTTCGGTGTAGCCGCTGGGTTGTGACGGACCCTTGAACACCAGGTCGAGCGCGGCCTGGTAGGCGGCACTGGTGGCCCCGCGGCCGGCCATCGGCCGGTACAGCGGGTCGCCGGCGTTCTGCCGGTCCACCACCGCGGCCATGCGCTCGAACGTGGCGCGCACCTGAGCCTCGGTCACGATGCCGTGCTGCAGCCAGTTCGCGATGTGCTGGCTCGAGATGCGCAGCGTGGCGCGGTCTTCCATCAGGCCGACGTTGTGGATGTCGGGCACCTTGGAGCAACCCACGCCCTGGTCGATCCAGCGCACCACGTAGCCGAGGATGCCCTGCGCGTTGTTGTCGATCTCCTGCTGGCGCTCGGCGTCGGTCCAGTTCGGCCGTTTCGCCACCGGCACGGTGAGCAGGTCGTTCATCAGGCTGTCGTACTGCGCATCGGCGTCCAACTGCTCGAGCGACTTCTGCACCGCCCAGACGTCGACCTGGTGGTAGTGCAGCGCATGCAGCGTGGCGGCGGTCGGGCTGGGCACCCACGCGGTGTTGGCCCCGGCCTGGGGATGCACGACCTTCTGCCTGAGCATCGCGGCCATCAGGTCGGGCATCGCCCACATGCCCTTGCCGATCTGCGCCTTGCCGCGCAGGCCGCACTGCAGGCCGATCAGCACGTTCAGGCGCTCGTAGGCAGCGATCCAGGCGCTGGCTTTCATGTCGCCCTTGCGGATCATCGGCCCGGCATGCATGGCGGTATGGATCTCGTCGCCGGTGCGGTCGAGGAAGCCGGTGTTGATGAAGGCCACGCGGCTCGCCGCGGCAGCGATACAGGCCTTCAGGTTGACGCTGGTGCGGCGCTCCTCGTCCATGATGCCGAGCTTGACGGTGCTGTCGGGCAGGCCGAGCAACTGCTCCACGCGCGCGAACACCTCACCGGCAAAGGCCACCTCGGCCGGGCCATGCATCTTGGGCTTGACGATGTAGACGCTGCCGCGGCGCGAGTTGCGGATCCCGTTGGCGGCACTGCCCCGCAGGTCGTGCAGCGCGATCGTCGTCGTCACCACCGCGTCGAGGATGCCCTCGGGAATCTCGCGGCCGTCGTCGCCCCACAGGATGGCCGGGTTGGTCATCAGGTGGCCAACGTTGCGCACGAACAGCAGCGCGCGCCCGTGCAGCGCCACGTCTTCACCGCGCGGTCCGGTGTACTGGCGGTCCGGGTTCAGCCCGCGGGTGAAGGTGCTGCCAGCCTTGCTGACGGCCTCGGTCAGCGTGCCCTTCAGGATGCCGAGCCAGTTGCGGTAGGCGTGCACCTTGTCGTCGGCATCGACCACTGCCACCGAGTCCTCGAGGTCGAGAATGGTCGACAACGCGGCCTCGATCACCAGGTCGCACACGCCGGCCGGGTCGGTGGCGCCGATCGGGTGGCCGCGATCGATGCGGATGTCCATGTGCAGGCCGTGGTGCGACAGCAGCACCGACGATGGCGACCCCATCTCGCCCTGAAATCCGACGAACTGCGCCGGGTTCTTCAGGCCCACGGTGCTGCCGTTCTTCAGCGTCACCCCAAGGTGGTGGTCGATCACCGCGTAAGCGGTGGAGTCGACGTGCGAGCCTCTCTTCAGCGGCGCACAGCGGTCCAGCACGTGGCGCGCGTAATCGATGACCCTGGCGCCGCGCGCCGGGTTGTAGTCCGACCCGCGGGCGGCGCCATCGCTGTCGGGCAACGCATCGGTGCCGTACAGCGCGTCGTACAGCGACCCCCAGCGCGCGTTGGCGGCGTTCAGCGCGTAGCGTGCATTCGTGATCGGGACCACCAGCTGCGGTCCGGCCTGCAGTGCCAGCTCGGCGTCGACGTTCTTCGTCGTCGCGCGCACGCGCGCCGGCACCGGCACCAGGTAGCCGATCTGTTGCAGGAAGGCACGATAGGCACGCGTATGGCGAACCGCTCCGGGGTTGGCGCGGTGCCAGGCGTCGATCTCGGTCTGCAGCCGGTCGCGCTCGGCCAGCAGCGCGGCGTTCGTCGACGCCAGATCGTGGACCAGCGCGTCGAAGCCGCGCCAGAAAGCGTCGCGGTCGACGCCAGTGCCGGGCAGCACCTCGTCGTCGATGAAACGTTGCAGCGACGTGGCAACTTGCAGGCGGTGGATCGTGGTGCGCGCGGTCATGTCAATGGACGGGTCTCAATTGGGATATGGGTCAGCACGTCGCACAGGCGGATGCCGGTGCGCGAAGGTTCGGTTTGGCCGACCCACCGCGTCGGGTCGCCGCAGCAAAGTTGCGCCGATGCCAGCGGTCAGTCGAATCGGACAAGGCGTGAGGCCGGCCTTTGAGCGCGGCCTTCGAGGTGCTGGGGATCATCGGACCACACTCTATTCGCTGACCCGGTGCTCATTGCTGACCGGCGGCGTACTGGATTGATGACGCCCACCGCCTGAATATGGGCTCGGCGCCGCCAGATTGCTACGACTGCGCCTCTTGTCGAGATCCAGGGCGTTTTGTTTCGCTGGCCCGTGGGCAGGCCCAGATCCGCGCTGATCAATGACCGGCATGACGATAATCTCGGACAATGGACCGGCTAAAGCAGATCGAATCGTTCGTTTCGGTCGCCACCAAAGGCAGCCTGACTGCAGCAGCGCACGCCGAAGGGGTCGCGCCGGCGGTGATCGGCCGGCGCATCGACGCGTTGGAGGAGCGACTCGGGGTGAAGCTGCTGGTGCGGACCACGCGTCGCATCACGCTGACCCACGAAGGCAGCGCGTTCGTCGAGGACTGCCAGCGCGTCATCGCGGACCTGGCCACGGCGGAGGCCAGTGTCAGCGAAGGCGGCGTGAAAGCAAGTGGACACTTACGATTGACCGCCCCGGCTGGCTTCGGACGCCGCCACGTGGCGCCGCTGGTGCCGCGTTTTCTCGCGCTGCATCCGGACGTGAGTGTGTCGCTGAACCTGTCGGACCGCGTCGTAGACATCGTCAACGAAGGATTCGACTGCGCCGTCCGGGTCGGCGACCTGCCGGATTCGAGCCTGGTCAGCGTCCGCCTGGCCGACAACCGCCGCATGTGCGTGGCCACGCCGGGCTATCTGAAACGCGCAGGCACCCCCGCGCAGCCCGGGGATCTGGCCCGCCACAGCTGCCTGACCTTGTCGTCCGACGCCGGTCAGGCCCGCGGCTGGGCCTTCACGGTCAACGGTCAGGTGACGCATTTCCGGCCCGGCGGCCAGCTCGATTGCAGCGACGGGCAGGTCCTGCACGACTGGTGCGTACAGGGCCTGGGCGTCGCCTGGCGCAGCACGTGGGAGATCGAGGACGACATTGCCGGCGGCCGTCTGGTCACCGTGCTGGAGGACTTTGCTGCGCCGCCCAACGGCGTGTACGCGGTGTTCCCGCAGCGCAAGCACTTGCCGTTGCGCATCCGGCTGTGGATCGACTACCTGAAACAGCACTATAGCGACCCGCGCTACTGGTCCGGCGCCAGCGAAACGGCGCACACAAGGTGATCGGCGAAGCGTTGCTGGCCTACGCGCACCTGGCTGCAATTCTCAGCTGGGTGGTGTTTCTATCGAGCGCCACCGCGCTGGCGCGCGCCGAATGGTTCAATAGCGCAACCCTGGCGCGCCTGAGCACGTTGCACCGCATCGCCCAGTTCGCCGCGGCGGCCACGTTGCTCACCGGGCTTGCGCGCACCATGTGGGGCGTCAAAGGCGCCGGATGGTACTGGCAACAGCCCTTGTTGCTCGCCAAGCTCGCATTGCTGGTGGCGATGGTTGCCATGGTATTCGGCGTGGGCAGGCGGCTGGCGCAATGGCGTCGCGAGTTCGCCGCAGAGGCCCGGCTGCCGTCGGCCCTGGCGCTCGCCGAGGTGCGCCGGCGCCTGATGTGGGTCTCGCACCTGATGGTGGTGCCGCCGCTGTTGGGGGTGCTGCTGGCGCGGGGAATCGCGACGATCTGAGCGGGCGCCGGACATGCGAAAGGGCCGCGAACGGCCCCTTGGCACTGCAGTTGCACTCCGCGACCCAGCCGCCGAGCCGGGCCGCTTCGGCCCGGCCCTGAGCCCCACGGGACTCAGGGCCCCGAGGGCGTCAGCCCTTCAGGCAGGTGCTCATGAACTTCTTGCGCTCGTCGCCGGCCATCTTCTTCTCGCCGGCTTCCTTGTTGCAGGACTTCATCTTGTCTTGCTGGGTTTCCTTCTTCGCCGACAGGCAGGTCTTCATGAACGCCTTGCGCTCATCGCCCTTCTTGTCGCCAGCCTCCTTGTTGCAGGTGGTCATCTTGCTCTGCTGGGCGCTCGGCTTCTTCTCGTCGGCCGCCTGAGCGGACAGCGCGAAGGCTGCCAGCGACAGCGCCACGATCGGGATCAATCTCTTCATGGAAAGGTTCTCCTTGCTCTGGTCAATGCCTCATCGGCGGAATTGCCGCGGGCGATTGGACTACAGCCTCCCCCGTCCGGCAAGGGTTCAACGCAGCAATGAAGCGTACGGAGGACACAACCCGCAACGGCGTTCGCCGCACGGGAAACAACTGGCTACAGCACACGCCGGGGATGCTGCAGGGCCTGGTGGGCGGCATGCAGGCGCCGCACCAGCACGCGAATGAACGCGCCGTCGAACAGGTGCCGGGTCGCGGGATTGAGCAGCTGCAACGACTCCGGCGTGAACGCGATCGTCGTGGCCGGATCCGTGACGATCACGTCTGCGCTGTGGACGCGCAGCTCGGGGCTTGGCGCCAGGTACATCATTTCGCCCACCGACGTGCCGGCGCCGAGCAGCGCAACTCGATTGCCATCGCGAAAGACCTCGATCCGGCCGCTGGCGATGATGTGAAACGTGCTGCCGGCCTGCCCCTTGCGGTACAGCGCGGCGCCGAGCTCGTGGCGTTGCCACTGCGCGCGGTGGACGACCTCCCACAACTCGACATCACCGAAGTCCTTGAAGAACTCGAGCGCGCGCAGCAGGTTGAACCGTTCGGAGTCGAGCACGTCGTGCGCCGCACCGCGCGGCACTTCCCGGCGGGCGACCAGCGCGGCCAGCTCCTGAGCGAAGCAGTCCCAATCCGGAAAGCGGTCCAGACGCGACTTCGACAGCGCGCGCCGCAGCAGCGCATCCAACGCGGGCGGTACGCCGCTGCGCAGCGTGCTCAGCGACGGCGGGGCGTCGTGATAGATGCGGTTCATCAGCGCGCCCTGGTTTGGCGCTTCGAGCGGAGGCCGGCCCGCGACCAGGTTGTAGAGCACCGCGGCCAGCGAATACTGGTCGGCGCGCGAATCCAGCATCGAGCCGTCCAGCTGCTCGGGCGACATGTAGGGCAAAGAGCCGACGCGCACGACCTGGGTACGGTCTGAATTCAGGTTCAGCGCACTGCCGAAGTCGGTGATCTTGACTTCCAGCACCTGGCCGTCTTCCACCACCGCCAGCAGATTGGCCGGCTTCACGTCGCGGTGGATCAACCCGTGGCGAGCGACGAAGCCGAGCGCCATCGCGCACTTGAAGCCGACCTCGACGATCTGTTCGAGCGACAGCAGCGATTCGGGCCGGCAAAAGGTCTTCAACGTGGTGCCCGGAACGTACTCCATCACCAGGTAGGGCGCCATCGGGTCGTCGACGGCATCGAGGATCTGCACGATGTTCGGATGGGTGAGCTGCCCGACCAAGGCCGCCTCGGCGGCGAAGAAATGGTCGCGAAAGCGCACTTCGGCCGCATCCATCACCGCCGCGCGGCGGGCGCGCTTGACCGCCACCAAGCGCTCGTGGAAATCGTCGAACGCCAGGAAGACTTCGCTGGTGGCGCCTTCGCCGAGACGCGCGCGCACCGCATAGCCGCCAATGCGCGAGGGCATCTCGGGCGTGTCGGCCTCCAGGGGTGCAATCTGGGTGATGAAGTCGGTCATGTCCTGTGTTCGCATGCGGAGCGCCGTGGGGCGCACCTCCAAAGTCATTCTGCAGGCCCAGCGCGACCGGCCGCCACGGAATAAAGGGGGCGAAGCCTCGTCAATTGCGCCGCTCGGGCCGGACCGGTGGAGCACGAAAAGTAGAATCGCACGATGATCCAAGCCAAGCAGGAGCTGCTGCACGCGCTGGGAGTGGCGCTGGCGCAGGTGGCTCCCGCGGCCGCGCTGCCCCCGGTTTTCGAGTCGCCCAAGCACGCCAGCCATGGCGACCTGGCCATCCCCGCAGCCATGGCACTGGCCAAGCCGCTGCGCCGTGCACCACACGACATTGCCACGCGTCTGGTCGAGGCGCTGGGTCCGTTGCCCGCCGTGCAACGCTGGGTCGAGGCGATGGAAATCGCCGGTCCGGGCTACGTCAACCTGCGCCTGCGGCCGATCGCGCGGCAGCAGGTGGTGGCCGAGGTGTTGGCCGCGGGCGAACGCTTTGGCCGCTGCGAGCCGCATGGCCGGCGCCTGATGGTCGAGTTCGTCTCTGCCAATCCCACCGGGCCGCTGCATGTGGGGCATGGGCGCAACGCGGCCCTGGGCGACTGCATCTGCAACCTGCTCGAAACCCAGGGCTGGTCGGTGACGCGCGAGTTCTACTACAACGACGCTGGCGTGCAGATCAACAACCTCGGCACGTCGACCCAGGCCCGCCTGCGCGGGCTGAAGCCAGGCGACCCGGCGTGGCCCGAAGCAGCCTACAACGGCGACTACATTGCCGACATCGCCGCCGACTTCGCGGCGCGAAAGACCGTTCGCGCCGACGACCGCGAGGTCACCGCCAGCGGCGACCCGGATGATTTCGACGGCATCTGTCGTTTCGCGGTGGCCTACCTGCGGCATGAGCAGGACCTTGACCTGCGCGCCTTCGGCGTGCGTTTCGACAACTACTTCCTCGAGTCGAGCCTGTATCGCGACGGCCGCGTCGAGCGCACCGTGGCGCAGCTGGTGTCCGCAGGCAAGACGTTCGAGGACGGCGGCGCGCTGTGGTTGCGCACCACCGAGTACGGCGACGACAAGGACCGCGTGATGCGCAAGTCCGACGGCAGCTACACCTACTTCGTGCCCGACGTGGCCTACCACGTCACCAAATGGGAGCGCGGCTTCGCAAAGGTGATCAATGTTCAGGGGACCGACCACCACGGCACGGTGGCGCGGGTGCGCGCGGGTCTGCAGGCCGCCGGCACCGGCGTGCCGAAGGGTTACCCGGATTACGTGTTGTACAAGATGATCACCGTGATGCGCGGTGGCCAGGAGGTCAAGATCTCCAAACGCGCCGGCGCCTACGTCACGCTGCGTGATCTGATCGAGTGGACCAGCCGGGACGCGGTGCGCTTCTTCCTGATCAGCCGCAAGGCCGACACCGAATTCGTGTTCGACATCGACCTGGCACTCAAGCGCAACGACGAGAACCCGGTGTTCTATGTGCAGTACGCGCATGCGCGCATCTGCTCGGTGCTGGCGCAATACGAGGCGCAGACCGGCGCGCCGGCAGCCGTCGACGACGCCGATCTGTCGCTGCTCACGGCCCCGACCGAGGCCGCGGTGATGCTGCAGCTGGCGCGTTATCCCGAGGTGCTGGCCGGCGCCGCCGAGACGCTGGCGCCGCACGACTTGGCCTTCTATCTGCGCGAGCTGGCCGCCGCATTCCATGCCTACTATGCCGCCGAACGATTCCTGGTCGATGATGCGGCGCTGGCGCGCTCGCGCATGGCGCTGCTGGCGGCGACGCGGCAGATCTTGCGCGGCGCGCTGCGGCTGCTGGGCGTTGACGCGCCTTTGTCCATGACCCGTGATGTCGTTGAGGAGACTGCATGAAAGCGCAGCGTGGCGGCTTTGTGATGGGCCTCATCGTCGGCCTGCTGCTGGGCCTGGCCCTGGCGCTGGCCGTGGCACTGTATGTCACCAAGGTGCCGGTACCGTTCGTCAACAAGGTGCCGCAGCGCGGCGCCGACCAGGACGCCGCCGAAGTCGAGCGCAACAAGAACTGGGACCCCAACGCGCCGTTGTCCAACAAGGCGCAGTCGCGCAGCACGCCCGGGTCGACGCCCGCACCCGCTAGCGTGCCGACAGGGCCCAAGCCCGCGCCGGCCGCCAACACGGCCGCGCCGGCGTCCGCCCCGGCAGCGGCCCGGGTCGGCGAATCCCCCACCGACGCCGCACCGAAGTCCACCAAACCCGGGGTCGACCCGTTTATCTACTTCGTGCAGGTCGGTGCGTTTGCCAAGCCGGAGGACGCCGAGCAGCAGCGGGCCAAGCTGGCGATGCTGGGCTACAGCGCCAAGGTCACCGAGCGCGAGCAGTCCGGGCGCACGATGTATCGCGTGCGCCTGGGGCCTTATCCGATGCGCGAGGAAGCCGAATCCACCCAAGTCAAGCTCCAGTCCGGCGGAGAGACCGCTGCGCTGGTGCGGGTCGAACGTTAGCCGATTGATCGAAACCGAATCCAGACCAAGAGGAAATGCATGAAACGCCGTGAATTCGCACTGCAACTCGCACTGGCCGGTACCGCCGCGGCCGCGCCGTTGGTGGCCCGGGCGCAGGCCGCCCCCGTTGAAGGTAAGGACTACGCGCGGTTGGCGCAGCCGATCCCGATGCCGGCCACCGGCAAGATCGAAGTGGTTGAATTCTTCGGCTACTGGTGCCCCCATTGCCATGCGTTCGAGCCGGCGCTCGACGCCTGGGTGCACAAGCTGCCGGCGAACGTCTCGTTCCGCCGTGTCCCGGTGGCCTTTTCGGCACCGCAGGAGCCGTACCAGAAGATCTTTCTCGCACTGGAGGCCATGGGGCAGTTGGACGCGATGCACCGCAAGGTGTTCACCGCGATCCATGTGCAGAAGCAACGGCTGGAAAAGGACGCCGAGATCGTCGCGCTGATGACAGCCAACGGCATCGACGGTGCCAAATTCACCGAGACATTCAAGAGCTTCACGGTCGCCAGCAAGGCCAAGCAAGCCAGGCAGATGGCCGAGGCGTACCGAATCGACGGCGTGCCCACGCTGGGCGTCCACGGCCGGTACTTCACATCGCCCTCATTGGCCGGCGGCCATGAACAGGCGCTTCGGGTCGCCGATTACCTGATCCAGCGCGTCGCCAAAGCCTGATCACCGGGCCGGCGCGCGCGGCGGTTCGGGGGCGGCGAAGCGCCCGACGCGCATTTCGTCGCATGCGGCAAAGAAGCCCAGGGATAGAATGGTCTGCAAGTTCTGTGCCGACCATGCCCGCCATCCCTTTGTGTCCTCTTGTCCTCGTCGCCGCGATGTCCTGCGGCGCCGTGCTTCCGGCCAGGGCAGACCGCAGCGACCGCGCCAAACCCCTGACCCTCGAATCGGACAAGCCGTGCACCGTCGACCTGGTGCGTCAGGTGAGCATCTGCAGCGGCAACGTCGTCATTGCCCAGGGCACGCTGCAGATCCGCGCCGATCGCGTCGAGCTGCGCGAAACCGCCGAAGGCTACCGGCAGGCGATCGCGATCGGCACGCCAGGCGCGCCTGCCAGGTACCGCCAGCGTCGCGACGGCAGTGACGAGCATGTCGAAGGCAGTGCCGACCGGGTCGAGTACGACGCGCGCGCCGACACGCTGCGTTTCATCGGCAACGCCGAGGTGAAGCGACTGCGCGGCGCCAGCCCCAGCGAGGAAATCCAGGGCAGCCTGATCGTGTGGGACAACACGGCCGAGCTCTTCACGGTCCAGGGCGGCGCGGCCACGCCGGCCAATCCGAGCGGTCGCGTGCGCGCGGTGTTGGCGCCGCGCGAGCCGCCTGCCCCGGCGCCCGGGGCCTCCGCGGCCGCCTCGGCGCCCGACCTGCGCTCGAGCGACAAGCTCGGCGAGCGCCGGTGAGCGCCGTGCTCGCCCCGCCCGAGCCAGCGCTCGCCAGCCGGCTGGAGGTCACCGGTTTGCAGAAGACCTACGGTTCGCGCCAGGTCGTCTCCGAGGTGCACCTGGCGGTCGGCGCGGGCGAGGTGGTCGGCCTGCTCGGCCCAAACGGGGCGGGCAAGACGACCACGTTCTACATGGTGGTCGGTCTGGTGCGCGCCGACGCCGGGGAAATTCGCATCGACGGCCAGGCCGTGCAAGGCAAGCCGATCCACCAGCGAGCACGCATGGGGCTGTCGTACCTGCCGCAGGAGGCCTCGATCTTCCGCAAGCTCACTGTGCAGGAGAACATCCGTGCCGTGCTCGAACTTCAGCGTGATGCCAGGGGTAAACCGCTGCGCACGCCCGAGATCGACCGTTTGCTCGAACAGCTCTTGCGCGACCTGGGCGTCGAGAAGCTGCGCGATTCGCCGGCGCCAGCGCTGTCCGGCGGCGAGCGGCGGCGGGTCGAGATCGCCCGGGCGCTGGCCACGCAGCCGCGATTCATCCTGCTCGACGAACCCTTCGCCGGCGTTGACCCGATCGCGGTGATCGAGATCCAGCGCATCATCGGATTCCTGAAGAGCCGCGGCATCGGCGTCCTGATCACCGACCACAACGTGCGCGAGATGCTGGGCATCTGCGACCGCGCCTACATCATCAGCGAAGGGCGTGTGCTGGCCGAGGGCACGCCGCAGCAGATCGTCGAGAACGCCGACGTGCGCCGGGTCTACCTCGGCGAGCACTTCCGCATGTGACCACGATGAGCCGCCACGCCAACGCCTTCGCCGCGTCGCCACCTCCCGGGTGGGCTGCCACGGCGTCCGTTGGGGCAACCCGTCAGGCCGGCCGGCCATGAAACCCTCGCTTCAAGTCCGCCTCTCGCAGCACCTGGCGCTGACGCCGCAGCTGCAGCAATCGATCCGCCTGCTGCAGCTGTCGACCTCGAGTTGCAGCAGGAAATCGAGCAGATGCTCGACCAGAATCCGTTCCTCGAAACCGAGGAGGAAACCGCCGCGGTGGACAGCCTGCCGGAGCGCCCACCGGTCCCCGAGGCGCCAAGCGAACGCGCCGGCGAAGTCGACGAGACCGGGTTCGACGCCGGCGACGAGGCGCGCGGCATCGACAACACCGAGTTCGGCACGCTGGAGCGCGCCGAATGGGAAAACGGCACCGAAAGCGACGACTTCGACGGGATTCGCGAGCTGCCGAGCTCGGCGGCGGCGTCGGCTGCGGCGGACCACGACGGCGACGGCGAGGCCCATGATCGCAGCGCTGCCGCGCCGTCGTTGCAGGAACACCTCCGCGGTCAGCTGGCCGGCATGCGCCTGTCGCCCGAGGATCGCGCCGCGATCGAGGCGCTGATCGAGTCGCTCGACGGCGACGGCTACCTGGCCGACCCGCTCGAGGAGATCGCCGACCGGCTGGCCGAGCGCGAGCCGGACGCGCGCGAGGAGCTGCTCGAGCGGCTCGTCTGCGCGTTGAAGTGGCTACAGAGCCTGGACCCGGCCGGCGTGGGCGCGCGCGACCTGTCCGATTGCCTGTGCCTGCAGCTGGGCGTGATGCCTCGCAGCGCGGCGCAGGCGGTGGCGATCCTGATCTGCCGCCAGCACCTGGATCTGCTGGCCCGGCGCGACATGAAGCGGCTGCATGCCGCCACCGGGGCCGATGAGGAGCTGCTGCGCGAGGCGCGCGAGCTGATCGTGCAGTGCGAGCCGAAGCCCGGCCGCGCGTTCGGCCAGTCGGATTCGCGTGTGGTGGTGCCCGATGTCTTCGTGCAGCGCAACAGCCGCGGCTGGCGCATCCAGCTCAACCCCGACGTGATGCCCAAACTGCGCATCAACGATCTCTACGCGCAGGCGGTCCGCGGCCAACGCAACGGCACCGGCGCCGGGCTGAACGCGCGGCTGCAGGAGGCACGCTGGTTCGTCAAGAACATCCAGCAGCGGTTCGACACCATCGTGCGCGTGTCGCAGGCCATCGTCGATCGACAGAAGAGCTTCTTCACCCATGGTGCGATCGCGATGAAACCGCTGGTGCTGCGCGAGATCGCCGACGAGCTGGGTCTGCACGAATCCACCATCTCGCGCGTCACCACCGCCAAGTACATGTCCACGCCATTCGGCACCTTCGAGCTGAAGTACTTCTTCGGCTCGTCGCTGTCCACCGACGCGGGCGGCAACGCCTCCAGCACCGCCGTGCGCGCGCTGCTGCGGCAGCTGGTGGCGGCCGAGGACCCGAAACAAGCCGCTGTCGGACGGCCAGCTGTCGCAGATGCTGTCCGAGCAAGGCATCCAGGTCGCCCGCCGCACGGTGGCCAAGTACCGCGAAGCCCTGAAGATCGCGCCCGCCAACCTGCGCCGGGCACTGTGAACGCCGCGAGTCTGTTTCTGCCCTGCGCCGGCGGCGTGGAAGACCTGCTGGGCGCGGAAGTGTCCTCGCTGCTGCCGGGCCTCGGCGTCACACGACGGCGCGGCGGCGTCGAGTTGGCGGGTGACGCCGGCGTGGCGATGCGTTTGAACCTGGAGAGCCGCCTCGCGCAGCGCGTGTTGTGGCGCGTGGCCGAGGCGGTGTACCGCAGCGAGGACGACCTCTACGCACTGGCCCGCGCGGTGCGCTGGCAGCGAGTGGATCACGCTGCGCCAGACGCTGCGCGTGGACACCAGCGCGCGCAGCGCGCCGCTGAAGAGCCTGAACTTCGCCTCGCTGCGCATCAAGGACGCAGTGTGCGACACGATGCGCGATGCGCTCGGCGCACGCCCCGACGTCGACACCCGCCATCCCGATCTCGGCGTGGTGCTGCACCTGGAGGGTGAGCGGGCCAGCCTGTACGTCGATCTGTCCGGCGAGGCCCTGTTCAAGCGCGGGTGGCGCGACGCGTCGGCCGACAAGGGCGAGGCGCCGCTGAAGGAAACGCTGGCCGCCGCGATGCTGGCCGCCGCCAACTGGCGCGGGCTGGCCGAGGACGGCGTGCTGCTCGACCCCTGTTGCGGTGCCGGCACGATCGCCATCGAGGCGGCGCAGATCGCCTGCCAACGTCGCGCCCGGCCTGCAGCGGCGCTTCGCCTTCGAGCGGCTGCTGCCGTTTCGCGAACGGCTGCCGGCCTGGCGCGATCTGGTGGCTGCGGCGCAGGCGCGCATCCGTCCGTCGCCGGCGCCGATCCACGCCGGCGACGTGTCGTTTCGCATGACCGACTTCGCGACGCGCAACGCCGAGCGCGCGGGCGTCGCCGCGGCCATCCGCTTCAAGGCGGGCGATGCCTTGCAGCGTCCGGCGCCCGCGCCGTCGGGCACACTGATGCTCAACCCGCCGTACGGCGAACGGCTGGCACCGAAGGGTCGCGGCGCGGCACCGGCGGGCCAGGCGCGGTCGGCCGGGTCGATCCGCACGCGCGAGCGCGCCGAGGGCGCGGCCGACACCGGTGCGTTCTTCGCCCAGCTGGCCACGCACTGGAAACGGCACTACACCGGCTGGACCGCCTGGATCCTCAGCCCCGACATGAAACTGCCGTCGTCGATGCGCCTGAAGGAAAGTCGGCGCGTGCCGTTGTGGAACGGCCCGATCGAATGCCGCCTGTTCCGCTTCGACCTGGTGGCAGGTTCGATGCGCGAGCGCAGCCCCGCTGAACCGTAGCGACCGCCGGCCCGTACGGTCGGTCGCGTCAACGGGGCACGGACCGTTTCGCCTTGGCCCGGCGATAACCAAGCCAGAGCAACGCCGACGCCGCGGCGGCCATCGGCACCAGCGAGCCCCAGTTCATCCACTGCCAGCCGCCGGTGATGACCAGTGCACCCGAACTGAACGAGGTCACCGCCATCGTGGCCAGCACGGTGGTGTCCATCGCCGCCTGCGCGCGGGTCTTCTCCTGCGGCAGGTAGGTGTCGGTCAGCAGCGTCGTGCCGCCGATGTAGAGGAAGTTCCAGCCGACCCCCAGCATCACCAGGGCGCCGACGAAGTGCATCACGTCCTGGCCCGACAGCGCGAACACCACGCAGGCCAGGTTCAGCATCACGCCGCTGGCCATCACGGGCAGCACGCCGAAGCGTCGGATCAGGTGCCCGGTGAAAAAGCTCGGCAGAAACATCGCGAGCACGTGCGTTTCCAGCACCAGCGCGATGGCGCTGAACGGGTGCGAGCACTGCTGCATCGCGATCGGCGAGGCGGCCATCAGCAGGTTCATCACGCCGTAGCCGAGCGCGGCGGCGGCGATCGCGACCACGAAGCTCGGCTGACGCGCCAGTTCGCGCACCGTGCGCCCGGGTTGCGCCGCGCTGGCGGGGTCGACCAGCGGCGGAAACTGGATGCGCGATACCAGCACCCATGCCAGCGCCGCCACGAACATCAGTGCCAGGTAGGCGCCGGCGAACGGCTGCGCCAGCACGTCGCGCGTCGCGGTGGCGAGGTTGGGGCCCACCACGCCGCCGAGAATGCCGCCGGCCAGCACCCAGGAGATCGCCTTTTCCTTGTGCGCCGTGTCCACCAGCTCGACGGCGGCGAATCGGTACAGCGCAGCGTTCGCGCTGTAGTAGCCGGCCATGGCCGTGGCGGCCACCAGCAGCCAGAAGTTGTGCGTCGTCGCCGCCACCGCGCACACCCCGGCCGAGACCATCGCCACCATCAGGCCGTACTGGAAGCAGCGCCGCCGGCCGTAGGCGCGCTGGTGCCGCGCGACCAATGATGCCGCCAGCGCGCCGCCGCCCACATAGGCGGTGAGCGGCAACGTGGCCATCCACCCCAGCGGCGCCAACTGCAACCCCACCAGACCGTTGACGGCCACGAAGGTCACGTTGTTGGTGAAGAACAGGCCCTGGCACAGGGCCAGCAGCAGCAGGTTGCGGTTCAGACAGGCTCCAGCGCGATCCAGGCCAGTGCGGCCAGCGGTGCAGTGTCGGCGCGCAGCACGCGCGCTCCGAGCGAGTGCGGCAGATAACCGGCCGATCGTGCCGCCGCCTGCTCGGCCTCGGAGAGCCCGCCCTCGGGGCCGCTGAGCACGGTGATCGAACGCCCGATCGGCCGCACCGGCGGCCAGCGCGCCGATTCATCCAGGCTCAGCAGCCAGCGCTCGTCGTTCGTCGCGCCGCTGCGTCCGAGCCAGTCGAGCAGGCCCATCGGGGGCGCGACCTCCGGCACTCGGTTGCGCCCGCATTGCTCGCATGCCGCGACCGCCACCGCGCGCCAATGCGTCGCCTTGCGCTCGGCGCGCTCGCCGGCCACGCGTTGCACCGAGCGCTCGCACACCAGCGGCTGGATCATGGCCACGCCGAGCTCGGCGGCCTTCTCGATCAGGCCGTCCATGCGTTCGTTGGCCGGCGACCCGAGCGCCAGCGTGACGCGCCGCATCAGTTCGCGCTCGACCTGCTGATGCACGCCGGCGCGCACGACCACATCGCGCCGGCCGATGCGCACCACCAGTGCCGTCCATTGCCCACCAAGGCCGTCGAACAGCGTCAGCGCCGCGCCGGGCTGCAGGCGCAGCACCTGCACGTGGCGCGATGCGTTCGCGCCCAGGCTGAACTCGGCCCCTGGCGCGATCGGTCCCTCGACGAACAATCGCGGCGCGGGGCGCTCGGGCCCCGGCACTGTCGTGCTACTTGGGCGCGTCACGCAGCTCGCGCCGCAGGATCTTGCCCACCGGCGTCTTGGGCAGGTCGTTGCGGAACTCCACCACCTTGGGCCGCTTGTAGCCGGTGAGGTTGGCCTCGCAGTAGGCGCGCACCGCGGCCTCGGTGACCGACGGGTCCTTGCGCACGATCACCACCTTCACCGCCTCGCCCGCCTTGTCGTCGGCAATGCCGACCGCGGCGCACTCGAGCACACCGGGCATCTGCGTGATCACATCTTCGACCTCGTTGGGGTAGACGTTGAAACCGCTGACCAGGATCATGTCCTTCTTGCGGTCGACGATGCGGAAGTAGCCGCGTTCGTCCACCACGCCGATGTCGCCGGTGCGGAAGTAGCCGTCGGCCGTCATCACCTTGGCCGTTTCATCCGGTCGCTGCCAGTAGCCGGCCATCACCTGCGGACCGCGGATGGCGATCTCGCCCGGTGTGCCCATCGGCACCTCGCGGCCGTCGTCGTCGAGCAGCGCGAGTTCGGTGTTGGGCATCGGCAGGCCGATGTTGCCCGAGTACGCCGTCGCATCCACCGGGTTGCAGGTGGCCGACGGGCTGGTCTCCGACAGGCCGTAGCCTTCGCAGATCGGGCAGCCGGTCTTGTCCAGCCACAACCGCGCGGTCGCCTGCTGCACGGCCATGCCGCCGCCAACCGAGATCTTCAGCGAACTCCAGTCCACCTTGTCGAAGTCCGGATGGTTGGCCAGCGCGTTGAACAGCGTGTTGACGGCCGGGAAGCTGTGGAACTTGTGCTGCGACAGCTCCTTCAGCACGCCGGCGATGTCGCGCGGGTTGGCGATCAGGATGTTGCAGCCGCCCATGCGCATCGCCAGCATCATGTTCGTGTTGAAGCCGAAGATGTGATACAGCGGCAGCGCGCAGACGGTGACGACCTGCTCGCCGGGCGGGATCTTCTTCAGTGCCGGCTGGTACCAGGCCTCGGCCTGCAGCAGATTGGCCACCAGGCAACGGTGCAGCAGCACCGCACCCTTGCTGACGCCGGTGGTGCCACCGGTGTATTGCAGCACCGCAATGTCGTCGGGCCCGATCTTCGGCGGCGTGTAGGTCTTGCGCCGGCCCTGCGCCAGCGCGTCGTTGAAGCGCACCGCGCCCGGCAGCTGGAACGACGGCACCATCTTCTTGACGTTGCGCACCACGTGGTTGACCAGCGCCCCCTTGATCAGGCCGAGCAGGTCGCCCATCGCCGCCAGCACCACCTTCTTGGTCGGCACGGCATCGATCACCTTCGCCAGCGTGGCCGCGAAGTTCTCGACGATCACGATCGCCCTGGCGCCGGAATCCTTCAGCTGGTGCTCCAGCTCACGCGGCGTATAGAGTGGGTTGACGTTGACCACCACGTAGCCCGCGCGCAGGATCGCGGCCACTGCCACCGGATACTGCGGCACATTGGGCATCATGATCGCCACGCGGTCGCCCTTATCCAGGCCGAGTGACTGCAGGTAGGCGGCAAACGCGCGCGACAGGTCGTCGACCTGGCCGAACGTGACGCTGCGGCCCATGAAGATGTAGGCCGGCAGATTGCGGTACTTGGTGAAGCTTTCCTCGAGCAGCGCCACCAGCGACCCATAGAGATCGACCTTGATCTGTGCCGGCACGCCCGCGGGGTATTGCTTCAGCCAGATCTTCTCCATCGACAGCTCCTGCTCAATGGCCGATTCTGAGCGAGTGACCACGCTCGACGGATCAGGGGATTCGATAGCGCGACCGTTCACGTTTGCCCAGGTGCGGGCCGGCGTGCGGGGCAAGCTCGGATTGCCACGCCGGCCGGCCATCGCCCGTGCTGCGCTGGCCTGCACGCTTTCGGGTGCGCGTCGCTGGATCGATCCAACCGGCAGGCCACGGCGCAGGCCGCCCCGCGCCGATCGACCGAATACGAGAAGGGCCGGCGATGCCGGCCCTGCTTCATTCAATCCATGGCCCACGAGCTCGGGGGAGCCACCCCAAAGCAGCCGCCTTTATCCCCGCCCGGACCTTACTCGACCGCCTTGACCATCTCCTCGACCACCTTCTTCGCGTCGCCGAAGACCATCATCGTCTTGTCCATGTAGAACAACTCGTTGTCGAGGCCGGCGTAGCCCGAGGCCATCGAGCGCTTGTTGACCAGCACCGTCTTGGCCTTGTAGGCCTCGAGGATCGGCATGCCGTAGATCGCGCTGCCCTTGGTGTGCGCGGCCGGGTTGACCACGTCGTTGGCGCCCAGGATCACCGCCACGTCGCACTGGCCGAACTCGTTGTTGATGTCGTCCATCTCGAACACCTGGTCGTAGGGCACCTCGGCCTCGGCCAGCAGCACGTTCATGTGGCCCGGCATGCGCCCGGCCACCGGGTGGATCGCGTATTTGACCGTCACGCCTTTGGCGGTGAGCTTGGCGGCGAGTTCCTTCACCGCATGCTGCGCGCGCGCCACCGCCAGACCATAGCCGGGCACGATGATCACCGTTTCGGCGTTGCCGAGGATGAACGCCGCGTCGTCTGGGCTGCCGCTCTTGACGCTGCGCTGCTGCGCGCCGCCCTGCGGCGCCGCGACCTCGCCGCCGAAGCCGCCGAGGATGACGCTGAAGAACGAGCGGTTCATCGCCTTGCACATGATGTACGACAGGATCGCGCCCGAAGACCCCACCAGCGAGCCGGCGATGATCAGCATCGAGTTGTTCAGCGAGAAGCCGATGCCTGCCGCCGCCCAGCCCGAGTAGCTGTTGAGCATCGACACCACCACCGGCATGTCGGCGCCGCCGATCGGGATGATGATCAGCACGCCGAGCACGAAGGAAAGCGCGAGCATCGCGAAGAACGCCGGCCAGCTTTCGGTGAACGCGAAGACCAGACCCAGGCCGACGGTCAGAATGCCCAGCACCAGGTTGACCATGTGCTGGCCCGAGAACGTGACCGGCGCACCCTGGAAGAGGCGGAACTTGTAGGTGCCCGACAGCTTGCCCCACGCGATCACCGAGCCCGAGAAGGTGATCGCGCCGATCGCCGCGCCGAGGAACAGCTCGAAGCGGTTGCCGGCGGGGATCGGTTGGCCCTTATCGGTGATGCCGAACGCCCACGGCTCGGCCACCGCGGCGATCGCGATGAACACCGCCGCCATGCCGATCATGCTGTGGAAGAAGGCCACCAGCTCGGGCATCTTGGTCATTTCGACCGTCTTGGCGCGCCAGGCCCCGTAGCCCCCGCCCACCAGCAGGCCCAGCAACACCCAGCCCAGGCCGAGCAGGCTGCCGTTGGCGAGCTTGACGATCAACGCCGCGGTGGTGACCGCGGCGATGGCCATGCCGATCATGCCGAACAGGTTGCCGCGGATCGAGGTGGTCGGGTGCGACAGGCCCTTCAGGGCCTGGATGAAACAGACACTGGCCACCAGGTACAGCAGCGTGACGAGATTCATGCTCATCACTTCTTCTCCTCAGCCGACTCGGCGGGTTTGTTCTTCTTGGTTCCGGCACGCTTGGCAACACATGCCTGCGGCATCTGAGCCTGCACTGAAAACTCGCTGGCGGAAGTCATTTCACTGGCCCTCCTTCTTCGCGGGCGACTTCTTCTTGAACATCTCGAGCATCCGTCGCGTGACCAGGAAGCCGCCGAAGATGTTCACCGCGGCCAACGCCACCGCCAGCACGCCCATCGTCTTGCCCAGGCCGGTCACCGTCAGCGCCGCGGCGAGCATCGCGCCGACGACGACGATGGCCGAGATCGCATTGGTCACCGACATCAGCGGCGTGTGCAGCGCCGGTGTCACGGTCCAGACGACGTGATAGCCGACGTAGATCGCCAGCACGAAGATGATCAGGTTGGTGATCGTGGGGGAGATGATTTCCATGGTGGTTATGTCCTCTTCACTGCGCCCGACTGCGTCATCAGACAGGCGACGACGATGTCGTCGTCCATCGGCACGTTGAAACCGCCTTCCTTGGTGATCACCAGCTTCAGGAAGTCGAGCACGTTGCGTGCGTACAGGCTCGAGCTGTCGGCCGCCACCAGCGCCGGGATGTTGGTCTCGCCGATGATCGTGACGCCGTGCTTGACGACCGTCTTGCCAGCTTCGGTGAGCGGGCAGTTGCCGCCGGCGGGCGCCGCCATGTCGACGATCACCGAGCCCGGCTTCATGCTCTTGACCATCTCCTCGGTGATCAGCACCGGCGCGGCGCGGCCCGGGATCAGCGCGGTGGAGACCACGATGTCGGCCTGCGCCACGCGCTTGGCGACCTCGACCTTCTGCCGGTCGAGCCAGCTCTGCGGCATCGGCTTGGCGTAACCGCCCACGCCCTCGGCGGCCTCTTTCTCCTCCGGCGTGTCATAGGACACCTCGATGAACTTGGCGCCGAGCGACTCGACCTGCTCCTTCACCGACGGCCGCACGTCGCTGGCCTCGATGACGGCACCCAGCCGCTTGGCGGTGGCGATCGCCTGAAGCCCTGCGACGCCGACGCCGAGTATCACCACGCGAGCGGCCTTGATCGTGCCGGCGGCGGTCATCAGCATCGGGAACAGCCGCTGGTAGCGATCGGCGGCCATCATCACCGCCTTGTAGCCGGCGATGTTGGCCTGGCTGGACAGCACGTCCATGCTCTGCGCGCGCGTGGTGCGCGGCGCGGCCTCGAGCGCGAAGCTCGTGAGGCCCGCGCCGGCCAGGCGCTGCAGCCCGTCCCGGTCGAACGGGTTGAGCAGGCCGACCAGCGCCGTGCCGCTCTTCATCAGGCCGAGTTCGTCCGGCTGTGGCGCACGCACCTTGAGCACCAGGTCGCAGGCAAAGGCCGCGGCGCGGTCGACGATGTCGGCGCCAGCGGCCGTGTAGGCGGCGTCGGTGGCGCTGGCGGCCAGCCCGGCGCCCGACTGCACGCGGATCGTGTGCCCTTGCGCCTTGAGTTTCTTGGCCGTCTCGGGCGTGACCGCCACGCGGGTCTCTCCCGGCACCGTTTCGAGCGGTACGCCGATCAACATGGAAGTCTCCTCGCCGACATTGTTGTGTCCACCCGGTGCCACGCGGCTCGGCTGGCGGCCGGGCAGCGAAGCTTACACAAGTTATTCGCCTCCAATCCTGGCCTGGCGCAAGTCGGCGCGCCGGGCCTCTACCATCGCGGGATGCCGCAAGCATCGCGTTGGAAACCCAGTGTCACGGTGGCCGCCGTCATCGAGCACGCCGGCCGCTACCTGCTGGTGGAGGAGCACACGCCCGAGGGCCTGCGGCTGAACAATCCGGCCGGGCACCTGGAGCCCGGCGAATCACCGCAGGACGCCGTGGTGCGCGAGGCGCTCGAGGAAACCGGCCGCCGCTTCGAACCGCAGGCGCTGGTTGGCGTGTACCTGTCGCGCTTTCAGCGAGCCGCGACCGGCGAAGACGTGACCTTCCTGCGCCTGGCGTTCACCGGCACCGTCGGCGAACCCGATCCGGGGCGCACGATCGACCCCGAGATCGTGCGAGCCTTGTGGATGACACACCAGGAGCTGCTCGGTTGCGCGCCGCGCCACCGCAGCCCGCTGCTGATGCGCTGCATCGACGACCACCGGGCCGGACGCCGCTATCCGCTGGACCTGATCAGCACCGACCCGTCGGTGCTGTTGCCCCTTGTCAAAGGCTAATCGGCCAGGCACGACACGTCGCGCGATGTGGCGCCATACTGGCGCATTCGAACCAAGGTACGCGCGAGGACCCACATGACACAGCCCACCGTTGCGCAGAAGGGGCCCTACCCCGTGAACGTCGAAGCCGGCAAGGACTACTGGTGGTGCCAGTGCGGCAACAGCAAGAATCAGCCGTTCTGCGACGGCTCGCACAAGAGCGGGCCGTTCACGCCGCTGAAGTACACCGCCACCGAGGCCAAGACGGTGTACTTCTGCGGCTGCAAGCAAAGCGCCAGCAGGCCGCTGTGCGACGGCACGCACAAGAAGCTCTAGGACCACCCGACTTCTTAGAATGATCGCCATGCGAGCGCGTCGCGTGGTGGTCGGCCTGTCCGGCGGGGTCGACTCCGCGGTCAGCGCGTGGCTGCTCAAGCAGCAGGGCTTTGACGTCGTCGGCATCTTCATGAAGAACTGGGAAGACGACGATGACAGCAAGTACTGCTCGTCGAATGTCGACTTCGTCGACGCCGCAGCGGTGGCCGACGTGATCGGCATCGAGCTCGAGCACGTGAACTTCGCGGCCGAGTACAAGGATCGCGTGTTCGCCGAGTTCCTGCGTGAATACCGGGCCGGCCGCACGCCCAATCCCGACGTGCTGTGCAATGCCGAAATCAAGTTCAAGGCCTTCCTCGACCACGCACTCAAGGTCGGCGCCGACCGGATCGCCACCGGCCACTACGCCCGGGTTCGATGGAACCCGGGCGAGGCCGCTGGCCGTCATGACGAATCGGCGGCTGCCGCGCCCGATGGCGCGCGCGTGCGCGAGCGCGGTGGCGCGTTCGAGTTGCTGAAGGGCGTTGACCCGGCCAAGGACCAGAGCTACTTCCTGCACCGGCTGAACCAGGCTCAGCTGGCGCGCACGCTATTCCCAGTGGGCGGGCTGAAGAAGACCGAAGTGCGGCGCCTCGCCGCCGAGATCGGCCTGCCGAATGCGAAGAAGAAGGACTCCACCGGCATCTGCTTCATCGGCGAGCGGCCGTTTCGCGAATTCCTGAACCGCTACCTCAGCCACGAACCCGGCCCGATCGTGGACGACCGCGGACGCACGCTCGGCCGCCACCTCGGCCTGAGCTTCTACACGCTTGGCCAGCGCCAGGGCCTGGGCATCGGCGGCGTCAAGGACAAGGGCACGTGCGGCGGGGCCGAACACCTGCCCTGGTACGTGGCACGCAAGGAGCCCGAGCGCAACCTGTTGCGCGTGGTGCAGGGGCACGACCACCCGTGGTTGCAGTCATCACGGCTCATGGCCGACGACGTGGCCTGGGTCGCCGGCCATGCGCCGGCCGACGGCGACTACGCCGCGAAGACGCGCTACCGGCAGGACGACGCGGCCTGCGCGTTCCAGGCCCGCGAAGGTGGATTCGCGCTGCGCTTCGAGCAGCCGCAATGGGCCGTCACGCCTGGCCAGTCGGCGGTGTTGTACGACGGCGAGCGCTGCCTGGGCGGTGGTGTGATCGCCGGCAGCAGCGACTGACCGGCGCTGCGTGAACTTGGCGCCCGATGACCGGGCGCACCGCCGCGAGGGAAGCAACCCGACGCTGCCGATGCGCGGCGCGCCGATCGACCACCGCTCACTGGCTTGTCTGGATGCTGACGATGCGGCCGTTGCGCGGTTCGACCTCGCACTGATAGGTGAACGGCACCGAGTTCATGCCCGGGGCGCGTTCGACGGCGCCACGCCCTTCGAGCAGGATGCGATCGTCCGGGCCCGGCTTCAGCTGGCGCGACTCGGAATCGAGCACGATGCGGCCGACGCGCGGGTTTTTCTGCTTCAGGTTGGCTGCTGCCGCACCCTCGCAGGCATCGGGCGACACGTTGGTCAGATTGGGTTGCCACGCCTTTTCCTCAGCGGCCGTGGCCGAGGCGAGCTCGCGAAACACCACGCCGGACGTGGCACCCGTCTTGGTGTTCAGCGCGCAGCCGTAGGTGAACGGCATCACCCGGCCCGACGCGCCACGGTAGCGGCCTTCACCCTTCAGGCTGGTTTCGTCGTCGCTGCTGGGCGCCAGCGTGCGCCGCGTCTTGGCGAACTGCACGTCCTGCGCCTCGCGGCCGCGCATGCGCTTGATCGCCTCGGCCACCGCGGCTTCGCAATCGTCGGCCGCCTTGCCGGCGTCGGCCTGCGCGAGGACGGTGCCGCTGCCGGCAAGCCCGCACAGCATCAGTCCCAACAGGTGAATTCGAAACTTCATACCGATCCGATCGCGGGTGAGGTTGCGTGGTGAATCGATGGTGTCGGCTTTCATCGCCGGCGGCAAGGCCTGAAACGTAAATGCCCGTTGTATAGCACCGCCTACACAGGGGGACGCGTGACGGTTCATGCGGACAATTCGTTCAACCACTGTAACAACGTGCGGTTCACACGCTCGGGTTGTTCCCAGGTCATCAGGTGGCCGGCCTGCGCGATGACCTCCAGCCTGGCCTGCGGGATCGCCTGCGCGATCGCCTGCGACAACGCCAGCGGCGTCAGCAGGTCGGCGTCACCACAGGCCACCAGCACCGGGCATCGAACGTCGGCCAGCCAGGGGCGCATGTCCGCGCGCGCCATCACCGCACGATTCTGCGCGATCAACTGCTCGGCACCGATGCGCAGCACCTGGTCGACATAGTCGTCCACCCGTGCCTGGTCGGTCGCGTGGTCGGGATGGAACGCCAACATCGCGTTGGCACGCAGCACCAGCTCGGCGCGGCCGTGCGCAAACTCGACGATCGCGTCGCGGCGCAGCTGGATCAGCTCCGGCGTGTCGGGCTGCGCGGTGGTGGACAGCAGCGCCATGGCTCGAATGCGCTGCGGTGCTTCGCGGTGGGCGTGCAGCGCGAGCATGCCGCCCATCGAACTGCCGATCAGCACCAGCTCACCCTCATGCTCGCGCAGCAACGCGCGCGCCATCTCCGGCAGGCTGGCGTGTCGCTGGTGTACATCGGTCACGGCCACGCGGTGCGCCGCGCTGAGCGCTGGCAGTTGTTCGCGCCACAGTGCGGCATCGCACGCGAGGCCGGGAAGCAGGACGATCTGGTGCATCGTGACGTCACGGATTGGACCGACAATTGGCATCATGACCGAGCTGATCGTCATTCGCCATGGCGAAACCGACTGGAATCGCCAGCATCGGTTTCAAGGCCAGATCGACGTGCCGTTGAACGACATCGGTCTGGCGCAGGCGCGTCGGCTCGCCCAGCGCCTGGCCGGCGAAGCCTTCGACGTCGTCGTCGCCAGCGATCTGCAGCGGGCCCGCGTCACCGCCGAAACCGCCGCGCCGGCGCTGAAGCGTCCGCTGGAGACCGAGCCGCTGTGGCGCGAGCAGGCATTCGGCGTGCTGGAGGGCTTGGACGTGCCCACCATCATGGCGCAGCACCCCGAGCTGTGGGCGCAGTGGATTCGCCACGACGCCGATTACGCGCTGCCGGGCGGCGAGAGCGTGCGCACGTTTCAGGCCCGCGTCTGGCGCGCGCTCGATGCGCTGGTGCAGCGCCACGCCGGCCGGCGCGTGGCCGTGTTCACCCATGGCGGCGTGCTGGACATGCTGTGGCGCGGCGCACAAGGCCTGCCGCTGCACGGACCGCGCGCCTGCGACATCCCCAACACCGGTATCAACCGGCTGCGCTGGCGCGATGGCGTGCTGCAAATCGTGCAGTGGGCCGACGCCACCCACCTCGACGGACTGCCCGCGCAGCCCGACACCACCCCGGTCAGCGCGACCTGAGGCGCGCCGCCGGCGTCGCTATTGCCACGACAATGCCGCCAGGTCGTTGGCGAGAATCGGCGCGTTCGCCCACAAGCCTTTCAGTCCCGCCTTGGCGACGGTGATCCAGGTCGGCTGGTACAGGTAGGCGGCGACCGCGTCGTCGGCCACCAGCCGCTGGGCATCGGCCAGCAGCTGGTTGCGCTGCGCGGTGTCGGCGGTGGCGTTGATCCGGTCCCACAGCTCGTTGAACTTCGGCGACTCGTAACCCCAGTAGTAGCCCGGCCGCGCGAAGTTGCCGAAGTCCAGCGGCTCCACATGCGCAATCACGGTCAGGTCGTAGGCCTTCTGTCCGTACACGCCGGACAGCCATTGCGCCCATTCGACGTTCTCGATCTTCGCGGTGATGCCCACCTTGGCCAGCTGCGCCGCGATCACCTCGCCGCCCTGGCGGGCGTAGGGCGTGGGCGGCAGCTTCATCGTCAGCTCGAGCGGCTGCGCCGCGCCGGCCTCCTTGAGCAGCGCGCGCGCCTTGTCGGGTGCGTAGGCATTCACCGCCGTGAGATCGATGTACCCCGGCGCGCCGGGCACATAGAAGCTGCCGATCGCCGTGCCGAAGCCGTCGGCCGCGCCTTCGATCACCGCCTTGCGGTCGATGGCCATCGCGATCGCGCGGCGCACGCGCACATCATCGAGCGGCTTGCGCTTGTTGTTCATCGCCAGGATGGTCTTGGAACGCGAGCCCCCGATCAGCACCTGGAACTTCTTGTTGCCCTGGAACTGCGCCAGGCTGCGCGCCGCCGCGACGCGCGGGAATGCGTCGACGTCCCCCGACAGCAAGGCCGCCACCTGCGCGGCGGCGTCGCTGATGAAACGGATGGTGACGCGGCGCAGTTTCACGGCTCTGGCGTCGCGGTAGCCGTCCCAGCGCGACAGCACGATCGACGAACCCTTGTTCCAGGTCTCGAGCCGGAACGGCCCGGTGCCGACCGGCTGGGTGTTGTTGGTGGCCGCGCTCTTGGGCTCGACGATCGAGGCCGTGGTCTGGCCGAGCTGGAACAGGAACTCCGGGTTCGGGTTCTTCAGCGTCAGGATGACGGTGTGCTCGTCGGTCGAGGCGATGTTGACGATGTTGGCGAACACCGCCTTGTCCTTGTTCACCGAGCCGGGTGCGACGGCGCGTTCGAACGCGAATTTCACCGTCGCCGCATTGAACGGCTCACCGTTGTGGAACTTGACGCCGGTGCGCAACTTGAAGGCCCAGGTCTTGTTGTCGGGCGTCACCGTCCAGCTTTGCGCCAGCAGCGGCTTGATGCTGCCGTCGGACTCGATCTTGGTCAGCGTTTCCAGCACGTTGTAGAGCACCACCTCGCCGATTGCCGACGCGGCGCCGGCAGTCGGGTCCAGCCCCGGCGGCTCGAGCGTCATCGCGATCACGGCGCTGTCCTTCTTGTCCTGGGCATGGATCGACGCGGCGGCCAACGCCGCCGAGGCCACCAGCGCCCACAGCAGGCCGCGCGACAACAGCGATCGATTCATGAACCCCTCCGGCGGTGTCAACCGCACGATGGTAGCCGCACCCTGGGGTCGAGCATCACGGTGTGCTGTCAGACCGCCGCGGCCACCGCATCGACCGTCAGCGCGGCCCCGCCGGCGGTTTCCCCCAGCATGGGTTCGCGCGATGCCAGGCCAGCGGCAGGCCGGCCAGGATCATCACGATGGTGTACCAGTCCGATACCAGGAATTGCAGCGGTTGGCACCGGCGTGCTCATCGTGGCCTCACCTCAATCGCGCACCGTGCGCATCGAACACCTCGACCGCCACCGGAATCGATGCGCGCACGCTGCCGGTCACGGTGCAGAAATCCTCGAAAGTGGCGAGGATGCGCTCCAGATGCTGCACGCCGCCCGCCGCCGTGCCCAGCGTGAGCCGGGCGGTCATCGCGGTCACGCGCAGCCGCCTGTCGGCGTTGCGACCGACCTCGGCCGTGACCTCGCACGCGAGCGTCCCGCCTTGCTGCTTGTACTTCTGCAGCGCGAAGTGCAGCGATGCAGACAGGCAATTGCCGACCGCGGCGGCCAGCAGCTGCACCGGCGACGGGCCGCTCCCCTGGCCGAGCGGCGGTGGCTCGTCGGTCAAGAGGGTCGGGACGTTCTCGCCGAACCGATTGTCAAACTGGTAGTCCTGGCGCTGCACAAGGCGCACGGTCACAGGATCCTGGCTCATTGCTTGTTCGTCCTGGTTTCGCGGTGGCACGGATCAGCACCCTGTGCCGTGCCTCACCGCACCTTGCCGAGCAGTGTCTGCACGTCGTCGAGCACGCCCGACAACGCCTGCTCTCGCTTCGCGTCGGGGGCGAGGCGCGCCTGCAACTCCTGCTGCATGAAGCACACCGTCATGCGCACATAGGCGCTGTCGAGCGCCTTGCGCACAGCCGCCATCTGCCCGGCGATGTCGAGGCAGGATTCGCCGCCCTCGATCATGCGCTGGATGCCGCGCAACTGCCCTTCGGCCCGTTTGAGCCGATTGAGCAGATCGTTGCGCGCGCCTTCATCGGTGAACTTCGACATGGTGCAAGCCTCCGGTACAGGGCCAAGTGTTCGATCACCAGCCATTGTCGCCCTCGCTCGCACGTTCCGAGTCACCGCGCCTTAGTGGGCCGTGGCCGACGTTGGCGGCACGCCCAGCTTCTTCAGGATCCAGCCCAGCGGGCACACCTGCGAGAAGCCGAACTGGAACAGATTGGCGCCGACGAACGCCGTGAAGACCAGCCACCATCGATTGACGAACAGCGGGCTGGCTTCGACGCCGAGCGCGAGCGACAGCAGGATGAAGAAGCCGGCGAAGACGTGGATCAGGCGGTCGACAGTCATACGTACTCCTGGTTGGATGGATGGGAAATCGTGGCGCGGCGCGACGGTGCGCCTTCAAGCCGCCGTCTGCCGTCGGGCATACACGGCGTAGTAGAGGACCGGGATCACCACCAGCGTCAACGCGGTGGACACGAGGATGCCGAAGATCAACGCCACCGCGAGGCCGTTGAAGATCGGATCGTCGAGGATGAAGAAGGCGCCGAGCATCGCCGCCAGTGCGGTGAGCGCAATCGGCTGCGCCCGCACGGCCGCCGAGGCCACCACCGCCTGCTTGAACGGCACGCCGTCGCGCACCTGCAGCTCGATGAAGTCGACCAGCAGGATCGAGTTGCGCACGATGATGCCGGCCAGCGCAATCATGCCGATCATCGACGTGGCGGTGAACTGCGCGCCGAGCAGCGCGTGCCCGGGCATCACGCCGATCACGGTGAGCGGGATCGGGGCCATGATCACCAGTGGCGTGAGGTAGCTCTTGAACTGCGCCACCACCAGCAGATAGATCAGCACGAGCCCGACCGCGTAGGCGGCGCCCATGTCGCGAAAGGTCTCGTACGTCACCTGCCATTCGCCGTCCCATTTGATCGCGTACTGCCGGTACGGATCGCTTGGCTGCGCGATCCAGTATTCGCCCAGCGCGCCGGCGCCCGGCAGCGCGGCCGACGCCAGTCGCGAGCGGATCGCCGCCAGCCCGTACAGCGGCGAGTCGGCGCCGCCGGCGACGTCGCCGACGACGTAGCTCACCGCCTGCAGATCCTTGGTGTAGAGCGGCTTGTCGATGACGCCGCGCTCGACGCGCACCAGTTCGCCCAGCGGCACGATCTGGCCGTTGGCCGCGCGCAGCGGCAGCGCCAGCAAGCTGTCGAGGCCGACCTGCGCGTCACGCGCCAGCTGCAGGCGCACCGGCACCGGGTACTTCGACTGGCCGTCGTGCAGGTAGGCGGCATCGGTGCCGGACAGCGCCGATTGCACGGTCTGCGCCACCTGCGCGACGGCGATGCCCAGCGATTCGGCGCGCTGCCGCTGCACGCGAATGAAGGCGCGAGGGGCGTCCTCCTTGAGTGAGGTGTCCACGCCCACCACGCCCGGCGTGGCCGCAAAGGCCGCAGCCAGCCGCCGCGCGAGCTGTTGGCGGCCGGGCTCGTCGGGGCCGTAGACCTCGGCCACCAGAGGGCTCAGCACCGGCGGTCCCGGCGGGACCTCGACGATCTTGAGGCGCGCCTGGTGCCGCGCCGCGATGCGTTCGAGCTCCGGCCGCAGGCGCTGCGCGATCGCGTGGCTCTGCTCGTCGCGGTGCGCCTTGTCGACGAGGTTGACCTGAAGATCGCCCAGCTCGGCATCGGCACGCAGGAAGTACTGGCGCACCAGGCCGTTGAAGGTGATCGGCGCGGCCGTTCCCGCATAGCCTTGCAGATCGCGCACCTCGCGCTGCTTGGCCAGGAACCCACCGAGCTCCTGGAGGGCCGCGGCGGTGTTTTCCAGCGGGGTGCCGGCCGGCATGTCCACGACCAGCTGGAACTCCGACTTGTTGTCGAAGGGCAGCATCTTCAGCACCACCCACTGGATCGCGGCCAGCCCGATCGACAGCATCAGCGCCGCCACGATGCCGCCCAGCAGCAGCCAGCGCTTGCGCGCGCTGTCCAGCAACGGGGTCAGCACTCGGGTGAACGCGCGCTGCAGGCGCCCGGCGATCGCCGCCGGCCTGGCCGCGGCGTGGGTCGCGCCGGCCGCATGCGTCTTCATCAGCTTCAGCGCCAGCCACGGCGTCACGGTGAAGGCGATTGCCAGCGACAACGCCATGCCGAGGGACGAGTTGATCGGGATTGGACTCATGTACGGGCCCATCAACCCGCTCACGAAGGCCATCGGCAGCAGTGCCGCGATCACGGTCAGCGTGGCCAGGATCGTCGGCCCGCCCACCTCGTCGACCGCCGCGGGGATGATCTCGCGCAGCGGCTTGCCCGGCTCGAGCTGTTGATGGCGGTGGATGTTCTCGACCACGACGATGGCGTCGTCGACCAGGATGCCGATCGAGAAGATCAGTGCGAACAACGACACGCGGTTCAGCGTGAAGCCCCAGGCCCAGGACGCGAACAGCGTCGCGGTCAGTGTCAGGATCACCGCCGCACCGACGATCACCGCCTCGCGGCGACCCAGCGCAAAACCCACCAGCACGATGACCGAGGCGGTGGCGAAGGCCAGTTTCTGGATCAGCTTGTTGGCCTTGTCGGCGGCCGTTTGGCCATAGTCGCGCGTCACGGTCATCTGCACGTCGCTTGGCACCACCGTGTTGCGCAACTCGTCCAGACGCTGTCGCAGGGCACGCGAGACGTCCACCGCGTTTTGTCCCGGCTTCTTGGTGACGGCCAGGGTGATGGCGGGATGGACGGGGCTGTCCACCGGCCCTGCCGCCGCCCGCGGGGCGACGGCGCCGGGCGTGAACCACACGAAGGCCTGCGGCTGCGCGGCGCCTGGTTCGATGCGCGCGACTTCGCGCAGGTACACCGGCTTGCCCGCGGTGACGCCGACCACGACGTCCGCCAGTTCGTCGGCCGAGCGCAGGAATTCGCCGGTCTCCACCGACAGCAACTGGCCGGCCGGTTGGTCGGGATTGATCACCGTCCCCGACGGCGCACCCAGATTGGCGGCAGCGATCGTGGCCCGCAAGCGAGGGACGTCGACGCCGCGCTCGCGCAACCGGGTCGGATCCAGCGTCACCTGCAGCACGCGCCCCGCTGCACCAATCGTCTGCACTTCGCGCGTGCCCGCCACACGCTTGAGTTCACCTTCCAGCGTGTGCGCCACCGGGTCGAGCTCCAGTGCGCTGCCGGCGTCACGGCGCCACAGCGTGACCGCCAGGATCGGCACGTCGTCAATCCCCTTGGGCTTGACGATCGGCGGCAGCGTGCCCAGGTCGCGTGGCAGCCAGTCCTGGTTCGCGTTGAGCACGTCGTACAAGCCGCACCAGCGCCTCGGTGCGCGGCACGCCGACCTTGAACTGCACCGTCAGCACCGCGACGCCGGGCCGCGAAACCGAGCTCGTGTGCTCGATGCCGGCGATCTGGCTCAGCACCTGTTCGGCCGGGCGCGCCACCATGTTCTGCACGTCGACGCTCGACGCCCCGGGGAACGCGACAATCACATTGGCCATCGTCACGTTGATCTGCGGCTCCTCCTCGCGCGGTGTGATCAACGCCGCGAACACGCCCATCAGCAGCAGCACCAGCGCCGCCAGCGGCGTGATCGCGTTGGCCTGGAAGGCCCTTGCCAAGCGGCCGGACAACCCCAGTTCGAGCGGCTTGACCATCGGGTGTGCCGCCTTCAGCGCGCCGGCGTGGCGCCGGCAAGACCGGCGCGCACGGCGTCGGCGGCGACCCGTTCGCCGGCCTTGAGCCCGGCCCAGATCGGCACCTGCCCGCCGGCCGATGCCGGCCCCACGCGCACGCTGCGCAGCGCGAAACGTTCGCCGTCGGCCACATAGACGGCCGTCAATTCCCCGCGCCGCAGCACGGCCGCAGAGGGCACCCAAGGTGTGGCCGACGCCGTTGCGGCCGGGGCGGCGCCGTCGAACAGCACCGGCATCGACTGCCCCGGAGTCAGCGGGACCGCTGTCGATGGCTCGAGATCCAGGCGAATCTCGACCGTCTGCGACACTGGATCGGTGCTGGGCAACCAGGCCTGTCGGGCCGGTTTGACCGCGGTGCCGTCCGGCAGGCGAATCGACACCTGCCGCGCCGCGCGGGCGGGCGCCGCCCGCGACGACGGCACTTGGACCACCACGCGCAATGCGCCTGGCGCATAGACAGTGGCCACCGCGCGCCCCGGCAGCGCCAGATCGCCGGCCTCCACATGGGTGGCCAGCACGATCGCGTCGAACGGTGCCACCAGCGTCGCATAGCCGCGCGCCAGAGCGGCCTGGCTTCGTGCCGCGCGCGCCTGCTCGGCCCCCGCCTGCGCGGTGGACAAATCGGTGTCGGCGATGTCCAGCGCAGCCTGGCTGACGAATCCCTGCCGACGCAACTCGCGCGTGCGCTCGACGGCGAGCTGTGCGCCGCGCAACACGCCTTCGGCCTGCGCGACCGCGGCGTCGCTGCGCTGCAGCGCCGCCTGGGCATCGCGCGGGTCGATGCGAGCGATCAACTGCCCCGCCTTGACACGGTCTCCGGCCCTGACCGCCAGGCTCAGCACGTTGCCGCCGATCTGCGCGGCCAGCGTGGCCTGGCGCACGGCCTGCACCGTGCCCTCGAGCTCGAAGCCCGACCCGGCAGCCCGAGATCCGACCACGACGACCGGCACGGTAATCGGCTCGGCGGCCGCCGACGCGCCCGCGCCGAGCACCCAAGCCAGCAGCACCAACCCCTGCAAGAGGTGCCGAACTCGCTTCGAGAAATTGCCGATGTTTATACCCATTGGGGTATCCTAGCACATACCCAACCAGGTATCAATCACCGGCCGGCGTCGACGCGGGTCCGCCGTGAACCAACCCAGCTGTCGCAGACACATTAGGTCGTCGCCCCGGTGCAGGTCTTGGCATCGGTCAAGGCGGCAGGCAAAAGAATCCCCGCCGATGGCGGGGTTCGCGGGGTTCGCCGGCGCCGATCAGAACGGGATGTCGTCGTCCATGTCGTCGAACCCAGTCGCCGATTTGGCAGCCGGCTTGCTCGCCGGTGCGCGCGGCGCCGGCGCGCTGCGCGGCTCGCCGTGGTCGTCGCCGCCCCCGCCGCCCATGCCCTCGCGGCTGCCGAGCATCTGCATCTGCTCGGCGATGATCTCGGTGGTGTAGTTGTCCTTGCCTTCCTTGTCCTGCCACTTGCGTGTCTTCAGGCGGCCTTCGACGTAAATCGGGCGCCCCTTCTTCAGGTATTCGCCGGCGATCTCGGCCAGGCGGTCGTAGAAGACCACACGGTGCCATTCGGTCTCTTCCTGCTTCTCGCCGCTGTCCTTGCTCTTCCAGTTGCGGGTCGTGGCGACGCTGACGTTGCACACGGCCGCGCCGCTCGGGGTGTAACGCACCTCGGGGTCGCGGCCGAGATTGCCGATCAGGATCACCTTGTTGACCGATGCCATGCTGAGCTCCTTGTGTGCGTCTTTCGGGAACAGCGCCCCCGCCGTCCCATTGCCAACCATCATAGCGAGGCGCCCCGCGTCGACCATCGCCACGGGGGGTGATCCATGGGCCCTCCATGGTGGGCCCTCGAAGGAGTGATCCCCGCGCTCCGGGCTCGCCGTCCCAGCGCACCGCTACCATTGCGGCCAGATGATCAGCACGCCGACCGCCCCCGATACCGTCGCGCTCGCGATATTGCAGCAGGTTTTCGGCTACGCGGCCTTCCGCGGCGAACAGGCCGAGGTGGTCGACCACGTGCTGCACGGCGGCGATGCGTTGGTGCTGATGCCCACCGGTGGTGGCAAGAGCCTGTGCTACCAGGTGCCGGCGATCGCGCGCCACCGCGCCGGCCACGGCGTGACGCTGGTGGTGAGCCCGCTGATCGCGCTGATGCACGACCAGGTCGGCGCGCTGGAGGAAAGCGGCGTGCACGCGGCCTTTCTCAACTCCACCCTCGACGGCGACGAGGCGCGCCACATCGAACGCGAGCTGCTGGCCGGGCGCCTGGTGCTGCTGTACGCCGCGCCCGAGCGCATCCTGACGCCCCGTTTCCTGGCGATGCTGGCGTCGCTGCACGAGCGGCAGCGCCTCAGCCTGATTGCCATCGACGAGGCCCATTGCGTCAGCCAATGGGGCCACGACTTCCGCGAGGAGTACCTGGGCCTGTCGGCGCTGCACGAACGCTTTCCCGACGTGCCCCGTCTGGCGCTGACGGCGACTGCCGATCACCACACCCGGCTGGACATCATCGAGCGGCTGCAACTGCAGCGCGCGCGCCAGTTCGTCGCCAGCTTCGACCGCCCGAACATCCGCTACACCATCGTCGAGAAGGACAATCCGCGCGCCCAGCTGCTGCGTTTCATCCGCGACGACCACGACGGCGACGCCGGCATCGTCTACTGCCAGAGCCGCAAGCGCGTCGAGGAAACCGCCGCGTTCCTGCAGGAGCAAGGCATCGGCGCGTTGCCTTATCACGCCGGCCTGGACAGCAGCGTGCGCAAACTGCACCAGGATCGCTTCCTGCGCGAGGACGGCGTCGTGATGGTGGCCACCATTGCCTTCGGCATGGGCATCGACAAGCCCGACGTGCGCTTCGTTGCGCACCTGGACCTGCCGAAGAACATCGAGGGCTACTACCAGGAGACGGGCCGTGCCGGCCGCGACGGGCTGCCCGCCGACGCCTGGATGACCTACGGGTTGGCCGACGTGGTGAACCAGCGCCGGATGATCGACGACAGCACCGCGCTCGAGGATTTCAAGCGCATCCAGCGCGGCAAGCTCGACGCGCTGCTGGCATTGGCCGAGGGGCTGGACTGCCGCCGCGTGCGGCTGTTGTCGTACTTCGGCCAGCCGAGTGAGCCCTGCGGCAACTGCGACAACTGCCTGCAGCCGCCCACCGCCTGGGATGCCACCGACGCCGCCCGCAAGGCACTGTCGTGCATCTACCGCTTTCGCCAGCACTCGGGGCTGAGCTTTGGCGCCGGCCACCTGATCGACGTGTTGCGCGGCAAACGCACCGACAAGTCGTTGCAGCATGGGCACGAAGACCTGTCGACCTTCGGGGTCGGCGCCGATCTGTCCGAAGCGCAATGGCGCAGCGTGCTGCGCCAGTTGATCGCGCTCGGCCACCTGGCGAGCGCGGGTGAGTACAACACGCTGGAGCTGGCCGAATCGGCGCGCACCGTGCTCAGGGGCGACGCACCGCTGTTGCTGCGCGTGCCCGCCGAGGCCGCGCCGCGCCGCGCCAAGGCGCCGCGCAACGGCGGGCGCCTGAAGTCCGTGCCGCTGCCGCTGGACGAATCGGCGGAGCAACGCTTCCTGGCGCTGAAAGCCTGGCGCGCCGAGGTGGCGCGCGAACACAATCTGCCGGCCTATGTGGTGTTCCACGACGCCACGCTGGCCGAAATGGCGCGCGGCCAGCCGGATTCTCTGGATGCGCTGGCCGGCATCAGCGGCGTCGGCGCGAAGAAGCTGCAGGCCTACGGATCGCAGATCCTGCGTGTGTTGCAGTCATCTTGAGCACCACCGATGCCGCCTGGGCGGTCAGCGCACGGTGATGTCCACTGCCGCGCTGTCGGCGCTCTGGCCTGCGACGTCGACCGCACGCGCGAAGTGGCGCAGCACGGTTCCGGCCGGGCGGGCCGGCAACGTGATGTCGAGCTGAAATGGCTCGCTGAAGTCGGTACCCAACAGGGTGTCGGCGCCGTTGGGCTCGCGCCGGTAGAAGCTCACGCGGTCGACACCGAAGTCGTCCGTGGCCGCCGCGATCAGGCGCACCGTGGCGCCAGGCAGGCCTTCGAACGCGCTCGCGGTGAGGGCCACGCTGGGTGGCCGGTCGGCCGGCCCACCGAGCCCGAATCCCAGGTAGACGCCGCCGCCGCAACCGAGCAGCGCGGCGGCGACCAGCGTCGCCGCCGCCGGAACGGCGCTGCGGCCGCTGAACCGACGCCCTGGCGTGTCAGGTCGTTTTGCCATGGTCGGATGCTACGCCGCACGCTGGCGTGTCCGGATCCGGCGCGCTGGGCCGCACGCGGATTGACCCCGCGAGGCCACGTGGCCCGTACAAGACTCGATGGCGGGTGGAAATCGACATGGCAGACTGCAATCCTCGATGAACGATGCGAGCCGACCCCTCAGCGCCCATGCCGACGATGACGACGTCGCATTGATGGCTGCGTTTGCCAGCGGCGACGTGCGGGCTTTCGAGTGGTTGTACCAGCGCCATCAGGCGGCGCTGTATCGGTTCGTGCGGCGCCTGCTCGGTCGCGCCGGCGCGGCGCAGGCCGACGAGGTGTTCCAGGACACCTGGCTGCGCGTGCTGCAGTCCAAGGAGCGCTACACGCCGCAGGGCGCGCAATTCCGCACCTGGTTGTTCACGCTGGCCCATCACCGGGCGATCGACATTCTGCGGCGCAGCGGCCGCGAGCTGCCGCTTGCCGCCGACGACGCCGACGAGCGCGAACCGTTCGCGCCCGAGGCCGTGCCCTGGAGCCATTGGCCTCGACCCGATGAAGCCATCGACAACCAGGTGTTCTGGCGCCGCGCCGGTGCCCGCTTGCTCGAATGCCTCGAGCAATTGCCGTCGCACCAAAAGACGGCCTTCCTGCTGCACCATGAAGACGGCGTCGCGCTCGACGAAATCTCGCGCGCGCTGGGCGTGGGTTTCGAGACCGCGAAGAGCCGCTTGCGCTACGCGATGGGCAAGCTGCGCACCTGCATGGGCGCGTATCTCGATGCAGCCGGCCTGAAGGCGCGGCCATGACCGACAGCACGTCGCCCGAGGACCTGCCGATGGACGAATACCTGCGCGCGGCGCTGCGCCACGCGCCGGACCACGCGCTGACGCCGCCATCGGGCGTCAGCCAGGCGATCCTGGCCGCGGCAAGACAAGTCCACCGGCCGGCGCCTGCGCCACCCGAACCGGTGCCGGTGCGCGTGCCGGTTCCGCGCCGCACGTCCTGGCGCGAGCGCCTGCAGCTGTTGCTGTCGCCGCGCTGGGCCGGCAGCCTGGCCACCGCGCTGGTCGGCGCGCTGGTGCTGGGTCTGTGGTTCGACCAAGACCTGCCGGAGCCGACGGCGCGCCCCGATGGCCCGTCATCGAAAGCAGTCGAACGCCAGGAGGCCGCGCCGGCCACGCCGGCAGCGACGATACCGGCCCCGGTCGAGACGGCGCCGCCCCCCCCCGTTCAGGATGCGATGGCCGACGCCGCGGCGGTCACGCCGCGCAAGCGCGACACGCCGGCTGTCGCACCTGCGCCAGCGCCACCGTCGCTGAAGAAGGCGCCGCGTGCCGACATCGCGCCAACGGGCCGCGCTGGCGCGATGCGCGAGCCGCCGGCCGATTCAACCACCACGGCGCGCGCCAGCGTCAGGGCATCGCGCGACGTGGCCGCCGAGCAGCGTCGCACTGAGCCGCAGGCCGCGCCGTCGGCCAGCGGGGTCGTCGCCGCGCCCGAGGTGGCGGTCGGTTCGAAGCAGACCCTCTCGCAGGGCGCCGCGACTGCACCCGGCGCGGCGGCGGCGCCTGGCGCCGCGTCGCCCGCGCTCACGCTGTGGCGGCGCGCGGTGGCCGAGTCGAGCGCGCGGGCCGCGATCTGGACCTGGCAGCCCGCCGACGCGCCATCACCGCGGTCCTTCGATGCCGACGGCCAGGCCTGGCTGCTGCGCTTGGTGCAGGCGGCGCGCGGCCGTTGGACCGACGTGGCCGAACGCAGCGACGGCGCCGCGGCGGCCGAGGTGCGGTGGTGGCGCGACGATCAGACGGTCGCGCGCCTGCGCATCGAGGCGCAAGGCCTGCGCTGGCTCGAACCCAGCGGGCGCATCCGCTTTGCGCCAATGGACGCCGACGCGCTGGCACGGCTGCGCGAATTCTGAGCCCACCACCGAGGCCGCCTCGCGCAACGCGGCGGTGGTGCATGCGCCGGACTGGCGCGGCCGTCTAAGATGCTCGGTTGCGCCCGCCCGACCGATGCCGAAACCGCCTGCCCCAGAACCCGATGCCGGCACCGCCACGCCTGCGCGCATCCGGCCGCAGGCCTCCGACACGCTCAGCGTGCGCGGCGCACGCACGCACAACCTGAAGAACATCGACCTCGACATCCCGAAGCACCGGCTGGTGGTGATCACCGGCCTGTCGGGATCGGGCAAGTCGAGCCTGGCCTTCGACACGCTGTACGCCGAAGGCCAGCGGCGCTATGTGGAGAGCCTGTCGGCCTATGCGCGGCAGTTTCTGCAGCTGATGGACAAGCCCGACGTCGACGTGATCGAGGGCCTGTCGCCGGCCATCAGCATCGAGCAGAAAGCGAGCTCGCACAACCCGCGCTCCACCGTCGGCACGATCACCGAGATCCACGACTACCTGCGATTGCTGTTCGCCCGCGCCGGCACGCCGTTCTGCCCCGACCACAAGCTGCCGCTGCAGGCCCAAAACGTCAGCCAGATGGTCGACGCCGCGCTGGCGCTGCCCGAGGAGACGCGGCTGCTGGTGCTGGCGCCGGTGGCACGCGACCGCAAGGGCGAGTTCAACGACCTGTTCGCCGAGATGCAGGCCAAGGGCTTCGTGCGCTTTCGCATCGGCGCGGGCGGCGCCCCGCCGCAGGTGTTCGAGGCCGCCGACCTGCCCAAGCTGAAAAAGACCGAGAAGCACGACATCGACGTCGTGATCGACCGGCTGCGCGTGCGGCCCGACACGCAGCAGCGGCTGGCCGAGAGCTTCGAAGCCGCACTGCGCATCGCCGACGGCCGCGCCATTGCGCTCGAGGTCGACAGCGGTGGCGTCGACGCGGCGGGCCGGCCGTTGCCGGCGCGTGAGCACCTGTTCTCGAACAAGTTCGCCTGCCCGGTGTGCAGCTACGCGCTGGCCGAGCTGGAGCCGCGTCTGTTCTCGTTCAACTCGCCGGTGGGCGCCTGCCCGCACTGCGACGGGCTCGGCCAGGTGACGGTGTTCGACCCGGAGCGCGTGGTGGCCTTCCCGTCGTTGAGTCTGGCTGCAGGCGCCGTCAAAGGCTGGGACCGACGCAACGGCTACACCTTCTCGATGCTGGAAAGCGTGGCGCAACAGTACGCCTTCGACATCGAGACCCCGTTCGAGGAGTTGCCGCCAGCCGCCAAGCAGGTGCTGCTCCATGGCTCGGGCAGCCAGGACGTGGCCTTCGTCTACCAGGCCGAAGGCGCCAAGGGCAAGGTCCGCACCGTCAAGCGCTGGCATCCCTTCGAGGGCATCATCCCGAATTTCGAGCGGCGTTTTCGCGAGACCGACTCGGTGGCCGTGCGCGAGGACCTCGCGCGCTATCAGGCTGCCAAGCCCTGCACGCACTGCGACGGCACGCGGCTGCGCCGCGAGGCGCGCCATGTGCTGCTGCAGGCGGCCGACGGCTCGTCGGCGCAGGCGATCTACCAGATCGAGCGCGCGACGCTGGCGCAGGCGCTCGCCTACTTCGACACGCTGAAGCTGGTCGGCTCGAAGGCCGAGATCGCCGACAAGGTGGTGCGCGAAATCCGGGCGCGACTGCAGTTCCTCAACGACGTGGGCCTCAGCTACCTGAGCCTGGACCGCAATGCCGACACGTTGTCGGGCGGCGAGGCGCAGCGCATCCGGCTGGCGTCGCAGATCGGCTCCGGCCTGACCGGCGTGATGTACGTGCTCGACGAGCCGAGCATCGGGCTGCACCAGCGCGACAACGCGCGGCTGATCGGCACGCTGAAGCACCTGCGCGACCTGGGCAACAGCGTGCTCGTGGTCGAGCACGACGAGGACATGATCCGCGCCGCCGACCATTGCATCGACCTCGGACCCGGCGCCGGCGTGCACGGCGGCCAGGTGATCGCGCAGGGCACGCCGGACCAGATCGCCGCCAGCGACGCGTCGCTGACCGGCCGCTACCTGTCGCGCCGTGCACGCATCGCGCTGCCGGCGCGGCGCACGCCGTGGCGGCACACCTCGTTGCTCGAAGGCGTGGCGCCGGCACGCGGCGACCACGGCCTGTGCCTGCGCGTGGCCGGCGCCCGGGGCAACAACCTGCGCAACGTCACCGCCGAATTCCCGCTCGGCCTGTTCACCTGCGTCACCGGCGTCTCGGGTTCGGGCAAGAGCACGCTGGTCAACGACACGCTGTACGCCGCGGTGGCCCGGCACCTGTACCAGAGCCATCTCGAGCCCGCCCCGCACGATGCGGTCGACGGCCTGGAGGTGTTCGACAAGGTGATCGATGTCGACCAGAGCCCGATCGGGCGCACGCCGCGCAGCAACCCGGCCACCTACACGGGCCTGTTCACACCGATCCGCGAGCTGTTCGCCGAGGTGCCGTCGGCACGCGAACGCGGCTACGGCGCCGGACGCTTCAGCTTCAACGTGGCGGGCGGCCGCTGCGAGGCCTGCCAGGGCGACGGCGTGCTGAAGGTGGAGATGCATTTCCTGCCCGACGTGTACGTGCCGTGCGACAGCTGCCGCGGCCTGCGCTACAACCGCGAGACGCTCGGCATCCTCTACAAGGGCCTGAACATCAGCCAGGTGCTCGACCTGACCGTCGAGGAGGCGCATGCCTTCTTCAACGCGGTGCCGGCCATTGCGCGCAAGCTCAAGACACTGCTGGACGTCGGACTCGGCTACGTGCGCCTCGGCCAGAGCGCGACCACGCTGTCGGGCGGCGAAGCGCAGCGCGTGAAGCTGGCGCTGGAGCTGTCCAAGCGCGACACCGGCCGCACGCTGTACATCCTGGACGAGCCCACCACCGGGCTGCACTTTGCCGACATCGACATGCTGCTGCGTGTGCTGCACCAGCTGCGCGACGCCGGCAACACCATCGTCGTGATCGAGCACAACCTGGACGTGATCAAGACCGCCGACTGGGTGATCGACCTCGGGCCCGAAGGCGGCGCCGGCGGCGGCCAGATCGTCGCGGTGGGCACGCCGGAGCAGGTGGCGGCGCAGCCGGCCAGCTACACCGGCCAGTTCCTGTCGGCCGCGCTGTCCGCGGCGCGCTGAGCGGCGCGCGCGCCGGGAACCTGCGGCCTACACTGGCGCGCGGCGGCTGGATCCGCCAGCCAGGAGCCGTCATGAAACCGGTTGTCTCGTATTACTTCGCGCCGAACTCGCCATGGACCTACCTCGGGCACCAGCGCTTCGCCGACATCGCGCGCGTTGCCGGTGCCGCGATCGAGGTGTTGCCCGTCGACTATGGCCGCGTGTTTCCGGTCTCCGGCGGGTTGCCGCTGGCCAAGCGCGCACCGCAGCGACAGGCCTATCGATTGGTCGAACTGCGCCGGTTCAGTGACTGGCTGCAGCTGCCGTTGACGCTGAAGCCGAAGTACTTTCCGGTCGCTGCAGACCATGCCGCGCGCCTGATCGTCGCGGTGGAGCAGCACGATGGCAGCGACGCCGCCATGCGCCTGGCGGGCGCTGTGTTGCGCGCCGTATGGGTCGAGGAGCGCAACATCGCCGATGCAGCAACGCTCGCGGCGATCGTGTCGGAGCAAGGTCTGCCGGCGCAGCGCCTGACCGAGGCGGACAGCGAGGCCAGTCGCGCGCGCTTCGACGCCAACACCCAGCGGGCCATCGACGCCGGTGTGTTCGGCGCGCCGACCTACGCTGTGAACGGCGAACTGTTCTGGGGGCAGGACCGGCTGGATTTCCTGGCCCGCCGCCTGGCCGCGGGCTGAGCCGCTGCGACATCCGCCGCGCCAACGAAAAGGCCGGCTGACGCCGGCCCCGATCGGACGTTGCGAGCCACGTGGGCCCGCACGATCGATCACTTCAGGTGCGCATTGATGAGCTTGGTCATCTCGAACATCGACACCTGGGCCTGCTTGAAGATTTCCTTCAGCTTGGCGTCGGCGTTGATCATCGTGCGCTTGACCTTGTCTTGCAGGCCGTTCTTCTTGATGTACTCCCACACCTTCTTGGTCACCTCGGTGCGGGGCATCGGCTTGTCGCCGATGACCGCGGCCAGCGCGGCGCTGGGGGTCATGGCTTTCATGAAGGCCGCGTTCGGGACGCGCTTCTTGGCCGGCGCCTTCTTCTTCGCGGCCTTCTTGGCCGGGGCCTTCTTCTTGGCCGGGGCGGCCTTCTTGGCCGGGGCCTTCTTCGCCGCCTTCTTCTTGGCCGGCGCCGCCTTCTTCGCGGCCTTCTTGGCCGGGGCCTTCTTTGCTGCCTTCTTCGCAGCCTTCTTCGCAGTTGCCATTTGAAATTTCTCCATCACGTGAGTGGTTGATGTGCCGGGGTACGGGTGAGAGTCGCATGAACTCTCGTTTCTCTCGTGATCCCTGCGGGCGCGATAGTACCGCGAGCTTTCAGCGATGAGAAGCGTTTTTCCCTCGTAGAACGCACTTTCTTCCCTCGTGGCGCGCGTTTTTGTCGTCGCCGCGCATCACGTGCGCCCCTCGAAGCGCCCTCGAGGAACATGCTGTTGCCGATGTATGCTCGTGCCCATGAAGCTGATCGTTCGCTGGTTTCTGCTGGCCGCGGCGCTGCTGCTGGTGCCCCAGATCTACTCGGGCGTCACCGTGGCGAGCTACTCGGCGGCGCTGATCGCGGCGCTGGTGCTGGGCCTGTTCAACACGCTCGTGCGACCGCTGCTGGTGCTGTTGACGCTGCCGGTCACGCTGCTGACGCTCGGGCTGTTCCTGTTCGTCATCAACGCGCTGATGTTCTGGGCGGCGGCCTCGGTGCTGGGCGAAGGCTTCAACGTCGCCGGGTTCGGCGCGGCGCTGATCGGCTCGATCATCTACAGCCTGGCCGGCATGGTGATCGACGTGGCCGTGGAACGCGTCTTCGCCCGCGCGCCGGCCTGAGGCGCGCCGGCGCTACTCGGGATCGCGCGCGGGCTTGTTGCCGCGCAGCTCGGCCAGCAGCTGGCGGCGCTGCGATTCCAGCTCGCGCAGCCGCGAGTCGATCACCGATGCTTCGATGAAGTCCTGCGCGCCGCCGCCGCGCGCCAGGCGCTGGCCGGCGCGCAAGCGATCGATCGCGCCGGGCAGGTCGCCCAGCGCCGCGCGCGACTCCGCCTGCGGCGCGCACCGAGCGCAGCTTCAGGCCCAGACGATCGGTGCACAGCGACAGCGCCGACCAGGCGAGTGCATCCTGGCGCTGCTCGGCCAGCCAGCCCTGCAGCGCCTCGGTCTGGCGCTTGAGCTGGTCGGGGTCGTTGGCGGCGACCGCCAGTTGCGCGCGCAACAGCAGCGCGGGTCGTGAGCGCTCGTCGGGCAGGCTGGCCATGCGCCGAGCGGCGCTTGGCGCATCGGCCTGCGCCAGCGCCAACTCGACGCCCAGCAGCGACCATGCGCGCAACGCGCGCGCCTCGGTCGTGCCGAAGGCCGGCTCGCTCAGCCGCTGGCCCTCGGCCCAGGCGCGTTCGGCGCGGGGAAAGTCACGCAGCACCATCGAAGCCATCGCGCTGGCGTACAGCGCCGCGACACGATCTCGCGGCGCGGCGCCGGCGGATTCGGCGTCCAGCTCCTGCATGCGCCGCCGCGCCTGGACCGATGGGTCCATCAACACCCGCGCGCGCGCCTGCATCAGCTGGTGTTCCAGGCGCGATGGGCCCACCGATCGGCCCTGCGCCGCGCCGGCGCGCGCGCGCGCTTCCGACACCCGCTCGGTGGTCAGCGGGTGGCTGCGCAGGTACGGGAACGCACCGCTGTCGTTGAGCCGGTTGGCCTGATCGAGCTTCTCGAACATCATGGCCATGCCGGCGGGCGCGAAGCCGGCCTGGCCGAGCACGCCCAGGCCGATGCGATCGGCCTCGCGCTCCATGTCGCGCGAGAAATTCAACTGGCCTTGCGCGGCGGCCGCCTGGCTGCCGACGATCGCCGCCTGCGCCGCATCGGGGTTGTGGCTGCGGCTGGCGGCGATGATGCCGAGGATCAGCCCGGCCATGGCCAGCAGCCCCTGGCGCTGCCCGGTGGTGATGCTGCGCGCGATGTGCCGCTGCGTCACGTGCGACAGCTCGTGCGCCAGCACCGAAGCCAGCTCGTCGGGCGAGCCGGTGAGCGCGATCAGCGCCAGGTGCACGCCGACATAGCCGCCGGGCAACGCGAACGCGTTGACGCTGCGGTCGCGAACCAGAAAGGACTCCCAGGCGAAGAGCGCGTCGACATCGGCGGTGATGTCGCCGCGCTGGCGCGCCGCCTCGACCAGCGGCCGCCAGATCGCCTGCAGATAGTCGAGCAGGACCGGGTCGTCCAGGTAGTCCGGGTCGCGCCGGATGTCGCGCATGATCTGCTCGCCCAGGCGCTTCTCGGCCGAGACGGTGACCTCGTCGGACGCCGATTCGCCCAGCGAGGGCAGGCGCACCTGTGCCACGCAGGTCGCAGCCAGGCTCACTGCCAGCAGGGCGCTCGCGCAGCCGTGCAGCCGATCCGCTGCCAGCGCACGGACCGTCGAGGCGCGTCGACTTGCCGGCGCGAGGTGACTGCGGTCATGGCGGGTCAGCGTCGCGCGGCAGCGTGCGCGCGGGCATGTCGGGTTCATTCGCCTATGATCGCACCGCCCTGTTGCCCTAGTGTTTCTGCCGATGACCGCCGAGAATTCACCGCTGACGCACTTCGACGCCCAGGGGCAGGCGCACATGGTCGACGTGGCGGCCAAGCAGATCACCCGCCGCGTCGCGCGCGCGCGCGGCAGCATCCGCATGCAGCCGGCCACGTTCGATCTGATTGCCGCGGGCCTGGCCAAGAAGGGCGACGTCATCGGCGTCGCGCGCGTGGCCGCGATCCAGGCGACCAAGCGCACGGCGGACCTGATCCCGCTGTGCCACCCGCTGCCGATCACCCACGTGGCGGTGGACTTCGAGCTCGATGCGGCGGCGCCGTGCGTGCACTGCATCGCCCAGGTCGAGACGCTCGGGCGCACCGGGGTCGAGATGGAGGCGCTCACCGCCGTCCAGGTGGGCCTGCTGACGGTGTACGACATGTGCAAGGCCGTCGACCGCGGCATGGTGATGGGCGACATCCGGCTGCTGGAAAAGCGCGGCGGCAAGTCGGGCGACTGGGTAGCCGCCGACTGACCTCGGGCGGAGCGGCCTCAGCGCTCGGACGAACTCGCGCCAGATGGTAGCCGACGCTGCGGCGCCTGGCACTGGAACGCCTGCGCGACCTGCGCCGGCTGCGCGCACGGCTCGAAGAACTCGTCGGACGCCGGATTGCGGAATTCGCGGATGCGCGCGGCCAGCCAGCGCGCCTTGTCGACCTCGCCTTGTTCGGCCAGGGCTTGCGCCCACGCGATCATCAGCCGCACATCGAGCAGGTGGTGCGGCGCGCGCTGGAAGGCCAGCGCCTGCGACGCCGACAGCGGTGCCTTGGGCTCGCCGAAGGCGGTGGCCGCGGCGTAGTCGGCATGGTGCGCGAACAGCGGGCTGCGCTGGCCGCGTGCGATGCGGTCCTCCAGCGGCGCGGCGTTCGCCGGCGGCTCGTAGATCAGCGCCACCTGGGAGTAGTCGAGCACCGATGCCGGCGGCGCCCAGCGTCATGGTCAGACCGAGCGCGGCCAGGGCCGGATCGATGGCCGGCGCCGACGCAGCGTGCGCCGACTCGTGGTCGGAGCGCGCCGGCACGGTCCAGCGCGATAGCCCCAGGCAAATGCCGTGGGCAGCAGGAAGTAGGCGTACCACAGCGGGTATTCGAGCAGGCTGTGCAGGCCGATCATCAACACCAGCATGAACGCCGCTCGCTTGGCGATCCGACCGTCGCCTCTGGCATGCCAAGCGCGACGCCAGGCCTGGAGCGAGCGCGACCGCCAGCAGCGCCAGCACGCATGAGCGCCAAGCGGCAAGCCCAACTCGACGAGCGAGCTGCAGCGGCAGGTTGTGCGTGTGGTCGAAGAAGGCGACCGGCCGATCCGGAAGTGCCGACAAGCGTCCAGGCGAGATTGAATTCGCCGAATCCCACGCCAGTCCACGGCTCGCGGGCGATCATCGCACAGGGTGTTGGACCAGATCGCGAAGCGCGAGCTGGAAATGTCGCCGTCCGGATGCAGGGCTCAAGCGGTCCTCGGCGCCGAACACATGGCCGCCTGAGATGGGCGACCAGGCCGACAGGCCGCCCATGCCAGGCCGTAGAGCAGCGGCGCGGCCAGCAGCAGCGCACGTGTGCCGACGCGACAAGCTTGCGGTCCAGCAAGCCCCAGGCCGGCCAGCAAGAGCGTACCCAGCGCGCCGGTGCGCGAGCCACTCAGCACCAGCGGCAAACATCAGCAAGACGCCAGAGCGCCGCGCCGAGCGCCCACGTCTGAGTCGGCGCAACTCGAGCAGAGCCACGACGCGCGATGGTACGACCACAGCAGCAGGCTGCTCAGGTGGTTCGGTTGGCGCAGATTGCCGACCGCGCGTCCAGGCATGCCCGATCGCGCAATCCATTGACCGTCAGGCAATTCCGGAGCAAAGACTTGGATCAACGCAATGAATGCACTCAAGAGGCCGACGCCCACCATCCCAAGCAGGAACCACGAGAATGCAGCGGTCGGGTCGGCCCGCCGGCCCAGGTCGGATCCCGCAAACACCAGCAGCGCCGATACCACGAGCATCAGAAGAGTCGATACAGCAATGGCGGCTGGAAGCGAGCCGACTGCCAACGACATCAAGACGCCAAACACCAGAACCCCCGCCGCGGCGAGCAGAGATCGCGCCTCCTGCATGGCCGTAGCAGTCGACGACATGGCTCCCAGCGACCAGACGACCGAACCCCACAGCGCCACGGCGAGACACTGATTGAGCAGTGTGGGCGACGGCGGCAGGTTGAATGCCAGCAGACCCGGAATGCTGGGTGCCAATGCGACTGCGACCTTCAGCCGGCTGGACGACGAGTTCGCGTCAGGTGGCACCTGCATGGTGTGTGACGCGATGGTAGCAGCGCATCCGATCGTGCTCGCGACATCGCGGCTGGCGATTCGGCGTCTCCCCGCTACACCAGCCGTTCGTACCGCCGGAATAACTTGGGCATCCCGCTTGCATCCAGCCAAACCACCCACCCGGTTTGTCGCGACTGCACGGGCAGGAACCGCGCGGTCTCGGTAGTGAGTCCGCTGCTCGTCAGGTCCCTTTCAATGGCGGCGCGCAGGCCTCCAGACTGCTTCAGTAGCATCTCCGCCGGGTACGCTCGTGCCAGCGCGGCGTGGCGCACTTCGTCGTAGGGTCGCCAGAACGACGGTCGTGCCCCGATGTCGTGCCCCTCCAGCGCCTTCTCGATAGCGTCCAGCTTTTCATCGTTGGTCGCCGCGCGCGTGCCCAGCAACCACGGCCCAGTCCAAGGAAACGACTGGTAGCCGCTGGGTGCGTTGGGCAATTCCGATGTGCGCACATCCACCTGCGAGATCACCCGGAACCGGTCGACTTCGAAGACCAGCGCGACGGGCCGCGCGACCGCAAGAACATACAACCCGTAGCAGAGCGCGGCGAGTTGCAGGACGACGATGATCGCAATGTCGCGACGCAGCGCGCGTGCACTCTTCCCATCGGCGAACACCACACCGGTCAGGAACGGCCCCAGTGTGACGTCAACGCCGCATATCAGGAAGAAGAGCTCGGTTCCACCTGCCAGCTGCGAATACACGCCTGGGTACATGAGGCCCAAGCCGACGATGGCGACCGCACCGGCGATGATGAGACTGGAGACCAAATGAATTCCGGCTGCAAGGAGTCGCCGCTTGAATCTCATGGTTCTGCTTTGCACTGGGTTGCTGCGCAGCGGCCTGTGGATGGAAGCAAGTCTGCGCTAGACCATCACAGACCAGAAAAGGACCAAGGGCGCCGAAGCGCCCTTGGCTCACACGCAGATCAAAGAATCAACGGCATTCGGCGGGCGCGTACTTGGCCAGCAGAGAGCCGACGTTCTGGCCGACGTTGCCCGTGGCACCCGCAGCCGCACAACGCCACACGATCGCGCCATTGGGCGGTGCGAACGCGGCGGTACCCACCGGAAGGACGGCAGCGGCCACATTGGGATTCAGCGAAAGCGTTCCACCACCAGCCGTCGCCGTCGTCGTGATGATGATCTCGCCGGTTGCGGCGGTGATGGCGACAGAGGTCGTGTTGCGGGTGGCAGCCGGCGCGGTGTAGCCCAGGCTGTAGCCGAGCGGGTCAGCCTGCGGATTGCCCGAGGCCAGGATGTCGGCGACGTTGATCTTCGCAGCCGAGGCCAGGCCAAGACCTTCTGAGACGCGGGAGCGGACCGTGTAGTCCTGATAAGCCGGCAGCGCGACGGCGGCCAGGATGCCGATGATCGCGACCACGATCATCAGTTCGATCAGCGTAAAACCTCGTTGGACACGTTTCATGGTTGACTCTCCTTGAGCAGGGTTGGTTGGGGTCCGCCTTGACTGATGCAGTTGTCGTGCCAGCAATCCGACCCTTGGTTTTGGACGGCGAATGCCGGCTAATTCACATTCGTTACAGATTGAGTGCCGATTTCCGTCACTGTGCCGGAGCTAGCGGTGACGCAAATCGTCAGGTTGATCGCCAACGTGCCGACCTAAGCTAGCGCTGGCCGCTGCCCCAATAGTCGCCGACGGCCGTGCCGGAGTCCTGTGGGTGGCAGGCTCGCTGATCATGCAACCTGCGGCAACGATCCACCACATCTGTGACACCGCCATCACGAGCGTGCTGGAGACCGGCCAGTCGATGCAGCCGACCACGGCGGCGAGCTGCAGGACGCTGTTGTGCGAACGCCGCCATCTCGGGTTGGCAGATGCGCGTCGTGCATCAGGCCGATCCCGGCAGCGGTCGCCGAACGACATCTGCGACCGCAAACTATTGCAGAGACACACGCGCTCCGCATCGTCGGGTCAGCTGCAAGGCACGGTCCTGTGCCGGCGGCAGCAGTCGGCTCGGACGCGACGCGTCGTTGGCGGCGCCTGAACCATCGTCGCCACCGCGTCAATCGACGGCAATGACCTGCCCGTGCGTCAGCGCGCGAATGCGGTGCGGGACTGCCCAGCGCTGCGACCTCGGTCATCACGACGTCGAGTTCACCGGGCTTGATGTGGGTGATGTAGACGTTCACCGGGTGGTCCAGCCGCGCCAGCTCCTGCCCCAGCACCGCCGGGCACAGGTGCCGGCTGACGCGTGCCAGCTGGCGCTCGTCGTCCCGGAATGCGGTCTCGATCACCAGCGAGGAGATGCGCATGCCGTGCAGGCGCGCCCACAGCGCCGGGTTGGGGCCGGTATCGCCGGTGTAGATGAACGCACCGCGCTTGGCCACCGGCGCGCCGAGCACGGCAAAACCCACCGCCGGCACCGTGTGCACGGCCGGCAGCACCTCGATGCGGCGCTCGCCGAGCGTGATGATCTGTCCGATCTCGAAGGGCACCAGCCGCAGGATCGGCGCCTCGGCCGATGGCAGGCGCGTGAAGTCGGGCCAGATGACACCGTTGAAGATGTGGGCACGAAGGGCCTCGATCGTGTCGGGCAACGCGTGCACCTGGATCGGCGGCTGTCCCTTGCGGTTGCGCATCACGCTGTCGGCCAGCAGGCCGATGGCCAGCACATGGTCGAGGTGCGAGTGGCTGATCAGGATGTGGTCGACGGCGCGCCATCTCTTCCAGCGACAGGTCGCCCACCCCGGTGCCGGCGTCGATCAGCACGTCGTGATCCAGCAGGTACGACGTCGTGCGGCAGCCCGCCGCGATGGAACCGGAACAGCCGAGGACTCGAACCTGCATGTGGTTTGACGATTTACGCTTAGCCTCGGTCGGCTCGCGATGGAATCAGATGCCCGACGCGCAGGCCTGCCCACAGCGTCGTCAGCGGCGGCGCATGGGCAGGCCTGAAGTGTCGCAGACGCATGGTGCGGCGCGGGCAGCCCCCGACGCAAGATGGGAAATTCGCGTTCGCGCGCGGCGGTTGGCATCGGTGGCCGCGCGAGCGGCTAACCACGACTGTGACTTGCTTCACGTTGCCAATTGGCACCGACAGTCGGGTGCTTCGACGAAGTCGCGACCGCCTCAGCTCTGGATGAACTGCATCTGCGTGCCGGCCAACTCGATCACGTCGCCGTTCTTCAGGTGGATCGAGTCGCCGGACAGCGGCGTGCCGTTGATCGCCGGCCGATGGCTGCCCTCGACGTGGGCGATCACATAGCCGCCCGGGCGCTTGGTGATCGAGGCCACCTGCACGCCGGGCTTGCCGACCGTGGTGACCACCTTGGTCAGCGCGACTTCGCGACCGGCCGCCGCGCCATTGAGCACCTTGATCGACGCCGGGTTGCCTTGCGGCCCCAGCGCGCCGAAGGCCGAATTGGTCCCCATGCCCGAGGTGCTCGAGAACCCCGGTGCCGGTGCGCCCGCGAGTCGGCGCCGCGGCGCCCGGGCGCATGATCATCGTCTTCTCGTAGTCGCTGCCTTCGTCGACCAGGTACTTGATCTTGTACTTGCCGATCTCGACCGTGTCGTTGTGGGCCAGCAGCTGCTTCTTGACGGCCTTGCCGTTGATGTAGGTGCCGTTGGTGCTGTTGAGGTCTTCGATGAAGACATCCTGCCCGACCATCTGCAAGCACCGCGTGCTCGCCGCTGACGGCGAGGTTGTCGATCACGATGTCGTTGTAGGGACGGCGCCCCAGCGTGGTCTTGTCTTTGATGATCTGGACTTCCTTGATGACCACACCATCGAGCGACACCACCAGCTTGCCCATGCTCATCCTCTAATCAATTGTCATTGGACCGCCGCGTTCGACCGCCACGGCGTCCGGCACAGACCCGACATCAGCGCCGGAACGGCCACCACGATCGGCCGCTGATCCCAGGCCCTCCAGCCGCGCGGACCAGAATCAGGGAGATATTATCCTTTCCGCCCGCCTCGTTGGCAGCTTCGACCAGCGCCGGCCCCGCGGACTCGATCGAGTCGTGCGCCTGCAACAGCTGCGCGATGCCGGCGTCGTCGACCATGTCGGACAGGCCATCCGAGCACAACAGGTAGGTGTCGCCCGGCAACACCTCGTGCAAGGTGGGTCTCGAGCAACACCGTGTCCTCGACGCCGACGGCGCGGGTGACGAGGTTCTTGTTGGCCGAAAACGCCGCCTGCTCGGCGGTGATCAGCCCCGCGTCGATCTGCTCCTGCAGCAGCGAATGGTCGCGCGTGATCTGATTCAGCCGCCCGCCGCGCCAGCGGTAGGCGCGCGAATCGCCCACGTGCCCGAGCAGCAGGCGGTTGTCGCGGAACACGGCGACGACCAGCGTGGTGCCCATGCCGGCGTACTGCGGGTTGGAGTTCGCGGCGTTGAAGATGGCCCGGTTGGCGTTGTCGACGCAGATGTCCATCGCGCGACGCACTTCGGTGTCGGTCGCGTGGTCCGTCGCCTCCTGCAGCCAGCGACCGAGCTCGGTCTTGATGAACGACGTGGCCATGTTGCTGGCCACCTCGCCGGCGTTGTAGCCGCCCATGCCGTCGGCCAGCACGGCCAGCGCGTTGGCAGGGTCGATCTCGACCGAATCCTCGTTGTTCGAGCGCGCGCGACCCGGGTCCACTGCGTGGAAGTACTCGAAGGTCATGGCAGAACGAGGGGCGCCCGCGCGTTGTCGTTGTGAGGTCGCGCCGATTGTGCCTCGGAACCGCGTGTCCCCGGCGCGGCGGCAGCCTCCGGGCGTGGGGGACCTCACGCGGGCATCGCGGGCGGCCCGGGATTCGACCGCTCCAGCGCGGCCGCCAACTACCGCCGCGTCGGCGGGCCGTTGCGCCGGCACCTTGGCCAACGCCGACATCACGGTCTGGCACAGCAACTCGGGCAGGTCGGGGCGCAGCGACCGGAGATGTGGTGGCGCCTCGTGGGCCACCGCCCGCAACAAGGCCCCGAGCGACTGCGTGGCATGCGGACGGCGCCCGCAGAGCAGTTCGAACAAGGTCACGCCCAACGAGTAGATGTCCGCCGCGGGGCCGACTTCGCTGCCTGCCAGCTGTTCGGGTGCCATGTAGTCGGGCGAACCCAGAGCCTGCCCGGATCGCGTTCGCGGTTCACCGGCCCAGCGCGCGATGCCGAAGTCGGCGAGTTTCACGATGTCGTTCGGCCAATCCACCAGGATGTTGGCTGGCTTGACATCGCGGTGCACCACGCCCTGGCGGTGGGCATGATTCAACGCCAGCGCGACTCGCGCACCCAACCGGGCCACCAGCCGCTCAGGCAGGAGATGGCTCGGGCGGGTGTACCGCGACAGATCGGTCCCCGCCACCAGCTCCATCGCGACCCAGCCCACACCGTCGCAGTGCCCGACGTCGATGCACGGCAACGATGTCCGGGTGGTTCAGCAATCGGGCCGACTGCGCCTCGCGCACAAAACGATCGCGCAGCACATCGTCAGATGCCGACCCGACGTCGAGCGCCACGATCTTCAATGCCACCCACTGCTGGCTGGGCAGATCCTGCGCCAGGAATACCTGACCCGCCCCACCGACACCCAATCGCTTGACGACGCGGAAGCGGCCCACTTGGCGGCCGGCCTGCCCTACCGGGGGCCGCTTCGCAGCGCCTGCTTCCGACGAGCTCGGCTGACGGTGTGGGATGGCCAATTGCTGGTGCCGCGGCTGTCAACCGCGGGCACCTTAGCACAGCTGTTGCAATCCAATCTGCAAGCGCCAACTCCGCGCGATCACTCACTGGTCGCTTGGCGCAATGCGTGGCGTCGCTGAAGAAACATGCCCAGCGCCACCACGAGGGCCGCGCCGAGCGCGCCGCCGACGTTGACCTGCCAGTGCGGCAGTTCGCCGACCCGCTGCACGAGGGCCGGGTCGGTCAGGAACATCTCGCCGGCCAGGAATCCCAGCAAGGCAGCGCCGGCCGTGATGATGATCGGAAAGCGCTCCATCACCTTCAAGAGCAAGGTGCTGCCGAAGATGATCAGCGGGATGCTCAAGGCCAGGCCAATCACCAGCAGCGGTATGTTGCCCTTGGCGGCCGCGGCCACGGCCAGCACGTTGTCCAGACTCATCACCAGGTCGGCGATCAGGATCGTGCGAATGGCCGCCAGCATGCCGCCCGGTGTCCTTGCCCAGATCGCCTTCGCCCTCGCCGTCCTCCAGCATCAGGGTCACGCCGATGTACACCAGCAGGAGGGCGCCGATGATCTTCAGGTACGGCCACTTCAGCATCTCCACCGCGATGATGGTCAGCACGACCCGCATCACGATGGCCGCGGCGCTGCCCCAGAAGATGGCCTGGCGTTGTTGATGCGGCGGCAGCGACCGGGCCGCCAGCGCGATCACCACCGCGTTGTCGCCGGACAGGATGATGTTGACCCAGATGATCGATCCGAGCGCCGCCCAGAATGCGGCCGACGTGTACTCCATGGAGCCTCCGGTGTTGTGCAGTGGACTGGCCGGCCATGCGCTGGCAGCCTTGTGGCCCTCGCACTGCAGTGTACGGACGCGGCCGCGCGCCGCCCGTTCGTACAAATACGAACGCGCAACCGGGTGGCAGTTAGACCAGGGCCTTCAGCAGCCGGCCCATCTCGCTCGGATTGCGGGTCACGGTGAACCCGCATTCCTCCATGATCGCCAGCTTGGCGTCGGCCGTGTCGGCGCCGCCGGAGATCAGCGCGCCGGCGTGGCCCATGCGCTTGCCCGGAGGCGCGGTCACTCCGGCGATGAAGCCGACGATCGGCTTCTTCATGTTGGCCTTGCACCAGCGGGCGGCCTCGGCTTCGTCGGGGCCACCGATCTCGCCGATCATGATCACCGCATCGGTGTCGGGATCGTCGTTGAACAGGCGCATCACGTCGATGTGCTTGAGCCCGTTGATCGGGTCGCCGCCGATGCCCACCGCGCTGGACTGGCCGAGGCCGATCTCGGTCAGCTGCGCCACGGCCTCGTAGGTCAGGGTGCCCGAGCGACTGACCACGCCGATGCGGCCCTTGCGGTGGATGTGGCCGGGCATGATGCCGATCTTGATTTCCTCCGGGGTGATCGTGCCGGGGCAGTTCGGGCCCAGCAGCAGCGTCTTCTTGCCGCCCCGGGCTTCCCTGCTGCTTCATCTTGTTGCGCACTTCGAGCATGTCGCGGATCGGGATGCCTTCGGTGATGCAGATCGCGAGGTCCAGCTCGGCCTCCACGGCCTCCCAGATGGCGGCCGCGGCGCCGGCGGGCGGCACGTAGATCACGCTCACCGTGGCGCCGGTCGACTGCTTGGCGTCCTTGACGCTGGCGTAGATCGGGATGCCCTCGAAGTCCTCGCCGGCTTTCTTCGGATTCACGCCGGCCACGAAGCACTGCTTGCCGTTGGCGTAGTCGCGACACATGCGGGTGTGGAACTGCCCTGTCTTGCCGGTGATGCCCTGGGTGATGACCCGGGTGTTCTTGTTGATCAGGATGCTCATGCGGTCTCTCCCGGGCTCACTTGACGGCTGCCACGATGCGCGTGGCCGCCTCGGCCATCGTGTTGGCGCTGATGATCGGCAGGCCGGACTGCGCGAGCAGCTGCTTGCCCAGGTCCTCGTTCGTGCCCTTCATGCGCACCACCAGCGGCACCTTCAGGTTCACCGCCTGGCAGGCCGCGATCACGCCTTCGGCGATGGTGTCGCAGCGCATGATGCCGCCGAAGATGTTGACCAGGATGCCCTTCACGTTGCGGTTGCGCAGCATGATCTTGAAGGCCTCGGTCACCTTCTCGGCGGTGGCGCCGCCGCCGACGTCGAGGAAGTTGGCCGGCTCGCCGCCGAACAGCTTGATCGTGTCCATCGTCGCCATGGCCAGGCCGGCGCCGTTGACCAGGCAGCCGATGTTGCCGTCCAGGCTGATGTAGCTGAGGTCGAACTTGCTGGCCTCGACTTCGGCCGGGTCCTCCTCGTCCAGGTCGCGGTAGGCGACGATCTCGGGGTGCCGGTACAGCGCGTTGCTGTCGAAATTGAACTTCGCGTCCAGCGCCTTGATGCCGCCCGTTGCCTTCGAGGATCAGCGGGTTGATCTCCGCCAGGCTGGCGTCGGTTTCCATGTAGCAGCGGTACAGGCCCTTCAGCACGTCGGCGGCCTGCGCCTGGCTGGCCTGCGGTATGCCGATGCCCAGGGCCAACTGGCGTGCCTGCGCGTCGCCCAGGCCGGCCAGCGGATCGATGAAGACCTTGATGATCTTCTCCGGCGTGTCGTGGGCCACCTTCTCGATGTCCATGCCGCCTTCGGAGCTGCCCATCAGCACCACCTGTTGTGTCGCGCGGTCGGTCAGCACGGCAACGTAGTACTCCTTCTTGATGTCCGCGCCTTCCTCGATCAGCAGGCGCCGAACCTTCTGGCCGGCCGGCCCGGTTTGATGGGTGACCAACTGCATGCCGAGAATCTGGCCGGCCAGCGTCTTCAGTTCGTCCAGCGAGCGGGCCAGTTTCACACCGCCGCCTTTGCCGCGGCCGCCCGCGTGAATCTGCGCCTTGACGACCCAGACCTTGCCGCCCAGGCGTTGCGCCGCATCGAGCGCTTCCTGCACCGTGAAAGCGGGATAGCCGCGCGGCACCGGAACGCCGAAGTTGCGCAGCAACTCCTTGCCTTGGTATTCGTGGATCTTCATCGTGGGCCCATGGGCGAGGTGGCTGAACGCGCTGCCGCGCGGCCCGCCGATCCCACCGGCCGGCGTGCCGGCGTTGGGGCCTCACGGCCGCACGGTAAAGCGGCCGCAATTTAGCACGCTGTGTCGGCGCAGCCGCAATGCCGCAGCACCGCCGTGGCCGGTAAGGCTGCGGTCAGGGCGTCTCGGTGTCGTTGGGGTCGGCCACCAGCTTGCGCACCACCTCGCCCGAGAAACCGCGCGCAGCCAGAAAACGCATCTGCTTGGCGCGCTCAGCGGGCGTGGCCGCGACCTCGCCGAACCGCTTGCGCCAGACCTCTCGCGCGCGCGCCAGCTCGCCCTGGCGAAGGCGCTCCTGCAGTGCCGGATCGAGTGCCAGACCATGCTGGCGCAGCTCGAGCTCGATGCGCCGATTGCCGAATCGCTCGGATCGAACCCGCACCCGCGATTCGACAAAGCGGGCCTCGCTCAAGTGGCCGCGCGACGCCAGTTCGTCGAGCACGGCGTCCACTTCGACGGCGGCATCGGGCTGGTCGGTCCAGCGCAGCAGCTTGGCGCGCAATTCCTGCCGGCTGTGCTCACGGCCGGCCAGCCATCGCAGGGCCCGCGCTTTGAGCGACAGGCCGGCTGGCGACGCCCCCATGCGGACCTCAGCTCGACATGAGGCGGGCGTTCACTCGCTGGCCAAATCGGGCAGCAATGGCACGCCCATCGCGGCGCGGACCTTGTTCTCGATCTCGTGGGCTATGTCGGGGTTCTCGCGCAGGAACTCGCGCGCGTTGTCCTTGCCCTGGCCGATCTTCTCGCCGTTGTAGGCGTACCAGGCGCCGGATTTGTCCAGCACTTCGGCGGCCACACCCAGGTCGATGATCTCGCCGTGGCGGCTGATGCCCTCGCCATACAGGATGTCGAATTCCGCCTGTTTGAACGGCGGCGCCACCTTGTTCTTGACCACCTTGACCTTGGTTTCGCTGCCGATCACTTCTTCGGCACGCTTGATGCTGCCGGTGCGCCGAATGTCCAGGCGCACCGACGAGTAAAACTTGAGCGCGTTTCCGCCAGTGGTGGTCTCGGGATTGCCGAACATCACGCCGATCTTCATGCGGATCTGGTTGATGAAGATGACCATCGTGTTGGTCTTGTTGACCGTGGCGGTCAGCTTGCGCAGCGCCTGGCTCATCAGCCGCGCCTGCAGCCCGGGCAGCGAGTCGCCCATTTCGCCCTCGAGCTCGGCCTTCGGCGTCAGCGCGGCGACCGAGTCGATCACCACCAGGTCGACCGAACCCGAGCGCACCAGCGAGTCGACGATCTCGAGCGCCTGTTCGCCGGTGTCGGGCTGGCTGATCAGCAATTCCTGCAAGTTGACGCCGAGCTTTTGCGCGTAGCCGGTGTCCAGCGCGTGCTCTGCATCGATGAAGGCGCAGGTGCCGCCGACCTTTTGCATCTGGGCCACGACCTGCAGCGTCAACGTGGTCTTGCCCGAGGACTCCGGACCGTAGATCTCGATCACGCGGCCGCGCGGCAGGCCGCCGACGCCCAGCGCGATGTCCAACCCGAGCGAGCCGGTGGATACGACCTCGATCGCCTCGATGACCTCGCCATCGCCCAGGCGCATGATCGAGCCCTTGCCGAATTGCTTCTCGATCTGGGCCAACGCGGCCTGCAGGGCCTTGGCCTTTTCGGTGTTCAGTGCCTTCACGGGTGCATCCATGGTGGTCTCCTTCGTTGCGCAGCATTATGGCAGACGAGCTGGATGTTTGTACAGTACGAACTAGGGGCTTCCACGCCCCGGGGTCTGCCCTGGGGACCAGCCCAGATGCCTAGAATCAATCCGCTGCAGCACCGTCGCCGAACGACGGCCGCTGCGCGGGGGCGCGTCCATGCGGATTCTGATTGCCGAGGATGACCAGGTGTTGGCCGACGGACTGCTGCGCGCGTTGCGCGCATCGGGTTATGCGGTCGACCAGGTCGGCACCGGCAGCGAGGCCGACGCCGCGCTGGCGTCGCACGAATTCGACCTGGTGATCCTCGATCTGGGTCTGCCCAGGATGCACGGCTTCGACGTGCTGCGCAAGCTGCGTGGCCGCGGCGCCACGATGCCGGTGCTGATCCTCACCGCCGGCGACAGCGTGGAGCAACGCGTGAAGGGGCTCGATCTCGGCGCCGACGACTACATGGCCAAGCCGTTCTCGCTGCAGGAGCTCGAGGCGCGCGTGCGCGCGCTGACGCGCCGGGGCCTGGGCACGGCATCGAATGTCATCAAGCATGGTCCGCTGACCTTCGATGCGACCGGCCGCGTGGCCTACATCAACGACCAGATGATCGAATTGTCGGCGCGCGAACTGTCGTTGCTCGAGGTGCTGTTGCAGCGCGCCGGTCGGCTGGTCAGCAAGGACCAGCTGGTCGAGCGCCTGTGCGAATGGGGCGAGGAAGTCAGCAACAACGCCATCGAGGTCTACATCCACCGCCTGCGCAAGAAGATCGAGCAGGGCCCGATCCGCATCGCCACCGTGCGCGGCCTGGGCTACTGCCTGGAAAAGATCGCGGCTTGAGCGCTGCCGGCGGCGGTCGAGCCGGCCGGTAGTCGACGCGCAGCGATCGCGACGAACTATTCCCACCGCGCCCCCCCATGGAGCCGTTTCCCCCGGAGCAGCGTTCACTGTTCGGCGAAATCCTGGACTGGATGCTCGCGCCGCTGCTGCTGCTGTGGCCGATGAGCCTGGCGCTGACCTATGCCGTCGCGCAGAACATCGCCAATCGACCCTACGACCGCGAGCTCGGCGACATGGCGCGCACCATCGCACGCCAGATCTCGGTCGAGCCGGCCCCCGACGGCGGCCCGGGAAGACTGCGGCTGCGCCTGCCAGAGATCGCCGCCGACGTCTTGCGCAGCGACGACACCGATCGGGTGTACTTCCGCGTGCTGGGTTTGCGCGGCGAGCATGTCGCCGGTGATAACGAGTTGACGGTGCCCGATGAAACGCCGGCAGTCGACGAGCTCCGGTTCCGCGACGACGAGATCCAGTCCGAACCGGTGCGCATCGCCTACCTGTGGCTGCGCGGCAGCGGCGGGCGCGGCGAAACGCCGCCGCTGATCCAGGTGGGCGAAACGCTCGAAAAGCGCGCCCAGCTGGCCACCGAGATCATCAAGGGCGTCATCTTTCCGCAGTTCGTGATCCTGCCGCTGGCGGTGGTGCTGGTGTGGTTTGCGCTCGCGCGCGGCATCCGGCCACTGCACGAGCTGCAGCAACGGATCCGGCGGCGCGAGAGCCAGGACCTGAGCCCGATCGAGGAGCGCGATGCTCCCGAGGAAGTCGGCCCGCTGGTGCGCGCCATCAACGACCTGCTGGCACGCCTGGACCAGTCGATCGGCGCGCAGAAGCACTTTCTCGCCGACGCGGCGCACCAGCTGAAGACGCCGCTGGCGGGCTTGCGCATGCAGGCCGAACTGGCGCAGCGCGAGATCGACGCCGGCGAACAGGACCCGCGTGCGCTGAAACGTTCGCTGCAGCAGATCGCGCGCTCGAGCCAGCGCGCGGCCCACATGGTCAACCAGTTGCTGTCGATGGCACGCGCCGAGGACAAGGAGACGGCGTTGCGCAAGCAGGACGTGCGGCTGGTGCGACTGGCGCGCGAGGCGGTGCACGACTTCGTTCCCAAGGCACTGGAAAAACGCATCGACCTCGGCTACGAGGGGCCGGAGCGCGACGAGCCGAATGGCCGCTTGATCGGGCAGCCGCTGCTGGTGCGCGAGCTGGTGCGCAACCTGGTGGACAACGCGCTGCAGTACACGCCTGCGGGCGGTGAGGTGACGGTCCGCGTGATGCCCGATCCGTTCGGCCAGGTGGTGGTGCTGCAGGTCGAGGACTCCGGCCCCGGCATTCCGGAGGCCGAACGCGACCTGGTGTTCCAGGCGTTCTACCGGGCGCTGGGCACCGAGGTCGACGGCAGCGGGCTGGGGCTGGCGATCGTGAAGGAAATTGCCACGCAGCACGGCGCCAGCGTCACCATCACCGACGCCCGGCAGCGCAGCGCATCCAGTGCGCCCGGCCATGGCCCGGGCGCCCTGTTCACACTGCGCTTCCCGCTCACGGCCCCGGAGAGGGCAGGCCCCGCAGCAACGTGAGCAGGCTGGCGTCGTCGAGTTCGGCGAAGCCGCCGTCGCACGCCCGCTTGAACAGGCCTTGCGCCAGTGCGCCGAAGGCCGGCCGGACGCCTGCCGCCTGAGCAGCCGTCAGCGCCAGCGTGCTGTCTTTGGCCAGCAGCCGGGTGTGGGCACGGGGGCTGAAGTCGCCGGCCAGCGCGCGACGCAGGCGGTCGCTGCCAATCCAACTCTGGCCGCTGGACTGCTCGATCACATCCAACGTGAGCCCCGCGTCCAGCCCCAGACGCTCGGCCATCACGATGGCCTCGGCCGCCGCCGCCAGGTTCACCGCAGCGAGCAGGTTGTTGACGAGCTTGGTGCGCGCGCCGTCGCCGAGCCGCTCGCCGACACGAAACAGCCGCGACGACAGCTGGTGCAGCACCGGCTCATGGCGCAAGAACACCGCATCCGCGCAGGCCACCATCAGGCTCATGGTGCCGTCGCGCGCGCGCTGCGGACCGCCCGACATCGGCGCATCGATGCAGTCGACACCGATCAAAGCCAGGCGCGCAGCCAGGCGCTCGACGTCCTGAGGCGCGATGGTCGGGCACAACATGACGGCCTGCCCCGGCTGCAGCGCCTGCGCCGCGCCTGCATCGCCGAACAGAACATCGTCGCACTGCGCCGCATCGACCACCACCACGATGAGCAGGCCGCAATCGCGCGCAACGGCCTTCGGATTCGGCGCGACGCTGGCGCCGGCGCGTACCGCGTCGACTTGCGCCTCGGGCCGGAGGTCGCGCACCACCAGGTCATGGCCGCCATCGAGCAGGCGCAGCGCCAGGGCCAGCCCCATGTTGCCGACGCCGATCACGCCGATGGGCCGGGCCATCGAGTCCACCGCCGCCGACTCAGCGTTGCATCAGCGTGCGGCTGCGGGCGATCGACATCAGCAGGCCGAGCCCGAGGCCCAGGCTCACCATCGCCGTGCCGCCGTAGCTGATGAACGGCAGCGGAATGCCCACCACCGGCAACACGCCGCTGACCATGCCCATGTTGACGAAGGCATAGGTGAAGAAGCTCAGCGTCACCGCGCCGGCCAGCAGGCGCGTGAAGACGGTCGGCGCCTCGGCGGCGATCATCAGTCCGCGCAGGATCAGGAAGATGAAGCCGAGCAGCAGGCCCGCTGCACCGAGCAGGCCGAACTCCTCGGCGAACGCCGCGAACACGAAATCGGTGGTGCGCTCGGGGATGAACTCCAGATGCGTCTGCGTGCCGTTCATGAAGCCCTTGCCGGTCACGCCGCCGGAGCCGATGGCGATCATGCCCTGGATGATGTGAAAGCCCTTGCCCAACGGGTCGGTGGTGGGGTCGAGCAGCGTGCAGACGCGGTGCTTCTGGTAGTCGCGCAGCATCGGCCAGGCCACATCGGGCTCGCAGATGCGATCCTGACTGACCACCAGCGCCACGACACCCGCCAGTCCCAGCACCAGGACCGGCACGATCAGCTTCCACGGCAGCCCGGCGAAGAAGATCACGTAGAAGCCGGCCGAGAGGATCAGGATCGCCGTGCCGAGGTCGGGTTGCTTGACGACCAGCCCGACGGGCACCAGCAGCAGCAGCACGGCAATCACGAAGTCGGGCGCGCGCAGCCGGCCCTCGCGTTTCTGGAACCACCAGGCCAGCATCATCGGCATCGCGATCTTCAGGATCTCGCTCGGCTGGATCACGATGCCCACGTTGAGCCAGCGCGTCGCGCCCTTCTTCGTGATGCCGAACACCGCGGTGGCCACGAGCAAGGCCACCCCGATCGAATAGATCGGCACCGCCAGGCCCATCAGCTTCTGCGGCGGTATCTGCGCCACCATGAACATGATCACGAACGCCAGCGCCATGTTGCGCGCGTGATCGACGAAACGCGTGCCGTGGTCGAACCCGGCGGAGTACATCGTCAGCAGCCCCGCCGCCGCCAGCACCGCCGCCACGGCGGTCAGCACGCCGTCGAAGCCGCCCAGCATCGGACGCAGGCGCTGCCACAGGGTCGGCCGATCGAATACGGCGCTCATCGGTTCGCCTTGGCACAGCGCGATCGTCGCGCGCAATGCGGGCGGTGGCCGCGACAGCAGTCCCGCAACGCTCATCGCGGGCCCCGCGCCACCGTCACGTTGGCCGGCACCACGGCGGGTGCCGCGGCCATGCCAGGCAGCGGCCATTCGTCGGCCAGGCGGGGCTTGCCAATCGGCGCGCCCGACTTGCCTTGTCGGGTCAGCGCCATGTCCTCGGGGCTGGGTACCTGCCCGAGCAGCAGGTAGTCGAACACCCGGCGCGCCATCGGCGCGGCTGCCTCCGAGCCGAAGCCGGAGTTCTCGACGATCACGGCCAGCGCGACGCGTGGGGGTGTCGACCGGAGCGAACGCGATGTACAGCGAATGGTCGCGCTGGTGTTCCTCCATCTTCGCGGCGTTGTACTTCTCGTTGGCCTTGATCGACACCGCCTGCGCGGTGCCGGTCTTGCCGCCGCTCTTGTAGGGCGCTCCCATGAACGAACGCACCGACGTGCCTTCCTGCGTCACGCCGTACATGGCTCGGGTGACGAGCTCCACGTGCTCCGGCTTGAACGGCAGCGGCGTCTGCGCGTCGCTGGCCACCCGCTTGCGTTCGCGCGTCACCACGTTCTCGATGTCGCGCACCAGGCGCGGCAGGTAGCGCTGGCCGCCCGAGACCAGCGTGGCGGTGGCCGACGCCATCTGCAGCGCGGTGAAGTTGTTGTAGCCCTGGCCGATGCCCAGCGAGATGGTCTCGCCGGCGTACCATTTCTGCTGCTCGGGCCGCTTGTAGGCGCGGCGTTTCCATTCGGTGGACGGCAACAGGCCGGTCAGTTCGCCGTCGATGTCGATGCCGGTCCTGCGGCCGAAACCGAACGGCAGCAGCTGCTCGTACATCAGGTCCACGCCCAGCTCGTTGGCCAGCGAGTAGTAGTAGACGTTGCTCGACTTGACGATCGATCGCACCATGTCGACCGCCCCGAGGCCGTGGTCGCCGTGGCTGCGGAAGACGTGGTTGCCGAACTGGTAGGTGCCGCCGTCGTGAATCACCGTGTTCGGGCCGCGCTTGCCGGTGTTCAGCGCGGCCATCGCCATGAACGGCTTGAAGGTGGACCCCGGCGGGTAGGTGCCGCGCAGTGCCCGGTTCAGCAGCGGCTTGTCGATCGACTCGTTCAGCTCGCGCCAGTTGTCGGCGTCGATGCCGTCGACGAACAGGTTCGGGTCGAAGGTCGGCTTGCTCACCAGCGCCAGCACCTCGCCGTTGCGCGGGTCGATCGCCACCAGCGCGCCGCGGCGGTCGCCGAACATCTCTTCGACCAACGCCTGCAGCTTGATGTCCACCGACAGGCGCAGCGTGTTGCCCGGCGTCGCGCCATGGCTGGCCAGGCGCCGCACCGCGCGACCGCCGGCGCTGGTTTCCACTTCTTCGAACCCGGTCGCGCCGTGCAGCTCTTCTTCGTAGCTTTGCTCCAGGCCCAGCTTGCCGATGTAGTCGGTGCCTTTGTAGTTGGCCTGGCGCTCCTCGTCCCAGTCCTCGATCGCCTTCTTCTCGGTCTGGTTGATGCGGCCGATGTAGCCGATCAGGTGCGCGCCGGTTTCGCCGAGCGGGTAGTGGCGGAACAGCCGCGCCCGCACGTCGACGCCGGGATAACGGAAACGCTGCGCCATGAAGCGGGCGACTTCGTCGTCGCTCAGCTTGGTGCGCACTGGCAGCGACTCGAAGCTCTTGCTCTCCTCGAGCAACCGCTTGTAGCGGCGCCGGTCGCGCGGCTGGATGTCGATGAGCCTGGACAGCTGATCGATCACGTCGTCGGGATCACCCTGCAGCCGCGACGGCGTGATCTCGAGCGTGTACGCCGAGAAGTTGGTCGCCAGAACGATGCCATTGCGGTCGAGGATCAGGCCGCGGTTCGGCACCACCGGCACCACCGCGATGCGATTGGCCTCGGCCTGGGTCGACAATTCCTCGTGCTGCCACACCTGCAGCCACACCAGGCGCGCGAGCAGCAGGCCGAACGCCACCAGCACGAACGCAGCGGCTGCGAGCAGGCGCCCGCGAAAGCGATCCAGGTCGACTTCGATGTTGCGCAGTTCGATCATGGCCCGTGCGCCCTCACAAGGGCCGATTCTCGTCCGGGTCCGGGGCTCGGCGTTGCGGCGCGAGCAGCACCCAGACGGCCAAAGGCCACAATACTGCCTCGAATGCCGGTGCAAGCAGCAGCTCCCAGCCTGGAAACAGTCCACCCGCGGCCATGCGCACGGCCAGCGACACGCCGTGCGCCGCGGCAAACAGCGGCAGCACCTGCAGCGCCTGCTCCAGCACGGAGAACCACAGCAGGCGCCGGTGCATCGTCACCGCGAGGAAGCTGAGCAGCGTGTAGGCCAGCGCGTGCTGGCCGAACAACGCGCCCTGGTGCACGTCCATCAACAACCCCAGCAGGAAGGCCAGGCCCACGCCGACGCGCAGCGGCTGGTGCACGTTCCAGAACACCAGCACCAGGGCCAGCAGGTCGGGCATCGCCGCCTGCCGGCCGAGCGGAATCAGGTTGAAGCCGAGCGCGAACAGCAGCGACACGGCAATGAAGAACGGGTTGACCGGCAGCAGCAGCTGGTCGGAGCCGCGCGGCATGATCATGGTGCGCGACCCCCAGGCTGTGTGATCGCGCGACGAAGCCGACGCGGGTTCATCGCTTGCCGGCCCGCTGGCGGGCTGGTTTCACCGCCGCCGCGTCGGGCTCGGGCCGGGGCGGCATTTGAGCGCCCATGGGCTCGAGCACCAGCACATGGCGCACGCCGTCGGGCCGCGCGATGGGCTGCAGCTGGATTCGGGCAAAACCGGAATCGACCTTTCGGTCGACCTTGATCACCTTGGCCACCGCGAGCCCTGGCGGATAGACACCATCGACGCCGCTGGTGGTGAGCAGGTCACCGGGCTGCACATCGGCGTTGCCGGCCAGAAACCGCAATTCCATGCCTTCGGCATCGCCGGCCACGCCGCCGAAGGCGGCGCTGCGCTGCTGTGTGCGGGGGTTGAGGACCGGAATCGCCGCATCCTTGTCGGCGAGCAGCGTCACTTCGGACGACAGCGGGTAGACACGGGTCACCTGCCCCAGCACGCCGGCTTCGTTGATCACCGGCGAACCGAGCGCCACGCCCTGGGTCGACCCGCTGTCGATGAACAGCTTGCGCGAGTACGGATCGGTCGCCTCGTACAGCACCTCCGCCGTGCGGCTGCGCACCGCGATGCCCGGCCTCAGCTCGAGCAGTGCACGCAGGCGGTTGTTTTCCTGAGCCAGCTGTTCGACACGCGCGGCGCGTTCGGCCTGGGCCACCAGGGCGGCGCGCGCCTCGCGTTCGCCACCGATCGCGCGTGCCAGCCCTTGCAGGTATTGGCCGCCGCCCTGGACCATCTCGACCGGGATGAGCAGCGTGCGCTGCACCGGCAGCAGCAGGGTGGCCAACGCGGCGCGGATGGGCTGGATGTACTTCAGGCGCGAATCGGCCGCCATCAGGAACACGGCCAGCGCCGAGAAGACGGCCAACTTGGTCAGCGCCGACGGGCCCTGGCGAAAGAAGGGCGGAGGGGTGCGGTCGAGCGTGCCCAGTGGCATGTGTGGCGCCGCGACTCAGCGGCCGCGCGGCGGAGCCTACTCCGAGGTGAAGATCGAACCCAGCCGCTCCATGCGCTCCAGTGCCATGCCGCAGCCGCGCACCACGCAGGTCAGCGGGTCTTCGGCCACCAGCACCGGCAGGCCGGTTTCTTCGGCCAGCAGCCGGTCCAGGTCGCGCAGCAAGGCGCCCCCGCCGGTGAGCATCATGCCGCGCTCGGCGATGTCGGCGCCAAGCTCGGGCGGCGTCTGTTCGAGCGCATTCTTCACGCTCGAGACGATCTGGTTCAGCGGATCGGTCAGCGCCTCCAGGATCTCGTTGCTCGAGATCGTGAAGCTGCGCGGCACGCCTTCGCTCAGGTTGCGGCCCTTGACCTCCATCTCCTTGACTTCGGAGCCGGGAAAGGCCGAGCCGATGCTCTTCTTGATGGACTCTGCAGTGGGCTCGCCGATCAGCATGCCGTAGTTGCGGCGGATGTAGTTGATGATGGCTTCGTCGAACTTGTCGCCACCCACCCGCACGCTGCCCTTGTAGACCATGCCGCCCAGGCTGATGACGCCGACCTCGGTGGTGCCGCCGCCGATGTCCACCACCATCGAGCCGGAGGCCTCGCTCACCGGCAGACCGGCGCCGATGGCCGCGGCCATCGGCTCTTCGATCAGGTAGACCTCGCTCGCGCCGGCACCCAGCGCCGATTCACGGATCGCGCGGCGCTCGACCTGGGTCGAACCGCAGGGCACGCAGATGATGATCCGCGGGCTCGGCTTCATCATCGAGCGCGGGTGGACCATCTTGATGAACTGCTTGAGCATCTGCTCGGTGACGGTGAAGTCGGCAATCACGCCGTCCTTCATCGGGCGGATGGCCTCGATGTTGCCCGGCACCTTGCCGAGCATGGCCTTGGCCTCGGCGCCGACCGCCTGGATGGTCTTCTTGCCGTTGGGGCCGCCCTCGTGGCGGATGGCCACCACCGAGGGCTCGTCGAGCACGATGCCCTTGCCGCGCACGTAGATCAGCGTGTTGGCGGTGCCGAGGTCGATGGCCAGGTCGGTGGAGAAGTAGCGGCGCAGGGATCCGAACATGAGTGGGCGATCAGGTCAGTTCGCGGTCGTGCGGTCGCTGCGAGTTGAAGGGCCGTAGCGTGGCGCGCGAGTGGGGCTGTCGATGGCGGGCGATAATACCGCAACCCCTCGGTGATTCCCGCGTTCGAAGTCGCGCTTCCGACGCATTCCTCCACATGGCACTGACCTCGCAGGACGTGAGCCGCATCGCGCATCTGGCGCGCCTGGAACTCAAGCCCGACGAAGAGCGGGCGATGCTGGCCCAGCTGAATGGCTTCTTCGGCATCGTCGAGCGCATGGGCGCCGTCGACACCCGCGGCGTCGAACCGCTGTACACGCCGCTGTCGGCGCTGCAGGCGGTGCCATTGCGCCTGCGCGACGACGTGGTCACCGAGCCCGACCAGCGCGAGCTGAACCAGCGCAGCGCGCCGCAGGTGCAGGACGGCCTGTTTCTGGTGCCCAGGGTGATCGAGTGAGCCAGCCGGCGCTCGAGCAGATGGGCGTGGCCGAACTCGGCCGCGCGCTGTCGTCCAGGCGGCTGTCCAGCGTGGAGCTGACGAAACATCTGCTCGCACGGATCACCGCTCAACACGAGTTGGGCTGCTTTCTTCACGTCGACGAGGCAGCAGCGCTGCGGGCCGCCGCAGCGGCCGATGGGCGGCGGGCACGCGGCGAGACCTCGGCGCTGCTGGGTGTGCCGGTCGCGCACAAGGACATCTTCGTCACCGCCGACGCGCCCACCACCGCCGGCTCGCGCATGCTGGTCGGCTACCGCAGCCCGTTCGATGCCACCGTCGTCGCCCGGCTGCGCGATGCCGGCATGGTCAGCCTGGGCAAGCTCAATTGCGACGAGTTCGCGATGGGTTCGGCCAACGAGAACTCGGCGTACTTCGCAGCGCGCAATCCGTGGGACCGCAGCCGTGTGCCCGGCGGGTCCAGTGGCGGCTCGGCTGCCGCCGTGTCGGCCCGGCTGGTGCCGGCGGCGACGGGCACGGACACGGGCGGCTCGATCCGCCAGCCGGCCAGCTTCAGCGGTGTCTCCGGCATCAAGCCGACCTACGGCGTGTGCTCGCGCTACGGGATGATCGCGTTTGCCTCGAGCCTGGACCAGGCCGGCGTGTTGGCCCGCTCGGCCGAAGACTGCGCGCTGCTGCTGGGCGCCATGAGCGGTTTCGACGCACGCGACGCCACCAGCGCCGAACGACCGCCGCAAGACTACGCCGCCTCGATGCAAGCGGCCCGGCCCGGCGCATCGGCAACCCGCCCGCTGTCGGGGCTGCGCATCGGCGTGCCGCGAGAGTTCTTTCCGCCGACGCTCGACCACGATGTGCAAGGCGCCGTGCGCGCCGCCTTGTCCGAACTGGAACAGCTCGGCGCCACGCTGGTCGACGTGAGCCTGCCGCGAACCGAGTTGTCGATTCCCGTTTACTACATCATTGCCCCGGCCGAAGCGAGCTCGAACCTGTCGCGCTACGACGGCGTGCGCTACGGGCATCGGGCCAAGGAATTCACCGACCTGCTCGACATGTACCGCAAGACACGCGCCGAAGGCTTCGGCGCCGAGGTCAAGCGCCGGATCATGATCGGCACCTACGTGCTGTCGCACGGCTACTACGACGCGTACTACCTGCAGGCGCAGAAGCTGCGCCGCATGATCGCCGACGACTTTCAGCGCTGCTTTCGCGACTGCGACGTGCTGGCCGGCCCGGTGGCGCCGAGCGTGGCCTGGCGGCTGGGCGAGCAGGGCGACGACCCGGTCAAGGCCTACCTCGCCGACATTTTCACGCTGCCGGCCAGCCTGGCCGGACTGCCGGGCATGAGCGTGCCCGCCGGCCATGGCGAACATGGCATGCCGGTGGGGCTGCAGCTGATCGGCAACTACTTCGACGAGGCGCGTCTGCTGCACACGGCGCACGCGCTGCAGCAGGCCACCGACTGGCACCTCGCGGTGCCGCCCGGGGTGTGAGCGTGGCGGCTGCCTTGCTCGTGCGCGGCTACGAGGTCGTGATCGGCCTCGAGACCCATGCGCAGCTGTCCACGCACAGCAAGGCGTTCTCCGGCGCGAGCACCGCCTTCGGCGCCGCGCCCAACACGCAGGCTTGCGCCGTCGACCTCGCGTTGCCGGGCAGCCTGCCGGTCCTGAATGGCGCCGCGGTCGAACGGGCCATCCGCTTCGGGCTGGCGGTCGGGGCCAAGATCGCGCCATTGTCGATCTTCGCGCGCAAGAACTACTTCTATCCCGACCTGCCCAAGGGCTACCAGATCAGCCAATACGAAACGCCGGTGGTGCAGGGCGGCAGCGTGTCGTTCCTGCTCGTGGGTTCGCGGCGGACGGTGAACCTGACGCGCGCGCACCTCGAAGAGGACGCCGGCAAGTCGCTGCACGAGGACTATCACGGTTTCACCGGCATCGACCTCAACCGGGCCGGCACGCCGCTGCTGGAGATCGTGACCGAACCCGACATGCGCTCGGCCGCCGAGGCGGTGGAGTATGCCAAGGCGCTGCATGCGCTGGTCATGTGGCTGGACATCTGCGATGGCAATATGCAGGAAGGCAGCTTTCGCTGCGACGCCAACGTGTCGGTGCGCAGGCCGGGCTCGCCGTTCGGCACACGACGCGAAATCAAGAACCTGAACTCGTTTCGCTTCATGCAGCAGGCAATCGACTTCGAAGTCGACTGGCAGATCGATCGCCTCGAGGACGGCCTGACGATCGAGCAGGCCACCGTGCTGTTCGATCCCGACACCGGCGAGACGCGCTCCATGCGCACCAAGGAAGACGCGCACGACTACCGCTACTTCCCCGATCCCGACCTGCCGCCGCTGGTGATCGAGCCGCAGTGGATCGAAAGGGTGAAGGCCGCGATGCCCGAACTGCCGGGCAGCATGGCCGAGCGCTTCCAGCGCGAGGACGGACTGCCGGCGGAAGACGCGGCGATGATGACGCAGAGTCTGGCGTTCGCGCGTTACTACGAAGCTGCCCGCGACGCCTGCCGGCAGCCGAAGTTGGTGGCCAACTGGCTCATGGGTGAAGTTTCACGGCGATTGAATGCCGGGGCAATTTCGATCGACCAGTGTCCAATTGCGCCGGTCGAGCTCGCCGACTTGGTCTGCCGCTTGGAAGCGGGCGAGATCAACCGACCTCAAGCCAAATTGCTGTTCGAGCATCTCTGGCCGGAGGCTGTCGAGGTGCAACTTTCCGGCGTCATGGCCAGAGGCGAAGTCGGAAGGGTTGCTGTTGCGGTCGAGCAGCTCGGCCTTAAGCAGCTGAACGACACCGGCGCGCTCGACCAGATCATCGACCAGGTACTCGCCGCCAATACGAAGTCGGTCGACGAATACCGCGCCGGCAAGAACAAAGCGTTCAACGCCCTTGTCGGTCAGGTGATGAAGGCCAGCCAGGGCAAGGCCAATCCAGCCCAGGTCAACGACCTCTTGAAGAAGAAGCTCGCGCGCTGAGCCGGCGCCTGGCGGTCGCCTCTACGGCGTGATCTGCAGCTTGCACTGGTGATCGCGGCCGCCTTCGTGCAGCGACAGATCACCCTTCTTCGCAACCAACCTGATGCCGGCCTTGCGGTTCACGTAGTGGGCGTCATGCGCCGATTTGATCCGCACCAGCGTGTACTGCTTTTCTGCGAGGTGCAGCTGCGCCTTGCGCGGCGTGAAATCGACCTTGAATTCCAGGGTCTCGCCGCAGTGGTAGGTCGCTGGTCGCGCCTGGGCGGCCGGCACAGCAAACACCACGAGCGCCTGCGCCGCAACGGCCTGCAATGTTCTGGCGCCGCGCATTCAGCTCAACGCGCGGTCAGCCCGGCGTTGACCTGCGTGATCGAGCCGAGGGTGCCGGGCTGCGCCCCGTTCCACAGCTTGCGCAGCCGGTCCAGTTCCACGTCGTAGAGCTTGTTGATGCGGCCGAGCTCAGCTTCCTGGTTCTGGATCGCCTCGCGCTGCGCGGCCACCGACGTGTCGTTGGCCTCGATCTGCTGCTTCAGGCGCGCCGGCATCTTCTTGCCCTTATAGAACTCGGCCTCCTGCATCAGCGGCTTGCGCTCGTCGCGCAGTTCCTGCAGGCGCAACTCGGAGTTCTTCATCGCCTTGCGCACGGCTTCGAGCGCCGATTCGCGGGCCTTGGTGTGCACCGCCTCGCTGGGGTAGCGGGCCTTCAGGTTGCGGTCGCGCCGGACTTCGTCGTTCTGCGCCGCGCGGGCCTCGAGTTGCCTGCGCTCGAGCGCATCGCGCTCGGCGCGCTCGTCCGCCGTCAGCACCGGCGGCAACTTGCCGCGCACCGAACCATCCTTGTTGAGAATCGTCTGCTCGCGGTCGCTGCATTCGCGGATCGGACGATCCAGCATGCGCTTGTGACCCTTGTCATCGACGCACAGGTAGATCGCGCCAGCGCCCGCTGTGTGCTCGGCGGCGGCAGCAGGCGCCGCAAACAGCAACGCCGCCAAGCCCTGAACCAGGGTGGCGGCCAAAGTCACGCTGCTGAACGCGGCCACGGGTCTCACAGCACTCCGTATTGATCTCGGTAGGCCGCCACGCGGGCGGCATGCTCGGCGAGCGAGCTGTCGCCCGCGGTCGAAAGATACTCCAACAGGTCCCCCAAGGTTGCGATCGCGACCACGTCCATCCCCAGTTCTGCCATGACGTACTGCACAGCCGAGGCCGGCTTGTCCACCCCAGCCTCGGCGGCGCGTTCCTGCCGGTCCAGTGCAATGGCCACTGCGACCGGTGCGGCGCCCGCCGCGCGAATCATGCCGATCGATTCGCGCACCGAGGTGCCCGCCGAGATCACATCGTCGATCACCACAACGCGGCCAGCCAGCGGCGCGCCGACCAGGTTGCCCCCCTCACCGTGGTCCTTGTTCTCTTTGCGGTTGTAGGCAAAGGGCACGTTGCGGCCCAGCCGTGCGAGCTCAATGGCCACGGCGGCGGCCAGCGTGATGCCCTTGTAGGCCGGGCCGAACAGCATGTCGAAGCGCAGCCCGGAGTCGAGCAGGCGACGTGCATAGAATGTTGCCAGGCGACCGAGTTTGGCTCCGTCGTCGAAGCCGCCGGCATTGAAGAAGTATGGTGACAGCCGGCCGGCCTTGGTCTTGAACTCCCCGAAGCGCAGCACGCCGGCCTCGACCGCGAAGCGAACGAACTCCTGCGCCACCGCGTCCGAAGGGGCCGATTGCTGCTGCATGGGTGCCATCGTGGGATTTCGCCTCGTCACGCTCAATCTGAACGGCATTCGCTCGGCCGCCAACAAGGGATTCGTCGCCTGGGCCGAACAGGCGGGCGCCGATTGTATGGGTGTGCAGGAGGTCAAGGCCCAGGCCGATGATGTGGCCGGTCGTTTCGAACGTATCGGCTCCCTGCAGGGCCACTTTCACTTTGCGCAGAAGAAGGGCTATGCCGGCGTCGGCCTGTACACGCGCAAGCAGCCGAGCGACGTGATCGTGGGCCTCAAGAGCAAGGAGTTCGACGCGGAGGGCCGCTACGTTGAAGCGCGCTTCGACAACGCCAGGCGAAAGCTGAGCGTCATCAGTTGCTATTTCCCGAGCGGCAGTTCGGGCGAGGACCGCCAGCGGGCCAAGTATCGTTTTCTCGACGTCATCTACCCGCACCTGCTGAGGTTGAAGACGCAGCGCGAGTTCATTCTGGTGGGCGACGTCAACATCGCACACCACGAGATCGACCTGAAGAACTGGAAGACCAACCAGAAGAACTCCGGGTTCCTGCCTGACGAGCGCGCCTGGATGACCAAGTTGCTCGACGAGGCCGGACTGGTTGACGTGTTCCGCCGCCTGAACACCAGACCCGAGCAATACACCTGGTGGAGCAACCGGGGCCAGGCGCGGGCCAAGAACGTGGGCTGGCGGCTCGACTACCACCTGGCCACACCGGGCATTGCCGCGAAGGCCACGCGCGAGGCGATCTTTCTCGACCAGCGCTTCTCCGATCACGCTCCGGTGACAGTCGATTACGACTTCTCGCTTTGAGTGACACGCGCACGCCGGCCGCGCCACGGTCGTGCGTGAATCGATCACTCGGGTCGGATTCGTTACTTTCTGGCTCGCTTGTCGAGGACCCGGCGCATCCACACTGATGGCGTGCGGCAAGCCCAGCGCGGGCCGCCCAACCCAGCCTCGCGGAGCGCCCCATGAAAACCCACTGCCTCGCCGTTGCGCTTGCCGTTTCGTCGCTGACCGCTGCCGCGCAGGCCGGAGAGCTTTACACCAGCGTCGGCCTGCCCGGGGTGCTGATCGGCTGGGCCCAGCCGATCTCGCCGCGTTTCACGTTGCGCGCAGACGCGGCCACGCTCGGCAGCATCGGGCGCGATTCCATCGAGGAAGGCGTCTCCTACAGCGGGACGCTGCGGTCCGACCGCGGTGCGTTCCTGATGGACTGGTTCGTCGCCGGCGGCATGCGGTTGACCGGCGGCCTGACCTTCAACCGCATGCGCGTGGACCTTCGCGCCACCGGCAACGGCGGCACCATCACCATCGGCGACGGCACATTCGCGACGTCATCGAGCGACCGCTTCGATGTCTCGGTGCGTTTTCCGAGCACCACGCCTTACCTGGGCGTGGGCTACGGACACCACCTCGGCACGGGCGGCACGCTGTTGTTCGACCTGGGCGGCTCGATCGGCAGGCCCACCATCAGCGAATCGCACAGCGGCCCGAACCTGGGCAATGTGCCGCAGTCGGAGCTCGACAAGGAGCTGGCCCAGCTGCGCGAGGGCATCGGCCGCATCCGCTTCGTGCCCCAGGTGTCGCTGGGCGTGAACTTGCGCTTCTGACGTCTCGCACGGTCCGCCCTGGCGGCGCGGGTAGCATGCCCGGCATGCTGCGCTACCACACCGTTCCCGTCACGCCGTTCCAGCAGAACAGCTCCATCGTCTGGTGCGACCAGACGATGGAAGGCGCCGTGATCGATCCGGGTGGCGACCTGGACGAACTGCTGGCGACCGCCCGGGCCCACGGCGTCGTGCTCAAGCAGATCCTGCTGACGCACGCTCACATCGACCATGCCGGCGGCACAGGTGCGCTGGCGCGCCAGCTGCATCTGCCGATCATCGGCCCGCACCCGGGCGACCAGTTCTGGATCGACGGGCTGCCGCAGCAAAGCCGGATCTTCGGTTTTCCGCCGGCCGAGGCGTTCACACCCGACCGCTGGCTGGGCGACGGCGACACGGTTTCGGTGGGCCGGTGCACGTTGCATGTGCGGCACTGCCCCGGCCACACACCGGGCCATGTGGTGTTCTACAGCGCCGAGGCGAAGCGCGCGTTCGTCGGCGACGTGCTGTTCGCCGGATCGATCGGCCGCACCGATTTTCCCGGCGGCAATCTCGACACGCTGCTGACCTCGATCACGCAGCGCCTGTGGCCGATGGGTGACGACACGGTGTTCATTCCCGGGCACGGACCCGAGAGCACCTTTGCCGCGGAGAGACGCAACAATCCGTTCGTCGCCGGCACCTGACCCGACCGCGGTGCGTCAGCTGGGTGGCGTCGCGGAGGCAGCGGTGGCCTTCAGCGGCGGTGGCCCGAACCGCTGCGGCGGCTTCTGTGCCGTGGCGTACAGCGGCTCGACGCGTGCAAGACGCGCCTCGATGTCGCGGATGCGCGACTCGCCCGAGGGATGCGTGGAGAGCCACTGCGGCGGCGCGCCCTTGTTGGCCGACAGCATCTTCTGCCACAGGGTCACTCCGGCGCGCGGGTTGTAGCCGGCCTTGGCGGCCAGGATCAATCCGAGCGCGTCGGCCTCGGATTCATCATCGCGGCTGAAACGCAGCGTCAGCAGCTGCCCACCGATGTCGCCCAACGTGCGGCCCGCGCTGCCGAGCCCGAACAGCGCCGCGCCGAGTTCGATGGCGCCGCGTGTGGCCAATGTCTTGCCCATGCGCTCGCGGGCATGCTCGAGCAGCGCATGCGACACCTCGTGTCCCATGATCGCGGCGACTTCGTCGTCGTCGAGCTGCAGCTTGGCCAGGATGCCGTAGTAGAAGGCGATCTTGCCGCCGGGCATGCAGAACGCGTTGAGCTCTTGCGACCCGATCAGGTTGACTTCCCAGCGCCAGTTCTTCGCGGCGTCGTTGCAGTCCTTGGTGAACGGGATGATGCGGTCGGCGATCGCGCGCAGCCGCACCACCTGCGGATGGTCCTTGGGGCCGAGCGCCTTCTGGTTTGACGCCTGCTGCAGCATCTGCAGGTACTGCTGGCTGGCGGCCTGCTCGATCTGCTGCGCCGGTGCCATCTTGGCAAAGCCGCTGCGCTTGCACTCGGGAATCGTCTGCGCGAACGCGCTGCCCGGCAGCGTCACCGCCGCGAGCAGTCCACCGGTGAACAGCCGGCGCGAATGCGCGACGCAGCGACAGTTCGACCCGTGCATCGCCAGCGCGGGCAGGTCGATCGACGCGGCGGTGTGGAGGTGGTTGTCCATTTCTCTCTGGGGCCGGTTCGTCGGCAAGGTTCCAATCATTCTAGGCAGCCGACTCAACGCCGGTGGGCACTCATCGGTTGTCCCCGGCGGCGGCGTTGTCGGGCTCCAGCGCGCGAATCGGCGCGCGAAGCCACCACAGCATCACCAGCGCCGGCCATGCCAGCAGCGTGGAAACGATGAAGAACGTCGGCCAGCCGATCGATTCGGCCAGCACGCCCGCCAGCGGCCCCACCCAGACCCGACCGATTGACGCGAATGCGCTGAGCAGCGCGAATTGCGTGGCCGTGAAGCGCTGATTGCACAAGCTCATCAGGAACGCCACGAACGCCGCCGTGCCCATCCCGCCGGAAAGGTTTTCGGCGGCGATCACCATCAGCAGCCCGCCGTCCACCGGCGTCGGCTGGGTGAGTTGCACGACGCCCCAATCGAACGCCGGAATCACCAGCCCAGGCATCAGCCCCTTGCCCGACACGGCCAGCCACCAGAAACCGATGTTGCTGAGCATCTGCAGCACACCGAACACGAGCAGTGCCCGCCACAACCCGAGCCGCAGCATCAGCGCGCCGCCGATCAGCGCGCCGCCGATCGTCAGCCACAGACCGATGATCTTGTTGACCACCCCCACCTCGGCCGAGCTGAAGGCCATCGCCTGCAGCAGGAACGGCGTCATCAGCGAGCCGGCAAATGCGTCGCCGAGCTTGTAGAACACGATCAGCAGCAGGAAGCCGGCCGCGCCCGGCTGTGCGAAGTAGTTCGACAGCCCGGACAGCAGCGTCTCGAAGCGTGCCCGGCGCGCGGCGAACGCGGCCAACGGCAGCGTGATGGCGATGCCCAGCAGCAGTGCCGCCAGGTCGACCCAGCGTGCCTTCAGGGACGGGGCCATGCTGCTGGCATCCAGCCATCCGGACAGCAGCGCCGCCGCGAGCTTGCCGCCGAACTGGGTGGTGACGGCATAACCCAGCGCCACCGCGGCCAGCACCGCGATGAACCCGGTCACGTCATGCCGCGCGACGCTGCGCGGCGTGACCGGATGCGCCAGCCGCGGCAGCGCCACGGCCGAGAAACCCGCGGCAGCCACCATCAGCCACGCCATGGTCCGATACACCTGCGGCCAGCTCCAGCCGCCGCCCTGCGTCGGGTCGGTCCAGATCAGCACCACGCCGCCTGAGACGATCATCGCCAGCCGATAGCCCAGCACGTTGAGCGACGAGCCCAGGCCGCGCTCGGCGGGCGGCAACAGGTCGGTGCGGTAGGCGTCGATCACGACGTCCTGCGATGCCGACGCAAATGCGACGGTCAACGCCAGCAGGGCGAAGACCTGCAGCGACTGCGACGGCGAGGTCGTCGACAACGCCCAAAGCGTCAACGCCAACGCGAGCTGGGTCAACACCAGCCAGCCGCGTCGGCGCCCGAGCAGCGACAGCAGCTCGAAGCGGTCCATCAGCGGCGCCCACAGGAACTTGAAGGTGTACGGCAGCCCGACGAGGCTCAGGAAGCCGATCGTCGCGATGTCGATGCCTTCCACGCTGAGCCAGGCCTGCAAGGCCTGACCGGTCAGCGCCAGCGGCAGGCCCGAGGCGAAACCCAGCACCGTGACCACCAGCAAACGATGCGCGGCACCCAGGCGCGAGTTCGTCGCCGGCATCGGCGCATGCGGGGAAGGCATGCGGCGATTCTAGGGACCGGGTCCTTGCGCCTCAGCGTGAGGGTGCCGACGCCGTGCGCTGGTCCTGTTGGTAGATGCTTTGCGCCAACGCCAGCAGGCGCTCGCGCGACTGGGGCCCCACCAGCGCGAAGCCGCAGTCGCCCTCGACCCAGTAGAAGAGCCCGAGCTCGCCCTGGCGCTCGAAGCGGAAGGCCGCCGGCGTGTCCTGATCGGCCTTGCGCAGGTAGATCGTGACGCGCTGGCCGGCGCCATCCTGGTACATGAGCTGCGCGCTGGGCCCGGCACCATCGGGCAACAACCGGCCGCCCACCAGCTCGAAACCCTGTTCGCGCAGGTCGAACAGCTTCACCGGTACCGACACCCGCCGCGTCAGCCAGCGCGACAGGTGCTGCTCCTGCTCGCGCTGCTGCGCGGCATCGCCCTCGCGCACGTTGACCTCGACCGGGTGTCGCACCTCCGGCGCGTAGACGGCATGCGCCACCGCCGCCCGCTGGGTCCAGCGTGGTGCCGACGACAGCCGCAGCTCGCCCGGCGTGCCGCGAACCCAGGCCGCGCCGAAAAGCGCGCCGGCCAGCAACAAACCGGCCGCCATCGCCGCCTGAAGCCAGGCGCCGCGAACACCGGAGGAGCCACCGCTGCGCCGCCACACCGCCTGCGACAGCCGCTCGGGCACCGGCTCGTCGAGCACCGAGGCCATGCGCGCGCGCAGCGCGTCGCGATCCGCGGCCCACAGCCGCACTCGTGCGGCGTCGTCCGGATGGTCGCGCAGCCACGCCTGCACCCGCTCGCCGTCGGCGCCTTCGACTTCGCCGTCGAGCCAGGCGGAGATCAGTTCATCGTCGGGTCGTTGCGTGTCCATGTTCACACCACCCGCCTCAGACTGCGCAGGTTGGATGTCGGTCGCACGCTGCCGTCGAGCCACTGGCGCAGCGCGACGCGGGCACGAGAGACGCGCGACATCACCGTGCCCACCGGAATGCGCAGCACCTCGGCGCACTCGGCGTAGGTCAATTGCTCGACGCTGACCAGCAGCAGCGGTTCGCGCTGCTCGACCGAAAGCCTGGCCAGCGCGTTGATCAGGTCCAGGCGCAGGCCGATGTCCACGCCCGGATCGGCCGCGATAGCGTCCTGCTCGGCGCTGGCGCGTTCGGGGTCGACGACCGACACCCGCGAATCGCGGCGACGCTGGTCCATGTGCGCGTTGTGCGCGATCGACAGCACCCACACCAGCAGGTCGCGCCGTTGGTCGAACTGGTGCCAGTGCGCCAGCGCGCGCTCGAGCGTGGTCTGTACCAGGTCGTCGGCCGCGGCGGAATCAAACACCAGCGAGCGCGCATACCGCCTCAGGCGCGGAATGGCGCCCAGCAATTGCCGGCGGAACACGTCGTTGGCTTGCACGTTGGGCATACGCGAGGGCGGCGTCGATTATTCCGAGCTTACGCCCTCGCCGCCTTGAAACCGGGCCATCCATGCCAATCTGCACGCTATGGATACGATCCATGTCACCTGCCCGCAATGTCGGGCGAAGAACCGGGTTCCCGACGCGCGCTTGGCCGACGGCCCCGTGTGCGGGCGCTGCGGCGGCCCCTTGCTCGATGGCCGACCCGTGGCGCTGGACGATGCCGGCTTCGATGCCGTGGTCCAGGGCACCGAGTTGCCGGTGGTGGTCGATTTCTGGGCCCCGTGGTGTGGCCCGTGCCGGTCGATGGCGCCCCAGTTCGAACAGGCTGCGCAGTCCCTGCGTGGTCGCGCGCTGCTGATCAGGGTCAACAGCGACGACAGCCCGCGCGTGGCGGCGCGGTTTGGCATCCGCAGCATCCCGACCTTGGTGCGCCTGCAAAGCGGCCGCGAGGTGGCGCGCCGGTCCGGCGTGCAGCCGGCGGCGCAGATCGTCCAGTTCGCCTCGTAGTGCGCCTTCGAGCGCGTCGATCAGCCCGATGACGGCGCCGAGCGCGCGCGCCGGCGCGCCAGCTCGACGAACCAGGCCACGCTGTCGGCATTGGCCATCGCATCGCGCTTGAGCACGGCATCGGGTTCGGCGCCCATCAGCAGCTTCTTCACCGGCAGCTCCATCTTCTTGCCGGACAGCGTGCGCGGGATCGCGCTGACCTGGAACACATCGTTGGGCACATGGCGCGGCGACAGGGCCTCGCGCACCGTGGCCTTGATGCGCCCGACCATCGCGTCGTCGAGCGTGAAACCCTCGCGCAGCACGACGAACAGCGGCATCCAGCTCTCGCGGCCGAGGTATTCGAGGTCGACGACCAGGCTGTCCAGCACCTCGGGCAGTGCCTCCACCGCGCGGTACAACTCGGCGGTGCCCATGCGCACGCCGTGGCGGTTGATCGTGGCGTCGCTGCGGCCGTAGATGATCGCGCCGCCGCGCGGCGTGATGCGGATCCAGTCGCCGTGGCGCCAGACGCCGGGGAACATGTCGAAGTAGCTGTCGAGATAACGCTGGTTCCCGGTATCGCCCCAGAAGTACAGCGGCATCGACGGCATCGGCTGCGTGCACACCAGTTCGCCCACCTCGTCGATCAGCGGCTGGCCCTGCTCGTTCCAGGCCTCGACCGCCGCACCCAGGCAGCGGCACTGCATCTCGCCACGCACCAGCGGCAGCGTGATGTTGCCGCCGACGAAGGCGCCGGCGAAATCGGTGCCGCCGCTGATCGCGTCGATCCAGATCGGCCGGCATTGCACCTGCGGACAGTGCGCCCAGATCCAGTCGTAGCACTCCTCGGACAGCGGCGACCCGGTGGAGCCGATCGCGCGCAGCGCCGACAGGTCGGCCACGGCCATCGGCTGGACATCGGCTTTCAGGCAGCTGGCATAGAACGCGGCGCCGGCGCCGAAGAAGGTGGCCTTGGCCAGGCCGGCAAAACGCCACAGCGTCGTCCAGTCGGCGGTCTGGCCCGGTCCGGCGGGGCTGCCGTCGTAGATGCACACCGTGGTGCCACCGAGCAACCCGGCGATCTGGCCGTTCCACATGATCCAGCCGGTGGTGCTGAACCAGTGGTAGCGGTCACCGGTGTCGACGCTGGGGCCGAGGTTGTTGTGCAATCCGCCCTTCAGGCCTTCGACGACGATGCCACCATGGCCATGCACGATCGGTTTCGGCAGGCCGGTGGTGCCACTCGAGTAGACGATCCACAGCGGATGGTCGAATGGCAGCCACTCGGGTTCGAACGGCGCGTCGCCGGACAGCAACTCGTCGATCGCCGGCCCGCGCACCGCATGTTCCACGCTCGGCAGCTGCCCCAGCAGGCCATCGACATGTGCGCGGCGATCGTAGTCGACGCCGCCCCAGCGGTAGCCGTCGCAGGCCACCAGCACCTTGGGCGCGATCTGCCGGAAGCGGTCGAGCACCGCCACCGGGCCCATGTCGGGCGAGCAGACGCTCCAGACGGCACCGATGCTGGCCACCGCGAGGAACACGGCCGCCGTCTGCGGCGTGTTGGGCAGCACCGCGCAGACGCGGTCGCCGCGCTGCACGCCCAGTCGCTTCAGCGCGGCGGCGAACGCCGCCACCTGGCGCCGCAGCTCGGGCCACGACAGCTGGCGCAACTCGCCGCGCGCCAGCAGCGATTCGTCGGCGAAGACGATGGCCGGATGGCCCGCGGCATGCGCGGCGTCGGCATGGCGCAGTGCCTGGCGTGCGTAGTTGACGTGTACGCCCTCGAACCAGCGCGCAGCGGGCATGCGTCGCTGCGCCAGCACGGACGTTGGCGGCGCCGGCGACTGGATGTCGAAGTAATCCCAGATCGAGCGCCAGAAGGCCTCGAGGTCGGTGACCGACCAGCGCCACAGCGCGTCGTAGTCGGCGAACTGCAGGCCGCGCTGCGCCTGCAGCCAGCGCTGATAGTGCGCCAGGCGCGGTACGGGCTGCGCGGCGTCCACCGTCAGGGCGCCGGTCGCTTGCTCAGGTCGATGTCGACCATGTGCCACCACTCGAGCCAGAACAGCGGCCGGCGGTAGCCGACCACCCAGGGCTGCAGCATGTCGGCCTCCATGCGGTGCGCGGTGTGCTTGTACGGCATGTAGGCCACCGCGATCTGCTTGGCCCTGAAGAACAGCTGCTCGCGCTCGGGGCCGTCGGGAATCACCCGCATGCGCTCGTAGATCCTGTCGAACTCGGCGTTCTTGAATCGCGCCAGGTTCTGGCTGCCGATCTGCGGGCCGAACAGGCGCGACAACGCGCTGTGCCCGTCGGAGCCGGCCGCAGAGGAGCCCAAGTTGCCAGAACTGCACCTTGCCGGCGCGTGCGGCCTTCAGGTTCTCCGGCCACTGCGCCGGCTTGAACTCGATGCGGATGCCGATGGCGGTCAGGTTCTTCTTCCACAACTCGTCGAACTTGCGCGTCAGGTCGTCGGGCTGGCTGGCCATCTCGATGACCAGCGGCTGGCCGTCGGGCTGCTCGCGCCAGCCGTCGCCGTCGCGGTCGACGTAGCCGTACAGGTCGAGCAAAGCACGCGAGCGCGCCGGGTCGTAGTCGCCCATCTCGCTCTTGAACTTCGGGTCATAGCCGGTGGTGTGCGGCACCACCGGCGACTGCGCGCGGATGCCGCCGCGGCGGATCTGCCGGATCTCGGTGTCGACATCGTAGGCCAGGCCGATCGCGCGGCGCAGCGCCACCTTGTCCGGGGTGTAGCCGCCGACGAGCGGATCGTCCATGTTGAAGTAGGCCAGGCCCGAGTCGGCATTCAGATTGCGAAGGGCCTGGATGCCGCGCTTGGCCAGAAACGGCGCGAGCTTGCCGCCGGGCATCGCCAGCGCCAGAAAGTCCGGCGGCACACGGCCGGCGTTGGTGGCCAGCGCATCGACCTCGGCATTCAGGAACGACAGCCACATCGGCTGGCTCTGCTCGATGATCGCCACCCGCACCTCGTCGATCATCGGCAGCCGCCGGCCCTTGAAGTCGGGCCAGAATCGCCTGTCCTTCCTTGTCGTCGGCCGCGGGCTCGGCGTCGTAGAAGCGCTCGCGGTAGTCGGGGTTGCGCTCGAGCACGATCTCCGAGCTGCGGCGCCAGCTCTTCAGCTTGAACGGCCCGGTGCCCACCGGGTGCGCACCGATCTGCTCACCGTAGAACTCGACCACTTCGCGCGCGACCGCGCCGAAGAGATCAGCGGACGCGAAAGTCTCGGCGAAACCGGGCCGCGGTTCCTCGAGCTCGACGCGCAACGTGTAGCGATCCGGCGCCGACAAGCCGACGATGGGTTTGTCGTAGTCGAACGGCTTGTTGTTCTTGACCGCGTCCTCGTGCAACGCGGCCAGACCGACGAATTTGGTTTCGAGGATGCCGGCGCTGACAGGGCTCTTGTTCGCCGGATCGACGATGCGCTTGAAGGCGTACACGTAATCCGCCGCCACCAGCTCGCGCCTCTGGCGTTTGAAGGCCGGGTCGTCGGTGTAGTAGATGCCGGGACGGATCTTGACGGTCCAGATCCGGAAGTCGTTCGAATGCTCGGGCATCGACTCGGCGGTGAGCAGCTTGAGCTTGAACGGCCGCGCCAGATGATCCCAAGTGAGCGGCGACTCGAAGATGTGCGCCGTGAGGTTGCGCGAGTACAGATCGACGATGCGTGCCGGGTCCATGCTCGTCTCGGCGCGTGTGAACGCGAGCTTGAGCACCTTGCGTTCGGCGGCCCACGAAGCAGGCAGCATCGTGACGATCGTCGCCAACAGAACCAGCAGTCGTTTCATCGTCGGAGTCTCAAGCGTTCAGATGTTGCCGGCGCACCGCCAGGTCGATGTCCACCGTGTGCCACCATTCGGAGGCGAACAGCGGCCGGCGAAAGCCGATGATCCAGGGCCGGATCAGGTCGGTGTGGATGCGGTGCACGTGGACCTTGTAAGGCATGTAGGCAACCGCGTAGCGCTTGGCCTGTTCGAACAACGCCAGGCGTTCCGGCCCGTCCGGCAGTACCCGAATGCGCTCGTACAGGCGGTCGAACGCGTCGAGCTGGAACCGGGCGAAATTGGCATTCCCGGCCAACGGGCCGTACATGCGCCCGATCGACGGCTGACCATCGGGCGACGCAGCCGACTCGCCGAGCTGCCACATCATCAGCTTGCCGGCGTCGGCGGCTTTCAGGTTCTCGGGCCATTGCGCGGTGTTGAATCGGATGCGAATGCCGACTGCATTCATGCTCTTTTGCCACAGCTCGTTGTAGGCACGGTAGATCTGCTCCGGCTCGGTGGCCATCTGCAGCAGCAGCGGCGAGCCGTCGGGCCGTTCGCGGAAACCATCGCCGTCGCGGTCGGCGAAACCGTACAGGTCGAGCAAGGCGCGAGCGCGCGACGGGTCATGATCGCTCATCTCGCTCTTGAAGGCCGGGTCGTAGCCGAACGTGTGCGGCATCAGCGGCGATTGCGCGGGCACCGCGCGCCCACGGCGAATCAGCCGGATCTCTTCGTCGACGTTGTAGGCCAGGCTGATCGCGCGACGCAGGGCCACCTGCTCGGGCGCGTTGCCGCCGATCATCGTGTCGCGCATGTTGAAGTACGTGAAGGACGTGTCGGCGGCAAGATTGGCGTGCATGCGCACGCCCTCGCGCGCCAGGCGCGGCGCCAGCTTGCCGCCCGGCGCGGCCTCGTTGGCGAACTGGCTCGGCAGCTGGCCCGTCGTGCCGGCCAGCGCGTCGACCTGCTTGTTGAGAAAGCTCAGCCACTGGGGCTGGAACTCCTCGACCACCACCACGTCGACCTCGTCGACCATCGGCAGACGCCGGCCCTTCAACTGCGCGAGGATGGCCTGGCCCTCGGCGTCATCGGCGGCCGGCGCGGCGTCGTAGCGCACGTCGCGGTACTGCGGATTGCGTTCGAGCACGATGCGCGAGCTGCGGCGCCAGCTCTTCAGGCGAAACGGCCCGGTGCCTACCGGATGCTCGCCGATCTTGTCGCCGTAGAACTGCACGACCTCGCGCGCCACGCCGCCCAGCAGGTCCGACGCGGCCAACGAATGCGGGAAGCGCGGGTTCGGATCCTCCAGCGCAAAGCGCAACGTGTAGCGATCGAGCGCGCCGCAGGCCCTCGATCAGCGCGTCGTAGTCGAACGGCTTCTTGGCCTTCGTCGCCGCCTCGCGTGCTGCCGCCAGGCCGACGATCTTCAGCTCCATGATGTCGGCCTCGATCGGGCTGATGTTGGCCGGATCGACGGCGCGCTGGAAAGCGTAGACGTAGTCCTGCGCGACCAGCTCGCGGCGCTGGCCCTTGAACGCCGGATCATCCGCAAAGAAGATGCCCGGCGTGAGCCGGACCGTCCAGATCCGGTAGTCACTCGTCGGCTCGGGCAGACCCACTGCGGTGACGGGGCGCAACCTGGCCGGGCGCGCCAACGGGTCGTAGGTATACAGGCCTTCGAAGATGTGCGCAGTCAGCGTGCGCGAGTAGAGGTCGGAGATGCGCGCGGGGTCCAGCGTGGTCTCGGCCGAGTTGAACAGCAGGCGCAACACCTTGCGCTCGCCCTGCCCGTCGGCCGCGGCGGCACACCACGCGGCCGGCCAGGTGGCCGCAGCCAATGCACCCTGGAGCAGGCGGCGCCGGCTCATCGCTTGGCCCTGCGCGCACGTTCGTCCACGTCGACATCCACGTACTTCCAGAAGTCGCGCACGAACAGGTTGCGGTGGTAGCCCTGCACCCACGGATACGCCAGGTCGGTCCAGATGCGGTGCACGTGCACCTTGTACGGCATGTAGGCCACCATCAACCGTTTGGCTTCGTCGATCAGCGCGGCCCGCTCGGGGCCGTCGGGCAGGATGCGCTCGCGTTCGAACAGCGCGTTGTAGGCCGGCAGGTCGAATCGCGCGTGGTTGGCCTGGCCCTTGTTCGGTCCGTATCCGAGCACCATGAACGCATCGGCGTCGGGGCCGCCTGACCAGCCCACATTCCACATCATCAGCTTGCCGGCGCGCGACGCCTTCAGGTGCTCGGGCCACTGCTTGATGACCGGCACCATGCGGATGCCGATGGCCTTCATGTTGATGTCCCACTGCTCGTACAGCTGGCGGAAGGTGCTGTCGGGCGAGGTGGCCATCTCGATGCGCAAGCGGTCGCCCGTCGGGCAGCTCGCGCCAGCCGTCGCCGTCGCGGTCGACGTAGCCGTACAGGTCGAGCAGCGCACGCGCCTTGGCGCGGTCGAATTCGCTCATCTCCGACTTGAACCCCGGGTCGTAGCCCCAGACCTGCGGTGCGATGTGCGACTGCGCCGGGATCGCCTGGCCGCGCCGCGCCAGGCGGATCTCGCGATCGACGTCCACCGCCAGCGCGATGGCCCGGCGCAATGCCACCTTCTCCGGCGTGTAGCCACCGACCACCGGGTGTTCCATCGCGAAGTACGACACCGAGACATCGTTGCGCTGGTAGCGCACCATGTCGATGCCGCGTCGCGCCAGATGCGGCGCCAGCTTGCCGTTGGGCAGCGCTTGTTCGGCGAACTCGTCGGGCACTCGCTCGACGATGTCCTGCTCCTCACTCAGGAACGACAGCCAGCGCGGTTGCGGTTCTTCGATCACCGCGATCTCGACACGATCGACCATCGGCAATCGTCGCCCCTTCAGGGCAGCGGCGATGCGTTGCCGGCGTGGATCGTCGGCCGCGGGCCGTTCGTCGTACAGCTGCTCGCGAAAGTCCGGGTTGCGCTCCAGCACGATGCGCGAACTGCGGCGCCACGACGCCAACCGGAACGGCCCCGTACCGACGGGGTGTTCGCCCACCTTGTCGCCATAGCGCTCCACCACCTCGCGCGCCACCGCGCCGGTCAGCGCTGGATCGGTGAAGAGATGGTGAAAGCGAGGTCCGGGCAGGGCCAGCCGCACCTCGAAGCTGTAGCGATCGAGTACCCGCAAGCCGCTCACGTCGCGGTCGTAGTCGAACGGCTTGTTTTCCTTAATCACCTCGCGGCGCAACTCGCTCAAGCCCAGGATCTGCGTGGTCTCGAACTGGTACAGCTTGCCAGCTCTTCCAGCGCGGGTCGTAGTGGCGCTTGATCGTATACACATAGTCCGCCGCGATGAGTTCGCGCCGCGCACCGTTGAACGCCGGATCGGCCGCGAAGTAGATGCCCGGGCGGATGCGGAACACGAAGTGCGTGAAGTCGGGCGATACCTCGGGCATCGCGGCGGCGGTGTTGGTCCGCACGCGAACCGGCTGCGCGAGGTACTCGTACTCCAGTGGCGCTTCGAAGATGTTGGCGAGCACCGTGTTCGAATACAGGTCGGTCACCTGTGCCGGATCGAATCCGGTCTCGGCTGCCGGGAACGCATAGCGCAACACCTTGGGTGCGATTGCGCGATCGGCGGATGGGTCGCTCGCGCACGCCGGACCGGCCAGCGCCAGGCTGGTGACCAGCGCCCGCATCAGCATTCCAACCATCATGCAATCCTCGGTCACGCCGCGCTGCGGCTGAACCGGCCGTGAAAGCGCGCAGTCTAGTCCGCTGGCGTGCGGGCCGGCATCCGGATTCACCTGAAGCGGGGCCGGCGGCGTGGCGTCACGCAGGGCAAACGCGGGGCGCTCGCGCGGCATGCGGCCTCTACACTCGCGCATCTTCCATCACGCGCAACGGGCGTCACGAGCGCCGCCGGGGCGTCGGAGCGAATTCGAACGATGTTGGCCTACCTCGTCAGACGCCTGTGGCAGATGGTGCCCACGCTGATCGGCGTGGTGCTGCTGGTCTATCTGCTGTTCAAGTACTTCGGCGCCGACCCGGCGGTGATTCTGGGCGGCCTGAACGCGACGCAGGACCAGATCGCCGCGATCCGCCAGCAACTCGGCCTCGACCAGCCCTGGTACGTGCAGCTGGGCATTTACCTGAAGCAGATCGCCACCTTCGACTGGGGTCGCAGCTGGGCCACCAACGAGGCTGTGAGCAACCTGTTCGCCACGCGGCTGCCGGCCACCTTGACCGTGATGGTGCCGATCCTGATCTTCGACACGCTGATCTCGATCCCGATCGCGATGGGCGTGGCCTATGTGCGTGGCTCGCTGACCGATCGCAGTCTGATGATCGTGACCACGGTCGCGCTGTCGATTTCGTTCCTCGTCTACATCATCGTCGGGCAGTACATCTTCGGTTTCCAGCTCGGCTGGTTTCCGGTGCAGGGCTGGAGCGACTCCACCTGGACCAACCTGACCACGTTCGTGCCGCTGCCGGTGATGCTCGCGGTGCTGGTGGGCATTTCGCCGCAGACGCGGCTGTACCGCAGTTTCTTTCTCGACGAACTGGGCCATGACTACGTGCGCACCGCGCGCGCCAAGGGCATGACCGAGGACACCGTGTTGTTCAAGCACGTGCTGCGCAACGCGATGATCCCGATCCTCACCAACGTCGGCTACAACCTGCCGGGCATCTTCATCGGCTCGTTCCTGATCGAGGTGTTCTTCTCGATCCCGGGGCTTGGCCGCGAGGTGCTGCTGGCGGTCAACCGCAGCGACTATCCGGTGATCCAGGCCGCCACGGTGTACCTGGCGATGCTGACAATGCTGATCAATCTGGCCACCGACCTGTTGTACAAGGTGGTCGATCCGCGGGTGGTGTTCAAGTGAACACGCTGGTGATGTCCGCTCCCACGCCGGCGCGATCCGAGGGCGTGTGGCGCACGGCCTGGCGCCGCTTTCGCGGCGATCGCGTCGGCATGGTGTCGCTGGTCATCGTGGCCGCATTCCTGTTGCTGATCCTGCTGTCGGCCACGCGCCTGGTGGCGAAGGACTGGCAGCGCGAGGTGGGTGTGCCCAATGCGCCGCCGACCTGGCTTGGCCCGCGCCCGCCGGAGGACCTGGGCACGATCGACGTGCCGAAGGGCCCGAACGTGGACCTGTCGGCCGTCGATCCACTGGCGCCGCGCTACAAGGAATGGGCCGAACGCGCGGCGCAGATGAAGACGGTGGAGAGTGTGCGCGCGCAGACGCTGCCGCTTGGCGGCGACCGGCTCGGACGCGACGTGATGTCCAAGACGATCAAGGGCACCGAGATTTCGGTCTTCGTCGGCGTGCTGGCGTCGCTGCTGGCCACCTCGATCGGCACGCTGCTCGGCGCGTTCGCCGGCTTCTTCGGCCGCAAGGCGGACGATTTCCTCGAGTGGCTGTACAACGTGTTCACCGCGGTGCCCGACATCCTGCTGATCTTCGCGTTCGCGGCGGTGTTCGGCCGCGGCATCGGCACGGTGGTGCTGATCCTCGGGCTCACCGGATGGGCGGGCGTCTACCGGCAGGTGCGTGCCGAGTTCATCAAGCACCGCGGCCGCGAGTACGTGCGCGCGGCCGAGGCCATCGGCGCCAGCACCACGTCGCGCATGTTCCGCCACATCCTGCCCAACGTGAGCCACGTGGTGCTGGTGCGCATGTCGCTGCTGGTGGTGGGCTTCATCAAGGCCGAAGTGATCCTGTCGTACCTGGGCCTGGGCGTGCCGGTGGATCAGGTCAGCTGGGGCACGATGCTGGCCGAGGCGCAGAGCGAGCTGATTCTGGGCTATTGGTGGCAGCTCGCGGCGGCCACGTTGTTCATGGCGGTCTTCGTCACCGCGTTCTCGTTGATGGCCGATGCCTGGCGCGACGCGCTGGATCCCAAACTCCGCGGCGCGGAGTAGTCGTCGATGTTGCTCAGCATCCAAGACCTCAAGGTGGCTTTCCGCCTCGGCGAACGCGGCGCGGTGACACTCGTGAAGGCCGTCGAAGGTGTGAGTTTCGACATTCCGGACAACACCACCGTCGCGCTTGTCGGTGAATCCGGTTCGGGCAAGAGCGTGACGGCGATGTCGATCATCAACCTGTTGCCGGAGAACGCGCGGCGCGAGGGCCGCATCCTCTATCACGGGCAGGATCTGTTGCAGGCCACGTTGGCGCAGCTGCAGGCGCTGCGCGGCAAGGAAATCGCCTGCGTGTTCCAGGACCCGATGACCTCGCTCAACCCGGTGTTCACGGTTGGGCAGCAGCTGGCGGAGCCTTTGACCCGGCACATGGGGATGGCTCGACGCGCCGCGTGGCAACAGGCGGAGGATCTGCTCGCCGAGGTCGGCATTCCCGAGCCGAAGCGGCGGCTGCAGACCTACCCGCACGAGTTGTCCGGCGGGCAGCAGCAGCGCGTGATGATCGCGATGGCGCTGGCCTGCGGGCCGAAGCTGCTGATTGCCGACGAGCCGACCACCGCGCTGGACGTGACGATCCAGCGCCAGATTCTCGAGCTGATCGCCAAGCTGAAGGAGCGGCGCCGCATGAGCGTGCTGTTCATCAGCCACGACCTGGGCGTGGTCGGCGAAATCGCCGACCAGGTGGTGGTGATGCGACGCGGAGAGGTTCGTGAGCAAGGGCCGGTGGCGACGATCTTCGGCGCGCCGCGGGACAGCTACACCCAGGCCTTGCTGGCGTGCCGGCCCAGCCTGACCCAGGTGCCGGCGCGGCTGATGGTGATCGACGACCACATCGCCGGCCAGGGCGCGGTGCGCGCGGCCAAGCCGAAAGATCCGAACGCCCCCGTGCTACTGGAGGTGCGCTCGCTGGCCAAGAGCTTCTGGCTGCGCGAGGGCCTGTTCGGCAAACGCGAGTTCAAGGCCATGCGCGACGTGAACTTCAAGCTGCGCCGCGGTCACACGCTGGGCGTGGTGGGCGAATCCGGTTCGGGCAAGACCACGATGGGCCTGACGCTGTTGCGCCTGCACGAGCCCACCGCCGGTGAAGTGATTTTCGACGGCCGCGACCTGCTGACCTTGAGCGATGCCGATCGCCAGGCCATGCGCCGCCGCATCCAGATCGTGTTCCAAAATCCGTACGCGTCGCTCAACCCACGGTTCACGATCGGCCAGACGCTGATCGAACCGATGGCGATCCATGGCATCGGCGCGTCCACCGAGGAGCGCGAGCAGCGCGCCCGCGCGCTGCTCGGCAAGGTGGGGCTCGACGACAGCGCGTTCGGCAAGTATCCGCACGAGTTTTCCGGCGGCCAGCGTCAGCGCATCGCGATCGCGCGCTGCCTCACGCTCGACCCCGAGGTGCTGGTGCTCGACGAGGCGGTCAGCGCGCTGGACGTGTCGGTGCAGGCCCAGGTGCTCAATTTGCTGAAGGACCTGCAGGACGACCTCGGCCTGGCCTACGTGTTCATCAGCCACGACCTTGCGGTCGTGCGCTTCGTCAGCGACGAGGTGCTGGTGATGAAGGACGGCGAGGTGGTCGAGCAGGCCAGCGCACAACAGATCCTCGCAGCGCCAACCCAGGAATACACACGTCGCCTGCTCGGCGCGATTCCGCGCGGCTACCGACCGGCGAGCTGAATCGCGCGCGGGCTGGGGTCCGCCTCTGCCCGGCGGCCACGGCTGACCAACTCGGTCAGACCTGTAACAAAAGTCGGACGGCTGGCGCCGCGTCGCGGCGCACCCGTCGTCCCCCTTCGTGACGGCGATCACACGCCGACCGGCACCCGGGGTTGGCACGGTTGATGCGCAGACCCGGGCACTGGCGGGCCGCGTGTCCGCCGCCAAGAAACCCAGGAGCTTCGTACCATGCCCAGCGGCTTTGCCCCCCTCGCCCGCCCGCGCAAACTGCGCGCGGCCGCTGCCGGCATCCACGGTGGGAAGTCGTCGTTGCTGCGGCTGGCGCAGCCGGGCGGCGTGCGCCTGCCGAGCCGCAGCGACCTCACCGAATGGGCGCAACGCGTATCCGCCGCGATGGTGCCCGAGATGGTGTCGGTGGCCGACGATGCCAGCGAAGCCTTCGTCACCCCGTTGCGGCCCAGCGCGTCGCTGCGCACTGCTGCGGCTTGGCGTTAGCGAAGCAATGTAGAGAAGACCATGAACACCGTGCCGACCGTCCTGAAGCCCGCGCCGCGCCAACAGACCCCGGCGCCGCGGCCCATTACCCCGCAGCACCCGGTGTCGGTGCTGCGCCAGACCCGCGCGCCGGCACAGATGGAGTTCCAGTTTCACCGCCTGCCCTGAATTGCGCGGGCAGCGGGGACGTCGGGTTGTTGGGACAGGGTTGACGTCCAAAGGGGAGCGGGCCAGCTCGGGTTGTTGAGAGCGAGCCCCGGGCACAGCGTCCCGCTCCCCGTCTTTTTTTCCCTTGAATCTCCTGTTTGCCCGGGCGCGGCGTGGCCGTAGACTCGCGCGAGCCCAGGCGTCGCGAGCGCCCGCGGCGTCCACAACAACGACCGAGGAGATCACCATGGGCCTGCTGGTGCAATGGCGCGAAGTTGTCGCGTCGCCGGGTGTGGTGGTGGCTCCCGACGAGCGGCTGCCCTGGCCGCAGACCTTCGCGCTCGGTGTCCAGCACGTGATCGCGATGTTCGGCGCCACGGTGCTGGCGCCGATCCTGATGGGGTTCGACCCGAACGTCGCCATCCTGATGAGCGGCGTCGGCACGTTGATCTTCTTTGCGATCACCGGCGGACGGGTGCCGAGTTATCTGGGTTCGAGTTTCGCGTTCATCGGCGTGGTGATCGGCGCCACGGCGTACGGCGGCAGCGGGGCCAACGCCAATATCGGCGTCGCGCTCGGCGGCATCATCGTCTGCGGGGCGCTGTACGCGCTGATCGGCCTGGTCGTCATCGCCTCGGGCACGGGCTGGATCGAGCGGCTGATGCCGCCGGTGGTCACCGGCGCGGTGGTGGCGGTGATCGGGCTCAACCTGGCGAGCATTCCGATCAAGAACATGGCCCCCACCGGATTCGACGCCTGGATGCAGGCCGTGACCTTCGTCTGCATCGGCGGTGTCGCAGTGTTCACTGGCGGCATGACGCAACGCCTGCTGATCCTGGTGGGCCTGATCGTCGCGACGGTGGTCTACGCGGTTCTGACCAACGGCATGGGCCTGGGCAAGCCGGTGGACTTCAGCGCGGTCGCCGCCGCCAGCTGGTTCGGTGCGCCGAAGTTCGCGGCGCCGGTCTTCTCGGCGCCGGCCATGTTGCTGATCGCGCCGGTGGCGATCATCCTGGTGGCCGAGAACCTCGGGCACATCAAGGCCGTGGGCGCGATGACCGGGCGCAACCTCGATGCCTACATGGGCCGTGCGTTCCTCGGCGATGGCGTCGCGACGATGGTGTCGGGCGCGGGCGGCGGCACCGGTGTCACCACCTACGCCGAGAACATCGGCGTGATGGCGGCCACCAAGATCTACTCGACGGCGCTGTTCGTGGTGGCCGCGCTGATCGCGCTGCTGCTGGGCTTCAGCCCGAAATTCGGCGCGCTGATCCAGGCCATCCCGCTGGCGGTGATGGGCGGCGTGTCGATCGTGGTGTTCGGCCTGATCACGATCGCCGGCGCGAAGATCTGGGTCGACAACCGCGTCGACTTTTCCGACAACGCAAACCTGATCGTCGCCGCGGTGACGCTGGTGCTGGGCACGGGCGACTTCACGCTCAAGTTTGGCGCCTTCGCGCTCGGTGGCATCGGCACGGCCACGTTCGGTGCGATCGTGCTGTACGCGCTGCTGCGGCGCCGATCCTGAAGCGCCGCGCGGCACGGGTTATGCCCCAGTGCGCCGCGTGGGCGCCCTGGCGACACTGCCGCTTTGCCAGGAGCAGCTCCGATGCCAAGCCAACCCTCTCGCCGCCACGTGCTCGTTGCATTGACCGCAGCGGCCAGCCATTCGTTGGCGCGTGCCCAGTCCTGGCCCGCGCGACCGGTGCGCATCGTGGTCCCGTTTCCGGCCGCCGGCACCACCGACATCGTGGCGCGTGCGCTGGCGCCCGAGTTGCAGCGCGCCTTCGGGCAGACGTTCGTGGTCGACAACAAGCCGGGCGCGGGCGGCAACACCGGCGCGGCCGAGGTCGCGAAGGCCGCGCCCGACGGCTACACGCTGCTGATGGGCACCGTGGGCACCCATGCGATCAACGCTGCGATTTACCCCAAGATGCCGTTCGACCACGTCAAGGACTTCGCCCCGGTCACCTTGTGCGCCGGCGTACCCAACGTGCTGGTCGTCAACCCGGCGCTGGCGCAGCGGTACGGCATCCAGAATGTGGCCGATCTGATCAAGACCGCCCGCGCCAACCCGGGCCGCCTCAACGTGGCCAGCTCCGGCAACGGCACGTCGATCCACCTGTCGGCTGAGCTGTTCAAGTCGATGACCGGCGCCTTCATGGTCCACCTGCCCTACCGCGGTTCCGGGCCGGCGCTGATCGACCTGATGGGCGGCAATGCCGATCTGATGTTCGACAACCTGCCGAGTGCGCTGCCGCACATTCGCTCGGGCAAGCTCAAGGCGTTGGCGGTGACGAGCGCCGTGCGGTCGGCGGCGTTGCCCGAGGTGCCCACGGTCGAAGAGGCCGGTGGCCCGGCGCTCAAGGGCTTCGAGGCCACTTCGTGGTTCGGCCTGCTGGCGCCGGCGGCCACGCCGCCCGAGATCGTCAATCGACTGCAGCAGGAGGTCGCCAAGGCGCTCGCGTTGCCCACGGTGAAGGAACGGCTTGTGTCGCAAGGCGCGATTCCCGGCGGCATCACGCCGGCCGAGTTCGCGCGTCACATCGCCGCTGAAACGCAGAAGTGGGCGCGCGTCGTCAAGACCTCGGGCGCAAAGATCGACTGAACGGCGCGTCAGTCGACCCAGAGCACCGGCTTGCGCGAGCCGACCCAGCGTTCATAGCGCGGCGCGTAGACCTCTTCGATGCGGTTGCGCTTGACCTTGAAGGTCGGCGTGATGAAGCCGTTGTCCACTGTCCAGGGCTCGGTGACGACCACCAGACAGTCGAGTTGTTCGTGCGGGTCCAGTGCCTGGTTGATGCGCTTCATGTGTTCACCGAGGCTCAACTCGAGTTCACCGCGACCGGCCGAATCCCTGGCCAGCGCGATCGCGTCAACGTTGAGCATCACGATGCCCAGCGGTTGTCCCAGGTTGGCACCCGTGACACAGCAGGCCTCGACCGCCGTGTGCATCACCAGCCGGTCTTCGATCGGCGCCGGCGCGACGTACTTGCCCTTGCTGGTCTTGAACAGGTCTTTCACGCGCCCGGTGATCTTCAGGTTGCCCTCGGCGTCGAGCGCACCCTTGTCGCCGGTGTGCAGCCAGCCGTCCGGGGTGAACGCAGCCTTCGTCTGCTCGGGCTCCTTGTAGTAGCCGAGCATCAGACCCTCGCTCTTGACCTGGATTTCGCCGTTGGCCGGGTCGATGCGACACAACACGCCCTCGTAGGGCAGGCCCACCGTGCCCGGGCGGCTCCTGCCGGGCAGCGTGGCGTGCGAAACGCCGCAGTTCTCGGTCATGCCGTAGACCTCCACCAGGTCGAGGCCGAGCTTGTTGTACCAGCGCAGCAAGTCCGGCGGCATCGGCGCCGCGCCGCCGGCGGCGAATTCGCACTCCTGCAGACCGAGCGCGGTGAGGATCTTCTTGCGCACGATGCCGCCGAGTATCGGAATGCCGAGCAGGCGGTTGAGCTTCTTCGGCGGCATCTTCGCGTTGATGCCCTGCTGGAACTTCACCCACAGCCGCGGCACCGAGAAGAACACCGTCGGCCGGGCACGCTGCAGGTCGCTGGTGAAGGTGTCCAGGCTTTCGGCGAAATACACGTGCATGCCGGTGGCCAGCAGGCCGTGCTCGACCAGCGCGCGCTCGGCCACGTGCGACAGCGGCAGGTAACTGAGCATGCGGGCGCTTTCCTTGATCGCCGGCACGCGTTTCAAGCCCGCCTGAATCGACCAGGCAAACGTGGCGAAACTGTGCATCACGCCCTTGGGAATGCCGGTGGTGCCCGACGTGTACATGATGGTCGACAGCTCGTCGCCGTCGCGCACCGGGTTGCCCTGCAGCGGCGCCGTCTTGGCGATGATGTCGTCCCACTGCACATAGCGATTGGGTGGCGCGAGCGGCATCGCGACGCACGGCAGCGCCGGCGGGATGCCGAGCTTCATGCCGTCGAAGCCGTCGAGCTTGCCGACGAACAGCAGCTTGGCCTCGCTGTGTTCCAGAATCTGCCGCACCGTGTCGGCGGCCAGTGTCGGGTACAGCGGAACCGACACGCAGCCCGCCATCCAGATCGCGAAGTCGCTGATCAGCCACCAGGCGGTGTTCTTCGACAGGATGGCCACCTTGTCGCCGGGCTTCAGCCCCTGGCCTTGCAGATACGCGGCCATCCGACGCGTCTGGTCCAGCACCTCTTTCCAGGTGAAATCGCGTACGACGCCGCCGCCCATCGGCTGTGTCAGCGCCACGCGGCCGGCGGCCGTGCGCTCCCAGTGGTACAGGCGCTGCAGCGCCAGCTGGTCAGGGGCAATGGATGTGCGGCTCACGGGCAACCTCTTCGAACGTGTGTCGGGAGGCGCAGCGTAGCCCGGGCGCCGTGCCGCGGCGCATGGGACTTTCCTGACCCGCCATGCGGGCCCTGGCCGGGCTCAGCGGCCGTTGTCGTGGGCCTGGTCGACGTGCTGGCACACCATGCGCACGGCGCGCAGCACCAGCTGGGCGTCGAGATCGGCCTGCGGCGCCACGCGCGCGGCCACATCCTCTACCGTCAGCGGTGCGACCATCATGGCGTGCGCCAGCACCGACAGCGCGAGCACCCGACGCCGCGACAACGACTGCGGCAGCAGCAAATCCTGCTGCGCCGCGACGTGGTGGCGTACGCAAACCACGGCCGCGGCACTCAGACCCCAGCTTTCGCACAGCGCCGCGCCCAGCGCGTCGTGACTGACGCCAAAGCCCGAGGTCTCGAGCTCGCACAAGGCGGTGTCGTTCGTCGCTGCGCGCAACATTGATCCGTAGTGGTGGGGCGCGTGGCGGAACAACACCGCCTTGCCACACTCCTCGAACAGCCCGGCCGAGTGGGCGGCCCAGGCGTCGACGTCCATGGCCTGGCCGAGTCGTCCCATGATGAGGCCGCGCTTGGCGGCGCGCCGCCAGATCGGCTCGAGCTCGGCCGCCGGCGGAAACACCGCGCGAAGTCCCATTTCCAGCGTGATGCCCGCGACCTCGCGCATGCCGAGGAAGGTGATCGCCTGATGCACGCTCTGCACCCGGCCGGACAGGCCGTACAGCGATGAGTTCACCGCCTTCAGCACCGCGGCGGCCAGTGCCATGTCGCCTTCGATGAGCGTGGACATGGCCGTCAGGTTGACCTCTTCCTCCGCCATCAGCAGCGTCAAGCGCACCAGCGAGTCGGGTTGACTCGGGACGTCGATCTCGAGAGATCGCAACTGAGGGTCGATGGACATGGCGCGGCGCTTCGGTGATGGGCCTCGTGCCAGACTAAGGCCTGCGCGGCGGTTCAATCGCTGGAATCGCGTGCGCGATGCGGGTCAGTTCCGGCGCAGCGTCGGGCCAGGCCGCCGACGCGGCAGCGCCCATCGAGGCCCACCAACACAAAGGCGCCGGACTTTTGATCCGGCGCCTTGCGCGTTGTCTCCTCGGCTCCCATTGAGAGCTGCCGCCTGGATGTGCGGCCGGCAACTCCGTGAGTGGGCGAACTTTAGGGTCGGCTGGGCGCCGCGACATCGGGACTAACCCGCCGGACCTGGTGCCGCACTGCATCGACGGCAGGCCGCGTCAGGGCGACTGGACGATCCACTGCGCCGCGCGCTCCGCAATCATCAGCGTCGGCGCATTCGTGTTACCGCTGGTGATCGTGGGCATGATGCTGGCATCGGCGATGCGCAGTCCGGCCACGCCGCGCACGCGCAGGCGTGCATCGACCACGGCTGCGGAATCGTCGTCGCGACCCATGCGGCAGGTGCCCACTGGATGGAAGATGGTCGTGCCGATGTCACCGGCCAGTCGCGCGAGCTCGTCGTCGCTTTGAAACTGCACGCCGGGCTTGATCTCGCGCGGCGCGTACCGCGCCAGCGCCGGCATCTGCGCAATGCGGCGGGTCAGGCGCAGCGAATCGGCGGCCACCCGGCGGTCGCCGGGCGTCGACAGGTAGTTCGCCAGGATCATCGGCGCCTCCTGCGGCCGCGGCGAACGGATGTGGACATGGCCTCGGGCCTGCGGATTGAGGTTGCACACGCTGGCGGTGAAGGCATTGATGCGATGCAGCGGCTCGCCGAACGCGTCCAGCGACAGCGGCTGGACGTGGTACTCGAGGTTCGGCCAGCCGTGCTCCGGCGACGAGCGCGTGAAGCAGCCCAGCTGCGACGGCGCCATGCTCATCGGCCCGCTGCGCCGCAACAGGTACTCGAGCGCGATCGCCGCCTTGCCGTGCCACGAGTGGACCATGCGGTTGAGCGTCTTCACGCCATCGACCGCGAACACCGCGCGAATCTGCAGGTGGTCTTGCAGGTTCTCGCCGACGCCCGGCAGCTCGTGCCGCACGGCGATGCCGCAGCGCTGCAGCAGCGGCGCTGCGCCGATGCCGGACAGCTGAAGGATCTGCGGCGTGCCGATCGCGCCTGCCGCCATGACCACCTCGCGCGCGGCGGTTGCCGTGCGCAACGCGCCATCGGCGCCGACCAGCTCGACGCCGCGCGCCCGGCATCGCCCGTCGCCGGATTCCAGCAGCACGCGCATCACCTGACAGCCAGTCCTGACTTCGAGGTTGCGTCGATGCTGCACCGGGCGCAGAAAGGCCTTAGTCGCGGTCCAGCGCACACCGCGGCGCTGGTTGACCTCGAAGTAGCCCACGCCTTCGTTGTGGCCGCGATTGAAGTCCGGTTGCGCAGGGATGCCGGCCTCCTGTGCGGCGGCTGCAAAGGCGTCGAGGATCTCCCACGACAGCCGCTGGCGCTCGACGCGCCACTCGCCGCCCGGGCGTGCGCCGGTGGCGTCGAATCCGGGCGCGGCATGGGCCTCGTCGGCGCCGCGCCAGTGGTCTTCGTGGCGCAGGAAATGCGGCAGGCACTCGACCCACCGCCAGGCCGCGTCACCGACCAGGTCGGCCCACAGATCGTAGTCACGGCTCTGGCCCCGCATGTAGATCATGCCGTTGATGCTCGAACATCCGCCAAGCACCTTGCCGCGCGGGTAGCGCAGCTGGCGGCCGTTCAGGCCCGCGTCGGGTTCGGTGCGGTAGAGCCAGTCGGTGCGCGGATTGCCGATGCAGTACAGGTAGCCCACCGGGATGTGGATCCACAGGTAGTTGTCGTTGCCTCCGGCCTCGATCAGCAGCACCCGTTTGCCGGGGTCGGCGCTCAGCCGGTTGGCGAGCAGACAGCCGGCGGTGCCAGCGCCCACCACGATGTAGTCGTAGGTTGGTGCTTCTGCGGGTTGGTGTGGCATCGAATGGCCCGGCGCGTGGGTGGGCCACGTGTGCAATCCGGCAACACATGGTGCGCGCTATTGCACGGCAAAAGCGATGTTTGGGGGGCTGCGGGTTTGCACCAAGCCATACTGTTGGCAGTGCCTGGGACTTACGCTGATAATTCGCGCGGGCACATGCGTGTCCACGGCCCTTGTCTGGAGGCGGCGCCTTTGCTTGATCGGTTCACGCTGGGTTGAAGCTCCACATGGATTGTTTGTATTGAGAAGGAGCTTCCCCCGATGGGAAACAAGCTTTATGTCGGCAATCTCGCGTACTCCGTGCGAGACGAGTCGCTGCAGGCCGCGTTTGCGCAATTCGGATCCGTCACCTCCGCCAAAGTGATGATGGACCGCGAGACCGGACGATCCAAGGGCTTTGGTTTTGTCGAGATGTCGTCTTCCGCGGAAGCGCAGGCGGCCATCAATGGCATGAACGGGCAACAGATCGACGGTCGCGCGGTGGTCGTCAATGAGGCCCGTCCGCGCGAAGAGCGCCCGGGTGGCTTCGGCGGCGGCGGCGGTGGTGGTCGCAGCGGCGGTGGTGGCGGCTATGGTGGTGGTGGCGGCTACGGCGGCGGCGGCGGTGGTGGTGGCCGCAGCGGCGGTGGCGGCGGCTACGGCGGTGGTGGTGGCGGCACCGGCGGCGGCGGTGGTGGTCGCAGCCCGTATGGCACCGGCCGCGGCCCGCGTGGTGGCGGCGGGAGCAGCCAAGGCTACTGAGCCCATCCGCAGCTTGACACAGGGCGCCTTCGGGCGCCCTTTTGCTTCGCCGCGCAGGCGGTCAGACCGCGCGCCGCGGCTTGCGCGGCCGGCCAGCGATCATGCGGTCGAACCAGGCATTGGGCAGCACGCGCATCAACTTGGCCACGACGCCCATCTGCCACGGGATGACGCGGTAGCTGGTACCCGCGCGGATGGCGCGATAGGCCCGATCGGCAAAGGCGTCCGGCGACATCAGGAACGGCATCGAATACGGATTGCCGCGGGTCAGCGGCGTATCCACGTAGCCCGGCAGCAAGGTCACCACCTTGACGCCGTGCGGCCGGCACTCGCCGCGCAGGCTCTCGCAGTAACTGATCACCGCGGCCTTGCTGGAACAGGACGCGGCATGGCCGGGCAGGCCGCGGATGCCGGCCACGCTGGCAATGCCGACCAGGGTGCCGCTGCCGCGCTCGCACATGCCGGCGATGAACGGCTGAAAGCTGGCGGCCAGCCCCAGGTTGTTGGTCTCCAGTGTCGCACGCAGGACCTCGAGGTCCTCGCGCCGCGCGCTGTCGATGCCGTGGCTGATGCCGGCATTCGCAATCACCACGTCGGGCAGGCCTTGCCGTTCGATGCACGAACGCCCCGCGGCGGTGATCGACTCGAGGTCGCGCACATCGGCCGCATAGACCTGCGCCGCCGCGTCGGAAAACCCCTGTGCGGCCGTCCATTGCTGCAGTTCGCCGGCACGGCGCGCCACCAGAGCCAGGCGCCAACCGGCTGCCTGGAAGCGCGACGCCAGTGCCTGGCCAATACCACTGGATGCGCCGGTGATGTACACCAGTGGCGAGGCCGCGCGGCTGGGGTCGACAGCGCCGGCACTCATGGCGTCGGCCGCGCCGGAGCCGGCCGGCTCGTCCCATCGGCCGCGGCAAAACTCGCGCGCACCGGGCCCATCAGCTGCAGCCGCTGCGCCAGGTTGTCGTAGTCCAGCCCGCCGCCACGCAGCTCGTCACTCGCGCGGCGTATGCGGACCGGCAGGTGCGAGCGCACACGTTCGACGGCGACGAAGGCCTCCAGGAACTCGCTCTCGATCTCGATCTTCTGTCCGGACGATGTTTCGGCGACCACCCGAGCGCCACCGCTGAGCTGCCATTCGCTGGCGTCGCCATTGGCCAGCGCCCTGGCGGCGCGCGCCTGTGTGACGCGACCATCGGCCGACACGGCCTGGATGTTGGCCTGATCGATCTCGATGCGATCGGTGTCGGGGTAGTGCCGCAGCACCTGGCCTTCGATGCGCACCTTGATGCGCCCGTCGGCCGCGAACCGAGTGACCGCGAAGTCGCGCATCTCGTAGTCAGGGTCGCGCCGCACGGCAGCGGCCTCTTGCGGCGCCTCGGGCCGCGGCGTGTTCTTGACCAGCCACCAGGTCGATAGCGCCAGCAGCGCCATCAACAACAATGGCAGGTAGGCGCCGACGAAGTCGCGCACCCGTTGCCGCAGCCCGGGGGGCGCCCGCGCCGGCGCGTGTGCTCCGAGCGACACCTCGACCTCCGGCAAGTCCGGCAGGTGCAGTTCCGGCGGCGCCGCGGCGGCGTTCATCGCACGTCGAGACTGCCGTGCTGCCACTGCAGCAGCGACGCGTAGCGCCCGGCGGCCACCAGCAGCAGGTCGCAGAATTCGCGCGCCGCGCCGCGCCCACCCGGCAGCGTGGTCACGTGGTGCGCGGCCGCCTTCACTTCCATGTGCGCGTTGGCCACGGCACAGGCGAACCCGGCGCGTTGAAACAGCGGCAAATCCGGCCAGTCGTCGCCGATCACGGCGATCTGCGCCCACGACAGCGACAAGCTCGTGCGCAAACCTTCTGCGGCGGCCAGCTTGTCGCCAGCACCCAACGCCGAGCGCGTGATCCCCAGATCGGCCAGGCGCCGACGCAAGGCCGGTGAGTCGCGCCCGCTGATGACGAGCGGCTCGATGCCACCTTGTGCCAGCAGCTTGAGGCCGTGGCCGTCGTGCACATGAAAGGCCTTGAATGCCTCGCCGTGCTCGCCGATGAACAGGCGGCCGTCGGTGAGCACGCCATCGACGTCGAAGATGGCGGCGCGTGCGCCCTGGGCCTGCAACAGCAGTTCGGGCGCGAACGACAGCACCGGCTGCATCAGATCACCTTGGCGCGCATCAGGTCGTTGGAGTTGAGCGCGCCCACCAGGCGGTCGTGCTCGTCGACCACCAGCACACTGGTGATGCGGTGGGTCTCCATCACGCCCGCAGCGTCCACCGCCAGCGCGCCGGCACGCACGAGCTTGGGCTTCGGGTGCATGACCAGCTGCGCGGTCAGTGCGCGCAGGTCGCCACCGCGCTCGATCAGGCGGCGCAGGTCGCCATCGGTGAAGATGCCCAGCACATGGTCGCGCGCGTCGACGACGGCGGTGAAGCCCAGGCCCTTGCCCGTCATCTCGCGCAGCATGTCGGTGAATGCGGTCTGCGGGCCGACGCGGGGCACCGCGTCGCCACTGCGCATCAGGTCGTGCACGTGCATCAGCAGCTTGCGCCCGAGCGCGCCGCCAGGGTGCGAGCGGGCGAAGTCCTCTTCGCGAAAGCCGCGCGCGTCCAACAGCGCCACCGCCAGCGCATCGCCCAGCGCCATCTGCGCGGTCGTGCTCGCGGTCGGCGCGAGATTGAGCGGGCAGGCCTCCTGGTCGACCGCGCTCGACAACACGATGTCGGCGTGCCCGGCCAGCGTGGACTGCGGGTTGCCGGTCATCGCCACCAGGGTCACGCCAAGCCGGCGGATCGCGGGCAGGATGGCCGCCAGCTCGTCGCTCTCGCCGCTGTTGGAGATCGCCAGCAGCACATCGCCCGGCTGCACCATGCCCAGGTCGCCGTGGCTGGCCTCGGCCGGGTGCACGAAGAAGGCCGGCGTGCCGGTGGAGGCCAGCGTCGCGGCGATCTTGCGGCCGACATGCCCGCTCTTGCCCATGCCCATCACCACGACGCGGCCCTGGCACTGCAGCATCGCCTGCACCGCGCGCGTGAAGCCGTCGCCCTGACGCGCGCCGAGTGCGAGCAATGCGCGCGCCTCGATCTCGAAGGTCTCGACCGCCAGCGCCAGAGCGCGTGGTGGGTCGAAGGGCTTGTGGGCGGCCACGTGGACGGTTGTCGCTCGCTTAGGATCGGGCATTCTAGGCCGCGCACCTGCGGGCCCGATGCGAGTCATGGCCACCACACTCGAAGTCGTCCTGCTGTATCTCGTCGCCGCCGTGCTCGGCGTCGTGGTGTGCCGCTCGCTCAAGCTGCCGCCGATGCTGGGCTACCTGGCCGTGGGCGTGCTGATCGGCCCCAATGCGCTGTCGCTGGCCGGCGATCCGGCCGGTGCCCGCGCGCTGGCCGAGTTCGGCGTGGTGTTCCTGATGTTCGTGATCGGGCTGGAGTTCAACCTGCCCAAGCTGCGCAGCATGCGCTCGCTGGTGTTTGGGCTCGGCTTCTCGCAGGTGGGTCTGACGATTGTCGGCGCTGTGCTCGGCAATACCTTGCTGGCGATGGCCTTTGCCTGGCTCGGCCAAGCGTGGGACCTGAGCTGGCAAGGTGCGATCGTGCTCGGCTCGGCGATTGCGATGTCGTCGACGGCGATCCTGGTCAAGCTGATGGCCGAGCGGCTCGAGCTCGAAAGCGAACACGGCCGCCGCGTGCTGGGCGTGCTGTTGTTCCAGGACTTGGCCGTGGTGCCGTTGCTGGTGTTGATTCCGGCATTGGCCGAGGGCGCCGGCAACCTGGGCATGGCGCTGGTGGTGGCGATGGCCAAGGCCGCAGCGCTGCTGACCCTGCTGCTGGTGGGCGGACAACGCGCGATGCGCTGGTGGCTCACGCTGGTGGCGCGCCTGAAGAGTGAAGAGCTCTTCGTGCTGAACCTGCTGCTGGTCACGCTCGGCCTGGCCTGGATGACCGAGATGGCCGGGCTGTCGCTGGCGCTCGGCGCGTTCGTCGCCGGCATGCTGGTGGCGGAGACCGAATACAAGCACCAGGTCGAGACCGACATCCGGCCGTTTCACGACGTGCTGCTCGGCCTGTTCTTCATCACCATCGGCATGAAGCTCGACTGGCGCCCGCTGATCGACCAGTGGCTGCTGGTGTTGCTGCTGACCACGCTGCCGGTGCTGGCCAAGGCGGTGCTCGTGGCGGGCCTGGCGCGGCTGTTCGGCGCCACGCCGGGCGTGGCCATCCGCACCGGCCTGTACCTCGCGCAGGCGGGCGAGTTCGGCTTCGTGCTGCTGACGCTGGGCGTCGAGCAGAAGCTGCTGGTGGGCAACTGGATGAGCCCGGTGCTGGCGGCGATGGTGCTGTCGATGCTGGCCACCCCTGCGCTCGTGATGGTCAGCACCCGCATCGTGACGCGGCTGGCCACCTCGGACTGGATGCTGCAGTCGGTGCAACTGACCGCGATTGCCAGGAAGGCGATGCGCGCCGAGGCGCATGTGATCATCTGCGGCTACGGCCGCAGCGGCCAGAACCTGGCACGGCTGCTGGAGCGCGAAGGCATCGCCTACATGGCGCTCGACCTCGACCCGGACCGGGTGCGCCAGGCCGCCGCCGCCGGCCAGAGCGTGGTGTTCGGCGACGCCGCGCGCCTGCGCAGCCTGATGGCCGCCGGGCTGGCGCGCGCCAGCGCGCTGGTCGTGAGCTACCCCGACACCGCGTCGGCGCTGAAGATCCTTCGGCTGGTGCACGAACACGCGCCGCGGGTGCCGGTGATCGTGCGCACCATCGACGACGGCGACCTCGAGACACTGCGCGCCGCGGGTGCCGCCGAGGTCGTGCCCGAGGCGGTGGAGGGCTCACTGATGCTCGCGGCGCAGGCGCTGGCCCTGGTGGGCGTGCCGATGCAGCGGGTGATCCGCATCACCCGCGACGCGCGCGACGCGCGCTATGCGCTGCTGCGCGGCTACTTCCATGGCGCCGACGACGACACGGTGCAGGAGCTGCAGCAGGCGCGCCTGACCAGCGTGACCGTGCCGGCCGCCGCGGTCTGCGTCGGCCAACCCTTGCGCCAGCTGGCGCTGCACGCGACCGGCGTGCAGGTGGTGTCGCTGCGCCAGTCCAGTGGCCAGGTGGTGGTGCCCGGTGACGATCAGCCGCTGACCGCTGGCGACACGCTCGTGCTGTCGGGCCTGCCGGCGGCTTTGGCGCTGGCCGAGGCGAAGCTGCTGCGCGTGTGAGCGCGCCGCCGCGGCGGCTCACTTGCCGATGCAGAAGCGCCCGAAGATCTCACCGAGCAGATCGTCGGTGGTGAAGATGCCGGTGATCTCGCCCAGCGCGCGGTGGGCCAGCCGCAGCTCCTCGGCGAACAGCTCGAGTGCTGCATCACCCTGCGCTGCCTGCGCCCGCGCCTGCGCCACATGCGCCGCAGCGCGCTGCAAGGCCTGCACATGGCGGGTGCGGGCGATGTAGGCCCCTTCGGGCGACGCTTGCCATCCCGCCTGCTGCAGCAGTTCGCGACGCAGCGCTTCGAGGCCTGCGCCGCTCTTGGCCGACACCACGATCCCGTCGTGCGGGCGCGCCGCGGTGGCATCGCTCTTGTTGTGCACGTGCAGGCGCACGGCAAGTCCGGCCTCGGACAGCTGCCGTTCGATCGCAGCTTCTTCGGCTTCGTAAGCAGGCTGCCCGCGCCGCGTCAGGTCGTGCAGGTGGATCACCACGTCGGCGCGGGCGATCTCGGCCCAGCTGCGCTCGACCCCGATGCGCTCGACCTCGTCCTGAATGTCGGCCGCCTGGCGCAGGCCCGCGGTGTCGACCACGTGCACCGGCACACCGTCGATCTGGATCGTCTGGCCGATCTTGTCGCGCGTGGTGCCGGGGATCGGCGTGACGATCGCCAGTTCGGCCCCGGCCAGCGCGTTGAGCAGCGAGCTCTTGCCGACGTTCGGCTGACCCGCCAGCACGATGTGCAAGCCCTCACGCAGCAACGCGCCCTGGCGGGCTCTCGCCAGCACGCCGGCCAGCGCGAACTCGATGCGCGACAGGCGCCCCAGCGCATCGGCGCGCTGCAGGAAGTCGATCTCCTCGTCCGGAAAATCCAGCGTGGCCTCGACCAAGGTGCGCAGCGTGACGAGCTGCTCGCCGAGCGCGTCGATCTGCTGCGAGAACGCGCCCGACAGCGATCGCGCCGCCGAGCGCGCGGCGGCCTCGGTGCTGGCGTCGATCAGATCGGCCACGGCCTCGGCCTGCGCCAGGTCGAGCTTGCCGTTCAGGAACGCACGGGTGGTGAACTCGCCCGGCTCCGCCAGCCGCAGCCCGGGCAGGCGTGCCTGGCTGACGCCGGGCGGGACTTCGGCGGCGGCTTCGAGACAACGCGCCACCAGCAGTTGCAGCAACACCGCGCCGCCGTGGGCCTGCAGCTCGAGCACGTCCTCGCCGGTGTAGGACTTCGGCGCAGGAAAGTACAGCGCCAGGCCCTGATCGATGGGCGCCCCGGCCGCGTCGACGAACGCCAACGCGGTGGCCTGGCGCGGCCGCAGCGCGCGGGCGCAGACCGCCGACACCAGAGGCCGCAGGTCGCGCCCGGAGACGCGCACGATGCCCACCGCGCTGCGCCCGGGGGCGGTGGCGACGGCGATGATCGGATCGTGCAGGCGCGGCAGCATCGCAGCGATTTTCACTGACGCGCTGTCGCGGCCACGCACGAGGGGTTGGCAGACAACGAAAAGCGGCGCGCCATGATGGCGCGCCGCTCGGTTGGCGCGGGGGGGAGCGCTGAACGATCCGCTTGAATCGTGCAAGTCGCGTCCAGAGCCGGCTTGCGCCGGGTCGGCCCCGCATTGACCAGAATGGCCCGGGTTTGCCGGGCCATTTCGCTGTCGGTGTTGTCGGCAATCAGCGCCGACGACTTGAGTCAATGATGGACCTCACACGCTGGAGATCCAACCCCCCGAATGGGGCATTCGCGGCCCAGCGTGCAGGCGTCACGGGCATTCACCACGGCCGCGCGCCGCGCGACAGACGGCTACTTGTTGACCCCGAGCTTGCGGTTGATGAACCACTGCTGCGCAATCGACAGCAGGTTGTTCGTCAGCCAGTACAGCACCAGGCCGGCGGGAAAGACGAAGAACATGACGCTGAACACGAGCGGCATGATCCACATCATCTTGGCCTGGATCGGATCGGGCGGTGTCGGGTTCAACCAGGTCTGGAACATCGTCGACGCGGTCATCAGCACCGGCAGGATGAAGAACGGATCCTTGGTCGACAAATCGCTGATCCAGCCGACCCATGGCGCGTTGCGCATTTCCACGCTCGACAGCAGCACCCAGTACAGTGCGATGAAGAACGGGATCTGCACCACGATCGGCAGGCAGCCGCCGAGCGGGTTGACCTTCTCCTCGCGGTAGATGCGCATCATCTCCTGCTGCATCTGTTGTGGCTTGTCCTTCAGCCGCTCGCGCATCTCCATCACCTTGGGGTTGATGGCCTTCATCTTGGCCATCGAGCGGTAGGCGCTGGCGTTGAGCCAGTAGAACGCGATCTTCAACAGCACCACCAGCGCGACGATCGACCAGCCCCAGTTGCCGAGCACGCGGAACAGCTGGTCGAGCAGCCAGTACAGCGGCTTGGCCAGGATGGTGAACGCGCCGTAGTCCTTCACCAGCTCCAGGCCCGGCGCCATGGCCTCGAGCTTCTTTTCCTCCTGCGGGCCGGCGAACAGGACGGCTTCGTGGGTCAGTGTCGAGTTCGGCGCCAGGCTGCCGAGCTTGACCATCATCGCCACGGCGTATTGGTTGTCGCCGACCTTGCTGGCGACGAAATCGCGTGCGCCGGCGCCGATCAGCCAGGCCGAGGCGAAGTAGTGCTGAACCATCGCGACCCAGCCGTTGTCGGCGCTGGGCTGATAGCTGGCCTTGCCTTTCTCGATGTCCTTGAAGTCGATCTTCTCGAACTTCTTCGCGTCGGTGTAGATCGCCGGACCGGTGAACGTGAAGTAGAAGCTCGACTCGCCGGCCGGCGGGTTGCCGTCGCGCACCAGCTGCAGGTACAGCTGCGGCGCCACCGCGCCCGCGCCGGTGTTCGTCAACTCGTGCTTGATGCCGATGCGGTAGTCGCCACGGCGCAGCGTCAAGGTCTTGCGCAGGCGCACGCCGTTGATCTCGGGCGACTCGAGCTGCAGCTCGAGCGCGTCGACGCCGGCCTTCAGCTCCCGTTCGCCCGCCTTGGGCACCAACAGTGTTTCGTGGTTCGGAAACGCCGCGCCGTCGACGGTGGCCAGCCCGGTGCGGGCGTAGTACAGCCGGTCGCGGCTGCGATCGAACAGCACCACGTTGTTGCCGGGGTTGACGTGATCGCGGTGCTGCAACAGCTCGAGCCGCACGATGTCGCCGCCCCGCGTGTCCACGCTGGCCCGCACCACGTCGGTGGTCAGCGTGATCAGCTCGGCCGCCGGCGCGGCGCCCGGTGCTGCAGCGCCGGCTGCCGGGACCGCAGCGGCCGAGGGTGCAATGGGGGCCGCACTCGTGGCGCTCGGCACGGCGCCGCTGCTGCGCGCTGGCGCACGGTCGGCCCCGGCCGGGCCCGACGCGGCAACCGGCCGCGGCGCCGCACCACCAAAGATCGATGGCGCGCCGGTGTGCTTGTTCCAGGCGTCCCACAGCAACACCAGGGACATCGTGAACACCACCCACAGCAGGGTGCGGCGAATATCGGTCATGGGCGTCTTTGTGCGTGGAATCGGGTGAACAGGCGCGGTGCGTGCTCCGGCACGGCGTCGAGCCCGCCGTCGCACCACGGGTGGCAGCGCAGGATGCGCCGCGCCGCCAGATACGCGCCCGCCATTGCGCCGTGCCGGTCGAGCGCACCGAGGGCATAGGCCGAGCAGCTGGGTTCGAATCGACAGGCGTTGCCGAGCCACGGCTTGAGCGTCCAGCGGTACGCCAGCACCAACGCCATCAGCGCGCGCTGCGGCAATCGTGAGAGGGATTCGAGCATCGCGCCGGTTCCTGTGCGATGGCCGTCAGCCCGCCGCACGTTGCAGCAGGTCATCGAGTTCCAGTCGTGCGGCGTGGCGCAACCGCCCCGACGTGGCAGAAATGAAGCGCTGGCGGTCGAACGGCATTCGCAGCCGCACCAACCAGAGCCCGCGCGCCAGGCGGGGCGCGTGTTGGCGCATCGCGGCACGAATCTGGCGTTTGATCAGGTTTCGAGTGGCTGCGTCGCGGGCGTGGCGCTTCGGCACCGTGACGCCCAACCAACAGCGATCCGGCCCGCCGAGAGCCAACTCATCCACAGCCTGTGCGCAACGATCTGGATTGACTGTGGACAACTTGTCGGTCTCCGGTCGCGGGGCGATCGATTTCGCCCGCGTCGGAGCGATCGGCACGTGGTGTGCAGCGAAGTGAGCGCTTCGGGCTCTGGCGGGTGTGGACAGCGCGCGGTCGAAATCGGCCGAGCGCAGGATGCGGCCCAGCATGCCAACGCGCAGCCGGTTCAGACCGCCAGGCGCTTGCGGCCCTTGGCGCGCCTTGCATTGATCACACTGCGGCCGCCGCGCGACTTCATGCGAGAGAGAAAACCGTGCGTGCGAGCGCGGCGGACTTTGGACGGCTGGTACGTGCGCTTCATGTCTTGTTCATCCTTGAATGGCGTGTCGGCAGCGCCGGTTTGTCCGGCGCCAAATCGCCGCGTGGCGTGTCAGCCACTGTCGCGTTCGGGAAACCTAGCATTAGAGCAAAAAGCCCCTTTTCGGTCAAACACTTGCACCGTGCGGCCTGCATCTGCGCGGGGATTGACCGCGGCACCGAAACTGTGGATAACCGCGGCTTGCGGCATCAGACCGACCTACAATCCAGCCGCTCCCAGAACAACTTGTCCACAATGAGCGTCGATCTTTGGGAACGGGGCTGCGAACGCCTCGCCGCCGAAATCCCCGAACAGCAGTTCAACACCTGGATCCGGCCTTTGCCACCCGGCGATCTGAGCGATCGGGGTGAAGCCGGCGCGGTGGTGTCGCTGCGCGTGCCCAACCGCTTCAAGCTCGACTGGATCCGCTCGCAGTACGCCGGCCGCATCGAAGTCGTGCTCAGCGAGCTGGCCGGCCGTCCGGTGCGGCTCGAACTGAGCCTGGCGCCGCGCGAGGCGCAGATGTCCAGGCCGCTGCCGGTTGCCCAGCCTCAGCAGGCGGCCACCTGGTTGAACGGCGTCCAAACTGGCGAACGCGTCAACGGACATCTGGGACCCGCGGTGCAGATGAACGCCGCGCCGCCGCCTTCTCGCCATCGCCTGAACACCGCACTGACCTTCGACACGCTGGTGGCCGGGCGTGCCAACCAGATGGCGCGCACCGCGGCGCTGCACGTCGCCGGCGCACCGGGCGTGATGTACAACCCCCTGTTCATTTACGGCGGCGTGGGCCTGGGCAAGACCCACCTGATCCACGCCGTGGGCAATGCGCTGCTGAAGGACAGGCCCGACGCCCGCATCCTCTACCTGCACGCCGAGCAGTTCATCAGCGACGTCGTGAAGAACTACCAACGCAAGACCTTCGACGAACTGAAGGCCAAGTACCACTCGCTGGACCTGCTGCTGATCGACGACGTGCAGTTCTTCGCCGGCAAGGACCGCACCCAGGAGGAGTTCTTCAACGCCTTCGAGGCGCTGCTGGCCAAGAAGGCGCACATCATCATGACCAGCGACACCTACCCCAAGGGGCTGGTGGACATCGACGAGCGGTTGACCAGCCGCTTCGACGCCGGGCTCACCGTGGCCATCGAGGCGCCTGAACTCGAGATGCGGGTGGCGATCCTGATCCGCAAGGCGCTCGCCGAAGGCACCGAGATGCCCGAGGACGTGGCCTTCTTCATTGCGAAGAACGTGCGCGCCAACGTGCGCGAACTGGAGGGGGCGCTGCGCAAGGTGCTGGCCTACAGCCGGTTCAGCCAGAAAGACATCAACATCAACCTGGCGCGCGAGGCGCTGAAGGATCTGCTGTCGATCCAGAACCGACAGATCTCTGTCGAGAACATCCAGAAGATGGTCGCCGACTTCTACAAGATCAAGGTCGCCGACATGTACAGCAAAAAGCGCCCGGCCTCGATTGCCAGACCGCGACAGATCGCGATGTACCTGGCCAAGGAACTGACGCAGAAGAGCCTGCCCGAGATCGGCGAGTTGTTCGGCGGGCGCGACCACACCACCGTGTTGCATGCGGTGCGCAAGATCGGCGGCGAACGCGGCAAGAACACCGAGCTGAACCAGCAGCTGCACGTGCTCGAACAGACGCTGAAGGGCTAAGCATGCCCGGACGCGATCCGTCAAGTGACAACCCTGGGGACAATTTCAACGCAATCGGTCGGTCATCCACAGGGGCGGCGCGATCGGCGAAGTTGTTGTCTGTCTGTGCTCGAGTTCAAGGCCCGGCGCCCACAGAGTTGGCCGTGCGGTAAATGACTGAAAAGACAGGCGAAAATAGCGTTCTCCACCGCAGGCGGCCCTGCCTACTAGAACGACTAAGTGAATGAGGAAGACATGATTGTTCTAAAAGCTCCGCAAGAATCTTTGCTCGGCGCGTTGCAGGCGGTGTCGGGCATCGTGGAGCGGCGGCACACGTTGCCGATCCTGGCCAACGTGCTGCTGCGCAAGAACGGGCCGACGATCGAGTTCACCACCAGCGACCTCGAGATCCAGGTGCGCACGCGTGCCGAGCTCGGCGGCGACGGTGGCAGCCACGCCACCACGGTGGGCGCGCGCAAGTTGATCGACATCCTGCGCAGCCTGCCGAGCGACCAGCTGATCACGCTGTCGGGGGCGCAGAACAAGCTCACGCTGCAGGCGGGCAAGAGCCGCTTCACGCTGCAGACGCTGCCGGCCGAGGACTTTCCGCTGGTCAACGAATCGGCCGACTATGGACCGTCATTCTCGGTGCCGCAGAAGACGCTGAAGCACCTGATCAACCAGGTGCACTTCGCGATGGCGGTGCACGACATCCGCTACTACCTCAACGGCATCCTGTTCGTCGCCGAGGGCAAGACGCTGACACTGGTGGCCACCGACGGGCACCGTCTGGCGTTGGCGCAGGCGACGCTTTCGGCCGACATCCCGAAGCAGGAGGTGATCCTGCCGCGCAAGACCGTGCTCGAGCTGCAGCGCCTGCTGCGCGACGAGGACACGCCGATCGAGATGCGCTTTGCCGGCAACCAGGCCAAGTTCGCTTTCAGCGGCATGGAGTTCGTGACCAAGCTGGTCGAAGGCAAGTTCCCCGACTACAACCGCGTGATTCCGAAGAACCACAAGAACGCCATCGTCACCGGCCGCGTGCCGCTGCTGGCGAGCCTGCAGCGCGCGGCGATCCTGACCAGCGAGAAGTTCAAGGGCGTGCGCGTCAATGTCGAGCCGGGCACGCTGCGCATCGCGTCGAGCAATGCCGAGCAGGAGGAAGCCAAGGAAGAGCTCGAGATCGACTACGCCGGCGATGCGATCGAGATCGGCTTCAACGTCACCTACCTGATCGATGCCCTGGCCAACATCCCGCAGGAGATGGTGCGGCTCGAGTTGCAGGACAGCAATTCGAGCGCCTTGATCACCGTGCCCGAGCAGGCCGGATTCAAGTACGTCGTGATGCCGATGCGGATCTAGCAGCCACGGGCGGCTAGACCTCATCGGCTGCGCCGGTCCGTTTCGCAACCCCTGCCCCCGCTTGGCGGGGGTTCCAGTCAGTTCATGGCCCGGCCCCGTACCGGGCCCTCGCACAACCAGATATGAGTGAATCGCAGAGCCCTGATCGAAAGCCCGACGAGTCCGGTTACGCCGAGAGCTCGATCCAGATCCTCGAAGGCCTGGAGGCCGTGCGCAAGCGCCCGGGCATGTACATCGGCGACACCTCCGACGGCACCGGCTTGCATCACCTGGTGTTCGAAGTGGTCGACAACTCGATCGACGAGGCGCTGGCCGGCTATTGCGACGACATCGTCGTCACCATCCACACCGACAACTCGATCTCGGTGATCGACAACGGCCGCGGCATTCCCACCGGCGTGAAGATGGACGACAAGCACGAGCCCAAGCGCTCGGCCGCCGAGATCGCGCTGACCGAGCTGCACGCGGGCGGCAAGTTCAATCAGAACAGCTACAAGGTGTCCGGGGGGCTGCACGGCGTGGGCGTGTCGTGCGTCAACGCGCTGTCGAAGAACCTGCGTCTCACGGTGCGCCGCGAGGGCAAGGTGCACTTCATGGAGTTCAAGCGCGGCGTGCCGCAGGACCGCATCATCGAGCAGCGCGACGGCTTCGACACCTCGCCGATGCGCGTGCTGGGCGACACCGAGAACCGCGGCACCGAGGTGCATTTCCTGCCCGACGACGAGATCTTCCAGAACATCGACTTCCACTACGACGTGCTGGCCAAGCGGCTGCGCGAGCTTTCGTTTCTGAACAACGGGGTCAAGATCCGCCTCGTCGACGAGCGCAACGCCAAGGAAGACAACTTCGCCTTCGTCGGCGGCGTCAAGGGTTTCGTCGAGTTCATCAATCAGGGCAAGCGGGTGCTGCACCCGAACATCTTTCATGTCGACGGCGACAAGGTGAGCGAGCAGAACACCAGCATCGGCGTCGAAGTGGCGATGCAGTGGAACGACGGCTACAACGAGGCCGTGCTCTGTTTCACCAACAACATCCCGCAGCGCGACGGTGGCACACACCTGACCGGTCTGCGCGCGGCGATGACGCGGGTGATCAACAAGTACATCGACGACAACGAGCTGGCCAAGAAGGCCAAGGTCGAGGTCAGCGGCGACGACATGCGCGAAGGCCTGGCCTGCGTGGTCAGCACCAAGGTGCCCGAGCCGAAGTTCTCGAGCCAGACCAAGGACAAGCTGGTGTCCAGCGAGGTGCGCGGCCCGGTCGAGGACGTGGTCAGCAAGGCGCTGACCGACTGGCTGCTGGAGAATCCGCTCGACGCCAAGATCGTCTGCGGCAAGATCGTCGACGCCGCGCGGGCCCGCGAGGCGGCACGCAAGGCGCGCGAGATGACGCGCCGCAAGGGCGTGCTCGACGGCATGGGGCTGCCGGGCAAGCTGGCCGACTGCCAGGAGAAGGATCCCGCGCTGTGCGAGATCTACATCGTCGAGGGCGATTCGGCCGGCGGCTCGGCCAAGCAGGGGCGCGACCGCAAGTTCCAGGCGATCCTGCCGCTGCGCGGCAAGATCCTCAACGTCGAGAAGGCGCGCTACGAGAAGCTGCTGTCCAGCGACTCGATCGTCACGCTGATCACGGCGCTGGGCACCGGCATCGGCGTCGACGATTTCAACATCGACAAGCTGCGCTACCACCGCATCATCGTGATGACCGACGCCGACGTCGACGGCGCGCACATCCGCACGCTGCTGCTGACCTTCTTCTACCGCCAGATGCCGGTGCTGGTGGAGCGTGGCCACATCTACATCGCGCAGCCGCCGCTGTACAAGGTCAAGCTCGGCAAGGCCGAGCAGTACCTGAAGGACGGCATCGAGCTCGACGCCTACATGCTCAAGGTGGCGCTGCAGGAAGCCAGCGTGGAGCCGGGCGGCGCGCAAGCCGCCGATCACCGGCAGCGCGCTCGAGGAACTCGCGCGGCAATACGTGCTGGCCAACAACGTGATCGAGCGGCTGGGCAACTGGATGGACTCAGGCGCGCTGCGCACCATCGCCGACGGCCTGGCGCTGGAGCTGGACAGCCCGGACGCCGCCGAGGCCAGCGCCGCGGCGCTGAAGGCCGCGCTGCTGGATGCCGAGGTCAGCACCGACGTCGATGCGCGCACCGACAAGCCGCTGCTGCGCATCAGCCGCCGCCACCACGGCAACGTGAAGGCCAGCGTCATCACGCAGGACTTCGTGCACGGCGCCGACTACGAGGTGCTGGCGCGCTCGGGCCTGACCTTCAAGGGCCTGCTCACAGCCGAGGCCGTCGTCCGACGCGGCGACGGCGAGCGGCGCAAGGAGCACAAGGCGGGCGACTTCCGCGCGGCAATGGCCTGGCTGATGGCGCAGGCCGAGTCGCAGGTCGGCCGTCAGCGCTACAAGGGCCTGGGCGAGATGAACCCGCAGCAGCTGTGGGAGACCACGATGGACCCGACCGTGCGCCGCTTGCTGCGAGTGCAGATTGAGGACGCGATCGAGGCCGACCGCGTGTTCACGATGCTGATGGGCGACGAGGTCGAGCCGCGGCGCGACTTCATCGAGAGCAACGCGCTGAGGGCCGCGAACATCGACGTTTGAGCCAGGCGGCCGTCGGCGTGCGGTTCGACCGGACGCCGCGATGCGCGTCGCTCGACCGCGGCGGCCGCGCCGCGCCAACACCGCGTCGTTTCGTCGGAAGCCCGCGCCACACCTTCGGCGCTGCGCGGGCGCTCAGCTCAGCAACTCGCGCACCAGCAGCTTGTCGAGCAGCACCAGGTCGTTCTGATCTTCGGCCAGCCGCAGCCCGGCCATGGCGGACGGCTCTTGCAGCGTGCGACCCTGGCCCGGCACGCGCAGCACGCTGTCGCCCGAGTAGGCGTCGACCGCGGCGTAGACCACCGGCGCGCCGGCCTCCCAGCGCTGCACCATCTCGTGGATCATCGACAGCGGGTGCGGGGCACCGGCGTCGAGCAGGATCACCGCGTCGCCGCGTGCGGCCTCGAGGCCGAGCACGATCGACGAGGCGCGGCCGACGTCATCGTCGAGCACCAGCAAGCGGTAGCCGGGCAGCTCGCACCAGGCGCGCATCACCGGCTCGGTGCCGTCGCTGCTGGCGCTGTCGACGACGATGGTTTCCCACGGGTAACCGCATTCGGTCAGCAGATCGCTGAGTTGGGGCAGCAAGGTGCGCAACACCTGCAGATGGTTGTGGGCCGGAATGACGCACGACACCGAACGCCGCGTGCCGTACAGCTGGGCCCAGCCCGAGGCGTGCGCCCAGCCGGAACCCACTTCGTCGGATTCCGGGTACCAGCGGCTGCGGGGTCCGGCGGGTCGGGAGCTTCGGTCCAGGTTGGGCGGCATCGTGCAGGGCGTGCGCAGGATTCAAGCCATTCTGAGGGGGCGATTACCGCCGGCGGCTCGGTAGATCGCCGGAGTAATGGTTAACAAGCGTAAGCGCTTGCGCCGGCTCGGCCTGGCTGCGGCACGTGGCTGACAAGGAACATCAGGACTTCGCGGCCGCCCGATTGGGCGGCCGCGACCGGCCGACATCAGCCGGCGAGCTTGATCACCGCAATCGCGGCGCCCAGCGGATCCTGGGCGATCGCGAACCGGCCGATGTTGGGGATGTCCTGCGGCGACGCCAGCACCTGGCCGCCGAGCGCCTTGGCGCGCGCCGCGGTGGCGTCGCAATCGGCCACCGCCACATAGGGCAGCCACATCGACGGCGCCTTGCGGTCGACCGCGTGCATCAGGCCGGCGCGCGACACGTCGCCGGTCTTGAGCATGTAGTAGGTGCCCTGGGGCCCCATGTCCATGCTGTCGTGGCTGTAGCCGAATACCCGCTCGTAGAACGCCAGCGCCGCACGGTCGTCGGTGGTCCACAACTCATTCCAGCACCACGAGCCGATCGGCGCCTGGGCCACGTCGGGGGCGTCGCCCTCGGCGCTCTTCCAGACCGAGAACACCGCGCCGGTGGGGTCGGCCAGCGTGGCGCCGCGGCCCACGGGGCCGTAATTCATCGGCGCCGAGATGCTGCGCGCGCCGGCCGCCAGCGCGGCGTTGTAGGCGGAGTCGACGTCGCTCACCGACAGGTAGCTCATCCAGCTGGGCCGCGCTCCGGGCGCGCTGGCACCATAGCCGCCGATGCCGGTGCTGGTGGTGCCGTCACCGTTGAGGATCATCGAGTAGCGCTGGTCACCGATCGGCATCGACTCGGTGTGCCAGCCGAACAGCGCGTCGTAGAACTTGCGCGCCTTCGGGATGTCGGCCGAGAGGTGCTCGAACCAGACGAATTTGCCGGGCAGGTAGCTCATGGGGAACACTCCTTCAAGACAATGCCTTGCGGCGGAATGGGAGGCACAACATACGCCTCGCGCGCCGGAAAAGGAAAGGCCCTGGCGCTCAGTGGGCCAGCACGTCGTGCAGGAAGCGATTGAGGTCGTGCGACCTCCTCGAGCGCACACCGAATGCTCCATCGGGTATTCGTGCCATCGACGCCGTAGCCCAGCGCCTGCAGCGCGTCGCGCGAGGCGGCGGCGCGCGGCAGCGCGATCATCGGGTCGTGCGCGGCCGTGGGCCAGGAAGATCGGCGTCGCCTGGTTCTGCGGCGCTGCGCTCGGCCGCGGTGGTGCCGGCCAGCGGCAGGTAGCCCGACAGGCCGGCCAGCGCCGGCCAGGCGCTGCGGATGGCGCAGCCCGGTCATCAGCGTCATCGCGCAGCCCTGCGAGAAGCCGGCCAGCACGATGCGCTCGGCCGGCACGCCACGCGCCGTTTCGCGCGCGATCAGCGCCTCGACCAGCGCCTGCGACTCGCGCAGGCCGGCCTCGTCCTCGCCGCGCTGGCCGTTCAGGCCGAGGATGTCGTACCAGGCGCGCATCACGTAGCCGCCGTTGATCGTGACCGGACGCTCGGGTGCGTTCGGCAGCACGTAGCGCACCGGGCCCGACTGCAGCTGAGGTCGAGCTGTTCGCAGATCGGCACGAAGTCGTTGCCGTCGGCGCCCAGGCCGTGCAGCACGATGATGCTGGCTGCGCGGCTGGGGGCCGGTTTCGATCTCGATGGCCGGGGTTTGCATGGTGTGCATGGTAAGGGGCCCGGCGCTGCAGCGACAATGTCGGCCCCACTCCTGAAGCGCCGGAAATGAAGTCTGCGTCGCCCGTTTTGCCCGTCCTCGCCGCCGCCGTGCTGGCGTTCGCCTTGGCCGCGGCCGCCACCCCGGCCAGCGCTGCAGACGGCCGCGCCGCCGGCCGCCGCCAGTGCACCGGCCAACAGCATCCGGCCTGAGGTGGCCAACGCCGTCAACGCGGCGCAGGACGCCGGCCGCGCCGGGCAGAAGGAGGCTGCCGAGGCCAAGCTGCGCGAAGCGGGCGCCGTGCCCGCGCTGTCGCCGTTCGAGCAGGCCGTGATCGAGCGGGCCCGGGGCGCCGTGGCGCTGAGCCTGCGCGACTACGACCAGGCCATCAAGTCGCTCGCCGCGGTGGTGGCCACCAACCAGCTGACCGGCGCCGACCAGTTGCAGCTGGTCGAGCTGCTGGCCAAGCTCACCTATCAGCAGAAGGACTACCCGGCCTCGGTGGGCTGGGTCCGGCGCTACCAGCAGGACGGCGGCAGCGACGCCGGCGTCGGCGAACTGCTGCCGCAGGCGCTGTACCTGGCCAACGACTTCAAGGGCGCAGCGGCGGAACTCGAGCCGCGGGTGGCGGCCGACGAAGCCGCCGGGCGCGCGACGCCCGAGGTTACGCTGCGGCTGCTGGTCAGCTGCTACATCCAGGGCAAGGATGACGCGGGCTACCTGCGCACACTGGAGCGCATGGCGCTGGCCTACCCGAAGGCCGAGTACTGGTCCGAGCTGACCACCCGGGCGACCAAGCAGCCGGGCTTTGCCGAGCGGCTGTGGCTCGACGTCTACCGCCTGCGGCTGGCGGCGAACCTGATGCGCAACGCCGACGAATACGTCGAGATGGCGCAGCTGGCGATCCAGGCGGGCTACCCTGCCGAGGCGCTGCGCGTGATCGACCGCGGCTACTCGCTCTCGCTGCTGGGCAACGGCAAGGATGCTGACGCCCACACCAAGCTGCGCGAGCGTGCCGACAAGGCGGCCGAGAAGGACACCGCCGACATGGCCAAGAGCGAGGGCTCGGCGCGCTCGGCGCGCGAGGGCGACGCACTGGTCAACCTGGGTTTCGCGTGGGTGTCCGGTGGCCAGGCGAACCGCGGCCTGCCGATGATGGAGGCCGGCGTGGCCAAGGGTGGCCTGCGCCGCGCGGACGAGGCGCGCCTGCACCTGGGCATCGCGCTGTGGATGGCCGGGCGCCGCGACGACGCGGTGAAGGCCTTCGCCGACGTGAAGGGCGCCGACGGCAGCGCGGCGCTGGCCCGGGTGTGGTCGTTGTTCGTGCGCAGCCCCGCCGGACGGAGCTGATTCAGTCTGCCGGCGGTCGGCGCCGGAACATGCCCCAGCCTTCCATCGTCAGCACGGGCTCGTCGAGCTGGTTGAAGACCTCCCAGCGCGAGCGCACCAGTCCGACCGTCGGCTTGCTGTTCATCGGCCGGGCTTCGAGCACGGTGAGCCGGCCGTGCAAGGTGTCGCCAGGGTGCACGGGTTTCAACCAGCGCAGGTTGTCCACGCCGGGGCTGCCCAGGCTGGCGGTGTCGAGCAGGTAGGCGTCGCACATCATGCGCATCGCCATCGCGCAGGTGTGCCACCCGCTGGCCGAGAGGCGGCCGAACAGGGTGCCCGCGGCGGCCGTGTCGTCAAGGTGAAACGGCTGCGGATCCCACAGCCGCGCAAAGGCGATCGTCGCCTCGCGCGTCACGGCCATCGGGCCGAAGTCGCGCGTCGAACCGGCGGGGAAATCCTCCCAGTAGAAGCGGTAGCTGGTGTCGGACATCTCGGCATCTGGACCTTGCGGCGTCCAGCATAGCCGGGCACGGCGAACAGCACGACAATCGCGGCCATCGCCAGGGAACGGGCAACCACGGAGCCAGCGGAAGCATCATGGGCGCATTGCTGTTGGGGGTGGTGTTGTTTCTCGGCGTTCATTCGGCGCGCATCGTGGCCGATGGCGCGCGCACGCGCTTCATCGCGCGGCGCGGCGAAGGGCCGTGGAAGGGCCTGTACTCGTTGGCCTCGGCGCTCGGCCTGGTGCTGATCGTCTGGGGCTACGGCCAGGCGCGCCTGCAGCCGAGCGTGTTGTGGACGTCGCCGGGATGGACCCGACCGCTGGCGTCGCTGCTGACGCTGGTGAGTTTCGTGCTGCTCGCGGCCGCCTATGTGCCGCGCAACGGCATCAAGGCGCGGCTGCACCACCCGATGGTGCTGGGCGTCAAGGTCTGGGCGCTGGCCCACCTGCTGGCCAACAACACCGCGGCCGACGTGCTGCTGTTCGGCGGCTTCCTGCTGTGGGCGGTGTTCAGCTTTCGCGCCGCGCGGGCGCGCGATCGCGCCGCGCAGGTTGCCTACCCGCCGGGTACCACCGCGGCGACGCTGACGACGGTGGTCGCGGGCGTGCTGGCCTGGGCCGTTTTCGCCTTCTGGGCGCACGGCGTGCTGATCGGCGTGAAGCCGTTCTGAGCGCCCCAAGGGCCGGGCTGCGCCCAGCCCGCCCCCCGCGGGGATCAAGCAAAGTGGCAGAGCCACATTTGCTTGAGAGCGCCGCCCTCGCTCAGCCGGTGCGCATCACCGACAACTGCTCGGTGCCGCTCTCGGGCAGCCACACCTCGCCCGGCCGGCCGAGGATCTGGCGCACGCTGGCGGCCTCGCGCGCATGGGGCCAGCTCTCGAATGCCTCGCTGGCCGGGTCGAAGCGGACCACGGTGTTGGCGCCGAAGTCGCTGAGCCAGACCTTGTCCTTCTCGTCGACGTACACGGCATAGGTGCGCGGGCTCGCACCCGGGAGTTTCCAGGTCTTCCACAGGCCGCCGGCGGTTCGCGCGCGCGGGTCGTGCATCGACACGTTGCCCGAGTTCCACTCGCTGACCCAGATGCGCCCGGCGCTGTCGCTCCACACCCGGCGCGCGCCCTGTCCCTTGGTGGGCGGCTCGACGATGCGCGACTCGCCGCTGCGGCGGTCGATCTGCGCGATGAAGCTGCCGGCCAGCGAGCACCACCAGATGTCGCCCGCCGGCGTGGCGCAGATGCCGTAGGGGCCGCGGCCGCGCGGCGCGTCCTGGACGGTGACGGTGCCGGTCTTCAGCATCAGCTTGCCGACCACCCCGGACTGCCCGGTGAACCACAGGTCGCCATCGCCGTCGAAGGCGCAGGTGTTGAGGTTGGCATAGGGCGTGCCGTCGGGCAGCTTGAACAGGCGCACCTGCCGCTCGGGCCAGCCGACGCGCGCAATGGCCTGCTGGCCGCCGTCGGTGAGCCACGCGGCCTTGTCGGGCCCCTGGATCACGCCGTGCGGCGAGGAGCCGGGACCGAGCGCGATCAGTTCGGTCTTGCCGGTCTTGGGGTCGAACCAGCCGAGATGCCCGCTGCGCTGCGCGCTGAACCAGACGCCGCCGTCGGGCGCCGGTGCGGCGTCGTGGATGCCGGTGCGCTGCGGCGTGTTCAGCGGCCATGTCTGCATCGTCGCGCCGGCGGCGCGGCTGGATGCGGCATGCGCCAGCAGCGGCCATGCGCCCGCGGCGGCCAGCGCGCGCCGTCGCGACAGGGTGCGGGCGGTCATGCGCGGGGTCCTCCGTATCGGGCCAGCAACGCAGCGCGCCGCGGCGGGTGCAGGTTGGCGCGCGCGATGTCGCCGCGGTAATGGGCCAGCACGCGGCGGTCCATCACCTTGAACCACAGTGGCGGCACATAGGCCAGCAGCAGCATCGCCGCATAACCGGCCGGCAGTTGCGGGCTGTCGTCGAAGTGGCGCAGCGCCTGGTAGCGCCGCGCCGGGTGGGCGTGGTGGTCGCTGTGCCGCTGCAGCTGGTAGAGCAGCAGGTTCGACACCAGGTGGCTGAATTCCAGGAGTGCTGCGGCGTGCACCGCACCGGCCTGCCGTCGGGGCCCGGCGTTCGCAGCAGCCCGTAGTGCTCGATGTAGTTCACCACCTCGAGCAACGAGATGCCGTACGCCGCCTGCACCAGCAGGAACGCCAGCGCCTTGCCGCCGAACGCGACGCCGAGCGCAGCGAACAGCACCAGCGTCATCGCCCAGGCCTGCAGGTTCTGGTTGCGCGGGCTGAAGACCGAGCGACCCTGCGCATTCAGGCGCAGCGCCTCGAGCTGCCAGGCTGAGCGCGCCCCGCCGACCACGCTGCGCGGCAGGAACATCCAATAACTCTCTCCCATGCGCGCGCTCGCCGGATCCTGCGGTGTGGCCACGCGGGCGTGGTGTCCGCGGTTGTGCTCGACGTAGAAGTGCCCGTAGGCCACCGGCGCCAGCGTCAGGCGCGAGAGCCAGCGTTCCCAGCCGACGGGCTTGTGGCCGAGCTCGTGCGCGGTGTTGATGGCCACGCCGTTGATGCCGCCCATCGTCAGCACGAGGCCGAGCCAGCCGAGCGCGGACAGGCCCTGCGTGGCCGCGACCCAGACGCCCAGCAGCGTGACGGCAAACTGCAACGGCACGAACAGCACGACGAGCGCGCGATACCACGCCTGCGACTCGAGACCCGGAACGGCGGCTTCGGGCGGATTGCCCGCGTCCTCACCGAGCCAGGTGTCGAGCAGCGGAATGACCGCGTAGACGAAGAACGGCATCAGCCACAGCCACAACGTCTGCCCGGTGGCGGCGTAGCGTTCGACGTTCAGGCCGGCCATCAGCGGCAGCAGCGGCGACAGCAGCCACCACAGGCGCTTGGGGTCGCGCCAAACCTGGGCACCGGCGGGTCGGGTCAGGCGGGCAGAGGGGTCCATCGTCGCGCAGGGCAATGCGCGCGATGGTGCGCCCGCCGGGCGGCGGGGTCAATCGGGGCCGGGCGGGGCCCGGTGCCGTCAGTGGTTGGCGCCGGGGTCGCCGAAGAAATGGCGAAACACCTCGTCGCCCGCGATTTCACGCACGTACAGGCCCGACAGCGTTTCGACGAACGGCGCCGGGGCCGGCGCAGGCTGGCTCTGGTAGCGGTCGAGCTCCATGCGCTCGGTGCTGGACCAGACCGACCCGTGGGTGGTGGAGAACTCGTTGCGGCGCAGCGTGCCGGCCAACGAAGGCATCTCTTCCCATTCGATCGCATCCAGCGGCCGGTGGCGCGCGTGCAGCACGTGACTGCGGTACGGCCTCGGTCTAGAAAGGTGTGGGTTCATGAGACCACAGCGTAGCGGCCGCCGCCGGGCACGATCGCCGAAACAGCCAGCCGATCGCGGGCCATCTTTGCCTCGGCGACCGCCCCCGGGCACGCTGCGGCGCCACACCGTTGCAATTGTTCTATTGACAGAACAAAGGGACATTTGTACGGTGCGCCACCATGACGCCCGCGCTGCCGGTGCCCAAGTACCACCAGGTCTACCTGGTGTTGCGCGAGCAATTGCACGAGGGCCGATTCGCGCAGGGCCTGCCCGGCGAGATGGCGTTGGTGCGCGAGTTCGGCGTGGCGCGCGTCACCGTGCGCAAGGCGCTCGAGCGGCTCGCCGCCGAGCGGCTGATCCAGCGCACGCCCGGGCGCGGGACGGTGCCGCTGCCGGCCGATGGACGTCGCGGCGCGCGCGCGCAACGGGCCGGGTCGCAGTTCAGCGGCTTCCTCGAAAGCTTGGTCAGCATCGGGCTCACGACCGCGGTCAAGGTGGTGTCGGTCGAAGTCATGCCGTGTCCGGACGCGGTGGCCGAGCTGCTGCGCCTCGCACCCGGTGCGCCGGTGCAGAAGGCGGTGCGCGTGCGGCAGACGCGCGACGGCCCGCTGTCGCACATCACGACTCATGTGCCCAAGGCGCTGGCGCCGTTCGGCCGGCGCGAGCTGGCCAAGCAGCCGATCCTGGTGCTGATGGAGGCTGCCGGGACGCGCATTGGCCGCGCCACGCAGATCATCAGCGCGCGCCTGGCCGATGCCGAGGTGGCCAGGCACCTCGATGTCGCAGTCGGCTCGGCACTGCTGGCGGTCCAGCGGCTGATCTACGACGTCGACGACCAGCCGGTGCAGTGGCTGCAGGGCCTGTACCGTCCCGATCGTTACCAGTACCAGATGGAGCTGTCGCGCGTGGACAGCCACGACGCCAAGGTCTGGGTCAGCAAGACGCAAGCGCCTGTGCCGCCCCCCCCGCAATGACCACCCACGTCAAACCGCAATCGCTGGCGCAGAAGCTGATCGCACGCGCCAGCAGCCGGCCGGCCGTGGCGCCGGGCGAGATCGTCACCTGCCAGGTCGACCTGGCGATGTTCCACGATTCGAGCGGCCCGCGGCGCCTGAAGCCGATGCTGGCCGAACTCGGCGCCGAGATCTGGGACAAGCGCAAGGTCGTGCTGGTGATCGATCACTATGTGCCCGAAGTCGACGAGGAGTCGCGCCGCATCGTGCGCATCGCGCGCGACTGGGCGCGCGAACAGCAGTTGCCGCACGTCTACGACGGCCAGGGCATCTGCCACGTGGTGGTGCCGCAGCACGGCCACATCCGGCCCGGCATGTTCTGTGTTGGCGGCGACTCGCATTCGCCCACCGGCGGCGCGTTCGGCAGCTACATGTTCGGCATCGGCACCACCGAGATGCTGGGCGTGCTGGTCACCGGTGAGTTGTGGGTGCGGGTGCCGCAGACCATCTTCATGCGCTGGAGCGGGCGCCTGGCCTACGGCGTGACCGCCAAGGACATGATGCTGTCGATGATCGGCCGCTACGGCATGAACGGCGGCCATTACCAGGCGGTCGAGTTCTGCGGCGAGGCGGTGTCGGCGTTGTCGATGAACGAACGCATGACGCTGGCCAACATGAGCGCCGAACTCGGCGCGCAGGTCGGCCTGATCGCGCCCGACGACGAGACGCGTTCGTGGTTGTGGCAGGCCGGTGCGCAGGACATCGAGGTCGAGCCGTGGCACAGCGATGAAGACGCCGCCGGCATCCGCCACAACTTCGACGCCTCGACGCTGGCCCCGCAGATCGCGCTGCCGCACAGCCCGGCCCAGGCGCGCGACGTCGACGACATCGAGCCCACCGCGGTGCAGCTGGCCTACATCGGCGCCTGCACGGGCGCCAAGCTCGACGACCTGCGCGCCGCGGCGCGCGTGCTGGCGGGTTATCACGTCGACAAGCGCGTGCGCCTGCTGGTGGCGCCGGCCAGCGTGCGCGATCGCGAGGCGGCTGAGCGCGAGGGCATCCTGCGCCGCCTGCAGGAAGCCGGCGCCGAATTGCTGCCGAGCGCCTGCGGCATGTGCGCGGGTTACGGGGGCACGGTGCCGGAAAACAGCACCGTGATCGCCTCGATCGCGCGCAACTTCAAGGGCCGCATGGGCCCGACCAGCGCGCAGGTCTTCCTGGCCTCGCCCTACACCGTGGCAGCGTCGGCGCTGCGCGGGCGCATCACCGACCCGCGCGAGGTGCTGTGGGACGGTGAATCCGAAGGAGCACGTTGATGGACAGCGCCACGACACCGATATCGGGCCTGCTGCAGCGCGGACGCCGCGCACCGGCGGCTGCCACGCAGCAGCCCGGGCGCCGCGTCTGGCGCCTGGGTGCCGATGTCGACACCGACACGCTGGCGCCGGGTGCATGGATGAAGTACAGCGTCGAGGTGATCGCGCAGCATTGCCTGGAGTCGAGCCTGCCGCAGTTCGCGCTCGACGTGCGCGCCGGCGACGTGATCGTCGCCGGCCCCAACTTCGGCATCGGCTCGTCGCGCGAGCAGGCCGCATCGGCGTTGGTTCACCTCGGGATCGCCGCGGTGATCGCACCGTCGTTCGGCGGCCTGTTCTTTCGCAATGCGTTCAACGTCGGCCTGTTGCTGCTGACCTGCCGCGACGCCGAGGCGATCGCGGCGAACGAGCGCATCGAGTTCGACCTGCAACAGGGCCAGGTGCGCTGCATCGTCGACGCAGCCGGGCGCGAACTCGGCGACCGCGCGCCGCGGCTGGCCTGCGAGCCGATTCCCGAGTTCCTGCTCGACATGGTGCACGCTGGCGGCCTGCTGCCGCAGCTCAAGCGCCGGCTGCAGCCACCGACCCGCCTCTGAACGCCACCCCGGAGACCCGGATGAGCGAACGCGCCGAGCCGAAACGCCGCCACGACCTGCTGATCAAGAACGTGCGTGTCGTGCGGCCGCACGGCCAGGCGGTGCACGAGACCGACATCGCGATCCGCGACGGTGCGATCGTGCAGGTGTCGCCGGGCCTGCCCCCCGGCGACGCGAAGGCCGTGCACGATGGCCGCGGCCGGCTGGCGTTTCCCGGCGTGGTGGACGCGCACATGCACAGCGGCATCTACTCGCCGCTGGCCGAAGACGCCGTCAGCGAAAGCCAGGCCGCCGCGATGGGCGGCGTGACCTCGAGCCTGAACTACTTCCGCACCGGCCAGTACTACCTCAACAAGGGCGGCCCATACATGGATTTCTACCCCGAGGTGCTGAAGGCGGCGAAGGGGCGCTTCCACGTCGACTACGGCTTCCACCTCGCGCCGATGGACCGCACGCACATCGACGAGATCGCGCAGCTGGTCGCGAAACACGGCGTGTCGAGTTTCAAGATCTTCATGTTCTACGGCTCGCACGGCCTGCACGGGGCCAGCGATTCACAGCGCGACTTCCTGATGATCGGGCCCGACGAGCGCTACGACTTCGCGCACTTCGAGTTCGTGATGCGCGGCGTCCAGGCCGCGCGCGAGCGGTTCCCCGACAAGGCGGGCCAGATCTCGCTGTCGCTGCATTGCGAGACCGCCGAGATCATGACGGCCTACACGAAGCTGGTCGCGAAGAACAAGGGCCTGAAGGGCCTGCCGGCCTACCACGCGTCGCGGCCGCCGCATTCCGAAGGTCTGGCGGTGTTCATCGCCAGCTACCTGGCGCACGAGACGAATCTCCCGAACATCAACCTGCTGCACCTGAGCTCGAAGAAGGCGGTGCAGGCGGCGCTGATGATGGCCGAGGTGTTCCCGCACATCGATTTCCGCCGCGAGGTGACGATCGGCCACCTGATGCTCGACATCACGAGCCCGGCCGGCGAGCTGGCCAAGGTGAACCCGCCGATCCGCCCGCGCGAGGACGTCGAGTACCTGTGGGATGCGCTGCTCGCCGGCGAGCTCGACTGGGTGGTGAGCGACCACGCCTGCTGCCGCCACGAGACGAAGATCCCGAAGCGCTATTTCGGCAACATCTGGATGGCCAAGAGCGGTTTCGGCGGCACCGAGTACCTGTTGCCGGCGCTGGTCAGCGAAGGCAGCCGGCGCGGCATGAGCTACCACCAGATGGCGCGCGTGACGAGCTGGAATCCGGCGCGGCGCTTCGGCCTGAACCGCAAGGGCGACATCGACATCGGGTTCGACGCCGACATCGCGCTGGTCGACCCGGCCAAGCGCTGGACCATCCGCGCCAAGGATTCGCCGTCGACGCAGGGCTACACGCCGTTCGAGGGGTTGGAGCTCTCGGCGCGGGTGGACACCACGTTCCTGCGCGGCGAATGCATCTACGACGCCGGGCGCATCGTCGGCAAGCCACGCGGGCGCTACCTGTTCCGGCCGACCGACTGAGCCCATCCACATGGCCTCGGCGTCGAGCCAGGTGCGGGTGGCCATCGTCGGCGCCGGCGCCTGCGGGCTCACGGCGGCGATCGCGTTGCGCGAGCGTGGCATCGAGTGCCTGTTGATCGAGCGCGACGCGCGACCGCGGGGTTCGACCGCGCTGTCGTCGGGGTTTATTCCCGCCGCGCCCACGCGCTGGCAGCGAGGGGCAGGCGTGGCTGACAGCGCCGAGGCGTTCGCCGCCGACATCACGGCCAAGTCGAAGGGCCGCGCCGCGGCACACCTGGTGCGCGCGTACACCGGGGCTTCGGCTGCGGCGCTCGACTTGCTGGCGCGGCACGGGCTCGCGTTCGATCTGCTCGATGGTTTTCTCTATCCCGGGCACTCGGTGCGACGCATGCACACGCTGCGCGAGCGCACCGGCGCGGCGCTGGTCGAGACGCTCGAAGTCGCGGCCACGCGCCTGGGCGCCGACGTGCTGTACCAGGCCCGCGTCATCGCACTGCGCTCCGATGCGTCCGGCCGCGTGCAGTGTCTGCGGGTCGAGCGACCCGACGGCACGATCGAGCCCGTGCACTGCGCATGCGTGCTGCTGGCCTGCAACGGATTCGGCGGCGACGCCGCGATGGTGGCCGAGCATCTGCCGGCGATGCGCGGCGCGCCGTTTGCCGGCCACGCCGGCAATGATGGCAGCGCGATCCGCTTCGGGCGTTCGCTCGGTGCCGGGCTCGCGGACTTGTCCGGCTATCAGGGCCACGGCGGCTGGGCGGTGCCGCAGGGCGCACTGATCTCGTGGGCGCTGATCATGCGCGGCGGTGTGCAGATCAATGCGCACGGCGAGCGCTTCCACGACGAGTCGCTTGGCTACTCCGAGGCCGCGGTTCCGGTGCTCGCGCAACCCGGCGGCGTGGCCTGGATGGTGTTCGACGACGAGGTGCTCGCGGTGGCCCGCAGCTTTCCCGACTTCTGCGTGGCCGAAGCCGCTGGCGCCCTGCGCTCGGCCCGTGACACGCCCGCGCTGGCGCAGCGGATCGGCTGCGCGGGCGACACGCTGGCGCGCACGCTCGGGGCCATCGGCCCCGATGCGGTCGATGCCTTCGGCCGCCGTTTCGACCGCGCGCTGGCGCCGCCGTGGCATGCGGTGAAGGTCACCGGCGCGCTGTTCCACACCCAGGGCGGCCTTGACGTCGACGCGTCGTGCCGCGTGCGGCGCCCCGATGGCTCGACCTTGCCCAACCTGTGGGCCGCCGGTGGCGCCGCGCGGGGCGTGTCGGGCGATGCGGTGTGGGGGTACCTGTCGGGCAACGGCCTGCTCAGCGCGGTGGCCGGCGGCTTCATTGCCGCCGATGCCATCGCCGAATCACTGTCAAGGGAAGCATGATGACCCTGCGCGAACGACTCAAGTCCCAGCCGCTGCTGCTGGCGCCCGGTGTCTACGACGCCCTCACCGCGCTGCTGGCCGAGCAGGCGGGCTTCGAGGCGCTGTACCTGTCGGGCGCGTCGATCGCCTACACGCGGCTGGCGCGCAGCGACGTCGGGCTCACCACCTGCAGCGAAGTCGAGGACGTGCTTGCGCGCATCACCGAGCGCGTGCGCGTGCCGGTGATCGTCGACGCCGACACCGGCTTCGGCAATGCGCTCAACGTGCAGCGCACGGTGCGCGGTTTCGAGCGCGCGGGCGCGGCGATGATCCAGCTCGAGGACCAGGTGTTCCCGAAGCGCTGCGGTCACCTCGACGGCAAGGCGGTGATCCCGACGGCCGAGATGGCCGGCAAGCTGCGCGCGGCGCTCGACGCGCGGCGTTCGGCCGACACGCTGATCCTGGCCCGCACCGACGCGCTGGCGATCGAGGGGTTCGACGCTGCGCTCGACCGCGCCGAGGCGTATCGGGCCTGCGGTGTCGACGCGCTGTTCATCGAGGCGCTGCGCACGCCTGAGCAGATGACCGCCGTCTGCGCCCGATTCGCCGCGCGCGTGCCGCTGCTGGCCAATATGGTCGAGGGCGGTCAGACTCCGGTGGAGTCGGTCGCGCAGTTGCAGGCGCGCGGCTTTCGCCTCGCCATCTTTCCGGGCGGCACGGCGCGCGCGGTGGCGCACACGCTGCAGGGCTACTACGCGAGCCTCAGGGCTCACGGCAGCACCGCGCCGTGGCGCGATCGCATGCTCGACTTCGAGGGCCTGAATGCCGCGATCGGCACGCCCGAGCTGCTGGCGCGGGCCGAACGCTACGGCAGCTGAGGCAGCGGCGCGATCAGCTCCTCGCCCTCGTTGCTCGAGCGGCTGACCGCGCGCGACACCGGCCAGGCCTGCACCGCGTCGTCGGGCAGGCCCCGCATCAGCGGCGCCAGCGTGGCGGCGTCCTGGTTGGCGCGCGAGAGCCAGGCCGCCCAGTGCTCGGGCGCGATCATCACCGGCATGCGGTCGTGGATGGGCGCGAGCTTTGGGCTCGCGTCGGTGGTGATCACGCAGCAGGTGAGCAACCAGGGCGCGGACTCGTCCGAGCCCGGCGCTCGCCAGGCCTCGAACAGGCCGGCCATTGCGAAGAAGGGCGCGTGCCTCGAACTGTCGGCCCCCACGGCGCCGCGCGCCGGCCCCCCGAAGGGCTGCTCGCCCTGCTCGGGGCGGCCCGGCGCCGGGCTGATGTACCACGGCTGCTTCACCGGTTTGCCGCCCGGCTGCGCGATCGGCTGCCACTCGTAGTAGCCGCTGGCCGGCAGCAGGCAGCGGCGGCGCCGCACGGCCTGGCGGAACGATGGCTTCTCGGCCATGCCCTCGACGCGCGCGTTGTTCAGCGGCCGCACCGGGCCGCTCCAAGCGGACGCGCTCCCCCTCGGGGGGACGGCGCCTGCGGCGCCAAGGGGGCCACGCGTGGCGCCGATCGATTCGTCCTTGGCCCAGTGCGGCACCAGGCCCCAGCGCATCAGCTCGCCGACGCGCTCGCCGTCCTTGGTCTCGAACACCACCGGCACCATCGCCTGCGGCGCGACGTTCCAGCGCTTCGGAAACGGCTGGACGCGGGTCAGGCTGAAGCCCGACACCAGCGTGTCGGGGTCGTAGGCGACGACGTAGCGGCCACACATGGCGCCGATCTTGACATGGCAACGCGGACCCCCCATCGGAGGGCCCTCTTCGATCCGACTCCTGGGCGATGGCGCGGGCGACCGGCCGAGACGACGATGAATCCATCGACGACGCACCGAGGAGACCCGAGATGAACAGCCTGATCGCCGCCCTGCCCTGGCCCCGCGCCGCGCGCGCACACACACCGATGCAGCCGCTGGCCATCACGCTGGCAGAGATGGCGCTGGTGCCGATGGAGCCGCCCGCCGCAACCGCCGCCGCGCCCGAGGACTTCAGCCGCTGCGGCTGGCTCGATTCGAGCCTCGACCTGGCCGACGGCCTGGACGTGATCGAGTACGTCGACCAACTGCCCGATGACCTGGCGATCGAGGGGCTGGTGTGGCCCGGAGATCAGGCCTGAGCGACGGGTGGGGCCGCCCTGGACGCCACAGCGTCGCGACCAACCGACCGGTTCATCCGCGGCAACTGCAGTTCAGCCGGGAGATGCCGGCGTTGATCGCAACGCGCTCGCGCCGCCTGCCGGCGTTGCCTAGAGTTCAATGCATCGACAGCCCCATGCCAGCCCAGGAGCCCTCCATGAACCGCACCCTTCGCACCCAGTTCGCCTCGCTCGGCCTGGCCGTTTTCGTCACGCTGGCCACGCTGGTCGGCCTGAACAGCCTGGCCACCAGCGGCCACACCGGCGCCCAGCTGGCCAAGACGACCACGGCGCAGTCGGCCTGACGCGTCACGAACCATCACCCCCCGTCACAGGGCGCCCGCGCAACCGGGCGCCCTGTGGCGTTTGGGGCGCCACGCTACAGATGGGCGGCGAGCCGCGTGCCCTGATCGATGGCGCGCTTGGCGTCGAGTTCGGTGGCCACATCCGCCCCGCCGATCAGATGAACCGTCATGCCGGCCGCCACCAGCGGCGCCTGCAGTTCGCGCCGCGGCTCCTGGCCGGCGCACAGCACGATGGTGTCGACCTCGAGCACCGTGCCGTGCTGGTGTTGTTCGCCGAAGCTGATGAACAGGCCGACGCCGCCGTCCTGCGCGCCGATGCGCTCGTAGTTCACGCCGGCCAGCATCTCGACCTGCTTCATCTTCAGCGCCGCGCGGTGGATCCAGCCGGTGGTCTTGCCCAGGCCCGCGCCGTGCTTGCCGGCCTTGCGCTGCAGCAGCGTGATCCGCCGCGCGGCCGGCTCGGGCGCCGCGCGCACCACGCCACCGCGGTGCGCCTGCGGATCGGCCACGCCCCATTCGCGCCGCCAGAGCTCGGCGTCGAGTGTCGGCGAGTGGTGGCCACGGTCGGTGCCGACGCTCAGATACTCCGCCACGTCGAAGCCGATGCCGCCGGCGCCGACGATCGCCACGCGCTCGCCCACCGGCTTGCCGTGCAGCAGCACGTCGACGTAGCTCAGCACGCGCGGATCGTCCTGGCCGGGGATGCGCGGGTCGCGCGCGGTCACGCCGGTGGCCAGAAGCACCGCGTCGAAGCGTGCGTCGATCAGTGTCGATGCCTCCACACGCGTGCCCAGGTGCAGCGCCACGCCGGTGACGTCGAGGCGGCGGCCGAAGTAGCGCAGCGTCTCGTCGAACTCCTCCTTGCCCGGGATGCGCCTGGCCAGGTTGAACTGGCCGCCGATGCGCTCGGCCGCTTCGTACAGGTGCACCTCGTGGCCGCGCTCGGCCAGCGTGGTGGCGGCGGCCAGCCCGGCCGGGCCGGCGCCGACGACGGCGAAGCGCTTACTCGCGCGCGCCGGGTGGATCACCAGCTCCAGTTCATTGCAGGCGCGTGGGTTGACCAGGCAGCTCGAGATACGGTTGGCGAAGGTGTGGTCCAGGCAGGCCTGGTTGCAGGCGATGCAGGTGTTGATCTGGTCGGCCTGCCCGCGCTGCGCCTTGACCACGAACTCGGCATCGGCGAGGAACGGCCGCGCCAGGCTCACCAGGTCGGCGCAGCCGTCGGCGATCAGCTGCTCGCCGACTTCGGGCGTGTTGATGCGATTGCTGGTGACCAGCGGGATGCGCACGCCTTCGGCGTGCAGCTGGCGCCGCAGCTTGTGCGTCACCCAGCCGAACGCGGCGCGCGGCACGCTGGTGGCAATCGTCGGGATGCGCGCCTCATGCCAGCCGATGCCGCTGTTGAGGATCGTCGCGCCGGCGTCCGTCACGGCCTTGGCCAGCAGCACGACCTCGTCCCATGAGCTGCCGTCGGGGATCAGGTCGAGCAGCGACAAGCGGTAGATGATGATGAAGTCGCGCCCCACCGCCTCGCGGATGCGCGCGACGATCTCCACCGGCAGCCGCATCCGGTTCTTGTACGAGCCGCCCCAGTCGTCCGAGCGGTGGTTGGTGTGCGTGACGAGGAACTGGTTGATGAAGTAGCCCTCGCTGCCCATCACCTCGACGCCGTCGTAGCCGGCCTCGCGCGCCAGCCTGGCGCAGCGCACGAACGCGCGCATCTGCCGCTCGATGCCACGCGCCGACAGCTCGCGCGGCGTGAACGGCGAGATCGGGCTCTGGATGCGCGACGGCGCGACGCAGAACGGCTGGTAGCCGTAACGCCCGGTGTGCAGGATCTGCAGCGCGATCCTGCCGCCCTCGGCGTGAACCGCATTGGTGATCTGGCGGTGCCGCAACGCCGCGCGGGCAGTGGCCAGCGTGCCGGCGAACGGCTTGGCCCAACCTTCGATGTTGGGCGCAAAGCCGCCGGTGACGATCAGCCCGACGCCGCCGCGCGCTCGCTCGGCGTAGAAGGCCGCCATGCGCGGGAAGTGCTTCCTCGAATCCTCCAGCCCGGTGTGCATGCTGCCCATCAGCACGCGGTTGGCCAGCGTCGTGAAGCCGAGGTCCAGCGGGGCGAGCAGGTGCGGGTAGCTGGTGGGCATGCGGTCGGCTTGATCTCGGGGTATGCGGGCGGCATCGTAGCCGCATACCATCACGGCTCTGCACCCTGGAGGCAACATGAAGGCAACCTGGAACGGCGTGGTCGTCGCCGAGAGCGACGACACGGTGGTCGTCGAAGGCAATCACTATTTCCCCGCGAGCTCGCTGAAGCGCGAGTACACCGCCTTCAGCAACCACCGCACCAGCTGCCCCTGGAAGGGCCAGGCGTACTACTACAGCCTGCTGGTCCACGGCGAGATGAACCCCGACGCGGTGTGGTACTACCCCGAGCCGAGCGAGGCTGCGGCCCAGATCAAGGGCCGGGTGGCGTTCTGGAAAGGCGTGAAGGTCGAGTGAGCCTCTGAGAATCCAGCGTCGGTCTTGACCACTGCACAAGTGCTCTTCGTCGTCGGCCTGGTGTCCCAGGCGGTGTTGGCAATGCTGTTCGCGATCGTCTGGCGGGCGTTGCGTCAACGCTGGGCGGGGTTGCTGGCGCTGGGTTTCGTCGCCAACTCCGGCTACTACGCCACCTTGGCCTCCGGCATGGGAACGGCGTCGCTGACCGCGCCGCCGCCGGTGACGGTGTCGCTGTTTGCGCTGACGGGCCTGGTGCTGATCACGGCGGCGATCGTCGACTATGTCGGCGCGCAGCCCGGCCAGGCGCGCCGGTTGAACACCCTGTCGGTGAGCGTGGCGGTGGTGGCCGCGGTCATCGGTTTTGCGGAGCTGATGACGCGCGCCGTGGGCTTCGCGGTGATGGCGGTGTATGTCGTCGCCTGGGTGCTGCTGTTCGTGCGCGCGCGGCGGCGTGAGCCGCACAGCGGCCACGGTTTCGTGATTGCCGCGCTGCTGCTGTATCCGGCCATCGTGGTGATGGCCGTGTCCGGCTCGATCCGGCCCGACCTGCTCAGCGGCGCCGGCGTGCTGCCGTTCTCGGTGCTCGGCACCACGCTGCTGACCACCGGATTGCTGCGCGCGCAGCGCCAGGCCACGGCTGCGCTGCGCGAGCGCGAGCAGGCGCAGGCGGCACTGCTGGCGGCGAACGACTCGCTGGAACACAAGGTCGCGCTGCGCACCGAAGAGCTGCGCGAAAACATCGAGGGGCTCGAGAGTTTCAACCGCAGCGTCTCGCACGACCTGCGCGGCCCCCTTGGCGGCATCGTCGGCGTGGCGCGGCTGGCGCGCCAGCACCTGGCCCGCGGCGATACCCAGCAGGCTGAGCGCTTGCTCGACCTGATCGAGCACCAGGCGATCAACTCGGTCACGCTGGTCGAGGCGCTGCTGGCGCTGGCGCGCGCCAGCGATGCCACGCTGCACCTGCGCCAGGTCGACAGCGCTCGCCTGGTGGCGCAGGTGCTGCAGTCGCTGCAGGGCGGCCAGACGGCGCTGCCGGTGGTGATCACGACCGCGATGCCGCAAGTGCTGGCCGATCCCGAGCTGCTGCGCCAGGTGTTCGCCAACCTGATCGGCAACGCGCTGAAGTACTCGGCCCAGGCCGCGGCGCCGCGCGTGGAAGTTGGCGCCGAGCAGATCGCGGGCCAGACGGTGTTTCATGTGCGCGACAACGGCATCGGGTTCGACCCGCAGGACGCGGCGCGGCTGTTCAAGCCGTTCCTGCGCCTGCACGGTGGGGCGCACGAGGGTTACGGCGTCGGGCTGTCGATCGTCAAGCGCATCGTCGACCGCCACGGCGGCCGCGTCTGGGCCGAGGGGCGCCCGGGCGAAGGCGCCAGCTTTCACTTCGTGCTCGGCACCACGCTGGCCGAGAGCGCGGCGCCGCAGGCGCCGGCTCAGGCCGCCAGCGTGCCGCGCTGATAGTCCTGCACCGCCTGCATCAGCTGCTCGCGCGAGTTCATCACGAACGGGCCGTACTGTGCGATCGGCTCGTTCAGCGGCCGGCCGGCGATGAGCAACGCGCGCGTCGGTGCCGCGCCGGCCACGAGCACCACGCCGTCGCTGCCCGGCGCGTTGGCCAGGATCGCCATGCGCTGCACCGGCACCTCGCGGCCGTCGATCGTCAGCGCGCCGCGGTAGACGTAGACGAAGGCGTTGTGCGTAGCCGGCAGGCCCTGCTCGACGCGCGCGCCCGGCTCCAGGTGGATGTCGAGGTACAGCGGCTCGGTGCCGTCGCGCTGCATCGCGCCGGTCACGCCATGGCTCTGGCCGGCGATGACGCGAACCGTCGCGCCCGGCAGCTTGGCCTCGGGGATCGTCGCGGTCGGGATGTCGCGGTACCAGGCCGGGCGCATCTTGTCTTTGGCCGGCAGGTTGAGCCAGAGCTGAAAGCCTTCCATGCGGCCATCTTCCTGCTCGGGCATCTCGCTGTGGATCACGCCGCGGCCGGCGGTCATCCACTGCACGCCGCCGTTGGACAGCAGGCCCTCGTTGCCGCTCGAGTCGCGATGCCGCATGCGGCCGGCGATCATGTAGGTCACCGTCTCGAAGCCACGGTGCGGATGGTCGGGAAAGCCGCCGATGTAGTCACCCGGGTTGTCGGTGCCGAACGCGTCGAGCATCAGGTACGGGTCGAGCCGGTGCTGCAGCTCCTGCGTCAGCACGCGGGTCAGTTTCACGCCGGCGCCGTCGCTGGTGGGCTGGCCGGTCACCAGGCGCTCGACCTTGCGGGGGGTCTGAATGGTGTTCGTCATGCCCGGATGGTGGCACGGCGACGGCGGTCTTGAGGTTTCAGGGTTTTGAATTCAGCCTTCGCAATCGGCCGGCTGCGGCGCGCTGGCGGTGGGCGGCGCGCTGGCGTGCTGGCTCGGCGCAGCGGCCAGCTCGTGCAACAGGCCCAGGCACACCAGCAGCAGCAGGACGCCGCCGATGCGACGCAGCGCGCGCTGCAGCAACGCGGCCGGGCAAGCAGGTTCGCGAAGGGACGGACGGGTGGCAGTCATCGTGGTACTCCTGGCGTGGGTCGCTTCGGACGGGGGCTCCGGCTGGCGACCGTGAGCGAACTTTAGAAGCCGGCGCAGGATTGCGACAGCAGCGCATGCGACGCGCCGGATGTTCAATATTGAACAGCGCGCCGTTGACTGCGCGGCCGCCGGCGCTGCGCCATCGCGCGGCGATTGGTGCTTCAATGGCACCGGCCGGTCGCAGGCCGTGCGCCTGCGTGCCTGGGTCCGCCACGCGACATGGAGGCCGACATGAAATCGATCATCGCGCTTGTTGTAGCCATCGCCCTGGCCGCCGGCGTGGCCGCGCAGGAGCGCGTGGCCCGCGTCGGCTACCTGAGCTGGCAGGATCACGGGCCCTACTTCGAGACCACGCTGCGGGGGTTCGTCGACGGCCTGCGCGCCGAGGGCTTCGTCGAAGGCAAGAACCTGGTCTTGCTGCGCCGCTCGGCGTCGAACGACGCCGACCGCTTCAAGCCGCTGGCCAAGGAGTTGGCCGCCGAGAAGGTGGACCTGTACTTCGCGCCGGCTACGCCGATGGCCACCGCCGCCTGGTACGCCGACAAGCAGGCGCCGATCGTCATCGCGACGATCATGGACCCGGTGGAGCTCAAGTTCGTCAACTCGCTGGCCCGCCCCGGCACGCGAGTGACCGGCGTGACGACGATGAACAACGAGCTCACCGTCAAACGCTTCCAGCTGCTGATGGAAACCGTGCCGGGCCTGAAGCGCGTGGGCGTGGTCATCGACGAGGCGATGCGCAGCGCCTGCTCCCAGGAGGTTGACCATGCCCAGCAGGCCGCCAAGCAGCTCGGCCTGACGCTGGTGACGGTGCATGTGGACAGGCCCGAGATGCTGGATGCGGCATTTCGCAAGCTGGTCGAGGCCAAGGTGCAGGCCGTGACCAGCACGCTGCTGTCGACCCGCAACAACCTGGAGCACGAGTACGCGCAGGCGGCGCTGAAGTACAAGCTGCCGTCGATGTTCGAGCTCGAGGTCGGCGCGCGCGAGGGTGGGCTGATGAGCTACGGGCCCGACTTCGAGGACATCTACCGCCGCGCAGGCCACTACGCCGGCCGCGTGCTCAAGGGCGGCCGGCCGGGCGAGATGGCGATGGAGGAGCCGCGGCAGTTCCGCCTGGTGCTCAACCTGAAGACCGCGCGCGAGATCGGGCTGGCCATCCCGCAGGCGGTGCGCGTGCGGGCCGACGAGGTGATCGAGTGATTCGACGGCGCGTGCTGCCGATCCTGCTGGCCGGCGCCACCGGGGCCGGCTTCGCACAGGCGCCTCGACCGCCCTTTCGGGTCGGATTTCTCGAGGCCGGCGCGTCGTCGACCAACCGGCACTTCCTCGATGCCTTTCTGAAGGGCATGCGCGAACTGGGCTACCAGCCCGGCAAGGATCTGCTGGTCGACGAGCGCTGGGCCGAAGGGCAGGCCGAGCGGTTTCCCGCGCTGCTGGCCGAGCTGTCGCAGCGCCGCCCCGATGTGATCGTGGTGGCGTCCACGCTCGGCGCGATGGCGGCCAAGGCGAACGTGAAGACGATTCCCGTGGTCTTCGTCGGTGCCGCCGACCCGCTGGACGCGGGCCTGGTCGCGAGCTACGCGCACCCGGGCGGCAACTTCACCGGCCTGTCGCGCGTGTTCGGCGAAGGCCTGCTCGGCAAGGCGGTGCAGATTCTCAAGGGCATCGTGCCGCGGGCGTCGCGCTGCGCGGTGCTGTGGAATGTGGTGGGCGCCGTCGAGGTGCGCGTGCGCGAGGCGCAGGTGGCGCTGCGGGCGTTGGGCATGACGGCGCTGCCGGTGGAGGTGCGCGACGCCGCCGGGTTCGAGATGGCCTTCGCGCGCCTGCGCGCCGAGCGTGCCGACTCGCTGGTGGTGATCGCCGACCCGCTGACGCTGCGCCACCGCCAGCAGGTGGTGGACCTCGCCGCGCGCGAACGCGTTCCGGCGGTCTACGAGTTCGCCGAGTTCGCGCGCGCGGGCGGCCTGGTGGCCTACTCGGCCAGCGTGCCGGCGCTGTTCCAGCGTTCGGCGGTGTATGTCGACAAGATCCTGCGCGGGGCGCACCCGGGCGATCTGCCGGTCGAGCAGCCGACCCAGTTCGAGCTGGTCATCAACCTGAAGACGGCTCGCGCACTGGGATTGACGGTGCCGCCATCGATGCTCGCGCGGGCGGACGAGGTGATCGAATGATCCACCGGCGGCGCCTTGTCGTCGTCGGCATCGCGGCCGGGTGGTTGGGCGCGGGCGGCATGGCCGTCGCACAACGCGCCGAGCGCGTGTTTCGTGTCGGCATCCTGCGGCCCGGGGTACCGCCGCTGTCGCCCGCCGATCCGCAGGTGACCGGTATTCCGACGGCGCTGCGCGAGTTGGGCTATGTCGACGGCCGCAACGTGGCCTATGTGACACAGTGGGGCGGCGGCGACCTCGAGCGACTGCCCGGTCTGGCCAGGGCGCTGCTCGACGACAAGGTCGACCTGGTCGTCGCGGTGGGTACGCCGGCGGTGCAGGCGATGAAGCGTGCCACGTCGACCGTGCCGATCGTCATGTACGGCAACTTCGACCCGGTGGCGCTCGGCCTGGTCGCCAGCCTGTCGCGCCCGGGCGGCAACGTCACCGGGGTGCTGATCGCCCCCGACGGCACATTGGCCGGCAAGCGGCTCGAGCTGCTCCGCGCGGCGGTGCCGCAGGCCCGGCGCATCGGCCTGCTGGTGCCCGCCGACGAATCGATTCAGCTGCAGGTGCAGCAGACGAGGGCGGCCGCGCGCGAACTGGGCATCGAGCTGCCTGTGGTGGCGGTGCGGGGAGACGACTATGCCGGGGCGTTCGCCGAGCTGATGCGCGAACGAGTCGCCGCGGTGGTGGTCGGCTCGCACCAGTATTTCGTGCGCGATCGGCAGGCCATCGTCAAATTGGCCGCGGCGCACCGACTGCCTGCGATGTACGAATGGCGCGAGCAGGTGGTCGAAGGCGGCCTGATGACCTACAGCACCAGCCCTGTCCGGCATCCACCAGCGCGTGGCGATGTACGTCGATCGCATCCTCAAGGGCGCCAGCCCGGCCGATCTGCCGGTGGAGCGGCCGACCAAGTTCGACCTGGTGATCAATCTGAAGGCGGCGAAGGCACTCGGACTCAGCTTGCCGCAGTCGCTGTTGCTGCGTGCGGACGAGGTGATTCAATGAGGCGCCGCGCGATGGTCTGGGGCGTGGGCTGCGTCGGCGCCGGCGCACTGCGCATCGCGGCGGCACAGCACACGGCCCGCGTGCCGCGCGTGGGCCTGCTGACGCCCGGATCGCCACCGCAGCCGGGCGAGGTCGATGGTTTCGCCGAAGGTTTGCGCGACCAGGGTTACTTGGTGGGCAAGACCATCGTCGTCGAGCGACGCCACGCCCACGGCCACCTGGAGCAGCTGTCTTGCTGGAGCTGGCGGGCGGCAGCCTGGCCCGGCCGCGAACCAACGTCACCGGCTTCGTGCTCACGTCGCCGGAGATCGACACGAAATGCCTGGCGCTGATGATCGATCTCGTACCTTCATTGCGGCGCATTGGCGTGCTGGTCAATCCGCGCAATCCGGGGCTGCGCAGTTACCCGGCACCGCTGGCCGCGGCACTGGGGCCGGCCGCCCCGGAGCTACTTCGGCTCGAGGCGACCGGTGAAGCCGACCTCGATGCGGCGTTGGCACGTGCCGCGGCGCAACGGATCGATACCCTGTTTGTGGCCGACGACGTGCAGATCGCGGCCAACCCCGCTGTGCGCGAACGCGTCTTGCGTCATGCGGCGGCGGAGCGGCTGCCGGTGGCCTCGTCGCACCAGCACTACGCGCGCGACGGCGCGCTGCTGGTGATGGGTCCGTCGATTCCGGTGCTGGCGGCGCGCGCGGCGGGCTACGTCGATCGCATCCTCAAGGGCGCCCGGCCGGCCGACCTGCCGATCGAGCTGCCCAGCGTGTTCACGACGATCGTCAACCGCCGAGCCGCGCGTGCGCTCGGGCTGAACATTGCGCCGGCCATGCTGCTGCGCGCCGACGAGGTGATCGAGTGAACGTGGCCGATCGGCGCCGGCGCTGGCTCTGCGCGCGAGTGCTGGGCGGCCTCGCCGGTCTGTGCGCGTCTGGCCTTGATGCCCAGGGCCGGACACCGCGCGTCGGCTTGCTGGCCAACGCGTCGCCGCAGCCGAAGATGCCCGCGCCGATCGAGGCGCTGCGCGACGCGCTGCGCGAATTGGGCTACGTCGAAGGGCGGACCATCGAGATTGAATACCGTTGGGCCGAGGGCAGGGCCGAGCGACTGCCTGAACTGGCCGTGGATCTGGTGCGAAGCCAGGTTGACCTGATCGTCGCGTCGGGCGATGCGCCGACCCGTGCGGCCATCGCCGCGACGCGCACGATCCCGATCGTGATGGCCACCAGCGGCGACGCGGTAGGGGCCGGGTTCGTCCGCAGCCTGGCGTGGCCGGGCGGCAATGTCACCGGCATGACCGCCATCAACCCGGAGTTGGGTGCAAAACGGCTGCAGCTGATGCGCGAGCTTCGACCCGGGGCGACCCGCATGGCCGTGCTGCTGAATTCGGACGACGCGTCGCATGCACTCGGGTTGCAGGCTGTTCAACAGGCGGCCCATCAAAGCGGACTGATCCTGCTGCCGATCGAGTTGAGAGCCGTGGAAGACGTCGATGGCGCGTTGGTTCGCCTTTCTCGTGCCGGCTGCGATGCACTCATTGCCTTCAACGACACGATTACGACAGCCGTGCGGCCACGCATCATTCAGTGGGCCGCTGCCGCGCGGGTGCCGGCGATGTACGAGGCGCGCGAGTGGGTCGTTGCCGGCGGCTTGGTAGCCTACGGCGTCACCCACGTGGACTTGTTCCGTCAGAGCGCGCACCATATCGACAGGATTCTCAAGGGCGCCAAGCCCGCGGACCTGCCCGTGGAGCGACCGACTCGGGTGCGCCTGACGCTCAACCTGACGACTGCCCGCGCGCTGGGACTTGCGGTGCCGAAGTCGCTGCTTGTTCGCGCCGACGAGGTGATCGAATGAACCCGTCGCGGCGCGCGGCCCTGGCGCTGCTGGCCGGCACGTGCTGGCCGGTGGCCGCGCAACCGGTGCGCCGCATCGGCGTGCTGGCGCCGAGCACCGCCGCGCGCGAGAGCGTGACGTTGAAGCCTTTTTTCGACCAGATGGCGCAGCTCGGCTGGGTGGAGGGCAACACCGTGCGCTACGACCGCAGCTACGCCGACGACCTGTACCACGAGCTGCCGCGCCTGGCGCGCGAGCTGGTGGCCCGCCGACCCGAGCTGATCTTTGCGCCGCCGGCACCGGCGGCGGTGGCGGCCAAGGCGGCCACATCCTCCCTTCCGATCGTTTTTGCCACCGGCACCGACCCGGTGGGCACCGGGCTGGTAGCCAGCCTCGCGCGGCCGGGCGGCAACGTCACCGGCCTGTGCAGCGTGATCGACTCGCTGGCGCCGAAGAGCCTGGAGCTGCCGCAACAGATCGCGCCGGGCGTGCGGCGCATCGGACTGCTCGGCGACCGCGATGACCCTCGGCTCCAGCAAGACCGCGATGCTCTCGCGCCGCTGCTGGCCGCCCGCGGCATGCAGCTGGTGGTGGGAGAGGCCACGCACCCCAAGGCCTTCGACGAGGCGGTGGCGATGCTGCTGCGCGAGCGGGTCGAGGCGGTGATGACCAATTCTTCGCTCAGCTTCAACCTACGCCATCGCCTGGTCGAGCTGCTGCAGGGACAGCGCGTGGCCGTGATCGGGCACCGCAGCGAGATGGTGGATGCCGGGGGGCTGTTCAGCTACGGCGCCGTGCTCGGCGACCAGATCCGCCGCGCGGCGCTGGTGGTCGACAAGATCCTGCGCGGCGCGCGGCCGGCCGACATTCCGGTGGAGCAGCCGACGCTATTCGAGTTCGCGCTCAACCGCAAGACGGCGCAGGCGCTGGGCATCACGCTGTCGCAGCCGCTGCTGCTGCGGGCGGATCGGGTGGTGGAATGAAGAGGCGCAACGCCCTCGTCGCCTGCGTCGGGGCCGCGGCACCTTGGGCCTCTCGTGTGCATGCCCAGCCCGGCGCCGGCTCGCGTCGCTTAGGTGTGCTGCTGTTCGATCGGCCTGAGGTCTGGCGATGGTTCGCCGACGAACTCGTGGAAGCACTCTTGCGCCTGGGTTGGCGCGAAGGCCTGAACTTGCACATCGACTGGCGCTACGCCGAGGCGCGCGAGCAGCGGTTGGGGGCGCTGGCCCGTGCGCTGGCGGGATCTGGCGCCCACGTGTTGCTCACCCGCGGCACGCCGGCTACGCGGGCGTGTCGTGAGGCGACAACTTCTGTGCCGATCGTCACTGGCGTTGGCGATCCTATCGGAAGCGGCCTTGCGGAGAGCTTGGCGCGGCCGGGCGGCAACGTCACCGGACTGTCGTTCGCGCACGTGGAGCTGAGCCGCAAGCGCCTGGAGCTGATGCGCGAATGGCTGCCCCAACTCAACAGACTGACAGTGATCTACCCATCGAATCTGGCGTCTCAGGCCGACGAGGCGGTGCGCCCGCTGCGCGATGCGGCGGTGGCCGCAGGTATTGCGACGAGGCTGGCCCTTGTGGATTCAGGGCATGATCTGCGGCAAGCGATCGGGCAACGCGACGCGAAGGCAGCACAAGCGGTCTACCTGTTCAATCTCGCGTCGATCGAGCCTGAGGCGATTGCGCAGGCTGCGCTGCAGGCCGGTATGCCCAGCTTCTTCGGTACGCGTGCCTTTGTGATGGCCGGAGGCCTGATGAGCTATGACTTGACGTGGGACGGCCAGACGCGGCGCACGGCCGAACAGATCGATCAACTGTTCCGCGGCGCGAAGCCGGCGACGATGCCGTTTGAGCTGCCCACGCGCTCGGATCTGGTGATCAATGCCAGGACCGCGGCCGCTCTGGGGCTGCCCGTTCCTCGAGTGCTGCGGCTGCGCGCCGACGAGGTGATCCTATGAAGCGTCGCTTGCTGGTGCAGTGGACAGCCGCATCCATGGCGGGCGGGCCCGGTGGCGCCCTGCATGCAGGCGCACAACCGGTGGCCAAGGTGCCGCGCATCGGCGTGTTGCGCTTCGGCGTGCCGGACGACGATTTCCAGCCGGGATTCAAGGCAGCGCTGGCAGCGATCGGCTACCACGACGGCAAGACGATTCTTGTCGATTGGCGGTGGGCGACAAAGGCCGACGTCGCCCGGCGCCATGCGGTGGAGCTCGCCGGCATGGGGCTGGACCTGATCGTCGGGTCGGCCACGCCGGCCGCGCTGGCCTTGCGCGATGCCAAGCCGGCCGTGCCCATCATCCTGGCCGGCGTGGCCGACCCGGTGGGCACGGGGCTCGTCGCGTCGCTGGCTCGTCCGGGCGGCAACATCACCGGCGTCTCCAACAACCTGCCCGTGATGGTGCCCAAGCAGATTCAATTGCTGCGCGAAATGATCCCCGGGCTGCAGCGCGTGGCCTTTCTCGGCTCCACCGAAGACAAGGCGACGCCGATCTTCGTGGACCAGGCGACCTCCGCGGCGGCTGCGCTGGGTGTCAAGCTGCAGGTGGTGCTGATCAGCCAGGCCAGTGAGTTCGAGTCGGCCGCGGCCGCGATGGCGCGTGAACGCGCGCAGGCGGTCGTGGTGCAGCCCCTGTTCACGCTGGGTAGCTCGGCGGCCCTGGGCGACGTGCTGGCTCGCAACAAGCTGCCGTCGATCTCGGCCTTGCGGCCTTACGCGCTGGCGGGCGGGCTGTCGAGCTATGGCGCCAACCGAAACGATCAGTGGCGTCGGGCCGCGAGCTTCATCGACCGTGTGCTCAAGGGCGCCAAGCCGGCCTCGCTGCCGGTGGAGGAGCCGACCACCTACGAACTGGTCTTCAACCTCAAGACGGCGAAAGCGATCGGGCTGGTGTTACCGCCGGGGCTGCTGCAGCGCGCCGACGAGGTGATTCAATGACCCAATCGACGCGATGATCCAACCATGAGCGCCGTCGATCCCGCGGAAACCTCGCCTGCAACGCTCGCCAACGCGGCCGCTGCCGACGCACGTCCGGAAGCCGCGCCACGCGACCTGCACCGCGGCCGGCTGTTCCGCAAGTACCTGCTGCTGATCCTGACGCTGGTCAGCGTGCGCGCTGCTCGCCTCGGGCGGCATCAGCCTCTACTTCTCGTACCAGGAGAACAAGGCCGCGCTGGCCAGCCTGCAGCACGAGAAGGCGATCGCCGCGGCGTCGCGCATCGAGCAGTACATCCGCCAGATCTCGCAGCAGCTGCCGTACGCCTCGCTGCCGCAGCTCGACGCCGAGCGACGTCGAGCTGCGCCGCATCGAGTTCCTGAAGCTGCTGCGCCAGGCGCCGGAGGTCACCGACATCGCGCAGCTCGACGCCGACGGGCCGCGAGCAGATCGCCGTGTCGCGGCTGGGCATGGACGTCATCGGCTCGGGCAAGGACCGCTCGCAGGAGCCGGCGTTCCGCAACGCCAAGCGCGGGCAGCCCTGGTACGGGCCGGTGTACTTCCGCAAGGAGACCGAGCCGTACATGACGATCGCGATGCGCTCGGGCGGCGACAACGGGCCGGTCACGGTCGCCGAGGTGAACCTGAAGTTCATCTGGGACGTCGTGTCGCGCATCAAGATCGGCGACAAGGGCAAGGCCTACGTCGTCGACGGCAACGGCTTCCTGGTCGCCGACCCCGACATCGGCCTGGTGCTGCGCAAGACCAGACCTGTCCGAGCTGGCGCACGTGAAGGCCGCGCGCGCCAGGCAAGACCGCCGACGAGCCGGCGATGCTGTCGACGGACCTGGCGGGCACCGAGGTGCTGACCTCGGTGGCGCCGATCGAGTCGCTCGACTGGAAGGTCTTCGTCGAGCAGCCGGTGGCCGAGGTCTACGCGAAGCTCAATGCGTCGATCCTGCGCACCGGGCTGCTGCTGCTGGCCGGCCTGGTGATCTCGGCGCTCGGCGCGCTCGGCGCTGGCGCGCGGCATGGTGCGGCCGATCCGCACGCTCGACGAAGGCGCGCGGCGCATCGGCGCGGGCGACCTCGACCAGCAGATCGACGTCCACACCGGCGACGAGCTGGAGGGGCTGGCCGACCAGTTCAACCGCATGTCGGCGCAGTTGCGCGAGTCGTATGCGGGGCTCGAGCGCAAGGTCGAGGAGCGCACGCGCGAGCTCGACCGAGGCGCTGGAGCAGCAGACGGCGATCAGCGAGATCCTGCGCGTGATCAGCGGCTCGCCCACCGACGTGCAGCCGGTGTTCGACGCCATCGTCGCCAGCTGCCAGCGGCTGTTCGCCGGCAAGGCCGTTGCGCTGGTGATGCCCAGGGAAACCATGATCGAGACCATGGCCTTCGCCAGTGACGGTGCCGCGGTGGGCAAGGGTGGGTTCATGAGGCCCTGGCCACTCGACCACGGCAGTGGCGCTGGTGCGTGCATTCTCGATTCGGCCGTGATCGCCGTGGCCGACACGGTCGAGGGCGCGAAGCGTTTCACCCGCATGCACGACCTGGCGCTGGCGCTGGGCTACCACTCGGCACTCTTCGTGCCCCTGCTGCGCGAAGGCAAGGCGATCGGCTGCCTCGCCGTCCTGCGCGCCGCGGCGGGCGAGTTCGATGAGAAGGAGATCTCGCTGGCACAGACCTTCGCCGACCAGGCGGTGATCGCGATCGAGAACGTGCGCCTGGTCAACGAGACGAAAGAGGCGCTCGCGCGACAGACCGCAACCGCCGACATCTTGCGCGTGATCAGCGCCTCGCCCACCGACGTGCAGCCGGTGCTCGATGCGGTGGCCGAGCGCGCGGCGGTGCTGTGCGATTCGATGCACGCGTCGGTCTTCCTGCTGGACGGCGGCGTCCTGCGCCCGAGGGCCAGCAGCTCGCGCGAACCGAGCCACGATGCGACGCCGAATACGGTGATCTTTCTCAAGCGCTCGCTCGTCAACGCGCGGGCGTTTCTGGATCGTCAGGTGGTGCACGTCGACGATATCGTTCCGCTGCTGGACGCCGAGTATCCGGATACGCGCGGCATCCAGCGCCACTTCGGATTCCGCGCCGTCCTTGCGGTGCCGATGATGCGCGAAGGCCAGGCCATCGGGACCATCTTCACCTGGCGCCGCGAGCCACGCCCGTTTGCGAAGGAGGAGATCGAGCTGCTGCAGACCTTCGCCGAACAGGCGGTGATCGCGATCGAGAACGTGCGCCTGTTCAACGAAACCAAGGAGGCGCTGGATCAGCAGACGGCCACCGCCGGGATCCTGCAGGTGATCAGCGGCTCGGTGTCCAACGCGCAGCCGGTGTTCGATGCCATCGTCGAAAGCTGCCGGCGCCTGTTCGCGGGCTTGTCGGTGAACCTGTTGTTGCCGCAGGGCCGGCGGCTGCGTCGCGTGGCGATCGCTGCCAACAGCACGGTGGGTGGCGAGCAGGGCGTGCGCGAGTACCCGCTCGACGAGCGCAGCGCCTCCGGCGCCTGCGTGTTGAGGGCCCAGGTCATCGCGGTGTCCGATGCCGAGGCCGTGGCGGCCGAGTACCCGCTGACGCCGGAGCTCGCGCGCTCGATCGGCTGGCGTTCGGGGCTGATGGTGCCGCTGCTGCGCGAGGGCGCTGGGGTCGGGTGCATCGCCATCCTGCGCGCCAGCAGCGGCGCCTTCAGCGACAAGGAGGTGGCCCTGGCGCAGACGTTCGCCGATCAGGCCGTGATCGCGATCGAGAACTCGCGCCTGTTCAACGAGACGAAGGAGGCCCTGGAGCAGCAGACCGCGACGGCCGAGGTGCTGCAGGTCATCAGCAGTTCGGTGGCCGACACGCAGCCGGTGTTCGAGAAGATCCTGCACAGCTGCAGCCGGCTGTTCGCGAGCTCCGAGCAGGGGATCGTGCTGCTCGACGACGATGGCCAGCTGCAGCTGGGTGCGCATCGCGGCTCGGCGGGCGAGGCGCTGAAGTCGATGTTCCCCTCGCCGGTGGGTGACGACCCGTTGTCACGCGCGATGGCACGCGCCCAGGTGCTGCACTATGCCGACGTGCTGCGCGACGCCGAGCCCGGCAGCCGTGCACGGCGGGTGGCCGAACGGCTCGGCCTCGGCAGCTACACGCAGGTGTTCGCGCCGATGAGCTGGGAGGGCAAGGGCGTGGGCTACCTGTATGTGATCCGCGCCCCGGTGGCGGCGTTCTCCGACAAGGAGATCGGCCTGCTGAAGACCTTTGCCGACCAGGCGGTGATCGCGATCCAGAACGCGCGCCTGTTCCACGAGATCCAGGACAAGAGCCGCCAGCTCGAGGTGGCCAACCGCCACAAGAGCGAGTTCCTGGCCAACATGAGCCACGAGCTGCGCACGCCGCTGAACGCGATCATCGGCTTCTCCGAGGTGCTGATCGAGCAGATGTTCGGCGACGTCAACGACAAGCAGATGGAGTACCTGCAGGACATCCACTCCTCGGGCGAGCACCTGCTGAGCCTGATCAACGACGTGCTCGACCTGTCGAAGATCGAGGCCGGCCGCATGGAGCTCGATCTGAGCTGCTTCGACCTGGGGCTGTTGCTCGAGAACTCGCTGACGCTGGTGCGCGAGCGCGCGCAGCGCCACGGCCTCACCGTGTCGCTGGAGGTCGGCGACGGCCTGGAGGAATGGGTGGCCGACGCGCGCAAGGTCAAGCAGGTGGTGGTGAACCTGCTGACCAACGCGGTGAAGTTCACGCCCACCGGCGGCCGCGTGACGATGCGCGCACGCCGTGCCGACGCAGGCGCGCAGGCGATGGCCGAAGTGAGCGTCGCCGACACCGGCGTGGGCATCGCGCCGGACGAGCAGGCGCTGGTGTTCGAGGAGTTCCGCCAGGCCAGCGGCGACTACCTGCGCAAGTCCGAGGGCACCGGGCTCGGGCTGTCGCTGACGCAAGCGTTTCGTCGAGCTGCACGGCGGCGCCATCCGGCTGGACAGCGAGCCGGGCCGTGGCTCGACATTCATCGTGACCCTGCCCCTGCGCGAACTGGAGGCCATCCAATGAGCAGCACCATCCTGATCGTCGAAGACAACGCCAAGAACATGAAACTGGTGCGCGACATCCTGCAGCACAAGGGCTACCAGACGCTGGAGGCCGCCACCGGAGAGGACGGCGTGCGCCTGGCCCTCGAGCACAAGCCCGATCTGGTGCTGATGGACATCCAGCTGCCCGACATCGACGGCATCACCGCGCTGCGCCGCATCCGCGAGCACCAGGCGCTCGATCACGTGCCGGTGCTGGCCGTGTCGGCCTCCGTGATGCCCGACGAGCAGCAGCAGATCGTCAGCTCCGGCTTCGATGCCTACCTCACCAAGCCGATTTCGCTGAAACCGTTCATGGCCACGGTGGAGCGTTTTCTGAAGGAGGGCCGCGCGTGAGCGCCGCACGGCCGCTGCGAAGGTGCTCGAGCCCCCTTGGGGGGCCGGACCGAAGGGCCTCGGGGGCGGGATCATGACCGCGCACATCCTGGTCGTCGATGACATGCCCAAGAACGTCAAGCTGCTGGCCGACGTGCTGACGGCCAAGGGCTTTCGCACGTCCACCGCGGCGTCGGGCCCCGAGGCGCTCGAGCGCCTCGCCGCCGACCCGCCCGACCTGGTGCTGCTCGACGTCATGATGCCCGGCATGAGCGGCTACGAGGTCTGCCAGGCGATCCGCGCCGACCCCCGGCACGCCATCCTGCCGGTGGTGCTGGTCACCGCGCTCGACCCGGCGCAGGAGCGCATCAAGGGGCTGGACGCCGGCGCCGACGACTTTCTCACCAAGCCGGTCAACCAGGCCGAGCTGATGGCGCGCGTGCGATCGCTGCTGCGCATCAAGACGCTGTACGACCAGGTGCAGGCGCAGAAGTCCGAGCTGCAGCAATGGAACCAGACACTCGAGCAGCGTGTGGCCGACGGCGTGCTGCAGCTCGAACGCGTGGGGCGTTTGAAGCGCTTCTTCTCGCCGCCAGCTGGCCGAGGCCATCCTCGCCGGCGGCGCCGACGACCCACTGAAGAGCCACCGGCGCGAGATCGCGGTGGTGTTTCTCGACCTGCGCGGCTTCACCGCGTTCACCGAGACTTCCGACCCGGAGGAGGTGATGGGCGTGCTGCGCGAGTACCACGCGGCGATGGGCGAGCTGATCCTCGCGCACGAGGGCACGCTGGAGCGCTTCACCGGCGACGGCATCATGGTCTTCTTCAACGATCCGGTGCCCGTGCCCGATGCGGCCGCGCGCGCAGTGCGCATGGCGCTGCAGATGCAGCAGCGCACCACACAGCTGGCGCAGGGCTGGAAGCGGCGTGGCTACGAGCTGCAGCTGGGCATCGGCGTGGCGATGGGCTTTGCCACCATCGGCGGCATCGGCTTCGAAGGGCGCATCGACTACGGCGCCATCGGCACCGTGACCAACCTGGCCGCCCGGCTGTGCAGCGAGGCACGCGGCGGCGAGATCCTGTTGGCGCCGCGCGTGGTCGCGGCGCTCGACGATGAGTTCGCCATCGAGCCGGCTGGGGAGTTGGTGTTGAAGGGACTGCAGCGGCCGGTGGCCACGTCGCGGGTGAGCGCGGTGCGTGTTTGACGCACGGCAAGGGCGCCAAGCGCAGCCTTTCCGCAGCGGTTGCGGTTGCGCGCCGATCGGCTGTTCGAGTAACGTGCGCTGACCTGGGGCGAAGCCGTTTGTCCCGGGCAAGGAGTTGATCTTGGATCGACGCCACATGTTCGTGATGACTACAGCGGTCGCCCTCGGCGTCGTCTCGCTGGTAGGCGCTCAACCGGCACGCAAGGCGCGGGTGGCCTGGCTGACGATGGAGCGCGCCAACCCGGAGGCGCCGTTCTGGCTCGGCTTTCGCGACGGCATGCGCTCGCTCGGCTGGGTCGAGGACCAGAACGTGGTCATCGACCCCTGGTGGGCCGACGGGTCCACCGAGCGCCTGAAGCAACTGATCCCGGAGATCATCGCCAGCCGGCCGGATGTGATCGTCGTCACCACCGGGACCGCGGTGCGGCCGCTGATCGAAGCCCACGTGCAGCCGCCGCTCGTCTTCGGCTACAGCGCCGACCCGGTGATCGGCAAGATCGTCGAAAGCTGGACCCGCCCCGGGGTCAACCGCACCGGGATTTCATACTTCTCCCTCGAGCTGGTGCCCAAGCGGCTCGAGCTGATGAAGCAGATGCTGCCGCAGATGAAGCGGGTGGCGATCGTCGGCTGGCCGGCGCATGCCGGCGAGTTGCTGGAACTCGACGCGGCCAAGAGCGCCGCGGAGCGGCTCGGTCTGGAGCACCAGTATTTCGGCGTTGCCACGGGGCCTGAAGTCGACTCGGCGCTGGAGACGATCGCGAAGTGGCGTGCCGATGCGATCCTCGTCTTCGCCGGCGCCGTGGCTTCCGTGCATGCAGCTCGCATTGCGGCATTCGCGGCGCGCAGCCGGATTCCGACGGTTTCGGCGTGGCCGCAGTTCGCCGAGGCGGGCAACCTGATGACCTACGGGCCGGTGATTCAGGAAGCCCAGGTGCGCCTGGCCTCGTTCGTCGACCGCATCCTGAAGGGCGCGAAGGCGGCGGATATGCCGGTCGAGCGGCCGACCAAGATCGAGCTGGTGATCAACCTGAAGACAGCCAAGCCGATTGACCTTGCCGTGCCGCAGTCGCTGCGACTGCGCGCTGATCGTTTGATCGAGTAGATCTACCCGCTGGCTGCGACATCTTGGTGCCACGAATCGAGCAGACGGCCTGCACCATTGCGCGTCGCTGCGGCATGATGCCGCCAGATGGACGAAGCTTCGCCTGCTCCACCGCTTGCGACTGGATCCTCGCGCTCGGCCACGACGTTGCCGCCGAGGCTGCTGGAGGAACTGGTGCGCCTGGGGCCGGTGCGCCAGTTCGCCAAGGGTGCGGTCATCGTCACCCAGGGCGAGCCGGCCTTGTCGATGTACGTAATCCAGCAGGGGCGGCTGCGCGTCTATGTGTCGGACGACGAGGGCCGCGAAGTCGAGCTCAATTTGCTCGGCCCGGGCGAGTACTTCGGCGAGCTGATGCTCGATGGCCAGGTGCGCAGCGCATCGGTGATCGCGTTGACGCCGGCCCGGCTGACGATGATCGGGCGCGCGGATTTCGAGCAGATCCTGATGCAGCGCCCGGACATCGCGTTTCACGTGATCCAGCACCTGATCCAGCGCGTGCGCACGCTCAGCCGCAGCGTGCAGGGGCTGGTGTCGAAGGACGTGTACGGCCGCGTCGCGCAGCTGTTCAGCGAGCTCGTGCGCGAGGAGGCCGGCGTGCGTTTCGTGCCTGGGCCGCTGAGCCAGCAGATGATTGCCGACCGGGTGGGCGCGTCGCGCAGCATGATCAACCGCATCCTGCAGGATCTGACGGCCGGCGGCTACGTGGCCGTGAGCCGCGAGCGCATCGTGCTGCACAAGCCGCTGCCGCGGCATTGGTAATGGTGCGTCGGGCGACGGGTCTGGGCAACGCGCGCGCGGGGCTGCACGGAGGGAGCTGGTGACAGCGCGGCGCCGCTCCCTCAACGCCGCGGGCTCCGCGCGGGTTGTCGAGCCGGGGATGCGGGTGGCCGGCAGGACGGGCTTCTTCTCGCGACGTGGCGTGGCGCTCTGGGTCGTCGGTGCCTGCTGGGCGCTGCCGGGCAGCGCGCGTGCGCAACAGGCCGGACGCCACTATCGGCTTGGCTGGGTCGGCACCACGGCACCCGACGGCGAGCCCTACAACCGCGCCTTCGTCAGCCGGCTGGCCGAATTGGGCTTCGTGGCGGGGCGCAATTTGTCGATGGAGTACCGCGACGCGCGTGTCGGCACCGAACGGCTGAACCACACGGTGGCCGAACTGGAGCGGATGAATTGCGACGTGATCTTTGCGCCGGGCACCGAGCTGTACCTGCGCGCGGTGGAGAAGGCGACGCGCGACGTGCCGATCGTGATCGTCAGCAACGACTACGACCCGGTGGCCACCGGGCATGTGGCCAACATGGCGCGACCCGGTGGGCGCATCACCGGTGTGTCGCAGTTGCAGGTGGAGCTGCCGGCCAAACGGCTCGAGGTGCTGAAGGAGCTGCTGCCGCGCGCGCGTCGCGTCGGCGTGCTGGCCGACGTGTCCACCGCGGGTCAACTGGCCGTCACCAGGCAGGCGGCGGGCCGGCTTGGTTTCGAGCTGGTGGTTCACGAGTTCGCCCAGTCGCCCTACGACCTCGGCGCGGCATTCGACGTGTTCGTGCGCGGCCGGGCCGATGCGATGGTGGCGCTGACCTCGGGCTTCTTCGTGTCGTCGCGCCGGCAGATCGCCGAACTGGCGCAGCGCCACCGGCTGCCGTCGATATTCAACAACTACCTGTGGGCCGAGGCCGGCGGGCTGATCTCGTATGGCCCGAACTTCTCGGCTTCGTACAGCCGAGCGGCCGAGCTGGTGGCCAAGATCCTCAACGGTGCGCGTCCGGCCGAGATGCCGATCGAGCAGCCCAATGCAGTGGAGATGGTGGTCAACGTCAGGACCGCCAAGGCCCTGGGCATCAGCGTGCCGGTGTCGATCCAGGCCCGCGCGGACCGCGTCATCGAATAGCGGCCGAGCCGGCCGCGGCAAATCTCGAACCCGACGTGCTGGACCGCCATGGACTCAACGCCGCGCATCGACGTCGCCTGCGCGAGATCTGGCGTTCCGCCGGCTGGCCGTGCCAGGACCTGATCGAGGTCGAGCTGCTGGCCGCGGGCATGCTCGAGCGGGTGCGCGACAGCGCCGGCCGGGAAACGCTGCGCGTCACCGATGCCGGTATTGCGCTGCTGGCCGCCACGTTGCAGGGCCACCGGGCCGCGCGTGACGCGCATGAGGTGCTGGTGGCGCGCGTGGCGCGCGAGATGCAGCGCGCCGGACGCGTGGTCTGGCGCGGCCTGTCGCTGCGCGCCAAGGTCGGTGAGGGCGACGCCGCAGCCTGGGCGATGGCGATGCCCGACGTGTTCTCGATCCGCCACACCACGGTCGAAGACTATGTCGAACCGGTGGTGCACGAGATCAAGGTGCGGCGCGCCGACCTGCTGTCCGATCTGCGCCGCGTGGAGAAGGGCGAGGCCTACCGGCAGCTGTGCAGTCAGTGCTGGTACGTGCTGCGCGAAGGCATCGGTCGTGCCGAAGAGATCCCTCAGGCCTTCGGCGTGATGTTCGCCGGCGACGGTGCGCTCGAGGTGGCGCGCCCGGCACCGACCCGGGCGTTCAAGCTGCCCTTTGCGGTGTGGATGGCGCTGGCCCGCGCGGCGCCCGAGCCGGTGGACGACGAGGCGCAGGGCTGGCTCGGTGCGCCGCCAGCCGACGCGCCATCAGGCACCTGACGGACGGTCCGCCGCCATGGCCGGCTGCGGGCGCCGCAGCAGCAGGTACAGCAGTGGGCCGATCGAGCCCAGCGCCAGCGTCAGCACGGCGAACGGCCAGCACGCGCGGCCCTGGGCGCGGCCGGCGCTCGCCGAGGCGGGCCGAACTCGTGAATGGCGCCCCTCAGTCCTGCCGCGGGCGGACCGCCTCGGGGCTCTGCGGCGCGTAGGGCGCATGCAGGTGGGCCGGCCTGGCGGAGCGCTTGCGCAGGCGGATGTTGAGCATCTCCACCGCCACCGAGAAGGCCATCGCGAAGTACACGTAACCCTTGGGCACGTGGTGGTCGAAGCCTTCGGCGATCAGCACCACGCCCACGACCACCAGGAACGACAGGGCCAGCATCTTGATCGTCGGGTGGTCGGACACGAAGCGGCCGATGGCGCCGGCAAACAGCATCATCAGCGCCACCGAGACGATCACCGCGGCCACCATCACCGCCAGCTGGTCGACCATGCCGACCGCGGTGATGATCGAGTCGAGCGAGAACACCAGGTCGACCACCATGATCTGCAGCCACCACCGCGGCGAAGGTGGCCTTCACCGCGCTGGAGGCCTCGCCTTCCTCGCCTTCGAGCGACTGGTGGATCTCGCCGGTGCTCTTCCAGATCAGGAACAGGCCGCCGGCGATCAGGATCAGGTCGCGTCCCGAGATCGCCTGGCCGAGCACCGTGAACAGCGGCGCCACCAGGCCGACGATCCACGACAGCACCAGCAGCAGGCCGATGCGCATGAACATCGCCATGAACAGGCCGATGCGGCGCGCCAGTTCGCGCTGTTCGCGCGGCAGCTTGTCGACCAGGATCGAGATGAAGATCACGTTGTCGATGCCGAGCACCAGCTCGAGCGCGGTCAGCGTGGCGAAGGCGATCCAGGCTTGTGGGTCGGTGAGCAGCTCCAGCATGCGGGCTTTCGAGGTGGGGGCGATGGGCGCGCATTGTGTCGGCAGCTGCGGCGCGCGCGGGCCAAGACCCTGCGCGATCGCGGGGCGTGCGCGCGGGCCGGGCAGGCCCCAGAATGGCGCACTGCGAGCTGCTGAGCCGGAGGACGCATGCGCCGACTGTCGATCACAAGGGCCATCGTGCTGGCTATCGGGTTGGCGGCCGCCTTGGCGGCACGGGCCGAACGTGGCCTGGCTGCCGGCGGCGGGTGACGCCGACATCGATCGGGCCTTCGCCCAGGCGCGCGCCGACAAGAAGCCGCTGCTGCTGTACTGGGGTGCCAAGTGGTGTCCGCCGTGCAACCAGCTCAAGGCCACGCTGTTCAACCGGCAGGACTTCATCGAGCGCAGCAAGAGCTTCGTCGCCGTCAACATCGACGGCGATCTGCCGGGGGCGCAGAAGCTCGGCGCCCGCTTCAAGGTGAGCGGCTATCCGACGATGGTGTTGATGAGCGCCGAGGGTGCGGAGATCACCCGCCTGCCCGGCGAGGTGGACGCGCCGCAGGTGATGCAGGTGCTGCAGCTGGGCCTGGCGGGCGGCCGCCCGGTGAAAGCCGTGCTGGCCGATGCCCGCGCCGGCAAACCGCTGTCAGGCAACGAATGGCGCCTGCTGGCGTTCTACTCGTGGGACACCGACGAGTCGCAGCTGGTCAGCGCCGCCGAACGGCCGGGCCTGCTGGCGCAGCTTTCGCAGGCCTGCCCACCAGCTGAGACGGACACCGCGACGCGTCTGATGCTCAAGGCGCTGGCCGACAGCGATGACGGCAAGGGCGTGAGGCCCGACGACGCGTTGCGCGCACGGGTGCGCGGCTGGCTGGCCGACCCGGCGGTGGCGCGCCGGCAGATGGACGTGGTGGTGAACTACGCCAGCGAGATCACCAAGGCGCTGAGCCCTGCCGGCGGCGCCGTGCGCCAGGTCGGTGGCGGCGCAGTTCGACGTGGCCTTGCGGCGGCTGCAGGCCGACACGACGCTGTCGCGCAGCGATCAGCTGTCGGCGCTGCTGGCGCGCGTGGAGCTGGCGCGCATCGACGCGCCCAAGGGCGCGCTGCAGCCCGAAGATCGCCGCAGCGCTGTTGAAGGAGGTGCGCGAACACAGCGCGCAGGGTCGACCGGGAGATCACCGACGGCTACGAGCGGCAGGCGGTGATCAGCACCGCGGCGCACCTGCTCGGCCAGGCGGGGCTGTGGGGCGATTCCGACGCGCTGCTGAAGGCCAATCTCGCGAAGAGCCATTCGCCGTACTACCTGATGAGCCACCTCGGCAGCAATGCGCGCAAGCAGGGCCGCAAAGCCGAGGCGGTGGGCTGGTACGAGCAGGCCTATGCCGAGCAGCGAGGGCCCGGCCACGCGGCTGCAATGGGGCGGGTCGTACGTCAGTGCACTGGTCGAACTGGCACCCAACGATGCGGCGCGCCTGGAGCAGGCGGTGGCGCAGCTGTTCGGCGAGGCGGCGGCCGACAGCGGCGCGTTCGACGGGCGCAGCGTGCGGTCGCTGCGGCGCATCGGCGAAAAACTGGCCGTCTGGAACGCCGACGGCCGCCACGACGCGGTGATCGCGCGGCTGAAGGCGCAGCTCGATGGCGTCTGCGGCAAGCTCAACCCGGCCGATCCTCAGCGCGCGGCCTGCGACGGCATTCTGCGCAAGGCCGCCCGGGCCAGCGTCTAGGTGCAACCGGCGGCTTGCGCCGCCGGCCGTGGCGCTCTATTTGCTCAGGCCTTCGGCCTTCAGCGCCGCCTGCACCGACGGACGCGACGCGACGCGTCCCATGTAGGCCTGCAGGTTGGCCAGGCCGGTGACGTCCACGCCGACATGCTTGGCCCAGCTGGTGACGGTGAAGAGGTAGGCGTCGGCGGCCGTGAAGGTGTCGCCGGTCAGGAACTGCTTGCCTTCGAGCTGCTCGTTGATGTACTGGTAGCGGCCCTTCAGGCGCTCGCGGTACACCGCCTTGCCTTCCTCGGGCATCGCCGGGTTGAACAGCGGCGAGTAGCTCTTGTGCAGCTCGGTGGAGATGAAGTTCAGCCACTCGATCTGCCGGTAGCGCGCCATCGTGCCGGCCGCCGGCACCAGGCCGCTGGCGGGCGCCTTGTCGCCGATGTACTGCACGATCGCCGGCCCTTCGGACAGGCGTTGCCCGTCGTCGAGCTCCAGCAGCGGCACGTAGCCCTTGGGGTTGATCGTGTAGTAGTCGGTGCCGTCGGCGAGCTTGTGGGTCTTGGTGCTGGCCATCACCAGCTCGAAGGGCAGGCCGGCCTCGCGCAACGCGATGTGCGGGCTGAGCGAGCAGGCGCCGGGGCTGTAGTAGAGCTTCATGGGTTGTCCTGGGAGGGTTGCGGGGCCCGCCAGCATAGGCGCGTTGTCATATCAGCGCAGGGCGCCGGGAATTCCCTGTCCGGTGCCCTCACCGCGCGCCCGCGCGTCGCAGCAGCTCGGCCACGGCCGTCTGGCCGCGCTGCTGCGCGTGCTGCAACGGCGAGCCGCCTTGCGCGTCGGCGAGGTTCGGGTCGGCGCCGTGGCGCAACAGCAGCTCGACGATCTGCACGTAGCGCGGGCTGCCGTCGCCGAGGATCACCGCCTCGAGCAGGGCCGTCCAGCCCAGGCGGTTGACGTGATTCAAATCAAGGCCGCTGGCGACGAGCAGGCGCACGGTTTCGACATGGCCGTGATGGCAGGCCGGGATCAAGGCGGTGCCGCCATAGCGGTTGACCCGCTTGAAGTCGGCGCCGGCGGCCAGCGCCAGGCGCACGATTTCGGTATGGCCCGACGCTCCGGCGAGCAGAAAGGCGCTGTCGTGGATCGAATCCTGCGCATTGACGTCGGCGCCGCGCCCGATCAGCAGCCGCGCCGTCTCGACATGACCGCCTTGCGTGGCCGCGAGTACGGCATTGCGGCCGCTGTCGTCGCGCACGTTGATGGCCGCGCCGGCGTCGAGCAGCTGGCGAACCGCGACCGCATCGCCGCGCGCGGCGGCTTCGACCAGCGGCGGGGTGGCCGCCGCGATCGCGCGCTGCGCCGCCACCGCCGCGGCGGCGAGCAGCAGCGCCCGGCGCTCAACGCGACTGTGGCGGCCCGGCATCGGTGCCATCGCCATGCACCATGCGCGCGATGCGTGCCCGCGCCGCAGCCGCTTCGCACAGCGCGCAAGGCCGCGAGCTCGACACCAGCAGGGCGCCGCTCAAATCGTCGCGGCCGAGCCGCCGTTGCGCGTCGCGCAAGGCCTCGCGTTCGGCGTGGGCGTTGACATCGCCTTTGACGATCACGCGGCTCGGGGCTTCGCCGACGATGCGGCCGTCGAGCCAGACGACGGCGCCGATAGGCCTGGTCGCCGGCGCGCACGGCCTCGTCGCGAAGCGCCTGGGCGCGCGCCAGTGCGCTGCGCAGGTCGAACATCTCGGCGCGGGCGGCTCGCCACCACGGCCACAGGCCGAGCAACAAGGTCAGGCGACGCCGCAGCACGGTGCTCATGGCGCACCAGTTTAGCCAACCGCGTCACGGGCGTGCCGCATCGGTTAGGCTGCGGCTCCCGGAGGTGAACCGATGCCGCGACCGATACTCGACGAAGCCCAGATCCACCCGGCCATCCGCGAGCGGGTGGCACATCACCACGAGGCGGTGGTGCAGGAGGTGAAGGCGGCGATCGCGGCGCACCGCGTGGTGGTGGTGGGCATGCAGCAGAACCCCTATCCCCGCAAGGCGCGCAAGGTGCTCGACGCGGCCGGCGTGGCCTACCACTACCTCGAATACGGCAGCTACTTGAGCCAGTGGCGCCGGCGCAACGCGCTGAAGATGTGGACCGGCTGGCCGACACTGCCGATGGTGTTCGTGCGCGGGGTGCTGGTCGGCGGCGCGGACGACCTGGCCAGGCTCATCTCGAGCGGCGAACTGGCGTCGATGCTGGCCTGAGCCGTGCGCGTCGACTTGCGCTGGTGCGGCATTGCCGCGGTCGTGTCGAGCTTTGCATGCACTGCCGCTGCCGCGGTCGAGCTGAAGTCGTGTCGATTGAAAGGCGTGCCGCACGAGGCGCTGTGCGGCCAGGTGCAACGGGCGCTCGATCCGGCACAGCCGGACGGCGTGAAGATCGACGTGCACTTTGCGCTGGTGCCGGCGCTGGCCCGCAACAAGCTGCCCGATCCAGTGTTCTTCTTTGCCGGTGGCCCGGGGCAAAGCGCGATCGATCTGGCCGGTCCGGTGGCCGCGCAGATGGCGCGGTTCTCGAATCGACGCGACCTGGTGTTCGTCGACCAGCGCGGCACCGGGCGCAGCGCGCCGTTGTCGTGCGATGACAAGGCCGAGGCGACGCGCCCGCTGGCCGAGCGGTTCGACGACGCGGCGCAGCTGCGCCGCCTGGCCGGCTGCCGGGTGCGGCTGTCCCAACTGCCCCATGGCGACCTGCGTCGCTACACCACAACGATCGCGATGGGCGACCTCGACGCCGTGCGGCAGGCCCTGTCGGCGCCGCGCATCAATCTGGTCGGCGCGTCGTACGGCAGCCGCGCGGCGTTGGAGTACATGCGCCTGTACCCGTCGGCGGTGCGGCGGGTCGTCATCGACGGCGCGGCGCCGGCCGACATGGTGCTGCCGCTTTCGTCGTCCACCGACAACCAGGCGGCATTGAACGGGTTGCTGGACTGGTGCGCGAACGACAAGGCCTGTCACGCCACGCACCCGCAGCTGGCGGCGCAGTGGCGTGAGTTGCTGCAATCGTTGCCACGCGAGGTGGCGCTGGCGCATCCGATCACCGGGAGCGACGAACGCCTGACGCTGACGCGCGACGGCGTGGTCGGCATGGTCCGCTCTGTTCTCTATGTGCCGGCGCTCGCGGCTGCATTGCCGCAGGCCATCGCCGACGCGGCAGCGGGACGGTTCGCGCCGCTGGTCGGGCTGTCGAGCGCACTGGCCGGCGGGGCGGGCGCCCTGTACGCCGGTCTGCATTTCTCGGTCGTCTGCGCGGAGGACGAGCCGCGTCGCGCGGCGAGCAAGGACGTACCCGGCGCGGACTTCGGCACGGCGTTCGCGCGCCTGTACGAGCGGGTCTGCTCCGAATGGCCGCGCGGCGCGGTCGACGCGGCCTTCTACACCATACCGCCCGCGCCGGCGGCGACCCTGGTGCTGTCCGGCGGCGACGACCCCGCCACGCCGCCGCGGCACGGCAGGCGTGTGGCCGGCGCCCTCGGCGCGAAGGCGCGGCACGTGTTGGTGCCCCATGGCGGGCACGGCGTGATGTCGCTGCCCTGCCTGCGCGACGGCGTCTATCGGTTCATCGATGCCGCAACCGACGGTGCGGCGCTGGCGCTGGCGCTGGGGCTGGACTGCGCGGACGCGGTGCCGCGGCCGCGGGTGTTCGTGCCATTGGCGACCACCTCGGGGGCCGCGCGATGATCGAGGTGCAGCAACTGGCCAAACGCTTCGAGCAAGGGCGCGGGCGGCACCGGCGCGTGGTCGAGGCGGTGCGGGGTCTGAGCTTCACGGCGCGCAATGCCTGCATCACCGGGCTGCTCGGCCCCAACGGTGCCGGCAAGACCACCAGCCTGCGTCTGGTGGCCGCGCTGATGACGCCCGATTCCGGGCAGGTGCATGTGGACGGCATCGACGTGGCCGAGCGGCCCCAGGCGGCGCTCGCCCGCATGGGTGTGTTGTCCGACGCGCGGGGGCTCTACCCGCGCCTGACGGCACGCGAGAATATCGTCTACTACGCCCGTCTGCATGGCATGGCGCCCGCGGCGGCGGCCCGCCGGGCGGACGCGCTGGCGCAGATGCTCGACATGGGCGCGCTGCTCGACCGGCGCACCGAGGGCTTCAGCCAGGGCGAGCGCATGAAGACGGCGCTGGCCCGCGCGCTGGTGCACGACCCGCCGAACATCATCCTCGACGAGCCGACCAACGGTCTGGATGTGCTGGCCACGCGAGCCTTGCGCGACGCGCTGCGCAACCTGCGCGACGAGCAGGGCAAGTGCATCGTCTTCTCGACGCACATCATGCAGGAGGTGGAACGCCTGTGCGACCACGTCGTGGTGGTGTCGCACGGGCGCGCGGTGGCCGAAGGCACGGTGGCCGAGCTGCTGCAGCGCACCGGCCAGCAGGATTTCGAGGAAAGCTTCGTGCGCCTGGCCTTCGATGCGCCCGGCGACGCCGCGGGCCGCGCATGAGCCCCGGTTGGACGGTGTTCGGCAAGGAGGTGCGCGACGCGCTGCGCGACCGGCGCACGCTGCTGATGGTGGTGCTGTCGTCGGTGGCGATCGGACCGATCATCCTGATCGCACTGTCGGCGCTGATCGCCGGCATCGAGTCACGCGGCGAATCGCGCGAGGTCTGGGTGGCCGGCATCGCACAGGCGCCGAGCTTGCGCAACTACCTGGAGCGCCAGACGCTGGTGGTGAAGGAGGCGCCTGCCGACTATGAGCGTCAGCTGATCGACCGCCGGTTCGGCGATGCGGTGGTGGTCGTGCCGTCGTCGTTCGAGGCGGAGCTTGCGGCGGGCGATCGGCCGCTGGTCGAGGTCGTCAGCTCGAGTGCCAACAGCCGTGCCCATGGCAGCCTGCGGCGCCTGGCGCGGGCGTTGGGCGGCTTCAACCAGGAAGTCGCGTTGCTGCGCCTGACCTACCGGGGCGTCGCGCCCGCGGCGCTGGAGGCGATACAGGTCGAGGAGCGCGACCTCGCGGATCCCCGCGCCCGCGCGGCGCAGCTGACCGGCATGTTGCCGTTCTTCGTGTTGATGGCGGTGCTGTACGGCGCCCTGAACGCGGCACTGGATACCACGGCCGGTGAGCGCGAGCGCGGGTCGCTCGAACCGTTGCTGATGACGCCGGCCTCGCGCCACGCGCTGGTCATGGGCAAGTGGGGGGCGGTGGCCTGCGTTGGCATGCTGATCGCGGTGTTGAGTTGCTTCAGCTTTCTGCCGGCCCAGTGGCTGTTGCGCAGCGAGACGCTGGCGGCGATGTTCCAGTTCGGGCTGCGCGAGGCCGGGTTGTTCCTGGCCCTGCTGGTGCCGTTGGCGGCGATGCTGTCGGCGCTGATGATGGCCATCGCCATCCGCTGCAAGACCTTCAAGGAGGCGCAGGCCAACAACACCCTGGTCATCCTGGCGGTGTCGCTGCTGCCGCTGGTGAGCATCTTCAACCAGGAGGGCGAGCAGGCGTGGCACCTTTGGGTGCCGGCGCTGGCGCAGGTCACGCTGATGGGTCGCGTGCTCAAGGGCGAAGCGTTCGGCCCAGTGGATCTGTTGCTGCCGCTGGCGGTCGCGGGGCTCGCGACCGCCGCCTGTGTGCTCTACGTGTCGCGTCAGCTGCGCGTGGCGGCGCTGCGCTAGCGCGGCGACGGAGTCAGCCCGCGGCCATCTCCCCGACCTGCAGCACACGCTCGACCTCGTCTTGCCAGGCAATGGCGTGCACCATCTCGTTGAGGTGGCGCAGCGACTCCAGCGGTGGCAGGATGTCGCCATCGGGGCTGACGAGGCTGATGTTGGTGATGACCGACAAGGGATCGGCCATGGTGACGATGCCGCGCGACAACTGCACCCAGTCCCAGGCCATGCCGGCCTGGCCGTCGTCGGCCGGCATGGCCCACATGGTCTGCCCCGCCGGTCGGTTGATCGGGTCGCCAGGACTGGTGACGCGTGTGCCCAAATGCCGCAAGTGCAGTGGCCGAAGCCTGTCAACCTGCCACAATAACGGCGGCCAGGCGCGCAGCGTCCACGGGGGGCATGGGTGTGACGGCAGTTGCATCATGGGTGCGCGATGTGGATTGGGGTGCCGTCGAGTGTTCGGCAATTCGCGGTCAATGAACACCTGTAAGACCTTTCAGGTTCGTGCTCGCCGGTCGTACGACCGTTGAATTGATCACATGCTGCAAGGCGGTTACGCATCAGTGCTTCAGTCCAGGAACCGCGAGGAGTTCCTGGATGAGGTTGTGCGCTTCGCTCGCGGGCTCGGCTTCGACCGGGTGGCCGCGATGGCGGTGATCGACCACGGCATCGGACGCAGCGAGTTCTTCACCATCGATAACACGCCCACGGAATTCCTGGAGGTCTTCCACGACCCGAGCCTGGGCCGCTTTGATCCGGTGATGCAGCACTGCAAACGACAGAGCCTGCCGATCATCTGGGACCAAGCCACCTATACGTCGCACGGGCAGGGCGACCTGTGGGAGGAGCAGGCGCGCTTCGGCTACCACACCGGGATCGCGATGGCGCTTCATCTGCCGGAGGGCCGGCACTTCCAGATGGGCGTCGACCGTGATCGCGCGCTGCCCGCCGACCGCGGCGAGCTGACACGCATCGTGGCCGATCTGCAGCTCTTCGCGGTGCACGCGCTGGACGCCGCGATGCGCGTGATGCTGCCCCGCACCGAATCGAACGATTCGCCGCACCTGACGCCGCGCGAGCTGGAGTCCTTGCGCTGGACGATGGACGGCAAGACCGCGTGGGAAGTCGGCACGATCCTCGGCATCAGCGAACGGACGGCGGTTTCGCATCTCAACAACGCGATGCGCAAGCTCGGCTGCGTCAACAAGCATCAGGCCGTGCTGAAGGCGATTCGGTTGGGTTTGATTCACTAGGCGGTGAGACGATGGGTCGCCTTTGATCCTAGGCAGGGTTCGACCCGACTGTCACCCTGTAAGAGTTGACAGTATCCAGACGCCGACTGTGCTGCTGAAATCTCCGTCATGCGCCGAATTGGCGGCGCTGCAGCCCGGACGGAGACCTACAAATGCAGCAGACACGCAAGCCCTCATTCCTGAAGTCGATTCTTGGCATCAAGCAGCGCGCCGTGCAGAAGGATCCGCGCAAGGCACCGACGCCCCTGGACGAGCGTCAGCTGCGCCAGGTGGCCGGCGGCACATTGCCGGAACGGTTCGCCAAAAGGCACCTGGTAAGCCAGGCAACCGTTTTTTCGGCTCGCCAGCGCTTTCCCCCCTCCGGCTGGTGTGTCGGCGGCCCGGTTTATCCGGGCCGTTCTGCGTTGTTTTGACAGGTTTGCAATGACCTCGCTATTCCGAGCGGAAGCCCTCGATGCCCGGCGGCAGCAGTGGCTGGGCACAGTGCGCCTGGTGCGGCCCGTGACGTTGACGGCGTTGGTCTGGCTCTTGCTCGGCACCGCCGTCGCGGTGGGCGCCTGGCTGGTTTTGGGCGAGTACACCCGCAAGACCCATGTGGTCGGCGTGCTGGTGCCCGAGCGTGGCTGGGTGCGGCTGGTGGCGCCCGAAGGCGCGACCGTGCTCGAGCGGCGCGTTGTCGAAGGTCAATCCGTCAACGCCGGCGACGTGCTGTTCGTCCTGTCGCTGGATCGACAGACACAAGCCGGCGCCACGCAGCAGCGGGTGCAGCGCAGCCTGGGCGTGCGCCAGGACAGTCTGACCGAGAGCCTCAAAGCGCAACAGCGGTTGCTTCAGGAGCAGGAGGCCTCGCTGGACACCCGCGTGAAGGCGCTGGCGGGCGAAATGGCACAGGTCGATGCCGAGACGGCGTTGCAGCAGCAGCGGCTCGGGTTGGCCCAGCAATCGCTGGCGCGGCTGGAGGCACTGCGCCTCGACAACTTCGTCTCGTCGGCACAGGTTCAGGCCAAGGCCGAGGAGGTGCTGGGACTCCAGGCGCAACTCAAGGGGCTCGATCGGCAGCGCGCCGCGCTGGCGCGCGAGGCGGCCGCACTGGCGGGTCAGCGGCGCGAGTTGCCGTTGCAGGCGCGTGCGCGCACGGGCGAACTGGAACGGGAATTCGCGGCGCTGGCGCGCGAGGCGGCGGACAGCGACGCGGTGCGCGAGCTGGTGATCCGCGCACCGCGCGATGGCACCGTGAGTGGCGTTGCCGCGGAGCCCGGGCAGACCGTGCCGGCAGACACCGCGTTGGCCAGCCTGGTGTCGGCTGACGCGCGCTTGCAGGCGCACCTGTACGCGCCGTCCAGCTCGCTGGGTTTTCTGCGGCCTGACCAGCCCGTGCAGTTGCGTGTGGCGGCATTCCCGTATCAGAAATTCGGGCATCAAGCCGGTCGGGTACAGCAGGTCGCGCGCACGCCGATGCAGGCCGGTGAACTGGCGGCGTTGCCGTTGGCGAGCAAGCCCGGCGAGCCGATGTACCGGATCACGGTGTCGCTCGAGCGCCAGCAGGTGCTGGCCTACGGCCAGTTGCAGCCGCTCGCTGCCGGCATGCAGCTCGAGGCCGACGTGATGCTTGAGCGGCGCCGACTGGTGGAGTGGCTGTTCGCGCCGGTGCTCGGGCTGATGGGCCGGGTCTAATCATGGGTGCCTTGCGCGCGCTGAGGATCGGTTTCGGGCGGCCTGGTACCCCGGTGATCCTGCAGCAGGAAGCCACGGAATGTGGACTGGCCTGCCTGGCGATGGTGGCCGCCTCGCACGGACTGGATGTTGATCTGCCGACCTTGCGCCAACGGTTCGCCGTCTCGCTGAAGGGCGCCACGCTGGCCGATCTGGCCGCCACGGCACGCGCGCTGCAGCTGCAACCCCGTGCCGTGCGGGCCGAAGCCGACCAGCTCGACCAGCTGCCTCTGCCCGCGGTGCTGCACTGGGACTTCAATCATTTCGTGGTGCTGGTGCGCGTGGGCGCCGCCGATGTGCTGATCCACGATCCGGCGCGGGGTGCGCGGCGCATCCGCTTTGAGGAGCTCTCGCGCCATTTCACCGGCGCCGCGTTGGAGCTGGTGCCGCAGGCTGGCTTCGAGCCACGGCGCGAACGGCAAGAGGTGACGCTGAAGGGTCTGTTGGGTCGGGTGACCGGGTTGAAGCGATCGTTGGCCCAGATCGTCGCCCTGGCGCTGGTGCTGGAGTTCTTCGTCCTGTTGAGCCCGTTCTTCATGCAGTGGGTGGTGGACGACGTACTCGTCAGCGCCGATCGCGACCTGTTGGTGACGCTGGGCATCGGGTTTGCACTGCTGGTGGCGATCCAGGTTGCTGCGTCGGCCATTCGATCCTGGGCGGTGTTGCACCTGTCGGCGACGCTCAATCTGCAGTGGCTGGGCAACGTGTTCGCCCACCTGCTGCGCCTGCCCTTGGGCTGGTTCGAGCGCCGCCACATGGGCGATATCTGGTCGCGCTTCTTCGCGGTGCAGGAAATCCAGAAGACGCTGACGACCAGCTTTCTCGAGGTCCTGCTCGATGGCCTGCTGGTGGTTGCCACGCTGGCCATGATGCTGCTGTACAGCCCGTTGCTCACCGGCATCGTGTTGGCAGCCGTGGCGGTCTATGCGCTGGCGCGCTGGGCGCTGTTTGCGCCGATGCGCTGCGCCACTGAAGAGGCGCTGGTCCACGACGCGAAGAAGACCAGCCATTTCCTGGAGTCGCTGCGAGGCGTGATGGCCATCAAGCTGTTCAGCGCCGAGCACGATCGCCAGTCGCGCTTCATGAATCTGGTTGTCGATGCGATGAACGCCGACATCGTGGTGCGTCGGCTCGACGTGACCCTGGCGGTGGCCAACCGCGCGCTGTTCGGCCTGGAGCGGGTCGCCGTGGTGTGGGTGGGGGCGGTGCTGGTGCTGGACCACCAGTTCTCGGTGGGCATGCTGTTCGCATTCGTCGCCTACAAGGAGCAGTTCGCGCAGCGCGTCGCCGCCTTGATCGACAAGTGGGCGGCGCTGAAGATGCTCAAGCTGCAAGGCGAACGCCTGGCCGACATCGTGCTGTCGGAGCCTGAGCCGGTTTCGCTGGCGGACCCGTCTGCCGCGGCCTTGTTGCTGGCGCCGCGGATCGAGCTGCGTGGCGTGACGTTTCGCTATTCGGCCAGTGAGCCCGAGGTGCTGCACGACGTCAGCCTGGACATCGAACCGGGTGAGTCGGTGGCGATCGTCGGTCCGTCGGGCTGCGGCAAGACGACGCTGGTCAAGTTGATGCTCGGGATTCTGAGGCCCGAACAGGGCGAGGTGTTGATCGGGGGCCGCAAGCTGGACCATCTCGGCGCCGCATCATGGCGCGCGATGGTGGGCACCGTGATGCAGGATGAGCCGCTCTTTTCGGGCTCGATCGCCGACAACGTCAGCTTCTTCGATCCGAGCCCGGACATGGGCTGGGTGGCCGAATGCGCGCGGCTGGCAGCCGTGCACGACGAGATCGCCGCACTGCCGATGGGGTTTCACACCTTGATCGGCGACATGGGTGCGGCGCTGTCGGGGGGACAGAAGCAGCGCGTGTTGTTGGCGCGGGCGCTGTACAAGCGTCCGAAGATCCTGTTCCTCGACGAGGCGACGAGCGCGCTCGATGTGGATCGCGAGCGGATGGTGAATCAGGCTGTGCGCCAGCTTCAGCTGACGCGTGTGATCGTCGCGCATCGTCCTGAGACGATCGCCAGCGTGGATCGCGTGATTGCGCTCGACGCTGGCGGTGTGACGCACGACCTGCGCACGGTCGCGGGCTCGGGCGGCTGGCAGGCCAAACCCCATTGAGCGGCCGCGCGCGGGCGCTGTCAGGCCTTCTTCATCGAGCAAGTGTTCATGCCGAGCAAGGGGTAGACCGGGCAGAACCCGACCAGCCCGGTGGCCAAAGGCACCACGCCGATCCAGCCCCAGGCACCGATGGTCCCGGCGACAGTGAGACCGATGAGTGCCACACCGGCCACGATTCGCAGCGCGCGGTCCAGGCTTCCGACATTGAGTTTCATGATTGCTCCTGTGTTTGCCGCCACATGGCGAGTGCGCTCAATGTGCTCGTGCGGCGCCTCGCGGTCTGTGATCTGAGTCACCGAGCGCCGGCAGCCAGGGCGCGCAGCGCCGCTGCGTCGAGCAGGTCAATGCGTTCACGACCCAGCTGAACCCATCCGGAGCGTTCGAAGCGCTTCAGCAGCCGGGTCACGATTTCGCGCACGGTGCCCAGCTCGTCGGCAAGGGATTGGTGCGTGGCTTGAATCGAAGGCCCATGGCCCAGCAGGGCTGCGGCCAGCCGCTGGTCGAGCCGCTGAAAAGCGACCGCTTCGGCCAGCGACATCAGGTCGGCAAGCCGGTCGGCGAAGATGCCCATCACGAAGCGGCGAAACGGCTCGAATTCGACCCACTGCTCGAAGCCGTGCGGCGACAGTGCCAGCAATTCGCATGCGCTGACTGCGACGCCGTGGGCGACGAGCGGCGCCTGGCCGAACAGGCAGGACGTCGACGCCACGCAAAGTTCGCCCGGTGTGACACGGTACAACTCCAGTGCGCGACCCTGGGGCGAGCCCCGCGCGACGCGGATCTCGCCACTCAATAGGAGCGGAAAGCCTTGGCAGGGTGCACCCTCGTCGAACAGCACCGATCCCGCTGGTGCATTCAAGAGCCGGGACTCGTCACGCAACACCCGGGAACGCAGATCGGCCGGCAACTCGATGAGCACCGGGTACAGCGGCAATAGGCGATCGATCAGAGTCAAGGTGGATGAGAGCGGCGAGCGTTCGGCGCTGGCTAGGCTAGCGTGCCTCGCAGGGGTGAAATTGAGCCAAGTCAATCGTCCGTGCCGGTTGCCGCGCGGGCGCGCCGCCGTTGGGGCCATGGCCCCTCAACCCAGACGCTGCAAGCGCACGCTTCCTACAATGCGCACGATGCGCTACCCAAAGGAATTCGATGTCATTGTCGTGGGCGGGGGCCACGCCGGGTCCGAGGCAGCCCTGGCGGCTGCCCGGATGGGGTGCCAGACGCTGCTGCTGACACACAGCATCGAGACCTTGGGACAGATGAGCTGCAACCCGTCGATCGGCGGCATCGGCAAGGGACATCTCGTGAAGGAGATCGATGCCCTGGGTGGTGCGATGGCGGCGGCTGCCGACGAGTCGGGCATCCAGTTCCGGATCCTGAACGGCTCCAAGGGCCCGGCCGTGCGCGCCACGCGCGCGCAGGCCGATCGGGTGCTCTACAAGGCGGCAATCCGCCGGCGTCTGGAGTCGCAGTCCAACTTGCTCTTGTTTCAGCAACCGGTCGATGATCTGATTCTGCACGGCGACCATGTAGCCGGTGTCTTGACGCAAGTGGGTATTCGCTTTCACAGCAAGACCGTTATTCTGACGACGGGAACATTCCTCGACGGTCGCATCCACGTGGGGCTGCAGAACTACGCTGGCGGGCGCGCCGGCGATCCGCCGGCTCAGACGCTGTCGGTGCGGCTGAAGGAACTCCAACTTGCCCAAGGGCGGCTGAAGACCGGAACGCCACCGCGCGTCGACGGCCGCACCATCGACTACACGTGCCTGATGGAACAACCGGGTGACTCTGACCCCGTGCCGGTGTTCAGCTTCCTTGGCAACGCCCGGCAGCACCCGCAGCAGGTGTCGTGCTGGATCACACACACCAACCAGCGCACGCACGACATCATCCGATCGGGCTTCGACCGCAGCCCGATGTTCACCGGTGTGATCGAAGGGGTGGGGCCGCGCTACTGCCCAAGCATCGAAGACAAGATCAGCCGCTTCGCCGACAAGTCATCGCACCAAATCTTTCTCGAGCCAGAGGGCTTGAACACGCATGAGGTCTATCCAAACGGCATTTCGACCTCGCTGCCGTTCGACATCCAGTTGGCGGCAGCTGCGGAGCCTGCCTGGACTGGAGCAGGCGCACATCCTTCGCCCGGGATACGCGATCGAGTACGACTACTTCGATCCTCGGGGGCTGACGCCGACGTTCGAGACTCGGGCGATCCGGGGCCTGTACTTCGCTGGCCAGATCAATGGCACCACGGGTTACGAGGAGGCGGCGGCTCAAGGGCTGTATGCGGGCGCCAATGCAGCGCTGGCAGTCCAAGGAAACGAGCAACTGATACTGGGGCGTGATCGCGCCTACCTGGGCGTGCTGGTGGACGATCTGATCACCAAAGGCGTGAACGAACCGTATCGAATGTTCACCAGCCGCGCGGAGTACCGCCTGCAATTGCGCGAGGACAACGCGGACCTGCGGTTGACGGACCTCGGTCGGCGCGTCGGCTTGGTCGATGATCTGCGCTGGGACCACTTCAATCGCAAGCGCGATGCCATCGCCCGCGAAGCCGAGAGGCTCAAGTCGACCTGGATCCACCCAGGAATCTCGATGCAGCCACCGCTCGGCGGCTTTTCGGCAAGTCGCTGGAGCATGAATACAGCCTGGCTGAACTGCTCAAGCGGCCGGGAGTGAACTTCGACAGCCTCGGCGAGGCCGCCGCGGTCGCGCGGCCCGACGAGGTGGTTTCACGTGAAACACTGCGCGTGTCGTTGCGGCCCGGATCTGGCCGATGCGGTGATCGAGCAATTGGAGGTCAGCACCAAGTACGCGGGCTACATCGACAAGCAGGTCGACGAGGTACAGCGCACCGCCCAGTTCGAGGCCCTTCCCCTGCCGGCCGACCTCGACTACGCCGCCGTCACCGCCCTCAGCTTCGAAGTGAGGCAACGATTGGGCCAGCACCGGCCCGCGACGCTGGGTCAGGCGTCGAGGATTTCCGGTGTCACGCCCGCGGCCATCTCGTTGCTGCTGGTTCACTTGCGCAAAGGCCGGTTTCGTGGCTTCGCGTCCAAGGACGATGCATCGCTGGCGGCTTGACGCCGAATGAGCCGCCCTTCGCATGCCGCTGGATTCGACGCGGCCACCCGTTTGGCCGCGGCGGCCAGCGAACTCGGGGTGGAGCTGAACAGCCACCAGCAGGCCATGCTGCTGCAATACGTGCACCTGCTCGATCGATGGAGCAAGACCTATAACTTGAGTGCAATTCGCGGTGAGGAGTCGATGCTGACGCATCACGTGCTCGACAGCCTGGCCATCGTGCCGGCTTTGGCGAGATGGGCCGGCGGCAGGATCATTCGGGCACTGGACGTCGGCAGCGGTGCCGGCCTGCCGGGGGTGGTGATGGCCATCGCCCGTGCGGATTGGTTCATCACGACGGTGGATTCTGTGGGCAAGAAGTCGGCCTTCGTCCGACAGGCCGCGGGAGAACTGGGCCTATCGAATTTGGTATCCCGGCACGAACGCGTCGAGCTCATGACGGCCGCGACCGCCTTCGACCTGATCGTTTCGCGAGCGTTTGCGACCTTATGCGAGTTCACCGAGCTGACGCAACGGTGTCTGGCTCCTGGCGGCGTGTGGGTCGCGATGAAGGGCCGGGTGCCTATAGACGAGATCGCGAAGTTGCCCGGCCACCGCTCGGTGTTTCACGTGGAACAGCTGGTTGTGCCAGGTTTGGGGGCGGAGCGTTGTCTGGTGTGGATTCGCCCCAACTGAGCCCCCGGAGCGGCCGTACGCAGCGGCGATACTGCGGACCATGGCAAAGGTTTTCTGCATTGCGAACCAGAAGGGCGGCGTCGGCAAGACGACCACCACGGTGAATCTCGCGGCCGGACTGTCCTCGTTGGAGCAGCGGGTCCTGCTGGTCGATCTGGACCCGCAAGGCAATGCAACGATGGGATCCGGTGTCGATAAGCGGGCATTGGCTGTCACGGTCTACGACGTGCTGTTGGGTTCGGCCACCGTCGCCGAAGCAACGAGCCGATCAACCGTCGGTGGTTACGACGTGCTGGGGGCGAATCGCGAACTCGCCGGCGCTGAAATCGAGCTGGTCGAACTGGAGCATCGGGAGAAACGGCTGCGCGGGGCGTTGGTCGCTGTTTTGAATGACTACGATCTGGTGGTCATCGATTGCCCGCCCAGCCTGAGCCTGTTGACCCTCAACGGGCTGTGCAGCGCCCATGGGGTGATCGTGCCGATGCAGTGCGAGTACTTCGCGCTCGAGGGGCTCACTGACCTCGTGAACACGATCAAGCTGGTTCATGCGAACCTCAATCGCGAGCTTGACATCATCGGCTTGCTTCGTGTGATGTACGACCCCCGGATCACGCTGCAGCAACAGGTGAGCGAACAGCTGAAGTCGCATTTCGGCGACAAGGTGTTCAACACCGTCATTCCGCGCAATGTGCGCCTGGCCGAAGCGCCGAGTTATGGCCAGCCTGGGCTGGTGTTCGACCCGACATCACGCGGTGCGCTGGCCTATTTGGAATTCGCGCGAGAAATGGTGGCTCGCGTCAAACGCATGTGAAGCCAGCCTATCCATTCCCCGCTGCGTTGCTGTCGCGCGTTGAAGACGCTGGGCTGAACGCGAGTGCGCCGCCGCAGCAGCGCTGGATCGACGGTTGGCTGGTGCGGTTTTCGCCAGGCAAGGCCAAACGCGCACGTTGTATCAATGCAGTAGCACCCGGGCACTTGACGCTCGAGCAGAAGCTGGCGCTGTGCCGATCGGTGTTCAAGGAGGCCGGGTTGCCGTTGGTCGTGCGCATCACGCCTTTCTCGCAGCCGGTTGACCTGGACCACCGACTTGCAGCGCTCGGCCTCGAATCGATCGACGACACGCGCGTGATGGTGTGCGCCGACTTACGCGATCAGGAGCATATAGGCTGGCCCGAGGGTGTGACGTTGCAGCGGCTCGGGCATTCCGCATTCGCTCAGACTGTCGGTCAGCTGCGCGGATCGCCGATCGCTCAACAGCGAGCTCATGCTCAACGGTTGGAGCTATCACCCGTCCCGTTCGAAGGCTGGGCCGTGCGACGCGTTCTCGACGGCTCGGTCATTGCCTGCGGCCAATATGCGCTCGAAGCGGATATGGTGGGTCTGTACGACGTCTTCACCGTGCAGCACGAGCGACGGCAGGGCTGGTCACGCCGGTTGTGCGTGCACCTGCTGCAGCAAGCGGTTCGGCAGGGCGCACGCGCAGCGTACCTTCAGGTCGACGCCGGCAATTCACAGGCGCGCTCGGTGTACCGAAGCCTCGGGTTCGACGACGCGTACGCGTACCACTACCGAGCGGCCCCTGGTGACTCCTGACGGAATGCTAAAGCCCCAGCCCCTCATCAACGCCTAGGTGCACATTCATCGACTGGACCGCGGCACCACTGGCGCCCTTGCCGAGGTTGTCCAGCCTTGCCATCAGCACCGCCTGTTCTCGGCTTCCAAAGACGAACAGTTCGCAGAGGTTCGTGTCGTTGCAGGCCTGGACATCGAAATAGCCTTCGTCGAGGTTGGCTGCGTCGTCCAGCGGCATCACTCGCACATAACGCTCACCCTCGTAGTGGCGACGCAGCGCGGCATGCACGGCGCGGGCATCGGTGCCGGCTCGAAGCATTTCAAGATGCAAGGGCACACTTACGCACAATCCCTTGTAAAAGCTAGCGACGACGGGCATGAAGATCGGCCGATGGGTGAGTCCTGTGTGGCTCATCATCTCCGGAATGTGCTTGTGCGCGAGCGACAGGCCGTAAGGCCGCGGCGACGCCAGTCGGGCGGACGCGGGAATCGCCTCGTACTGCTCGATCATCTTGCGGCCGCCCCCGGAATAGCCGGTGATCGAGTAGGCGCTCAGGGCACTGTCGGCACCGAGCAGCCCAGCGTCGATCAGAGGTCGAACGAGCAGGATGAATGCCGTTGCGTGGCAGCCAGGGTTGGTGACGCGCTTGGTCTGGCGCAACGCGTCACGCTGCCCGCGGGCCAATTCCGGCAGGCCGAACACCCAATCGGTTGCGGTGCGGTGGGCCGTGCTGGCATCGATGACGCAGGTGCCGGGGTTGGTGACCAGCGCCACCGCTTCGCGCGCGGCGGCATCCGGAAGGCACAGGAATGCCACGTCGGCCTGGTTGAGCAGGCGCGCGCGTTCGGCCGCGTCTTTGCGGCGTTCCGGGTCGATGCGCAGCAGCTGGACATCACTGCGGCGCGCCAGAAGCTCATGGATGCGCAAGCCGGTGGTGCCCTCCTGACCGTCGACATAGACCTTCCAGTTCATAGAGCCATCCTTGACGCGCGGCTCGCGCGCCCGTTAAGGATAACCGCAGCGATCGGCGAGCGGCGTCCCCAAAGCGCGCGCGCGTCATGGTCGACAATCGGCGCATGGTGACCAAGAAACCCAAAGGGCTGGGCATGGGCCTTGAGGCCTTGCTCGGGCCGAAGCTCGCCGAGCCTGCGCCGGCCCCGCCAGGAGCGCCGTCTGCTCTGAAGCTCAAGCAGATTCAGCCGGGCAAGTACCAGCCACGCACCCGCATGGACGACAGCGCCCTGGCCGAGCTGGCGCAGAGCATCAGGCAGCAGGGCCTCATGCAGCCGGTGCTGGTGCGACCGATCGGCAACGAGCGCTACGAAGTCATCGCCGGCGAACGGCGCGTCCGCGCCGCCGGGATGGCCGGCCTCGATGAAGTGCCCGTGCTGGTGCGCGAGGTTCCAGACGAAGCGGCGGCGGTGATGGCACTGGTGGAGAACATACAGCGGGAGGATCTCAATCCGCTCGAAGAGGCACAGGGCCTACAGCGCTTGATCTCGGAATTCAGCTTAACGCATGAACAGGCCGCACAGGCCGTCGGCCGGTCACGCAGCGCTGCGACCAACCTGATGCGGCTGCTGAGCCTGAGCACACCGGTGCAGAAGCTGCTGATGGCAGGCGAAATCGAGATGGGGCACGCGCGCACGCTGATTCCGCTGCCGGCAGCGCAACAGATCTTGTTGGCCCATCAGATCGTGGCCAAACGCCTGTCGGTGCGCGAAGCGGAGAGGCAGTCGACGCGCCTGCTATCGTCTTCGACCGGCTTGCCGCGCCGACCTACTCAGCCCGCGAAGTCGCGCGACCTGGTTCGCATCGAGGAACAGTTGGCCGACAAGCTCACCGCAGCCGTTGAGATCCGCGTTCGGCGCCAGGGCCCGCAGGGTGAGCAGGGTGAAGTGGCGATTGCGTTCGGGTCGCTGCAAGAGCTGAACGGCATTCTCGACAAGCTGGGTCTGACAGAAACCTAGCGACGGCCGATCTGTGTGCCGCGCCACAGCGGCGTTCAGGCGTGCGACAGATCACCCATGCGTTGTGCGCGTGACTCCGGCTTCGGCGGCCTGCGCACAACGCATGGTCGAGGCGATGCGAACACGTCGGCCGGTGCGTCAGGTCATGCGTTAAAGTCTGCGTGGGCTTCAGCGGTGGCAAGTCACGCTGGGCAGCGATGCGCCGGTGGAACAGTACCCATTTGTGGGCTTTACTCGGCGGCTACAGTCAAGCACGATCGGCCCATGCTCGGATAAAGCGGTAGAGTCTCATCACAACAACAATCATGTAGACCGGAAAGCTCTGATGAAGCCTGGGCCAGTGCAGCCGGGACTTCATCAGAACTTCCCAGATGACGGTGACAGCCTGTCTGTCACCGCGTCCGTCCGATCAAGGAGGTCCGCATGGACGTGATCAGCAGCTTTGCAGCTCGCTTCGAGCGCACCCGCGAAGAAGAACTCTCGCTCGAGGACTACCTCGCCGACTGCAAGCGCAACCCGGTGGCCTACGCCACGGCCGCGGAGCGCATGCTCAAGGCAATCGGCGAGCCTCAGATGGTCGACACCCGCAATGACCCACGGCTGTCGCGCATCTTCGCCAACAAGGTCATCAAGATCTACCCGGCATTCGCCGAGTTCTACGGCATGGAGGATTCGATCGAGCAGGTCGTCTCGTACTTCCGCCATGCTGCACAGGGGCTCGAAGAGAAGAAGCAGATCCTGTACCTGCTGGGCCCCGTCGGCGGTGGCAAGAGTTCGATCGCCGAGCGGCTGAAGCAGCTGATGGAGCATGTGCCGTTCTACGCGATCAAGGGCTCGCCGGTGAACGAGTCGCCGCTGGGGCTGTTCGATGCCGCCGAGGACGGTCCGATCCTGGAGAAGGAATACGGCATTCCCAGCCGCTATCTCAATCGCATCCTGTCGCCGTGGGCGGTCAAGCGGCTGGACGAATACGGTGGCGACATCCGCAAGTTCAAGGTCGTCAAGCGTTACCCGTCGATCCTCAAGCAGATCGCCGTCAGCAAGACAGAGCCGGGTGACGAGAACAACCAGGACATCAGCTCGCTGGTCGGCAAAGTCGACATCCGCAAGCTCGAGACCTACGCGCAGGACGATCCCGACGCCTACAGCTACTCCGGCGGCCTGTGCCTGGCCAACCAGGGCCTGCTCGAATTCGTCGAGATGTTCAAGGCGCCGATCAAGGTGCTGCACCCTCTGCTCACTGCAACACAGGAAGGCAACTTCAAGGGCACCGAAGGATTCGGGGCGATCCCGTTCGACGGCATCGTGCTGGCGCACAGCAACGAGAGCGAATGGAAGACTTTCCGCAACAACAAGAACAACGAGGCCTTCCTCGACCGCATCTACATCGTCAAGGTGCCGTATTGCCTGCGCGTCAGTGAGGAAGTGAAGATCTACGAGAAACTGATCCGCGGCTCGTCGCTGGGCGAAGCCAAGTGCGCACCCGGCACGCTGAAGATCATGAGCCAGTTCGCGATCCTGACGCGGCTGAAGGAGCCGGAGAACTCGTCGCTTTACTCCAAGATGCAGGTCTACGACGGCGAGAACCTCAAGGACACCGATCCGCGCGCCAAGAGCTACCAGGAGTACCGCGACTACGCCGGTGTCGACGAGGGCATGAGCGGCATCTCGACACGCTTCGCGTACAAGATTCTGTCCAAGGTCTTCAACTTCGACAGCCAGGAAATCGCCGCCAATCCGGTGCACCTGATGTACGTGCTCGAGCAGCAGATCGAGCGCGAGCAGTTCCCCCAGGAGCTGGAGCAGAAGTACGTCGGCTTCATCAAGGAACAGCTCGCGCCACGCTACGCCGAGTTCATCGGCAAAGAAATCCAGACCGCGTACCTCGAAAGCTACAGCGAGTACGGCCAGAACATCTTCGACCGCTATGTCACCTATGCGGACTACTGGATCCAGGACCAGGAGTTTCGCGACACCGACACCGGCGAGGTGTTCGACCGCTCGGCGCTGAACGCCGAACTCGAGAAGATCGAGAAGCCGGCCGGCATCGCCAACCCGAAGGACTTCCGCAACGAGATCGTCAACTTCGTGCTGCGGGCACGTGCCGGCAACCAGGGCAAGAACCCGCTGTGGACCAGCTACGAGAAGCTGCGCACGGTGATCGAGAAGAAGATGTTCTCGAACACCGAAGAGCTGCTGCCGGTGATCAGCTTCAACGCCAAGGCCAGCGCCGACGAAGCCAAGAAACACGAGGACTTCGTCAACCGCATGATCGCCAAGGGCTACACCGGCAAGCAGGTTCGCCTGCTGTGCGAGTGGTACCTGCGCGTGCGAAAGAGCAGCTGAGCCCGCCGCGAACCACGGCAATCCGGGAAAGCACGACGTCGCCATGCTGCAACAGATCATCGACCGCAGGCTGGCCGGCAAGAACAAGTCGATCGGCAATCGCGAGCGGTTCCTGCGTCGCTACAAGGACCAGATCCGCGAGGCGGTCAAGCGGGCGGTCGACGGCCGAGGCATCCGGGACATCGAACGCGGCGAGGAGGTGCGCATCCCGAAGAAGGACGTTTCCGAGCCGGTGTTCCACCACGGCCAGGGCGGCATGCGCGAGGTCGTGCATCCGGGCAACAAGGAATACGTCCGCGGCGACCGCATCGAGCGGCCCAAGGGCGGCGGAGGTGGTGGCTCCGGCAAGGGTCAGGCCAGCGACTCCGGCGAGGGCGAGGACGAATTCACGTTCGCACTGAGCAAGGAAGAGTTCATGCAGGTCTTCTTCGAAGACCTTGCGCTGCCGCACCTGATCCGCACCCAGCTCGCCGAAACACCTGAGTGGAAGAGCCAGCGCGCCGGCTTCACGGCCGACGGCACGCCCACCAACCTGCACGTGGTGCGTTCGATGCGCGGCGCGATCGGCCGGCGCATCGCCATCGGCCACGGCGCCCGGCGCGAACTGCGCGAGCTCGAGGAGCGGCTGGTGGCGCTGAAGCGGCATCGCGATCGCTCCGACGACGTCAAGGAACGCGAGATCAAGGAGGTCGAGGAGCAGATCGAAGTGCTGCGCGCGCGCCTGGCCCGCATACCGTACCTGGACCCGATCGACCTGCGCTTTCGCAATCGCATCAGGGTGCCGGTGCCCACCAGCAAGGCGGTGATGTTCTGCCTGATGGACGTGTCCGGCTCGATGGATGAGGCGCGCAAGGACCTGGCCAAACGCTTCTTCATCCTGCTGTACCTGTTTCTCACCCGCCACTACGAGAAGATCGAGCTCGTCTTCATCCGACACCACACCCAAGCTCAGGAGGTCGACGAGGAGAACTTCTTCCACGCCCGGGAGACCGGCGGTACCGTCGTGTCGAGCGCCTTGGTGCTGATGGAGGAGATCATCCGCGCACGCTACAGCCCAAGCGAGTGGAACATCTACGGCGCTCAGGCGAGCGACGGCGACAACTGGCACCACGACTCGGGCCGCTGCCGCGAACTGCTGGCCGACAAGCTGCTACCGCTGTGCCGCTACTTCGCCTATGTGCAAGTGGCCGAAGAGGAGCAGAACCTCTGGGAGGAGTACACCCAGTTGAGCGAGGTGCACAAGCATTTCGCGATGCGCAAGGCCACCGAAGCCTCGCAGATCTATCCGGTGTTTCGCGACCTCTTCAAGAAAGAGGGCACGGCGGCTGCGGCATGAGTCGAGCCAAGCCGTTGCGCGGCCCGCTGCCGCTGAAGGCGCCGGCGCAGCGCCTGCCCGGTCCGAGCGATTGGTCGTTCGACCTGATCGAGCAATACCACGACGTCATCAAACGCACGGCTCAGCGCTTCGGCCTGGACACCTACCCGAATCAGCTCGAGATCATCACCGCCGAGCAGATGATGGACGCCTACGCGTCGGTGGGCATGCCGGTGAACTACCGGCACTGGAGTTATGGCAAGGAGTTCATTGCCACCGAAAAGAACTACCGCCGTGGCCACATGGGGCTGGCGTACGAGATCGTCATCAACAGCAATCCCTGCATCAGCTACCTGATGGAAGAGAACACGATGGCGATGCAGGCGCTGGTGATCGCGCATGCAGCCTACGGCCACAACAGCTTCTTCAAAGGCAATTACCTGTTTCGTATGTGGACCGATGCGTCGTCGATCATCGACTACCTGGTCTACGCGAAAAACTACGTCGCCGAATGTGAAGAGCGTCATGGCATGCAGACGGTCGAGGAGTTCCTCGACTCGTGCCATGCGCTGCAGAACCATGGCGTCGACCGCTACCGGCGCCCGAGCCGCAAGTCGCTCGCGCAGGAGCTGCGCGAGCGCAAGGAGCGCGAGGCGTACGCGCAGCGCCAGGTCAACGATCTGTGGCGCACCTTGCCCAAGCGCGCGGAAAAGGCCGGCGAAGCCTCGGAAAGCCGGCGCTTTCCCGAGGAACCGCAGGAGAACCTGCTGTACTTCGTCGAAAAGAATGCACCGCTCCTCGAGCCGTGGCAGCGCGAGATCGTCCGCATCGTGCGCAAGGTTGCGCAGTACTTCTACCCGCAGCGCCAGAGCCAGGTGATGAACGAGGGCTGGGCCACGTTCTGGCACCACCGGCTGCTCAACCAGATGTACGACGACGGCTACCTCACCGACGGCGTGATGATGGAATGGCTGAAGTCGCACACCAACGTGATCTTCCAGCCTCCGGTGGGGCACCCCGCCTACAGCGGCATCAATCCCTATGCGCTCGGCTTCGCGATGTACACCGACCTGAAGCGCGTGTGCGAGCACCCGACCGACGAGGACCGCGCGTGGTTTCCCGACATTGCCGGCAGCGACTGGGTGCCGACGCTCGACCATGCAATGCGCAACTACAAGGACGAGAGCTTCATCGGCCAGTACCTGAGCCCGAAGCTGATGCGCGAATTCCGCCTGTTCAGCATCGTCGACGACGAAAAGCAGAACGAGCTCGAAGTCGCCGCCATCCATGACGAAGCCGGCTACCGCCGGGTGCGCGAGTCACTGTCGCACCAGTACGACCTGGGCTCGCGGGAGCCGAACATCCAGGTGTGGAACGTCAACCTGCGCGGCGACCGTTCACTGACCTTGCGTCATTTCCAACACAACGACCGGCCGCTGCACGAGAGCGCGCAAGAGGTGCTCAAGCATGTGGCTCGGCTGTGGGGCTTTGGCGTGCAGCTCGAGAGCGCCAACAGCAAGGGCGAGGTCACCGGCCAGTGGGCGGTGGCGGCGCCCGACGAAACCTGACGGAAACCGCCTTTCGCCGGGCCGCCGGCGTCAGCCCAGCGCGAACACCTTGCCGGGGTTCATGATGTTCTTCGGGTCGAGCGCGCGCTTGATCTGCCGCATCATGTCCACCGCACCCTCGCCGGCCTCATCGACGAGGTAACCCATCTTGTGCAGGCCGATGCCGTGCTCGCCCGAGCAGGTGCCTTCCAGTCGCAGCGCGCGTTCGACCATCTGCACGCCCAGGCGCTCGACGGTGGCCCATTCGGCGGGGTCGTTCGGGTCGATCAAGTAGCTCAGGTGGAAATTGCCGTCGCCGACGTGGCCGACCACCCAGTACGGAATGCCGGTGGCCTCGGCCTCGGCGATCGACTCGTTGATGCTCTCAGCCAGGTGCGAGATGGGTACGCAGGTGTCGGTGCTCTGGCAGCGGCAGCCGGGCCGTGTCTGCAATGCCGCGAAGTACGAACGATGCCGCGCTGTCCACAGCTTGGTGCGTTCTTCGGGCGTGCTCGCGTACTGAAATTCCTCGCCGCCGTGCTCGTTGGCGATTTCCTGCACCGTCGCAGCCTGCTCCTTCACGCCTGCCTCGCTGCCGTGAAACTCCATCAACAGCATCGGTGCTTCACGCAGCGTCAGCTGCGAGTGCTTGTTGACGCCGCGAATGGCGTTGGCGTCCAGCAACTCGCAACGCGCAATCGGCACGCCCATCTGGATGATCTGGATCGTCGTGCGCACCGCCGCGTCGATGCTCGGGAAATGGCAGATCGCCGCACTCACCGACTCGGGCAGCGGGTACAGCTTCAACGTGATCTCGGTCATCACGCCGAGCGTGCCCTCGCTGCCGACGAACAGTCGGGTCAGGTCGTAGCCGGCGGCGGACTTCTTCGCGCGGGTCCCGGTGCGGATGATTTCGCCGCCGGCCGTCACCACCGTGAATCCGAGCACGTTCTCGCGCATCGTGCCGTAGCGAACCGCATTCGTGCCGCTGGCGCGGGTGGCGCTCATGCCACCGATCGAGGCGTTGGCGCCAGGATCGATCGGAAAGAACAGGCCGGTATCGCGAATCTCGCGATTGAGCTGCTCGCGCGTGACGCCAGCCTCGACGGTCACCGTCAGGTCCTCGGCATTGACGCGCACGACCCGATTCATGCGTGACAGATCGATGCTCACACCGCCCTGCACGGCCAGCAGGTGCCCCTCGAGCGACGAACCGATGCCGAACGGAATCACCGGTACGGCGTGCTGACTCGCCTGCGCGACCACGAACGCCACCTCGTCGGTGTTTTCGCAGAACACCACCGCTTCAGGCGGCGTGGTGGCATACACCGACTCGTCGCGGCCATGCTGCTCGCGGACCGCGACAGCAGTCGAAAATCGCGCGCCGAATCGTGCGCCGAGCGCCTCGCACATCGCAACTGGCATCGGGCGCAACGTGACGCCGGGCAAGATTTCGTGCGGTGCGTTCATGGTTGGGGCTCCTCGGGAAGGCCGACGTCCATTGTAAGAAGCGCTAGCATGACGGCATGAGCAATCGCCTGAGCCAGATCGCCACCCGAACCGGGGACGACGGCACCACGGGCCTGGGTGACGGCACGCGCGTGTCGAAAGACCACTTGCGCGTCCAGGCCATGGGCGATGTCGACGAGTTGAACTCCTCGATCGGCGTGTTGCTGGCCGAGCCACTGCCCGCCGATGTGCGCGCGCTGCTGGCGATGGTGCAGCACGAGCTGTTCAATCTGGGTGGCGAGCTGTCCATTCCCGGGTTCGAGCTGCTGAAGGCTGACGCGGTGATCCGGCTGGACGAGGCGCTCGAGCGCTACAACGGCACACTGCCACGTCTCAAGGAATTCATCCTGCCGGCCGGCTCGCGCAGCGCGGCATTGGCGCATGTGTGCCGCACCGTGGCCCGGCGCGCCGAGCGTGCCGTAGTGGCGCTGGCGGTCAGCGACACGGTGAACGCCGCGCCGCGCCAGTACCTCAACCGGTTGTCCGACCTGATGTTCGTGCTGGCCCGGGTGCTCAATCGCGCCAATCTCGATGGGCTGGGCGGCGACGACGTCTACTGGAACAGCGCACGACTGCAGCGCGAGGCGGACAGCTAGCCCGATCGGTCGACGCTGCGGTCACGCCGCGCCCGCGACCTTCAATCCCGCCGGGTCTTCACCGCCTGACTCAACACGTCCAGCACCTGGACCGAATCGTCCCAGCCGATGCACGCATCGGTGATGCTCTTGCCGTATTCCAGCGCGGCGGGGTCGTCTTTACCGGCATTGAATTTCTGCGCACCGGCGAGCAGGTGGCTTTCGACCATCACGCCGAAGATGCAGCGCCCGCCGCGACTCACCTGCCCGGCGACGTCGCGCGCGACGTCGATCTGCCGCTGGTGCTGCTTGCTCGAGTTGGCATGACTGCAGTCGACCATCAGCTGGCACGGCAGCCTCGCGGCTTCCAGGTCCTTACAGGCCGCGGCGATGCTCGCCGTATCGTAGTTGGGCGACTTGCCGCCACGCAGGATCACGTGGCAATCGTGGTTGCCCTTGGTCTCGACGATCGCCACCTGCCCGTTCTTGTGCACCGACAGGAAGTGGTGCGGACGGGCGGCGGCCTGGATCGCGTCGATCGCGATCTTCAGGTTGCCGTCGGTGCCGTTCTTGAAGCCGATCGGTGCCGACAGGCCTGATGCCAGTTCACGATGGACCTGGCTTTCGGTGGTGCGCGCGCCGATCGCCCCCCAGGCGATCAGGTCGCCGATGTACTGGGGGCTGATCACGTCGAGGAACTCGCTGCCGGCCGGAACGCCCAGCCGGTTGATCTCCACCAGCAACTGGCGCGCGATGCGCAGGCCTTCATGGATGCGATAACTTTCATCGAGGTAAGGGTCGTTGATCAGCCCCTTCCAGCCGACGGTGGTGCGCGGCTTCTCGAAATACACCCGCATCACGATTTCCAGCGTATCGGCATGGCGTTTGCGCTCGGCCGCGAGGCGCCGGGCGTAGTCGAGCGCCGCAGCCGGGTCGTGGATCGAGCACGGGCCGATCACCACCAGCAGCCGGTCGTCCTGCCTTTGCATGATGCGGCGGATGGTGCTGCGAGTCTGGCCGATCAGCGTCTCCACCGGCGTGCCGGCGATCGGGAAGAAGCGGATCAGGTGCTCCGGCGGCGGCAACGGCGTGACGTCGCGGATGCGCTGGTCGTCGGTCTCGCTGGTCTTCTCGCTCAACGTGTAGCGCTGGCCCATTTCGGTGTGCGAGCTTTTGGTCGCCATGGAGTGGCTCCTGTCGGTCACAGTGTTCGGGTCGGGACAAAGAAAAACCGCCGGGGTTGCCGGCGGTTGGTCTGGTGTTCGGTGTGCTCTTCGCTTACGCGCGCTTGCCTTCCCAGCCGCCGGTGAGGGGCGAGAACCAAAAGTACGCAAAGAAAGAAGCTCGTACCGCGCATGGGCCCGAAATGTAGCACGGCGTGCCGTGCCGCTGGCGGGCCGTCGCGTTGCTGCGACAGCCTAAGCGGTGCCGCCGACCGTCAGGCGATCGATTCGCAGCGTGGGCTGGCCGACGCCGACCGGCACGCTCTGACCATCCTTGCCGCAGACGCCCACGCCCGTGTCGAGCGACATGTCGTTGCCGATCATGCTGACGCGGGTCAGCGCATCGGGCCCGTTGCCGATCAGCGTGGCACCCTTCACCGGGTACTGGATCTTGCCCTTCTCGACCCAGAACGCCTCGCTGGCCGAGAACACGAACTTGCCGCTGGTGATGTCGACCTGGCCGCCGCCGAAATTGGTGGCGTAGACGCCGCGCTCGAGGCTGGCGACGATCTCTTCCTTGGTCTTGTCGCCGCCGAGCATGTAAGTGTTGGTCATGCGTGGCATCGGCACATGGGCATAACTTTCGCGCCGCCCGTTGCCGGTGGCCTTTACCTTCATCAGGCGCGCGTTCATCGAGTCCTGGATGTAGCCCTTGAGGATGCCGTCTTCGATCAGCACGTTGCGCTGCGTCGCGTGGCCCTCGTCGTCGACATTGAGCGATCCGCGGCGATCGGGCAGGGTGCCGTCGTCGAGCACCGTCACGCCCTTGGCGGCCACGCGCTGGCCCACTCGACCGGCAAAGGTGGACGAACCCTTGCGATTGAAGTCGCCCTCCAGGCCATGGCCCACCGCCTCGTGCAGCAACACGCCGGGCCAGCCGGGGCCGAGCACCACGCTCATCTCGCCAGCCGGCGCCGGTCGTGACTCCAGATTGGTCAGCGCGGCGTTCACCGCATGGTCCACATAGCTGCGACAGCACGTCGTCCTGGAAATAGTTGAGGCCAAAGCGGCCACCACCACCGCCGCTGCCCAGTTCGCGTCGGCCGTTGGATTCGGCGATCACCGTGATCGACACGCGCACCAGCGGCCGCACGTCGGCGGCCCGCGTGCCGTCGGCGCGCGCCACCATCACGACGTCGTATTCGGCCGCCAGCCCGGCCATGACCTGCACGATGCGTGGATCGCGTGCCCGCGCCATGCGCTCGACGCGTTCGAGCAGCGCCACCTTCTGCGTGCTGTCCAGCGTGGCGATCGGATCGATCGACGCGTACAGCGCATGGCTCTGGCGCCACCCGTGCGGAGCCGCCGACCTTGATGCGCCTGCTCTGCCCCGCCGCCGCAATGCTGCGCACGGTGTGCGCCGCATCCATCAGCGCGGCCTGCGAGATGTCGTCGGAGTAGGCGAACGCCGTCTTCTCGCCGACGACCGCCCGCACGCCAACGCCCTGGTCGATGCCGAAACTGCCGCTCTTGACGATGCCTTCTTCCAGGCTCCAGCCTTCGTGGCGCGTGATCTGGAAGTACAGATCGCAATCGTCGACGCGATGGGTGCCGATCGCGGCCAGCGCCTCGCTGCAGCTTCGCCTCGTCCAGGTCGAACGGGTCCAGAAGCAATCGCCGCGCCAATGCCAGCCGCTCGATGGTGGGTTCGCGTGAAATCATGTGGCCGATTGTAGGAGCCGCGCACCGTCCGCGCGGTCTGCGCTGCTTGGCCAGCGGCGCAGTGTGCCGACTTCGCCGATCGCGTCGCGCGAGAGCAGACCGCGATCAACCCTGCCCACAACAAGGCCAAGGCCGACGACGCGGTCATTGCCGGCGAGCGGCCCCGCATTGAGGGCAAGCGCCAGCCGCGACATGGCGCGCCGACGTCCCGATCGACTATTGTGCCGTTGACCTGGAGCGCGCGCCCCGGCGCGCGGCGCGTCAACGGTGCTCGTCGCCGCGTCGCTCGAGCGCCAACCGGTACAGGGCGTTGCGCGGCGCCCCGGTGATGCGCGCGGCCAGTGCCACCGCTTGCTTGACCGGCAACTCGGACAGCAGCACATCGAGCGTCTTCATCGTCGTCGGCCGGCATCGCGTCGGCTTGCGCCACCGGCGCGAGCGCGTGCAGCACCAAGCACGAACTCGCCGCGCACACGATGCGGCATCGGCGGCCAGCCAGGCCGGGAACTCGCGGGCCGACATCGTGGCAACGGTTTCGAACTGCTTGGTCAATTCGCGGCACACGGTGAGGCGTCGCTGCGGGGCAGCAGCACCCAGCGCGGCGGCCAATGTTCTCGATGCGATGCGGCGCTTCGAACCAAACCAGGGTTCCGGGGTCCGAACAGGCGGCATGAACCGCCTTGTCGCGCTCGACCCCCTTGCTGGGAACAAAGCCGGCGAAGCGAAACCCCTGGCCAGCCGACGTCCCCGGCGACGCTGAGCGCCGCAACCACGCTGCTGGGGCCCGGAATCGGAACCACACGATACCCGGCCTCGACCACGAGGCCGACCAGTGCGGCGCCCGGGTCCGACACCGCCGGCGTGCCGGCATCGCTGGCGTAGGCCACCGATTGCCCCTGGCCAAGCCGCGCCAGATACGTCCTGCGCCGCCCGGCGTTCGTTGTGTTCGTGCAAGGCGATCAGCGGCTTGTCGATGCCCAGGTGGCGCAGCAGGCCGCCGGTGACGCGGCTGTCCTCGCAGGCGACGGCGTCGACGCGCGTCCAGCACATGCAGCGCGCGCAGGCTCAGGTCGGCCAGATTGCCGATCGGCGTGGCCACCAGGTACAGCGCGGGCGATGGATACTGCTGGGCGCCGGCGGCCAGCGCGGCTGCCTGCTTCAACTGCTGGGCATCGATGTTCAAGGCAGCCGGGCCGATCTCGAGCAAAGTCGACGGGCGATCAAGCCGAAGCGCTTGCACTGGAGTACCTGCAGCGCCAGGGGCTCGCCCTCGTCTGCCGCAATTATCGGGTGGCGCGCGGGCCCGCGCGCGCGTGGCGGCGAGGTCGACCTGATCATGCGCGAACCGTCGGGCACGCTGGTGTTCGTCGAAGTGCGCTCGCGCGCCAGCGCCGACCATGGCGGCGCGTCGGCCAGCGTGACGGCGCGCAAGCAGCAGCGCATCGTGCTGGCCGCGCGGCACTACCTGCTGCGCTGCGCGAGCTGCCACCGTGCCGCTTCGACGTGGTGGCCATCGAGGCGGGCCGGCTGCAATGGCTGAAGGCGGCCTTCGACGCGGGCTGACATATCATCGCCGGTCATGCTCGAGCAGCGCATTCAGCAGCAGTTCTTCGACGCCGCCGACCTCAAGTACCAGTCGGCCGAGGCCTTGGCCAAACCGATTGCCGATGCCGCGCAGGCGATCGTCGGTGCCCTCACCGGCGGCGGCAAGCTGCTCGTGGCCGGGCGTGGGCCCGCCGCCGCGCTGGCGTCACTGTTCGCCGCGCGCATGATGGGGCGCTTCGAACGCGATCGGCCGGGCTTGGCGGTGCTGTCCTTGAACGCCGACGCGGCGGTGCAGAGCCAGTTGGTGTCGACCGAGGGATTCGATCTTTCGTTGTCGCGCCAGGTGGCAACGCTGGGGCAGCCGGGTGATCTGCTGCTGCTGCTCGATGCCGATGGCGAGCATCCGGCGCTGCTGGCTGCGGCCAAGGCGGCGCATGGCAACGAGATGGCCGTCATTGCGTTCGTCGGCCGCAATGCCGGCGTGTTGCGCGGCGAACTGGGCGAGACCGACGCCTTGGTGAGCGTGTCGCACGACCGCGAGGCGCGCATCTTGGAGCTTCACCTGATCATGTTGCACTGCCTGTGCGACGCGATCGACCTTCAACTTCTGGGCGAACAGGATCCAGCATGACCACGAGAACATCGTAACCACCGTCGAGCGCACGTGGCGCTGCTGGGGCTTGACCCTGAGCGCCATGCTGCTGGGCGGCTGCGCGCCGCTGCTGGTGGGCGGCGCGATGGTCGGCGGCACGCTGATGATGATGGACCGGCGCACGACCGGCGCTCAGGTCGACGACCAGGCGATCGAACTCAAGGCATCGAACCGAGTGCGCGAACTCGCCGGCGACAACGCGCACATCAACATCACCAGCTACAACCGCACGGTGCTCATCACCGGCGAGGCGGCGACCGAGGCCGACCGCAGCGCGATCGAACAGGCGGTGCAGCGGGTCGAGAACGTGCGCTCGATCGTCAACGAGGTTGGCGTGATGGCTCCGAGTTCGCTGACCTCGCGCTCCAGCGACACGATCATCACCAGCAAGGTCAAGGCCACGCTGGTCGATGCGCGTGATCTGCAGGCCAATGCGTTCAAGGTGGTGACCGAGCGTTCGGTCGTCTACCTGATGGGCCGTGTCACCGAGCGCGAGGCCAGGCGAGCGTCGGAACTGGCGCGCAGCGTGAGCGGCGTGCAGAAGGTGGTGCGCGTGTTCGAGATCGTCACCGAGGCCGAGTTGGCCGACACGGCGCCGAAGAAGTAGCGTCAGCGCAGTCGGCGGATCAGGCTGGAGGTGTCCCAGCGCGACCCGCCCATGGCCTGGATGTCGCTGTAGAACTGGTCGACCAGCGCCGTCACCGGCAAGGCGCGCGCCGTTGCGCCGCGCTTCGTCGAGGACCAGGCCGAGGTCCTTGCGCATCCAGTCGACGGCAAAGCCGAAGTCGAAGCGGTCGTCCGCCATCGTCGCGCCGCGGTTGTCCAGCTGCCAGCTCTGGGCGGCGCCCTTGCCGATGACCTCGAGCACCAGCTTCATGTCGAGCCCGGCCCTTTGTCCGAAGGCGATGCCTTCGGCCAGGCCCTGCACCAGGCCGGCGATGCAGACCTGGTTGACCATCTTGGCCAACTGGCCGGCGCCGCTGGCACCGACCCGGGTGACCGCACGCGCGAAGGCCAGAGCCACCGGACGCATCGCGTCGAAGGGCTGCGGGTCGCCACCGCACATCACGGTCAGCGCGCCGTTCACCGCGCCCGCCTGCCCGCCGGAGACGGGCGCATCGATGAAGTGCAGGCCGAGCGCCGCGGCGGCGGCGTGCAGTTCGCGCGCCACCGCGGCCGATGCGGTGGTGTGATCGACAAACACGGCGCCACGCTGACATGCCGGCGAATGCGCCGTCGCGGCCCGAGCACCACGCAGCGCAGGTCGTCGTCATTGCCGACGCAGCGAAAACACGAACGCCGCACCGGCGGCCGCCTCGCGCGGCGTTGCCGCCCGAGCGCCGCCATACTCGGCCACCCAGGCTTCGGCCTTGGCGGCCGTGCGGTTGTAGACGGTGACCGAGTGGCCGGCGCGCGCCAGGTGTCCGGCCATCGGGTGGCCCATCACGCCCAGGCCGAGAAAGGCCACTCGTTGCGGCGGAACGGGTTCGTAGTGTCTTCATGGGCGCAGGTCGTTGGCGAGGGTTGGCGAAGCGCGGAGTTTGCCCCAACGGGCGAGCTCGCGATCGACGACCAGGCCAACCGCGATGATGCGGCGCGATGGCGGGCTTCGGCCCGCGGCCGCCAGGCGGCCCTCGGCTCAGACGATCGTCAGGTGCTCGGTGCCGGCCGACAGATCGGCGTTGCGGGCGCGCGTCGCTGTTCAGCTTGATCTGCAGGCGCAGGTCGTTCACCGAATCGGCGTTGCGCAGCGCGTCTTCGTAGGAGACGTGCCGGCCTTCATACAGATCGAACAGGGCCTGGTCGAAGGTCTGCATGCCGAGCTCGCGCGAACGCTTCATCAGCTCCTTCAACTCGCCGACCTCGCCCTTGAAGATCATGTCGACGACCAGCGGGGTGTTCAGCATGATCTCGACGGCGGCGATGCGGCCCTTGCCTTCCTCGCGCGGCAGCAGGCGCTGCGACACGATGCCCTTGAGGTTCAGCGACAGGTCCATCAGCAGCTGCTGGCGCCGCTCTTCGGGGAAGAAGTTGATGATCCGGTCCAGCGCCTGGTTGGCGCTGTTGGCGTGCAGGGTGGCCATGCACAGGTGGCCGGTCTCGGCGAACGCCACCGCATGTTCCATGGTCTCGCGGTCGCGGATCTCGCCCATCAGGATGACGTCGGGCGCCTGGCGCAAGCGTGTTCTTCAGCGCCGCTTCCCAGCCGTCGGTGTCGATGCCGACCTCGCGCTGGGTCACGATGCAGTTCTTGTGCGGGTGCACGAACTCCACCGGGTCCTCGATCGTGATGATGTGACCGAACGAGTTCTCGTTGCGCCAATCCACCATCGCCGCCAGCGACGTGCTCTTGCCCGATCCGGTGGCGCCGACCATGATGACCAGCCCGCGCTTGGTCATCGTCACGTCCTTGAGGATCTTCGGCAGGCCCAGCTGGTCGATCGTGGGCAGCAGCTGCGGAATCAGGCGGAACACCAGGCCCACGTGCCCCTGCTGCACGAACGCATTGCAGCGGAAGCGCCCGATGCCCTGCGGCGAGATCGCGAAGTTGCACTCCTTGGTCTTCTCGAACTCGGCCGCCTGCTTGTCGTTCATCACCGCGCGCGCCAGCGCCATGGTGTGCTGGCCGGTCAGCGGTTGCGGCGACACCTTGGTGACGCGGCCGTCGACCTTGATCGCCGGCGGGAAATCGGCGGTGAGAAAGAGGTCGGAGCCGTTGCGCGAGATCATCAGGCGCAGCAAATCGTTGACGAATTTTGATGCCTGGTCGCGTTCCATCGTGCGTCTCCGTAGCGCTGCGTCAAGCGTTGGTCAGCAACGCGCTCAATCGGGCGCTGGCCTGTCGCAGCCGCAACGACAGCCGTCGAGCCAGCGCGGCCAGCAACACCGCGGCCAGGCGCGGGTCTTCCTTCATCATCCGATCCAGCGCCTGGGCCTCCAGCACCGCCAACACGCAGGGCGTGAGCGAGCGGCAGGAAGAAAACCGCGTGCCCGCATCGAGCAACGACATCTCGCCCAACAGGTCGCCGACCCGGGCCTCGCCCAGCCGCGCGCGGCCACCCCAGGGCTGCTCGCGGTCCACGGCAATCGTGCCGTCGAGCACGATCAGCAGGTAGTCGCCCTGCTCGTCCTGGGTGATGACTTCCTTGTCGGCGGTGATGCTGACGAAACTCAGGTACTCGGTCAGGCGCTTGAGCTCCCGCTCGGCCAGCAGGATGGCATGGCGGTCGTCGTTCCAGGCGCGCGCGAATTGAACCGCGCCCTGCGCGTGATCCACCGGCTCGGCCTGCGTTTCCTCTTCGCGCACGCTCCAAGGCACCAGCTTGGGCACGGGCTCGTCGTGCTCGAGGAACATGGTCGAGAAATAGCCCGAGTCGGAATCGTCGGGGGGGGCGCGGCGCGAGCCGGCAAGGCGGTCGAGGATCTTCTTCACGATGCGGCAGTCGGCGGCCTCAGCCTGGGAAGTTCTCGGGCATCTTGGCCTTGGCGCGCGCCTCGGCCGGCGAGATGATGTTGCGGCGGACCAGATCGGTCAGATTCTGGTCCAGCGTCTGCATGCCGAGCGTCTGGCCGGTCTGGATCGACGAGTACATCTGCGCGATCTTGTTTTCGCGGATCAGGTTGCGGATGGCCGAGGTGCCGATCATGATCTCGTGCGCGGCCACGCGGCCGGAGCCGTCCTTCAGCTTGCACAGCGTCTGCGAGATCACCGCGATCAGCGATTCCGACAGCATCGCGCGCACCATGTCTTTTTCAGCCGCCGGGAACACGTCGACCACGCGGTCGATGGTTTTGGCCGCGCTGCTGGTGTGCAGCGTGCCGAACACCAGGTGGCCGGTTTCGGCCGCCGTCAGCGCCAAGCGGATCGTTTCGAGGTCGCGCATTTCGCCGACCAGGATCGCGTCCGGGTCCTCGCGCAGCGCCGAGCGCAGGGCGTTGGAGAAGGATAAGGTGTGCGGGCCGACCTCGCGCTGGTTGATCAGGCACTTCTTGCTTTCGTGCACGAACTCGATCGGGTCTTCCACCGTCAGCACGTGCCCGTACTCGTTTTCGTTCAGGTGGTTGACCATGGCGGCCAGCGTCGTGCTCTTGCCGGAGCCGGTCGGGCCCGTCACCAGCACCAGTCCGCGCGGCTTGAGCGACAGCTCGGCGAACACCTTGGGCGTGCTGAGCTGCTCGAGCGTGAGGATCTTGCTCGGAATCGTGCGAAACACCGCGCCGGAGCCGCGGTTCTGGTTGAACGCATTGACACGAAACCGCGCCAGCCCCTGGATCTCGAAGCTGAAGTCGCACTCCAACGTATCCTCGTAGTGTTTGCGCTGCGAGTCGTTCATGATGTCGTACACCATGTCGTGCACCTGCTTGTGTTCCAGCGGATCCACGTTGATGCGGCGCACATCGCCGTGCACGCGAATCATCGGGGGCAGGCCGGCCGACAAATGCAGGTCCGAGGCCTTGTTCTTCACCGAGAAGGCGAGCAGTTGCGTGATATCCATGGGGGCGCGCTGTAGGAGTAGGCTGCAAACATTATGAGCAGCATCGAAGCGAAGTTACAACAAGTGCGCACGCGTATCGCGACCGCGTGCGAGCATGCGCAACGTCCTGTGCAAAGCGTCACGTTGCTGGCTGTGACAAAGACTTTCGGGCCACAGTCGGTGCGCGATGCGTTCGCCGCCGGACAGCGCGCATTCGGCGAGAACTATGTGCAGGAGGCGATCGAGAAGATCGAGGCGTTGGCCGATCTGCGCAGTGACCTCGAGTGGCACTTGATCGGGCCACTGCAGAGCAACAAGACGCGTGTCGTTGCAACGCACTTCGATTGGGTGCACTCGGTCGACCGCCTCAAGCTGGCGCAGCGCCTGTCGGCGCAACGACCAGTCGATCGTCCGCCGTTGCAGGTGTGCCTGCAGGTCAATATCAGCGGCGAGGCCAGCAAGAGCGGGCTCATGCCGGATGACGTGTTGCCGTTGGCGCTCGACGTGGCGGCCCTGCCGCACATCCGGCTGCGCGGGCTGATGTCGATTCCCGAGCCCGATCCGGACCCCGAGGCGCGACGCGCGCCGCACCGCGCGCTGGCGCGGCTGCTGTTCGACCTGAATGCCGCCGGTCTGACGCTGGACACCTTGTCGATGGGCATGAGCGCCGACCTCGAAGCCGCGATCGTCGAAGGCGCAACCATTGTGCGCATCGGCACGGCGATCTTCGGCGTGCGCTGATCACCTGCTGACCCGGCCTCGCCGCGGCCCGCGGCGCCGAAGCATCATTGGTCGAGCTTGAGTCCGATCTTGGTGATGATCGCGCCCCAGCGCCTCATGTCGGCGTCGACCTGGCGGCGAAAATCTTCCGCCGACCCACCCACCGGCGTCAGGCCCTGCGCATCGAGCGCCGACTTGATGGCCGCATCCTGCAGCGTCGCGTTGACGTCGGCGTTGATCTTCTGCACCACGGCGTCGGGCGTACCGGCTGCGGTGAACAGGCCATTCCATGCCAGCGACTCGACGTTGGGCCAGCCAGCGTCGGCCAGCGTCGGCAGGTCCTTCAGCGAGTCCGGTCTCTGCGCGCTCGAGACGGCGAGCAGGCGCACCTTGCCCGCACGCACGTGCGCCAGCAGCGCCGGTGCGACCATGAAGGTGGCATCGGCCTCACCCTGAGCCACCGCCATCGCTGCCGGCGGCGAACCGTTGAACGGCACGTGCGTGCCGGTGACGCCGGCCTCGGCGAGGAACAACTCCATCGTCAAATGCGCCGAGCTGCCCATGCCCAGCGACGAGTAGTTGAGCTTGCCGCCGCGCGATCGGGCCCAATCGATGAACTCCTTGACGGTGGTGGCCGGTACGGCCGCGCCCACGGCCAGCACATTGGGCTGCGACGTGGTCATCACCACGGGAATCAGGTCCTTTGCGGGGTCATAGGGCATCTTGCGGTACAGGAACGGCGCGAATGCGATCGGGCCGTTGAAGCCGACGGCCAGCGTGTGGCCGTCGGGCGCAGCCTTGGCGGCCACGTCCACGCCCAGCATGCCGCCGGCACCCGGCTTGTTCTCGACCACGACGCTATGCCCCCAGCGGTCCTTGAGCTTGTCGCCCAGCAGTCGCGCAATGATGTCCAGCGAACTGCCCGCCGGCGCCGGCACCACGATGCGCACCGGCTTCGTGGGCCAGCTTTGCGCCAGGGCGATCGGCCCCACACAGCCCATGGCGGCGGCGATTAGGAAGAAACGGCGAGCCAGCATGTCGATCCTTGCGGTGCGCGATGCGCGAAGCGCGGCGTCGGGTCGTCGCCGCGCCGTTCGGAGTTCAAGGGTAAAGGCCGCGCTCCTTGCGCGCCATCAGGATGCGCTCGCAGGCGACCGCGAAGGTGGCCGTGCGCAAGCTGATCTTGTGCCGGTCGCCGGTGTCCCAGATCTTCTTCAGTGCCTGCACCATGATCTTGTCCAGTCGCAGGTTGATCTCGTCCTCGGTCCAGAAGAACGACGAAAAGTCCTGCACCCACTCGAAGTAACTCACCGTGACGCCGCCGGCATTGCAAAATCACGTCGGGCACCACCAGGATGCCTCGATCGGCCATGACGTCGTCGGCCGCAGGCAGCGTCGGGCCATTGGCGCCTTCGAGCACCAGCTTGGCCTTCAAGCGCCGCGCCCGCGCGGCGGTGATCTGGCCCTCGAGCGCGGCAGGAATCAGGATGTCGCAGTCGACATCCCAGAACGCCTCACGCTCGATCGCCTCGGCGCCCCGGTAGCCGCCCACGCCACCGGACTCGCGCAGATGCGGCATCAAGGTCGCGAGATCCAGGCCGTTGGCGTTGAAGATCGTGCCGGTGTGATCCTGCACGGCGACGATCGTCGCACCGGCGCCGTGGAACAGCTCGGCCGCCGACGAACCGACATTGCCGAAGCCCTGTACCGCAACGCGGGCACCCTGCAGCTCGAGGTTCAACCGCCGGGCCGCCTCGCGTCCGGTGACGAACACACCGCGTCCGGTGGCCTTCACGCGGCCGAGCGATCCGCCCAGATGGATCGGCTTGCCGGTGACCACTCCGGTGGCGGTGGCGCCGACATTCATCGAGTAGGTGTCCATCATCCAGGCCATGATCCGGGCGTCGGTGTTGACGTCCGGGGCCGGAATGTCCTGGTGGGGGCCGATGATGATGCCGATCTCGCTGGTGTAGCGCCGCGTCATGCGCTCGAGTTCCTTCAGCGACAGCGCCTTCGGATCGACGCGGATGCCACCCTTGGCGCCGCCATACGGCAGGTTCACCGCCGCACTCTTGATCGACATCCACGCCGACAGCGCCATCACCTCCTCGAGCGTGACATCGGGGTGGTAGCGCACGCCGCCCTTGCCCGGCCCGCGCGACAGGTTGTGTTGAACACGAAAGCCCTCGAAGTGCTGGACCGAGCCGTCGTCCATCTCGATCGGAATGTCGACGATCAACGCCCGCTTGCAGCGTTTCAGCGTCTCGGCCCACTGGGCCAGCGACCCGAGGAAGGGCACCACCCGATCCACCTGCGACAGATAGGTTTGCCAGGGGCTGTCGGGCGCATCGCTGACGTACGACAGTGTGCTCATGGCTGGCATGTCCCGGGGTTGATGATGGCGCCGTCGCGGATTGTCGCTCGCAAGCCTGTCGATGGGACCGGCGCGAGACCACGTCGCATCCGGGCCAACCCCGCCCCCCATTCGCAGGCCAGCGGCGCTGCAGGGTTCGTTCGCGCGGTCGGCGTGGCTACACTGGTTCGATGGCAGATATCGCACCCCAGGTCGCCTTCATCGGCGGCGGCAACATGGCCAGCGCGCTGATCGGCGGGCTGGTCGAAGTCGGGGCGCGTTCCGGCCACCATCCTCGTCATCGAGCCCGACGACCGGCAGCGCGCGCGGCTGGCCCTGCAATACGGCGTGCTGGCGCTGCCGTTCGGCGGCAGTTCACTGGCCAGCTTGCCGTTGGTGGTGTGGGCCGTCAAGCCGCAAAGCTTCGCCGCGGCCGCGCGCAACAGCGTGCCGCACGTCGCGCAGGCGCTGCACTTGAGCGTGATGGCCGGCATCCGCACCGAGACCATCGCCGCGGCGACCGGCAGTGCGCGCATCGTGCGCTGCATGCCCAACACGCCGGCGCTCATCGGCCAGGGTGTTGCGGGCCTGTTTGCCACCGCCGCGGTCACGCCGGCGGACCGGCGCACCGTCGAGCAGGTGCTGGCGCAAAGCGGCGAATTGTTGTGGGTGGGCGAGGAGCGCGACCTCGACGCGGTGACCGCGCTGTCGGGCTCCGGCCCGGCCTACGTTTACTACTTCATCGAGGCGATGATCCAGGCCGCCGGCGAGATGGGGCTGTCGGTCGAGCAGGGGCGGCAGCTGGCGCTGGCCACGTTCGCGGGCGCCACCGCGCTGGCGCGGCAGTCGACGGAGTCGCCAGCGGTGCTGCGCGAGCGCGTCACGTCCAAGGGCGGAACGACCTACGCCGCGCTGATGTCGATGGACAAGGACGCCGTCAAGGCCGCGTTCGTGCGCGCGCTGCATGCGGCGCGCGAGCGGGCGCAGCAGCTGGGCGACGAGTTCGGCCACGAGGCCGCGGGCAACGGCGTCAGCGCAGCGAAAGATCCAGCGCCACGCCTGCAAACACCGTCGCCCCGAGCCAATGGTTCACGCGAAAGGCCTTGAAGCAGGCCTCGCGCGAACGCGCACGAATCAACCGGTGGTGCCACAGCGCCTGTGCGGCGGCGCCGACCATGCCGAGCTGGAACAACCATCCCAGGCCGAGTGAGCGGCCGAGCCAGCTCCAGCTGGCCAGGTACAGCGCATAGAACACCATCACGCCGGCCACGTCGAGCCGGCCCAGCGTGATGGCTGAGGTCTTCATGCCCAGCGCCAAGTCGTCGTCGCGGTCGACCATCGCGTACTCGGTGTCGTAGGCCAGCACCCAGCACAGATTGCCCAGCAGCAGCCACCAGGCATGGGGTGGCACCGCGTCCGGCACCGCTTGGAGCGACCACTCGCGCGCGCCCAGCACCGCGGCAAACGCCATCGGAATGCCGAAGCTGAAGGCGACGCCGAGCACGGCCTGCGGCATCGAGAACACACGCTTGGCATAGGGATACGCCAGCGTGATCATCAGGCCGGCGAACGACAGCAGCACAGTGGGCGGGTTGGTCGTCAGCACCAGGCCGAACGCCGCCAGCGCCAGCGCCGCACCGAGTGCGAGCGCTTCGCGCACGCTGACCTGACCGCTGGTGACCGGACGCGCGGCGGTGCGCTTCACGTGCCGGTCGAACTCGCGATCGGCCACGTCGTTGATGCAGCATCCCGCGCTGCGCATGATCACCGTACCGGCGACGAACACGATCAACAGGTGCCAACCCGGGAAGCCGTCGGCCGCGATCCACAGCGCCGACAGGGTGGGCCACAGCAGCAGCAGCCAGCCGGCGGGTCGATCCCAGCGCACCAGGTTCAAGTACAGCGCCAGGCGCGACGCAGGGGGTGGTGCGGCAATGCCGTTCATGGGGCAGGTGCGATTGGCGGTGGCGCGATGACTCGGCTATTCTCGCGCGCAAGCGCAGTCAACCGGAGACAACGCATGGCCAAGGTCTCGTCGCGCGCCAGAATCGGCGTCGGCAATGCGCCGCTGTCGTGCCTCGGCATGCCGACGGTGGCCGGCAGCCATTGAAGCGCAGCGTCCCAGGCCCGCCATGGGCGCGGCCCGGGCCAACGCAGCTCAGGCAACGATGAACCCCGCGCTCTGGCTCGCACGCACCGCGCAACGGCTCGGCGAACGCACAGCCATCGGCCACGGCCGCCAGGTGTGGTGCAGCTACGCCGAGCTGGCGCAGCGCGCGGCGATGCTGGCCGCATGGCTGCATGCGCAGGGCGTGGCCCCCGGCGACCGGGTGGGCCTGTTCCTGTCGAACCGGCCCGAGTACCTGGTCATGCTGTGGGGCACCTGGTGGGCCGGCGCGGCGGCGGTGCCGATCAATGCCAAGCTGCATCCGCGCGAGGCCGGTTGGATCCTGCAGCACAGCGGCGCCCGCCTGGCGTTTTGCTCCGCCGAGCATCGTCACGCATTGGCTGCCGTAGGCCCCGGCCCGACCTTGCACAGCGAGCTGCCGCCGCTGCCGGCCGGGGCGCCGATTCATCTTGATCCCGCCGAGCGCCGCGACACCGACCCGGCTTGGTTGTTCTACACCAGCGGCACCACCGGCAGGCCGAAGGGCGTGGTGCTCGGTGCGCGGCAGCTGCGCGAGGCGAGCCTGGGCTACCTCAGCGAGGTGCAGGGGGTCGAACCCGGCGATGTGATGCTGCATCCCGCGCCGCTGTCGCACGGGGGTGGCCTGTACCACCTGCCCTACGTGATGCACGGCGGCGTCAACGTGGTGCCGGCCTCGGGCGGCTTCGATGCGGCCGAAATCGTCGAGCTCGCAGCACATTGGCGCCGTGCCTCGTTCTTTGCGGCGCCGACCATGGTGCGGCGACTGGTCGATCACGTGAGCGCCAGCGGTCGCCGCCCGGAAGGCCTGGCCACCATCGTCTACGGCGGCGGGCCGATGTACCTGGCCGACATCCAGCAGGCGCTTGCAGGCGATCGGGCCGCATTTCGCGCAGATCTACGGCCAGGGCGAGAGCCCGATGACCATCACGGTGCTGCCGCGCGCGGTGATCAACGACATCGCGCACCCTCGCCACGCCGAGCGGCTGGCCTCGGTGGGCTACGCGCAGCCGATGCTGGAACTGTCGATTCGCGATGCCAACGGCGACGCGCTGCCGGTGGGCGAGACCGGCGAAGTGTGCGTGCGCGGCGACATCGTGATGGAGGGTTATTGGCAGCAGCCCGAGGCCACCGCGGCCACCATTCGCGACGGCTGGCTGTACACCGGCGACATCGGCCGACTCGACGCCGAGGGCTACCTGAGGCTGCTCGATCGCAGCAAGGACCTGATCATCAGCGGCGGCAGCAACATCTACCCGCGCGAGGTGGAAGAGGCGCTGCTGCTGCACCGGGCCGTGCACGAGGCCAGCGTGATCGGGCGGCACGATGCCCAGTGGGGCGAAGCGGTGGTGGCCTACGTGGTGGCGCGCGAGCCGGTGACCGCGGCCGAGCTCGATGCGCATTGCCAGCAGCACATTGCGCGCTTCAAGCGGCCCAAGCACTACCGCTTCGTCGAAGGGCTGCCGAAGAACCACTACGGCAAGGTGCTGAAGACCGAGCTGCGCGCAATCGACGCGGGGGAGGCGGGCTCGCCATGAGCTCGTCGTGGCCAACCTCGGGTCGGCCGCCGGGCTGCCCGACGCTGGCGACGCCGCCGATGCGGACTATGCGGCGCCAGATGCGCCGACGCGGCTGCGGCGCTCCAGCACCAGCCAGCGGTAGAGCTTGTCTTCGATGTCGTCGAGCGTGTAGGGTTTGGACACCAGGTCGTCGAAGCCGGCGTCCAGGTAGCGCTGCTTCGATCCGCTCAACCCGTCCGGGCCGCTCAGGCCATAGGCGGTGAGCGCGACGATCGCGACGTGGGCGCGCGCGCCACCCAACGCGCGAATCGCGCGTGTCGCCTCGAATCCGTCCATCTCCGGCATCTGGCAGTCCATCAGGATCAGATCGAATGCCTGCGCGGCAGCGGCCTCGAGTGCGACGCGGCCGTTCTCCGCACACGTGACGCGCAGGCCGCGGCGGGTCAGCATGCGCGCCATGACATCGCGCGAGATCGGATGGTCTTCGACCAGCAGCACCGTGGCACCCTCGGGAAGCGGTCGGGGTGGCGACGCCTCGGGCGCGACCGCCACCTCGTGCGCCGCCTCGGGCAGCAGCCCTGCCGTGAACCAGAAGCTCGATCCGTGCCCGGCCACGCGGTCGAAGCCGATGTCGCCGCCCATCATTCGCACCAGCCGCTGTGCGATGCCCAGGCCAAGGCCGGTGCCGCCGTACTTGCGGGTGGCCGAGCCGTCGGCCTGGTAGAACGGCTGGAAGATCTTGTGTGCTCGGTCCTCCGGAACGCCGATGCCGGAGTCCGTGACGCGAAAGCGCAGCCAGACCCGCGGCTGCGCCGTCGGTTCCGGCGAGCCGCTCGGCCGCGACTCCGGCGCATCGACCGACACCGACACCTCGATCGATCCCTGCGCGGTGAACTTGATCGCGTTGTCGAGCAGGTTCAGCAGCACCTGCCCCAGTCGCGTCGGGTCGCCGCACAGCGTCGTCGGCACCTCGCCGGCGACGCGGCAGTTCAGCGCCAAGCCCTTCGCGGCCGCCCGCTTGCCGTGCAGCTCGACCAGCTCGGTCACGAGCCGGCGCGGCTGGAAGTTGACCGATTCGAGCTCCAGCCGGCCGGCCTCGATCCGCGAGAAGTCGAGCAGGTCGTTGAGCATGCCCAGCAGGCTGCGCGCGGAGGTGCGCGCGGCCTCGGCCAGGTCGCGCTGCTCCTGGTTCGATGCGCTCTCGTGCAACAGGTCCAGGCTGACGATCACGCCGTTCATCGGGGTGCGGATTTCATGGCTGACATTGGCCAGGAAGTCCGACTTGGCCTGGCTCGCGGCCTCCGCCGCGTCGCGCGAGTGCGACAGGCTTTCGACCAGCTCCGACAGTTCGCGGTGCTGCCGTTGCAGGTCGACGACCATCTGGTTGAAGCTGCGCTGGAGCTGACCGATCTCGTCGCTGCGCGTCACCGCGACGTTGTGCGACAGATCGCCCGCCGCGACCGAAGCGGTCAGTCTGCCCAGCGCGATCAGCGGTGCGACGACACGCTGCCGGACATAGCCGATGAGCAGACCGATCGCGACGGCGAAGACGACGACGCCCGCCAGCACCAGCGCCAGCGCGCGGCGGCTGTGATCCATCAGCGCGTGCTCGTTCTGCAGACGTTCCGCACGGTGGTGTGCGACGATTTCCATCCACAGCGCGTCGGCCTCGGTCTCGTGGGCGTAGATGCGGCCGAGCACGGCAGCGGCGTCCACGGCGCCGCCCACCGGCGCCGTGGCGGTCGCATGCTTGAACGAGTCCTCCGCAAATTGCAGGATGCGTTCCTGCCGTTCCAGGAACCGGACGTGGTCCTCGTAGCCGGGTTCGGCCGTGCCGTCGGCGGCGAGTCGCCGCAGCATCGCCGCGGCCACCCGCGCCTGTTCCATCGCCTCGGTGGCCTCGGCCAGGAAGTCGTCGTTGCCGGTCAAGGCGTAACTCGCGGTCTCGCCGGTGGACCGCGTCAACGCGGCGTGCAATTCGCCATCGAGCAGGGCGCGCCGATAGTCGCGCATCACATAGGCCGACGAGCGGCCCCACTCGACCAGCTCGTGTCTCACCAGGGCGTAGCAGCCGGCGAGCACGAGCAGTGCGCCGAGCGACACGGCGAGAACCTTCCGGCCAAGGCTATTCATCGCGCTCCTGTGTGCAGTCGCATCGCGGCGCCTCGAGGTCGGCGGCACGCGCGCGCAGCGAATCGTCGCCACGCAGCCTGTACTTGGCGACGCGATGCGTCGGCGTTTGCGGCAACGCATCGACGAACACCACATACCGCGGCACCTTGATCGGCGCGAGACGATCGCGACACCATTGTCCCACTGCCTGCGCGGTGAGCGTGGCACCGGCCCGCAGCGTGACGGCGATCAAAATCTCGTCTTCGCCGAGCGCGTCGGGCACGGCAATCGCGGCTGCCTGCAGCACCAGTGGATGCGACTCGAGCACGCGGTCGAGCTCGGCACCCGAGATGTTTTCGCCGCGCTTGCGGATGATGTCCTTCTTGCGCGCGACGAACCAGAAGTAGCCGTCGGCGTCGCGCCAGGCCAGGTCGCCGGTGAGGAACCAGCCGTCGCGCAACGCGACACGCGTCTGCTCCGGGTCGCGGTAGTAGCCCAGCATGACCAGCGGCGTCTTCACCACCAGCTCGCCGGTCTGGCCGTCGGGCAGCTCGCGGCCCGCCTCGTCGACGATGCGCAGTTCGGCCAGGTGCACGCTCGGATCGGGGTGCACGCTGGGTTTGCCCATGCTGCCGATCTTGTGAGGCCCCTCGAACGGATTGTTCAGTGCGCCGGGGATCTCGCTCATGCCATAGCCCTCGATCAGCGTCGGCACGCCGAATTCGCGTGCGAACACCTCGTAGGTCTCGGCGCTGAACGGCGCGCCGTAGATCTTGCGCAGGGCGTGGCCCGGCACGAACTCGCTGCGCGGACGGCGCATCAGGATGGTGGACACCGCGGCGATGGTATTGGCCTCGGTGGCCCGTGTTCGCGCCACGTCGCCCCAGAAGGCGCTGGCGGAGAACTTCGGCACCAGGATCAGCGTGGCGCCGGCCGCCAGCGCGCCGGCGAGCGAATAGAACAGCGCATTGATGTGGAACATCGGCAGGATGCACAACAGCCGGTCGTCGGGCTGCAGGAACATGCGCTGCACGAAGCCCTCGCCGGCCAGCAGCAGCGCGCGCTGGCTGTGCATCACGCCTTTCGGGAACCCCGTGGTGCCCGAGGTGTAGATGAACACGCAGGCCGCCTCCGGCGCCTGCGCGTCGGCCGACGCCGGCCCCGCGACCGCGGCGACCGCATCGGCAAACACCGGTGCCGTGCCGTCGCCCGGCCGGTTCAGCAGCAACCACGGTGGCGCAGGCCACGTGGCCACCGCGTCGCGCACCGTCGGCATGGCCTCGGGTGAACACAGCACGCCGCCCACCTGCGCATGGCCGAGCACGTAGCCGGCCTCGGCCGCGCGGAAGTCCGGGTTCACCGGCACCATCACCGCACCCAGGCGTGCCAGTGCGAGCAACGTGATCACGGTCGACGGGTGATTCGTCGACATCACGCCGATGCGGTCGCCGGCGCGCACGCCGCGGGCCGCGAACATCACCGCGGCGCGCTCGGCCTGAGCCTGCACCTGGGCATAACTCAGTGCCGCGTCCTCGAACACCAGGCATTCGCGCTCGGGCGCCACGGCCGCGCGGCTGGCCAGCATCGAGGCCAGCGTGCCGCGGTGCGGCCGATACAGCGACAGCACATCGAGCGGGCGCAGCATCGGCGGCACGCAGGCCCTGGGTGTCGCTAGCGGCTGCGCCGCGGGGCGTTGCGCACCCTGGGCCGGCGCAGTTGCCCCAGTACGGCGGCACAGGCCTCGGCCTCGGTGCGGCGCCACACCTCGGTGGCCAGCGGCTGGCGCAGCTCTTCCAGCGCGTGGCCGACCAGCCCGACGGCGCGCGCCATCACGCCGATGCCGCGGCAGGCCTGCCAGGGCAGGCCCATCTCGCAGGCGATCGCGCCGATGGCGCCGGTGGCGTTGATCGGCAACGACCGCGCATGCACTTTCTCTGCGCGTTTTGCGATCAGCTTCATCAGTTCGATGTAGCGCCCGCCGAAGCCGTTGGTCCGTGCCAGCGCGAACAGGCGCGGCGTGCGCGGGTCGATCGGCTTGTGGATCGGGTGTCCCAGCCCGGGCAGGATGCGCCGGGCCGCGCGGTGCTCGTCGACCACGCGACTGGCGATCTCGCGCAGCGACACCTCGGCCGACGCGTCGGGCAGTGCGTCCTTCAACAGGCGTGCCGCAGCCTCGGTGGAGCCGACGAACACGCTGCCCAGGCCCAGCAGGCCGGCGGCCACGGCCGCCTGCAGCGCCTCCGGCGCGCCGGCCACGGTCATGCGGGCGGCCAACGTCGACGGCACGATGCCGTGCTCGACCAGCGTGACCAGCAGCGCGTTGAACATCGCCGACTCGCGCACGTTGGGCAGCCGGCCGGTGATCTCGAGGAAAGCCCATGTCGCCGAGGTTGACCCGGCCGATCAGCTCGCGCGTGAGGTCGTAGCCCCACACACCGATGCGGTCGGGCGTGCTCCAGGCGATGTCGGAGCGCAGTGGCCCTGCGGTCCGGGTCATGCCGCAGCGGTCGACCGTCTGGCGCTGGTCCAGCGCTGCAAGGTCTCTCGTGCGCCGTTGACGGCCGGGTCCATCGCCTGGTCGTGGTGTTCGCGCTTGGTGCACAGCTCGATCACATAACCGTTGGGGTCGCGAAAGTAGATCGAGTCGATGAAACCGTGGTTGGACACGCCGCGTGTCTCGATACCCTGGGCCTTGCCCTTGGCGAACATCGTGTTCAACGCATCGCGCTCGACTTCCAGCGCGATGTGCAGGTCGTAGTCGTGCTGCGGTTTGAACTCGAACGGCATGTCCGGCGCCTCGAAGAACGCCAGGTGCGACCCGTCGTCCAGGCGATAGAAGGTGTGCAGCGTCTCGGTCTTGCGGCCGCTCTTGGTCTCCTTGATCTCCAGCGTGCCCACCAGCGGCAGGCCGAGGAAGTCCTCGTAGAACGCGCGTGTCTGCTCGGAGTCGCGGCAGCGGTAGGCGTTGTGGTGCAGCTTGCGGATCATGGCGCGGCCTCCCGCGCGCTCAGACGGCCAGCATCGGCTGGCCCTTCAGCGTGGCGCCGTAGCCGTTGATCACCTCGTTCACCGCGTTCCAGTGCTTCAGCGCCTTCATGCGGCCGAGCCAGCGCTTCACGTTCGGGTAGGCCGCATAGTCGCTGCCGGTGAGCTCGCCGAGTGCCACGAACGAGGCGCCGTAGTAGTCGGCGATCGTCAGCGTGTCGCCGCACAGGTAGTTGTTGCCGGCGCCGAGGATGTGGTCGTTCAGCACCTTGAGCCAGCCTTGCGCCCGCTCCTTGCCCCATTGCAGCGTGGCGCCGTGTGCCTCGTCGCTGCGCCGCTTGTGCGACGGGAAGATCTGCGGGTAGATGAAGCCGTAGGCGAAGTCGCGGCACAGCTGGGTGTTGATCCAGTCCATGCGCTCGTTGACGCGGGCGCGCGCCTGCAGCTCCTTCGGGTAGGTCGGCGAGTTGAGCTTGTCGGCCAGGTATTTCAGGATGGTCGAGCTCTCGGTCAGGCGGAAGGGACCGTCCTCGAGCACTGGCACCAGGTGATTGGGGTTGATGTCCTCGAACGCCGGTTTGTAGTGTTCACCGGTGAAGAGATCCACCACCTGCATGTCGAGCGCGACGCCGTTCTCGGCCGCGAACAGCAAGATCGGGCGGCTGGTGGTCGAGGCGGGGTGGTAGTAGAGCTTCATCATCGATCTCCTGTGTGCGGGCCAAACGGGAAGGGCGACATCGTGCACTCGAGCTCTGGCAAATGCAATGGCTGCGTCCGCGCTCGCCGTTCGCGAGGCGATCGGAGGTGCGCAGGCACCTCCTCACGACCACGCTCGTCCACGGCCCCGCTTTGCATGCGGGGCCGGTTCGCGAGGCGATCGGAGGTGCGCAGGCACCTCCTCACGACCACGCTCACCCCTCCAGCTTCTTCTGGAAGACCAGGCCGGCATGCTCGCGCAGCGCATGGAACTTGATCTTCGGCCAGTTGCTCTCGATCGCCCGCAGCTCGGGCGCGTATTCCACCAGGATCGTCGGGGCATCCACCGCGTCATGGGCCATCCGGTGTGCGTTGGCGTCGATGAAGCGCTGCAGCTCCTTGTCGCCGCCGTCGGCCGGATCGCAGGTGACCCAGCGCGCGATCGAGTAGCGCGCAGGCGCGATGCGCGCCCTGCAGCCGTACTCGTGCTCCAGCCGATGCGCCACCACCTCGAACTGCAGCTGCCCCACCGCGCCGAGCAGCAGCACGGTGCCGGCCACCGGGCGAAAGACCTGGATCGCGCCCTCTTCGCCCAACTGCGTCAGCCCGGCCTTGAGCTGTTTGGTGCGCAGCGGATCCGCGACTTCGACGGTGCGGAACATCTCGGGTGCAAAGAACGGCAGCCCGGTGAACTGCAGCGCCTCGCCCTCGGTGAGTGTGTCGCCGAGCTGCAGCACGCCGTGGTTCGGAATACCGATGATGTCGCCGGCAAACGCCTCGTCGAGCAGCTCGCGGCGCTGGCTGAGGAAACTGACCACGGTGTTCGGCTTCAGCTCCTTGCCCGAGCGGGTGACCTTGAGTTTCATGCCGCGCTCGAAGTGGCCGGAGGCCACGCGCACGAACGCGATGCGGTCGCGGTGCGCCGGGTCCATGTTGGCCTGGATCTTGAATACCACGCCGGAGAACTTGGGTTCGTCGGGCTGCACGACGCGCTGCATCGCGGCCTTCGGTCCGGGCGGCGGCGCCAGATCGACCAGCGCGTCGAGCACCTCACGCACGCCGAAGTTGTTGATCGCCGAGCCGAAGAACATCGGCGTCTGCTGGCCGGCCAGGAACTCGGCCTCGTCGAACACCGGAGCGGCCTCGCGCACCAGGTCGATGTCATGGCGCGCATGCTCGTACTGGGCACCGAAGCGTTCGGCGTAGGCCGGGTTGCGGATGCCGTCGAGGATCTCGTCGGCGTCGCGATTGCGGTCCTCGCCCGGTGTGAACACGCGCATCTGCTCGCGCTGCAGGTCCATCACGCCGTGGAACACCTTGCCCATGCCCACCGGCCAGGTGAACGGCACCACGCTCATGCCGAGCTCGCGCTCGATCTCGTCCATCAGCGTCAGTGGCTCCTGCACCTCGCGGTCCATCTTGTTCACGAAGGTCAGGATCGGCGTATTGCGCGCCCGGCACACCTGCAGCAGGCGCCGCGTCTGCGGCTCCACGCCGTTGGCGGCGTCGATCACCATCAGTGCCGCGTCGACCGCGGTCAGCACGCGGTAGGTGTCTTCGGAAAAGTCCTGGTGACCTGGCGTGTCGAGCAGGTTGATGACGCAGTCGCGGTACTCCATCTGCATCACCGAGCTCGCCACCGAGATGCCGCGCTGCTTCTCGATCTCCATCCAGTCGCTGGTGGCATGGCGGCTGGCCTTGCGTGCCTTCACCGAGCCGGCGATCTGGATCGCGCCCGAGAACAGCAGCAGCTTTTCCGTCAGCGTGGTCTTGCCCGCATCAGGGTGGGAAATGATGGCGAAGGTGCGGCGGCGCCGCACCTGGTCTTGGATCTCGGTGGACATGGGACGCGCGACGCCACGATGGGCCGCGCCGGCAGGAAACCTGCGATTATCCTGGCACGCCCGATTGCCATGCCCGAACCACCCGACATCCCGGTCTATGTCGAGAGTCTGGCCGCCAGGCTGTGCGACAGCCGTTAGCACGCGGGGCTTCCACGAACAGGCCGGCGGGCTTCCGCGGGGCAGCCGACTCAGCCCGTCAGCCGCTTCACGCCGCGCAGCTCGCAGGCGTAGATCGCGTTGCGCAGCGCGGCGATCGCCTCGTAGCGGGTGAAACTGCGGCGCCAGGCGAGCACCACGCGGCGCGTGGGCACCGGCGGCTCGAAGGCGATGTATTTCACATGCTCCTGCGGCTCGCGCGGCACGCTCAGGCGCGGCACCACGGTCACGCCCATGCCCGAGGCCACCATGTGCTTGATGGTTTCCAGCGACGAGCCTTCGAAGCTCTTGCGGATGCCCTCGGCGTCGCTGGAAAAGCGCGCGAACTCCGGGCAGACCTCGAGCACGTGGTCGCGAAAGCAGTGCCCGGTGCCCAGCAGCAGCATCGTCTCGCGCTTGAGCTCCTCGGCGGAGACCGACTTGCGCTTGGCCAGTACGTGCGTCTTCGGCACGGCCACCATGAACGGCTCGTCGTACATCGGCGCGATGGCCAGGCCGGTGTCGGGGAAAGGCTCGGCCAGGATTGCGCAGTCCAGTTCACCGGTGCGCAGCATCTCCAGCAGCTTGACGGTGAAGTTCTCCTGCAGCATCAACGGCATCTGCGGCGTGTGCGCGATCGCCTGCCGCACCAGCTCGGGCAGCAGGTACGGGCCGATCGTGTAGATGATGCCCAGGCGCAGCGGCCCGTCCAGCGGATCCTTGCCGCGCTTGGCGATCTCCTTGATCGCGCTGGCCTGCTCGAGCACCTGCTGCGCCTGGCGCACGATGGCCTCGCCGAGCGGCGTGACGCTGACCTCGTTGCCGCCGCGCTCGAACAGTTTGACGTCGAGCTCCTCCTCGAGCTTCTTGATCGCCACGCTGAGCGTCGGCTGCGACACGAAGCAGGCCTCGGCCGCGCGGCCGAAGTGGTGCTCGCGCGCGACGGCGACGATGTAGCGCAGCTCGGTCAGGGTCATGGCGTCGATTGTCGGCCAAGCCCGGCAGGCGTATCGCGGCACGCCTCGTCGGGTATCGCGGTGCGACACGTCACAGTCGCGCGGGCCTTCCTGCGCAGCGCCTGCGGATACTGCCGGCGCGGCATGTGCCGCGCTATCGGATCGATCGATGAACCAGCTGTCAGTCCTGTCGCGCCGCACAGCGGCCGGCGCCGCCTCGGTGTTCGTGGCCGCTTCGCTCGTCGCCTGTGTGGCGGTGCCGGTGGACTCGCGCACCGGTCAAGTCGTGCCCTGGCCGCCGGTGGCGCCGCCGACCCGCGACATTACCGTGATCACGCCGCCCGCACCCAGCGCGCCCGCCGCCCCCTCCGTCTACACGGCACGCTTGTATCCGGTGAACGACATCGCCAGCCGCGCCGGGCTGGTGACGGCCATCGTGACCGATGGCCAGTCCGGCCGTGGCCAGTTCTCGCTCAGCTATCTCGGCGATCCGATGCAGGGCGAGGCCAGTCGCGTCGACGCCGGCCACCCTGGGTTCGGTCGCATCCACCGCGAGGTGCTGGGAACGGGTGCGGCGCAGATACAAGGCCGTCGCGGCATTGCCAACGCCGTGGGTGCGCGAGGCATCAACGCGCAATGCGAGTACGTGCTGACCGGCCCGGCGCAGGGCACGGGCGCTTGTCTTTTTTCGGACGGTGCTCGATTCCAGCTGCATTTCGGCTGAGCCAAGCCGATCGCGCGCGGCGGCCGCCGCTACGGCTTGGTTGAAGCCCGCGCCGGTGATCGCCGGCACGCGGGTACTGGCCCGCCCCCACTCAGGCCTTGAAGTACTCTGCCTTGCCGCCCAGCCAGCGCTCGACGTGCGCGCGTGCGGCCTGGGCATGGTCGCGCAGCAGCCGCGGCGCCGCCGCGCGCGCCGACTGCAGCAACGGGGCGTCTTCGGCCAGATCGGCAAAGCGCAACAGCGCATCGCCGCTCTGGCGCGCGCCCATGAACTCGCCCGGACCGCGGATCTCGAGGTCGCGCCGGGCAATCTCGAAGCCGTCGTGCGTGTCGACGATCGCGCGCAGCCGCTCCTTGGCGGTCGGCGACAGCGGCGCGCTGTACAGCAGCACGCACACGCTGGCGGTGCTGCCGCGCCCGATGCGCCCGCGCAGCTGGTGCAGTTGCGCGAGGCCGAATCGCTCGGCATGCTCGATCACCATCAGGCTGGCGTTGGGCACGTCGACGCCGACTTCGATGACGGTCGTGGCCACCAGCAGCTGCATCTGCCCGGCCGTGAACAGGCTCATCACGGCCGCCTTTTCGGAGGCGGGCATACGCCCGTGCAGTAGACCGACCAAACGCTCGGGCAGCGCGGCGCACAGCTGGCGGTGGGTTTCGGTGGCATTTTGCAGGTCGAGTTTCTGGCTCCGGCCGGGGCTGTGCTCCTTCACGCCCGCTACGCCAGCATGAGCCTGCGCCGCGGCGCCTGTGGCGCTGTCCGCATCGTCGATCAGCGGGCAGACCCAGTACACCTGACGGCCCTTGTCGACTTCGTCGCGGATGCGCGCCACCACCTCGTCGCGCCGCGTGTCGGCGAACACCTTGGTCACCACCGGCTGCCGGCCCGGCGGCAGCTCGTCGATGGTGCTGACGTCCAGGTCGGCGAAATAGCTCATCGCCAGCGTGCGCGGAATCGGTGTCGCGCTCATCATCAGCAGGTGAGGTTCCTGCTTCGCCGAGAGCCCGCCCTGGTGATCCGCCATGATGCCGGCCCTCACCCCGCCTGGCCCCCGCGCGGGGGCAGGCCCGGTTTGATCCACCAGCTTCCGGCGCAACGCCAGGCGCTGCTGCACGCCGAAGCGGTGCTGCTCATCGATGATCGCCAGCCCGAGCCTGGCGAAACGCACGTCATCCTGGATCACCGCATGCGTGCCGATCACGAGCCGGGCCTCGCCGCTGGCCACCCGCTCGACCATCTGCGTTCGCGCGCGACCCTTGCGGCTGCCGGTGAGCCAGGCGATGCCGATGCCCAGCGGCTCGAGCCATGACACCAGCTTGCGGAAGTGCTGCTCGGCCAGGATTTCGGTGGGCGCCATCAACGCGCATTGCCAGCCGGCATCGATGGCGATCGCCGCGGCCAGTGCGGCAACCACCGTCTTGCCCGAACCCACGTCGCCCTGCAACAGGCGGTGCATCGGCCGCGTGCGGCGCAGGTCCGTCGCGATCTCCTCGCTGACGCGGCGTTGCGCCGCGGTCAGCTCGAACGGCAGCACCGCCAGCAAACGCTCGTGCAGCCCACCGTGTGCGCCGCGCAGTTCCGGCGCCCGCAATGTGGCGCGCTCGCGCCGTGCCTCGTGCTGCGACAGCTGCTGGGCCAGGAGTTCCTCGAACTTCAGCCGCTGCCAAGCCGGGTGCGCATGGTCCTGCAGGTCGGCCATCGACGCGTCGGCGGGCGGCTGGTGCAGCGACATCAATGCGTCGCGCAGCGTGGGCAATCCGGCGGGCACGGTGCCTGGGGGCAGCAGCTCGTGCAGCGGCGCGCGCGTCAGCGCCGCTGCGATCGCCCTGCGCAGGTAGGTTTGTGGCAGCTGTGCGACGCTCGGGTACACCGGCGTCAGCGCCGTGGCCAGGGCCGCGCCAGGCTGCACGGCCTTGAAGCTCGGGTGCACCATCTCGCGGCCGAGAAAGCCGCCGCGCAGTTCGCCGCGCACGCGCACGCGCGCGCCGCGCGCCAGGGTCTTCTGGTGCGATGGGTAGAAGTTCAGAAACCGCAGCACCAGCGTGTCGCTGCCGTCGTCGAGCCGCACCACCAGCTGACGACGCGGCCGGAACTCCACGCGGGCATCGGCCACCGTGCCTTCGACCTGCACCGTGTCGCCTTCGCGCGCGTCGGCGATGCGGACGATGCGCGTCTCGTCTTCATAACGCAGCGGCAGGTGCAGCGCCAGGTCGATGTCGCGGGTCAGGCCCAGTCGCTCCAATGCACGCAGCGGCGCCGAGCCCTTGCGCTGCGCGGCACCGGAATCGGGTATCGTGTCTGCATGGTTGCGCGAGCGATCACGTTGGCGATCGCGTGCGGGGGCCTCGGCCATGGAACCATTCTGCCCCTGCGGCGATCTTGTAGGCCGGTACAGCCTAAAGGGCCCTGATGACACCCCATACCTACACGCTCGGCGACTTCGATTTCTCGTTGCCCAGCCGTCTGATCGCGCAGCACCCGACACCCGAGCGCAGCGCGTCGCGGCTGCTCGACGGCACCGGTGCGCTGCCGGTCGACCGCGTCTTTCGCGACCTGCCGTCGCTGCTGCAACCGGGCGACCTGCTGGTGCTGAACGACACCCGCGTGCTCAAGGCGCGGCTGTACGGGGAAAAACCCACCGGCGGCGCGGTCGAAGCGTTGATCGAGCGTGTGCTCGACGGACACGAGGTGATCGCGCAGCTGCGTGCCAGCAAAACGCCTCGACCGGGCAGCACAATCCGGTTTGCCGATGCCTTCGACGCCGAGGTGATGGGTCGCACCGGTGCTGATGGCTCGATGTACCACCTGCGCTTCGACGGCGACCCGCTGAAACTGCTCGAGCAGCACGGCCACGTGCCGCTGCCGCCCTACATTACCCATGCCGACACGGCCGCCGACCGGGAACGCTACCAGACGCTGTTTGCCTCGAAGCCGGGCGCGGTGGCGGCGCCCACCGCGTCACTGCACTTTGACACGCCGGTGCTGCGCGCGCTGGCGCAACGCGGCGTGCTCACCGCGCGTGTGACACTGCATGTCGGCGCCGGCACGTTCCAGCCGGTGCGCAGCGAAACGCTGTCCGAGCACCGCATGCACCGCGAGTGGTACGACGTGCCGGCGGAAACCGTGGCAGCGATCGAGGCGGCCCGCACGCGTGGCGCGCGGATCGTGGCCGGCGGCACGACCGCGTTGCGTGCGCTGGAGTCGGCCGCGCTCGTCGCCCGCGAGACGCGGGCGAATGAAGTCGTCGCGTCCGGCGCCCGTGAGACCGAGCTCTTCATCACGCCGGGTTTTCAGTTCCGCGTGGTCGACCGCTTGCTCACCAACTTCCACCTGCCCCGCAGCACGCTGCTGATGCTGGTGTGCGCCTTTGCCGGCTACGAGCACACGATGGCGCTGTACCGCCACGCGATCGAGGCACGATACCGCTTCTTCAGCTACGGTGATGCGATGCTGGTCGCCCGCGGCGACTAGCCAGGGTCCCTCGCGTCGGATCGCCGCGACCCGCTGCCACAATCGGCAGCATGTCCGCGTTCGAGCTGCTGCACACCGATGGCCTCGCGCGCCGCGGCCGCCTGACGCTGCCCCACGGCGTGGTGGACACGCCGGTCTTCATGCCGGTGGGCACCTACGGCAGCGTCAAGGGCGTGCTGCCGTCGGCCCTCGAACAGATGGGCGCGCAGATCATCCTGGGCAACACCTTTCACCTGTGGCTGCGCCCAGGCATCGAGGTGATCGGCGGGTTCGGCGGCTTGCACCGCTTCGAAGGCTGGAGGCGACCGATCCTCACCGACTCCGGCGGCTTCCAGGTGTGGTCGCTCGGAGAGATGCGCAAGATCTCGGAGGAAGGCGTCCGCTTCGTGTCGCCCGTCAATGGCGACAAGCTGTTTCTCACGCCCGAAGTGAGCATGCAGGTCCAATCGGCGTTGAACAGCGATATCGTGATGCAGTTCGACGAATGCACGCCGTACGAAGCCGCCGGCCGTATCACGACCGAAGCGCAGGCGCGCGCATCGATGGAGCTGTCGCTGCGCTGGGCGCGGCGTTGCGTGGCGGAGTTCGAGCGGTTGCGCAACCCGAACGCCTTGTTCGGCATCGTGCAAGGCGGCATGTTCGAGCACCTGCGCGACGAATCGCTGGCTCAGTTGGTGGAGCTCGATCTGCCGGGTTACGCAGTGGGCGGCGTCAGCGTCGGCGAGCCCAAGGAAGACATGCGCCGCATCGTCGCGCACACGCCGCAGCGGCTGCCGGCCGACAAGCCGCGCTACCTGATGGGTGTCGGCACGCCCGAAGACCTGGTCGATGGCGTGGCCCACGGCGTCGACCTGTTCGACTGCGTGATGCCGACCCGCAATGCGCGCAACGGCCACCTGTTCACCCGCTTCGGCGACCTGCGGCTGCGCAATGCACGCTACAAGGCCGACGCCGCACCGATCGACGAGACCTGCGGCTGCCATACCTGCGCGCACGGCTTCTCCCGCGCCTACCTGCACCACCTGGACCGCTGCGGCGAGATGCTCGCGCCGATGTTGACGAGCATCCACAACCTGCACTACTACCTGAACCTGATGCGCGAGATGCGCGAGGCGATCGAGCGGCAGCGCTTCGAGGTCTGGCGCTCGCATTTCGCGGCCGATCGGGCGCGCAGGGTGTGAAGCGCCGTGCGCTCAGGCGCGCAGGAGCTGATCGACGCGTGACTGCAGCGCCTGCGGCGTCACCGCGGCGGCGGGCAAGGCCTCGGCCGCCACCAGACCCACCCGGCTGAACAGCCCGCGCCGAAACGGTTTGACCATCGCCGTGCCGCGCTCGATGCGCGAGAAGAACGATCCCCACAGGTTCTGCAGCGCCACGGGCACCACCGGCACCGGCCGGCGCTCCAGGATCTTCATGATGCCGCCTTTGAACGGCTGCAGTTCGCCGTCACGCGTGATGCCGCCCTCGGGAAAGATGCCGAGCAAGTCTCCCCCAGCGAGCACGCGGTCGGCGGCCTCGAACGCCGCGGCGTAGATTTCGGGGTGTTCCTTCTGCGGTGCGATCGGGATCGCCTTGCCGAGCTTGAACAGCCAGCCCAGCACCGGAATCGCGAAGATGCGATGGTCCATCACGAAGCGGATCGGCCGCGGGCTCGCGGCCATCAGCAGCACCGCGTCGACAAAGCTCACGTGGTTACAGACGATGATCGCGGCGCCCTCGGTCGGGATGTGCTCGTCGCCACGCACCTTGAAGCGGTAGACGATGCGCGAGGCCAAGAAAGCCACGAAGCGCAGCAGGTACTCCGGCACCAGCAGGAAGATGTAGCCGGCGACCAGCGCATTGGCCAGCGCGGTCAAGCCGAACACCTGCGGGATCGTCAGGCCGGCCGACAGCAGCGCGCCGACGATCAGGCTGCTCGCGATCATGAAGATCGCGTTCAGGATGTTGTTGGCCGCGATGATGCGCGCGCGGTGGCTGGCCGGCGCGCGCAGCTGGATCAGCGCGTACATCGGCACGCTGTACAGCCCGGCAGACAGGCTCAGCGCGAACAGGTCGAACAGCACGCGCCAGTGGGCGCCTTGCGCGAGGAACGCGCCCACCGTCTGCGCCGGCACCGCGGGCAGCGCGCGCGAAGCGAGGTACAGGTCAGCCGCGAACACGCTCATGCCGATCGCGCCCAGCGGCACCAGACCGATCTCGACGTGCCGGCGCGACAGCGTTTCGGTGAGCAGCGAGCCGACGCCGATGCCGACCGAAAACACCACCAGCAGCAACGATGCCACATGCTCGTCGCCGCGCAGGACCTCTTTGGCGAACGACGGAAATTGCGCCAGGAACACTGCGCCGAAGAACCACATCCACGAGATGCCGAGCAGCGAACGGAACACCACGATGTTGCCGTGTGCGAGCTTCAGGTTGCGTGTGGTCTCGGTGAACGGATTCCAGTTGATCGTCAGGTCGGACGCGGTGGCCGGCGTGGCCGGCACCCATTGCGACACCGCGCGGCCCAGCACAGCGAGCACCAGCGACACGATCGCCACCGCGCTGGCGCCCGGCAGCCAGGCGCCGTCCGGCAACGCGATCAGCAGGCCGCCGGCCACGTTGCCGAGCAGGATCGCGACGAAGGTGCCCATCTCGATCATGCCGTTGCCGCCGGTGAGCTCGCGCTCGTCCAGGTGCTGCGGCAGGTAGGCGTATTTCACCGGGCCGAACAGCGTGCTGTGCAGCCCGAGCAGGAAGATGCAGCCGAGCATCAGCGGTACTCGCGTCGTGAACAGGCCGATCGCGGCCAGCACCATGATCACGACCTCGAGGTTCTTCACCATGCGCGTCAGCGTGGCCTTGTCGAACTTGTCGGCCAGCTGCCCTGAAGTCGCCGAGAACAGCAGGAACGGCGCGATGAACACCGCCCCGATCACCAGGCCGGCCAGCGCCGGTGGCAGCCAGCCCACCTGCAGCCGGTACGTCACCAGCACGGTGAACGCGAACTTGAACACGTTGTCGTTCGCGGCGCCAAGGAACTGCGTCCAGAAGAACGGCGCGAAGCGCCGCTGTGCGAGCAGCGCGAACTGATTGGGGTGCTGATGCGAGCTCATGGCCTCCTCGAGGTCGTGGTTCGGCGCCGGCGTGCCGGCCGGGTCGGGCCGAGCCTCCCGCCGCACTGTAGCTGGCGTGGTGTGCCGCCGTGCGCGGGCGACGTGTCACAGATCACGGTGCACGTCGCGCCACGCCAGCATCGACAGCAGCCGCTGTTCCTGGTCGTCGTCGAAGCCGCAACGTTGCCGCCACTCGTCGGGGTTCTCGTAGGTGCCGAACATCATGTCCCACCAGGTGATGTCGCCGTAGTTGTTCCTGTGCCGGCCGTGCTGATCCACCCAGCGCGGCGTGCGCACGTTGGTGTGATAGAAGAACTCGCCCAGCGCCGTGCACAGCGTGTACACGGCGCCGGCCTCGGGCGACAAACCCAGCAGCGCATAGACCAGCAGGCTGCCGATCACCGAGTTCGCCACCATTTCCACTGGATGCTTGTAGAAAGAGGTGATCACTTCCAGCCGTTGCGGGCTGTGGTGGATCTGGTGGAACAGCCGCCACAGCAGGTCGTTTTCGTGGCGCCCGCGGTGCCACCAGTAGAAGACGAAGGTGGCGATGAAGTAGGCCAGCATCCCACCTGCCGCCGGTGACAGGTGCGCCGACAGCTGCAGCAGCGACGCCGTCGAGAACCACCGCTCCCAGGTCAGGCCGGCGAGCAACACGACGGCCAATTGCGCCGCATTGATGGCCAGCACGCGCAATGGCCAGGTCCGTACCCGCGGCAGTGGCCAGACGGGATGGATGCGTTCCAGAACTGCGCACAGCACGAATACGGCGAGGATGGTGGGCAACATGCAAGACGACTCCGGTGTTCGAATCGGTCGCCCGAAATGAAGGGGCGGCTCGATGTGCATCGTGCGCAGAGCGTTCGCCGGGTGCAACATGAAGAGACGATGTTGAGTGCGTAGTCCCCGTTGGTATCATCTCGTGGTACCGGGATGGAGATGAGGGCATGTCCACCACGCAGGCGTTGATCGACCGCATCAAGGCCGAACTGAAGGGCGCGGGCCTCACCTACGCCGCGCTGGCCGGAGAGCTCGGGATGGCTGAGTCAAGCATCAAGCGCATGTTCGCGCGCGGCGACATGCCGCTGTCGCGCGTAGACGAAATCTGCCGCGTGCTGAAGACCGACTTCGCCGATCTGGCGCGACAGGTGGCCGACGCCAAGCCACAGCGGCGCGAGCTCACGCTCGAGCAGGAAAAGGCGGTGGTGGCCGATCGCAAGCTGTTGCTGTTGGCGATCTGCTGCCTCAGTCAGTGGACCTTCGAGCAGATCGTGGCGACCTACAAGTTCACCGATGCCGAGTGCATCAAATACCTGGCCCAGCTCGACCGGCTGGGCGTGATCGAGCTGCGGCCGCTCAACCGCTACCGTTTGCATGTGGCCAAGACCTTCCGCTGGCGGCCCGACGGGCCGGTGATGCGCTACTTCCGCGACAAGGTGATCGACGACTACTACAGCGGCGGCTTCGACGGCGAGGGCGAGATGCTGATGCTGGTGCATGGCCAGATCGGCCGCAGCCTGGCGGCGCTGTTCAACGAGCGTCTGCAGCGCGTGGCGCAGGATTTCGCACAGCAGCACCTGGCCGATCAGCGGCTGCCGCCGGAGCAGAAGCGGCCGTACACGCTGCTGATCGGAATGCGTTCGTGGCTGTTCGCGGCCTTTCGCGACTTGAAGCGCGACCTCGATGCCTGAAGCGCTCGCGCGCGCGCTGCGCCTGAGCCACACACTGGCCGCTGCCACCGCTGCGGCCCTGGCGTGTCAGTGGGCGCGAATTCCACTGCCCTGGATGATCGGCCCGCTGCTGCTCACTGCGTTGCTCAGCGTCGCCGGCCTGCCAGTGTCGGCGTCGGCCCGTCTGCGCAACGCCGGGCAATGGGCGATCGGCACCGCGCTCGGGCTTTACTTCACGCCACAGGTGTTGGCCAGCACGGTGGCACTGGCGCCGGCGCTGGTCCTGGGTGCCCTGTGGGCCCTGCTGCTCGGTGACGGTTTCGCGCGCTACTTGCGCTGGTCGCAGCGCCACAGCGCGCCGCTGCATCCGGCGACGGCGTATTTCAGCGCGGCGATCGGCGGCGCGTCGGAGATGGCGATGCTGGCCGAGCGTCATGGTGGTGCGGTCGACACCGTCGCTGCCGCGCATTCGTTGCGCCTGCTGCTGGTGGTGGTGATCGTCCCGTTTGCGCTGCAGGGCCTCGGCGTGCGGGGCATCGAGCCGGCCGCCGCGGCGACGCGCAGCGTCGTGTGGGCCGAACTGGCCTGGCTCGCGTTGGCCACGACCCTGGGTGCACTGGCCCTGCGATGGTGGCGCGTGCCCAACCCCTGGGTGCTCGGCCCGTTGGCTGTCGCGATCGCGCTGACCGCCAGCGATTTGCAGGCGTCGGCGTTTCCGCGCGGCTTCACCAATGCGGGGCAGCTGTTCATCGGTGTCGCGCTTGGCTCACGCTTCTCGCCCGAATTCGTCCGTCGCGCGCCAGGCTGGCTGGGCGCCGTGGCGCTGGGCACGCTGGGCATGATCATGCTGTCGTCTCTGTTCGGCGTCGCGCTGGCCTGGCTGTTCGGATTGCCCGCAGCGACCGCCGTGCTAGGCAATTCACCCGGCGGCATTGCCGAGATGGCCATCACCGCAGCGGTGCTGCACCTGGGTGTGCCGGTGGTCACGGCGTTCCACGTGCTGCGCTATGTGGTGGTGCTCACGACCACCGGGCCGCTGTACCGCTGGCGATTCGCGAGTGGCGGGCCCCCGTTCAGCGGCCCCGCATCCGGGCCTTGAACAGCTCGCGCAGGTTGACGTCCCGCGGGCCCGGTTGCAGGGCGGCCATCTCGCCGGCCCGTACCTCTCCGGGTTGAATCACCGTCAGGTGGGCGCCGCAGTAGCCGGACTGAATCATCAACTTGGACGCCTGGGCGAAGCCCATCACCGCGGCGAACTTGAAGCACGGGAAACGCGGCGCGCTGACCGCCAACGTGCAACCGGGCAACAGCAGCCGGTCGCCGATCCACAGCGACGCCTCGTCCAGAACGTCGATCGTCAGGTTCTCGCCCATCGAGCCGCACGGCAGCGCGGCTTCTGGGGCGGCCGCGCGTGCCTGTGCCCTTACGGTCTGCCAGAAGCGGTAATGGGCGCTCGAATAGGCGTAAACCGCCTTGTCGAACCCACCGTGTACGGCCGGATCGGCCTGTTGGTCGCCTGCCAAGCCAAGCGGCCCGATAGCGACTGGGCCAGCGACGCTGCGCTTGGCGATGGCGCTGGCCACGGTCCGACCCTCGATCTGAAGCGGAACGGCTGCTGCCACATTCACACTGACGACGCGCATGCGTTTGACAGACCCCCGCCTTCCGGTGGTTACGGCGCGATTACACTGCGCCCAAAATTCGGGCAGCCGAAGCGGCAGAGGTGCCTGCGACCGCCAAACGGCCCTGGAAGTTGGCCCTTACACATACTAAGTTTCTGCTGACGCTGAACGCATTCCAAGCTGTATTGGCCGAGCCCCGAGGTGCGGGCGAGGCTGGGCCAATCCTGCCTCGCAAACCTCGATGATTGGAACTCCGATGAACCGTCCTGTCCTGGAAGGCGTGCGCCTGAACGCGCCGGCCTACGTGAAGCACCAACGGCTGCTCGATTGGGTCGCCCAGATGGCCGCGCTGACCGAGGCGAGCGATGTCTACTGGTGCGACGGGACGCAAGTCGAGTACGACCGCCTGTGCGACAACCTGGTGCGCGCCGGCACCCTGAAGCGGCTGAACCCGGAACTGCGCCCGAATTCATACCTGGCGCTCAGCGATCCCAGCGACGTCGCCCGCGTCGAGGATCGCACCTTCATCTGCAGCCCGCGACAGGACGATGCCGGGCCGACCAACAACTGGATGGCTCCCGGCGAGATGCGTGCCTTGCTGCAAACCGGCGACAAGGCCCTGTTCCGCGGCTGCATGCGTGGGCGCACGATGTACGTGGTGCCGTTCTCGATGGGGCCGCTCGGATCGCACATCTCGCACATCGGGGTCGAACTGTCCGACAGTCCTTATGTGGTGGTCAGCATGCGCATCATGACGCGCATGGGTAGCCCGGTGTTCGAAGTGCTGGGCGAGAACGGCGACTTCGTGCCCTGCATGCACACCGTCGGCGCACCGCTGGCTGCCGGCCAGAAGGATGTGAGCTGGCCGTGCAACAAGACCAAGTACATCGTCCACTATCCCGAGACGCGCGAGATCTGGAGCTACGGTTCCGGGTACGGCGGCAATGCGCTGCTGGGCAAGAAGTGCTTTGCGCTGCGCATCGCCTCGACCATGGGGCGCGAACAGGGCTGGCTGGCCGAACACATGCTGATCCTCGGCGTCACGTCGCCGACCGGCAGGAAATACCACGCTGCGGCGGCATTTCCGAGCGCCTGCGGGAAGACCAACTTCTCGATGCTGGTGCCGCCTCAGTCGTTCGGCGGGTGGAAGGTCACCACGATCGGCGACGACATCGCCTGGATCAAACCCGGCCCGGACGGCCGGCTGCACGCCATCAACCCCGAAGCGGGCTATTTCGGCGTGGCGCCGGGCACGAACTACCAGACGAATCCGAACTGCATGGATTCGCTCAAGCGCGACGTGATCTTCACCAACGTGGCGATGACCGACGACGGCGATGTGTGGTGGGAGGGCATGACCGACACCGCCGCCGGCGCACCTGATCGACTGGCAGGGCAAGGACTGGACACCGGCGATCGCCAAGAACACCGGGGCCAAGGCCGCGCACCCGAACTCGCGCTTCACGATCGCCGCCACCAACAACCCGGTGCTCGATCCGGATTGGGACAGCACCACCGGCGTGGCCATCGACGCCTTCATCTTTGGTGGCCGTCGCTCGACCACGGTGCCGCTGGTGACCGAGGCCCGTAGCTGGGCCGAGGGCGTGTACATGGCCGCCACGATGGGCAGCGAGACCACCGCCGCTGCAGCGGGCGCGCAAGGCGTGGTCCGGCGCGACCCGTTCGCGATGCTGCCGTTCATGGGCTACCACATGGGCGACCATTTCCAGCACTGGCTGAGCCTGGGTGCCAAGCTGCAGGCTGCGCGGAGCGAAACTGCCCAACGTCTATTGCGTCAACTGGTTCCGCAAGGGCGCCGACGGCAAGTTCGTCTGGCCGGGCTACGGCGAGAACATGCGCCCTCTGTTGTGGATGATCGAGCGCATCGAAGGCCACGCCGGCGGTGTCGATCACGCCTTTGGCGTCAGCCCCCGCTACGACGACCTGCACTGGGAAGGGCTGCCGTTCACGCGCGAGCAGTTCGAGTCGGTGATCTCGATGGACCCGGCGGCCTGGAAGCGGGAGCTGGCGCTGCACGACGAGCTGTTCCAGCTGCTGTCGCCACGGCTGCCGGCGCAACTGCTGGCCACCAAACAGCAGATCGACGCACGACTCGGCGCCTGAACGGTCGACACCGGGCGGCCGCGGCGTCACCATGCGGCTGCAGCTGCTGTCCGACCTGCATCTCGAGACCGAGACGTTCCAGCCCGAGCCAGCGCCCGGCGCGGAGTTGCTGGTGCTGGCCGGCGACATCGACGCCGACTGGCAGGGGTTTGAGCGCTTTGCCGGCTGGCCGGTGCCGGTGCTGCTGGTGGCCGGCAACCACGAATTCGACGCGCGTGAATGGAACGAGGCCTGGCCGGCGCTGCGGGCATTTGTAGCCTCGCTGGGTATCGAACTGCTCGAGCGTGAGACCTGCCTGCGCACCGACGATCGGGGCCGCACGATTCGATTCGTCGCCACCACGCGCTGGTCGGATTTCGACCTCTTCGGCGAAGCCGAACGCGAACGGGCGATGCGCGCCGCAGGGTACTTCATGCGCCTGATGGCCGCCACGCGCGACGGCCAGCCTTTCGACGCCCAGGCGGTTCGTGAAGAGTCGCGTGCGTGCCGTCGCTGGCTCGAGCAGGCCCTGACCGTCGACGCGCGCCGCGTCCGCTGCGACGCCACGGTGGTGGTGACACACTTCGCCCCGAGCCTGCGCAGCGCGGATCCGCGCTACGGGCGGCAGGCCGGCACCGCGAGCTTCTGCAATGCCGACGACGACCTCTTGCCGCGCGCCGACCTCTGGCTGCACGGTCACCTGCATTGCCGGCACGACTATCGCGTCGAGCGGGCGGGTCGCGCGCCGACGCGTGTGGTGTGCAACGCCCGCGGGCTCGCCCACAAGGCAGAAGACCAAGGCTTCGATCCGCTGCTGGTGATCGAGGTCTGAGCTGGCGCCGGGCGTCGGCCCGGCGGCTGGCGAGCGCTCGTGGAGGCGGTGATTTCGATCAAGGCCCGCGGCCAGCGCGGTGGGATACTTTGCCGCCAGCCCCGATCGGGCAGAGCGAGGAGCCGCAGATGAAGATCCTGGTCGCTGTCGACGGCAGCAGCTACACCAAGCGCATGCTGGCCTATCTGACGGCGCATGACGAATGGCTGGGCGCCCACCATCTCTACACGGTGATCACGGTCGTCCCGGCTGTTCCGCTGCGTGCCGCGCGGGTATTGGACAAGTCGGTCCTGCAGGGGCATTACGCCGAGGAGTCGGAAAAGGTGCTCAAGCCCATCCGCTCGTTCTTCGCCAGACAGGGATTGCAGGCGGAGTTCGTTTACAAGGTCGGTCCGGCCGGCGAGGCCGTGGCCAAGGCGGCCGCAGGGGGCAAGTTCGATCTGGTGATCATGGGCTCGCACGGCCACGGTGCGATCGCCGGCATGGTGCTGGGCTCGGTGACGAGCCGCGTGCTGGCCACCTGCGACGTACCGCTGCTGATCGTGCGCTGAACTTCAGCGTGCCGCCAACCCGTCGAAGCAGGTCGACAACACCCATTCGATCAGCTGCTCATCGTCGTAGGAACCGCCGGCACGCAGCACGCCCGGCACCGGATCGCAGGCCCTGGCAAAGAGCGTGTACAGCACCACCTCGGGCGGCAACGCACGCGACAGGCGGCCCGACGACTGCGCGGCCGAGATCCACTCGCCCAGGCGGTCGCTGAGCTCGATCAGTCGATCCACGTAGCCGCGATCGACCATCAACGCATTGCGCAACGTCGAATTCTGTGCCGGCAGCGACGGCATCTCTCCAGCCAATTGAGTCTGCAAAGCCCAGCGCGCCACTGCCTTCAGCTTGTCGAAGGCGTCCAACGTGTTGTCGGCCTGCAGCGTGGCCACCAGCGCCAGCGCGACTTCGAGGATTCGCACCATCGCCGCAGCAGCCAGCGCTTCCTTCGAAGCAAAGTGCTTGTAGAGGCTGGCCTTGGCGATGCCCACATCGGCGGCCACCTCGTCGACCGTCATCAGGTCGAATCCCTTGGTTGCCAGCAGGCGATTGACCGACGCCACGATGGCATCCTCGCGTGCACGCAGCACCTTCTGGCGGAAAGACAGTCTTGTCACCCACGCATTGTAGGAGCGCGACGGTGGTCAGCGCCGAGTGTGGCGATCGAGCCAGCGGCGGATCCAGTGCAGCGGGTCGTCCTCGGCTGCGCCGGCCGGCGTCGCGCCGCTGCTGTCCGGCGGGCCGATCGACATCTCCATGCCGTAGGCAGTGCCCAGGTCCGCAGGGTCTTGCGCCGGTGCGCGGGTCGGATCTCGTGGTGGTCGATCCTGCCGTGAAGGCGGTTTGGCGTCGGACATGTTGATTCCAGCTGCGATCCAGCATGCAGTGTGCGGCGCTGCGCTCGGGCCCGTGCGGTGAAAAGACACGCTAACGCGGTGCGGATCCGCGCTTGCCAGCCGCGGCCAGTCCGGCCAGATCGGCCAGCAGCAGCACCGCGCGCACCAAATCCTCCACCGCTTGCGCCAGCGTGGTCGGCGGCTCCAGCAGATCGATCGGATGCTGCAGCGCCGCCACAGCGGGAAAGTCGTCCGCGTCAAGGTATTGGTAGATCAGGGCCAGCGCCTCGTCGGCCGCGTCGTTGCCCAATGGCAGTGGCAGCACAAAGCGCTCGGCGGCCAGCGCGAATCCGGCTGCCCAGGGCATGACGGCCTGCGCCGGATTGCCGTCGCCATCGAGTTCGAACACCCAGGGGTCGAACCATTGCCGGCGCGTGATGGCCTGCTTCAGGCTGGCGTGGCGCTGCAACACGGCCTGTTGCGGCCCCGCGCGACGGTCCGGTGGCCCGCCGGCGCGGCCTTCGATGTCGAACACGAACGGCAGCCACTGATCGATCGGAAGTGCGTGCTCGCGCAGCAGCACGGCGCACAGGTAGCCGTCGAGCATCACCACGTCCAGCGGCTCGGTTGGCGGCGGCAATCTGTCGAGCAGTTGCTGCAGAGCGGCGGGATCGGGGCCGTGGGCGTCCACGCGCGATTGTGCTGCACCGGCATCGGCGGCGCGGTGCAAGTCGGGCCGACCCCGGGGATCGATTGCGCAGTTAGGGATGGGCCGCTCGCGCCATCCCCCCTAGAGTCGGACCCTCAAGCTGTCACACGGTAAACCGCCTGCGCTTGCACGCAGACATACGGCCGAGCGCCCGCCAGAGGCGGCGGCCTCACGGTCCCAACGACGTCCTCCCTGAGGACTTCGGCCCGCCCCGCAAGGGGCGGGCCGCTCTTTTTTCGATGTCAGCCAGCGCGGGCCGCCACCCGCTCAGGGGTAGGATTCCATGTTCACGGTCGCCGCAGCCGGCCACCGCGAACCCGATTCCCGAACGCAGCCTGACCCGAGGGGACTATCGACATGGGCGCTCCCGAAGCCTTCACGACCACCACCGACGTAGGTCATTACATCGCCGGCGCTGCGCGCGCGGGCACCAGCGGACGCCGCCAGCCGGTGTTCAACCCGGCCACCGGCAAGGTGGCGCGCCAGGTCTGGCTGGCCGGCGCGGACGAGGTGGCCGCGGCGGTGGCCGCCGCCAAGTCGGCGCAGCCGGCCTGGGGCGACACGCCGCCGCTGCGAAGGGCACGCGTGCTGAACAACTTTCTCGCGCTGATGAACCAGCACCGCGACACCATCGCGGCGATGATCACCGGCGAGCACGGCAAGGTGTTCACCGACGCGCAGGGCGAGGTCACGCGCGGCATCGACATCGTCGAATTCGCCTGCGGCGCACCGCAGCTGCTGAAGGGCGACTTCACCGACCAAGTGTCGACCGCGATCGACAACTGGACGCTGCGCCAGCCGCTCGGCGTGGTGGCCGGCATCACGCCGTTCAACTTTCCGTGCATGGTGCCGTGCTGGATGTTCCCGGTCGCGCTGGCCTGTGGCAACGCCTTCATCCTGAAGCCCAGCGAGCGCGACCCGTCGCCGTCGCTGTTCATGGCCGATCTGCTCAAGCAGGCCGGCCTGCCCGACGGCATATTCAACGTCATCCAGGGCGACAAGGTGGCGGTCGATGCGCTGCTGGCTCACCCCGACGTCAAGGCGGTGAGTTTCGTTGGCTCGACGCCGATCGCGCACTACATCTACGAGACCGGCGCGCACCACGGCAAGCGCGTGCAGGCGCTGGGCGGCGCGAAGAACCACATGGTGGTGATGCCCGATGCCGACATCGAGCAGGCGGTGGACGCATTGATCGGCAGCGCCTACGGCTCGGCCGGCGAGCGCTGCATGGCCATCAGCGTGGCCGTGCTGGTGGGCGACATCGGCGACAGGATCATCCCCAAGCTCGCCGAGCGCGCGAAGACCTTGAAGATCAAGAACGGCATGGAGCTCGATGCCGAGCTGGGCCCGGTGATCACCAGCCAGGCCAAGGAGCGCATCGAGGGCTACATCGAGCTCGGCGTCCAGGAGGGCGCCAAACTGGTGGTCGATGGGCGCGGCACCCGGGTGCCCGGCCATGAGGCGGGCTTCTTCACCGGCGGCACGCTGTTCGACCAGGTCAAGCCCACCATGCGCATCTACAAGGAAGAGATCTTCGGCCCGGTGCTCGCGTGCGTGCGGGCGAAGGACTTCGCTGAAGCGCTGCAACTCGTCAACGACCACGAGTTCGGCAACGGCGTGGCCTGCTTCACCAGCGACGGCGGCGTGGCGCGCGAATTCGCGCGCCGCGTGCAGGTGGGCATGGTCGGCATCAACGTGCCGATTCCGGTGCCGATGGCCTGGCACGGCTTCGGCGGCTGGAAGCGCAGCCTGTTCGGCGACATGCATGCCTACGGCGAGGAAGGCGTGCGCTTCTACACCAAGCAGAAGAGCGTGATGCAGCGCTGGCCCGAGAGCATCGCCAAGGGTGCCGAGTTCGTGATGCCGACATCGAAGTGAGCACGGTGCCCGCGCCTCCGGCGCTGGTGCCGATGGCGCAGATCCGCTGCGAGGTCGGCGCGCTGGTCAGCCTGGGGCCGGCCAAATACGGTGAGCGCCGCTACGTGCCGCTGGCTGGAGGTACCGTGGTCGGCCCGGAACTCCGCGGCACGATCGTCGACGGCGGCGTCGACTGGCAGGTGGCGCGCAGCGACGGCGTGCTCGACATCGCCGCACACTACGTGATCCGCACCGCGGATGGCGCGCTGATCGAGGTGCAGAGCGACGGCATGCGCCACGGCCGGCCCGAGGTGATGGCGCGGCTGGCACGCGGCGAGGCGGTGGCAGCGCGACGAGTACTTCTTTCGCACCGTGATGCGGTTCCAGACCGGGGCGGCCGCCTGGCTGCATCTGAACAAGGTGCTGGCATTGGCGGTGGGCCAGCGCGAGGCGGCCGCAGTGCTGCTGGACGTGTATCGCATCACCTGAACGGCCTTGGCGGACGGGTCGGATCATTCGGCCGCCAGCGAAACGAATCGCATCCCGCCCAAGGCAGACTACAAGCCACTCGCACCTCGTCGAAAGGCCACGATGACCATCACCTGTTTCATCCGCTACGAAATCGACCCGTTCAAGCGCAGCCTGTTCAGGGCCTATGCCGAACACTGGGGCCGCATCATCCCGCGTTGCGGCGGTGACCTGGTGGGCTACTTCCTGCCGCACGAGGGCAGCAACTTCGAGGCCTGGGGCCTCGTCGCCTTCGGCTCGTTGGCCGACTACGAGGCCTACAGGACACGCCTGAAGGCCGATGCCGAGGCGTGCGCCAACTTTGCGTTTGCCGACTGCGAACGCTTCATCCTGAAGGAAGAACGGCGCTTCACCGAAGTGGTCGACGCGGCGTTTCAGCGGCCAGCGCACCAAGTGCAGGAGGCATGATGCTGGCCGTCGTGTTCGAAGTCATCCCACGACCTGGCCACGCCCAGCGCTACTTCGACATCGCCGCGGCGCTGCGCCCGGAGCTCGAGCGCGTCGACGGTTTCATCTCGGTCGAACGCTTCGAGAGCCTCAGCCGCCCCGGCGTGTACCTGTCGCTGAGCTGGTGGCGCGACGAGCAGGCGATCCGGGCTTGGCGCAACTGCGCGAGCCACCGTGCCGGGCAAGCCGAGGGCCGCGACGCGGTATTCGCCGACTACCGCATCCGCGTGTTGTCCTGCCTGCGCGACTACGGAGCGCACGATCGCGCACAGGCGCCAGCAGATTCGACTGCTGCCCTGCTCTGATCGATGCCGCGCAACGTCGCCGCCCACGAACCCCGCCTGGCGCGTATGGCCAGCCTGGTGGCGGACGCCAGTCGGGCGCGCATCCTGTGCTACCTGCTTGGCGGCGAGCTGGCAAGCGCGGGTGAGTTGGCGCGTGCCGCCAGCGTGGGCGCGGCCACGGCCAGTGCCCACCTGGCCAAGCTGCTCGATGCCGGGCTGCTCGCCTGCGAGCCGCGCGGCCGGCATCGGTACTACCGCCTGGCCGATGCCGATGTCGCGCATGCGCTGGAGGCGCTGGCCATGGTGGCCGAGCGCGGCACGCATGCGCGCAGCTGGTCGAGCCCGGCGCGCGCCCGCCTGCGTTTCGCGCGCTGCTGCTACGGCCACATGGCAGGCCGCGTCGGTGTGGCGCTGCTGCAGTCCATGGTCGAGCGCCAGTGGCTCACCCCGAGCGGCGAGAACACATTTGCATTGACCGACACCGGCGCGCGTGCGCTGACCGCGATGGGCCTGGACGGCGTCGAATGGCAACGCCGCAGCGCTGCCGGTTCGGCCGGCGTGGCCTACGGCTGCCTGGACTGGTCGGAGCGGCGCGACCACCTGGCCGGCAAGCTGGCCCGCGCGCTGCTGGAGCACTTCGTCGCACGCGGCTGGCTGGGTCGCGAACCGGGCGCTCGTGCGCTGCAGCTCACGCCGGTCGGGCGGCAGGCGCTCGCAGCCTGGTTGCCTGCAGCGGCGCTGGTCGCTGCGGACTGACAGGGCGCGGATTCGATTGCGGATCACTTGCCGGCGCGCGTGCGCACGGCCGTCACAGCTTCTCGGTCTCGCCGCTCTTCGGCTGCCACTTCATCAGGCGCTTCTCGATGCGCCCGACCGCGGCATCGAGCACGAGTGCGAACGCGGTGAGCACCAGGATGCCGGCCATCACCGTGTTGATGTCGAAAGTGCCCTCGGCCTGCAGGATCAGGTAGCCCACACCCTGGCTGGAACCGAGGTATTCGCCGACCACGGCGCCGACGAAGGCCAGGCCGACGCTGGTGTGCAGCGAGCTGAACACCCAGCTGGTCGCGCTGGGCAGGTACACGTGGCGCAGCAGCTGCCGGCCGCTGGCGCCGAGCATGCGCGCGTTGGCCAGCACCACCGGGCTCACCTCCTTGACGCCCTGGTAGACGTTGAAGAAGACAATGAAGAACACCAGCGTCACACCGAGCGCCACCTTGCTGGCCACGCCGAGGCCGAACCACACCGAGAAGATCGGCGCCAGGATGATGCGCGGCATCGAGTTCAGCGCCTTGATGTAGGGCTCGAGGATGGCCGAGGCCATCGGCTGCAGCGCCAACCAAAGGCCGAACAGCAGGCCGAGCGTGGAGCCGGCCGCGAACGCGAGCACGGTCTCGAGCAGCGTGATCCACAGGTGCCGGTAGATGTCGGCCTGGCCGACGAACCAGCCCCAGATGCGCTGTGCCACCTTCAACGGCTCACCGAAGAAGAATGCGGCCTGGCGGTCGTTGTCGAAGAAGAACGTCGGCACGAGGCCCGGCGTGGTCATCAGGTACCAGAAGGCGAACAGCGATGCCAGCACACCGGCCTGCCACAGGCGCAGATTCCCGGCTCGGGGGCGCAGACCTAGCCAGGTCGACACGCTAGATCACCTTGCGGTACTGCACGAAGCCCGAGCGCTCGGCGATGCGGTCGTACAGCTGCATGGCCGTGGTGTTGGTCTCGTGCGTCAGCCAGTGCACACGCGAGCAGCCGCGCGCCTTGGCCTGCGCGTACACATGCTCGATCAAGGCCCGGCCGATGCCCTGGCCGCGCACGGCAGCGTCGGTGAACAGGTCCTGCAGGTAGAGGTAGTTGCCGCTGGTCCAACAGCTGCGGTGCTCGATGAAGTGCACGATGCCGACCACGTGGCCGTCGCGTTCGGCCAGCGTGCAGTGCATCGTCTCGTCGGCCACGTGAAAGCGGCGCCAGGTTTCGCGCGTCACCGGCTCGGCGATGTCGACCTTGTAGAAGGCCTGGTAGCCGCGCCACAGCGGCAGCCAGTGGTTGAAGTCGCTCGGCCTGGCCGGGCGCACGGTGACTGCACTCATGCGGCGCTCGCTTTCGTGAGGTGTTGCGAATAGCCCTTGAGCACCTCCTCGCGCAGCACCGCCCAGATGGCCTTGTGCAGCTCGATGAAGCGCGGTTCGGTGCGGATCTCGGCCACGTCGCGCGGGCGCGCCAGGTCGACGCTGAATTCGCCGATCAGGCGTGCCGCCGGCCCCGCGCTCATCACCAGCACGCGGTCGCTCATCGCGATCGCCTCGTCGAGGTCGTGGGTGATGAAGAGCACGGCCTTGCGCTTGGTCGACCAGAGCTCCAGCACCTCGTTTTCCATCAGCTGGCGGGTCTGGATGTCGAGCGCGGAGAACGGCTCGTCCATCAGGATGATGTCGGGGTCGAGCGCGAGCGTCTGCGCCAGCGACGTGCGCTTGCGCATGCCGCCGGACAGCTGGTGCGGGTAGCGGTCGCCGAAACCGTCCAGTCCCACGCGCCGCAGCCAGCCTTCGGCCTTGGCGCGCGCAACGTCGTCGGCGAGGCCGCGAAATTCCAGGCCGGCCATCACGTTGCCGAGTGTGGTGCGCCACGGCATCAGGCTCTCGGTCTGGAACATGTAGCCGGCGCGCGGGTTGATGCGTTCGCCGAGCTCGTCGCCGAACACCCGCACTTCGCCGCCGCTGGGTGCCAGCAACCCGGCGGCCACGTTGAGCAGCGTGCTCTTGCCGCAACCGGTGGGGCCGACGACCGAGACGAACTCGCCGTCGCGCACCGCCAGATCGACGTCGCGCACCGCCGTGTAGCGTTGGCCCGGGTTGGCGCGGTCGACGAAGGTGCAGGACACGCCCCGCAGTTGCAGGGCCGGCGCGCTGGCCACCGTCATCCCTTCGGGTACTTGGCGTTGGCCTTCTTCACGAAGTCGTTGGTGTACACCGCCTTCAGGTCGATCGTCGCCTTCTCGATCTCGGGGTCGATGCTGGCCAGCGCGCGCCGCGCCGTGTCGGCGCCGGCGTCGGGGATCATGCCGTCGGGCGACAGCGCGCCCTTGGCGGCGAGGAAGGCGTCGATGTAGACCGCGCGGTCGCCGAGCAGGTAGCTCTCGGGCACGGTCTTGATGATGTCGGCCGGGCCGGCGGCCTGGATCCACTTGTCGGCGCGCACGATCGCGTTGGCCAGCGCCTGCACGGTGTTCGGGTTCTTGTCGATGAAGGTCTGCTGCGTGTACAGGCAGGCCGCCGGCATCGGGCCGCCGAACACCTTGTCGGATTCGGCCACGATGCGCGTGTCGGACACGATCTTCAGGTCGCCGGCGCGCGCGAGCAGCGTGATCACCGGGTCTAGGTTGGACAGCGCGTCGATCTGGCCCGAGCGCACCGCCGCGACCGCGCCGCTGGAGGTGCCCACGCCAATGATGCTCACTTCGCTGGGCTTGATGCCGGCCTTGGCGAGCACGAAGTTGGCCATCACGTTGGTCGAGCTGCCCGGCGCGGTGACGCCGATCTTCTTGCCCTTCAGATCGGCCACGCTCTTGAAGTTGGGCATCGTCTTCGGGTTGATGCCGAGCACGATCTGCGGCGCACGCCCCTGCAGCACGAAGGCGCGCAGCCGCTGGCCCTTGACCTGCATGTTGACGGTGTGCTCGAACGCGCCCGACACCACGTCGGCGCTGCCGCCAACCACCGCGCGCAGCGCCTGCGAGCCACCGGCGAAGTCGGCGATCGTGACGTCCAGCCCTTCGACCTTGAAGTACCCCAGCGCCTCGGCAATCGTCAGCGGCAGGTAATACAGCAGGTTCTTGCCGCCGACGGCGATCGTGACCTTGGGTTTCTCCAGGCCTTGGGCCCTCACGATCGGAACAGCCAGCGCGGCTGGGAGCAGTTGGATCAGCGTGCGGCGTTTCATGGTGGTTCGAGTCCCGGGGATGAACGCGCAATGTACTCAAGCAAGCCCGCTTGCGGACCCGGGGGAGTCCGTAGAGTGACAATCACGTTCGAGATTCACAGCGAGAGGGATTGCACCGTGGCCGCATCGCGCATTGCCCTGGTGACCGGTGCCAGCCGAGGAATCGGCGCCGCCTGCGCACAGCTGCTGGCCGAACGCGGCTGGGACGTGGCGGTGAACTACGCGCGTGACGCCGAGGCCGCCGAACAGGTGGCCGCCGGCGTGCGCGCCCATGGGCGCCGCGCACTGACTGTTCAGGCCGACGTCGCCGATGAACGCGCGGTGCTGGCGATGTTTGCGACGCTGGATCGAGAACTCGGGCCGCTGGCCGCGCTGGTCAACAACGCCGGCATCGTCGACATCAAGGCGCGGCTGGACGAGATGAGCACCGCGCGTTGGCGCCGCATGCTCGACGTCAACGTGTTCGGCACCCTGCTGTGCTCGCGCGAGGCGGTGCGGCGCATGAGCACCCGCCACGGCGGCGCGGGCGGAGGCATCGTCAATCTGGCCAGCGTCGCCTCGGTGCTCGGCGCCGGTGGCCTGTACGTGGACTACGCCGCCAGCAAGGGCGCGATCGACACGTTTACGCTCGGGCTGGGCCGCGAGCTGGCCGCCGAGGGCGTGCGCGTGAACGCGGTGCGGCCGGGCATGATCGACACCGAGATCCATGCCGCCAGCGGCGACGCCAGCCGCGCGTTCGAGATGGCGCCGCTGATCCCGATGCAGCGACCGGGCACCGCGATGGAGGTGGCCCACGCCGTGGCCTGGCTGCTGTCGGAGGACGCGAGTTACGTCACCGGCACCGTGCTCACGGTCAGTGGCGGGCGTTGAGGAAAGGCGCACTGCACCGTGGCACTCGGGGAGGTTTGGTGAAAATACTGAACAGTATGAATAATAACCATACAGTTGACTAAGTGAACTCATTAGTTCAAATTGCGGGCTCGGCACTGGACCGCCGCCTTCCCGCAACCGCTACCCCAAGGAGTTCACCCATGAAGAAATTCGTTGCCATCGCCTCGTTGTGCGCCGTCGCGTTCTCGGCCCAAGCCAAGGACATCGTCGATACGGCGGTATCCGCCGGCACGTTCAAGACGCTGGCCGCGGCGCTGCAAGCCGCCGGCCTCGTCGACACGCTGAAGGGCAAGGGCCCGTTCACGGTGTTCGCGCCGACCGATGAAGCGTTCGCCAAGATCCCGAAGGCCCAGCTCGACGCGCTGCTTGCCGACAAGGCCAAGCTGACCGCGGTGCTGACCTACCACGTGGTGCCGGGCACCGTGATGGCCAAGGACGTGAAGGCCGGCAAGGTCAAGACGGCGCAAGGCTCCGAGCTGACCGTCGCGACCAGTGGCGGCGTCCGCATCGACAACGCCAACGTCGTCAAGACCGACATCGTCGCCGACAACGGCGTCATCCACGTCATCGACAGCGTCGTGATGCCGAACTGATTCGCCTGCATCCTTTCGTCGGTGATTTGCCGCCTCGGGGTAGCGATGCCCCGAGGCGGTGCCGTTCAGGCGTGCGCTTCGTGCACCACCACCCCGTCCATCGGATCGACCGGCGCCGCCCACGGCTTGCGATCGATCATGTGCAGCGCATCGGCATAACCCGCCTGCCAGCGCGCGCGAATGCCTGCCGGGGTGAAATCGATGTCCTTGGTGTGGTCCTCGCCATCCAGCCGTGGCGCCAGCAGGCGCATCACGTGCATCGTGGTCCCGCAGCCCCAGGAGGCCAGCTCACGGAACTGCGGCGTGTCGCGTTCGCCCGGCGGCGCCTTCTGCGCCAGCTGGCGGATGATGTGGCGCAAGTGGTGGATCTGCTTCTGCCGCGCGATGTGGCTGTCGGCGCGGCTCGCGTACTGGATGTCCTTCTGTCGGCCCATCACCTGCCAGATCGATTCGGGTTCGGGGCCCGTGGGTTGCCACACGTTGACCGCGAAGATCAGCGAGTCTCGCCGCGGGTTGTCGTCCAGCACCGCCTCGATCGGCGTGTTGGAGTAGATGCCGCCGTCCCAATACGGCTCGCCGTCGATGCGGATCGCCGGAAAAGCCGGCGGCAATGCGCCCGAGGCCATCACGTGCTCGGCGCCGATGCGCGCATCGCGGCTGTCGAAGTAGTGCATGCGTCCGGTGCGCACGTTGACCGCCCCGACGGTCAGCCGTGGGTGGCAGGCGGCCAGCAGGTCGAATTCCACCAGCGAGCCGAGCGTGTGGTGCAGCGGTGCGGTGCTGTAGTACGAGGCCGCCTCGACACCCACTTGCGCCTGCGCGCCGCCCCACGACGCCGGGTTGGGCGTGAAGAAGCTCGGGATGCCGAGCGACACGACGCCGAGGTTGCTGAACAGGTTGCCCAGCCCCGGCCACAAGCGCAGGCCGTCGGTGGGCGAGGCCTGCTCGACACGGCCCCAGAACGCCTGCAGCCGCTCGAGCCGATGCTCCGGCCGGTTGCCGGCAATCAGCGCGCCGTTGATCGCACCGATCGAGGTGCCGATCACCCAGTCGGGCTCGATGCCGCGTTCGTGCAGCGCGTGATACACGCCCACCTGGTAGGCGCCGAGCGCGCCGCCGCCCTGCAGCACGAGCACGACCTGCGGTCGCGGCTGCGGCAGCTTGGCCTGCGAACCGATGGCGGCTGCCGTCTTGCCGTTGGCTTTAGTGCGCGCCATGGTCACGCCCTGCGTCGGCCGGGCAAACCGGTGCCTGCGCCAGAGCCACCAGGTCGCTGTGCGCCTGCTGCGCCGCGTGCCAATAGGCCTCTTGTGCCACCCGCAGCGCGTCGAACGAAGCCAGCAGTTCGTTGACGCGTGCGGCCTGTGTCTGCGCGAGATCTTCCAGCAGTCGCTCGGTCGTGCGCCACAGCGCCGCGGTGCTGCGCTCGAGATGCCCGCGCGTCAGGTTGAGCATCTGGTCGGCCGAGGTGGCGCAGACCTCGAAGCTGCGCCAGGTCGAGCGCCACGTCTCGCTGTGTCGCTCGGCGCTGGCCGGCGCGGGGATGCGCGCGTGGGCCAGCAGCGCGCGCGCTGCCGACAGGTTCAGCGAGGTGGTGTTCTGCACGTTGGCCAGCAGCACATCGGCCAGCGTACGTGCCAGCGCCGCGGTCTGCCGCACGATGTCCTCGCGCGACGCCGGCTCCGCGGCGCCAGCACGGTCGGCAAGCGGCGCGGTGACTCGGGCACGGTCGATCGGCAATACGTTCATCGCGGGTCTCCTGTTGTTGTCGGTCTGACGCAGCAAGCGGACTCAGCGCGGGTCGCGGATGGTCGACGTGATCGAGCCGACCACCTGCGTGGCCATCGCGAACTGCGCGTCGCGGTTGGTGATCGCATGGCGACGTGCAATCCAGCCGAAATCGGTGTAGACCGCCCATACGGTGCCGGCGTCGTCTTGCGTGAGCAGCAGTCGCACCGGCCAGTCTAGCCCGGCGTCGGGATTGCCGGTGACGAACTGGGTGCCCAGCGCAGGATTGCCGAACTCCAACAAGGTCGAACGGCGCAGCCGGATGCCGTTCTTCGCCGCGAGCGCCGACTTGGTCGATCTCGTTGAAGAAGGTGATGCCCTTGGCAGCGATGTCGGCCTTGATACGGGCAATGGATTCCTCCATCGAGTACGCGCTCTTCACGCGCACCACACCGCTGTCTGCGGACTGTGCTGGCCACGGGCGCGGCCAGTGAGGCGGCCAGCGCGGTGGCGGCGGCGAGGCGGACGATGATCGAAAACATGGCTATCTCCTTGCAGGTTGTGGGACGGTTGGGATCAATGCCGGTGCAGGCTCAACGCAAGGCCGGCTTCCATGGCGCCGGCGTCGCCGGCGCGGGCGTCGCCGGCATGACCACCAGCGCACGCGACAACCAGGCCGCCGACGCGAGCGACCCGGCGACGGCGGCCACCGCGGCCGGCCAGCCGAGGTGCTGGAACAACTGCCCCACCACCGCGGCACCGACCAGGCCGCCGAAGAAATAGCTCGCCAGGTACAGGCCGCTGGCCGAGCCCGGATCGGCGGTGGCCGCGCGGCCGACGAATCCGGTGGCACTCGCCTGGGCGAAAAAGGTGCCTGCGCCGACGCAGGCCAGGCCGACGATCATCGCGTCCAGGCGTGGCAGCAGCAGCAGCGGCAGGCCCGCGCCGGCCACCGCCAGCGCAGCGCGAAACGATCGCTGCAGGCCGAAGCGCGCGATCGCGCGGCCGGCCAGCGGCGTGGTCACCAGCGCGGGCAGGAACACGAAGTAGACGAAGCCCAGGCCCATCGCCGACAGCGCGATCGGCGGGCGCGCGAGCACGAAGTTCACGTAGGTGAAGGTGCCGATGAACGCGAACAGGATCAGAAAGCCGATCGCGAAGCTCACGCGCAACGCCGGGTTGCGCAGGTGGCCGAGCCAGCGTGCGCAGCGGCGCCTGTGCCATCGCTGCCATCGGCATCGGCGGATTGCGGCCGAGGCTGAACCAGGCCAGCAGCGCACCCGCGAGATTCAGCGCGGCAAAGACCACGAAGTTGCCGGCCAGCCCCAGGTGATCGGCCAGCGCCGCCGACATCAGACGGCCGAACAGGTTGCTCGCCACGTTGCCGGTCACATAGGCGGCAAACGCGCCGGCGGCATCGGCCTGGCTGCAGTGCTCGGCCAGGTACGACAGCGTCAGCGCGAACGCCGTCGACATCGCCAGCCCCTGCACGATGCGCAGCGCGGTGAAGGTGGTCGAGATCCGGCGCGACGGCCAGCGCGGCGGTCGGAATGGCCAGCAAGGCCCAGGCTGACGAAGATGCCCAGACGCCGGTCGAGATGGCGCCCGAACAGCGCGACGCCCAGCCCGGCGATCGCCATGCCGATGGTGCTGGCGTTGACCGCCAGGCCCATGGCCGCCGGCGAAACCCGGTAGGCCTGTGCCAGCGTCGGCAGGATCGCCTGCGTGGCGAACAGATCCACCAGCGTGAGAAACGCCATCAAGGCGATCGAAAGGTTGCGAAACATGCTGGTCTCTTGTGATCGCGGTGCTCAGAAGACTGCGCCCGGCTCGAGCCGCCGCGCTCGGACAGATCGCGGGGCCTGCGCCGCCGGGCCGCTCCCAGGGCGCAGGCCATCCCCACGGGGGGTGCTCGCGGTAGCCCGCGGGCGCGGGCCGTCCGGTCTACATCATGTGTTCGTCGTGCTTGTCCTCGGAGCGGAACAAGTCGAACGCGTAGATCACCACCGGCTTGGTGCCGAGGTTCTTCCACCAGTGCGACGTGGGGCTGCGCTCGGGCGTGATGTCGCCGGCCTTGTGCTGGATCGGCACGGCGCAGGTGCTGGCGTATTCGGTGATCTCGCCGGAGGCGATCAGCAGCAGCGCCGGCCGGTCGCTGTGGCTGTGCCAGGGCACCACGCCGCCGGGGGCGATGTCGAGCTTGCGGGCGCGGAAGAGGCGCCCCTGGATCGACAGCGGCTCCTTGGCCAGTTCGGTGGACGTGACGACCACGTCGGTCACGCCGCTGGCCGGTGCCGACGACATCGGCTGTCCGGTGCCGTTGGGTCGCCGCTGGTCGGCCGGGCATTCGCCGGCCTGCGCGACCGACAGCGCGCCGAGCGCGAGCGCGGCGGCTGCGGCGGTGCGGGTGATCAGATATCGAATGTGCGATGGGCTCATGAGGTTCTCCTTGCGGGTCACGTGAAAAAGAGCGGCAACGTCGCCGCGGGGTGGAAAACTTGCTGGCGCTCAGTGCGCCGTCCAGCCGCCTTCGATCGGCAGCACGGCGCCGGTGATCGACGCGCCGGCGTCGCTGCACAGGAACGCGGTGAATGCGGCCACCTGCTCGACGGTGACGAACTGCTTGGTCGGCTGCGCGGCGAGCAGCACGTCGCGCACCACGGCCTCCTCGCTGATGCCGCGCGCGCGGGCGGTGTCGGGGATCTGTTGTTGAACCAGCGGCGTCAGCACATAGCCCGGGCAGACCGCGTTGACGGTGATGCCGACCTCGGCGACCTCGAGCGCCACCGTCTTGGTGAGGCCCGCGATGCCATGCTTGGCCGCGACATAGGCGCTCTTGTAGGGGCTGGCCACCAGCGCATGTGCCGACGCGATGTTGACGATGCGGCCCCAGCCGCGCTGCTTCATCGCCGGCAGCGCCAGGCGGGTGGTGTGAAACGCCGCACTCAGGTTGATCGCGAGGATCGCGTCCCATTTTTCAAGCGGGAACTCGTCGACCGGGGCGACATGCTGGATGCCGGCGTTGTTGATCAGCACGTCGACCGCGCCGAACTCGCCCAGCGCCTTGGCCATCATCGACTCGATGGCGTCGGCGCGGCTCATGTCGGCGCCGTCGTACAGCACGTTCACGCCATGCTGGTGCGCCAGCTCGATGCGCAGCTGCGCGATCTGCGCCGCGTCGCCGAAGCCGTTGAGCACGATGTCGGCGCCCTGCGCCGCCAGGGCGCGGGCGATGCCCAATCCGATGCCGGAGGTGGATCCGGTGACCAATGCAGTCTTGCCCTTGAGCATGGTGTGAAGCTCCTGAAGTGGTGCCGGACAGGCATGGGGTGTTTGCATGTCCATGGCGCCGTCTGTCGATGCGTGGTCCGGGTTCCTTACGTGCCGACAAAAAACTTTCTGCGCTGTAAGCCGGCCTCCGGGCGCCGCGACTACGCCGCTCGGACCCAGCTACGTGGCGCAACACACCCGGCATCACGTGCGACCCCCAAGGAGACAGCGCGATGCGGCAGACCATCCCCCAATCGATCGTGATCGTCGGCGGCGGCTTCGCCGGCACCTCATTGGCGCGCGCGCTGAGCACGCGCCGCCTGCACGGACTGCAGCTGACGCTGATCTCCGACGAGAGTTACACCACCTTCCACCCGATGCTGCCCGAGGCGGTGGGCGCGTCGGTGTTTCCCGAACAGGTGGTCGCGCCGGTGCGCGAGATGCTCGATCTCCGGCGCGGCGACCGCTTCATCATGGGCCGCGTGAGCGCGGTCGACACCCAGGCCCACACGCTGCGCTGCGACACGCTGGCCGGCGAGCGCGAACTGCGCTACGACCAACTGGTGCTGGCCTTCGGCAACCGCGCGCGGCTCGATCTGATTCCCGGCATGGCGCTGCACGCGCTGCCGCTCAAGACGGTCGGCGACGCGCTGCACATTCGTAATGTCGTGCTGCGCCGCCTGGCCCGCATCGAACTCGAAAGCGACACCGAGCTGCGCCGCGAGATGGGGCACTTCGTGGTCATCGGCGGCGGCTTCTCCGGCGTGGAGGTGGCCGGCGAGCTGGTCGATTGCCTGGCCAGCATCCGGCGTTTCTACCCACGCGTGTTGGCCGGCGAGCTGCGCATCACGCTGCTGCACGACCAGGACCGGCTGCTGCCCGAGATGTCGCCGCCACTGGCGCTGGCCGCGCTGCGCTCGCTGCGCCGCCGCGGCGTGGACGTGCGGCTGGGCACGCGCGCGCGGGCGATCCACGAACGCGGCATTGCGTTGGACGACGGCCAGGAGCTGGCCGCGCAGACGGTGATCAGCACCGTCGGCACGCGGCCGAACAGCCTGGCCACGCTGCTGGGGCTGGCCACCGAACGCGGCCGTATCGTGGCCGAGTCCGACCTGTCGGTGCCCGGTCATCGTGACGTCTGGGCGCTCGGCGATTGCGCGATGGTGCCCAACGCCTTCGACGGTCAGCCGTCGCCGGCCACGGCGCAATTTGCCGTGCGCCAGGCACGCCACCTGGCGGACAACCTGCTCGCCGCATGCCGCGGCGAGCCGACGCGGCCGTTCAGCGCGCGACCGCGCGGCACGATGGCTGCGCTCGGCCGGCGCAACGGTGTGGCCGAGGTGTTCGGCGTCGGTTTTTCCGGTCTACCGGCCTGGCTGCTGTGGCGCGCGTTCTACCTGTCGCAGATGCCGACACTGCGGCGCAAGCTGCGGGTCTGGGTGGAATGGACCTGGGGCATGTTCTTCCCGGCCGACATCACCCACCTGCGTTTCACCCGCAGCGCCGAGTTGCCGACCAACGAACGCGGCGTCGGCGTGTAGCGATGACTGCGGGACAACCCGAATCCGACCGGTGGCCCGCGTGCACGACGTCACGAAGCGTCGCGTGCAGGCCCCCGGGTCGAGGGAGCCCCTTCCCTCGCACGCGGGATGTTGCGGCCGCGGCGTGTGATCACACTGGGTTCCTGCGCGCGACACCTTGACGCGCGACCGGGGAGGCAGCGATGCCGACAACAGCCACACAGCGACTGGGCGAGGAGCGGGCCAACACGGCCAGCCATGCGGTGGGCGTGCTGCTCGCGTTGGCCGCGATGCCGGTGCTGGCGGGCGAAGGCGCCGGGCGCGACGCGATGCGCGACCTCGGTGTGTGGATCTTCGCCACCACGATGCTGCTGCTGTATATCGTCTCGTCGCTCTATCACGCGGCGCCCGTGGGGCGCAGCAAGGTCTGGCTGAAGCGCGCCGACCATGCGGCGATCTACGTCTTCATGGCCGGCAGCTTCACGCCGTTCGCAATCGGCCATGCCCACGGCGCCCCGCTGCTGGCCGGGGTGTGGCTGGTGGCGGCGCTCGGTGTGGGTCTGAAGCTCGGTGGCTTGCTGCGCAACCAGGCGTTGTCCACGGGCCTGTACCTGGCGTTCGGCTGGTTCGTGCTGGCCGCCGCGCAACCGCTGCTGGTGGCGCTCGGCCGAGACGGCGTGCTGTGGCTGCTGGCCGGGGGCATCGCCTACACCGCCGGCACGATCTTCTTCGTGCTCGACCAACGCATGCGCTTCGGCCACTTCGTGTGGCACCTGTTCGTGCTGGCCGGCAGCGGGTGCCACTTCGTGGCCGTGCTCAAGCACGCCGGCTCGCTCGCCTAGAGTCAGCTCTGTAGTGTGAGCAGGCCCTAGCGCCGCTCGACGATCATCGGCACCAGCTGCAACGCCGTGCGCAGACGTTCGGCGGCCAGCTGAGCCTCGCCGCGGGATGCGTAGGGGCCCGCCTGCAGGCGGTGCAGGTCGCGGTCGATGAACACCGCCATCAGCGGCGCCAGCCATTCGAGTTCGCGCTCGACCTTGCGCTGGAAGTCGAGTGCACCGTCGCGCTCGCGAAACGCGCCGAGCTGCATCCAGTAGCCGGGCGGCGACGCGGTGATCGGCTTCGGCGCGGCGCGCGGTGGGTCGGGCGCCGCGTCGGCGGGGGTCGCTGCACCGGAGGCGACCTCGATCGCCGGGTTGTTCGCATTGACTACCGGGGTGACATCGATGCCGGGCGGGGCAGCAACGGGACTGGTCGTTGCCACGCCCGCGGGCGGCGGTGAACCTGCCGGTACCGTCGTCGAGGCCAGCGCGCCGCCCGCGCCGCCGCGCCAGGATCCGCTGCGGATCGCCTCGTGCGTGATGCGCTCCACCTCGACCGGCGCCACCGCGTTGAGCAGGCCGAGCTTCAGCGCGGCGGTGTAACTCAGGTCGATCACGCGGCCGGCGTGGAACGGGCCGCGGTCGTTGATGCGCACGATCACCTCGCGCCCGTTGGCCGGGTTGCGCACGCGCGCATAACTCGGGATCGGCATCGTCTTGTGCGCGGCCGTCATCGCATACATGTCGTACGGCTCGCCGCTCGACGTCGGCCGGCCGTGGAACTTGCGGCCGTACCAGGAGGCCAGCCCACGCTCGGTGAAGGTGGGGTCGCCGGTCAGCGGCGCGTAGCCGCGGCCGAACACTTCGTACGGCCTGTTCGGCCCGCCGCCGCGCACCGTCTCGATGCGCGGTTCGGCGTCCGCCACCTGCGCCAGATTGGGCGGCGGGTTCGCGCCCGGTCCGTCGCTGCCGGCGCGCGCGCCGGCGCCGCCGCGCGGCGCGCTGGCACAGCCGGCAAGCAGCAACACCAGCAGAACCAACGGCGCAAGGCTGAGCCACCGAGGCGACGCGATGGGCATGGCGCGACCATACACCAGCGTGCCGGCGCAACCGGCGGGTCGCGCGCCGCGGTGGTGGACAGCCGTCGCGGGCGGCCCGGCTGCCGCTCAGTCGTCGTCGTCGCCGACGATGCCGGCCGCGAACCAGGCGCCGGCGACACCGGTGGTGGTGTTGAACGCGCGCACCAGCAGCTGCGGGTTGTCGCAGGCGGCGGGCAGCACGGCCGCATTGATGCCGTCTTCGCTCAGCACGCCCTTGATGCTGAAGTTGCCCGCCGTGTCGAGTGCGCCCGGGGGCGACGTGAAACGGCGTGCGGTCGCGTCCGCCGGGCCGCAGAACAGCGTCACCGCGACTGCGGCGACGGCGCCGCGGGTGGCGATGACGTCGCCGCTGGACAGCAGCAGGCCCTTGCCGCGCGCGGTGATCGTGCCGTCCTTGTTGACGCTGGCGCTGAGCTTGCGGATCACCCACGCGCGGCCGCCGGGGTTGACGCCGCGCACCGTATTCAGGACGTCTGCGCCGCCGGCCGCGGTGAGCGGGTCGACGCCGATGCCGCCGCTGAACGTGATCAGCGATGCAGGTGAATCCGCCAGCACCGGCAGGCTGGTCAGAGCGCTGGCCAGGGCCAGTGCGAGCAAAACGTTCGTCGGGCGCATGAGTGCCTCCTTGGGTTCGGGTTGGAACGACAGGGCGAGATGGGCGACCCCCGCTTGCGCTGGCGAGCGAGGGTCTGCTGCGTGTACGCGGCGCCGGGCCGTGGCATTCCATCGCAGCGCCTGCGTTAGGCTGTCGCCATCGGTCGAACGGTTCGACCCACGCCCACCGGGAGACTGCCCATGAAAACTCGCGCCGCCGTGGCCTGGAAGGCCGGCGCCCCGCTCAGCGTCGAGACGGTCGACCTCGACGGCCCGCGTGTCGGCGAGGTGCTGGTGGAGGTGAAGGCCACCGGCATCTGCCACACCGACCACACCACGCTGTCGGGCGCAGATCCTGAAGGCTTATTCCCCGCCATCCTGGGCCACGAGGGCGCCGGCGTGGTGGTCGACGTCGGCCCCGGCGTGGCGTCGCTGCGCCAGGATGACCACGTGATCCCGCTGTACACGCCCGAATGCCGGCAGTGCAAGTTCTGCCTGTCGCGCAAGACCAACCTGTGCCAGCAGATCCGCGCCACGCAGGGCCGCGGCCTGATGCCCGATGCGACCAGCCGCTTCTCGCTGGGCGGCAAGCCGATCCTGCACTACATGGGCACCAGCACCTTCAGCAACTACATCGTGGTGCCCGAGATCGCGCTGGCGAAGATCCGCCCCGATGCGCCGTTCGACAAGGTCTGCTATATCGGCTGCGGCGTCACCACCGGCGTCGGCGCGGTGCTGTTCACCGCGAAGGTGGAAGCAGGGGCCAACGTGGTGGTGTTCGGGCTCGGCGGCATCGGCCTGAACGTGATCCAGGGCGCCAGGCTGGTCGGCGCCGACAAGATCATCGGCATCGACATCAACCCCCAGCGCGAGCTGATGGCGCGGCGCTTCGGCATGACGCACTTCGTCAACCCCAAGGACATGCCAAATGTGGTGGACGCGATCGTGCAGCTCACCGACGGCGGCGCGGACTACAGCTTCGAGTGCATCGGCAACACGACCACGATGCGCCAGGCGCTGGAGTGCTGCCACAAGGGCTGGGGCAAGAGCGTCATCATCGGGGTGGCGGCGGCCGGACAGGAGGTCGCCACGCGCCCGTTCCAGCTCGTCACCGGCCGGGTCTGGATGGGCTCGGCGTTCGGCGGCGCGCGCGGCCGCACCGACGTGCCGAAGATCGTCGACTGGTACATGGAGGGCAAGATCTCGATCGACCCGCTGATCACGCACACGCTGAAGCTGCAGGACATCAACCACGGCTTCGAGCTGATGGAGCGCGGCGAGTCGATCCGCTCGGTGGTGCTGTACTGAGCGGCAACGGCGCCGACGCCATGCTGCGCATCGACGCGATCCGCCAACGCCTGCGCGAGCATGGCGCACGGCCTGCCCACGAACAGCGGGTGCTGCGCCAATGGCTGCAGGCACGGCCGTTGCACGCCGGTCGCGTGCCGGCCGAGCATTACCTGCCGCTGGCGCTGCGCGACGATCTGCCGGCGCTGGGCAACGCGCTGGCCGGCCTGGCGCGGCTGCGCTCGGCACACCCGGCCGGCGACGGATCGCAGCGGCTGCTGGTCGAGCTCGGCGACGGCCAGTCGGTCGAGAGCGTGCTGTTGCCGCGCGACGGGCTGTGCGTGTCCACCCAGGTGGGCTGCGCGGTCGGCTGCGTGTTCTGCATGACCGGCCGCGAAGGCCTGCAACGCCAGCTCGGCAGCGCCGAGATCGTGGCCCAGGTGGTGCTCGCGCGCGCACGGCGCGCGGTGCGCAAGGTGGTGTTCATGGGCATGGGCGAGCCGGCGCACAACCTCGACAACGTGCTCGAGGCGATCGAGCTGCTGGGCACGCTGGGCGCCATCGGCCACAAGAACCTGGTGTTCTCCACCGTGGGCGATCCGCGGGTGTTCGAGCGGCTGCCGCTGGGCCGCGTCAAGCCCGCGCTGGCCCTGTCGCTGCACAGCACCCGGGCCGACCTGCGCGCGCAGTTGCTGCCGCGTGCGCCGCGCATCGATCCGGCCGAGCTGGTGGACCGCGGCGAACACTACGCGCGCGCCACCGGCTACCCGATCCAGTACCAATGGACGCTGCTGGAGGGCATCAACGACGGCGACGACGAGGTCGACGGCATCGTGCGGCTGCTCGGCGGCAAGTACGCGATGATGAACATGATCCCGTACAACGCGGTCGAAGGCCTCGAGTTCCGGCGCCCGAGCGCCGAGCGCGCAGCGACGATCGCCTCGGCGTTGAACCGGCGCGGCATTCTGACCCGGCTGCGCCAGTCGGCCGGGCAGGACGTGCAGGCCGGCTGCGGCCAGCTGCGCGCGCGCATCGCCATCCGGCCGATCGCCGAGAAGGCTCGCTAGCACAACGGCCCCGACGGCCGCGCAGGTCGTACGGGCCGCGCGCGCCGGCACCGCCGCGAGCCAGCGCCGCGGTAACGTCGCGCACGCACGCTGCTGGCCCGACGTGGGCCTGGTGTTTGCGCATGCGCAAGAACTGTGCAGGCGCGGCCCGTGCCGCGCGAGCCCGCGATCACCGTGTCGCGCGCCCTTAAACCAGTTCAAGGACGGCATGGCGGGCGGCGGCAGACCATCGCGCTGCTCGTTGCCGAACGATGGACAGGCGTCCTGCGGGCCCGGCTCCACCCGTTGCATCTTCCAGCTGAACCCAAGACCTAGAGGAATCGCGATGAACAAGATGAGGCTCACTTCGCTGAGCGTTCTGGTTTTTGCCCTGTTCGCGGCCGCCGGCGCACTGGCGCAGGAGAAGAAGCCGGAGGCGGCACACGAGCCGGCTGAACTCAAGTACCAGGCCGGCGGCTCGCCGCTGGCCGGTGAGCCGATGGTGCACAGCACCAATCCCAAGGCGCCGCCGATGACGAAGGCCGAGTTCGACAGCGCGCGCAAGATCTACTTCGAGCGCTGCGCCGGCTGCCACGGCGTGCTGCGCAAGGGCGCCACCGGCAAGCCGCTGACGCCCGACATCACGATCGGCAAGGGCACCGACTACCTGAAGGTGTTCATCAACTACGGCTCGCCCGCCGGCATGCCGAACTGGCGGACCAGCGGCGAGATGGACGAGAAGACGGTCGACCTGATGGCGCGCTACGTCCAGCAAGACGCCGCCGCAGCCGCCCGAATTCGGCATGAAGGAGATGAAGGCGACCTGGAAGGTCATCGGTGCCGGTCGACCAGCGCCCGAAGAAGAAGATGAACAACTACAACATCGAGCAACATCTTCTCGACCACGCTGCGCGACACCGGCGAGGTGGCGCTGATCGACGGCGACACCAAGAAGATCATCAACATCGTCAAGACCGGCTACGCGGTGCACATCTCGCGCATCTCGGCCTCGGGGCGCTACCTGTTCGTGATCGGGCGCGACGCCAAGATCAACATGATCGACCTGTGGATGGAGAAGCCCGACAACGTGGCCGAGATCCGCATCGGTCTCGAGGCGCGCAGCGTCGACACCACCAAGTACAAGGGCTACGAGGACAAGTACGCGATCGCCGGCGCCTACTGGCCGCCGCAGTACGTGATCATGAAGGGCGACACGCTCGAGCCGCTGAAGATCGTCGGCACCCGCGGCATGACGGTCGACACGCAGGAATACCACCCCGAGCCGCGCGTCGCGGCGATCGTGGCCTCGCACTTCAAGCCCGAGTTCGTGGTCAACGTCAAGGAGACCGGCAAGATCCTGATGGTCAACTACAAGGACATCAACAACCTGACGGTCACCGAGATCCCCGCGGCGCGCTTCCTGCACGACGGCGGCTGGGACTCCACCCAGCGCTACTTGATGATGGCGGCCAACCAGTCGAACAAGATCGCCGTGGTCGACGCCAAGGAAGGCAAGCTCGCCGCGCTGATCGATGTCGACAAGATCCCGCACCCGGGGCGCGGCGCCAACTTCGTGCACCCGAAGTGCGGCCCCGTCTGGGCCACCGGCCACCTCGGCAGCGAGAAGATCTCGCTGATCGGCACCGACCCGGCCAAGCACAAGGACCGCGCCTGGAAGGTGGTGCGAGACGCTCGACGGCCAGGGCGGCGGCAACCTGTTCATCAAGACGCATCCGAAGTCGCAGAACCTGTGGGTCGACACGCCGCTGAATCCCGACCCGAAGATCAGCCAGTCGGTCGCCGTCTTCGACATCAAGAACCTGAAGGCCGGCTTCAAGGTGTTGCCGATCGCCGAGTGGGCCGGCATCAGCGATGGCGGCGCGAAGCGCGTCGTGCAGCCGGAGTACAACAAGGCGGGCGACGAGGTGTGGTTCTCGGTCTGGCGCGCCAAGGACAAGCAGAGCGCGCTGGTCGTCGTCGACGACAAGACGCTGAAGCTGAAGACGGTGATCAAGGATCCCAAGCTGATCACGCCGACCGGCCACTTCAACGTCTACAACACGCAGCACGACATCTACTGAAAAAGCCCCCGCGATGAAATCGCTGTGCATCGCGGGGCTGGTTTTCACGCTCGGCGCGCCGGGTGCCCTGGCGGCGCCCGACGGCGAGCGCCAGCAGCAGCTGGTGCGCATCGTGCGGCAGGACTGCGGTTCGTGTCACGGCATGCGGCTCACCGGCGGCCTGGGCCCGGCGCTCACACGCGCCGCGCTGGCCGACAAGCCGGTCGACTCGCTCGCCGCCACCATCGTGCACGGACGGCCGGGCACCCCGATGCCGCCTTGGCGCACGATGCTGAGCGCCGACGACGCTCGCTGGATCGCCGAGCGGCTGCTGGCCGGGTTTCCGGCTGGATCGCCATGAGACCGCAGCTGGTCGGATGGTGGTGCGCGCTGAGCATCGTGGCCGGCTGCGCGACGCCAAGCCCCAAGGGCACCGGCGACCTCGGCGTCGTGGTCGAACGCGCGCGCGGCACGCTGGCGATCGTCGACACCACTGAACGCAGCGTGCTGGCCGAGGTGCCGGGGCTGGGCGACCTGTCGCACGCCTCGGTGGTGTTCTCTCGCGACGGCGGCAGTGCCTTCGTGTTCGGCCGCGACGGTGCGCTGACGCGGGTGAATCTCTCGACGCGGCGCGTCGAGCAGCGCATCCAGCAGGCCGGCAACTCGATCGGCGGCGCGGTGTCGCAGGACGGCACGCTGGTCGCGGCGCAGAACTATCAGCCCGGTGGCGTCAAGGTGTTCGACGCGCGCACACTGGCACTGGTGGCCGACATTGCGGCGCTGTACGACGCGGCCGGTGAGTCCGGCAAGCGCTCGCGTGTGGTGGGCCTGGCCGATCTGCCGGGCCGGCGCTTCGTGTTCTCGCTGTTCGACGCCGACCAGATCTGGATCGCCGACCTGAGCGACGCGGCGCGCCCCCGGCTGACGAAGTTCGAAAACGTCGGCCGCCAGCCTTACGATGCGCTGGTCACGCCCGACGGCCGCTACTACATCGCCGGGCTGTTCGGCGAGGACGGCCTGGCGATGATCGATCTGTGGGCACCGCAGGCCTCGGTGCGGCGCATTCTCGGCGGTTACGGGCGCGGTCAGCAGCCGCTGCCGGTGTTCAAGATGCCGCACCTGCGAGGCTGGGCCGTGGCCGGACGCCACGCCTACCTGCCGGCGATCGGCCGCCACGAGGTGCTGGTGGTCGACACCGAGAGCTGGCTCGAGGTGGCCCGCATTCCGGTCGCGGGCCAGCCGGTGTTCGTGATCGCGCGGCCCGACGGGCGCCAGGTCTGGGTCAATTTCGCGCTGCCGGACTACGACCGCGTGCAGGTGATCGACACCGTCACGCGGCAGATCGTCAAGACGCTGGAGCCGGGGAAGGCGGTGCTGCACATGGAGTTCACGCCACGCGGCGAGGCGGTGTGGATCAGCTCGCGCGATGCCAACCATGTGTCGGTGCTCGACACCGCCACCTTCGCCACGCTGGCCACGCTGCCGCTGGATGCCCCGAGCGGCGTGTTCTTCACCAGCCGGGCCGCTCGCCTGGGTTTCTGATCATGGACGACCTCGACCTGCTCAACCGCTGGCAGCACGGCTTTCCGCTCGTCGCGCAGCCGTTCGCGCACATCGCGGCGCAGTCGGGTCGCAGCGAGGCCGAGGTGCTGGCGGCATATGGTGACGCCCAGAGCGCCGGCGTGCTGAGCCGCATCGGCGGCGTGTGGGCCGCGGGCGCCGGAGGCGCGGCGCTGTTGTGCGCCTGGGCGGTGCCGCCTGAACGGCTCGCCGACGTCGCGGCCGTGGTGGACGCGGTGCCCGGCGTGAACCACAACTACGAACGCGAGCATCGCTTCAACCTGTGGTTCGTGATCACCGGGCGCGACGCCGCCACGTTGCACCGGCGACTCGACCTGCTCGAGGCCTGCGCAGGACTGCCGGCGCTGCGGCTGCCGATGCAGCGTGTCTACCGCATCGACCTCGGCTTCGACCTCGAAGGCGCCGCGGCGTCGACGGCCCCGACGCCGCAGGCGATGGCCGCGCCGCCGGTCGACCCGGCCGATGCGCCGCTGGCCGCGTGGGTCGAGGACGGGCTGCCGCTGGTGTCGCAGCCTTTCGGCGTCTGGGCGCAGGCGCTCGGCATGCCGCAGGCGCAGGTGCGCCAGACGCTGCAGCGCTGGCTCGATCGGGGCACGCTGCGGCGCTTCGGCGTCGTTGTGCGCCACCACGAACTCGGCTTCGACCAGAACGCCATGACGGTGTTCGACGTGCCCGACGGTCTGGTCGACGCCTGTGGCGCGGCATTGGCGCGCCAGCCCGGCGTGACGCTGTGCTACCGCCGCGCTCGCGCCGAAGGCTGGCCCTACAACCTGTACTGCATGGTGCACGGTCGTGAACGCGATGCGGTGTGCCAGCTCATCGCACTCGCCGCGCATGCGGCCGGTCTGCAGACCTGTGCGCACGAGGTGCTGTTCAGCCGCCGGCGCTTCAAGCAGCAGGGGGCGAGCTACTTCCGAGATTGCGCCCGCGAGCAAGCCCATGCCGCCTGACGCGCCTGCCGACGTCGCCGCGCCCGACCGCGTGGACCGTCGATTGATCGACCACCTGCACAGCGGCCTGCCGCTGTCGGACCGGCCGTTCGCCGAGGTCGGCCGCGCGCTCGGCCTGTCGGAGACCGAGGTGATCGAGCGGCTGCGCCGCATGCTCGCGCTGGGCACGCTGACGCGTCTGGGCCCGCTGTTCCAGATCGAGCGCGCCGGCGGGGTGTTCCTGCTGGCGGCGCTGGAGGTGCCCGACCCCGATTTCGACCGCGTGGCCGCGCTGGTGAACTCGCTGCCCGAGGTGGCGCACAACTACCGCCGCGAGCACCGACTCAACATGTGGTTCGTGATCGCCGCCGAGTCGCCCGACGCCGCGCAGCGCGCGATCGACCGCGTGACCGGGCTGAGCGGGCTGCCGGTGCTGGTGTTCCCGAAGGAGCGCGAGTATTTCGTCGGCCTGCGCCTGCCGGCCGAGACGCAAGGCGGCCATGGCGCTGAGTGATTTCGACCGCGAGCTGATCGCCGCCACCCAGACCGGGCTGCCGCTGGTGGCGCAGCCCTACGAAGCGGTCGGCGCGATGCTCGGCGTCAGCGGCGAGCACGTGCGCGAGCGGCTCGAGCAGATGCTGGCCGAGGGCCTGATCCGCCGCATCGGCGCCGTGCCCAACCACTACTGCCTCGGCTACGTGGCCAACGGCATGACGGTCTGGGACGTGGCCGATGCGCAGGTCGATGCGCTCGGCGAGCGCGTCGGGGCCTTGCCCTTCGTCAGCCACTGCTACCGGCGCCCGCGCCGGCTGCCGCTGTGGCGCTACAACCTGTTCGCGATGGTGCACGGCCGCTCGCGCGACGAGGTCGAGCGCCAGGCGCAGTTGATTCGCGAGGTGCTCGGCCCGGCGAGTGCCGCCGCCGACATCCTGTACAGCAGCGCGATCCTGAAGAAGACCGGCCTGCGCCTGACGGAGAATTGAACCATGTTCCGGATTTCCCAGTACATGCGCGACCTCGTGCGCGCACAGGCCAGCGGCCACTATCCCGCCGTGGCGCCGCGCGGAGCCGGCGCCGCGCCCGGGCCGGTGGTGATCTGGAACCTGATTCGCCGCTGCAACTTGACCTGCAAGCACTGCTATTCGATCTCGGCCGACCACGACTACGCGGGTGAGCTGAGCACGCCGGAGGTGTTCGCGGTGATGGACGACCTGAAGGCGTATCGCGTGCCGGTGCTGATCCTGTCCGGCGGTGAGCCGCTGCTGCGCAGCGACATCTTCCAGATCGCGCAGCGCGCCAAGGCGATGCGCTTCTACGTCGGCCTGTCGACCAATGGCACCCTGATCGACGCTTCGATGGCCGACCGCATCGCCGCGCTGGGCTTCGACTACGTGGGCATCAGCCTGGACGGCATCGGCGCCACGCACGACCGCTTCCGCCGCCTCGACGGCGCCTTCGACCGCAGCCTGGCGGCGCTGCGGCTGCTGCATGCGCGTGGCGTGAAGGTGGGCCTGCGCTACACGATGACGGCGATGAACGCGCACGACCTCGCGCCGCTGCTGCAGCTGATGAACGACGAAGGCGTCGACAAGTTCTACTTCTCGCACCTCAACTACGCCGGCCGCGGCAACATCCACCGTGCGCGCGATGCGCAATTCGCGGCCACGCGCCAGGCGCTCGACCTGCTGTACCAGACGGCCTGGGCCGCGGCACTCGCCGGCGGCGCCCAGGAGTTCGTCACCGGCAACAACGACGCCGACGGCGCCTACCTGCTGCAATGGGTGCAGCAGCGGCTGCCGCGCTGGTCCGAGGCGCTGCGCGAGCACCTCGTGGCCTGGGGCGGCAATGCATCGGGCGTGAACGTTGCGAACATCGACAACCTGGGCGTCGTGCACCCCGACACGATGTGGTGGCACCACGCGCTGGGCAATGTGCGCGAGCGGCCGTTCTCGCAGATCTGGTCGGACACCTCCGATCCGTTGATGCGCGGCCTGAAAGCCAAGCCACGTCCGGTCGGCGGACGTTGCGCCGATTGCCGGTATTTCGATCTGTGCGGTGGCAACACCCGCGTGCGTGCGCAACAGGTCACCGGCGACCCCTGGGCCGAGGACCCGGGCTGCTACCTCGACGACCACGAGATCGGGCGCGCTGCCGACGCGACCGCCCGTGTTGCGCTGACCCCCTTCGCCTACGCCGCGCATTGAGTCCCGCCATGGAACGGCTTGTGGCCTGGTTGAAGTTCGCGCTCGCCGCCGCCTGCATCGCGATGGCGGCCGACCTGGCGCGCGCCCAAACCCCCGCACCCGAGCTGTACCGCCAGCACTGCGTCGCCTGTCACGGCGAGCAGCGGCTCGGCGGCATGGGGCCGGCGCTGCTGCCCGAGAGCCTGCAGCGGCTGCGACCGACCGAAGCACTGGCCACGATCACACGCGGCCGCACCGCCACGCAGATGCCGGGCTTCCAGGACAAGCTCGATGCCGAGCAGCTGGCCGCGCTGGCGCAGTGGATCTACACGCCGGTGACGCCGGCGCCGTCGTGGAGCGAGGCGCAGATCCGCGCGTCGCGCACCGCGCTGGCGGGCGCGGCCGAACTGCCCGCCAAGCCGGCCTGGCGCGCCGACCCGATGAACCTGTTCGTCGTGGTCGAGGGCGGCGACCATCATGTGTCGCTGGTCGACGGCGACCGCTTCGAAGTCATCCACCGCTTCGCGTCGCGCTTCGCGCTGCACGGCGGACCGAAGTTCTCACCCGACGGCCGCTATGTGTACTTCGGCTCGCGCGACGGCTGGATCACCAAATACGACCTGTGGAACCTGGCGGTGGTGGCCGAGGTGCGCGCCGGACTGAACATGCGCAACGTCGCGGTGTCGGGCGATGGCCGCTGGGTGATGGCCGCGAACTACCTGCCGCACACGCTGGCGCTGTTCGATGCCGAGCTGAATCTGCAGCGGACCTATGCGGCCAGCACCCTCGACGGCAAGGCCAGTTCGCGCGTCTCGGCGGTGTACGACGCTTCGCCGCGCCACAGCTTCGTCGTCGCGCTGAAAGACATCGCCGAGCTGTGGGAGATTTCGTATGACCCGAAGGCCGAGCCGATCCACGACGGCCTGGTGCATGACTACAAGATGGGCGAGGGCATCGCCAAGCCCGGCTACCTGGGTGTGCGCCGCACGCCGCTGGACGAGCCGCTGGACGACTTCTTCTTCGACCAGGCGTACCGGCATGTGCTCGGCGCCACGCGGCCCAAGGCCGACGGCAGCCCGAGCGCGCAGGTGGTCAATCTCGACGTGCGCCGGCGCATCGCCAGCCTGCCGCTGGCCGGCATGCCGCACCTCGGCTCGGGCATCACCTTCGCCTGGCGCGGCGGCACGGTGCTCGCCAGCCCGAACCTGAAGGACGGCGTGGTGCAGGTGATCGACATGAAGACCTGGCAGAGCGTGAAGAGCATCGCCACGCCGGGGCCGGGCTTCTTCATGCGCAGCCACGAGAACTCGCGCTACGCCTGGGTCGACTCGATGATGAGCCCGACCGCGAAGGACACGCTGACGGTGATCGACAAGCAGACGCTCGAGGTCGTGGCGCAGATCCGCGAGCCGGGCCGCACGCTGGCGCACATCGAGTTCACGCGCGACGGCCGCTACGCGCTGGCCAGCGTGTGGGAGACCGACGGTGCGCTGGTCGTCTACGACGCGGCGACCTTCAAGGAAGTCAAGCGCCTGCCGATGAGCAAGCCGGTGGGCAAGTACAACGTCTGGAACAAGATCTCGCGCTCCGAGGGCACCTCGCACTAAGGCCGCGCAGGCGCCCGCAGGCGCCCCTGCGGCGCGTCCGGTCAGGCCGCCTGCGCCAGCGCCGCGACCTCGAGCCCGCCGCCGAGCTGCGCGTGCAGCGTCACCACCGTGCCGATCACGATCAGCGCCGGGGCGCGCACGTCGTGCTGCCGCGCCAGCTGCGGCAGCGTGGCCAGCGTGCCGACCACGGTGCGCTGCTCCGGCAGCGTGGCACGTTCGATGATCGCCGCCGGCGTGTCGCCGGCCAGGCCGTGCGCCTGCAGCTGCGCGCTGATTACCGGCAGCGTGCCCACGCCCATGTAGATCACCACGGTCTGGCGCGCCCGGGCGAGCTGCGCCCAGTCGAGGTCGACGCTGCGTGCCGGGCCCTCGCCGCGCAGGTGGCCGGTGGCCAGCACCAGCGCTTCGGCGTGGTCGCGGTGCGTCAGCGGGATGCCCGCTGCCGCGGCCGCGCCCTGCGCGGCGCTGATGCCGGGGATCACCTCGAACGGCACGCCGGCGGCCGCCAGCGCCTGCGCTTCCTCGCCGCCGCGGCCGAAGATGTACGGGTCGCCGCCCTTCAGGCGCAGCACGCGCCGGCCGCTGCGCGCCAAGCGCAGCATCACGTCGATGATGCCTTCCTGGGGCAGCGTGTGGTGGCCGCTTTCCTTGCCGACATAGATCAGGTCGGCGTCGGGCGGCACGAGCGCGAGCACTGCCTTGGACACCAAGTGGTCGTACAGCACCAGCCGCGCAGCGGCCAGCGCCCGGGCGGCCTTCACGGTCAGCAGCTCCGGGTCGCCTGGGCCCGCGCCGACCAGCGTGACGCGTGCGGGCCGCACACCGGGGGCGCTGTCCAGCGGCGTGAATTGCAGGGGCTCGGTGAGCAGCGTCATGGCGGGCGGTGCGGTGGATGCAGATACCGCATTGCACGACCGCCGCTGCCGCGCCGCCTTGAAGCAGTTCAAGCCTGCGGCGGCGCGCCGCTGTCGTTCACCGCCCCGGGTAGTCGGCGAGGCGCCGCGCGTCCAGGATCTGCACGTCGCGCTTGTCGATGTGCACCAGCCCCGCCGCCTCCAGTTCGTGCAGCACACGCGAGAAATACTCCGGCGTGAGCGACAGCCGCGAGGCGATGGTCGCCTTGCTGACCGGCAGCGACACGGTGATGACCTCGCCGCTGACGCAGTCCTCGGCGATCTGGTCGCGCAGCAGATAGCCGATGACGCGCTGCACGCCGCTGTGCAGCGCGTAGGCCTCGACGTCGTGCACCAGGCCGTGCAGCCGGCGCGAGATGCCGGCCAGCATGCGCATCGCAAAGCGCGGGTCCTGCTCGATCTCGGCCACCACGGCGGCCTTCTTCACCGTCAGCAGCAGCGTGTCGGTCAGCGCCTGCGCGTTGATGATGTAGGGCTTGTCGGTGAACATCAGCGCCTCGGCGAAGCTCGAGCCCGGGCCGACCAGCTCGATCACCTTCTCCTGCCCGGCCGGCGAGATGGCAAACAGTTTGACCTGGCCGGTGACGGTGACGTGAAACTCCTCGCACGGCTCGCCGACGCGAAACACCATGTCGCCGCGCGACAGCCTGCGCAACTGGCAACCGGCGGCCAGGCGCTCCAGTTCGGGCCGGCTCATGTCGGTGAACAACGGCAGCACCGACAGGTAGCGGGGCAGGTCGAAGGAACGGACATCCACAGGCGGCTCCAGCATCAAGGCTTCCCGATTGTGGGAAGGCACGGCGCGCGTCTCTTGACGCGGATCAAGTGCGGATCAACGCGTCGAAATCAGGGTCTCGGGCTCGAGGCACCCGCTCCTGGCACGCCGAGCTTCTGTGCACCCTTGGTTGCCACGCCGCCGGCGGCCTTGGCGCCGCGCTCCACTGCGGAGGCGGCCGCCTTGAGGCCGTGCGTGACCGCGCGCTCGGCCTTGGTCGCGACCCCGGACGCGGCCTGAGCGACCGATCCGAGCTTTTCGCCGACCGTGGCCCCGACCCCGGACATCGACAAGATCAGCGTCATCGCCATGGCGGCTTTCACGGGGTGAACGGGCATGACTGGGCTCCACATCGAGTGCAGGCGATCATCGTAGCGGCAGCGCGCCGCAAGGCCGCTTCGACGGGCACCTGACCCGCGCCGTGTGTGCATGTTCTACTGCAACGGCAACGGCAGCGGCAGCGCCGCGCTCGGCGACGCGCCGGTCCATGAACGCGACCGGTGGCGCGCACGGCGGCGGCAAGGCGAATGCGGAGGACGAGACTGAGCGCAACGAATTCACGAGCACCGAGGATCATCGCCTACGCGATGATCGGGTTCGCGGCTCTTCTGGCGCTGGTGGCGGCGGCCCTGTACCTGCTGGTCCAAGGCAACGTGAACCAGGCACGTGTCGAGGCGGCTGCGTCACAGGCGCTGGGCATGGAGGTCCGCATCGGCGGTGCCGTGCGCACCGGCTTCTTCCCCGGGCTGCGCGTCACGATCGACGACGTCACGCTGCGCAGCAACGCGGCGCCAATCGGCTCGGCGCAGCAGGCCCGCATCGAGATCGAGTGGCTGGCGCTGCTGAACAACGAAGTCCGGATCAGCAAGATCGCACTGCAGCACCCGACACTCTCGGTCGAGAGGGAGCGTGACGGACGATTCAACGTCGCGGCACTGCAAGCGGCGGGACGAACCCTGCCCGACCTGGACTGGCCCAACCTGACGCTGTCGGACGCGAGCCTGGCCTATCTGGACAAGCAACGCGGCGAGCGGTTCGAGGCCGAGGGTTGTGACCTGGACGTGCACAACCTGCGCCTGACCGGCGGCAAGAGTTCGAATCGCATCGACGAGCTGTCATTCACCGCACAACTCGCCTGCCGACAGCTCCGCAGCGAGGGCCTGACGGTGTCCGACTTGAGGGCGGCGGGAGACGCGAAGCACGGTGTCATCGATCTCAAGCCGCTGACGATGGTGGTGTTCGGCGTGCCGGGGTCGGGCAGCATCCAGCTGGATCTCGCGCATGCGGTGCCAGCCATTCGTGTCCGCTACGCGCTGCCGCAGTTTCCGATCGAGGAATTCTTCAAGTCCATGTCGCTGCAGAAGGTGGCTGTGGGCCGGATGGACTTTTCCGCCGAGCTGTCGATGCAGGGCACCACCCGGACGGCGATGCGACAGACACTGGCGGGGCAGCTGTCGTTGCGGGGCAAGCAGCTCACCTACCTGGGCGGCGATCTGGATCGGCAGTTGGCGCGATTTGAAGCCACGCAGGATTTCAGTCTGGTCGACGTGGGCGCGTTCTTCTTCGTCGGGCCCCTCGGCCTGGTGGTGACCAAGGGGCTCAACTTCGCCAGCGTGCTGCAGCCATCGGCCGGCAGCAGCGAGATCCGGACGCTGGTCTCCGATTGGTCGGTCGAACGCGGCGTGGCGCGGGCGCAGGACGTGGCGCTGGCGACCAAGGAGAACCGGATCGCCCTCCACGGGGCGCTCGATTTCACCGATAACCGGTTCGATGGAGTGACCGTGGCGCTGATCGATGCGCAGGGTTGCGCCAAGGTGCGGCAGGCGGTTCGAGGCACCTTTCAGAATCCGGTGGTCGAGAAACCGGGTTTGCTCACGTCGCTTGCCGGACCGGCGATCAGGCTGCTGAAACGAGGCAGCGAGATGCTCGGTGGTGGACGATGCGACGCGTTCTACGCCGGGTCGGTGGCCGCGCCCGGCTGAGCACGATTCGACCCATGACGACCCGTGTCACTCACCCGTCGGCGGCCTTCGCCAGCACGATCAGGCAGCGCGGCCCGGCCGGATCGGCATTGATGTGCGCCCAGACCGCGCAGCCCGTTCCGCCTTTCGGCGTCAACCGAAGCATCGAGGTTTCGCCAACCTGTCCTCGGGAAACGCCGGCGATCAGTTCACGCAGTTTGCGCGCGCTGTCGGCGCAAAGAAAGCTGTCGAGGAGCTGTCCATACGCTTCATCGCGCCCGATCCCCAGCATGCTGGCCGCGGCGAGATTGAGTTCGTGCACGACCAGGCCGCGGTCGATCGTCAGGCAGCCGACGGGCTGGAAGTCGTAGAGCTCGATCTGCCGCCGCAGGGCGGACTCCAGCGCGAGGCGGGATTCGCGCAGTTCCTCGGCCTGAAGGTCCAGCTCGACCTGATGAACCTGCAGTTCGTGAAGCAGCGCGAGCGCGTCAGCCGCAGTGGCTGGCGACGACGCCAGGTCGTGAAGAACCGCCAGCGCGTCGGCTGCGCTGACACGCGCCCCCTTCAGGCCGGCAACGCCGGACAGACGCGAGGTCGCCCGGAGCCGAAGCGCGATTCGATCCGTGGCGATGGTTCGATTGGACATGGAACCCCTCTTTAGCACGACCGGTGCTCGACTCTACGCCCTGCGCAACCGGGACTCGAGTTCTTTCGCAACCGAGATATCGACGAACGTGATCACCGCACCCTGAATGACGTTGGCCAGGGTGCGGTAGGGCATGATGCGCACGGAAAACCAGTGCCCGTCGGTGGTGGCAATCTCTTTCTCGCAGAACGCCAGCGTGCGCAGCGTCTCCTTCACGTCGGCATGCAGGTCCGGGTAGATCAGGCTGGTGGCCAGCTCGCTGAGCGGCCGGCCGATGTCGCCTTCGCGCAGGTGGATCACGCGCGAAATCTGCTCGGTGAATCGCCGCACGTTCAGGTCGTTGTCGAGGAACAGCGTGGCGATCTCGGTGCTGTTGAGCAGGTTCTGCATGTCGCTCTGCGCCAGCGCGAGGTCGTCCAGCTTGGACTGCAGCTCGCCGTTGATCGTCTGCAGCTCCTCGTTCATCGACTGCGCCTCCTCCTTCGAGGTGGTCAGCTCCTCGTTGGCCGACTGCAGCTCTTCGTTGGTGGATTGCAGTTCCTCGTTGGCAGCCTGCAGGGCCTCCTGCGACGCATGCATCTCCTGGCGCAGCGCACGGATCTCCTCGCGCGCGTGCAGCAGTTCGTCGCTGAGCGCGGCGTCGACCGCGCCGACCGACCTGGCGCGCCGCCCGCGCGGCCTCGGCGCCGCGGCAACGTCTCGAAAGACGATCATTGCCATGCCCTCGAGCGCGTTGGGGGTGCGCGATGCCCTGCACCGTGACGTCGACGTCGGCGGGCGCCTCGTCATCGAGCTTGAGCCCGCGCAGCTCGACCGCGCGCTTCTCCTGCAGCGCGGTGCGCAGCGCGACCGCCAGCTGTGCCCGGATGCCCGGGCGCGCCATCACGTGGATGTTCCAGTTCGCCTTGCCGGCCGCGGGTTCGAGGTAGCGACCGGTGCGTCCGCTGATGTAGACGATGTCGCCGCCCTCGTTGACCAGCACGGCCGGCGGCGAAAAGGCCTGCAGCAGCACCTGGTCGGCCAGCGATTGCAGGTTGGCGGGGGGCGTGTTCGGCTGCGTCAGACTCATCTCCTGCGCGGGCTCGCGCGACGGTGGGCGTCGCCGCGTTGGGAAGACCGCTGCGCCGACCGCACTGCCATTGTCGCTGCGCCAATAGAGTCGCGACTTCGGATGCACGGGCGTGAACAGCGATTGTGAACGACCGACCGTCTCCGAGCCGCCGAGCAGCAGCACGCCGCCGGGGCGCAGGGCGTAGTGGAACAGCGGCACCAGGCGCTGCTGCAGCGTGGCGCCGAAATAGATCATCAGGTTGCGGCACGACACGATGTCCAGCCGGGTGAACGGTGGGTCGAGGATCACGTCGTGCTGCGCGAACAGCACCATCGCGCGGATGCGCTTGTCGATCTGAAAGCCGCCCGCCCGCTCGGTGAAGAAGCGCGCCAGGCGTTGCGGCGAGAGGTCGTGGGCGATCGTCGCCGGGTAATGTCCACCGCGCGCGACCGCAATGGCATCGGCATTCAGGTCGGTGGCGAAGATCTGCAGGTCTTGTGTGCGGTATTCGGGCCGCGCCTCGACGCACCTCGGTGAACGCCATGGCCAGCGAATAGGCCTCTTCTCCGGTCGAACACCCGACCACCCACGCCCGCAGGCCCGGGCTCTCGGCACCGCGGCGCGACAGCAGGGTGGGCAACACCGTGTCCATCAGTTCGTTCCAGACCTCCGGATCGCGAAAGAACGAGGTCACGCCGATCAGCATCTCCTTGAACAGCAGATCGAGCTCGTGCGCGTTCTCGCGCAGGAACGCCGCGTAGGCGTCCATCGTGTCCAGGCCATGCACCGCCATGCGGCGTTCGATGCGGCGCACCAGGCTGTTGGACTTGTACTGCGCCAGGTCGTGCCGCGTGTGCCTCTGCAGCAGCGTGAGGATGGCGCCCAGCGCTGCCGGACTGTGTTCGTCGGAGGTCGCCATCGATGCGCCCAGCGGCGACGACAGCCCGGTCGCGCCCAGAATGCGCTGCGGCATCTCGGCGGGCGACGCGACGATGTCGACACATCCGGCGGTGATCGCGCTCCGCGGCATCGAGTCGAACTGGGCCGACTCGGGCTGCTGGGCCAACGTCAGGCCACCCTGGGTCTTGATCGCCTGCAGGCCCAGCGTGCCATCGGATCCCATGCCGGACAACACGACGCCGATCGCCCGCTCGCCCAGCTCCCGGGCCAGCGAGCTGAACAACACGTCGATCGGCAGCCGCAAGCCGCGCGGTTGTGACGGTTCGACCCGGTGCAGCACGCCGCCCGACACGGTGATCTCGGCATTGGGTGGAATGACGTAGACGCAGTCAGGTTCGACGCGCTGCAGATCGGCGACTTCGTGCACCGGCATCGGCGTCGCGCGCTGCAGCAGTTCGCCCAACATCGCCTTGTGGGTCGGGTCCATGTGCTGCACCACCACATAGGCCAGGCCGCTCGCGGCTGGAACATTGGCCAGAAACTGCTCCAGCGGCTCGAGCCCGCCGGCCGATGCGCCCAGCCCGACGATCCGCGTTGACGCCGTGGCAGCGGCGGGCGGATGGTGCGTGGCGCCGTCGGGCATACGCAAGTATGGCGGCTGGCCGGCAACCGGCAACGAGGCATTCGGTCCCGGCGCGCAACCAACCGCGTGGGGCCCGTGAACGACCTTGGTCAGCGGCTCATCTGCGGCACCTGGCGCCTATCATCGGGCGCACGGACCATTGCTCAGCCGTGACGGTGGTCGTTCAGCCCGGAGCAAGGCGTGAATGCGGTCCAACCGAATGCCGTGGTCTGTCGTGGTCGGATGCCGCCGGTGACGGGCCAGCGCGTCCCGCCCGGCGTGTGGGTGCTCGGTTTCGTGAGCATGCTGATGGACATCTCGTCGGAGATGATCCACAGCCTGTTGCCGCTGTTCCTGGTCGGGTCGCTGGGTGTCAGCGTGATGGCGGTCGGCCTCATCGAAGGCCTGGCCGAGTCGACCGCGCTGATCTCGAAAGTGTTCTCCGGTGCGCTGAGCGACTACCTCGGGCGGCGCAAGGGCCTGGCGGTGCTCGGCTACGCGATGGGCGCCCTGACCAAACCCGTGTTCGCGCTGGCCGAGGGTGTCGGCGCCGTGGTCGCCGCCCGTTTCGTCGATCGCGTGGGCAAGGGGATTCGCGGCGCGCCGCGCGATGCCCTGCTGGCCGACATCACGCCGCCCGCCATTCGCGGCGCGGCGTTCGGGCTGCGCCAGTCGCTCGACACGGTGGGCGCGTTCGCCGGCCCGCTGCTGGCCACCGGCCTGATGCTGGCGTGGGCCAACGATTTCAGAGCGGTCTTCTGGGTCGCGGTCATCCCGGGTTTGCTGGCGGTGGTGCTGCTGCTCGTCGGCGTCAAGGAGCCCGCGCGCGACCGGCCGCACCACGCGGCGAACCCGATTCGCCGCGACTCGCTGGCAAGGCTGGGCGCCGGCTACTGGTGGGTCGTCGGCGTCGGCGCCGTCTTCACGCTGGCCCGGTTCAGCGAAGCCTTCCTGGTGCTGCGTGCCTCGCAGATCGGCATCCCGATCGCGTGGGTTCCGCTCGTCATGGTCGCGATGAACCTGGTGTACGCAGCCTCGGCCTACCCGTTCGGCAAGCTGTCCGACTCGATCAGCCATCGCTGGCTGCTGGCGGCGGGCCTTGCGGTGCTGATCGCCGCGGACCTGGCGCTGGCGCTGGCCAGCCATTGGGCGGCGCTCGGACTGGGGGTCGCGCTGTGGGGCGTGCACATGGGCATGACCCAGGGCCTGCTGGCCGCGATGGTCGCCGACACGGCCCCGCAGGACCTGCGCGGCACGGCCTACGGCTTCTTCAACCTGCTGAGCGGGGTCGCGATGCTCGTGTCGAGCGCGGTTGCCGGCGTGCTGTGGGACGCGTTCGGATCGGCGACCACGTTCTATGTCGGCGCGGGGTTCGCTGCGCTGACCCTGCTTGGAATCGCGCTGCAACCGCCGCCGGAACGACCGCTCGGGCGCCCGGCGGCTTGATCGCCACCGCTGGGGTGCACCCGCGCGCTAGCCGCCGGCCTTGCGCAGCGCCTGTCGCAGGTCGGCCATCAGGTCGTCGGGATGCTCCAGGCCCACCGACAGGCGAATCAGGCCTTCGTCGACGCCGAAACGCTGGCGCATCTCGGGCGTGACGCCGGAATGCGTGGTCGACGCGGGATGGCAGACCAGGGATTCGGTGCCGCCCAGGCTGACCGCGGACTTCATCAGCTGCAGCGCGTCGATGACGCGGAACGCCGCGTCGCGGCCGCCGGGCACGACGAACGAGAAGGTCGAACCCGCACCCGAACAGAACCGATGGTACGTGTGCTGCAGGTGCTTGTCGGTGATCAGTTCCGGGTGGTTCACCTTGATCGCCAGCTCGGGGTTGGCGGCCAGCCAGTGTGCGATCTTGCTGGCCGAATCGGCCGCGTAGCGCATGCGCAGCTCCAGTGTTTCGAGCGAGCGCGCGAGCATCCAGCAGGTGTGCGGGTCCAGCTGCGAGCCGGTGGCGCTGCGCACCGCACGCACCTGGTCGACGATCGACTTCACGCCAGCCACCGCGCCGGCCACCAGGTCGCTGTGGCCGCCGACGTACTTGGTCAACGAGTACACGCACAGGTCCACGCCGTGCGTGCAGGGCTGGCAGAACACCGGCCCGAGCATCGTGTTGTCGCAGACGACGAGTGGGCGCACCAGCGCCTTGGCGGCGTGCAGGTGAACGGCGCGGTGCACGATCTCGAAGTCGATCAGGTCGTTGGTCGGGTTGCTGGGCGACTCGACATAGACCATCGCCACGCGACCCAGTTTGGCCGCTTCGCTCAGGCAGCGCTGCGTCCCCTCGAGCGAGGCGTTGTGCGGCAGTTCGTAGAGCTTGATGCCCCACTGCGACAGCAGCCTGCGCAGCAGCGTCTCGGTGCCACCGTACAGCGGCATGCTGTGCAGCACCACGTCACCGGGCCGGCACAGCGCCCACAGGCTGGCGGAGATCGCGGCCATGCCGCTCGAGAACGCCGCGGCCGCCTCGCCGCCGTCGTACAACGCGAAACGCCGCTCGAAGATCTCCATGTTGGGATGGTTGAAGCGGCTGTAGACGAGGCCGGCCGACTCCTGGCCCTTGTCCAGCGGCACGCGTCCCGCGGTCTGATCGAAGAAGTGGGCACCGGCCTGCGCGTTGGGGAATACGAAGGTGGACGTCAGGAAGACCGGCGGCTTGACCGCGCCTTCGGAGAGCCGCGGGTCGAAGCCGTAGCCCATCATCAGCGTCTGCTTGCTGAGCGGGTGGCCGTCGATGTCGCGGCTGTAGATGTCTTTCATGGCTGACCTCCTGGCTGTGCAGGCCCACACGGTGGGTGCGAGTGCGTGCTGACCGATCACGCGAACGGTCCATCATAGGCATTGCCGCGCGCCGCATCTTCGATGCCAAACCATGGGCAGATCAGCCGACTCGACCAAGTTGTCCCCAGTATCGGTGGACAACCATGTGAACAAGATGCTCGATCGGCCCGTGAGGCCACGCCGATGCTCGGTGTCAACATCGCTGCTGCATTGCGCAGCAGGTTTGCGGTATCGATGCGACAGGCCAGCGCGCGTGTGCGTTGATGCGTGCTGTTCAGCGCCCAGACGCCTCATCCGTGCCGGCGGTGCAGATCGAACGCGGCGACGCGAGCAGTTCGGCAATCGGCGCGCAGGCCAGGTCACCGAACCGGCCGTGCAGCCTGAGCATCTCGGCTGCGAGGCCTCGAAAGTGCACCGACCCGGCCTGTGCCGCGCGACGCAACGCCGCTCCGCCGTCACCGCGCCGCCACGCAGCGTAGGCTTCTGGCAAAGCGGGGAACAGCTGCGCGCGCAGCCCGTCGTAGTTGGCGAACCAGAGGTGCAGCGACGCGTCCGCGCTGCGCGCCAGCAGCGTGGGCAGGGTCACCTCGAGGTCGGCGATGTGGTCGCGCACGGCTCGCACAACCAATTCGGTGCGACGCTGATTCAATGTCAGCCGCATGGCCGACCAGGCCGGCTCCAGCCACAGGCCGGCGCGGTGCTCGCCCAGCTCGTGCAGCAGCAACATCTCGCATTGCTCGTCGACCATTCGCGGCAGGGCGATGACGAAAGCCGAGCTGTTGTGCAGTGCATAGGCTTGTGCCAACGCCATGAATGGCCCGTCGCCGCGGCGCAGGCTGAAGGCCTCGAACTTCTCCCACAACCAGCGCGCAAGCGACTCGCGGCGGAGCACGACGGTTCCACCTCGAGCCAGCGCGGCCGGTGGTGCCGACAGGCTGCGGGCGAGTTCGCGGCCGGTGATCTGCAGCCGCAGGCCGTCCTCCCAGACCTGCGTGCCATGCAGTTGCGCGACGAAGAACGTCGGCCGGTCGATCCCGGTGATGCCGGCGCCGTACACCAGCCCGCTGGGGATCAATTCGGCGTTCAGCGCCTCGGCATCGAGCGGATCGAACAGTCGATCGCCGAGCGGCAGCCTGTGCAGCGGGCGCGCCTCGAGCTCGGACCACAGGCCCTCGCGCTGCGACAACCATCGCCCCACGGCCTCGCGGTCCAGCGCCGCGCCGAAGGGCAGCCCGTGCTCCCAACGGTAGAACTCGCGCATCTGCAACAGGTAGATGCACAGCGGCAGGTCGGCCGCGTGGCGAGCGTCGGCGATGTGGCAATTGGCCTGCACCGCGTCGACGAGCCGGCCGAGCGGCTCGCTCGGCAGCCCCTGGCCCGGCGCGCTCACTTGGGCGCCACCCGGCGCGCTCGGTGCGGCTGCCACTGCGCGACCGCCTGCACGATCGACGCCCAGGGCAAGTCGGTCAGGCTGGCATGGCGTTCGTGCGCGGCGGCCGACCATGCGGTGCACATCGGGCGCCGGCGCGGCCAGCGCCTGCTGCATGCCGCGCAGGCCACCGCACTGCAGGCGCAAGGACTGCGCGTGCATCAGCGGCTGGCCGGGGCTGGGCAGGCGCAGCACGAAACGCGCGCGTTCGTGCAGCAGCGCGGCCAGCGTGGTGCAGTTCATGCGGGCGACCGGCGACGGGCACTCGATGATCTCGCGTTCGGCCACCGGGCGCCGCTCGGCCAGCTCGCACACCGCGGCCCGGGCCAGCAGCGCCTTGGCGAAGACGCAGGCCGATCCGCTGTCGCAGCACGCGTTCGGCAGCAATGCGTCGTCGTCGTGCATGGCGTCGAGACCGCGGCTCACTCGTCGCCGGCCGGGCCGGGGTCGCGGATCTGGCAGCAGCAGGTCTTCGGCCAGCTGTTCGTTCTCGGCGAACATCACCTTGATCCTGCGCGTCGGCTGCCGGCCGGCTGCGCGGCGCGCAGCGCCTTGGCATGCGCCGAGGCGTCGCGTGAAGCCGGGAAACTCGGCCAGCTTTGCGGATCTGCGCGAAGGGCCGGACGCTGAAGACGTAAGTACGGCATGGTGGTACCGTCAGATGTAGCGTTTGGTCGAGGCGCCGCCGCCCGGGCACGGCCTTCTGGATGATCACGCCGTGGACGGCGGCCAGGTCGGGCAACGGCTGGTCGCGATGGCCGGGTTGCAGCGCGTGCAGGCGCCAGCCGCTCGCCGCGTGCGCGCCAGCTGGCGCAGCGTCCACTCGCCGTCCAGCTGGGCCAGCACGAAGCTGCCGTCGTGCAGCGCGCCGTCGGGCTCGACGATGATGATCTCGCCCTCGAGGAACTCGGGCGCCATGCTGTCGCCCAGCACGCGCAGCGCGAACACTTCGCCGCCGCCGCAGCCGATCGTCTCGGCTGCGGCGCCGTCATACGACCTCCGACACCACCTGCGCCGCCGGCACGCCGGCGTCGAGCAGCGCCGCGCCGAGCGCGTCGACGAAGGCGCTGCGGCCCGGCCAGGTAGAAGTCGCAGTCGATGTCGAACAGGTCGGCGCGCATGGCCGCGGCCATCTGCCGCGCGCCGGCGGCCGGGTCGCTGTCGTTGAACAGCGCGTACTCGAACGGGTCCAGCGCCTCCGACCAGGCGCGGCACTGGTTGGCCTGGAAGTGCCCGTCGCTGCGCGTGGCCAGCCAGAACAGCGACAGCGACGGCGCGGTGTCCAGCGACAGCGCATGCTCGATCAGGCTCTTGACCGGCGCGAAGCCGGTGTCGCAGGCGGCGAACACCAGCGGGTGCGTGCTGCTCGGCGAGCACGAACTGCCCCGTCGGGCCCCACAGGTTGACCGCGTCGCCGGCCTTCAGCGTGCCGTCGAACACCTGCGCGCGCCAGCGCGTTGCCGTCGTCGCGCGGCGATGAAGAAGTGCAGGTTGCGGTCGTCGCAGGGGCAGCTGGCGATCGGATAGGTGGCGCGCAGTCGTCGCCCGCGGTCTCGGCCGAGCCGGCCGGCCGAGCGTGACCGACTGCCCGGCCAGGAAGCGCAGCCGGTGGCTGCGCGGCGTCTGCAGGTGCAGCAGCCGCGTGTCGGGCGCCAGTTCGCGCAGCGCGCGGACCGAGGTCACGATCTGCTGCGGCGCGATGTCCTCGGGCCCGTGGGCCTCCAGCGTCTCGAGCGTGATCTCGCTGCTGGCCGCGGTGTGCGCGCAGGCCAGCGTGTAGCCCTGCTGCTTCTCGGCCTCGGACAGCGGGTAGTCGAACGGCATCGCCTTGGTCACCTCGCCGGAGATCACCCGCACCTTGCACATGCCGCAGGTGCCGTTGCCGCAGCCGTAGTTGAGCTTCATGCCGGCGCGCAGGCCCGCCTGCAGCAGCGTGTCGTGCCCCTCGACGGCGAACTGATGCCCGCTCGGGCGCAGCGTGACCTGCGCCGACACCACTTTCAGCATGTCGTCCATGACGTCCAGCACATCGACCGATTCAGTGGCCAGTGCCCGCGCCAGCCCGTCGTTCAGCTGGCGTTGCAGTGCGAGCAGCCGGGGTTCGTCGCCGCCAGTCTGCACCAGCAGCTCACGCAGGCGCTCGCGCAGCGCGATCACCAGGGCGTGGTAGCGCTGCAGGTGGCGCTGCGCATCGGCCAGCTCCTGGCTCTGGCGAAACACGCGTTGCGCCAGCACCTCCTGGCTCGGCAGCAGACGCTCGCGCACGCGCCGGCCGAAGGCCTCGTCCTTGATGTGGGCGACGCGCTCGAGCATGCCCGATCTGCTCGAGCTCGCGTCTGCGGGTACAGCCTGAGCAGCGTCTCGGTCGACACCAGGCCGTCGTGCAGCTCGATCTCGCCGGCGCGCACGCGCTGCTGCAGCACGCCGCGCGGCACGCCCACCAGCTGCGCCGCGCGCCAGACGGTCACCCATGGCCACGTGCACGTACCAGTTGCGGGTCCGGCTTCGCGGTCGACGGCTGGCCGCGGCGCCTGCCGGACTCGGGGCGACCTCGCGGTCGAGATAGCGCGCGCGGTAGAGCAGGCGCGGCGACGCCGGGTCGTCGCTGAAGGCGCTGCGGTCGTGCAGCACGTTGTTGGCCGACGATGCCCATGCCGGCTTCGAGGCGCGACGCGCAGCACGAAGGGGTTGTCGCCGTTCAGCAACGCGTTCGAGGAAGGCCACCGCCTGCGCGTGCGCGCGTCGGCCTTCCATTCGATGCTGCGCGTGCGCGCGGTGTAGCGCATGTGCAGCGCACCGTCTGCGCATCGACCGAGAACACCGGCCCGGCTCTGCGCCGCCCGCGCGACGCCGTCTTCGTCCTTCGCGGCGCCGGAATCGTCATCGCGTCGGGCGCCATCAGCGCCCGCGCCCAGCGCGGCGAGGCGTCGCGCAGCGCGATGTAGGCCAGCTCGTGGTCCAGCAGCGCGTTGACGCCGCCGCTGCGCGCCGGGCGCACGCAATGCAGGACCATCGCGCGGATGCGGCGCTGCTCGGGGTGGTAGTAGCCGTCGGTGTGCCAGTTGATCGGCCGGTCGGTGTACGGGATGAAGCCGCCGCGTCGTCGGCGCCGCGCGGCGCCGCGGGCGGCGGTCGGCTCACGGTGATGCTGCGAGATGCCGTCCTCGTCGGCCAGCCAGTTGGCGTCGAGCCGGTGCAGGCCGAGCTGCGCGCCGAGCGGCGCGCGCACTGGCCTTGTCGGCGGCGACCGTCGGCTGCGGTAGATCGCCATGTTGCAGCGCGCGCAGCGCTGCAGCAGGGCCTGGCGCTCGGCGGCGCCGAGCGCCGCGGGATCGGCCACGTCGACGATCAGGTCCTCGATGCGACGCGCGCGCGCCGGCGAGCTTGGCGGCGCGCCAGCGCTGGTAGGCGGCGTCGTCGTCGAGGTCGAACGGATCGCGGCGGCGCTCCAGCACGGCGGGTTCGACGGCGGTGCGCATGGCGTCAGTCTCCGCTCAAGGCCGTGCGCCGCCGCGCGCGGCGGTCGCGTCGACAGCAGGTTGCGCATCGCGTCCTGCACGATCGCCACCGCCTCGGGCGCTTCGCTGGCCATCACCTGGTCGAGCACCCAGCGCTGGTCCTTCGGCGGCAGCGTCGGCTCGAGCCGGCTGCCGAGGTAGCGCAGGAAGGCAAAGTCGGGTGCGAAGCCGACCGACGCCGCGTCGGCGCGCGGATCGGCACCGAACTCGGCGTAGTGCGGCGTCACCTCGTTGACCAGGTCGATGAACGCGTCGCGCGTGCGACGCGCCGTCGGCGCGCGGACCCAGCAGCTCGGTCTCGTTGTCGGCCAGCGTGGCGGCGACGTGCCGCACCAGCGCCGGCGGTGAAGACCTGCCGCGCCGCGGCGATCCATCCGCGCGTGCGCGATGCGGTCGGCCACGCGCGATCAGGAACACCAGCACCTCGCGCAGGAAGGCGAAGTACGGCGCCCCGGCATCGATGTCGAAGTCGGCGCCGCGCATGCGCTTGAGCGTCTGGTGCGCCGTGCGCCAGACGATGAACGCCATCGCGCTGGCCTGCTGCTCGGGCGCCTGCGTCGTCCCGGGCTTGAACCAGTGGCTCTTGATGCGCAGGGCCGGCGGCTTCAACTCGCGTCCTTCGCCCGACCGCGTGCCAGCTGCTGCGCGCCGTGACCGAGGCCAGGCGACCGCCGCGGATCCGGCTCTGCCGGTCCGCTGGCGGTGCCCCCCTGGGGGGGAGGCGCCGAAGGCGCTACGGGGGGGGTCATCAATACCCGCCCTTGCCCAGCGGCTGCGGCAGGCCGGCCACCTTGGCGCCCTGCTTGGCCGGGCCGAGCGGGAACAGGTCGTACAGCGTCTTGCTGTCGCAGCCCGGCAGCACGTCGGCCAGCCCTTGAGCATGTTGCGGAAGTTGGGCGTGTGGCCGTGCTCGCGGTATTCGTCGCGCAGGTAGGCCACGACCTTCCAGTGCGCGTCGGTCAGCTCGATGCCCTCGGCCGCGGCGATGACCCGCACCACCTCGTCGCCGAAATCGGGCTCCAGCAGGTAGCCCTGCTCGTCGGTCTCGAGTTCGACTGCCGTTGACCGTGTAGCCCATGATGTCGTCTCCTGTCGCAGTGGTCAGTCGGCCTCAGGCGCGCAACGCGGCCGCCGACTTGTGTGGCACGAAAACCCCGCAGCCGAGCCGCCGGTGCCGGCCCGAGGCCGGCCTCGAGCACGCTGCAGCGAATCGGCCGGCGACAGGCCGTCGAGCATCAGGCTGAAACCGGTCACCAACGCCGTCGAGCGCCGCCACATGCCGGCGCCCGCAGATCGGACGCGCCGCGCACGCCCAGGGTCTGCAGCTCGCGCTCGACGGCGGCCTGGAACGCCAGCTCGTCGTCGTCGCGGGTGGTCACCAGGTGCGAATACAGCGTGCCGTGCGGCACGCAGCTCGCGCAGCATGCGGCGGGCCCAGGCGCAGGCTGTGGCCGGCGACATCGAGCGTCGCGCCGGCCAGCGGCGCCAGCGCCTGCACCTGCTCGCGCGGCACGCGCAGGCCAGGCGCGCGCGCCGCGACAGCAGCGCGTTGCCGTCGACGCCGGCCACCACGTTGACGCGGTGCACGCCGGCCGGGCCAGTCGGCCAGCCAGGGCAGCGCGCGCTCGAGTGCATCGGCCAGCGCCTTGCGGTGGTCGCGCGGCAGACTCTCGCCGTCCAGCGGGAACACGACGTCGACCATCGTGGCGGCGATGGCGTCCATGGCATTCAGCCTTGGGCTGCGCCTGCGCCCAGCGCAGCAGGGCCTCGCCCCAAGCTCGCGCGGTCTGCGGATCGATGTCGAACACGGTGAAGCGGCTACTCTCGCGGATGCGCGTGCGCAGCAGGCTCATGCCGCCGCCGTCGTGGTCGAGCTGCTGCAATTCGATCTCCTGCCCGCCCAACGGCACGCGCAGCTTGGCAAGAGGCGTCAGGCGCGTCATTCGAGGCTCCGAATGCGGCATTGAGCGCGGTGCGCCCGAAGAGCGTCCATACCCGGTACGGGTGAGCGGCGCATAACCCATCCGGGTAATGGCGGTGCACACCTTCCGGTCTATCGTTGCCTACCCCGCGTGGGTGATGGCGCGCGCGGCCCCACGCCGCCACCATTCGCGCCACGCCGGCCGGGCCATCGCGAGATGCGTTCGGCGCACACCAGGAGACGACGCGCATGGCCAAGAAACCGCACGACACACCGATGCTGGACGAGCTGGAAAGCGGCCCGTGGCCGAGCTTCGTCACCGGCCTGAAGCGCCTGGCGAACGACAAGGACTACATGGTCGATCTGATGGGTCAGCTGGAGACGTCCTACCGCACGAAGAAGGGCTACTGGAAGGGCGGCACGGTCGGCGTGTTCGGCTACGGCGGCGGCGTGATCCCGCGCTTCACCGAGCTGAAGGACGACAACGGCACGCCGGTGTTCCCCGACGCCGCCGAGTTCCACACGCTGCGCGTGCAGCCGCCGGCGGGCATGCACTACGACACCGATGTGCTGCGCAAGATGTGCGACATCTGGGAGGAGCACGGCTCGGGCCTGATCGCCTTCCACGGCCAGAGCGGCGACATCATGTTCCAGGGCGCCAAGACCGACAAGGTGCAGGACGCCTTCGACGCGCTCAACGAACTCGGCTTCGACCTCGGCGGCGCCGGGCCCCGCGGTGCGCACCTCGATGAGCTGCGTCGGCGCGGCGCGCTGCGAGCAGAGCTGCTACGACGAGGCGCGCGCGCACCGTCAGGTGATCAACACCTTCCTCGACGACATCCACCGCCCGGCGCTGCCCTACAAGTTCAAGTTCAAGTTCTCGGGCTGCCCGAACGACTGCATGAACTCGATCCAGCGCGCCGACATGGCGGTCATCGGCACCTGGCGCGACAACATGCGCACCGACGAGGCGCTGGCGCGCAAGTGGTTCGCCAAGCACGGCATGAACGAACTGGTCAACGACGTGATCTCGCGCTGCCCGACCAAGACCATCATGCTCAAGGAGATCAAGGACGTCGCCAAGGGCGACCAGATCTCCAGCGTCGCGGTCAGCGACACCCACGCGCTGGAGATCGACAACAGCAACTGCGTGCGCTGCATGCACTGCATCAACGTCATGACCGGCGCGCTGGCGCACGGCACCGACACCGGCGCGACGATCCTGATCGGCGGCAAGCGCACGCTGAAGATCGGCGACCTGATGGGCACCGTGGTCGTGCCCTTCATGCCGCTGAAGACCGACGAGGACTACGAGGCGCTGGTCGAACTGGGCCAGAAGGTGATCGACTTCTTCGCCGAGAACGCGCTCGAGCACGAGCGCACCGGCGAGATGATCGAGCGCATCGGCCTGGTCAACTTCCTCGAAGGCATCGGCGTCGAGATCGACGCCAACATGGTCGCCACGCCGCGCACCAACCCCTATGTGCGCACCGACGGCTGGGACGACGAAGTCGCCCGCATCAATGCCAAGAAGGCCGCCAAGGCAGCCTGATCGCACACCGGAGACACGACATGGCACAACGCGCCCCGATCGAAAGCGGCTGCCCGGACAACAAGCAGTACATGCATCCGACGATGCTGAAGAACTACGGCAACTGGCGCTACCACGACCGGCCGCGGCCCGGCGTGCTGCACCACGTGTCGCACACCGGCGACGAAATCTGGACGGTGCGCGCCGGCACGCAGCGGCAGATGGACGTCTACACCATCCGCAAGCTGTGCGACATCGCCGACACCTATGCCGACGGGCACGTGCGCTTCACGATCCGCAGCAACATCGAGTTCATGGTCGCCGACCCGAACAAGGTCGCGCCGCTGATCGAGGCGCTGACCAGCAGCGGCTTTCCGGTCGGCGGCACCGGCAACTCGGTGTCGATGATCGCCCACACCCAGGGCTGGCTGCACTGCGACATCCCGGGCACCGATGCGTCGGGCGCGGTCAAGGCGCTGATGGACGACCTGTACAGCGAGTTCATCAAGGAGGACATGCCCAACCGCGTGCACCTGTCCACCTCCTGCTGCGAGATCAACTGCGGCGGCCAGGCCGACATCGCGATCATCGTCCAGCACACCAAGCCGCCGAAGATCAACCACGATCTGGTGGCCAACGTCTGCGAGCGCCCGGCGGTGGTGGCGCGCTGCCCGGTGGCGGCGATCCGCCCGGCGCTGGTCAACGGCAAGCCGTCGCTCGAAATCGACGAGAAGAAATGCATCTGCTGCGGCGCCTGCTACCCGCCCTGCCCGCCGATGCAGATCAACGACCCCGAGCACTCCAAGCTGGCGATCTGGGTCGGCGGCAAGAACTCCAACGCGCGCGGCAAGCCGACCTTCATGAAGATGGTGGCCTCGGGCCTGCCCAACAACCCGCCGCGCTGGCCCGAGGTGTCGGCCATGGTCAAGAAGATCCTCTACACCTACAAGGAAGACGCGCGCTCGTGGGAGCGCGTGTCCGACTGGGTCGAGCGCATCGGCTGGCCGCGCTTCTTCGAGAAGTGCGACCTGCCGTTCACCAAGTACCTGATCGACGACTGGCGCGGCTCGCGCGCCAGCCTGAACGCGTCGACGCACATCCGTTTCTGAAATGCCCCCCCGAAGCGACCTTCGGTCGCCTCCCCCCAGGGGGCGCCGCCAGCGGCCCGGCAAAGCCGGCTCCGCGGCGTCCGCTTGGCTGCCACAGCAACTGCGGCGGCTCGATTCGAGGTACTCACATGAAGTTCGGTCTGCTCGTCAGCGAAGGCCCGTACACGCACCAGGCCAGCGACACCGCCTACCAGTTCGCCGCGGCCGCCGTTGCCAAGGGTCATGAAATCCAGCGCGTGTTCTTCTATCACGACGGCGTCTACAACGCGACCCGGCTCACCGAGCCGCCGCAGGACGACCGCCACATCGTCAACCGCTGGTCGGCGCTGGCCGCGCAGCACAAGGTGGACCTGGTGGTGTGCGTCGCCGCGGCGCTGCGCCGCGGCATCAAGGACGAAGTGCTCGCGCCGGGGTTCCGCATCTCGGGCCTGGGCCAGCTGGTCGACAGCGGCATCAAGGCCGACCGCCTGGTGACCTTCGGGGACTGAGCAATGAAGAAGTTCATGTTCGTCAACCGCAAGGCGCCGTACGGCACGATCTACGCGCTCGAGAGCCTGGAGGTCGTGCTGATCACCGCCACCTTCGACCAGGACGTGAGCCTGGTCTTCCTCGACGACGGCGTCTACGAGCTGGTCAAGGGGCAGAACACCAAGGGCATCGGCATCAAGAACTGCTCGCCGACCTACCGCGCGCTCGAGGGCTACGACGTCGAGAAGCTCTACGTCGAGCGCGAGTCGCTGGACGCGCGCGGCCTGACCGAGCAAGACCTGCTGGTGCCGGTCGAGGTGCTGGGCAGCGCCGAGATGGCGGCGCTGATGGCCGAGCAGGACGTGGTTCTTTCGTTTTGAGGCCGGGCATGCTGCACATCGTCAACAAGTCCCACGCGCAGACATCGTCGCTGCGAAGCTGCCTGCGCCTGGCCCAGCCGGGCTCGGCGCTGTTGCTGATCGAAGACGCCGTCTACGCGGCCACCGCCGGCGGCGCTGCCGGCAGCGGCATCGGCGAAGCGGTGAAATCCCTGAAGGTCTACGCGCTGCAACCCGATGTCGACGCTCGCGGCATGGGCGGCAAGCTGATCGACGGCGTCACGGCGGTCGACTACGGCGGCTTCGTCGACCTTGTCGCCGAGCACAACACCTGCCAGTCCTGGCTCTGATGCCGGTCTGACACCCACCACCCATCGCTCACGGAGAACCACATGGGCATCGAAGTCAACGGCACGCAATACGAAACCGACGAGGAAGGCTACCTGGTCAATCTGGCCGACTGGAACGAAGACATCGCCAAGGTCATCGCCCAGACCGAGAACGTCGAGCTGACGCCCAACCACTGGGAGGTCGTCAACTTTCTGCGCGACTACTACAACGAATACCAGATCGCGCCGGCCGTGCGGGTGCTGACCAAGGCCATCGGCAAACAGCTCGGCGCCGACAAGGGCAACAGCAAGTACCTCTATGAGTTGTTCCCCTACGGCCCGGCCAAGCAGGCCTGCAAGATCGCAGGGCTGCCGAAGCCCACCGGCTGCGTGTAAGCGCCGCGGCGGCGGTCGTTTCAGTCACGGCCTCGGCATGAGCTTGCTGTCGATCGCCTTCGCCGTGTTGTTCTATGTCGCGACGGCGGTGCTCGTCTTCGGGCTGCTGAGCAAGATCCGCAGCTACCTGCGCACACCCGCGCCACTGAAGATCCCCACGACGCCGGCGCCGACCACCAGCACCGGCGTCGCGCTGCGCCTGACGCGCGAGGTGGTGTTGTTCGAAAGCCTGTTCAAGTCCAACAAATGGACTTGGGCTTTCGGCTGGCTGTTCCACGCCGCGCTGCTGCTGGTGCTGCTGCGCCATCTGCGCTACTTCCAGCAGCCGGTGTGGACTTGGGTCGTCTGGGTGCAGGCCTTCGGTACCTACGCCGGCTTCGCGATGGTCGCGGGTCTGGCCGGTCTGTGGGCGCGCCGCTTCCTGGTCGATCGGGTGCGCTACATCTCCACGCCGTCGGACCACCTGCACCTGGCGCTGCTGCTGGCGATCGGACTGACCGGTCTGGGCATGCGCTTCGTCGCGCACACCGACATCGTCGCGCTGAAGGCCTTCATGCTGGGCCTGATGCGCCTGGACCTGCAGCCACTGCCGGCCGACCCGCTGCTGCTGGTGCACCTGAGCCTGGTGGCGCTGTTGATGCTCGTGTTTCCGATCAGCAAGCTGCTGCACGCGCCGGGCCTGTTCTTCAGCCCGACGCGTTATCAGGCCGACACCTCGCGCGAGGCGCGTCACATCGCGGCCTGGGCCGCGGCCCTGGACAAGAAGTAAGCCATGGCCACCGCCGCCTTCGAGACACCGAAGCTCAAGCCCTACCCGGTGATACCGCTGATCGCCGAAGGCGCAATGGCGCACAGCAAGCCTTTCGTTGCCTCGCAGGTCATTCAGGCCAGGCTCGGTTTCCCCGACGAGCTGAGCGATGGCTGGGAGCCGCGCGCCGTGGCCAAGATGGGCGAACTGCTGGACAAGTACCGCAGCCTGCGCGTCTACATGGATGCCTGCGTGCACTGCGGCGCCTGCTCCGACAAGTGCCACTACTTCCTGGGCACCGGCGACCCCATCAACATGCCGGTGGCGCGCCAGGATCTGATGCGCTCGGTCTACCGCCGCTACTTCACGTTCGCCGGCAAGCATTTTCCCAAGCTGGTGGGTGCGCGCGACATGACCAAGGACGTGCTCGACCAATGGTGGAGCTACTTCAACCAATGTTCCGAATGCCGCCGTTGCTCGGTGTTCTGCCCCTACGGCATCGACACCGCCGAGGTGACGATGGCCGCGCGCGAGATCATGGATTCGGTGGGCCTGGGCCAGAAGTACGCCAACGAAATCATCGGCAAGGTACACAAGATCGGCAACAACCTCGGCATCCCGGGGCCGGCGCTGGAGGACACGCTGCTGGGCCTGGAGGAAGACACCAAGGAAGAAACCGGCATCGACGTGCGCTTCCCGCTCGATGTCGCAGGGCGCCGAGGTGCTGCTGGTGACGCCGAGCGCCGACTTCTTCTCCGAGCCGCATGTCGAGAGCCTGATCGGCTACGCCAAGGTCTTCCACGCCGCCGGCATCAGCTGGACCTTGAGCTCCAAGGCCAGCGAGGCCGGCAATTTCGGCCTGTTCATCGGCAACTACGAGCAGATGCGCAACATCTCGCTGCGCGTGAAAGAGGCGGCCCAGGCCCTCGGCGTCAAGCGCATCGTGGTCGGCGAATGCGGTCACGCCTGGCGCGTGGCGTACAGCTTCTGGAACACGCTGATCGGCCCGTTCGACTGGCTCGATGCCCGCTACCCGGTGCCGCAGCACATCTGCGAATTCACCCACGACCTGATCCAGCGCGGCGCGCTGCAGTTCGACAAGGAAAAGAACGACGAGCGCATCGTCACCTTCCACGATTCGTGCAATGTCGCGCGCGCCTCGCGCATGGGCTCGATGCCCGGTGGGCAGTTCGTGATTCCGCGCGAAATCATCAAGGCGGTGGCCAACCACTTCCACGACATGGCCCCGGGCACCATCGGTGAAGCCACGTTCTGCTGCGGCGGCGGCGGCGGCCTGCTGACCGACGACCTGCTCGAGCTGCGCGTCAAGGGCGCGTTGCCGCGCATGGAGGCGCTGAAGCACGTGGTCGACGAACACGGCGTGAACTTCATGGCTGCCATCTGCGCGATCTGCAAGGCGCAGTTCAGCAAGGTGCTGCCGTACTACGGCTTCGACATGAGCATGGTCGGCGGCGTGCACCAGCTCGTCAGCAAGGCCATTCGCCTGGGCACACCACATTGATTCAGATTCGAGGAGTCCCCCGCATGTCGTCCGCACCATCGACCACCGAAGCCAAACCGCTGACTTTCCGTCGCTACAAGGACGGCGACGACAAGCCGCTGGCCTGGCAGCAGGAGATCTTCGACGCCGACCACACGCACAAGTGCCCGACCTACATCCAGAGCACGCCGCCGTGCCAGGGCTCGTGCCCGTCGGGCGAGGACATCCGCGGTTACCTGAACATCGTGCGCGGCGTCGAAAAGCCGCCGGCCGGCATGCCGTGGCAGGAATACGCGTGGCGGCGCCTGACCGAAGCCAATCCGCTGCCGTCGGTGATGGGTCGCGTGTGCCCGGCGCCATGCGAATCGGGCTGCAACCGCAACCAGGTGGAAGACTTCGTCGGCATCAACTCGGTCGAGCATTTCCTCGGCGAATACGCGATCGACAAGAAACTCGCCTTCCCGAAGCCCGAGATCCAAACTGGCAAGAAGGTGGCCGTCATCGGCGGCGGCCCGGCGGGGCTGTCGGCCGCCTACCAGCTGGCACGCAAGGGCCATGCGGTGACGATCTTCGACGAGCGCGCCGAACTCGGCGGCATGATGCGCTACGGCATCCCGGGCTTTCGCACGCCGCGCGCCGTGCTCGACGCCGAGATCGCGCGCATCGTCGACCTCGGCGTGACGGCGCGGATGAACTGCCGCATCGGCACCGACATCACGCTCGAGCAGATCAAGCGCGATTTCGACGCCGTGTTCCTCGGCCTCGGCGCGCAGAGCGGCCGGGCGCTGCCGGTGGAGGGCGCCGACGCGCCGAACTGCGTCACCGCCACCGCGTTCCTGAAGGCCTTCAACGACGGCCGCATGCTGCACGTGGGCAGGCGCGTCGTCGTGGTCGGTGGCGGCGACACCTCGATCGACGTGGCCACCGTGGCGCGGCGACTCGGCCACATCGACCAGGTGCACGAGTCCGACCGGCCCGAGCATGCGATCGCCGGCTACGCCGCGCACGACGCCGCGCTGCTGTCGGCGCGCCAGGGTGCCGAGGTCACGCTGACCTCGGTGTTCGGCATCGACAAGATGCAGGCCAACAAGCACGAGATCGAGCAGGCGCTGGCCGAAGGCATCACGATCCGCGGCGGCCTGGCGCCGGTGGCGGTGCTGCGCGACGGCACCGGCCGCGCCACCGGACTGCGCGTGGTGCAGTGCGAGGCCAAGTTCGTCGGCGGCCGGCTCGAGATCAAGCAGATCGCCGGCACCGAAGAGGACATCGCGGCCGACCTGATCGTCTCGGCCATCGGCCAGGCGGTGGACTTCAGCGGGCTGGAGTCGCTGAACAACGGCAAGGGCGGCATCACCTCCGACAAGAACTACCAGGTGCAGGGCCAGCCGGGGCTGTTCGTCGGCGGCGACGTGGTGCGCCCGCACCTGCTGACCACCGCGATCGGCCACGGCGCGATCGCCGCTGACGGCATCGACCGCCATTTGCGCGGCGAGGCGCTCGACAAGCGGCCGAAGATCGACGTGCACGGCTTCGACCTGACGCGCAAGCTGGTCGAGAAGGGCCTGAAGGTCACCCGCATCGAGCAGCCGCTGTGGGGCACCGATGCCAGCGCCGGCGCGATCCACAACTACGACAACCGCTCCGACCGCTACGTCATCCCGCACACCGAGCTGTTCCTCGGCCACTTCAACTACACGCCGCGCAACCGGCGCAAGGTGGTCACGCTCACCGCCGAGCAGGCGCTCAACAACTTCGAGGAGCGCCTGCTGCCGCTGCTGGAGGCGCAGGCTGTAGGCGAGGCCAAGCGCTGCATGAGCTGCGGCCAGTGCTTCGAATGCGACAACTGCGTCGTCTACTGTCCGCAGACGGCGGTGTTCAAGGTGCCGAAGGCCAAGTCGACCACCGGGCGCTATGTCGACACCGACTACGCCAAGTGCATCGGCTGCCACATCTGCAAGGATGTCTGTCCCACGGGGTACATCCAGATGGGGCTGGGGGAATAAATGAATCCCCCCCGGAGCGCCTGCGGCGCCGGCCACGCCCTCGCAGAGCTCGGGCGGTTCGCGAGGCGCTCGGGTCTGCGCAGGCAGACCCTCACGTCCACGCTTACCCCTCCAGGGGGGCTGAGCCCGGACACGGAAGGTCCAGTGGGCCTTCCGTGCCTGGCGAAGGGCCGGGCCTTTGTGCCCGGCGCGGCCTGCAAGGCACGCCAGCGGACCGGCGGAGCCGGATCCGCGGTGTCCGCTTGGCTGGTCTGGGCGGCTTTGATGCCGTCGGCCTATGCCGACGGAGGCCGCACGCCGCGGCCGGTGATCGAGCCGGCCAAGGCGGGCACGCAGTGCGTGGAGCCGGCCGACGTGATGCGGCGCAACCACATGCGCTTGCTTGAAGCACCAGCGCGACGACACGGTGCACGGCGGCGTTCGCGGCGCGAAGTACAGCCTGAAGGACTGCATCGACTGCCATGCCAGCCGAAGACCGCCAGCGTGGCCAAGGCGGAGACCAACTTCTGCGTCAGCTGCCACAGCTACGCGGCGGTCCGGATCGACTGCTTCGAATGCCACACGAGCAAGTCGCGCAAGGTCGCCCAAGGGGCGACGAAATGAGTCGGCGCGGTTTCCTCGGCGTCGCCGCGGCGGGACTGGCCGGCGCGGTGCTGGCCCCCGGGGTCCAGTTGATCGAGATCGCACAGGCGGCGCCCGCCGGTGGTGCGGGCGCCGCGGGGGCCAGCGCCAAGGTGCGCTGGGGCATGCTGATCGACACCACGAAGTGCGCCGAAGGCTGCACCGACTGCGTCACTGCCTGCTACACCGAGAACGGACTGGCCCCGGCCACGCGCTCGACCGATCCGCAGTGGATCCGCAAGGTCGAGATCAAGGAGATCAAGACCGGCCGCACAGCATCGGCGCCGGTGATGTGCCAGCACTGCGCCGACCCGCCCTGCGTCGACGTCTGCCCGACCGGCGCGTCGTTCAAGCGCGCCGACGGCATCGTGCTGGTCGATCGCCACAGCTGCATCGGCTGCCGCTACTGCATGATGGCCTGCCCTTACAAGGCGCGCTCGTTCGTGCACGAACCGCTCACCGAACAGAAGAGCGACGTGCCGCGCGGCAAGGGTTGCGTCGAGAGCTGCACGCTGTGCGTGCACCGCCTCGACCAGGGCGACAAGACCACCGCCTGCGCCGAGGCCTGCAGCCAGGCCGGCCACGGCGCCATCGTCTTCGGCGACCTGAACGACCCGGCCAGCGAGATTTCGCAACGCCTGGGCGCGGCCACCAGCACGCAGTTGCGCGCCGACCTGCGGCTCGACCCCGGCGTGCGCTACCAGGGTTTGTGACGATGGCGCCGGCCCTCCATCCACTCGATCAGCGCCGGTTCTACCTGTTGGTGGCGGCCGGCGGCCTGGTCGCGCTGGCCGGGCTGGGCGGCGCCTACCTGATGGAAGAACACGGCCATGTGATCACCGGCATGGACAACCAGGTGGTCTGGGGCCTGCCGCATGTGTTCGCGATCTTCATGATCGTCGCGGCCTCGGGGGTGCTGAACGTGGCGTCGATCGGCTCGGTGTTCGGCCACGCGGTGTACAAGCGCCGCGCACCGCTGTCGGGCCTGCTGTGCCTGGCCCTGCTGGCCGGCGGGCTGATGGTGCTGATGCTCGACCTCGGGCGACCCGAGCGGGTGATCGTGGCCGCCACGCACTACAACCTGAGCTCGGTGTTTGCGTGGAACGTGTTCCTCTACAGCGGCATGTTCGCCATCGTGGCGGTCTACCTGTGGACGATGTTCGAGCGGCGCTTCAACCACCACGCCAAGGCCGTGGGTCTTGCCGCGCTGGTCTGGCGCTTCATGCTGACCACCGGCACCGGCTTGATCTTCGGTTTTCTGGTCGCGCGCCAGGCTTACCAGTCCGCGGTGCTGGCGCCGCTGTTCATCGTGTTGTCGTTCGGCTGGGGCTTGGCGGTGTTCCTGATCGCGCAGTCGGCGCTGCTGGCCTGGAATCGCCAGCCGCTGGACGAGGCGGTGCGGCGCCGCATGGCGCGCCTGCTCGGCGTGTTCGTCGCCGCGGCGCTCTACCTGGTCGCCGTCTATCACCTGACGAACCTGTACTTCGCGCGTCAGGGCGAGTTCGAGGCCTTCATCCTGCGCGATGGCGGCGTCTTTCCGCTGCTGTTCTGGCTCGGCTTCGTCGGGCTCGGCTCGCTGCTGCCGATGGGGCTGTTGTTCCACCCGCGCCTGAGCAGTGCGCGCGGCGTGCTGGCCGCCGCGGCAGGGGTCGTGCTCGGCGCGTTCGCCTTTCTCTACGTGTTCATCATCGGCGGCCAGGTGTTTCCGCTCGACATCTTTCCCGGCCATCAGGTGCGCAGCAGCTTCGGTGACGGCGCGATCGGGCGCTATGTGCCGAGCTGGCCTGAACTGCTGCTCGGGCTGGGTGGCATCGGCGCGGCGTTCGTGCTGACGATCGTGGGCGTGCGCGTGCTCGACTTCCTGCCGCGCGACGACGTCGCGGCGGCCGCTGCGAAAGGCCGGCTGAGGTGAAGGACCCCCAAGCTCCTTGGCGCGCTGCCCCCTCAAGGGGGCGCGTTCAGTGCCTGCGGGCGGCCGGGCGGTACTGAAATGCACACGCCACGCCTGCTGATCTCTGCCGCCCACAAGTCGTCGGGCAAGACGACGCTGGCGATCGGCCTGGCGCGCGCGCTGGCCGAGCGCGGACTGGCGGTGCAGACCTTCAAGAAGGGCCCCGACTACATCGACCCGATGTGGCTGGCGCGCGCCAGCGGCCGGCCCTGCGTGAACCTCGACCCGCACCTGATGCACGACGGCGAGATCGTCGCCGCATTGGCGCGCCATGCCGCCGACGCCGACATCACGCTGGTCGAGGGCAACAAGGGGCTGTACGACGGCCTTGCGCTGGACGGCAGCAACAGCAACGCGGCGCTGGCGCGGCGCCTGGGTCTGCCGGTGCTGCTGGTGCTCGACGCGCGCGGCATGACCCGAGGCATTGCGCCGCTGATCCTGGGCTACCAGGCCTTCGACCCGGGCATTCGCATCGGCGGCGTGATCCTCAACCAGCTCGGCGGCTCGCGCCACGAGGCCAAGCTGCGTGCGGTGATCGAGCATTACACCGACGTGCAGGTGCTCGGCGCCCTGCAGCAGGATCCGCGTCTGGCGATGGTTGAGCGCCACCTCGGCTTGATGCCCGATGCTGAGCTGGACGACGCCCCGGCACGCGTGCACACAATGGCCGACGCGGTGGCCGCGCAGGTCGACCTCGACCGCGTGTTGGCGCTGGCCGCGACGGCCCCGGCCATGCCGCTGGTCGCCCTGCCGGCGCCGGCGGCAGGTGCCGCGGCGCCGCGGCTGCGCATCGGCATCGCCCGCGACGCGGCCTTCGGCTTTTACTACCCCGACGATCTGGCGGCGCTCGAGGCCGCGGGCGCGTGGCTGGTACCGATCGATACCCTGCACGACACGCGCCTGCCGGCACTCGACGGCCTGTTCATCGGCGGCGGATTCCCCGAGACCGCGATGGCCGCGCTGCAGGCCAACGCGGCTCTGCGCGGCGCGCTGCGCGGGGCCATCGAGGCCGGGCTGCCGACCTACGCCGAGTGCGGCGGCCTGATGTTTCTGGCACGCTCGATCCGCTGGGGCGGCCGCTCGGCGCAGATGGTCGGCGCGATTCCCGGCGACGTCGTGATGCACGAACGGCCGGTCGGTCGCGGCTACGTGCAGCTCGAGGAGACCGGAGACTTTCCGTGGCCCGGCCTCGACGAGGCGCGTCCGGTGCAGCGACTGGGTCACGAGTTCCACCACTCGAGCCTGGACGATCTCGAGCCGTCGGTGCGCTTCGCCTACCGCGTGCGACGCGGCCACGGCATCGACGGCCGGCACGACGGCGTGTGCGTGCACAACCTGCTGGCCTCGTACGCGCACCTGCGCCATACCGGCGGCAACCGCTGGCCGCAGCGATTCGTCGCGTTCGTGCGTGCCGTGCGCGACGCGGCGGGACGCCACACACGGGCGGCCTGATGAAACCCGCGCACACCATGGACACCACCACGGGCGAGCCCCGTGACGCGTCCGCAGGCCACTCGGTGTGGGTCAACGGCCGTGCCGTGGCGACCGACTCCGAGGGCTACCTTTGCCGCCTCGACGACTGGTCGGAGGACTTCGCCCGCGCGCTGGCCGATCGCGAAGGCCTGGTGCTGACGCCCGCTCACTGGGAGCTGATCCGCTTCCTGCGCGCGTATTACGCCGAGCACGGTGTGCAGCCGCAGGTGCGCGTGATGATCCGGCATTTCACGCAGGCCTGGGGGCCGCAGCGCGGCAGCAACCATGAGCTGCACGCGATGTTCCCGCGCGGCGGGCCGCAGAAGCAGGGCAACCGCCTGGCCGGGTTGTTGCGTACCAAGGGTGAGCACTAAAGGAGATCGCGCGATGATGTTTACGTTGACACCCGGCGCGGCGGCGCAGATCCGCCGATCGGCGGCCGACAGCGGGGCGCAGGACTGGGCACTGCGAGTGGCGGCGCGGCGCGACGGCGACGGCTCGGTCCGCTACGGCATGGGCTTCGACGAGCTGCGCGAAGGCGACTTGCCGCTCGAGCTGGAAGGCGTGCGCCTGCTGGTCGGGGCGCCCTCGCAGGCCTTGCTGCAGGGCACGCAGCTCGACTACGTGGAGCTCGAGCCCGGCCGGTTTGATTTCGTCTTCGTTCCCGACGGCGCGCTCGCCGAGCCGTCGCCGGCGGCCGGCTGCGGCAGCGGCGGCTGCAGTCGTTGCGGCGGCTGAGCGCCGGAGCCATCAGGAGATCGCACATGAACTCGTTCGTCGACATGGGTGCGCTGCTCCAGCGCTACCGCCATCCACCGGCCGGCCGCGTGTTCCTGGTCGGGGCCGGCCCGGGCGATCCCGACTTGCTCACGGTGCGCGCGGCACGTCTGCTCGCGCAGGCCGATGTGGTGGTCTACGACCACCTGGTGGGCGACCAGGTGCTCGAGCTGATTGCCCCGCAGGCCGAGCGCATCTACGCCGGCAAGGAGCGCCAACACCACAGCATGGACCAGGCCGACATCAACGCGCTGCTGGTGCGCCTGGCGCGCAGCGGCCGCATGGTGATCCGGCTCAAGGGCGGTGACCCGTTCGTGTTCGGACGCGGCGGCGAGGAGTTGCAGGCGCTGGCCGCCGAAGGCGTGGCGTTCGAGGTGGTGCCGGGCATCACCGCCGCCTGCGGCGTGGCCAGCTATGCCGGCATCCCCTTGACGCACCGCGACCATGCCCAGTCGTGCCTGTTCGTCACCGGGCACCTGAAGGACGGTAGCTGCAACCTCGACTGGGCGGCGTTGGCCCGGCCGCGCCAGACGACCGTGATCTACATGGGGCTCTCCGGTCTGGCCGAGATCTGTGCCCAGCTGGTGGTCCACGGCCTGCGCGCCGACACACCGGCGGCCGTGGTGCAGCAGGGCACCACGCTCGATCAGCGCGTGGTCAGCGCCACGCTGGCGGACCTGCCGGCGCGCGTTGCCCAGGCCGGCCTGCGCTCACCGTGCCTGATCATCGTCGGCGAGGTGGTGCGCCTGCGCGACGAGCTGGCCTGGTTCGGTGAGCGCGGCGCGAACGCGAGCGCGGGCGCCAGCCTGTCGCTCGGCGCTGAACTCAGCGGCTGAAGCGGGGCTCGCTGCCGCCGCGGTTTTCGCCTGCTGCGCGCGACTCGACGGCGAACACGGCGGCCTCGACGCGTGAACTCAGGTTCAGCTTGGACAGGATGTGGCGCACATGCAGCTTCACCGTGTCGTGGCTGATCTCGAGCGTGCGCGCGATCGCCTTGTTGCTCTCGCCGCGCGCCAGGTGGTCGAGGATCTGGCGTTCGCGTTCGGTGAGTGAATCCAGCAGGCCCTTGCGGTCGCTGCCCTTGGCGCCGGCCTGCAGCATCTGCGCCAGCTTCAGCGTCATCGCCGGCGCCACCACCAGTTCGCCCCGGGCGGCGCGTTCGATCGCCGCGATCACCTCCTCGGGCTCCATGTCCTTGAGCAGGTAGCCGCGCACGCCGGCACGCAGCGCGGCCGCCAGATCGCCTTCGGCATCGCTCATCGTCAGGATCAGCGCCGGCGTGTCGATGCCTTCGGCGCGCAGGCGGCGCAGCAGCGTCAGGCCGTCGGTCGACGGCATGCGCAGGTCGAGCACCACCAGGTCGGGCTTGTGCTCGCGCAGCGCGGCGGCCACCTTGTCGGGCTCGCCCAGCGCCGCCGCCACCGTGATGTTGCCGCGATGGTGCAGCAGGTCGGTCAGGCCATTGCGACAAAGGGCATGGTCATCGACCAGGACGACCCGAAGCTGCTCGGCGCTCATGGTGCGTCCACTCTATCCGGTTCGGACGGGAAGCGCAGGCGCACCCGCGTGCCGCCGCCGGCACGTGGGCCCACGTCGAGCGTGCCGCCCAGGCTGAGCGCACGCTGGCGCATGATGTCCAGGCCGTAGTGCGCGGCGCCGCCCGGCCCATCGGCGGGCGCGACGCCGGCGCCGTCGTCCTCGACCACGACGTCGATGTCGCCGTGCAGCCGGGCAATCGTCAGCCAAGCCCGGCTGGCCCGGGCGTGCTTGGCGATGTTGGCGAGCGCCTCCTGCACGATGCGCAACACCTGCAGTTCCTGCGCCACCGGCAGGTGCAGGCCGGGCACCTGGTCGTCGAACGCCAGCTCGACCTGCGTCAACTCGCCGAACGCGACGATGCTGGACTGCAGCGCATGTTTCAAGCCGAGCGGGTCCATCGGCGCCCGGAAATGCGCCAGCACCTCGCGCAGATTGCTGTGCGCGCTGCTCACCGCCTGGCGCACATCGGCGCAGTACTTCAAGGCCCCGGCCTCGTCGTGGCGGCTGATCGCTTCCTGCAGCAACGGCATGCGCATCTTCACGAAGGCCAGCGTCTGGGCGATCGAGTCGTGCACCTCGGCCGCCATGGCCTGGCGCTCGGTGAGCACCGCGGCACGCAGCGTGTCGCGTTCGAGCAGGGCGTTGTGCAAGGCCAGCCCGAGCAGCTCGCCGATCGACTTGAACAGCGCCATCGATTCGGCTGCCACCGCCGGCGCGGCGTCGAAGAACAGGTTGTACAGGCCCAGCACGCGGCCGCGGTAGGTGAGCGGCACCGCCATCAGGTGCCGGCACTGCTGCCCGAAGTAGCTGTCGTCGTTGCGGCGCGCGCAGTGGCCCACCTCGCCTGCCGAGACGATGGTGCCGCGGGTGAAGGCCGCGCCGCACATGCCGCAGGCCGGATCCACCGCACGTTCGGCGCTGGCCACCTGTTCGGGCAGGCCGACCTCGCTGATCATCTGCAGGCGGTCGCCGGCGGCCGACAGCACGCGCACGGCACCGGCGCGCGCGCCGGCCATCCGCATGATCGGCGTCAGAAAACGCTCCAGCAGGCCGTGCAAGTCGGTGCCCGCGGCCAGCCCGGCCGTGATCTCGGCCAGGATCCCCGCGTCGGGTGCGTGCCGTCCGCCGGGGGGCGGCAGATCGACCTTCTGTTCAGGCCAGTCGGTGCGCATGTCTCGGTCCCGTTCGAGCGGGTTTGCCTCCTGGTTCGTCAGGCTGGTATTTGAACCGGTCCCCGGCCGCCGCGCCATCGGACAGGACCCGGCCCCGTGACACCGGTAAAGCCGCGCTCAGGCCTGGGTTTTTCGAAAACGCACGCTCAGACGCCCCGGGTTTCGCGCGCCAGCGCGTCGGCGGCCAGCATCTCGTCATAGAGCTCCCAGGCCGTGCGCGCGTGCTCGTGCGAGACCTTCTGGATCGCACAGCCGCGATGGATCGCCAGCATGTCACCGGGCAGCACGGTTTCGTACTGCAGCAGGAACAGGCTGACCGTGCGTACGACGCCCCTGGCCTCGCAGCGGGCGCTCAGCCCGTCGACTTGCAGCACTTGCATCGGAATGGCCAGACACATCGGGTTCTGCTCGTCGCGTGGCGACCCGAACCCGCCAACCGCTGGCGCCTTCGTTTCGCCGGCACAGAATAGGTCGCGACGCGTCGCGACCCATGACGCGTGTCAATATCGAGCCAACTCGGCCGGCATACCCTGCATCGTGTAAGGACATCCGAACGGCAGGTTGACGATGCAACGCGCGGACAGGGTGTTGGTGCTGGGCCTGGGCAATCGTCTGCTGCGCGACGATGCCGCTGGACCGCTGGCGATCGACCACCTGCTGGCCGGCGGCAGCCTGACGGGCGCAGCCGATCTGCGCGACGGCGGCACGATGGGCCTGAGCCTGCTGCCCGAGATCGAGGACGCCGCCGGCTTGGTGGCCATCGACGCGGCCCGTTTCGGCGCCGAGCCCGGCACCGTGCGCGTGTTCGAGGGCCAGGCCATGGACGGGCAGCTCGAGGGTCGCAAGCGCAGCGCACACGAGGTAGCGTTGGCCGACTTGCTGTCGGCCGCGGCCTTGAACGGCCATCTGCCGGCTCGCCGCGCACTGGTGGCCGTACAGCCTGGATCGACTGAACTCGGCCTGGCGCCGTCGCCGTCCGTCGCACTGGCGATTCCCCGGTTGTGCGATGCCGTTCATGAACTGATGACGAGGTGGCGAACATGACCCATCCAGGAACGACCGGTTCGTTCGCGAACGCCGTGAATGGCATGAGCGAGGCGGTGCTGCGCGAGGTGGCCCGACTGCTGACGCGGCTGGCGACCGAGCCGGACTTCTCCGATGCGATCGACCTGAACAGCCTGCCGATGGGCGAGCCTGAACGCGATCGTTTGCGCGATCGGCTGGGTTATGGCGAGGTGCAGGCGGCGCTCGACGCCGCCGGGCCCACACACATCACCGAGACGGCGTACAGCGGCGTGTGGTGGGTGCACTACGGCGATCTCAATGGCAATGCGGCGCTGGAGCAGATCGTCGTCGCCCGGGTTCCCGAGTTGCTGCTGGCGCACCCGAGCGGGATTCACGACGCCAGCGCCCGGCTGACCGGGGAACTGGGCGCCGCGGCGATCTCGTCGCGCGGCAGCGTCGAAACCGCGGCGTCCGCCCGTGACTGAAGCGATGCTGCTGGGCGAGCTGCTGCGCGAGCGCGGCGTCTCGCGGCGCGCGCTGCTGCGGTACGCCAGCGTCATGGCCTCGCTGATGGCGTTGCCGCCGTCGGCCGCCGCGGCGATGGCCGATGGGCTGGCCAGGGCGCGGCGGCAGGCGGTGATCTGGCTGTCGTTCCAGGAGTGCACCGGTTGCACCGAGTCGCTGACACGCTCGTTCAGCCCGAGCCTGGAAGACCTGATCTTCGACTTCATCTCGCTCGACTACCACCACACGCTGCAATCGGCCTCGGGCGAGGCTGCCGAAGCGGCGCGCCGGCAGTCGATGCAGGACAACAAGGGCCAGTACATCGTCATCGTCGACGGCTCGGTGCCGTTGGGCGACGGCGGCGTCTATTCGATGATCGCCGGCCAGACCAACGTCGCGATGCTGGCCGAGACCGTCGAGCACGCTGCGGCGGTGATCGCGGTGGGCACCTGCGCGGCCTTCGGCGGCCTGCCCGAGGCGAATCCGAACCCGACCGGCGCGGTGCCGATCTCGAAACTGGTGTCCGGCAAACCGGTGATCAACATCCCGGGCTGCCCGCCGATGCCCCAGGCGATGGCCGGCACGATCACGCACATCCTGTCGTTCGGCAAGCTGCCCGAGCTCGATGCGCTCGGTCGGCCACGCGCCTTCTTCGGCGAGAGCATCCACGACCGCTGCTACCGCCGGCCGTTCTACGAGCGCGGCCTGTTCGCCAAGGCCTTCGACGACGAAGGCGCGCGCCAGGGCTGGTGCCTGTTCGAACTCGGCTGCAAGGGCCCGGTGACCTACAACGCCTGCGCAACGCAGAAGTGGAACGGCGGCGTGTCGTTCCCGATCCAGTCGGGCCATGGCTGCATCGGCTGCTCGGAGCCGCGCTTCTGGGATCGAGGGGGTCTGTACAAACCGCTGTCGGCGGGCACGGCCGACATGCGCAAGGTCATCGGCATTGCCGCGGTCGGCGGCATCGCACTCGGTGCCGCCTCGGCCGCGCTGGCGCGCCAGCGCCGCGCCGCGCACAACGCCAAGGAGTCGTGAGCCATGGACCTGCTCGATTTCGCCCGCGGGCCGGCGCTGACCTTCGCGCTCGCCGTCTTCGTGCTGGGCACGTTGTGGCGGCTGGTCGGCGTGCTGCTGCTGCCGCGGCTGCGTGACCTGTCGCCGGCGCGCGACGGCGCGCCCGCGCCGCTGGCCGGCGCGCTGCGCACGATCGCGCGGCGCATGTGGCCGCGCCCGGAGTTCGCGCAGGCGACGCTGTTCATCACCCTCAACAGCTACGTGTTCCACATCGGGTTGGCGGTGGTGGTGTTCGGCCTCGCGCCGCACATCCTGTTCATCCGCAACCTCACCGGGCTGTCGTGGCCGGCGCTGCCGAGCAACCTGGTCTACGGCGTCGGCATGATCACGCTGGTCGCGCTGTGCGCGGTGCTGGCACGCCGGTTGATGCACCCGGTCGTGCGATTGCTGTCGCACGGCGGCGACTACCTCAGCTGGCTTCTGACCACGTTGCCCGTGGTCACAGGCTTGCTGGCCACCAGTCATCTCGGTGCGCGCTACGAAACGCTGCTGGCGCTACACGTCCTGAGCATCGCCGCGTTCCTGATCTGGTTTCCGTTCGGCAAGCTGATGCACGCGGTGCTGTTCGTCTTCTCGCGCGGCGCCACCGGCATGCGCTTCTCGCATCGCGGAGTCAATGTATGAGCGCCGCACGGCCGCTCCGAAGGCGCTTGCTCCCCAAGGGCCACGAAGTGGCCCCTCCGGGTCCATGGGGGACGGCGCCACGCGCCAAGGGGGTCCAATGAACACCGCGACCGCCACACCATCGTTCGACAAGCAGGGCGAGCAGAGCGACGAATCGCGCGTCGATGCCGCGATGCGCAGCTTCGTGCGCGAATTCGGCGTCACGGCCGCGCTGCACATGGAGTCGTGCGTGCGCTGCGGCATGTGCGCCGAGGCCTGCCATTTCTACGCCGCCACCCAGGAGCCGAAGCACACGCCGGTCTACAAGCTCGAGCTGTTCCGGCGTGCCTACTTCCGCGAAGCCTCGCCCTTCGCCCCGGTCGTGCGCGCCCTCGGGCTGGTCAAGAAACCGAGCATCGCCGAGCTCGAAAGCTGGCAGGAGCTGATCTACGACTCGTGCACGATGTGCGGCCGCTGCACGCTGGTGTGCCCGATGGGGATCGACATCGCCGAGCTGGTGAAGGAAGCGCGCCACGGCATGTTCAAGGCCGGCCTGATCCCGGAGCGGCTGGCGCTGATGGACCGCACCGCGCGGCAATGGGGCAGCCCGGCCACGCCGGCGGAGGATCTGCCCGAAATCCTGGCCGAGGTGTCCGAGCAGTACAAGGTGGCGATTCCCTGCGACCAGGAGCATGCCGAGATCCTGGTCACCGCAGCGCCGGCGGAGCTGGGCGACCATACGAAGGCACTCGCCGACGCAGCCAAGATCCTGAACCGCCTCGGCGTGACCTGGACGATGCACCAGGCGGGCTTCGACGCGTCGAACGTCGGCTTCAACAACGGTGACCTCGAACTGCAGGAGCGCCTGACGCGCGCGCTGATCGACACCGCGGTGAGAATCGGCGCCAAGACGGTGCTGCTGCCCGAATGCGGGCATGCCTACGGCGCGGCGCGCTGGGAGGCGGCCAAGTGGTACGGCGGGGCGCTGCCGGTGCGCATCGTGCACATGACCGAGTTCCTCGACGAGATCATCAGCGCCGGAAAGATCCGGCTCAACAAGATCGGCGAGACCGCGACCTTCCACGATCCGTGCCAGATCGTGCGCCGCGGCGGGCTCGAAGCCGCGGCCCGGCGCGTGCTGGCCGCGCTCGGCTTCGAGCTGATCGAGCTGAAGGACCATGGCGTGGCCGGCTACTGCTGCGGTGGCGGTGGCGGCGTGGTGTCGAACCAGCGCGCTGCGCCGCTGCGCCACAAGGTGTTCGAGATCAAGAAGAGCCAGGTCGAGGCCACCGGCGCCAAGCGCTTCGTCACCAGCTGCGGCCAGTGCCGCATCACGCTGGAGATGGGCGCCAAGCACGCGCACTGGGACAGGAAGACCGAGAGCCTGCTCGAGCTCGTGGCCGACAACCTGGCGGAATGACAACCCCCACGCTCGCTTTGCTCGCTGCCCCCCGAGGGGGCGCAGGCCTGCCTTGGGGCGGCCCGGCGGCAGGCCTGAGGAGCACCGAATGAACAAACGAATCGTTGTCGACCCCATCACCCGCATCGAAGGCCATCTGCGCATCGAGGCCGAGACGGCGGCCGACGGCAGCATCACCGGCGCCTGGAGCTCGGGCACGATGGTGCGCGGCATCGAGCTGATCCTCAAGGGCCGCGACCCGCGCGAGGCCTGGGCCTTCGCGCAACGCATTTGCGGCGTCTGCACGCTGGTGCACGGCATCGCGTCGGTGCGCGCGGTGGAAGACGCGCTGAAGTGGCGCATCCCGGCCAATGCGCAGCTGATCCGCAACCTGATGATCGCCGCGCAGCACGTGCACGACCACGTGATGCACTTCTACCACCTGCACGCGCTCGACTGGGTCGACGTGGTGTCGGCGCTGAAGGCCGACCCCAAGGCGACGTCGCAGCTCGCGCAGTCGATCTCCGGCTACGCGAAATCGAGCCCCGGTTACTTCGCCGACACGCAAAAGCGCGTCAAGCAGTTCGTCGAGAGCGGCCAGCTCGGCATCTTCGCCGGCGGCTTCTGGGGCCACCCGGAATACAAGCTGCCGCCCGAGGCCAACCTGATGGCGGTGGCGCACTACCTCGATGCGCTGGCCTGGCAGCGCGACGTGATCAAGCTGCACGCGATCTTCGGCGGCAAGAACCCGCACCCGAACTTCCTGGTCGGCGGCTCGCCGAGCCCGATCAGCGCCGGCCCCGGCTCGACCGGCGCGGCCGCGACCACGGTCAACATCGCGACGCTCGGCGACGTGCGCAGCATCATCAAGTCGATGCAGGCCTTCGTCGACCAGGTCTACCTGCCCGACACGCTGGCCATTGCCGGCTTCTACAAGGACTGGTTCGCGCGCGGCGAGGGCCTGGGCAACTTCCTGACGGTCGGTGACTTTCCGAGCTTGGGGCGCGACGACCCGGCGTCGAACTTCATTCCGTCGGGCGTGATCCTCGGCCGCGACCTGAAGAACATCCAGCCGGTGGACCTGCGCGACCCCGAGCAGGTGCAGGAGTTCGTCGCGCACTCGTGGTACGACTATGCCGGCGGCAAAACGCAAGGCCTGCATCCGCACCAGGGCGAAACGAAGCTGAATTACACCGGTCCGAAGCCGCCCTACGAACAGCTCGACGTGGCCAGCAGCTACTCGTGGCTGAAGTCGCCGCGCTGGCGCGGCAAGGCCATGGAGGTCGGCCCGCTGGCCCGGCTGGCGATGCTGTACGCCAAGGGACATGAACCGACCAAAGCGCTGGCCGATCACGCGCTGCGCACGCTCGACCTGCCGCTGACGGCGATCTTCTCGACGCTCGGCCGCACCGCGGCGCGCACGATCGAGTCGAAGGTGTTCGCCGACCAGATGATCGTCTGGCTCGACAACCTGGTGGCCAACATCAAGGCCGGCGATTCGTCGGTGCACAACGCGGCGCTGTGGGAACCGTCCACCTGGCCGGCCGAGGCCAAGGGCGTGGGCTTCATGGAGGCGCCGCGCGGCGCGCTCGCGCACTACGTCGTCATCAAGAACGGACTGATCGACAACTACCAGGCGGTGGTGCCCAGCACCTGGAACGCCGGTCCGCGCGACGCGGCCGGGCAGCCCGGCGCCTACGAGGCGGCGCTGATGGACCGGCATCACCTGCACGACCCGAAGCAGCCGCTGGAGATCCAGCGCACGGTGCACAGCTTCGACCCCTGCATCGCCTGCGCGGTGCACGTGGTTGACCCGCAGGGCGAGGAGCTGATGCGGATCCAGGTTCGCTAGGGCGCCGACCGCGCCAAGCTGGTCCAGCGATCGGCCGAACTTGACGAACAGCTTGCTGTACGGCGGCTTCACCTTGCCGAGCGCGTCGCGCGAACCGTTCGGCCACCGAACGGCAAGCCTGCTGCGCCTGCGTGAGGGCCTGCTGGGCTTCGCTCTGCGGCTTGCCGTTGGTGCGGAACAGGGCATCGGTCAGCGCGTCGCCGGCATGCGCCAAGCTCGCGCTGACCAAGAGGGCCAATACGAAAACACGGTAGGCATCGGCATCCAGTGTTCCAGGAGATGAGAGCAAGGAATTCTGCGCATGCCTGCCGTGCGGCCCGGTGATGCAGCGCAAGCCGATTGCCGCAGCTAACCCAAAAGGGCTATGGGCATTCCCCATCGCGGTGATAGACGCTGCACCGGTGCGTCGTGCCCAATCCAATGTCAGCGATGAACAACACGATCACCTTCCTGGCCGTAGCCGCGATGATCGCAATGGCCGGCGCCGCCCAGGCCGACACATTGATGTCCGAGCAATGGACGGCCAAGGCCTGCGAGCAGTGGAACAAGACGCCCGGCCTGACCGACGAGCTGGCTGACAAGTGGATCAAGAACGACGGCGGCAAGGGCTTCAAGGTGATCCATCTGTACCGCAGCGAATGCGGCGAGGCCAGCCGCAGCGAGCTGCGCATCGCGGCCAAGGACGGCAGGGCCGTCTGCAGCTACGGCGGCAAGGTCGAGACGGCGGCGCTTGATGCGGGCGTCGACTACGTGATGCATGCCACCACCGAGAAATGGAGCGAGATGGGTCGCGGTGAGTACGGGCCGATGCGGGCCATGATGTTCGGCCGCCTGGCCTTCAACGGCCCGAAGCTGGAAGCCATGAGCGTGATGGGCCCGTTCGAGAACTTCCTGCTGCTGGTGGGCAAAGTCGAGGGCGACGGCACCGCCTGTCCGAAGTAGGCCACCAGTCCGCTACAAGACACGGACTGAGTCCGGTAATCCGTCGGGCGAGCCCGACGGATTGCTCATTCAGGCCTGGAACGTGAAGCGCGTGCCGGTCGACGAGCGGATGAATCGGTCGCCCATCTCCTGCTGCACCATCGAGATGAAGGTCTCGCCCGAACAATGCATCGGAATCAGCACGTCGGGGTTGATCGCCTTCAGCTCGGCCAGCGTCTGGCGCTGGTAATCCACTGTGTGCGGCGCGAGGTGAAAACCGCCGAGTACCGCGTGCACTTTGTCGATGCCCGACACCTGCATCGCCGTGCGCACCGAATTGACAATGCCGCGGTGGCCGCACGAGGTCATCACCACCAGGCCGCGGCCCTTCACGTGGAAGGCGGTCGCCTGCTCGTGCTCGAAATCGTCGGGCGCCAGCGTGAGGCTGCGTTTGGCCTCGGGCAGCCCGGCCGGCGCGCAACCGAGGCCGCCCGCGACGCCCACGCTCATGCGGGTGGGCGCCAACACCTTCTCGAACGACGCGCGCGGAATCGAGCCGGTCGTGAAGCCGTGGTCGGCGAGGATCGACGGCCGCTCGGCGAAGGTCACCGTCAGCCCGGCGTCCTGGATCGCCTGGCGGTCGAGCGCGCCGAAGCTACCGGCCTCGCCCGGCACATTGAGCTCGCGTGAGCAGAAGCATTCCTCGCTGCCAAGGTAGAACGGCAGGCCGGCCTTGAGCCTGCCCTTGTTGGCCTTCAGGAAGCCGACCATGCCGCCGAAGTGATCGTAGTGGCCGTGGCTCAGCGCCATGGCGTCGAGCTTCGACGCATCGATGCCGGCCAACAGCATGTTGTTCAGCAGCGTCTCCGATGTATACGCAAAGTCGATCAGCACCTGGCGCGTCTCGCTGCCGCGCGCCGATTCGAGATGCAGCGCCAACCCCCACTCGTTCTGCAGCGTGCGCTGCGGCGGCGTGCGCGGCGCGACGGCGAAGCCGAGTCGCTGCACCTGCACCGGGCCGTAGGCCCTGCTCGGCTCGAACGCATGGTGGTATGAATCGGTGACCACGCGCACCGACAGCCGCTCGACCACCGGCACCTGGGCGGGTGAGTCGAGCGAGCGCGCCACCGCGACGCGGGTGCCGAACAGGCCCCCGGCCGCAAGCATCGCCAGCGACCCGGTGCCCGCGCGCAGCAACGCGCGCCGATCGGCGCGGCCCAGGTAAGTGGCGGCCGATTCGTCGTGGCGCCCGGCGGCGCGATCAGCCTGCTTCGTCATCGGCGTCTCCTCCTCCTGGCGCATTGTCCAAATCGGCCGGGTTGCTGCATCGGTGAAGACGCGCATGGCGCCGCTCGCGTCGGCGTCGCTTGGTGCTGCGCATGGCCGGCCGCAAGGAGCGGCCGATCGCGCGCGGATCAGCCTGCCCGACGTGCCGGTGCCACCTGCTCGCAATGGCGCACGAAGGCCTCGGTGCCGCGGCCGAGACGCTTGTCCCGGTGCAGCACGATCGCCAGGCGCCGCGTGGCGCGTGGCAGGCGGGTCGCGAGTTCGACCAGCGTCCCATGCGCCAGATCGCGCGCCACCGCCTCGCGCGACAGGCAGCCGAGTGCCGCACCGGCAGCGACCACGCGCTTGATCGCCTCGGCGCTGCCGAGTTCGAACGCCACCTGCAGCGGGCCGACGTGTTCGAGCAGCCAGCGGTCGGCCGCCTCGCGGGTGCCCGAGCCGGGCTCGCGCAGTGCCCAGATGGCATCGCGCAACTGGCGCGCGCTCGCATGGCGCCCAGCCAGCGGGTGCGCCGGCGCGGCGACGATCACCAGCTCGTCGGTGAGCCAGGGGTGAACCAGCAGGTTGGGGTGCGTCTGCGGGCCTTCGATGAAGCCCACGTCGACGTCGAACGCGGCCACCGCGGCGATTACGTCGCGGGTGTTGGCGATCATCAGCTGCACCGGGCTGGCCGGGTGCGCCGCCCTCCAGCGCGCCAACACGTCGGGCAGCAGGTACTCGCCGATCGTCAGGCTCGCGGCCACGCGCAGCGGCGCCTCATGGGCGCCGGTGAACATGTGCTCCAGCTCGGCGGCCTGGTCGAGCAGCGAGGCCGCCAGCGGCATCAGCACCCGCCCGTTCTCGTTGAGCACCAGGCGTCTGCCGACACGATCGAACAACGGCGCGCCCAGCGTGTGCTCCAGCTCGGTCAACGCGGCGCTGGCCGCCGACTGCGAGCGCGCCACGTGGTCGGCCGCCGCGCGGGTCGAGCCGGCACGCGCGGTGGCAGCGAAGACCTCCAGCTGGCGCAGGTTCAGGCGCAGCCGGGTGGCTCCGCCGGTGCCGTTGGTCTTATCTGATTTTCCGGTCACGATGAACGGTATTGTCCATTTTTCCTTTTCATAACGGCTGTCTAGCATCAAGGCCGTGCCGGACGCGGTGGGCTACCTTGCGGCGATCGGCACCCAAGCGAAGCCATGACCCAACTCGTCAGCCCCCACGGCGGTGCAGATCTGAAGCCGCTGCTGCTCAGCGGTGCGCCACTCGAGCAGGAACGGCAGCGCGCGCTGAGCCTGCCGCGCGTGCGCGTCAGCTCGCGTGAGCGCGGCGACATCATCATGCTCGGCATCGGAGGCTTCACACCACTCGACGGCTTCATGTCGCTGTCAGACTGGCGCGGCGTGTGCGACGACATGCGAACCGCCAGCGGCCTGTTCTGGCCGATCCCGATCACGCTGTCGGTCGACCAGAGCACCGCGGACGCCATCGCGATCGGGCAGGAGATCGCGCTCGTCGACCCGGATGACGGCCACTGCCTGGCGATCCTGCGCGTCAGCGAGAAGTACTCGATCGACAAGGCGCACGAGTGCGTGCGCGTGTTCAAGACGGTCGACCCGGCACACCCCGGCGTCAAGATGGTGATGGATCAGGGCGCGGTCAACCTTGCCGGTCCGATCCGGGTGCTGTCGCGCGGCGGGTTCCCGGAGAAGTACGGCGACCTGTTCATGACGCCGGCGCAGACGCGCACGTTGTTCAAGTCGCTCGGCTGGTCGCGCATCGCGGCGTTCCAGACGCGCAATCCGATGCATCGCTCGCACGAATACCTCGCCAAGGTGGCGATCGAAGTCTGCGACGGCGTGCTGGTGCATTCGCTGCTGGGCGCGCTGAAGCCGGGCGACATCCCGGCCGAGGTGCGCACACGCGCCATCGCGGCGCTGGCGAAGAACTACTTCGTGCCTTCCACCATCGTGCAGGCCGGCTACCCGCTGGACATGCGTTATGCCGGGCCGCGCGAGGCGCTGCTGCACGCCCTGTTCCGCCAGAACTACGGCTGCTCGCACCTGATCGTCGGCCGCGACCATGCCGGCGTGGGCAGCTACTACGGACCCTTCGAGGCGCACCACATCTTCGACGAGATTCCCGACGGCGCGCTGCAGACGCGGCCGCTGAAGATCGACGTTGCGTTCTGGTGCTACCAGTGCGGCGGCATGGCCTCGGGCCGCACCTGCCCGCACACCGATGCCGACCGTCTGCAGGTCAGCGGCACGCAGTTGCGCAAGTCGCTGTCCGAAGGCCAGGGCGTGCCGCCCGAGTTCAGCCGGCCCGAGGTGCCTGAACATTCTTCGCGCCTACTACGCTGAGCTGGACGCGCGGCCGGCCGGCGCGGCTGCATCGTCGAGATGAGCACGTGAAAATCTGCGTCGTTTCGGACAGTCATGACCGCGCCGACGCGCTGGCCCAGGCGGTGCGCGACGCCAAGGCGCTGGGCGCCGAGGCTGTGATTCATTGCGGCGATCTGATCGGCACGCAAACGCTCAGGCCTGCTCTGGCATTGGGATTGCCGGTGCACATCATCCACGGCAACAACATCGGCGACCCGCAGTCGCTGCACCGGTGGGCCGCCCAGAGCAACGGGCAACTGCACTATCACGGCGTGGATGGCCGCATCGAACTCGCTGGCAAGCGGGTCTTCATGGTGCACTACGACGACTACGGCTATGCCATGGCCTGCACGGGCCACTGGGATCTGGTGTGCTGCGGCCACTCGCACCGGGCCGAGGTGCGGCAGGTTCCAGCCGTGGACGGCAAGTCCACCTGGCTCGTCAATCCCGGCACGGTGGCCGGCCTCGCCGCGCCCCGACCTGGGTGATGGGCGATCTGGCGGCCATGCGTTTCGAGGTGCAGGAGCTCGGCGGTCCGCCGCGCGAGCAAGACCGGCACCCCCACGACAAACCGATCCAGGTGACGGCCGCGAGGCCTTGAGAAGACGTATCGAGGAGACCGCCCCATGTTTGCCCAGAACCCGTTTGCCGCGTTGAACGGCACATTGCCCGCGAGTGCCATGCAGATCTATGTCGTGCTGATGGTGCTGGCGGTGATCGTCGGCACACTGCTCGACATGATCCACAAGGGCAGCGCGACGTACTTCTTCGCCAAGTCGCGCAAGACGCGCGGCCAGGGCAAGCCGGTGGACACGGCGTCGATCGCGGTCAAGACCGTGATGGTGGACGTGCTCGCCTCGGGCGAATTCTGCAACCCGAAGCGTCGGCTTGCGCACCTGCTCACGATGTACGGCTTCATCATCTATCTCGTCACCACGGCGATCCTGGTGTTCGTCTACCCGACGGCGGCGACGCCGGCACCGGCCCTGGTGGCGCAGCTCTGGTGGCTCGGCGGACTGATGGTGCTCGTCGGCGGCTACTGGTTCTGGTTCTTCATCCGTGTCGACGTCGCAGCCGAGGGCGGCACGCCGTTGCGCGTGATGCGCGCCGATCTGTTCATCCTGTCGCTGCTCGCCAGCGTGACGTTCGGCCTCATCTGGGCCTGGCTGCAGGTGCAGGGCAGCGCGGCCGCCTGGGTCCTGTTCGCTCTGTACATCCTCGCGACCACGGTGCTGTTCGGCGGGCGTGTACTGGTCCAAGTTCGCGCACATGTTCTTCAAGCCGGCGGCGGCCTTCGAGAAACGGGTTTCCGAGGCCAACGGCACGAATGCGAACCTGCCCCTGCAGACCCGGGACGATCCTGCGCAACGGGAAAGGCACTCGATGGAGCTGCTGAAGAACGCCCCCATGGACATGGGGCTGGGCATCAAGCGCGAAGCGCCGCGCCACTATTGAGAGACAGCCCGCAGGTTTTAGCGGAACACAACAAGGAGCCAGTTCATGCCTACCTTCGTCTACATGACGCGCTGCGACGGATGCGGACATTGCGTCGACATCTGTCCCTCGGACATCATGCACATCGACAAGACCTACCGGCGCGCCTACAACATCGAGCCGAACATGTGCTGGGAGTGCTACTCCTGCGTGAAGGCCTGCCCGCAGCATGCGATCGATGTGCGCGGCTACGCCGACTTCGCCCCGCTGGGCCACAGCGTTCGCGTCGACCGCGACGAACGCAAAGGCACGATCGCCTGGAGGATCAAGTTCCGCAACGGCACCGAAAAGAACTTCCTGTCACCCATCACCACCAAACCCTGGGGAGAGGCGATCCCCAAGCTCGCGGAGGTGCCCGGACCGAGCAAGGACATGCGCGACGGCGAGTTGCTCTACAACGAGCCGAAATACATCCGCCTGGATGACGGCGGCCTGCGCACGCTGGCGGCAGCAGGTCTCACGCTCAAGATGGGGGTCACCTACTAATGGCCTACGAAACGATCATCGAAGACGGCATCGATATTCTTGTCGTCGGGGCGGGCCTGGGCGGCACGGGTGCCGCCTGGGAGGCGCGATTCTGGGGCCAGAACAAAAAGATCGTCATCGCCGAGAAGGCGAACATCGATCGTTCGGGTGCGGTGGCCCAGGGTCTGTACGCGATCAACTGCTACATGGGCACGCGCTGGGGCGAGAACCAGCCCGAGGACCATGTGCGCTACGCGCGCATCGACCTGATGGGCATGGTGCGCGAAGACCTGCTGTTCGACATGGCCCGTCACGTGGATTCCACGGTGCATCAGTTCGAGGAGTGGGGCCTGCCGATCATGAAGGACCCGAAGACCGGGCGCTATCTTCGTGAAGGCCGGTGGCAGATCATGATCCACGGCGAGTCCTACAAACCCATCGTGGCCGAGGCCGCCAAGAAGTCGGCGGACAAGGTCTTCAACCGCATCTGCGTCACCCACCTGCTGATGGACGACAGCAGGGAGAACCGGGTCGCCGGCGCTGTGGGCTTCAACGTGCGCACCGGCAACTACCACGTCTTCAAGTCCAAGACCGTGATCTGCGGCGCGGGCGGTGCCTCCAACATCTTCAAACCGCGCTCGGTGGGCGAAGGTTCCGGCCGCACCTGGTATGCACCCTGGTCGTCCGCGTCTGCGTACGGCCTCATGATCGATGCCGGCGCCAAGATGACGCAGATGGAAAACCGCATCGTGCTGGCGCGTTTCAAGGACGGTTATGGCCCGGTCGGCGCCTACTTCCTGCACCTGAAGACCTATACCCAGAACGGTCTGGGCGAGGAGTACGAGTCCAAGTGGTTCCCCGAGCTGCAGAAGATGGTCGGCAAGGAGTACCTCGATCCGGAAGCGTCGCACCTGACGCATCGGCCGATCCCGACCTGCTTGCGCAACCACGCGTTGATCAGCGAAGTCAATGCCGGCCGCGGCCCGATCCATATGGTGACCATGCGCGCCTTCCAGGACCCTCATCTGGAAGAAGTCGGCTGGGAGAACTTCCTCGGCATGACCATCGGCCAGGCAGTGCTGTGGGCTGCGACCGACGTGGATCCGAAGAACGAGAACCCCGAGCTGACCACGTCCGAGCCCTACGTGATGGGCTCGCACGCGACCGGTTCGGGTGCCTGGTGCTCCGGCCCCGAGGACATCTCCCCGCCCGAGTATTTCTGGGGCTACAACCGCATGACGACGATCGAAGGCCTGTTCGGCGCCGGTGACGCGGTCGGCGGCACGCCACACGCCTTCTCGTCGGGGTCGTTCACCGAAGGCCGTCTCGCCGCCAAGGCGGCCTGCAAGTACATCGACGACGGCAAAGGTGAAGGCATCGTCGTTTCCGACGAGCAGATCAGGCGCCGCAAGCAGGAGATCTACAAGCCCCTGGAGCACTATCACGTCTACCGCAACGAGATCGTCGCGGGCGATGTCAACCCGCACTACATCAATCCCAAGCAGGGCCTGGACCGGCTGCAGAAGCTGATGGACGAGTATTGCGGCGGCGTGACCGTCGGCTACATGACCAACGAGAAGCTGCTGAACATCGGTCTGAAGAAGCTCGCGATCATGGAGGAAGACCTCGAGAGCCTGGCCGCCAAGGACATCCACGAGCTGCTGCGGGCGTGGGAGCTGAAGCACCGCCATCGCGCCGCCGAGTGCGTCACGCAGCACACGCTGTTCCGCAAGGAGACCCGTTGGCCGGGCTACTACTACCGAGGCGACGCCCTGAAGGTGGACGACGCGAACTGGCACGTGCTGACGGTCTCACGGCGCGACCCGAAGAGCGGCCAATACACCATGGAGAAGGCGCCTTGTTATCACCTGGTCGGGGATGAGAAATAGCTCTGATCCCCGGGCCCGCGCGTGAACATCGTTGAGAAGACCGATGACGAGATCCTGGCCCTGGCCAGGCCCCTGTGGCGCGACCTCGTCAAGTATTCGAACGAAGGCAAGTACGGAGAATTCGCCAGGAACTTCTCCAGTTCCCTGGCCCGAGCCATCGATCAGGTGGTTGCGGGCCATCAGTTTGCGAACAGCGAGCTGGCGCGCAATCTGTCTGAAGACGTTGATTCGCTGGGCATCATCCGCCGCGGCGAGCATGTGACGGTTCTCTACCGGCAGCGCAGCACCAAGAAGCCGGGCGAGTGGCTCGGCAGACTGGTCCTCGGCTACGAGGATGGAAAGGTCAGGATCTTCGGTGCATCGATCTTCTGAACATCTCGTCAGAGACGGCAAGTTCGTCGAACTGACCTACAAGGTGACCGACAGGAAGTCGGGGCATGTCCTCACCCGGGTCGAGTTCCCGTTGGGCTATGTTCACGGACACAATGAAATCCTGGCCCCTTCGGTCCATAAGGAGCTTGAAGGCAAGTCTGCCGGCGACGTGATCGAAGTGCCGATCGATGGCAATCAGATCTTCGGCCCCAGAGACGAGTCGCTGGTTTTTTCCGATTCCCTCGAGAACGTCCCGGAGGAGTACCGGCAAGTCGGCACCTCCATCCTGATGGAGAACGACAAAGGCCAGACCCGCAGCTTTCTCGTGACGCATCTGGACGACGAGACACTGACGGTCGATGGCAACAACCCGCTTTGCGGCAGAGAGGTCGTCTTCACGCTTCAGATACTGACCGTGCGCGACGCTACTGAAGCAGAGACCAAAGCGGGCGGGGCGATCCATGCGGGCGCCGATGTCGACCCGACTCACTTGAGACCTGTTTGCGCGGCATTCCTCACTTCACGGCAACAAAGGTGACTTATGAGCGAGCAGAAGCAGCCCCCCACCAAGGTTCCTGACGGCAAATCGCGTTTCCTGACAACGCGTCAGATGCCGCCAAACGATAAGGGCTTCGTCGGTTACGAAACCGTCTGGGTACCGTTCCAGAAGGAAGCCGAATACAAAACGCCGAAGAAGCCGTAGGCGTCATGCCGGGACATGGATGAGCAGGTTCGCGGGATGGTCGCGGCAGACGCGGCCCTGCACCCGGACGCCGGAATATGTATATGAGGCGATATTCCGACCCGGCCGGCCGCTGAAGGCGACAATCCCATCTCACGGAGCGCGCCATGGACCACCTGCACCCCAAGCAAGCCCACGAAATCCTGCAGCAGAGCCCGAACACGCTGCTGATCGATTGCCGCACCGAAGTGGAGTTCTTCTACGTCGGGCACCCGGTCGATGCCATCAACATCGAGTGGAACTCGGCGCCCGATTTCGAGGTGAACCCGCATTTTGCGGACGAGGCGCTGCGCATGGCCGGCCGCAAGGACCGGCCGATCATCCTGATCTGTCGCAGCGGCAAACGCTCGGTCGATGCCGGGCTCGAGCTGGAGAAGCACGGCTTCACCAACGTCAGCAACGTGCTCGAAGGCTTCGAGGGCGAGCTCGACGCCGAGCACCACCGCGGCAACCTCGGCGGTTGGCGCAAACACGGGCTGCCCTGGCGGCAGGTGTGAGCCCGCTGCGCCGGGCCTTCGGTGTGCCATCTCAGTAGTCCGTGTCGGAAATCGCCACTCTCGACGGATGAATCCACGGCAACCAAGCGGACACCGTGGAACCGGCTTCGCTGGGCCACGGGTGTCGCCCCCTGGGGGAGGCGCCGAAGGCGCTTCGGGGGGATTCCTTTCAGGGCCTGATGTACGCGTAGCCTTCCTGCTGGCGTTTCATGAGCTGCACGACACCGGCCTCGACAAAGCCGATCTTCGGCAGCATGTCGTCGCGCGCGAGCTTCTGGTTCTTCATCGTGTTCTCGCAGGCGACCACCGACACGCCGCTGCCCAGCGCCTCGGCGATCCGGGGCCCGACGATCGAGTCCATCTTGAGCATGCCGATGCCGGGGCCGTAGGCGACGATCTCGATGGCCACCTTGTCCTGGCCGAGGTCCTGCTGAACGTTGCGGGCGTTGTTCAGCGCCAGATTCCATTTCGCCGGGTCGGCGTCGCTGACCTGGAACACCACCTTGTGCGCCTTGTCGCCGCCCGCCTGCGCGTTCACGCCGCCGAGCGGCGCAAGCGCCAGTGCCAGAAGGGCGGCCGATACGGCCCTGCGTTGCAGCGTCATCTGGATCTCCAGTGAGGTTCATCGAGCGGGCGACGGGCCGCGCCCATCGGAGTGACGACCGGGCCGCCTCGCCGATGTGCGCCGCCAACCGGGCAGGTCATCCCGTCGCCGCCGATTGGCGCTCCATTTCGGCGCGGCCGCCATTACCCGCATGGGTAGTGGCAGCCTGCCCGAACCGGCTATGGACGCGGCCGACGGGCGCCGCGCCTAATCCGCGTGCCGCGACAAGATGGGGCACGGTATGCCCTGGGCGTGAATGCGCCCGTCGCGACGAAACGCCACGATGCCCAGCCAGCCATTGCACGACCCGATCGCCGACCCGCATCCCGATGCGGCGCGCGAGACGCGCAACACCACCTGCTACATGTGCGCGTGCCGTTGCGGCATCCGCGTGCACCTGCGCGACGGCCAGGTCCGCTACATCGACGGCAACCCCGAGCACCCGATCAACCAGGGCGTCATCTGTGCCAAGGGCTCCTCGGGGATCATGAAGCAGTACTCGCCGGCCCGCCTGCTCAGGCCGCTCAGGCGCAAGGCCGGCGCCGAGCGCGGCGCCGGTGAGTTCGAAGAGATCGAATGGGAAGAGGCGTTCGCCACGCTCACCGAGCGGCTTGCCCGAATCCGCAGCACCGACCCGAAGCAGTTCGCGCTCTTCACCGGGCGCGACCAGATGCAGGCGCTGACCGGCCTGTTCGCGCGCCAGTTCGGCACGCCCAACTACGCCGCACACGGCGGCTTCTGCTCGGTGAACATGGCCGCCGGCATGATCTACACGATCGGCGGCTCGTTCTGGGAGTTCGGCGGCCCCGACCTCGACCGCGCCAAGCTGTTCGTGATGATCGGCACCGCCGAGGATCATCACTCCAACCCGATGAAGATCGCGCTGGCCAAGTTCAAGCGCGACGGCGGCCGCTTCGTGTCGATCAACCCGGTGCGCACCGGCTACTCGGCGATCGCCGACGAGTGGGTGCCGATCCGGCCCGGCACCGACGGCGCGTTCCTGCTCGCGGTGATTCACGAGATCCTCAGCAAGGGGCTGTACGACCGCGACTTTGTCGTGAAGTACACCAACGGCGGCGAACTCGTGAATCTGGACGCCGCGCACGACGAATTCGGCATGTTCGTGCGCACCGAGGTGCCGCAGGAGGAGGCTTGCTACGACCCGCAGAACAAGCTGTGGTGGGACCGGCATACGAACAAGGCGGTGCTCAGCCACCAGAACGGTGCCGACCCGTTCCTGCTCGGCGACTTCAAGCTCGCCGACGGCACGCCGGTGAAGCCGGCGTTCCAGCTGCTGCTGGAGCGCGTCAAGGACTACACGCCCGAGTGGGCGGCACAGATCACCGGCATCCCGGCCGAGACGATCCGACGCCTGGCGCACGAGATGGGCGTCACCGCGCGCGACCAGCGCATCGAGCTGCCGATCGCCTGGACCGACGCCTGGGGCAACGAGCACGACACCGTCACCGGCAACCCGGTGGCGTTCCACGCGATGCGAGGTCTCGCTGCGCACTCCAACGGCTTCCAGACGATCCGCGCGCTCGCCATCCTGATGTCGCTGCTGGGCACGATCGACCGGCCCGGCGGCTTCCGCCACAAGGCGCCGTTCCCACGACCGATCCCGCCGTGCGCGCGCACGCCCAACGATCAGCGCGCGGTCAAGCCCGGCCAGCCGTTGGACGGCATGCCGCTCGGCTGGCCATCCGACCCCGACGACCTGTTCGTCAACGACGACGGCTCGCCGGTGCGCATCGACAAGGCGTTCTCGTGGGAGTACCCACTGTCGGTGCACGGGCTGATGCACAACGTGATCACCAACGCCTGGCGCGGCGACCCTTACCCGCTCGACACGCTGCTGATCTTCATGGCCAACATGTCGTGGAACTCCACGATGAACACGGTCGAAGTGCGCAAGATGCTGGGCGACCGCGACGAGCAGGGCGAGTACAAGATCCCGTTCCTGGTCGTGGCCGATGCCTTTCACTCCGAGATGACGGCGTTTGCCGATCTCGTGCTGCCCGACACCACCTACCTCGAGCGGCACGACGTGATGTCGATGCTCGACCGGCCGATCTCGGAGTTCGATGGCCCGGTGGATGCGGTGCGCATCCCGGTGCTGCCGCCGTCGGGCGATTGCAAGCCGTTCCAGGAGGTGCTGATCGAACTCGGCTCGCGCCTGAAGCTGCCGACCTTCGTCACCAAGGACGGGCGGCGCAAGTACCGCGACTACCCCGACTTCATCGTCAACTGGGAGACTGAACCGGGCTCGGGCATCGGCTTCCTGGCCGGCTGGCGCGGCAAGGGCGGCGAGAAGTTCCTGATCGGCGAGCCCAACCCGCGGCAGTGGGAGATGTACGAACAGCACAACTGCGTGTACCACTACCAGTTGCCGCGCAGCTTCCAGTACATGCGCAACTGGAACCAGGGCTACCTCGAATGGTCGCGCGCCAACCGCATCACGCGCTACGCCGAGCCGATCCTGATCCACCTGTACTCCGAGGTGCTGCAGCGCTTCCGCAGCGCGGCGCAAGGCAAGGGGCTGACGCGCAAGCCGCCCGAGCGCCTGAAGGCACGCATCGCCACTTACTTCGATCCGCTGCCGTTCTACTACGAGCCGCTGGAGTCGCACGTCACCGACAAGCACAAGTACCCGCTGGCGGCGGTGACGCAGCGGCCGATGGCGATGTACCACTCGTGGGACTCGCAGAACGCGTGGCTGCGCCAGATCCACACGCACAACACGCTGTTCATCAACACGCAGACGGCGCGGGCGGCAGGCGTCGCCGATGGCGACTGGATCTGGGTCGAGTCGCCGTGGGGCCGGGTGCGCTGCCAGGCGAGCCACTCCGAGGCCGTCGAGCCCGGCACGGTGTGGACCTGGAACGCCATCGGCAAGGCCTCGGGTGCATGGAATCTGAGCCCCGACGCCAACGAGTCGGGCCGCGGCTTCCTGCTCAACCACCTGATCACGGACGAGCTGCCGGCCGACCATGGCAGCGCCACGGTTTCGAACTCCGACCCGATCACCGGCCAGGCGGGCTGGTACGACGTGCGCGTGCGGGTGCTGCGCGACGACGATCAGACGAGCGCGCAGAGCCAGCCGCGGTTCGAGCCGATGACACGCTACCCCGGGATGGCGGAGCGGCCCGCTCTGCTGGCCGGGCTGCTGCGCACGCTGCGGGGCAAGACATGAGCCGCCCCCACGCTCACCTTCGTTCGCTGCCCCCCGAGGGGGCGCAGGCCCCCCTTGGGGCGGCCCGGCGGGAGGCCCGATGAGCCGCGTCCAACTCGCGCTGGTGATCGACCTGAATGTCTGCGTCGGCTGCCATGCCTGCGTGACGAGCTGCAAGGAGTGGAACACCGCCGGCGCCGCCGGGCCGCTGTCGGACCAGAATCCTTATGGCGCCGATCCGAGCGGCACCTTCTTCAACCGGGTGCAGACCTACGAGATCGGCCAGTACCCGCACACCGAGACACTGCACTTCCCCAAGTCGTGCCTGCACTGCGAGGATCCGCCGTGCGTGCCGGTGTGCCCGACCGGCGCGTCCTACAAGCGCGAGGAAGACGGCATCGTGCTGGTCGACTACGACAAGTGCATCGGCTGCAAGTACTGCGCCTGGGCCTGCCCCTACGGTGCGCGCGAGTTCGACGAGCACGACAAGGTGATGAAGAAGTGCACGCTGTGCGTCGACCGCATCTACGACACCCGCATGTCCGAGGCCGACCGCTTGCCGGCCTGCGTCAAGGCCTGCCCGACCTCGGCGCGCATCTTCGGCGACATCCACGACCCGCACTCGCAGGCGTCGCGCGCGATCCGCGAGAACGGGGGCTATGCGTTGATGCCGGAGTGGGGCACGCAGCCGGCCAACCATTACCTGCCGCATCGCACCACCCGCATGCGCATCCATCAGGACGAGCTGGTGCGTGCCGACAACCCGTTGCGCGTCGAAGGGCACCTGCCCAAGCCGGCCGACGACGCGGCCACGTTCGACGACGCGACATGGTGATGACGACCCCCCCGAAGCGCCTTCGGCGCCTCCCCCCAGGGGGCGCCGCCAGCGGCCCGGCAGAGCCGGTTCCGCGGCGGCCGCTTGGCTGCGTTGAACTCGTGCATCGCGCGTGCCGCTGGGCACCACAGGCAATCTGACATGACGTCCCGCGTCTGTCCGTCATCCTGCTGACCACGCTGATCGGGGCGGGCCAAGGCCTGTTCCTCGCGCTGTTCACGGTGCAGAGTTATGCGCTGGTGGGCCTGCTGCCGCCGATCGCGGGCGGTGCGTTCTACGTTCAGGGCAGCCTGATCGCGCTGGTGCTGCTGGTCGCCGGGCTGGTGGCGTCGTTTTTCCACCTCGGCCGGCCCGAGCGCGCCTGGCGTTCGGCCGCGCAATGGCGCACCTCGTGGCTGTCGCGCGAAGTGATCGTGCTGCCGGCGTTCATCGCCGTGCTGGCGCTGTACGCGCTGCTGCACGGAGCGGGTTGGACGCAGCCGATCGTCACCGTGCCGCAAGGCCCGCCGATCGATGCCAGCGTGATCGCCGGCGCGCTCGGCACGCTGCTGGCCTTCGCACTGTTCGTCTGCACCGGGATGATCTATGCGTGCCTGCGCTTCCTGGCCGAATGGCATACGCCGCTGACGCCGGTCAACTACGTCCTGCTTGGCGCCGCCTCGGGCTTCACGCTGGCTGCGGCGTTGGCCGCGCAGATCGCCCCGCCGCTGGTGGGTTTTCTCTCGGGCTGGGCCATCCTGATCACGCTGCTGGCGGCGATCGGGCGCAGCGCGTCGCTGTGGCGCAACGCGCGCCTGAAGCCTCGCTCGACACTGCAGTCGGCCATCGGCATCAAGCACCCGGCGGTGGTGCAGAAGTCGCAAGGCTTCACGGGCGGCTCGTTCAACACGCGCGAGTTCTTCCATGGCGCGGCTGCGAGTCGACTGCGCCTGGCCAAGCCGGCGTTCCTGCTGCTGGCGTTCGCGCTGCCGGTGCTGCTGCTGGCGGCGGGTCGCCGCGGGCCGGTGGCACCGCTGATGCAGGCGGCGTTCGTGGTGCAGTTCGGCGGCTTGCTGATCGAGCGCTGGTTCTTCTTCGCGCAGGCCCGGCATCCGCAGAACCTGTACTACCAGGCGGTGTCGTGATGACGATGCGGCGCGCGGCGATCCTCGGCGCCGGACTGTGGCTGCTGTCGGCGTCGGCGCAGGCGGCGGCCGGCGCGCCGGGCTCGGGCGTGCCGTGGTGGCTGTGGCCGCTCGGGCTGTTCGTCGCCAGCTTCGTGATGGGCATCGTCGCCGTGCCCGCGGGCATAGGCGGCGGCACGCTGTTCGTGCCGATCGTCGGCAGCTTCTTCCCGTTCCACCTGGATTTCGTGCGCGGTGCCGGCCTGCTGGTGGCCCTGGCCAGCGCGCTGTCGGCCGGGCCGATGCTGTTGCGCAACGGGCTGGGCAGCCTGCGGCTGGCGCTGCCACTGGCGGTGATGGCGTCGGCGTCGTCGATCGGTGGCGCGATGCTCGGCCTGGCCATGCCGGCGCAGATGGTGCAGATGCTGCTGGGCGCGGTGGTGCTCGGCATCGTGGTGCTGATGCTGGTGTCCAGGAAGTCGGAGTTCCCGCAGGTCGAGCGACCCGACGCGCTGGCGCAGGCGCTGGCGCTGCACGGCGTCTTTGTCGACGGCGCGTCGCGCCGCACGGTGTCGTGGCAGGTGCACCGCAGCGTGCCGGGGCTGTTCGTCTTTCTCGGCTATCGGCGTGCTGGCCGGCATGTTCGGCATCGGCGCCGGCTGGGCCAACGTGCCGGCGCTGAACCTGCTGATGGGCGCGCCGCTGAAGGTGGCCGCCGGCACCTCGAGCCTGGTGCTGTCGCTGGTCGACTCGTCGGCAGCCTGGGTCTACATCAACCAGGGGGCGGTGCTGCCGATGATCGCCGTGCCGTCGGTGGTGGGCATGATGCTCGGCGCACGCATCGGGGCCCGGTTGCTGAACGTGCTCAAGGGCTCGGTGATCCGGCGCCTGGTGATCGTGGTGCTGCTGTTCGCGGGCGCCCGCGCACTGCTCAAAGGCATGGGCGTGTGGCCATGAAGATCCCCGGCGACCCGGCGTTGCAAGCGCCCGAGCAGTTGCGCTATGCGACGTGGCTGGACTGGGGCACGCGCGTCGGCCTGGTCGTGCTGCTGGCAAGCTTTGCGGCCTACGTGCTGGGGCTGGCCGAGTCGCACGTGCCGGTCTCGCGGCTGCCCGAGCTGTGGGTGCACCCGGTGGGGCGCTTCCTGGAGCTGACGAATTCGCCCACCGGCTGGGGCTGGCTCGCGCTGATCCATCGCGGCGACATCGCCGGCCTGCTCGGCATTGCCATCCTGGCCGGCAGTTCGGTGGCCTGCCTGCTGGCGCTGGTGCCGCTGTACCTGGCGCGTGGCGACAAGGCCTTTGCCGCCGTCTGCCTGGCCGAGGTGGCCGTGGTGCTGCTCGCCGCGTCGGGCTGGTTGTCTGGAGGCCATTGACGATGGCCACTCCGTTCGCACGCATCCTGCTGGCCACCGAGCACACCGAGTTCGACACCGGTGCCGAAGCCCTGGCGCTGGCGCTGGCGCGTCACTGCGCGTTGCCGCTGGCGGTGGTGTTGCCGGTGGTCAGCAACGCGGAGTTCGAAGCGGCGGCGCCGGAACTCGCGGCGAAGTCGGATGCCCAGGCGTCGGCGCGGCGTGAATCCCTCGAGGCGATGGCGGCCGATCAGCAGGTGCCGATCGACGTCGCCATGCGCCACGGCCCGGAGCCGCATGCCGAAATCGTCGAAGAAGCGCGCCGGCGTCAGGCCGATCTGATCGTGATCCGCCGCCGTGGCAAGCGGGGTCTGCTGGCCAACCTGCTGGTCGGCGAGATGGTCAGCCAGGTCGTGGCGCAGGCGCCGTGCAGCGTGCTGATCGCCCCGCGCCAGGCGCAGATGTGGTCGAAGCAGGTGATCGTGGCCATCGACCCGTTGGCCCCCAGCGAGGCGACGGTGGCGCTGGCGGCGGGCATCGCCGCCGACTGCGGCCAGCCGCTGCGCGTGGTGTGCGTGGCCGGCACCGAGGCCGCCCGGGCGCCGGCCGAACGCGTGCTGGCCGCCGTGGTGCAGCAGGCGCGCGCCATCGGCGCGGCCGTCGAGGGCGAGCTGCGCATCGGTCGAGCGCACCACGAACTGATCGCCGCCGCCAAGGCGTGCGGCGCCGACCTGTTGGTGGTGGCCCGGCAGCGTGGCGACGGCCTGCAGCGCCCGGGCATCGGCGGCACGGCGCGCAAGGTCATCGAAGGGGCCGAGTGCCCGGTGCTGGTCCACGTCAAGAGCTTTCCCGCGGGGGGCGAAACCACATGAGCGACGCGCTGAACTTCCTCGTCAAGGCCCGGCCCGAGGCGATGGGCCACTACTTCAGTTTCCTCAAAGACTGCGGCAAGCACCTCGACCCGAAGACGCGCGATCTGATCTCGGTGATCACCAAGGTGCACGCGCAGACCGAGCGCGGCTTCAGGCAGTACCTCGAATCGCGCGCTGCGCGACGGCTGCACGCCGGCCGAGATTCTCGATGCGCTGCTGATGGCGTTTCCGGCCCTCGGGCTGGCCAAGATCGTCTGGGCGGTGGACATCCTGCTCGCGATGGATCTGCCGGAGTTCCAGCCGGCCGCGCTCGGCGGCGAAGGCCAGTGGCACGACGTGATGGCCACGACCGAGCTCGCGCCCGGCGGCGTCACGCGGGTCGACTGCGACGGCCGCGGCCTGTTCGTGCACCGCGACGCCGACGGCTGGAAGGTATTCGACAGCCGTTGCCCGCACCAGACCACCAACATTCCGCATCTCGCGCTTCAGGGCACGACGCTGACCTGCCCGAAACACGAGTGGTCGTTCGATGTCCGATCGGGCCAGTGCACCGGCAAAGGCGACCGGCCGCTGAAGCAATGGGACACCCAGGTCGTCGATGGCCGCCTGCTCGCCCGATGGTGAGCGCCACCGCTGGCACCGCCCGACACGTCTTACCGATTCAACCACCGGCTCTACGCCACTTCACCAGGAGACAGACGATGACACGCTCGCATTCCATTCTTCGATTCCTTCCGGTCGCCGCGGCTTGCCTGGCGGGGCCGGCGCTGGCCACCAACGGCTACTTCCCGCACGGCTACGGCATCAAGGCCAAGGGCATGGGCGGCGCCTCGACCGCGCTGGCGCAAGACAGCCTGGGCGGCGCCACCAATCCGGCCGCCATGGTGTGGGCCGGCTCGCGCATGGACATCGGCCTGGATTTGTTCATGCCCAAGCGCGATGCCGAGCGCAGCGGCGCCGCCGCGCCGTTCACCGGTCTGAATGGCAAGGTCGACAGCGACAACACGCGCTTCTTCGTGCCGGAGTTCGGCTACAACCGCATGCTCGGCGACAACCTGTCGCTGGGGGTTTCGGTCTACGGCAACGGCGGCATGAACACCACCTACCCGCAGGGCTCGTTCCAGTGCCCGACGCCGACTGGTTTTGTGCCCGCCAACATGCTCTGCGGCAGCGGGACACTGGGCGTGGACCTGTCGCAGCTGATCGTCGCGCCGACGGTGGCCTACAAGATCAACAGCCAGCATGCCGTGGGCGCGGCGCTGCTGCTGGGTTACCAGCAGTTCAAGATCGTCGGCGCGCAGGCCTTTGCCGGCCTGAGCGGTTCGCCCGCCAACGTCAGCAACAACGGCTACGACATCGTCCACCGGCGTCGGCCTGCGGCTGGGCTACCAGGGCCGCGTCACCGAGCAGATCACCCTGGGCGCGGCCTATGCGCCGAAGATGAACATGGGCCGTTTCGACAAGTACAGCGGTCTGTTCGCCGGCGGCGGCGACTTCGACATTCCCGTAGCACTACAGCGTGGGCATCGCGTTCATGCCGCTGCCGGCCTGGACGATCGCGCTCGACATCGGGCGCATCAACTACAGCGGCGTCGCGGCGGTGGGCAACCCGAGCTCCAATCAGGCGCCGCTGGGCGCCGCCAACGGCCCCGGCTTCGGTTGGAAGAACGTGGACATAGTCAAGATCGGCGTCGCCTGGCGTTTGTCGGACGCCTGGACGCTGCGCGCCGGCTACAACAAGGGTGACAACCCGATCGCTCCGGCGGACGTGAGCTTCAACATCCTCGCTCCGGGCGTGGTGAAGACGCACTACACGGCCGGCTTCACCTATGCCCCGGCGAAGGACAGCGAGATCGGACCGGGTTCGTGATGGTTGCGCCGCGTCAAAGCGTGACGGGTGGATCGCTGTTCAACTCACCGGCCTTCTTCGGGCCCGGCAACGGCGGCACCGAGACGATCGGCATGAAGCAGACCAGCGTTGGCCTGGCCTGGGGCCGCAAGTTCTAGCCAGCGCCGCGGCGGCGCCAACTGGAGACACACCATGGCTCATATCGTCGTGATGGGTGCGGGCATCGGCGGCATGCCCGCCGCCTATGAGTTGCGCGCGCTGCTGCCCAAGGAGCACCGCGTGACGGTGGTCAACCCGGTCGATTACTTCCAGTTCACGCCATCCAATCCCTGGTTGGCCGTGGGCTGGCGCGATCGCGAGGGCGTGACGCTGCCGATCGCGCCGTACCTGCAGAAGAAGGGCATCGACTTCATCGCCAAGCCGGTCACTGCGATCGACGCTGCGGGCAACCGGCTGACGCTCGACGGCGGGCAGACGCTGCCCTACGACTACCTGGTGATCGCCACCGGCCCGAAGCTCAGCTTCGATGAGGTGCCCGGCGCCGGGCCGCACGGCGGGCACACGCATTCGGTGTGCACCGTCGGTCACGCCGAGATGTTCTGGCTGGACTACCAGAAGTTCCTGAAGGACCCGGGCCCGATCGTGATCGGCGCGATGCCGGGGGCCAGCTGCTTCGGGCCGGCCTACGAGTTCTCGCTGATCCTCGACACCGACCTGCGCCGCCGCAAACTGCGCCACAAGGTGCCGATGACCTTCGTCACCGCCGAGCCCTACATCGGTCATCTGGGCCTGGGCGGCGTGGGCGACTCGAAATCGATGCTCGAGTCGGAACTGCGCAGCCACGACATCAAGTGGATCACCAACGCCAAGACCACCAAGGTCGAGGCGGGCAAGCTGTTCACCACTCAGCTCGACGACCAGGGCCAGGTGGTCAAGGAGCATGAGGTCGGCTTCAAGCTGGCGATGATGCTGCCGGCCTTCAAGGGTGTGGATCCGGTGGCCGCGGTCACCGAGATGTGCAACCCGCGCGGTTTCGTGATCGTCGACGAGCACCAGCGCAGCAAGAAGTACAAGAACATCTTCTCCGCCGGCGTGTGCGTGGCGATCCCGCCGGTGGAGGTGACACCGGTGCCCAGCGGCGCGCCGAAGACCGGCTACATGATCGAGACCATGGTCACCGCGCTGGCGCACAACATCACCGACGAGCTGGCCGGGCGCCCGGCCACTGCGAAGGCGACCTGGAACGCGATCTGCCTGGCCGACATGGGCGACACCGGCGCCGCGTTCGTCGCGCTGCCGCAGATTCCGCCGCGCAACGTCAACTGGTTCAAGAAGGGCAAGTGGGTGCACCTGGCCAAGATCGCTTTCGAGAAGTACTTCATGCGCAAGATGAAGACCGGCAACTCCGACCCGATCTACGAGAAGTACGTGCTCAAGGCGCTGGGCATCGTGCGGCTGATGCGATAGGTGCTCTCGTCGGCGCCCACAGACCGGCCGCCGACGATCGACCCATTCGCTCTTGCGTGCAGAGATCCGGCACATACCTGCCGTTCGCGGAGGGCGGCTTGTGGCCGGGCCCGGTCCGCGCAAGACGCAAGCTGACGGTCGCCTTACCGCCGCACTGCCGACCTCGATGCCGGCGGCCCCAAACGCTCCTGACGGGCCGAGCGCGAGTCAACAAGCTTGGATGATCGACCGTTGCTGCAAATCAGGTGAACTGCGACACCGACTCCATCCGCGCGCACCAGTCGCGCAGGTTGTCCAGACTGACCGGCCCGTCGTCATCCTGCGCGTCGGCACAACGCGGCTGCCAGCCGCGGCGCGTGTGCAGACCCGGCCCGATGGCGATCGCGCCGTCGATGGTGGCGGTGGCGAAGTAGGCGCTGCGCGGCACCACCACCGGCACGCTCGCCGCGCGGGCGGCGGCCACGCCGCCCGGTGAATCCTCGATCGCCACGGCCTCCAGCGGCCCGATCGCCAATTGCTGCAGACAACGTTCGTAGGCCTCGGGGTGCGGCTTCTTGTCGCGCACGTCTTCGCCGCACACCACGGCGGCAAATCGCTCGTGCCACGACGCGCCGAACTGCAGGCGCAGCAGCGCATCGACGTTGACGCGGCTGGTGGTGGTGACGATAGCCTGTTGCAGGCCGGCGCGCTGGGCCTCGTCCATCAGCTCGACCACGCCGGGCCGCAGCGCGATGTGCTGGCTGGCCAGCAGTTGCGCGTACAGCATGTTCTTGCGCGCATGCAGCTCGCGCGCCAGCCGCTCGCGTTCATCGGCCAGCACCGGCGCGTCGCCGCGTCCGGCCATGTCGTGCAGGATGCGTTCGCGCCCGCCGGTGATGCGCAGCAACTCGCCGTAGCGCTCGACGTCCCAGCGCCAGGGCAGGCCGAACGCCTCGAAGGCCTGGTTGAACGCCACGCGGTGCACGTCGCGCTCGGTTTCGGCCAGCGTGCCGTCCACGTCCCAGAGAATGGCTTTCAACACGTCGGTCACCGGTAGCGCTTGACCATCGCCTCGAGCGCGATCGGCTTGATGCGGTCGGCCTGGCCGGCGCAGCCGAAGGCCTCGAAGCGCGCCTTGCACACGCCCCGCGCGGCCTGGCGCGCCGCGATCAGCGCCTTGCGCGGATCGAACTCGCTCGGCTGCTCGGCGAACGTCTTGCGCATCGCGCCGGTCATCGCCAGGCGGATGTCGGTGTCGATGTTGACCTTGCGCACGCCGTTCTTGATGCCGCGCTGGATCTCCTCGACCGGCACGCCGTAGGTCTCCTTGATGTCGCCGCCGTACTGGCGAATGATCGCCAGCCACTCCTGCGGCACGCTCGAGCTGCCGTGCATCACCAGGTGCGTGTCGGGGATCTGCGCGTGGATCGCGGCGATGCGGTCCATCGCCAGGATGTCGCCGGTGGGCTGGCGGGTGAACTTGTAGGCGCCGTGGCTGGTGCCGATGGCGATGGCCAGCGCATCCACCCGGGTCGCGGCGACGAAGTCCTTGGCCTGCACCGGATCGGTCAGCAGCATGTCGTGGGTGAGCTTGCCCGCGGCGCCGACGCCGTCTTCCTCGCCGGCCTCGCCGGTCTCGAGCGACCCCAGGCAGCCGAGTTCACCTTCGACCGACACGCCCACCGCATGCGCCATCTCGCACACGCGGCGCGTGACCTCGACGTTGTAGTCGTAGCGGCGCCGGGGTCTTGGCGTCCTCCTTCAGCGAGCCGTCCATCATCACGCTGGTGAAGCCCGAGCGGATCGACTGCTGGCACACCGCCGGCGACGCGCCGTGGTCCTGGTGCAGCACCACCGGAATGTCCGGGTGGTTCTCGACGGCGGCCAGCACCATGTGGCGCAGGTAGGCCTCGCCGGCGTACTTGCGCGCACCGGCCGAGGCCTGCAGGATCACCGGGCTGCGCGTCGCCTCGGCGGCTTCCATGATGGCCTGGATCTGCTCCAGGTTGTTGACGTTGAAGGCCGGCACGCCGTAGCCGTGTTCGGCGGCATGGTCCAGCAGTTGTCGCAGGGAGATGAAGGCCATGGGAAACCCCTTTGAGCGTGAATCGAATCGGTCCGGTGCGGCTGCGCGTATCGTTCCTACGACCGTTGATCGCGACCACCTCGATGTCTTTGAAATTCTGCACGGCGGCGCGAAACACCATCCGTCCGATGCGGCCGAAACCGTTGATGCCGATCTTGAGAGCCATGGTGTGGTTACTCGACACATGGTTGAAGAGACGATTTCGCGGCGCTCGCGCCGCAGGGGAGCGAAGGGCCGGCCAGCACGTGCTCGGCCACCTCGCTCAGCGCGGCGAAGACGCGCTCGGGCCCGGCTTCGGCGATCGGCACGCCGGCGTTGTAGCCGTAGGGCACGGCCCAGGCGGCCACGCCGGCATTGCGGGCCGCCTCGACATCGGTGGCGGAGTCGCCCACATGCGCGGCGCGGCGGGTGTCGCAGTGCAGCGTCTCGACCACATAGCGCAGCACGCTCGGGTGGGGTTTCTTCTGCGGCAGTGAGTCGCCACCGACGACGAGTTCGAACAGGTTGTCGAGCTGCGCGGCCTGCAGCACGCGGCACGCATGGTGCAGCTCCTTGTTGGTCACGCAGGCCAGGCGCACGCCGCCATCGCGCAGCCGCTGCAACGCATCACGCGCACCGGCATACGCCGCACCGGCGCGGCCGCTGGCGATCGAGAGTTGCTCGTCGAAGGTTTGCAGCACGGCGTCGGGCCGCACCGTGTCGGCCAGGCCCGGCCGCTCGAGCAGGATGCGGGCGAGCAGCTTCAGCATCAGCTGGCGCGAGCCGTCACCGATCAGGCCGGTGATTTCGGCCAGCGTTCGAGGCGTCATGCCGTGCGCCTCGAGCGCACGGTTGGCGGCGACTGCAATTTCCTCAGCGGTGTCGACCAGCGTGCCGTCGAGGTCAAAACTCACGAGGTCGTATGCCGGTGACGCCACGTCGGTCGTTGGCGCGTGGGCGCACCCGCGTGCGGCCCGCGGCGGCAGCGCCGGCGACACAGCCAGCGCATTCATCGTTGGGCCTCGCGCGTGGTGCCGCGGGCCTCGTCGCAGCATTGCTGCACGCGATCGGCCAGGTTCTGCGCCGTCAGGCCGAAATGCTCGAACACGGCCGCCGCCGGCGCCGACTCGCCATAACTGTCGACGCCCAGTGTGGCGCGGCAGCCGTATTGCCCCCACCAGCGTGTGACGCCGGCCTCGACGCCGACACGCGGCAGGTCGCGGCCGCCGAGCACCGACTCGCGGTAGGCGCTGTCCTGGCGGTCGAAGACCGTCGTCGACGGCAGCGACACCACACGCACAGGGGCGCCGCGCCCATCGAGCAGCGCCTGCGCCGCCATCGCCAGCGCGACCTCCGAGCCGGTGGCGAGGATGACGCCGATGGCGTTCTCGCGATCGCTCAGCACGTAGCCGCCGCGCTCGATGTCGGCCACCTGCTGCGACGCTGCGTGCCTGTGGCGGCAGGTTCTGCCGCGACAGCAGCAACGCGCTCGGCCGCTCCTTGTCGGCAACCGCCTGCAGCCAGGCCACCGCGGTTTCCGCCGCGTCGCAGGGCCGCCAGACCTCGAGGTTGGGGATCAAGCGCAGGCTGGCTGCGTGTTCGACGCTCTGGTGCGTCGGGCCGTCTTCGCCCAGGCCGATCGAGTCGTGGGTGAAGACATGGATCACGCGCTGCTTCATCAGCGCGGCCATGCGGATCGCGTTGCGGCTGTAGTCGCTGAAGGTCAGGAAGGTGCCGCCGTAGGGGATGAAGCCGCCGTGCAGCGCCAGGCCGTTCATGATCGCGGCCATGCCGAACTCGCGCACGCCGTAGTTGATGTGGCGGCCGCCCTTCTCGCCGCCACGCACCGCGCCACAGCCCGGAAAGTCGGTCAGGTTCGAGCCGGTCAGGTCGGCGCTGCCGCCGATCAACTCGGGCAGCTTGGGCGCCAGCAGCGCCAGCACCTTCTGCGAGGCCTTGCGCGTGGCCAGCGTTTCGGCGCAGTGGCCGAATTCGGCCAGCACGCGCTGGCGTGTCTGTTCGAAGTCGGCCGGCAGCTCGCCCGCCATGCGGCGCTCGAACTCGTCGGCCAGCGCGGGAAACGCCGCGCGGTAGGCAGCCAGGCGCGCGCGCCATTTCGCTTCTCGCGCCGCGCCCGCTTCGCGCGCGTCCCAGCGCGCGGCGATGTCCGCTGGGATCTCGAACGGCGCATGCGGCCAGGCTAGCGCCTCGCGCGTCTGGCGGATCTCGTCGGCGCCGAGCGGCTCGCCGTGCGCCTTGGCGCTGCCGGCGCGGCCGGGCGAACCCTTGCCGATGGTGGTGCGGCAATCGATCAGCGTCGGCTTGTCGCTGCATTGCTTGGCCCGCGCGATGGCCGCACTCACCGCGGCGGTGTCATGGCCATCGACCAGGCCGATGACGTTCCAGCCATAGGCACGAAAGCGCGCCGGCGTGTCGTCGATGAACCAGCCCTTGACGGCGCCGTCGATCGAGATGCCGTTGTCGTCGTACAGCGCGATCAGCTTGTTCAGCCTCCACACCCCGGCCAGCGAGCAGGCCTCGTGGCTGATGCCTTCCATCAGGCAACCGTCGCCGAGGAACACATAGGTGTGGTGGTCGACGATGGGGTGCCCGGGCCGGTTGAACTCGTCGGCCAGGAGCTTCTCGGCCAGCGCCATGCCCACTGCGTTGCTGATGCCCTGGCCCAGCGGCCCGGTGGTGGTCTCGACGCCGGGCGTCAGACCAACTTCGGGGTGGCCCGGCGTCTTGCTGTGCAGCTGGCGGAAGCGCTTGAGCTCGCTCATCGGCAAGTGCGTAGCCGGTGAGGTGCAGCAGGGCGTACAGCAGCATCGACGCGTGGCCGTTGCTCAGCACGAAGCGGTCGCGGTCGGGCCAGTGCGGGTTCGCGGGGTTGTGGCGCAGGTGGCTGCCCCACAGCGCAACGGCCATCTCGGCCATGCCCATCGGCGCGCCGGGGTGGCCTGAATTGGCCTGCTGCACAGCGTCCATGGCCAGCGCGCGCAACGCGTTGGCCATCGCATCGCGTTGGCCGTTGTCGCCGCGGATCACGCGGTCGGTGGAGATCGAGCTCATGGTCGTCCTGGTTGGGGGATCACAGCGCGCCGAGCGCGCGTTTGCGGCGCTCCATCATGCGCCAGATGAACGGCGTGAAGATCAGCTGCATCGCCAGCTCCATCTTGCCGCCAGGCACGACCACGGTGTTGGCGCGCGACATCCACGAGTTGTCGATCATGTTCAGCAGGTAGGGGAAGTCGATGCCCTTGGGGTTGGCGAAGCGGATCACGCAGATGCTTTCGTCGGCCGACGGAATGTCGCGCGCGATGAACGGATTGCTGGTGTCGACGCACGGCACGCGCTGGAAGTTCACGTGGGTGTGCGTGAATTGCGGGCAGATGTAGTTCACGTAGTCGGGCATGCGCCGCAGGATGGTGTCGGTCACCGCTTCGGTGGAGTAGCCGCGCTGCTTCTTGTCGCGCCAGAGCTTCTGGATCCATTCCAGGTTGATCACCGGCACCACGCCGATCAGCAGGTCCGGGTGGCGCGCGATGTTCACGTCGCCGGTCACCACCGCGCCGTGCAGACCCTCGTAGAACAGCAGATCGGTGTCGCCGGGCACGTCTTCCCACGGCGTGAAGGTGCCGGGCTCCTGCTGGTACGGCGCCGCCTCTTCGGCGTTGTGCAGGTACTTGCGCCGTCTGCCGGTGCCGGATTCGCCGTAGCAGTGGAACAGCTGCTCGAGCTCGGCAAACAGGTTGTTCTCGGCGCCGAAGTGGCTGAAGTTGCGGTTGCCGGCCTTCTCGGCGTCGGCCTGGCGTTGCTTCATCTCCTTGCGGTCATAGCGATGAAAGCTGTCGCCCTCGATGATCGCGGCCTTGACGTTCTCGCGCTGAAAGATGTATTCGAACGTGCGGGTCACCGAGGTGGTGCCGGCGCCGGACGATCCGGTGATGGCGATGATGGGGTGTCGTTCCGACATGTGCGTGGTCCTCGGTCTAGGTTCGCATGAACCCGTGCGGCCAAGTGGCCGCCGCGGATCCGGATTTGCCGGCTCGCTGGCGGCGCCTTTCGCCCTGCAGGGCGAAAGGCGCTCGCCAGCCACTCGCGAGCGCGCAGGCGCTCGCTCGGTGCGGGCTCGCCCCCCTCGAGGGGGAGGCGCCATAGGAGCTTCGGGGGTGGTTCATCTCAGTCGCGAAACAGGCTGCGCGCCGCGAACAGCGGCGTGCCGGCGTCGCGTGTGGCGGGCTCGTGGTGGTAGCGCTCGATGCGTTCGACCTCGTTCTTCGAGCCGAAGACCAGGCCGACGCGCTGGTGCAGCGCCGTCGGCTTGACGCCCAGCATCGGCTGGCGCCCGGTGCTGGCGCGCCCGCCGGCCTGCTCGATCACGAAGCCGATCGGGTTGGCCTCGTACAGCAGGCGCAGCCGCCCGGGGTTGAGCGGATCCTGGGTCAGCGAAGGGCCGTTCCCGAGCTGACCCACCCCCTCGGGGGCGGCCGCCGCGACGCGGTGGCCTGGGGGCTCACACGGCTGTCGCGCGGGTACAGGAACACGCCGCCGCGCATCAGGATGCGGTGCGCCTCGGCCACCATCGACGCGATCCAGCGCATGTTGAAGTCGCGCCCGCGCGGCCCCGTCTTGCCGGCCAGGCATTCGTCGACATAACGCTTGACCGGTGGTTCCCAGAAGCGGCTGTTCGAGGTGTTGATCGCGAACTCCTGGGTGTCAGCCGGCACCTGGATGTTCGGGTGCGTCAGCACGAATTCGCCGAGGTTGGGGTTCAGCGTGAAGCCGGCGACGCCGTTGCCCACCGACAGCACCAGCATCGTGGTCGGCCCGTACAACGCGTAGCCCGCCGCCACCTGTGTCGCGCCGGGCTGCAGAAAGTCGGCTTCGGTGACGTCGCGGCCGCCGTCGACCACCTCCTGCGGCGCGCGCAGCACCGAGAAGATGCTGCCCACCGAGACGTTGACGTCGATGTTGCTCGAGCCGTCGAGCGGGTCGAACGCCAGCAGATACTTGCCGCGCGTGTAGGTCGGCGGGATCTGCATCGGCTGCGTCCATCTCTTCGGAGGCCATGCCGGCGAGCTGGCCGCTCCACTCGTTCATGCGCACGAAGATCTCGTTGCTCAGCACGTCCAGCGGCTTCTGCACCTCGCCCTGCACGTTGACGGCGCCGCCCGACGCGGCCGGCGGCGGCGCCAGCGAATCGCCGAGTTCGCCGAAGGCGACGATGCGGGCGATCGCCTTGCAGGCCAGCGAGACGTCGAGGATCAGCGCGTTCAGGTCGCCGCTGGCTTGCGGGTAGCGCCGGCGCTCCTCGATCAGGTAGCGCGTCAGCGTCCAGCGTTTCGACAGCGGCATGGTCGTCTCCCTACGGTGTGGTCATTGCGGCGCGGCGAACATGCGGCTGGCGCGGATGTCGGCCTCGGTGATGGCGGTCAGGTCGTCGCGCGACAGCGCGCGGTCGCGCTCGGCGAACAGCCGGCTGGCCTGGCGCAGACGCGCGCGGTCGAGCGCGTTGCGCACGCTGCGCGCGTTGGCGAAGTGCGGCTGCTCGAGGCGGCGCTGCAGGTATTCGGCGAAGGCCTGCCGTGCGCTGGCGTCGAAGCGATAGCTCATCGCCGCCAACATGCGGTCGGCGATCTGCAGCAGTTCGTCGCCGGCGTAGTCCGGGAAATCGATGTGGTGCGCGATGCGTGAACTCAGGCCAGGGTTGGACTTGAAGAAGGTGTCCATGCGGTCCTTGTAGCCGGCGAAGATCACCACCAGGTCGTCGCGCTGGTTCTCCATCACCTGCAGCAAGATCTCGATCGCCTCCTGCCCGTAGTCGCGCTCGTTCTCGGGGCGGTAGAGGTAGTAGGCCTCGTCGATGAAAAGCACCCCGCCCATGGCCTTCTTCAGCACCTCCTTGGTCTTGGGCGCCGTGTGGCCGATGTACTGCCCCACCAGGTCATCGCGCGTCACCGCCACCAGGTGACCCTTTCGCACGTAGCCCAGGCGATGCAGGATCTCGGCCATGCGCATCGCCACCGTCGTCTTGCCGGTGCCGGGGTTGCCGGTGAAGCTCATGTGCAGCGACGGCGACTGCGCCGCCAGGCCATGCCCGGCGCGCAGCTTGTCGATCACCAGCAGCGCGGCGATGTCGCGGATGCGCTGCTTGACCGGGACCAGACCCACCAGATCGCGCTCCAGCTCGTCGAGCACTGCCTCGACCTGGCTTTGCGCCAGCACCTCGTTGACCGTGCTGGCGGTGGCCGTCGGCGGTGTGGCCGGGCCGGCAGGCTCGCGCGCCGCCGCACCCGGGATCGAGTACAACGGCGTGGCCATCAGACGGCGACCTCGAGCCGGGGTTCGCGGTCCAGCGCGGTGCGCATCGCATCGATCACCGCCCGGTAGTCGCTCTGGCCGAAGATTGCGCTGCCGGCGACGAAGGTGTCGGCACCGGCGTCGGCGACGCGGCGGATGTTGTCGACCTTGATGCCGCCGTCGACCTCGAGCCGGATGTCGCGCCCGCTGGCGTCGATGAGACGCCGCGCCTGCTCGACCTTGCGCAGCGACGATTCGATGAAGCTCTGGCCGCCGAAGCCGGGGTTGACGCTCATGATCAGCACCAGGTCGACCTTGTCGATCACCCACTCCAGCACATCGAGCGGCTCGGCCGGGTTGAAGGCCAGCCCACTCTTGCAGCCTGCGTTGCGGATGAGTTGAAGCGTGCGGTCGACATGCGTCGATGCGTCCGGGTGGAAGCTGATGACGTCGGCGCCGGCCTCGGCAAAGCGTTCTGCCAGCGCGTCGACCGGTTGCACCATCAGGTGCACGTCCAGCGGTGCGTAGCTGCCGTCGGCGCGCTGCGTATGCTTCTTCAGCGACTGTGCCACCGAGTGCCCGATGGTCAGGTTCGGCACGTAGTGGTTGTCCATCACGTCGAAGTGGATCCAGTCGGCGCCGGCGGCGATGACCTTGCGCACCTCGTCGCCCAGACGGGCGAAGTCGGCCGACAGGATGCTGGGGGCGATGCGGAACATGGCGTCTCGGTCGGCGCTGGGCTCCCGAGCCGACTGAGCGCCGCCTCGGGGGGCAGCGAACGCCGTAAGCGTGGGGGTCGTCATCTCAACCTTCGTAGCGCTGCGTTTCGGGCCGGTCGGTCGCGTAGCTGTGCACCGTGTAGTGCAGGCGGCGACCGTCGATCTCCTGCCGCGCCAGGCCGAAGCCGGGCTCGTTCGTTGGCCGGTTGACGATGAAGCTCATCGCGATCGACTCGACGCCGCGCGTCGAGTCGAAGGCCATCATGCGGATGTAGTGGTTCGGAAAGGTCTTGCGGCAGCTGTGCAGTTCCTGCATCACACCAGCCGCGTCCTTCAGGTCGAACATCGGCATGCCGAACATCTCCCAGTAGGTGTTGCGCGGGTGCGGGTCGTCGGTGTACTCGACGCTCCAGGCGTAGCCCTTGTTCAGGCCGTATTCGATCTGAATCGTGATCTCGGCGTCGCTCAGGTCGGGCAGGAAGCTGAACTGGCCCTGCGTGATGCGGCCGGTGGGGTTGGTCATCATGATTGATTGCTCCTTTAGTGCTTGCATCACGTCGCTGCGCGACATGAGCCTGCACTGATGCGATGGCGCTTTCAGGCGACGTTGGGTGTGACGGCGTAGTCGCTGGTATCGGTCGACGCGTAGTTGAACGACACGTCCTTCCAGGTGTCGAGCGCCTGCTTCAGCGGCGTGCAGAACAGCGCCGCCTTCTGCAGGATCTGCGGGCCTTCGGTCTTGATGTCGCGGCCTTCGTTGCGCGCCTTGACCATGCACTCGAGCGCCACCCGGTTGGCCACCGCGCCGGCCTGGATGCCGGCCGGGTGGCCGATCGTGCCGCCGCCGAACTGCAGGATCACGTCGTCGCCGAACAGGTCGATCAGCTGGTGCATCTGCCCGGCGTGGATACCGCCGCTGGCCACCGGCATCACCTTGCGCATGTCGCACCAGTCCTGGTCGAAGAACAGGCCGCGCGGCAGGTCCTTCTTGGTGTAGCTGTCGCGGCAGACGTTGTAGTAGCCCTGCACCGTCATCGGGTCGCCCTCGAGCTTGCCCACCGCGGTGCCGGTGTGCAGGTGGTCCACGCCGGCCAGGCGCAGCCACTTGGCCATCACGCGAAAGCTCACGCCGTGGTTCTTCTGCCGCGTGTAGGTGCCGTGGCCGGCGCGATGCATGTGCACGATCATGTCGTGCTTGCGTGCCCAGTTGGCCATGCTCTGGATCGCGCTCCAGCCGACGATCAGGTCGAGCATGATCACCACCGAGCCGAGCTGCTTGGCGAACTCGGCGCGCTCGTAGATGTCTTCCATCGTCGCGCCGGTCACGTTCAGATAGCTGCCCTTGACCTCGCCGGTGGCCGCACTTGCCTTGTTCACCGCGTCCATCACGTACAGGAAGCGGTCGCGCCAGTGCATGAACGGCTGCGAGTTGATGTTCTCGTCGTCCTTCATGAAGTCCAGCCCACCCTTCAGGCCCTCGTAGATCACGCGGCCGTAGTTGCGGCCCGACAGGCCGAGCTTGGGTTTGGTGGTGGCGCCGAGCAGCGGGCGGCCGAACTTGTCGAGCCGCTCGCGCTCGACCACCAGCCCGGTGGGCGGCCCCTTGAAGGTCTTGACCAGCGCCACCGGCATGCGGATGTCTTCCAGCCGCGCCGCCTTCAGCGGCTTGAAGCTGAACACGTTGCCGATCAGGCTGGCGGTGATGTTGGCGATCGAGCCTTCCTCGAACAGGATGATGTCGTAGGCCACCCAGGCGAAGTACTGGCCCGGGTTGCCGGGCGCCGGCTCGACCTTGTAGGCCTTGGCGCGATAGCTGTCGCAGGCCGTCAGGCGGTCGGTCCAGACCACCGTCCAGGTCGCGGTCGAAGATTCGCCGGCCACCGCGGCAGCGGCCTCGATGGCGTCCACACCTTCCTGAGGCGTGATGCGGAACAGGCAGATCGTGTCGGTGTCCTTGGGCACGTAGTCGGCGTCCCAGTAGCCCATCTGGCGGTACTTCAGAACGCCGGCGCTGTAGCGCGTCTTGGCATCGGTGATGACGCCTTGTTCCACGGGTTTGTTCATCTCGGCTCCTGCGGCGCGACCTCGGATCGGCGCGCGACGGATTCAATATAAGTTTTGACTCAAATAAGAGCTATTCAGTTATTGTTTGCTTTGACTTAAGCTTTACCTTAATGAAGAACGTCACCATCAGACAGCTGCGTGTTTTTGCCGAGGTGGCGCGACATCTGAGCTTTTCGCGCGCCGCCGCCGAGCTGCACCTCACACCGCCGGCGGTGACGATGCAGGTCAAGGAGTTCGAGGCCAACGTCGGCCTGCCGCTGTTCGACCGCCAGGGCCGGCAGATCGCGTTGACCACGGTGGGCGAGTACATGCTGTCGTACGTGCGACGCATGCTGGCGGTGTTGAAGGACGCCGAAGACGCCGTGGCCCGCTTCAAGGGGCTGCAGGGCGGCAACCTGACCATCGGCATGGTCAGCACGGCGGAGTACTTCGTGCCGCGGCTGCTGGCGCGTTTTCGTGCCGAGCATCCCGGCATCGAGGTGCGGCTGCGCCTGGGCAACCGCGAGCAGCTGGTGCAGCTGATGCAGCGCAACGAGGTCGACCTGGCCATCATGGGGCGGCCGCCCAAGGAATGGGCCACGCGCGCCGAACCGTTCGCGATGCACCCGCATGTGCTGGTGACGGCGGTCGACCACCCCTTCACGCGCCTGGATCATGTGCCCGCGCTGGCGCTGGCGCATGAGGGCTTCATCGTGCGCGAGCCCGGCTCGGGCACCCGCGCGGCGCTGGAGGAATACATCCGCGAGCACCACCTCGACATGCGCGTCGTGATGGAGATGGCGAGCAACGAGTCGATCAAGCAGGCGGTGATGGCTGGCATGGGCGTCAGCCTGCTGTCGCTGCACACCATCGCGCTCGAACTCAAGCAGGGCCTGATCGCCACGCCCGATGTCGAGGGCCTGCCGGTGGTGCGGCGCTGGCATGTCGTGAACAACCTGGCCAAGACCTTGTCGCCGGCGGCGGAGGCGCTGCGCTACTTCGTGCTCGAGCAGGGCGAGGCCGAGCTGGCGTCGATCTTCGGCAGCCAGCGCGCGCCGGCCAGGCGCCGGCGCGCAGCGCGATAGCGCGTCACGCGCAGCAGCACAAAGTGTCGGACACTTGCGCGAGGTCAGGCGGCTACAGGTTTGCCCCTACCCCAAGCGAGCAATGTCGGCGACATTCACCGGCGCCGAGAATGGCATGTGCCCGCGGAGGGTCCGTCGCACAACGCGCCGAACTTTCGACTGGATCTACTGGATGAGGAGACAAACATGAATCTGCAAGCCCGGCTTGCCGTGCTCGTGCCCCTGCTGCTGGCGGCGGCCACGCCGCCAGCGCAGGCCCAGGACGCGAACCAGGGGCGCAACCTGGCAGCCACCTGTGCCAACTGCCATGGCACCAACGGCCAGGCGCGTGGTGACTCCAAGGCGCTGGCCGGCGTGTCGGCCGAGAAGATCATCGCCGCGATCAACGACTTCAAGAGCGGCGCACAGCCCGCGACGATCATGCATCAGATCGCCAAGGGCTACACCGACGACCAGATCAAGCTGATTGCCGCGTTACTTCGCCGCGCAGCCGGCCAAGCAGTGAGGAGCCGACCATGAATCAGGCAACCGCATTTCTCTCGCCGCCGCGTGCTCGGCGCCGGTCTGGCCGCAGTGGCCGCCGTGCCGATGGCGGGCTGCGCCAACCTCGGTGGCGGTCCGTCGATCGGCCGCGTCGTCATCGTCGGCGGCGGCTTCGGCGGCGCCACCGCGGCGCGCTACTTGCGCCTGTGGGGCGGCAACGTCGACGTCACGCTGGTCGAGCGCAACGACGAGCTTCGTCTCCTGCCCGATCTCCAACCTGGTGCTCGGCGGCCACAAGCAGATGAGCGACATCACGGTCGTCGTACGCCGGGCTGGAGCGCCATGGGCGTCAAGCGCATCCAGGGCGAGGTCGTGGCGATCGATCCGCAGGCCAAGGAAGTGCGACTGGCCGACGGGCGCAAGCTGCCCTACGACCGCGCGATCGTTCGCCGGGCGTGGACTTCATGCTCGACCAGGTCGGCGGGCTCGCCACGCCGGCTGCGCAGGAGAAGTTCCTGCACAGCTGGAAGGCCGGCCCGCAGACCGTGGCGCTGCGCCGCCAGCTCGAGGCGATGCGCCGACGGCGGCGTCTACGCGCTGGCGATCCCGAAGGCGCCCGTACCGCTGCCCGCCCGGGCCCGTACGAGCGCGCGTGCATGGTGGCCAGCTACTTCAAGCAGTTCAAGCCGAAGTCCAAGGTGCTGGTGCTCGACGCCAACCCGGAGATCACCTCGAAGAAGGCGCTGTTCGAGAAGGCCTTCGCCGACCACTACAAGGGCATCGTCGAGTACCGGCCCAACAACGAGCTGAAGGCGGTCGACGCCGCCAGCGGCACCGCCAAGCTGGAGTTCGACGACGTCAAGGCCGACGTGCTCAACGTCGTGCCGCCGCAGCGTGCCGGCGACATCGCGCGCACGGCCGGGCTGGTCAACATGAACAACCGCTGGGTCGGCGTGAACTGGCTGACGATGGAATCCACTGCGGTGCCGGGCATCCATGTGCTGGGCGACGCGACGTTCTCGGCGCCGGCGATGCCCAAGTCGGGCCACATGGCCAACCAGCATGCCAAGGTGGCGGCCGCGGCCATCATCCAGCAGCTCAAGGGCCAGCCGGTGAGCGGCGCGCCGGTGGTGATGAACACCTGCTACAGCTTCGTCACCGCGCGCGACGTGATCCACGTCGCCTCGGTGCACCAGTACGACGCGGCCGAGAAGACCTTCAAGACCGTGCCGGGCTCGGGCGGCGTATCGCCAGGCGGCCAACCAGGTCGAGGGCCGCAACGCACTGGCCTGGGCCACCAACATCTGGGCCGACATGCTGGCGACTGACCCACCCCCGAAGCGGGCCGACGCCCGCTTCCCCCTCGAGGGGGCGACACCAGCGGCCCGGCGGAGCCGGATCCGCGGTGTCCACTTGGCTCAACGGGCGCACTACTTCATGCCGCTGATGTAGCTCGAAACGGCTTTCGTTTCCAGCTCGGTGAGCTTGCTGGCGATCGAGTGCATCACGGCGTTGTCGTTCGTGCGCTCGCGCGAGTTGAATTTCTTCAGCTGGTTCTCGAGGTACAACGCGTGCTGCCCGGCCAGGCGCGGCAGCAGGTCGGTGCCGTATCCGTTCTGGCCGTGGCAGCTGGCGCACGACGGGATGCCCGAGAACGGGTTACCGCGCCGGAAGATGAACTGCCCCACTTGCGCGAACTCCGGATCGTTGGCCGCGTGGGCGATCGGCTGGCGCGACTCGAAATAGCGCCCCAGCGCCGCGAACTCCGCCGGAGTCAGGTCCTCGACCATCGGGCGCATCGTGTCGCTCTTGCGACGGCCCGATTTGTAGTCGGCCAGTTGCCGCGCCATGTACTGTGCGTGCTGTCCGGCCAGCCGCGGAAAAACCGGGCTCGAGCTCTCTCCTTGCACGCCGTGGCAGATGAAGCACTTGCCTTGCACGATCTCTTCGGCGCGCGCGAGGTCGTCCGCGCCGGCGCCGAGCGGCAACAGCGACAGCGCACCGACCACGATGAAGCGGCATCCTTGCATGGCGGGGATCGCAGTTCGATGGATACTTCGGTTCGACGATGCCTCCCGACTCGAATCCGTCGTTGCGATCGTCCACCGCTTTGCTCATCGTCGCGCTGGCAGTCGCATCTCCACACTACCCACATGGGCTACGAGCCATCACCCATAGCGGTAATAGACGTCAGCGTCCCGCTCCGCGGTAATAGATGGCGAAGCGGCGCCGCGGGCGATGTGTTGCGGCTGCTGCCGATTCGGCAGTCGAGCACTGGGCGCGGGTCACGCCCGCATGGAGAGCAGCATGAACTACGACAAGGAATTCGACGCCTCCGGCCTGGCCTGCCCGCTGCCGATCGTCAAGACGAAGAAGTCGCTCGCCGACATGGCGTCCGGGCAGGTGCTGCGCGTGGTCGCCACCGACCCGGGCTCGGTGTGCGACATGCAGGCCTTTGCCGAGCAGACCGGCCACACGCTGCTGTCGTCGGGCACCGAGAACAGCAAGTACGTCTTCTTCCTCAAGAAGGCCTGAGCGTCAGTCCAATCCGAAAGGAGCCGCATGGCTGCGAAGAAGATGGCGATCATCGCCACCAAGGGTGCGCTGGACATGGCGTACCCGCCGTTGATCCTGGCCTCGACCGCTGCCGCGCTGGGCTGGGAGGTGCAGGTCTTCTTCACCTTCTACGGCCTGCAGTTGCTGCGCAAGGACCTCGAGCGGCATCAAGATCAGCCCGCTGGCCAACCCGGCCATGCCGATGCCGGTGCCGATGCCGGTGGTGGTGCAGATGCTGCCGGGCATGGAGTCGATGGCCACGATGATGATGAAGGCCAAGATGAAGAAGAAGGGCGTGGCCTCGCTCGAGGAACTGCGCTCGATCTGCCTGGAAGCCGACGTGAAGTTCATCGCCTGCCAGATGACGGTGGATCTGTTCGATTTCCAGAAGAGCGACTTCATCGACGGCATCGAGTACGGCGGCGCCGCGACGTTCCTGAAGTTCGCCGGCGAGACCGACGTCTGCCTGTTCATCTGAGGCCAGGTGATCCGGCCGCGCCGGGACCCGCGCGCGGCGCAACCGGTCTTCGTGGCACGAAACCCGCTCGTGCCGACAGGAGCATCGTGATGAACGCTGCCGCGAGCAACCTGGCCACGATCGTCGTCTGGGGCGGGTTCGTGCTGGCGTTCGTCTTCGGCGCGGTCGCCAACAAGACCAACTTCTGCACCATGGGCGCGTTGTCGGACATCGTCAACATGGGCCACTGGGGCCGCATGCGCATGTGGCTGCTGGCGATCGCGGTGGCCGTGCTCGGCGCGAGCCGTGCTGGCCTACACCGGGCAGGTCGACCTGTCGAAGGCCGTGACCCAGCGCCCGACGCTGTCGTGGCTGTCGCTGCTGGTCGGCGGCGTCTGCTTCGGCGTCGGCATGACGCTCGGCGGCGGCTGCGCCAACAAGAACCTGGTGCGCGTGGGCGGCGGCAGCGTGCGCTCGATCGTCGTGCTGGTCTTCGTGGCCATCGCGTCGTACATGACGCTCAAGGGCCTGTTCGGCCAGTGGCGCGCCAGCTGTGCTCGACCCGGTGGCGATCGAACCTGGCCGACTTCGGCTGGAAGGATCAGGGCCTGGCCACCGCGCTGTCGCGGGCCACCGGCATGGCACCCAAGACGGCCTTGCTGGCCACATCGGCCACGCTCGTGCTGGGTCTGCTGGCGTTCGTGTTCAAGGACAAGCGTTTCGCGAACCAACCTGACGCAGATCGGCGGCGCGGTGGCGCTCGGCAGCCTGGTGGTCGGCGGCTGGTACGTCAGCGGCCATCTCGGCTTCGGCGAGAACCCGGACACGCTGGAGGACGTCTACTTCGCCACCAATTCGCGCACGCTGGAGTCGATGAGCTTCGTCGGACCGCTCGCCTACGGACTCGAGTTGCTGCTGTTGTGGACCGACAAGTCGCTGCACATCACCTTCGGCATCGCCAGCGTGGTGGGCGTGGTGCTCGGTTCGGCGGCGGTGGCACTGGCCTCGCGCAGCTTTCGCTGGGAGGGCTTCGCGTCGCTGGCCGACTTGCGCCAGCAGCTGGTGGGTGCGGTGCTGATGGGTTTCGGCGGCGTCACGGCGCTGGGCTGCACGATCGGCCAGGGATTGAGCGGCATTTCGACGCTGGCGATCGGATCGTTCATCGCCGTGGCCGGCATCATCGCCGGCTCGGTGGCCACGCTGAAGTACACGCTCTGGCGCGAAGAACACAGCGACTGATCGACCGCCCGCGAACAGCGGATGCAGCTTGCGCCGGCGCAGCTGTTGGCGGCACCGGCCGAGCCGCTGGCGACCTGACCGCCACCAGGGTGTTTGTGCCGGTGTTCGCCGCGGCCTGACGGCGGTAGATTGACCCTTCCCACAACGACCCCGTCAGGAGACCGAGCATGCAGTGCTTCGAGATTCGTGGCCGTCTGGCCATCGGCGCGATGGCGGCCATCGCTGCGGTCTGGACCACGATTGCCGCCGCGCAGCCGCTGCCGAAGGCGAGCCCGGAGTCGGTGGGCATGTCCACCGAACGGCTGGGCAAGTTGACCGCCGCGCTGCAGCAGGAGGTGGCCGACAAGCGGCTGCCGGGCGCGGTGGTGATGGTCGCGCGCAACGGCAAGCTGGTCTATGCGCAGTCCTTCGGTGGCCTGAACAACGCCACTGGCGGCGCGATGAAGGAAGACTCGATCTTCCGCATCTACTCGATGACCAAGCCGCTGGTCTCGACCGCGCTGATGATGCTGGTGGAGGACGGCAAGTTGCAACTCACCGACCCGGTGTCGAAGTTCCTGCCGTCGTTCAAGGCCCCGATGGTCAGCGTGTCCAGCATGGACCCGGTGACGGGCGCCGTGAACAACCGGCTGGTGCCGGCCAACCGTGAGCCGACGATCTACGACCTGCTGCGCCACACCTCGGGCGTGGCCTATGGTGAACTCACGCGCAACACGCTGGTGCGTGAGGCCTACGTGAAGGCGGGCGTCTACAAGCCCACGCTCGACTTCGACGCGCGCGAGTTGCCCGGCCCGCAGATGGCCGAGGCGCTGGGCAAGGCGCCGCTGGCGCAGCAGCCGGGCACGACCTGGGAGTACAGCCTGTCGGTCGACGTGCAGGGGCGCGTCATCGAGGCCGTGTCCGGCAAACGCCTGGGCGACTTCCTGCAGGAGCGCATGTTCGGTCCGCTGAAGATGGCGGACAGCGGGTTCATGGTGCCTGCGGCCAAGCTGCCCCGCGTCGCCGAGCCGTTTGCCAAGGACCCGGCCACCGGCGTGGACAACAAGCTCGTCGACATCAGCAAGCTGCCGGGCAACGACTCGGGTGGCGCCGGCGGCGTCAGCACCGCAGGCGACTACCTGCGCTACTGCCAGGCGATGCTCAACGGCGGCCAGCTCGACGGCGCACGCATCCTGTCGCGCACGACAGTGCGCATGATGACCACGGACCACCTGGCCGGCATCAACACCACGTTCAACCCGGGCATGCTGCTGCTGGGCTCGCCCGGCTACAGCTTCGGCCTGGGTTTCCTGGTGCGACCCGCCGACGGCAACGCCGCGGTGCAGGGCTCGGCCGGCGAGTTCATGTGGGCCGGTTATGCCGGCACCTTCTTCTGGGCCGAGCCGAAGGAGCAGGTCTGCGCCGTCTACATGACGCAGGCGCCGAGCCCGTTGCGCGCGGGCTATCGTCGCATGATGAAAGACTTGGTGTCGCAATCCATCGTCGATTGACCGGCGCCGCAGCGCGCCGGGGCATGGGCCGGCGCCTGCCCGAATCTTCGCGGTTGCGCGGCATCGATCCGGCTTAGGAAGGCGGGCAGGTCGATGCTGCGCTGGACAGTCGGACTTGCCGAACCGATTCGGCTGCAGTATTGTGCCTAGCTGCACGTTAGAACCTCATCAAGGCGATGTCGAGCAATATGATGCGTATGCGCGAGTCAGCAGCTGGCTCCACGGTGCCGGGTGCCGGGGTCGCTGAGCCGCGGGTTCGCCGCGATGGCTCTGCAGCGACGGCCGCCGTCGAGCGCCGCGCGACCGACGACCCCACCATTGCCGGCGCTGCCAAGCACCCGTTCCTGGTGAGTCTGGGTGAACGCGTCCGCGCGTTGCGATCACGTCGAGGCATGACCCGCAAGGCCTTGTCGCGCAGCGCCGATGTATCCGAGCGCCACCTGGCAAACCTCGAGTACGGGGTCGGCAACGCGTCGATCCTGGTGTTGCTTCAGGTGACCCAGGCGCTGCAATGCACGCTCGCCGAACTGCTGGGTGATGCCACCGCGTCATCGCCGGAGTGGCTGATGATTCGCGAGATGCTCGAGCAGCGCGACGAAGCCACGCTGCGCCGGGTCCGCGAGTCGATTGGCGAGCTGCTGGGCACCGGTGGTGCCCATGGGCGCGGCGCCTCGACGCGAAGCTCGCGCGTGGCATTGATCGGCTTGCGCGGCGCGGGTAAGTCCACGTTGGGCCGGATGCTGGCCGAGGAACTCGACTTTCCGTTTGTCGAGCTGAGCCGCCAGATCGAGCAGTTCGCCGGCTGCACGATCAGCGAAATCCAGGCGCTCTACGGCCAAAACGCCTATCGTCGCTATGAGCGACGGGCCCTCGAGGAGTCGATCCAGATCTACCCCGAGGCCGTGATCGCCATCCCGGGCGGGCTGGTTTCCGACCCGGCCACCTTCAACCTGTTGCTCGCCCACTGCACCACGGTGTGGCTGTACGCCGACCCGCAGGACCACATGAAACGCGTCGCGGCGCAAGGCGATATGCGGCCAATGGCCGCCAGCAAGGAGGCCATGGAAGACCTGAAGGGCATCCTCGCTGGACGCGCCGCCTTCTATTCGAAGGCCGAGATGCGCCTGGACACCAGCGACCAGCCGCTCGAGGAGACTTTCCGGAAACTGAGTGCCATGGTCCGCGAGGCACTCGGCGTGGCAAAGTGAATGTCCGTGTAAACATGCATAAAACTGCTTGCTTCGATCGTATATAGGCATTATTATGCCTAGCAAGAACATCGCATAAGCGCACTTTACTGCTGATTCAGGAGACCCCATGAACCAACCGTCTCGCGTCGACTACCAGACCGATCCATCGCAGTACAAGCACTGGAAGCTGAAGTTCGAAGGGCCGGTGGCCACGCTGGCCGCGGACTTCGACGAGAACGCCGGCCTGCGTCCTGGCTACAAGCTCAAGCTGAACAGCTACGACCTGGGCGTCGACATCGAACTCAACGACGCCATCAATCGGATTCGTTTCGAACACCCCGAGGTCCGCACCGTGGTCGTGACGAGTCTGAAAGACAAGGTGTTCTGCTCGGGCGCCAACATCTTCATGCTGGGCGTTTCGAGCCACGCCTGGAAGGTGAACTTCTGCAAGTTCACCAACGAAACCCGCAATGGCCTGGAAGATTCGTCGCAGCACAGCGGACTGAAGTTCCTGGCCGCGGTGAACGGCGCCTGCGCTGGCGGCGGCTACGAGCTGGCGCTGGCCTGCGACGAAATCATCCTGGTCGACGATCGCAGCAGTGCGGTCAGCCTGCCGGAAGTGCCGCTGCTGGGTGTTCTGCCCGGCACGGGTGGCCTGACCCGCGTGACCGACAAGCGCCATGTCCGCCATGATCTGGCCGACATCTTCTGCACCACCACCGAAGGCGTGCGCGGACAGAAGGCCAAGGATTGGCGTCTGGTGGATGACATCGCCAAGCCGCAGGTCTTCGCGCAGAAGGTTCAGGAGCGCGCGCTGCAGCTGGCGCGCCAGAGCGACCGCCCGGCCGACGGCAGGGGCGTGAAGTTGACGCCGCTCGAGCGCACGATCGAGGCCGACGCGCTGCGTTATCCCCATGTGTCGGTCGAGATCGACCGCGCCAAGCGCGTCGCCACCTTCACCGTGCAAGGCCCACCCGGCCAGCAACCGACCGACGTGGTCGCGATCGAAGCGGCCGGCGCCGCCTGGTTCCCGCTCGCACTGGCACGCGAGCTCGAAGACGCCATCCTGTCGATGCGCACCAATGAGCTCGACATCGGCACCTGGCTGATCAAGACCGAGGGCGACGCCGCCGCGGTGCTCGCGATGGACGCCACGCTGCTGGCGAACCAGAACCACTGGCTCGTCCGCGAGACCATCGGGCTGCTGCGCCGCACCTTCAGCCGCTTCGACGTTTCGTCGCGCAGCCTGTTCGCGCTGATCGAACCCGGCTCCTGCTTCGCCGGGTCGTTCCTCGAGCTGGCACTGGCGTGCGATCGCAGCTACCACCTGGCACTGCCCCACGACGCCGGCAAGGCGCCCAGGTTGACGGTGGGCGAGGCCAACTTCGGCCTGTACCCGATGGTCACCGGGCAAAGCCGCCTGCAGCGCCGCTTCTACAACGAGCAGCCGGCGCTCGAAGCGGTGCGTGCCAAGGCCGGCCAGGCGCTCGACGCCAACGCGGCGTTCGCCCTCGGCCTGGTGACGAGCAACCCCGACGACATCGACTGGCCCGACGAAACGCGCATCGCGATCGAGGAGCGTGTCGCGATGAGCCCCGATGCGCTGACCGGCATGGAGGCCAACCTGCGCTTCAACGGCCCGGAGAACATGTTCACGCGCGTCTTCGGTCGCCTGACCGCGTGGCAGAACTGGATCTTCCAGCGTCCGAACGCGGTCGGCGAGAAGGGCGCACTCAAGGTCTACGGCAAGGGCGACAAGGCCGCCTTCGACTGGAACAGGGTTTGACGACCACCCCATAGCGGCCTCACGGCCGCCTCCCCTCTCGAGGGCGGCGCCGACGGCCCGGCAATGCCGGATCCGCGGCGTCCGCCCGGTGAGGCCACAGCACTTCAACGATCGGATTCGAGATGAGCACCATCAACTACAGCGAAAAGATCCCCAACAACGTCAACCTGAGCGAAGACCGCACGCTGCAGCGTGCGCTCGAACAGTGGCAGCCGAACTACCTGAACTGGTGGAACGACATGGGTCCCGAGGGCTCGCAGAACTTCGACGTCTACCTGCGTACCGCGGTGAGCGTCGATCCGCAGGGCTGGGCCCAGTTCGGCTACGTGAAGATGCCCGACTACCGCTGGGGCATCTTTCTGAACCCCGGCGAGAAGGATCGCAAGATCCACTTCGGCGACCACCAGGGCGAAGACGCGTGGCAGGACGTGCCCGGCGAGTACCGCGCCAACCTGCGCCGCATCATCGTCACGCAGGGCGACACCGAGCCGGCGTCGGTGGAGCAGCAGCGCCACCTCGGCCTCACCGCCCCCAGCCTGTACGACCTGCGCAACCTGTTCCAGGTGAACGTCGAGGAAGGTCGCCACCTGTGGGCGATGGTGTACCTGTTGCACAAGTTCTTCGGCCGCGACGGCCGCGAGGAGGGCGAGGCGCTGCTCGAGCGCCGCAGCGGCAATGCCGACAACCCGCGCATCCTGCAGGCCTTCAACGAGAAGACGCCGGACTGGCTGAGCTTCTTCATGTTCACCTACTTCACCGACCGCGACGGCAAGTTCCAGCTCTGTGCGCTGGCCGAGAGCAGCTTCGACCCGCTGGCGCGCACCACCAAGTTCATGCTCACCGAGGAGGCGCACCACATGTTCGTCGGCGAATCCGGCGTCAGCCGCGTCATCCAGCGCACCTGCCAGATGATGAACGAGCTGAAGACCGACGACCCGGCCAAGCTGCGCGCCGCCGGCGTGATCGATCTGCCGACGCTGCAGCGTTACCTGAACTTCCACTTCAGCGTCACCATCGACCTGTTCGGTGCCGACGAAAGCAGCAACGCCGCCACCTTCTACAGCACCGGCCTGAAGGGTCGCTACGAAGAAGGCAAGCGCACCGACGACCATCGGCTGCGCGGCCAGACCTACCAGGTGCTGGCGGTGCAGGGCGGGCAACTGGTGGAACGACAGGTGCCGATGCTCAACGCGCTGAATGAGGTGCTGCGCGACGACTACATCAAGGACAGCGTCGGCGGTGTCGAACGCTGGAACAAGGTGATCGAGAAAGCCGGCATTGCGTTCCGTCTGAAGACGCCGCACAAGGCCTTCCACCGCAACATCGGCGCGCTGGCCGGCGTGAAGGTGGCGCCCGACGGCAGGGTGGTGAACGAAGCCGAGTGGAACGCCAAGGTCGACCAGTGGCTGCCCAGCGGTGCCGACCGCGCGTTCGTCGCGGGCCTGATGGGCCGCGTCGTCGAGCCGGGCAAGTTCGCCAACTGGATTGCGCCGCCGGCGCTGGGCATCAACCGCCAGCCGGTGGACTTCGCGTACGTGCGGTTCAATTGACCACCCCCGAGCGGCTGCGCCGCTCCCCCTCGAGGGGGCTGAGCGGCGACGGGGAACAGTCCCTGCGGACTGTTCCTCGCCCGCGAAGGCCGAACGGCATGCTTGCCGGCCGGCACCCCCAGCGGCCCGGCGGAGCCGGTGCCGCGGCGGTCACTTGACAAGCTAAAACGGAGACGAGCTGTGGACCAGAGTGAGATCACGGTGATCAAGCAGCATCTGATCGATCCGGAAATCTGCATCCGCTGCAACACCTGCGAGTCGATCTGCCCCGTCAAGGCGATCACCCACGACTCACGCAACTACGTGGTCGATGCCGCCAAATGCAACCTGTGCATGGACTGCATCTCGCCGTGCCCCACCGGCTCGATCGACAACTGGCGCACGATGCCCAAGTTGCGCGCCTACAGCACGGCCGAGCAGCTGCTGTGGGACTCGCTTCCAGCCGAACTCAGCAGCGAGCAGTTCGCCGAGGCCGGCGTCCAGGATGGCGCGGGGCCCGAAGTCGAGCCCGAGGCGCCAAGCCTTCCGGCCGCAGCGTCCGGCGAGGCAGCGTTCCACAGTGCGCAGTTCGGTGCCACGATCCCGCCGTGGTCGGCGGCGCACCCGTACACCAATCTGTACGGACCGAAGGCCGCCGAGAAGACCATCACCGCCACAGTGGCCGGCAACGTCCGCGTCACCGAGGTCGGCAAGGAGTACGACACCCACCACATCGTGCTCGATTTCGGCAGCACGCCGTTTCCTGTGCTGGAGGGCCAGTCGATCGGCATCGTGCCGCCGGGCGCCGACGCCAACGGGCGTGCGCATCATCCGCGGCAGTATTCCATCGCCAGCCCGCGCAATGGCGAGCGACCGGGCTACAACAACATCTCGCTGACCATCAAGCGCGTGCTCGAGGATCACCAGGGCCGGCCGGTTCGCGGCGTCGCGAGCAACTACATGTGCGACTTGTTGGTCGGCGACAAGGTGCAGGTGATCGGGCCGTTCGGCGCCAGCTTCCTGATGCCCAACCACCCCAGGAGCCACATCGTGATGATCTGCACCGGCACCGGCTCGGCGCCGATGCGGGCGATGACCGAGTGGCGCCGCAGGTTGCGTCAATCGGGCAAGTTCGAAAGCGGCAAGCTGATGCTGTTCTTCGGTGCGCGAACGAAAGAGGAGCTGCCCTATTTCGGCCCGCTGCAGAGCCTGCCCAAGGACTTCATCGACATCAACTTCGCCTTCTCCCGCACGCCGGGTCAGCCGAAGAAGTACGTGCAGGACGCGATGCGCGAGCGCGCCGCGGACTTGGGCAAGCTGCTGGCCGACGGCAACAGCTACTTCTTTGTTTGCGGACTGAAGAGCATGGAAGACGGCGTCGTGCTGGCGTTGCACGACATCGCCCAGCAGGCCGGGCTGGATTGGGATGCCGTGGGGGCGGGGCTGAAGCGCGACGGCCGGCTGCACCTGGAAACCTACTGACCTGCGCGCGACGACCATCGCCTGCCGAAGTGCCGGCGTCGCGAAGATGACGGCAAGTCAACGGCACAGGCGATCGCCCGCGTGCACGGCACCGAGGGTGCGAGCCCAGCGGCTCTGAGCGCCAACTGCAATCCTCGCGGCGACGACTGCGAAGTGTGGGATGTGCGCGCACTGCACGCGCAGTAGCATCGACCGCACAGCCACACGCTGGAGAACGTCATGAGGGCAGTGACCGACGCAGCGCCAATCGTCGCCCTGCCCGTTGCCGAGCGCATCCCCACGCTCGACATCGTGCGCGGCTTCGCGCTGATGGGCATCCTCATCATGAACATGCCCGGATTCTCGAGTTCGTTCTTCGCCGAGGCCGATGGTTCGCACCTGTGGCCCGGCCGGGTCGACCAGATGGCCGAGCATGTGCGCGAGGCGATGTTCTCCGGCAAGTTCAACAGCATGTTCAGCCTGCTGTTCGGCATCGGCTTCACGATTCAGTTCCAGCGCATGCAGCAGCGCGACCCCGCGCATGCCACGGGGCTGTACCTGCGGCGCCTGCTCGCGCTGCTGGCCTTCGGCGTGATTCACGCCGGCGTGTTCTGGCCCGGCGACGTGCTGCACAACTACGCCATCCTCGGCATCGTGCTCGTGCTCGGGTTGCGCCATGTGAGCGACCGCGGCATCGTCGCCCTCATCGTGGCCTGTCTGCTGTACCCGGCGCTCAACGGCATGCTTCGGGTGGCGGTGATGACCAAGGAGATGGTGGCCGAGCGCGTGCGCCTGGAGCAAGCGCTCGACGCGGCCGACCAGATCGCCCACGGGCAAGGCAGCTTCTGGGACATGGTGCAGCAGAACGCGCGCACGATGGCCTACTTCTACGGCGATTGGCTCAGCCTGTGGGGCGCCTTCGGCTGGTACGTGATGCTCGGCATGACCATGCTCATCGGCGTGCTCGCCGGCCGGCGGCGCTGGGTGCAGCGCGCCGACGAGCTGATGCCGCAGATCCGGCGTCTGATGTGGTGGGCACTGGCCGCCGGACTGGCCTGCGGCGTCGGGTTCACGGTGATCTTCGAGCTCCACCGCGTGCCCGGCCCGTCGCCGATCAAGGTGCTGGGCAGCGTCTGCTACGGCCTCTCGCGCGTGTCGTTGATGCTGTTCTACGTGCTGCTCATCGTGCGGCTGGCCCACACCGAACCGGGCCGCCGCTGGCTCAGGCCCTGGGCGCTGGCCGGGCGCATGCCGCTGACCAACTACCTGATGCAGACGGCGATCTGCATCACGCTGTTCCGGCATTGGGGCTTCGACCTGTGGATGAAGATGGGCCCGGCCGCCGGGCTGGCGCTGTCGCTGGCGATCTTCTTCCTGGTGCAGGTGCCGTGGAGTGCATGGTGGCTCCAGCGTCACGAACGCGGGCCGATGGAGGCCCTGTGGGCGTGGCTGACCTACGGGCGCGCGCGGCTGGCTGCGGGAGAGCGCAGGGCTGCGCAGACCTGACAGCGCATCCGCCTCTGCGGCTGTCAGCCGAGAGCATCGTCAGCGATGAGACACGGTTCTGGCGCGCCCGGCGCGGATCGAACGCGCGACCCCTGGCTTCGGAGGCCAGTACTCTATCCACTGAGCTACGGGCGCCTGAATGGAGCCGGCGATTCTATCAGCGCGCCCTTCGTGCGCTGCGGTCGGACACAGGGCGCTCGCTATAATCGCCCGGCTTTGCGCACGCAAAGCCACGCACGACGAGCAAGAGCTTCTCGCATCCATCCCGAGGTCCCGTTCATGAGCGACGCCACGCATTCCGAATTCGACGAATCGCACGAAGGCTTCATCAAGACGCCCAAGCAGCTGGTTGCGACCGTCGTCGCGTCGTTCCTGGTGCCGGTGGTCATCATCATCATGCTGATCAACTTCGTCGCCTGGGACCGCAAGCCCGCCGCCGGCAGCGATGGCCTGACCGCCGAGGCGGTGGCGCGCCGCATCCAGAAGGTCGGCACGGTCGAGTACAAGGACGTGAACGACGTGAAGTCGATGAAGTCCGGCGAGCAGGTGTTCCAGGCGCAGTGCTCGGCCTGCCACCTGACCGGCGCCGCCGGCGCGCCGAAGGTCGGCGACGAGGCCGCCTGGGCGCCACGCGTCAAGACCGGCTACGACGCGTTGCTGACCTCGGTGCTGAAGGGCAAGGGCAACATGGCGGCGCAAGGCGGCGGCGATTTCAGCGACTTCGAGATCGGCCGCGCGGTGGTCTACCTGGCCAACAAGGGCGGCGGCAAGCTCGAAGAACCCAAGGCACCGGCTCCGGCCGTCACCGCTGCCAAGTAGCGCAAGCCGGCACGGCGGCCGGCGGCCGGCCCACGGGTCGGCCGTTTCGTTTGCCGGGATTCGACGCCGCCACTCGGGCGCATCCGCATGCGCGGGCGCTGCGTATAGCCCGCCACAGCGGCCATCGCGCGTGCCGCGGGGAGGTCGGGTGCATCGGTGCGAGGTGGTGATGGTCCGGCAAGGCCCGCGGGCCGCTGCGTGGCCGTCAGGCAGGCAGCGACAGGCGCTGCTGCGGGCTGAGCACGTAGCCGAACTGTGCCGGCATACGGGCGAATGGCAGCTCGCGCGGCAGCCACTGGCCCGATTCGACCGCCCGCGCGGCGTCCACCATATCCTGCGTGTGCACGATGCCGAAGCCGGTGTCGGCCTGCAGGAACAGGCGTCCCTGCTCGTCGATCCAGGGCACCACGCTGCCGGCGGCGCGGCCGTCGTGCGCCACCACGCTGAGACGATCGCCCTGCCACATCACGCGCCACACCAGCGGCGCGGCCTCGAGCTCCACGTAGACACGCTGCGGCCCGTTCTGGAAGAACCAGCAGCCCGCGGCGTCGCTTTCGTAGTTGCGCTGGATGAAGTCGATCAGCTTGTCGTGCCGGATGCGGCTGCCCTTCACGCGCGGAAAGGGGCCGGCGCGCTGCACGCGGTCGTCGCGCATGTACCAGTCGCCGCGGGCGTCCAGCGCCAGCCAGCCCAGGCAGTGCGGCACGGAGGGCCACTTCTTCAGCGCGGCCTTGACGATCTCGTCCATGCGGCCGACCTTAGCTCAGACGGCCCCGCGCATCCAGCCCATCACGGCCTCGGGCAGGGTCATCAGGTGGCCCGGGAACGCGCCGTGCGGGAATCCCACGTGCCCGCCCTGCGCCGGCTGCCACAGCGTGACGTGGCGGCCCACCTCGTGCGGACCGGGCAGGCTGCCGGCCGGTACGAACGGGTCGTTGCGGGCGTTCAGCAACAGCGCCGGAATGCGGATGCGGTGCAGGTGCGGCTTGGCCGAGGCGCGCGCCCAGTAGTCGTCGGTGTCGCGAAAGCCGTGCAGCGGTGCGGTGAAGATGTTGTCGAACTCGTAGAGATCGCGCGCGGCGAGCAGCCGCTCGCGGTCGAACAGGCCCGGGTGCTGGGCCAGCTTGGCCAGCGCCTTGGGCTTCATCGTGCGCAGGAACATGCGCGTGTACACCTGCCGGTTGAAGCCGCGTCCGATCGCGTACCCGCCGGCGGCAAGGTCGACCGGCGAGCAGACCGCGGCCACCGCGCGCGCCGTCGCGGCAGCGGTGTCGCCGGCCTCCTCGGCCCAGCGCAGCAGCGCGTTGCCCCCGAGCGAAACGCCCGCCACATGCAGCGCGACGCCGGCGCGCTCGCGCAGACGCGCCAGCAGCCAGCCCACCTCCTCGAAGTCGCCCGAGTGGTAGGCGCGCGGGCCGAGGTTCAGCTCGCCCGAGCAGCCGCGAAAGTGCGGCAGCGCCGTGCGCCAGCCGGCGCGCTGCGCCCAATGGGCGAAGGCCTGGGCATAGTGGCTCTGCGACGAGCCTTCCAGCCCGTGAAACAGCACCAGCATCGGTGCCGCGGCGTCGCCGCCGTCGAGGAAATCGACGTCGACGAAGTCGCCGTCGGGCGCCGTCCAGCGCTCGCGCCGCAGCGCCGGCGTCGGCCCCGGAGGGCGGCGTGACGCGAGCGCGGGCCAGATCGTCTGGGCCTGCCCGCCGGGCAGCCACCAGGGCGCGCGGTAGCGCCCGCCGGCCATCGGGTGCCTCGAGTTGGCAGCCATCAATGCAGTGTGGAGGGCGGATCGGTCGAATCGATCGCCTCGTTCGCGTCGCCCGGGCTGGCGTGGTGCGCCACGAGGCGCCAGCCTTGCGCGGTCTTCACGAACACGTTGGTGGCAATGATGCTGGCGCGCTCGGCGCCGTCGGTCGACGTCACCAGCACCGACTCGATCAGGTTGTGGATCGCCGCGTCCAGCGAGCGCACGCGGCGCACGTTCTCGGTCTGCACGGGCACGCCGCCGTTGGCGAAGATCGCCTCGAACGAGGCGCGGATCGCCCGCGCGCCGACCACCCGGGGGCCGCCGGGGTGCACGCAGACGATCTCGTCGTCGTCGGACCAGATCGCCATCAGCTTGTCGAGATCGCCTTCGCGCAGCGCGTCGTAGAACTGCGCCTCCACGTCGTCGGGCGAGGCGACGAGGTGGGCGGTGCGCGGCTTGGCGTGCGGCATGGTCTCGCGCTAGCGGAGGACGACCGTCTTGTGGCCATCGGGCAGCCGCTGGCGCGCGACCACCGACACACCACTGGCCGGCACCGGCCCGAGCGAGCGCTGCGCGCCCTGCGGCGGCACGGCCCGAAGCTCGCGTACGCGGTCCGGCCGGTTGGACACCGGTGTCAGCGGCCGCGCCACCAGCGCGTGGAACGCCAGCGTCATGCCGAACTGCTGTCGCGCGTGGCCGAACTGCCGCTCCAGCGTGGCCACGTCGCTCAGCTGCAGCGGCGCACGGAAATGCACGCGCATGAAGAACAATCCGGTGGCGTCGTCGCCATCGACATCGCCAGACTGCTGCGAATCGACGATGTTGCAGCCGCCCTGGTACAACAGCCCCGAGACGGCATGAACGATGCCGGTCGTGTCGCGGCACGACAGCCTGAGGATGTACTCGTGAGCGCGCTGCATGGGCGCGCATTGTAGGCAGGCCAACGATGGGAGCCGTTCGAACGATGATCCGCGCCGACCGCAGCCAGTGGAGCGAGCGCAGCCGCGATCTTGCGCAGCTGATCGCGCGCGCGGCGCTCGGCGATCGCAGCGCCTTCGCGCAGCTGTACGACCTGACCAGCGGCCACCTGTATGCCGTGGTGCTGCGCATCCAGCGCGACCGCGCGCTGGCCGAAGACCTGCTGCAGGAGGTCTACGTGAGCGCCTGGAAGGCGATCGGCAGCTTCGATGCCGCGCAATCGCAACCGCTGACCTGGCTGACCAGCATCGCGCGCAACAAGGCCATCGACAGCCTGCGGCGCGCGCAGACGCAGCCGCGGCTCGAAAGCGTGCACCGCGACGATGACGACGACGACCGCCCGAGCCTCGATCAGCAGCTCACCGACGAGGCACCCGGTCCGGCCCAGTTGCTCGAGCAGGCGAGCGATGCCCGACAACTCAGCGCCTGCATGAAGGGCCTGAGCCCGGTGCAGAGGCAAAGCCTCGCACTGGCGTTCTACGACGGCCTGTCGCACGCCGAGGTCGCCGAGCACCTGCGCCAACCTTTGGGCACCGTGAAGAGCTGGGTGCGCCGCGCCTTGTCGGCCCTGAAGGAATGCCTCGAACGCGCCGCGCAGCGCGACGCCACTGCGCAGAGCTGACATGGACTACGCCCGCCCCGATCGCGCCGATGCGCTGGCCGCCGAATACGTGGCCGGCACGCTGCGCGGCCGCGCGCGGCGGCGTTTCGAAGCATTGCTGCCGGCGCACGCCGAGTTGCGCCAGGCCGTGCGGCGCTGGCAGGACCGGTTGCTGCCGCTGACGGCTGCGGTCGTCCCTGAGGTGCCGCCGCCGCGGGTGTGGCGACGCATCGAGCAGCGCCTGTGGCCGCTGCAGCAGGCCCAGCGCGCGCCATCGTGGTGGCAGCGGCTGTCCGTCTGGCGAACGCTGTCGGGCGTGACCACGACCGCGGCGCTGGCCTTCGCGCTGCTGGCCACGATGCCAGGCGAGCAGGCGCCGCCGATCGTCGTGGTGCTGCAAGCCACCGGCGACGCGCCGCAAGGCGGCGGCACCTTCGTCGCCAGCTTCAATGCCGACGGGCGCGCGCTGGTGGCGCGGCCGCTGACACCGGTGTCGATCCAGCCGGACCGCGTGCTCGAGCTATGGGCCGTGCCGCCGCAGGGCGCGCCGCGCTCGCTCGGGCTGGTGTCGGCCAGTGGCGTGTCGGTGATCGCGCGCGATCGCCTGCCCAGGGGCGTGCTCGATGCGCGCGCCACGTCGGCGCTCGCGGTCAGTGTGGAGCCCGCCGGCGGGTCGCCGACCGGCGCACCCACCGGGCCGGTGGTGTTCGCCGGCAAGCTGACGCTGTAACGTCGAACGCAGGAGCCCAGGGCGCGGCGTGTTTCATGGGCTGAGTTCAACCAGCCAGCCTGGCGTCCAGCTTTCCTGCTCGCGCCGAAACGGGAAGCCCTCCACGGTGAGGACGTTCCAGCCGGTCTGCGCCGCCTCGCGGCGCACGTACGTTTCCGAATGCGCATAGCGAACGCCGGGGCCGAGACGCCAATCGCCGGTGCTGGCACATTCGAGCGTGAACACCAGGACCGCGCCGGGTGCGGCGACGCGCCGGGCGGCGTGCAACGGTTGCGTGAGGGCGCCAAAGTACGGGAAGACGTCCTGGGCGACGATCAGGTCGAAGGTCTGGGCCGCGTTGCGCAGGTATTCGAGCACGTCGCGCTCGACCAGCTCGTCGTAGAGCGCCTTGCGCTGCGCAACGGCGAGCATCGCCGGCGACACGTCAACGCCGACGACGCGCGCGCAGATCGGGCGCAGCGCGGCGGCGGCCAGCCCGGTGCCGCAGCCGAGGTCCAGCGCTCGCACGTCCTGGCGTCCGGCGAACCGTCGCTCGATCGTCTCGCGCACCCTGCGCGGCCCGTTCGACTCCAGGGCGGCAGCATAGTGCTCGTCATAGCTGGGCGCGTACGTGTCGAACACCTTGCGCACGTATGACGCCGGCGCAAGCTCCGGGGCTTCCCCGGTGCATGCGGCGAGCGCGTGCCGCACCTCGATGGAGCCGGGATCGATGGCCAGCGCGAGGCGGTACTGCGCGGCCGCCTCATCGAGCCGCTTCTGCCCACGCAGTGCATCACCGAGCAGGCACAGCGCCGCGAAGTGGTCCGGGTGCCGCGCCAAGTAACGGCGCAGATGCGGCTCCGCGTCCGCGTCGCGCCCCGCAGTGAGGTACGCGGAACCCAGATTGGCGGTGATGACAGGGTTGTCGGAGGCGACGGCCAGCGCGCGCTCGTACCATTCGATACCGGCCCGCAGATCGCCCTGGAGCCGCGACAGCGTGCCCAGGTTGCCCATGATCAGGTCACTGGTGGGGTGCAGGCGGTGCGCTTGGAGAAGGTAGCCCTGAGCGCCAGCCAGGTCGCCCGACTCGGCGAGCAGCGTGCCGAGCAAGTAGAGTGCATCAACGCTGGCCGGGTTGGTGCGAAGCACCTTCCTGTACATCGCTGCAGCCTCCACGGGCTGCCCGGACTCGCGCAGCCGGGATGCACGCGCGAGCAGCTCGACGGCCTTCTTCCTCGAAACCATGGATGCCCCGACGTCATTGCGGCGGCGTGCCGCCGCCTGTCGCGTGCGATTGTCGCCGGTGCCGCATGCCGAACGCTGACGAGCGTGGGGACCTGATCAAGCTGACGCGGTAACCGCGCGGTAACCAAGCGCGCGGCGTGGTGCGCATCTTGCTGCGGACACGCCGTGAGCAGCCACGATCTGACGCTCGCGGTGATCACCGCCGCGGCCACGGTGCCCGACCTCGACGACGAGGACAGCTGGGCCGAGGCCGATCGGCTGCGCCTGCTGGTGGGCGGCCTGCGCGCCGCGGGCTATCACGTCGCCGGCGTGCTGGCGGCCGGTGTGCGGCTCACCGAAGCGCTCGCGATGCTGGCGCCCGACGTGCTGGTGGTCGACGCCGAGAGCGGCGCACGCGACGCGATCGAGCATGTGGTGTGGGCCACGCGCGAGGCGCCGCGGCCGATCGTGCTGTTCACCGACGAGCACAATCCAGCGCATGTGCGCGAGGCGGTGGCGCAGGGCGTGGTGGCCTATGTGGTGGCCGGCCTGGCGGCCGAGCGAGTGCGGCCGGTGATTGACGTCGCGCTGGCGCGCTTCGAACACGAACGCCAGTTGCGCGCGCTGGCGGCGCGCGGCCTCGAGCGTGAGCGTGCCCGGCTGGTGATCGATCGCGCCAAGGCCTTGCTGATCTCGCGCCATCAGCTGAGCGAGCCCGAGGCCTATGCGCGGCTGCGGCGTACGGCGATGAATCAGGGCCTGACGATCGGCGAGGTGTCGCGCCGGTTGCTGGAGTTGGGTGATCTGTTGGCCTGATGGACACGCGTCGCGCCCGGGCGATGCCGCCGCGTCTTGGTGCGCCGCACCATCGGGACACGCAAAGTTGGTGCGCCAGCTGGGGGCAGGCCGCGGTTTCCGCGTGGATTCGCATGGCACGGCACTTGCGACGCATCGAGGGCGGCTCAACGGCGAGCCGTGTTGTCATGAACTAGGAACCGTCGCGGTTCGGGACAAAGGCGTCCGATCGGCGTGCCATAGGAAGGGCACGACGTCGGGCGCCTTGTCGTTTTCGGATCCGTCATCACTGCAGGGAAAGGGCCACACCATGCATCGCTCGAACACACGCACCGGCCGCGCCGCAGCGCCCGATCTCTCGCGTCGCCGGCTGCTGCAGGCGGCGTCGATCATCGGCGCGACGGCAGCCGGCGCGCCGGGCACGCGTGCCTGGGCGCAGGGCAGCGACAAGCCCGAGAAGGACGAGGTGCGCATCGGCTTCATCCCGCTGACCGACTGCGCCAGCGTCGTGATGGCGTCGGTGCTCGGCTTCGACAAGAAGTACGGCGTGAAGATCGTCCCCACCAAGGAAGCCAGCTGGGCCGGCGTGCGCGACAAGCTGGTCAACGGCGAGCTCGACATGGCGCACGTGCTGTACGGCCTGATCTACGGCGTGCACCTCGGCGTCGCCGGCCCGAAGAAGGACATGGCCGTGCTGATGACGCTGAACAACAACGGCCAGGCGATCACGTTGAGCAAGAAGCTGGCCGACAAGGGCGCGGTGGACGCCGCGAGTCTGGCCAAGGTGATGGCCGCCCATCCTGGAAATGACGGGCGCGAATACACCTTCGCGCAGACCTTCCCGACCGGCACGCACGCGATGTGGCTGTACTACTGGCTCGCGTCGGCCGGCATCAATCCGTTCAAGGATGCGAAGGCGATCACCGTGCCGCCGCCGCAGATGGTGGCCAACATGCGGGTCGGCAACATGGACGGCTTCTGCGTCGGCGAACCGTGGAACCACCGCGCGATCATCGACGGCATCGGCGTCACCGCGGTGACCACGCAGGACATCTGGCGCGACCATCCGGAGAAGGTGCTCGGCACCACCGGCGACTTCGTCAGGAAGTACCCGAACACCGCGCGCGCGGTGGTGATGGCCGTGCTCGAGGCCGGGCGCTGGATCGACGCCAGCCTGTCGAACAAGATGAAGATGGCTGAAGTCGTGGCCGACAAGGCCTACGTCAACACCAGCGTCGACGCGATCAACCAGCGCATCCTCGGCCGCTACCAGAACGGCCTGGGCAAGACCTGGGACGACGCCAACCACATGAAGTTCTTCAACGACGGCGCGGTGAACTTCCCGTACCTGAGCGACGGCATGTGGTTCCTGACGCAGCACAAGCGCTGGGGCCTGCTGAAGGACCACCCCGACTACCTGGCCGTGGCCAGGCAGGTGAACCAGATCGAGCTCTACAAGCAGGCTGCGGCTCAGTTGAAGGTCAGCGTGCCGAAGGATCCGATGCGCTCGAGCAAGCTGATCGACGGCGTGGTGTGGGCCGGCTTGGAGCCGGCCCGGTACGCCGATGCGTTCAAGGTTCGCGCCGCGAGCGCGGGTTGAAGGGAGGCATCACCATGGTTTCTGCCGTATTCCATTCCCCGCTCGAGGCCTCGGCCTCGACGCCCAAGCCGACCACCGTCACACCGGCGCGCGGCGTGTCCATACCCAAGGCGCCGGTCGCCGCGAACGCTGCAGCGGCCGGCGCGTCGCAGCCCGCGTCGCGCCGGCCCTTCGACTGGCGCGCGCTGTGGCTCGCCGTGCTGCCGCCGGTGATCGGCCTGGCGCTGCTGGTGGGCATCTGGCAACTGCTCACCCTCAAGGCCGGCAGCTTTCCCACGCCGGGCCAGACCTTCGATGCCGCGGTGAACCTGTTCGCCGACCCGTTCTACCGCAAGGGGCCCAACGACCAGGGCATCGGCTGGAACATCCTGAGTTCGCTGCAGCGCGTGGGCATCGGCTTCGGCCTGGCCGCGCTGGTCGGCATCCCGCTGGGTTTCATGCTCGGCCGCTTCGAGTTCCTCAACCGCATGGTCTCGCCGCTGGTGAGCCTGCTGCGGCCGGTGTCGCCGCTGGCCTGGCTGCCGATCGGCCTGCTGGTGTTCAAGTCGGCCAACCCGGCGGCGATCTGGACCATCTTCATCTGCTCGATCTGGCCGATGATCATCAACACCGCGGTCGGCGTGCAGCGTGTGCCGGTGGACTACCTCAACGTCGCGCGCGTGCTCAACCTGTCGGAGTGGAAGGTGATGACACGCATCCTCTTCCCCGCGGTGCTGCCGTACATGCTGACCGGCGTGCGCCTGTCGGTGGGCACCGCGTGGCTGGTGATCGTGGCCGCCGAGATGCTGACCGGCGGCGTCGGCATCGGCTTCTGGGTGTGGGACGAGTGGAACAACCTCAACGTCCAGCACATCCTGATCGCGATCTTCGTGATCGGCATCGTCGGCCTGCTGCTCGAGCAGCTGCTGATGGCGATCGCACGCCGCTTTTCGTTCGACGACTGACACGGGGCGCCCCTCATGCATCCTTTCATCGAAGTGCAAGACGCCGAGATGGTGTTCGCCACGCGCAAGGGCAGCTTCCACGCGCTGCGCGAGATTCGACCTCACCGTCGCGCCAGGCGAGTTCGTCACGCTGATCGGCCACTCGGGCTGCGGCAAGAGTACGCTGCTGAACCTGATCGCCGGGCTGCTGCTGCCCACCAGCGGCGTGCTGCTGTGCGACAACCGCGAGATCGCCGCACCGGGGCCGGAGCGTGCGGTGGTGTTCCAGAATCACTCGCTGCTGCCCTGGCTGACCTGCTTCGACAACGTGCATGCTCGCGGTCGAGCGCGTCTTCGGCGGTCGAGAGAGCAAGGCACGCTTGAACGACCGCACCCGCGCCGCGCTCGAGCTGGTCGGCATGGGCCACGCGCTGACCAAGCGCCCGCACGAGATCTCCGGCGGCATGAAGCAGCGCGTCGGCATCGCGCGCGCGCTGGCGATGGAGCCCAAGGTGCTGCTGATGGACGAGCCCTTCGGCGCGCTCGACGCGCTGACGCGCGCGCACCTGCAGGACGAGCTGCTGAAGATCGTCGCGCGCACGAAGAGCACGGTGGTGATGGTCACGCACGACGTCGACGAGGCGGTGCTGCTGTCCGACCGCATCGTGATGATGACCAACGGCCCGGCGGCGACGATCGGCGAGATCCTGCCGGTCGACGCTGGCGCGTCCGCGCGACCGCGTGGCGCTGGCCGAGGACGCGACCTACGTGCACCTGCGCAAGGCGGTGATCGACTTCCTCTACACCCGCCACGCCCGCCACGAGGCGCTGGCCGCCTGAGGAGCGCGACGATGAAACGCATGAAGCTGGTCCTGGTGGGCAACGGCATGGCCGGTGTGCGCACGCTCGAAGAGCTGCTGAAGATCGCGCCGGACCTCTACGACGTCACCGTCTTCGGCGCCGAGCCGCACCCGAACTACAACCGCATCCTGCTCTCGCCCGGTGCTGGCCGGCGAGCAGACGGTCGAGCAGATCGTGCTGAACCCGCTGTCGTGGTACGCGGAACACGGCATCACGCTGCACCGCGGCAAGAGCGTGGTCGCGATCGACCGCGTCCGGCGCAGCGTGAGGGCCGACGACGGCACCGAGGCCGCCTACGACCGGCTGCTGATCGCCACCGGATCGAACCCGTTCATCCTGCCGGTGCCGGGCAAGGACCTCGACGGCGTGATCGCCTACCGCGACATCGCCGACACCGAGGCGATGATCGACGCCGCGGCGAAGTACCGCCATGCGGTGGTGATCGGCGGCGGCCTGCTCGGGCTGGAGGCCGCCAACGGCCTGAAGCTGCGCGGCATGGACGTCACCGTCGTGCACATCATGCCGTGGCTGATGGAGCGCCAGCTCGACGACGCCGCCGGCAAGCTGCTGCAGAAGTCGCTCGAGGACCGCGGGCTGAAGTTCCTGATCGGCGCGCAGACCGAGCCGCTGCTCGGCTGAGGGGCGCGTCCGCGCGGTGCGCTTCAAGGACGGCACCGAGTTCCCGGCCGACCTGGTGGTGATGGCCGCCGGCATCCGCCCGAACACCACGCTGGCCGAGAGTGCGGGCATGCATTGCAACCGCGGCATCGTGGTCACCGACACGCTGCAGACCATCACCGACCCGCGCATCTACGCCGTCGGCGAGTGCGCCGCGCACCGCGGCATCGCCTACGGCCTGGTGGCGCCGCTGTTCGAGCAGGGCAAGGTCTGCGCCACGCACCTGGCGCAGTTCGGCATCGGCCGCTACGGCGGCAGCCAGACCAGCACCAAGCTCAAGGTCACCGGCATCGACCTGTTCTCGGCGGGCGACTTCACCGGCGGTGACGGCAGCGAGGAGATCGTGCTGTCCGATCCGATCGGCGGCGTCTACAAGAAGCTGGTGATCCGCGACGACAAGCTGGTCGGCGCGTGCCTGTACGGCGACACGGTGGACGGCAGCTGGTACTTCAAGCTGCTGCGCGACGGCCGCTCGATCGCCGACATCCGCGACCGGCTGATGTTCGGTGAATCCAACATCGGCGACGTCGGCCACGAAGGCCACCACCGCGCCGCCGCGATGGCCGATGCCGACGAGGTGTGCGGCTGCAACGGCGTCAACAAGGGCGCGATCTGCAGGGCGATCAAGGACAAGGGCCTGTTCACGCTCGACGAGGTGCGCAGGCACACCAAGGCGAGCGCGAGCTGCGGCTCGTGCACCGGGCTGGTCGAGCAGCTGCTGATGTTCACCGCCGGCGGCGACTATTCCGCCGCGCCGAAGCTGAAGGCGGTCTGCGGCTGCACCGACCATGGCCACCAGGTGGTGCGCGACGCGATCCGCCGGCAGCATCTGCTGACGATCGCCGACACGATGAAGCAGCTCGACTGGCGCACGCCGAACGGTTGCGCCACCTGCCGCCCGGCGATCAACTACTACCTGATCAGCAGCTGGCCCAAGCAGGCGTTGGACGATCCGCAGAGCCGCTTCATCAACGAACGCAGCCACGCCAACATCCAGCGCGACGGCAGCTACAGCGTGATCCCGCGCATGTGGGGCGGCGAGACCACGGCCGCGGAGCTCCGGCGCATCGCAGACGCCGTGGACAAGTACAAGATCCCCACCGTCAAGGTCACCGGCGGCCAGCGCATCGACCTGCTCGGCGTGAAGAAGGAAGACCTGCCCGCGGTGTGGCGCGACATCGGCATGCCCTCGGGCCACGCCTACGCCAAGGCGCTGCGCACGGTGAAAACCTGCGTCGGCAGCGAATGGTGCCGCTTCGGCACGCAAGACAGCACGCAGATGGGCAAGGACCTCGAGCGGGCCCTCTGGCGCATGTACGCGCCGCACAAGGTCAAGCTCGCGGTCAGCGGCTGCCCGCGCAACTGCGCCGAGGCCGGCATCAAGGACGTCGGCGTGATCGGGGTCGACAGCGGCTGGGAGCTCTACGTCGCCGGAAACGGCGGCATCAAGACCGAGGTGGCGCAGTTCTTCGTCAAGGTGGGTACGGCCGAAGAGGTGCTGGAGTACGCGGGCGCCTTCCTGCAGCTGTATCGCGAGCAGGGCTGGTACCTCGAACGCACCGTGCACTACGTCGGCCGCGTCGGGCTCGACTTCGTCAAGAAGCAGGTGCTCGACGATGCGGTGCACCGCAAGGCCTTGTGGGAGCGCCTGCAATTCGCGCTCGACGGCGAGCCCGATCCCTGGTTCGAGCATGCCAAGGCGCAGGTCGATCTGCGTCAGTTCGCGCCGGTGTCGGCGCCGGTTGCACAGGGCGAGCCGGCATGAACGCCGCCCGGCCGTTCCGAAGGCGTTCAGCCCCCCTCGGGGGGGCGGCGCGCAGCGCCACGGGGGCATCATGAACGCGCGCTCGGTCATCTGGCGGGCCGTCTGCCGCGTCGACGACGTCGCGCCGCTCGGCGCCCGGCGCGTGCCGCGCGAGCAGGGCATTGCCGTCGCGGTGTTCCGCGGTGACGGCGATCGCGTGTTCGCGCTGCTCGACCGCTGCCCGCACAAGGGAGGCCCGTTGAGCCAGGGCATCGTGTTCGGCGACAGCGTGGCCTGCCCGTTGCACAACTGGACGATCGCGCTGGGCGATGGCCAGGCGCGCGCGCCCGACGTGGGCTGCGCGGTCACCTTTGCCTGCAAGGTGCAGGACGGCTGGGTCCACCTCGACGCCGAGGAGCTGGAGCACAAGGCGCTCGACCTGCTGGCTCCGGTGGCCGGGCCGAAGCCCCGGCCACCGTGCTGATCGCCGGCCGGTGCTGCGGCCGAATGCGGGACTGATCGATGCGCGAGACCAAGAGCACCCCCCCGTACTGCGGCGTCCGCTGCGGGCGCGCCTTCGGCGGCCCCCATGGCGGTGAAGTGGAGCACCCCCCTCTCGTCCCCCCGCCGGGCGCGGGGCTCCGCTGAGCCATGCGCGAGACCAACAGCACCTGCCCGTATTGCGGCGTCGGCTGCGGGGTCATCATTGAGAGTGAAGGTGAACAGATCACCGGCGTACGCGGCGATCCCGAGCACCCGGCCAACTTCGGCCGCCTGTGCAGCAAGGGCACGACGCTGCACCTCACCGCCACGCAGACAGTGACGCGGCACACGCGACTGCTGCAGCCGATGCAGCGCGCGCGACGTGGCGCGGCGCCCGAAGCAATCGACTGGGACGGCGCACTCGACCTCGCGGCCGGGCGCATCGCGAGCACCGTGCGCGAGCACGGCCCCGATGCGGTGGGACTGTACCTGTCGGGCCAGCTGCTGACTGAGGACTACTACGTCTTCAACAAGCTCGCGCGTGCACTGATCGGCACCAACAACGTCGACACGAACTCGCGGCTGTGCATGAGCTCGGCGGTGGCCGGCTACAAGCTCACGCTGGGCGCCGACGCGCCGCCCGCCTGCTACGAAGACCTGGACCACGCGCGCACGGTGTTCATCGCCGGCAGCAACCTGGCCTGGGCACACCCGGTGCTGATGCGCCGGCTGGAAGACGCGCGCCGCGCGAATCCCGATCAGAAGTGGATCGTCGTCGACCCGCGCCGCACCGAGACGGCGGGGATGGCCGACCTGCACCTGCAGATACAGCCCGGCACGGACATCACACTGTGCCACGGCATCGCCCACCTGCTGCTGTGGGCGGGCCTGGCCGACAACGCCTTCGTGGCCGCGCACACGCAGGGTTTCGACGCGTACCGCGACCTCGTGCGCGAGCACACGCCCCAGGCGGTGGCGCGCGCCTGTGGCATTGCCGAGGGCGATCTCGTGCAGGCGGCCCGCTGGTTCGGTGGCAACACGCCGACGCTGTCGTTGTACTGCCAGGGTCTGAACCAGAGCGTCAACGGCACGCACAACAACGCCGCGCTGATCAACCTGCACTTGTTGGCGGGCCAGATCGGCCGGCCGGGCGCCGGGCCGCTGTCGCTGACCGGCCAGCCCAACGCGATGGGCGGGCGTGAGGTGGGCGCACTGGCCAACCAACTGGCCGCGCACCGTGATCTCGTCAACCCGGCGCACCGCGCCGAGATGGCGGCGTTGTGGGGCGTGCCCGAGCTGCCGGCCGCACCCGGCAAGACGGCGGTCGAGATGTTCCAGGCCGCGGCCGACGGCGCCATCAAGCTGATGTGGATCGTCTGCACGAACCCGGCGCAGTCGATGCCCGACCAGGCCACCGTGCGCCGCGCCCTGGAGCGCTGCGAGTTCGTCATCGTGCAGGAGGCGTTTCGCACGACGGCCACCTGCGACTATGCCGATCTGCTGCTGCCAGCCGCCACCTGGGGCGAGAAGGAGGGCACAGTCACCAACAGCGAGCGCCGCATCTCGCGTGTCCGTGCGGCGGTTGCGCCGGCCGGCGCTGCGCGCACCGATTGGCGCATCGCGGTCGACGTGGCGCACCGGCTCGAAGCGCGGCTCGAACGTCCGCGCAGCGACGGCCGCGCCAGCGGGTTCGGCCACTTCGACACGCCCGAAGCGATCTGGAACGAGCATCGTGAGGCCACGCGCGGCTACGACCTCGACATCACCGGCCTGTCATACGTGATGCTCGACACGCAGGGTCCGCAGCAATGGCCGCTGGCCGAGGGCCAGGTCGCCGGCAGGAAGCGCCTCTACGCCGACGGCCGCTTCGTCTTCGCCGACGGCCGGGCGCGTTTCGCCGCGGTCAAGCCTCGCCCACTGGCCGAGCCGCGCGATGCGCGCCATCCGTTCAGCCTGACCACGGGGCGACTGCGCGACCAATGGCATGGCATGAGCCGCACCGGCACGCTAGGGCGCCTGTTCGGCCATGCCGGCGAGCCGGCGATCGAGCTGCACCCCAGCGACATGGCGCGCCTGCGCGTGACGGCGGGCGACCTGTTGCAGGTGACCTCGCGTCGTGGTTCGATCGTGCTGCCGGCGCAGCCGAGCGACGCGATGGCGCCGATGCAGGCCCACATCGCGATGCACTGGGGCAGCGAGGTGCTCGGCGGCGCTGCCGCATCCGGCCTTCCGCTGGCCGGCGTGAACGCGCTGACCACCGGCGCGTTCTGCGCGCTCAGCAAGCAGCCCGAGCTGAAACACTGCGCCGTCAAGCTCATCAGGGCCGAGCTGCCGTGGCGGCTGCTCGCGCTGGCCTGGTTGCCAGCCGAATGGGCCTACATGGCGCGCGCCGCATTGCGCGAAATGATGCCCTCGTTCGCCTATGCGGCCTGCGTGCCGTTCGGCCGCGAGCCGGATGCGCAGGGTCGACTGGGCGTGGCCTGGCGCGCCGCGGCGCACGAGGCCGCGCCGGATGCGGCGCTCGCGCGCATCGAGTCGCTGCTCGGTCTCGACCAGTCACTCGCGCTGCGTTATGCCGATCCGCGCCGCGGCCTGCGCCGCACGGTCGTGCTGCGCACCGTGGGCGACGGCAGCCAACGCGTCGACGCCTTCCTGCTGGGTGGCCAGACCGAGGCCGAGCCCTGGTTGCGCGCGCTGCTGGTCGACGAGCAGCCGGCGCAGAGTTACGGCCGCGCGCTGCTGCGCGCCGGGGCCGCGCCACCGGCCGCGCTGGCCGCGCGGTCGCCGCAGGTGTGCACCTGCCACGATGTGAGCGAGGTGCGCATCCTCAAAGCGCTGAGCGCGATCGACGGCGCGCCCGACGATCGGTTCGCAGCGTTGCAGCAGCAACTGCGCTGCGGCACCTCGTGCGGCTCGTGCCTGCCGGCGCTCAGGCGTCTGGTAGGCGAGCGACCGACTGATGCGGCAGCGGCGTCGCCATCCGAAGTGACGACCTTGCTGGCGGGTTGAGGGCCGTCCGCACTTCAGATTGACCGGCGGCTGCGTTGAGGCCCGGCTCTGGCTGCCGCCGATCGACCTGATCACGCGCCGGCTGCGTGCGAAGTCGCCGCCGGCGCGCGCCTTCGTCGAGCCGAACAACCCGCGTCTGCGCAGTGGCGTGTCCGAGACTTGATCCTAAGCAAGCATTTGCGCCCGGGCTCGACGGCGATTGATGTCGATCAGGCCAAGAACGGCTGGAAGTCGAATACTCCACCGTGTATTTCTGGTCCTGAGCGGATGGACAAGACGATGAGAACCCACCCCAGCGCCCATCTCGTCGCCATTGCATCGGTGTTGACGATCCTGCTGACGGGCCAAGTCGCGCTCGCACAGGCCCAGGACGCCAAGACCGTCAAGCTCAACACCACGGCCGACCACAGCAAGTTCAAGGAACTGCAGCAGCAACTTCGCACTCCGGGCCGGAAGTCACCAAGGCCTGCCTGCACCTGCCACACCGAGGCCGCCAACCAGATCCACCGCACCAAGCACTGGACCTGGGAGTTCCTCAACCCGGACAACAACCAGACGCTGGGCAAGAAGAACGTCATCAACAACTTCTGCATCTCGATCCCGTCGAATTACGCCTTCTGCACCACTTGCCACGTCGGCTACGGCTGGAAGGACGAGAACTTCGACTTCAAGTCGGAGAGCAACGTCGACTGCCTGGTCTGCCACGACACCACCGGCAACTACAAGAAGCCGCCGGGCCTGGCCGGGCAACCCGATCGTACAAGGACATGGAGTTCCCGCCCGGCTCGGGCAAGATCGTCAAGGCGCGTCGACCTGGCCAAGGTCGCCCAGAAGGTCGGCAAGACCAGCCGCGACAACTGCGGCGCCTGCCACTTCTTCGGCGGCGGCGGCGACGGCGTCAAGCACGGCGACATGGACAGCTCGCTGGCGGCGCCCGACAAGGAACTCGACGTGCACATGGACGCCACGGGCCTGGACTTCACCTGCGGCACCTGCCACAAGACCTCCAGCCACGACGTGCCGGGCAGCCGCTACACGCCGACCGCAAAGGACAGCAAGGGCGCGCCACATGCGCGGCAAGGCCGACGACCAGGCAACCCGGCCACCTGCCAGGCCTGCCACGGCAACAGCCGCCCGCACAAGAAGGACGCGCGGCTGAATCAGCACGCCAGCAAGATCGCCTGCCAGACCTGCCATATCCCGACCATCGCGCGCGGCGGCGTCGCCACCAAGATGTCCTGGGACTGGTCGACCGCCGGCAAGCTGGACGCCGACGGCAAGCCGATCACCACGAAGGACGCCAAGGGCCGCGTCATCTACGACTCGCAGCAAGGGCGACTTCACCCTCGGCGAGAACGTCATGCCCGAATACCTCTGGTTCAACGGCAAGGTCGAACTACACCCTGCTCGGCGACAAGGTCGACAAGACCGACGGCGTCGATCACCGCATCAACACGCTCGGCGGCAGCCCGGACGACGGCAAGTCGATGATCTGGCCGATGAAGGTGTTCCGCGGCAAGCAGCCCTACGACCCGGTCAACAAGACGCTGGTCATGCCGCACACCGCCGGCAACGACGACAGCGGCTACTGGAAGAACTTCGACTGGGAAAAGGCCATCGCCGACGGCATGCAGGACGTCGGCGCGCCCTTCTCCGGCAAGGTCGATTTCATCAAGACCGAGATGTCCTGGCCGATCACCCACATGGTCGCGCCCAAGGACAAGGCGCTCGGACTGCGTCGACTGCCACAGCCAAGACGGCCGCCTGGCAGAACGTCAAAGGCATCTACATGCCGGGCCGCGGCGACAACAACCAGCTGCTCGACATGGCCGGCTGGGCACTCGCCCTGCTGACCCTGCTCGGCGTGCTGGTCCACGGCGCCGGCCGCATCTCACGCCGCAAGCACAGGAAAGGATAAGATCAATGACACGAAAGAATCTACGTCTTCAAGGGCTTCGAGCGTTTCTGGCACTGGTCGCAGGCCGCGCTGATCATCTTCATGCTGATCACCGGCTTCGAGGTGCATGGCACCTACCGGCTCTTCGGCTTCGGCAGGGCGGTGAAACTGCACACCATCGCCGCCTGGTCGCTGATCGGGCTGTGGGTGTTCGCCATCTTCTGGCACTTCACCACCGGCGAGTGGAAGCAGTACATCCCGACCACGGACAAGGTGATGGCCATGATCAAGTTCTACTCGGTCGGCATCTTCAGCAATGCGCCGCACCCGTTCAAGCCGACCACGCTGAAGAAGCACAACCCGCTGCAGCGCCTGGCCTATCTCGGCGTGCTGCTGTTCATCGGGCCGCTGATCTGGTTCACCGGCTGGTTCTACCTGTTCTTTGGCGACTGGGCGGCCTGGGGCCTGGACGAACCTGTCGCTGCGAGTGGGTGGCGTTCTTCCACACCGTCGGCGCCTTCATGATGCTGGCTTTCCTGATCGCCCACGTCTACCTGACCACCGCCGGCCATACGCCCACGGCGCACATCAAGGCGATGATCACCGGCTGGGAAGAAGTCGAGCAGGCCGACCGGGCCACCTGAGCGCACAGATCCTGTCTTGAACCCACGGAGTCACACCATGAAGGTCTCCCGCCTCCTTCACCGCCGCCGCGATGACGGCCCTGCTGGTCACGACGTTCTCGGCCCAGGCCTACGAGGCCGACTGGAAGCGCGGCCGCGTCTATTACCGCAGCGTCTGCACGTCCTGCCACGTCGCCAACCCGGTGGGCAGCATCAACCCGAGCGCGCAAGACCGAAGGCCGAGTGGGCCACGTACCTGAAGGCCGACAAGCACGCCAAGGGCAAGGACACGGTCAAGCAGTACGTCAGCAAGGCCTACCGCGCCAGCATCAAGGCCAGCAACAAGGCGGCCGAGAAGTTTGCCGACGTGCCCGATCAGGAGCTGGCCGAGGACATCAAGGCCTTCCTGCTGAAAGGCGCGAAGGACGGTGATGCCCCGGCGAGCTGCAGCTGAGCCCACGCGATCGCGACCCCGCATCGGGCCTGGCACGCGCGGGTCCGCGACAACGAACCGACCGAAACACCCACCCTGATCTGAATCCTGGTTGCAATAGGAGATCGTCATGACACTGAAGAGGCTGTCCCTGGTGTTGGCGCTGGCGGCGCTCTGCGCCGCCCCGCCGCTGCTGGCCCAGACCGCCGCACCGGCCACTGCGGCCACCGCCGCGCAGCCCAAGGAGGGCTGGTACCGCGTGATCGTCGACACCGCCTTCATGCGCGCCAATGTCGACATCCCGCCGAAGAAGGGCGTGATGGTGATCGACTCGCGCCCGGCCGCGCGTCAGTTCGACCCTGGACACATCCCCGGCGCTATCAACATTCCGGATACGCAATTCGAGAAGATGACGAGCAAGCTGCCGGCCGACAAGGCCACGCTGCTGGTCTTCTACTGCGGTGGCGTCGAGTGCATGCTGAGCCACAACTCGGCCTTCAAGGCCGAGAAGCTCGGCTTCGGCAACATCAAGGTCTATGCCGCCGGCATGCCGGAGTGGAAGGCCGCCGGCGGCGCGGTGTCGGTCTCGATGGCACACATCAAGAAGCTCGCGGCCGACAAGGAGCCTCACGTGCTGATCGACGCACGGCCCCGCCGCGTGGCCGAGAAGGGCATGATCCCCGGCGCGATCAACATCCCGGATACCGAGTTCGACAAGCTGACCGCCCAGTTGCCGGCCGACAAGGCCGTGCCGCTGATCTTTTATTGCGGCGGGCTGGAATGCGTGCTGAGCGACAAGTCAGCCGACAAGGCACGCAAACTCGGCTACAGCAACGTGCTGACCTACCCCGAGGGCTACCCGGAATGGGAAGCCGCGCATGGCGGCGCGACGGCGGCGACAGCCGCGCCGGCGACCGGTGGCGCCCCGGCGGCGGCGCCCGCGGCCGCGCTGGTGCCGGGCAAGGAGAAGGGCTCGGTCACGGTGGCCTCGTTCCAGCAGGTCTGGAACGCCAACCCGGCAGCGGTGATGCTGGTCGACGTGCGCGACGCGAAAGAGTACGTCGCGGGCGCGATCAAAGGCGCCGTGAACCTGCCGATCAACGAGCTCGAGAAGAAGATCGGCACCCTGCCACTCGACAAGCCGGTCGTCTTCATCTGCGGCACGGGGGCGCGTTCGGGCGAGGCCTACGACATGGTCAAGCTGTATCGCGCCGAGGTACAGGCCTACTTCCTCGACGCGGAGGCCAAGTTCATGGCCGACGGCGGCTACACGATGAAGCAGAAGTGATCGGGGCGGCCCCTGGCTGCGTGGCGGTACTGCGCGCAGCGCCGTGCATGCGGGCCGTCAGCCCCGCTTGCCGCCGAACGCCCGTGCTGACGCTGTCTTCGTCGAAGAGATGGATGCGAGCGGCTTCGCTGCGGCCGCACTGCCCCAGCACTGCTCCGCGCACAGCCGCCATCGCGAGGATTGCGTCGCGCTTCGAGGCCAGTGCTCGGGAGGAGCGCATACTCGAACCTCGGCACTTTGCGGACGGTGGCCAGATGCTGGGTGACGCCCTTGCGGTGATCGACGGGCCATGGTCTGGGCATGCCCGCGCTGGCCGGCGCCGGCCGATGGGGTGATCGAATGCATCGACGTCGAAGCCTGACCGCATTGGCCACCCTGGCTCTCGGTGGTGTGCTGCCGCAGGCATGGTCGCAGCCGCGTCGAGCAGGCACGACGCGAAGGATCGGCGTGCTTAACGCGACGGCCGACCCGGAACCGAGCACGCCCGGCCCGCAACGCAGTTTTCCCATTGCGCTGCGGCACCTGGGTTGGACCGAGGGCGAGAATCTGGTCATCGAGCGCTTGTTCGCCGACTTTCGGGCAGAGCGCCTGCCAGGCTTGGCCGAGGTTTTGCTGCGCAACGGCCCGGATCTGCTTGTCACGTTGGGTGCCTCGGCCACCCTCGCCGCAGCGCGCGCGACCCGGACCGTCCCGATCCTATTTCTGCAGGTGCCTTTTCCCGTCGAGCAGGGCCTGATCGAATCGTTCGCGCGGCCCGGTCGCAACCTCAGCGGCCTGAGTTTCCAGAATGGTCGCGAGGTCTTTCTCAAGCAGCTCGAATACCTGCGCAACGTGGCGCCCGCGGCGCGTCGTGTGGCATGGCTCTTCGAAGGAGCCATTGCCGAAACCCTTGCCGGCGGCCAATTCGATGTCGTGGCTGTGGTAAGGGCCGCTACGATGGGCTTGGGCTTCGAGGTCCGGTTCTTTGACACACGCAGCATCGAAGACGTCGATGTTGCGCTGGCCGCGGCCGCTGGCTGGCGGGCGCAGGCCCTGTTGGTCGGTGGCACCCTTGCCTACGCGCAACGCGCGCACATCGCCGATTTCGCGTTGCGCAAGCGCTGGCCCTGCGTTTCCGCTGACATCGATCTGGTGGACGCGGGTGCGCTGATGGCCTATGGGCCTTCGCCGGCCGAGGGGCCGATGCTGCTGGCGCACTTCGCCACGATGGCCGACCGCATCCTTCGCGGCACCAACCCCGCCGACATGCCGGTCGAGCAGCCGAGCCGATACGACCTGGCGATCAACCTGAAGACAGCCCGGGCGCTGGGCCTGACGTTCCCGCAGTCGGTGCGGCTTCGTGCCGAGCGGGTGATCGAATGACCGCTGCGACGCCTTCCCCCGGCCATCGGCGCAGACTTGCGCCGATGGCCGGCTGGCACGCATGAGCTGGGCCCGACTTCTGACGCTAGCCAGCTGGAGCATGGCCAGGCGAGATGCCAGGAAGCCGCCCGTGGCCAGCGACTCTGGATGGCCGGGTCCTACCCCACAGCGGCGCAGCTTCAATGTCGGCTGCACGCCAAGGTGCTGGCGAGCGCCGACTGCCGCAACGCTGGCAGCGGCTCGTCCAGGGTTCGTGCCGCTGACGCTTGCGGACTGAGCGTTCGGTGCGTCGCCCGCAGGACCCTCAGCCGCGGAAGATCGCCTCCAGGTCGACTTCCTCGGTCGCTGTCTCGAGCTTCATGCTGCCCTCGATGTGGTTCAGGTGTTCGAGCATCAGGCGCTCGGCCCGGGCGGCATCGCGCTTGGCGATCGCATCGATGATCTGCGAGTGTTCGTCGGCGCGGCAACTCGTGGTCGTGGGTGCGTCGTACAGAAAGATCATCAGGCAGGTCAGCACCGACAATTCACGCATGCTGCGCGCCAGCGCGGTGTTGCCGGCCAGCTCGGCCGCCAGCGAATGAAACTCGCCCGACAGGCGGATCACCGCGCGCTTGTCGTCACGCCGGCGGGCATCGACCTCGAGATCCTGGTGCCGCCGCAGGCGCGCGAGCTTCTCCGGCGTCAACGTCTCGATAAGGCGGCGCAGCACGGCCGGCTCGATCAATCGTCGGGCCTCGAAGACGTCGAGCGCCTGCTCGATGGTGGGCTTGGCCACGTAGGCGCCACGCTGCGGGTAAAGCTCGACGATCTGCTCGTGCGCCAGGCGTGCGAGCACCTCGCGGACGCGCGCGCGGCTGACGCTGAAGATGTCGGCCAGCCGCTCCTCGACCAGCTTGGTGCCCGGGTGCAGCCGGTGCTCGAGGATCGCCACGTAGATCTTCTCGTAGATCTCGTCGTGGGTGTTCTCGCGCTGCAGGCGAGCCGGCGAGGCACTGGGGCGCGTGGGTCGGGTCGGCATGGCGCGGTTCAAGTTGGCGAGGGCGTCGGACATGGGGCGCCTGGACGCAAGGCAGCCGGCGTGATCCGAATGGCCACCGATTGTATGGACCGGGTCGTCGACACCAATCGGCGCGGCGGTCAGAGGATGGTCGGTCATCGCCATTCGAACAGCCGACCCCAGCCTCGCACGGCAGCGGTATCGATGCCCGCCGCGCGCAGCTGACCCCACACTGTCGTGCTCACGGTGTCGAGCAGCGGAATGTCGAGTTCGGCCTCGACGGCCTGTGCCAGCGGCGCCGCGCGCAGGTTGGTGCAGAAGGTGGTGATCGCCTGTGGACTTGCCACGGCCACCTCGCGCATCAGGGCCAGCAGTCGCGCGGGTTCGACCAGCGCAAAGTCGTGGTTCACGCGGATGTCCAGGTGGCGTTCGGCTACCACTTCGATGCCGATCGTTCGGTAGTTGTCGATGATGCGTTGTTGCACATCGGCGGTGTACGGCGTGACGAGCGCGACTCGCGTGATGCCGCGCAGCGCCAGCAGCTCGTTCAGAGCCAGGACCGCCGTGGTGGCCGGGGTGCCGGTGCGCGCCCGAATGCGCTCGGTCAGCCGGCGATCGGCGTCGAAGCCGAGCCAGCCGGACGACGTGCCACTCCAGCCGATGACGTCGACCCGCGCATCGGCCAACAGCTCGGCCGCCGCGAGGATCTTGCTGTCGTCGAACTGGCCCAAGGCGGCGTCGGACAATGCGATCTCGGTCACCCGGAATCGCGAGAAGTGTGCGCTGACCCCTGGTATGAGCGCTGCAATCGCGCTGGTCAGAGGTTCCAGCGCGGTATTGGACGAAGGCGTCAGGACGCCCAGACGAACCGGTCTCGACACGAGATCTCTCCAATCGACTGGCAGCGAACTCGATCATGCACGGTTTGGTCATTTCTGTCGACATTGGTGTTTACACTAAAGCGGACAAACGGATTGTCGACGAAGATGTCTACAACGTGCCGCAGCCAATATGGCCCGGAGATTGCGAGCATCCAACTCGCTGCTGGCCCGGAACAGGAGTCGCACCAGTCATGCGAATGATGGTTTCGAAGTCAACCCGATTGTTGACACAAATGAGGCGGCATTCGCCCGCTTTCGGTGCCGAAGGATGCGACCGATGAGCGGCTTCGACCTCGTGGTGCGGCATGCGCGGGTGGCGACGGCGGCCGACACGTTCGATTGCGATATCGGCATCGTGGGCGGGCGCATCGCGCAACTCGGCCTCGGTCTGGCGGCTGGCCGGCGCGAGATCGATGCCGCCGGCCGCGTGGTCACGCCGGGTGGCGTGGATGCCCACTGCCACCTCGACCAGCCGATGGAACCGCCGGCGCGCATGGCCGATGACTTCGACACCGGCACACGGGCGGCCGCCTGCGGCGGCACGACCACCGTGATTCCGTTTGCCGCGCAAGCCAAAGGCCAATCGCTGCGTGCGGCGGTGGCCGACTACCACCGCCGCGCCGAAGGCAAGGCACATGTCGACTATGCCTTCCACTTGATCGTCAGCGACCCGACGCCGCAGGTGCTCAACGATGAGCTGCCCGCGCTGATCCACGAGGGCTACACCTCGTTCAAGATCTACATGACCTACGACGACCTCAAGCTCGACGACGGCCAGGTGCTCGACGTGCTGGCGGTGGCCCGTCAACACGGCGCGATGGCGATGATCCATGCCGAAAATGCCGACTGCATCGAATGGCTGACCAAGAGGCTTGAAGCTGCAGGGCGCACGGCGCCGCGCTTCCATGCTCAGGCACGTCCGATGCTGGTCGAGCGCGAGGCCACGCACCGCGCGATCTCGCTGGCCGAGCTGGTGGATGTGGCGATCCTGATCGTGCACGTGTCCGGGCGCGAAGCCGTCGAGCAGATCCGCTGGGCCCGCGCGCACGGCCTGAAGGTGTTTGCCGAGACCTGCCCGCAGTATTTGTTCCTCACCGCCGCCGATCTGGGCCTCGACGACAGCTACCAAGGTGCCAAGTGCGTCTGCAGCCCGCCACCACGCGACAAGCAGAACCAGCAGGTGATCTGGGACGGCTTGAACGATGGCCTGTTCACGGTGTTCAGCTCCGACCACGCACCGTTCAAGTTCGACGCCCCCGAAGGCAAGAAGCCGGGCGGCAACGAGGTGGCATTCCGCCACATCCCGAACGGCATCCCGGGGATCGAAACGCGCCTGCCGCTGCTGTACTCCGAAGGTGTACTGGGCGGTCGATTGACGCTCAACCGCTTCGTCGAGCTGACCGCGACGAATCCGGCCAAGGCCTACGGCCTGCATCCGCGCAAGGGCACCATCGCAGTGGGTAGCGACGCCGACCTGGTGATCTGGGAGGAGCGCGAGTTCGTGCTGGCCAACGCCCACCTGCACCACGCGGTCGACTACACCCCGTACCAGGGCCAGACCCTGCGGGCCTGGCCGAGCATCACGATCGCGCGCGGCGAGGTGGTCTGGGATGGCGAATTCCGAGCGCGCGCCGGTCGTGGCGCGTTTCTCACCTGCGGCGCTCCGTCGCTGTTGCCGACTCGCAGGAGGGCTGTTCCATGACGCGGCTGCTGCTGATCAACCCGAACATCTCGGACAGCGTCAGCGAGCTGATTCACGCCGAGGCGGTGCGAAGTGCGTCGCCCGGCACCACTGTCGAGGTGCTCACCGCGCCCTTCGGCGTGGCCTACATCGAAACCCGGTTCGAGGCCTTGATCGGCGCCTACGCCGCCGCCCAGCTCGCCGCGGAGCACCATGCACGCTTCGACGCCGTGATCGTCGCCGCGTTCGGCGACCCCGGCCTGTCGGGTCTGCGCGAGGCGCTGCCGATGCCGGTGACGGGCCTCACCGAGGCCGCACTGGCCAGCGCCCACCTGCTCGGCCACCGCATCTCGATCATTGCGATCTCGCAGCGCATCCAGGCCTGGTACCGCGAGGTCGTCGAGGCCTACGGTTTCGGCTCGCGGCTGGCGAGCATCCGCGCACTGGATCGGCCGCTGGCCCGCATCGGCGGCGTGCAGGACGATCACGCGCAGGCTCTGAAGGCGCTGGCCGAGCGCGCCGTCGATGAAGACGGTGCCGAGGTCATCGTGCTGGCTGGCGCGCCGCTGGCCGGTCTGGCTCGCTCGCTCGCAGGCCAGCTGCCGGTGCCGGTGGTCGACGGCGTGTCGAGTGCCGTGCGTCACGCACAAACCCTGGTGGCGATGAAGCCCGGGCGCGCCCAACGCGGCAGCTTCTCGGCACCGCCCGCCAAACCCCACAAAGGCCTTCCGCCGGCCGTTGCCGCCTTGCTCGGACGCGAACCGGCCTGACCCGACTCACCCCACCACCAACACCACCAGGAGTCCCGCCCATGTCTCGCACCGTCACCTCTGCCTGCGCACTCGCGCTTGCCGCCTGCCTGATGGCCGGCGCGCAGGCGCAAGACAGGCTCAAGCTCAAGATCATCGGCCAGCCGCTGGCCACCGGCCTGATCCAGAAGAACAAGGAGCAGCCGTTCTTCGAGAACTTCGCGGCCAGGACCGGGCTGCCGATCGACGCCGACTACAAACCCATCGACACGCTGGGCATCAAGGACACCGAGCAACTGCGCGTGATGAAGGCCGGCCTGTTCGACATCGTCTCGCTGCGCGTGTCGCAGAACTCGCGCGACGAACCGACGCTGCTCGGGTTGGACCTGGTGGGCGCGAGTCCCGACTACGCCACCGGCCGCAAAGTGGCCAAGGCCTACTTCGACACCGTCGACGCGCGGCTGCAGCAGCAGTTCAACGTCAAGCTGCTCGGCGTGTGGCCGTTCGGCCCGCAGATCCTGTTCTGCAAGAAGCCGATCACCAAGCTGGCCGACATCAAGGGCATGAAGGTGCGCGTGTACGACCAGAACCTGGCCAAGTTCATCGAACTCGTCGGCGGCACGCCGGTGCCGATCTCGTTCGCCGACACCCACCAGTCGCTGTCGCTCGGCGTCGTCGACTGCGCGATCACCGGTCCGAGCTCGGCCAACTCGGCCGGCTGGCCCGAGGTGACCACGCACCAGTTGCCGCTCGGCTTCCAGATGGCGCTCAACGGCTACGCGATCTCGATGAAGACCTGGAATGCGCTCAAGCCCGACCAGCAGGCCAAGCTGAAGACCGCGATCGACGGGCTGACCGAAGAGATCTGGACCTACAGCGAAGAGCTGTTCCAGGACGCGCTGAACTGCAACGCCGGCAAGGACCCGTGCACCACCGGCAAGAAGTTCAAGCTCGTCAACGTGCCGGTGTCGCCCGCCGACGGCGAACTGGTGCGCAGCGCGGTCAGCAAGGTCAGCTTGCCGGTGTGGGCCGAGGTCTGCGACAAATCCAATCCGGATTGCTCGAAGAAGTGGAGCGCCACCGTCGCGCCGGTGCTGGGGCTGAAGTGAGCGCGGCGCCGAGCACGCCTGCGATGGGCACCCGCTCGGTGCCCGTCATCGGTGCCATCCCGGCGCCGGTGCGCCATCAAGGAGGGTCGACCATGAAGGATCGCATCGAAAGCGTTCTGGCCAATGTGTTCGGCGGCATCTTCCTGCTGTTGTCGGTCGTGGTCGTGGTTGAGACGGTGAGCCGCAAGGTGTTCAATGTCTCGCTGCAGGGCGCCGACGAGCTCGGCGGCTATGCGCTGGCGGTGGGCTCGACCATCGCCTTCAGCCTGGCGCTGATGGGCCGCAACCACATCCGCGTCGACGTTTTTCACGAGCGCTTCCCGCGCGGCGTGCAGGCGGCGTTGAACTGGTTGTCGATCGCCTCGCTGGCCGTGCTCGGCATCTTCATCGCCTGGGTGGCGTTCAAGGTCATCGGCGACACGCGCCAGTACGGCAGCACGGCGCAGACGCCGTGGGCTACGCCGCTGATCTGGCCGCAGAGCGTGTGGTTCGCCGGGCTGGTGACGTTCGCGCTGGTGGCGTTCGGCTACGCCGTGCGCGCCACGCAGCTGCTGCTGACGCGACAGATCGACACGCTGAACCACGACTTCCACCCGAAGAGCGCGAAAGAGGAGCTCAAGGAAGAGCTCGAGGACCTCGCCCAACGACAGACCACCGACGAAGGAGTCAAGCCATGAGCGTCGGCGTATTCAGTGCCGCATTCGTGTTGATGATCGGCATGATGCTGGTCGGCGTGCCGATCGCCGTGTCGATGGCGTTGGTCGGCATCGTCGGCGGCATCGCCGCGTACGGCGTACCGTTCATGGACTCGATCGCACCGGTGGTCTGGGGGGTGCAGAACGAGAACCTGCTGACCTCGATCCCGCTGTTCGTGCTGCTGGGCGAACTGCTGCTGCGCTCGGGCATCGCCGACCGCATGTACATCGCGTTGTCGGCCTGGCTCGGGCGCCTGCCCGGCGGGCTGCTGCACACCAACATCGGCAGCTGCGCGCTGTTCGCGGCGACCTCGGGTTCGTCGGTGGCCACCGCGGCCACCATCGGCACGGTGGCGCTGCCGTCGCTGCAGAAGCGCGGCTACTCGATGCGCGCGTCGCTCGGCTCGCTGGCCGCCGGCGGCACGCTCGGCATCCTGATACCGCCGAGCGTGAACATGATCGTCTACGGCTCGCTCACCAACAACTCGATTGGCAAGCTGTTCATCGCCGGCATCATTCCCGGGCTGCTGCTCACCGGCTGCTTCATGCTGTGGATCTGGGTCTCCAGCGTCGCCAGCGGCAACGTCAAGCGCGAAGACAAGGTGCCGCTCGACGAACGACTGCGAACGCTGAAGTTCCTGGTGCCGCCGCTGGTCGTCTTCGGCATCGTGATGGGCAGCCTCTACTTCGGCATCGCCACCACCACCGAGAGCGCCGCGCTCGGCGTGATCGCCGCGCTGTTCTTCGTCTGGCAATCGGGCAAGCTGAGCTGGGAGGTGCTGCGCACCTGCTTCATCTCGACCGCTCGCGTCAGCGGCATGATCCTGCTGATCATCATGGCCGCGTTCATCCTCAACCTGACCATCAGCCTGACCGGGGTGGCCGACGCGATGACCAAGGCGGTGACCTCGCTCGGGCTGTCGGCAACGACGATGATCCTGGTGCTGATCGTCTTCTACCTGATCCTGGGCATGTTCATGGACGTGCTGTCGATGCAGGTGGCGACGATCCCGATCACCTACCCGATCGTCACCGCGCTCGGCGTCGACCCGATCTGGTACGGCATCTTCATCGTGCTGATGTGCGAGCTCGGCCTGATCACGCCGCCGGTGGGCATGAACCTGTTCGTCGTCCACGGCATCCGGCCCGACAAGGGCGGCATCGAGGACGCGATCTGGGGCGCCTTGCCCTATGTGCTGATCATGATCGGGTTCACGCTGCTGCTGATCGCGGTGCCAGGTCTGGCCACCTGGCTGCCCGCCAAGATGTGAGCACAGCGGGCATGAACGAGCCATTGTGGCGGTTGCCCGCCGGCGAGTTGCAGCGGCGCTATCGCGCTGGCAGCCTGAGCCCGCTGGCGGCGGCGCAGGCCTGCCTCGAGCGCCTGGAGGCGGTGAATCCGCGACTGAACGCGGTGGTGGTCCGGCGCGACGCGCGGTTCCTCGCCGAGGCCGAGGCCTCGGCGTTGCGGCACGCGCGCGGGGCGCCGCTGTCGTTGCTCGACGGCATTGCGCTGACCGTGAAGGACAGCCTGCTGACTGCCGACATGCCGACGAGCTGGGGCACTGCCGCGCTGCGCGATCACCGCACCGGTCACGACGAGTTCGCGGTCGGCCGCGCGCGTGCGGCCGGCGCGCTGATCGTCGGCAAGACCAGCGTGCCTGAGTTCGCACTCGAGGGCTATACGGCCAACCCGCTGTTCGGCGTCACCGGCAACCCCTGGGCACCGGAGCTGACGCCGGGCGGCTCGAGCGGCGGTGCCGTCGCCGCGGTGGCAGCCGGCATCGCGCCGCTGGCCATCGGGCAGGACGGTGGTGGTTCGATTCGCCGTCCGGCCTCGCACACCGGCGTCGTCGGCCTCAAACCGTCGCTGAGCGCGTGGCCACGCCAACATGTGCTGCCCAGCCTGCTGCTCGACTTCGAGGTCATCGGCCCGCTCGCGCGCACGGTGGCCGATGCCCGGATGCTGTTCGATGCCTTGCGCGGGCCCGCCCCGGTCGATCGATCGTCGCTCGCTGCCGCGCAGGCGGCGGCGTTGCCTCGACGCGCCGGCCCGCTGCGGCTGCTGTTCGTCGAGCGCTTCGGTGCGGCGCCGCTCGATCCGCAGGTCGCCGACAGTACCCGGCGCGCGGTGCAGCAGTTGGCCGCGCTGGGCCACATCGTCGAAGCCGGAGCCTTGCCGCTCGACCTGGATTTCTTCGCCGAAGCCTGGCCGCAGATCGGCCAGATCGGCCTGGCCAGCATGTTCGACCAGCACCCCTCTTGGGAGGCGCAGGCGTCGCCCAAGTACCGCGAGATGGCCGCGTCGGGCCGGCGGCTGCCGGCGAGCAGGCTGTGGCAGATCGTCGAGCGCGTGACGCAGCTGCGCCGCGACAGTGCGACGATGTTCGAGCGCATCGATGTCATCGTGATGCCCGCCGCCGCGGCGCTGCCGTGGCCGGCGCATGAGGCGTATCCTCGGCAGATCGACGGCCAGGAGGTCGGTCCGCGCGGGCACGCCGTCTACACCGGCTGGGTCAACGCCGCGGGCCTGCCGGCGCTCGCGGTGCCGGCGACGCCGTCGGCCGAAGGCCTGCCGATCGGCATCCAGCTGATCGGCGCCTACGGCAGCGACGACGCGCTGCTCGACCTGGGCGCAGCCTACGAGGCCCGGGCGCCCTGGGCCGACCGCTGGCCCGCGCTGTGACCGACCCGCTCGAACGCCAGCGCCGATTGGACGCCATCGAGGCCGTCATTCGCGCGCTCGTGCAAGCTCGGCAGCGCCGACAACCTGCGGTCGCAGCACACCTGCCGCTGCCCGACGCCGCCGCGGCCTACGCGGTGCAGGAGGGCGTGGCGCGTGCGCTCGGCTGGTTCGCGGACAGCGGACCCACCCACTGGAAATCCGGCGGTGCCTCGCGCGAGGCCGTGCTCACGCACGCACCGCTGCCGCCCGAAGGCGTGTGGGCCAGCCCGGCGGACGCGCGGCACTGGCCGTTCCGCCATCGCGGCATCGAGGCCGAGGTGGCGCTGCGACTGGGGCGAGACGTGAATGCCGCGCTGGCCTCGTGTCTCGACCCTGCGACGGCTGCCGGTCTGATCGACGCGATGTGCGTCTCGATCGAGATCGTCGATTCGCGCTGGCTCGAAGGCCTGAATGCGCCGCCGCTGAACAAGCTGGCCGACCTGCAGACGCACGGCGCGCTGGTGCTCGGGGCCTGGGTGCCGTTCGCGCCGCGCGACTGGGCGCGGCAGATCTGCCGCGTGACGATCGGCGCGCGGCCGACGGCCGAGCACAGCGGCACCCACGCGCTGGCCGATCCGCTGTTCTTGTTGCCCGCCTGGCTGCGCCACGCCACACGCGGCGGCGTCGTGGTGCCCGCCGGCACGGTGGTCACCACCGGCACCTGGTGCGGCGTGCTCGACGCGGCTGCGGGCGACCGCGTGTGTGCCGAATTCCCCGGCATCGGCCAGGCTGAGGTTCAGCTCTGAACGATGCACTCCCCATTCGAAGGAAATCCATGATTGCTCTCAACAACCATCCCAGCGGCCGCCACTTCCTGCAGATCCCCGGCCCGAGCCCGGTACCGGATCGCATCCTGCGCGCCATCAGCCTGCCGACCATCGACCATCGTGGCCCCGAGTTCGGTGTGCTCGGCAAGAAGGTCGTCGCCGGCATGCAGCAGATCTTCCAGACGGGCCACCCCGTGGCCATCTACCCCGCATCGGGCACCGGTGCGTGGGAGGCGGCGCTGGCCAACACCATGAGCCCGGGTGACGCCGTGCTGATGTACGAGACTGGTCACTTCGCATCGCTGTGGCAGAAGATGGCCACCCGGCTGGGTCTCGAGCCGGAGTTCCTCGCCCTGCCGGGCACCGATGCCGCCACCGGCCTGCCGAACAGCTGGCGCCACGGCGTGCAAGCCGAGTTGATCGAGGAGCGTCTGCGCCGCGACCCGGCGCATCGCATCCAGGCGGTGTGCGTGGTGCACAACGAAACTTCCACCGGTGTGACCTCCGACATCGCCGCCGTGCGCCGTGCGATCGACGCGGCCCGGCACCCGGCGCTGCTGTTGGTTGACACCATCTCCGGCCTCGCCGGCGCCGACTTCCGCCACGACGAATGGGGCGTGGACGTCACGATCAGTGGCTCGCAGAAGGGCTTGATGCTGCCGCCCGGCATCAGCTTCAATGCGTTGTCGCCCAATGCGCTGGCCCGCGCCAAGACCGCGCGCCTGCCGCGTGCGTACTGGGCCTGGGACGAGATTGTCGAGATGAGCGCGAGCGGCTACTGGCCGTACACGCCGAACACAAATCTGCTGTACGGCCTCAGCGAAGCACTGGACATGCTGCTCGAGCAGGGGCTGCCGGCCATCTTCGCGCGGCATCGCCGCTGGGCCGCGGGCGTACGCAGTGCGGTGCGCGCCTGGGGGCTGCCGACACAGTGCGCCGACGAGGCATTGCATTCGCCGGTGCTCACCGGTGTCGTGACGCCGCACGGCGTGGACGCCGATGCGGTGCGCCGGCTCATCCACGACCGCTTCGACCTGTCGCTGGGCACCGGTCTGGGCAAACTCAAGGGCCGGATGTTCCGCATCGGGCACCTGGGCGACTGCAACGATCTCACGCTGCTCGCCGCATTGGCGGGCGTCGAGATGGGCCTCAAATTGTCCGGCGTCGCACTGAAGGGCAGCGGTGTGGCCGCGGCGATGGAGTACTTCGCCAACGCCGCGGGCGGTTGATGCCGCCCGCGCGCTGCGCTGCGCGGCCCGATCGAATACCTCAGTGCCCGTGCACGACCGTCTCGCCGGCCTTCAGGCGGTACTCGGTGCCGCAATACGGGCATCGGCCTGCACCTTCGGTGGCGACGTCGATGAATACCTTGGGATGGTTGCTCCACAACGGCATCTTCGGGTTCGGGCAGAACACCACGCCCGGGCCCTGCAGATCCTTGGCCGTCACTTCGACCACTGCCTTGGGTTTGTTGTTGCTCATACGAGGGTCAGCCATTCGGCGTACTTGGCGTTGCGTCCGTTCACGATGTCGAAGAACGCGCTCTGGATCTTGGTGGTGATCGGGCCGCGCTCGCCGGCGCCGAGCGTCACGCGGTCGTATTCGCGGATCGGCGTCACCTCGGCTGCGGTGCCGGTGAAGAAGGCCTCGTCGGCGATGTAGACCTCGTCGCGGGTGATGCGCTTCTCGACGACCTTCAACCCCAGGTCGGCGCAGATCGAGAAGACCGTGTTGCGCGTGATGCCGTTCAACGCGCCGGCCGACAGGTCCGGCGTGTACACCGTGCCGCCCTTGATGATGAACAGGTTCTCGCCCGCGCCTTCGCTGACGAAACCGGCCGAGTCGAGCAGCATCGCCTCGTCGTAGCCGTCGTCGGTGACCTCCAGGTTGGCCAGGATCGAGTTGGTGTAGTTGCTCACCGCCTTGGCCTGCGTCATCGTGATGTTCACGTGGTGCCGCGTGTAGCTCGAGGTCTTGACGCGGATGCCCTTCTTCAGGCCCTCGTCGCCGAGGTAGGCGCCCCAGGTCCACGCCGCCACCATCAAGTGGATGGTGTTGCCCCTCGGGCTGACGCCGAGCTTCTGGTCGCCGATCCAGGTGAGCGGCCGCAGGTAGCAGCTCTCCAGCTTGTTCGCACGCACCACCTGCGCTTGGGCCTCGCACACCTGCTCGAAGTTGAACGGGATCTTCATGCGCAGGATCTTCGCGCTGTTGAACAGCCGCTCGGTGTGCTCGCGCAGGCGGAAGATCGCGGTGCCCTTCGGTGTCTTGTAGGCGCGCACACCCTCGAAGGCGCCGCAGCCGTAGTGCAGCGTGTGGCTCAGCACGTGGATCTTGGCGTCGCGCCAGTCGACCAGCTTGCCGTCGAACCAGATCTTGCCGTCACGGTCGGACATCGACATGGGAATTTCCTTGTTCGTCTCGAACGCGGATTCTAGGCCCGTGCCCCTTCGAACAGCCGCCGCGCGTGCACCCCCAGCCCGGTGGCCACGCTGGCGAAACGGTCGCCGCGCACCACGGCGGCCGCCGGCGCCACCGCGGCAATGGCGGCCACCAGCGGGGTCAGCCCGGTGGAGCCGCCGGTGAAGTACATCGCGTTGAGCTGTGCTGGATCAACGCCGGCTTGCCGCAATGCCTCGCGCGCGGCGCCGACGATACGGTCGCGATCGGCGGCGATCGCCCGCATCGCCTGCGCCTGCTGCAGCCCGGCGGCCAGTGCGGGCTCGATCGCCGCCAGATCGATGGCGGCGGCGCTGGCGCCCGACACCGCGATCTTCGCGTCCTCGGCCTTGGCGGCCAGCGCGTGGCCGAGCCGCGCCTCGAGCACGCGCATCAGCCGCGCATGCAGCCGCGGCTCGGCGTACCAGTCGCGCAGCGAGCGGATCTCGAGCGCCCGCGACGGCACATAGCAGGTGTTGATCAGGTGCCAGGTGGCGAGGTCGAAGTAGATGCCGCTCGGCACCTCGCGCGGCGCGCTGCCGTCGGCTCGCGGCGGCCCGAACGCGCCATAACCCAGCAGCGGCAGGATGCAGCGCAGCTCGATGCGGCGGTCGAAGTCGGTGCCCGCCACGTGCACGCCGTGGTTGGCCAGGATGTCGTCGCGCCGGTCGAGCCGCTTGGCGCGCGCCGGGCCGACGCGCACGACGCTGAAGTCCGAGGTGCCTCCGCCGATGTCGGCCACCAGCACCGTCTGCTCGCGCTCGGCGCTCTGCTCGAAGTCGAACGCCGCGGCGATCGGCTCGTACTGAAAGTGCAGTTCGGCGAAGCCCACGCTGCGCGCCACCTGTTCCAGCGCGGCCTGCGCCGCTGCGTCGCGCTCGGGCTCGTCGTCGACGAAGAACACCGGCCGGCCGATCACCGCGCGCGCGATCGGCGCGTCGGCCTGCGCCTCGACCCGGGCCTTGAGGTGGCGCAGGTAGCTGCCGATCACGTCGAGGTAGCGCACCGAGTGACCGCCGCCGACCTCGGTACTGCGCTGCACCAGCGTCGAGCCGAGGATGCTCTTCATCGAGCGCAACAAGCGGCCCTCGGTGCCCTCCACGTAGGCCGCGATCGCGGCGCGGCCATACAAGCGCTGTGGCGTCTGGTGCACGCCCAGGCCCTCGACGGCGTAGAACACCGCGGTCGGCATGCCGGTGAAGCCGCCTTCCAGCGGCACGAGGTCGACACCCGGCCCGTGCGGGCGCGGCAGCGCCACCGCCGAGTTGCTGGTGCCGAAATCGATCGCGCAATACGGGCGTGTGGCCGGCATGTCGGCGCCTTGTGCCTCAGTGGCTCGGCTCGGGTGTCGACGCTGCCCCGGTGGCATCGGCGCGCTGCAGGCTCCAGTGTGTCAGCTTGCCGTCGCGCAGTTCGATGCGCACGGCGTCGCCGCCGGTATCGCGCCACTCGAACGACTCCGGGTCGTCGCCCAGCCTTCGCCCCAGGCTGCGCGTCAGCGCCAGGATCTGCGGCAGGCGCTGCCCGGCGTGCAGCCTGGCGTGCAGCGTGACCGCGCTCGCCACCTGGCCCACCGGCGCCTGGCCGGCGGTGCGCAGCACACGAAGTGCGCGGCTGAACTGCAACAACAGCCAGAAGACGATCAGCGTGGCGGCCAGCACCACACCGCGCCAGCCCCACTGCAGGTAGCCGATGCCGGTGGCCAGCGCGGCCAGCGCCCAACCGACGGTCTGGTTCATGGTGTCGGCCGTGCGCAGCGCCAGCGCCGGCCCGCGTCGCCGAGGGTGGCGATCACACCCGCCGCAGCGCGGTTTCTGTCGGCCAGCACCGACCGCCGCCTGGCGCGGCTATCGTTGACCAGCGCGAACGCCATCGTGCACGGCACTCAGGCACCGCCGTCACCCGGCGCCGGCCCGTCCGCCCGATCCCAGCCGTAGGCGCGCTCGACCTTGGCCACACGCAGCTCGTAGTGCGAATACCACTGCGCGCGGCCCTGGTTGCGCGCGGCGGTGTGTTCCCACTGGCGCCGCCAGGCGCTGACGTCCGCAAGCGTTCGCCAGTAGGACACCGTGATGCCCAGGCCTGCGTCGTCGCGGGTGCTTTCGACGCCAAGGTAGCCGGGCTGTTGCGACGCCAGCTCGGCCATGCGGTCGGCCATCGCGCCATAGCCATGCTCGCCCTCGGTGCGCTGGGCGGTGAAGATCACCGCGTAGTAGGGCGGCTCGGGGCGGGGGGCGAAGCGGGACATGGCGGCCTCCGGGTCATGCGCCAATCGGGCGCGAAGCATAACGCGGCACCCCGGCGGTCAAAGACCGCGCACGAGCTCGATCGCCTGCTCGATGCGCTCGACGGCATGGATCGTCAAGCCCTCGAACGCCTTGGCCTCGCCCTTCGGCGCATTGGCCTTCGGCACCACCGCCACCGCGAAGCCGAGCTTGGCCGCTTCGCGCAGCCGGTCCTGGCCGCGCGGCGCGGGTCGCACCTCGCCAGCCAGGCCGACTTCGCCGAAGGCCAGGAAGCCGCGTGGCAGCGGCTTGCCCCGCAGCGAGCTCTGGATCGCCAGCAGCACCGCCAGATCGGCCGCCGGTTCGCTGATGCGCACGCCGCCCACCGCGTTGACGAACACGTCCTGGTCCATGCAGGCCACGCCGGCGTGGCGGTGCAGCACGGCCAGCAGCATCGCCAGGCGGTCGCGGTCCAGCCCCACCGAGAGCCGCCGCGGCGACACGCCGCCGGAATCCACCAGCGCCTGGATCTCCACCAGCAGCGGTCGGGTGCCCTCGAGCGTGACCAGCACGCAGGTGCCCGGCACCGGCTCGCCGTGCGTGGACAGGAAGATCGCGCTCGGGTTGCTCACGCCCTTCAGGCCACGCTCGGTCATCGCGAAGACGCCGATCTCGTTGATGGCGCCGAAGCGGTTCTTGATCGCGCGCACCAGCCGGAAGCTCGAGTGCGTGTCGCCCTCGAAGTACAGCACCGTGTCGACGATGTGCTCGAGCACGCGCGGGCCGGCCAGCGTGCCGTCCTTCGTCACATGGCCGACCAGCACGATCGCGGTGCCGCTGGCCTTGGCCGCGCGCGTCAGCTGCGCCGCGCACTCGCGCACCTGAGCGACCGATCCCGGTGCGGAGGTGAGCTGGTCGGAGAACAGCGTCTGGATCGAATCGATGACGCAGAACTTCGGCCGCTCGGCCTCGATCGCGGCGAGGATGCGTTCGAGCTGGATCTCCGCCAGCACGCGCACCGGCGCGTGGCCCAGGCCAAGGCGCCGCGCGCGCAGCGCCACCTGTGCGCCCGACTCCTCGCCGGTGACGTAGAGCACCTTGATGTGCTGCGCCAGCCGCTCGGCCGCCTGCAGCAGCAGCGTGGATTTGCCGATGCCCGGGTCGCCGCCGATCAGCGTGACGCCGCCTTCGACGATGCCGCCACCCAATGCGCGGTCCAACTCGGGCAGCCCGGTCGGCTGGCGCTCGACCTCGGCGGCCTCGATCTCCGACAGCGTGGCCACCGGCAACGCGCGCGCGATCACCTGGAAGCGGTTGCGCGTGGCCGCGCCCGCGGTCTCGGCGATGCTTTCTTCGAGCGTGTTCCATTCGCCGCAATGCGGGCACCTGCCGAGCCATTTCGGATTGGTGCCGCCGCAGGCGCTGCAGGTGTAGACGGTCTTCTCGCGTGCCATGGCGCTCATTGTGCGGGCAGGCGTTCAGCGCCCGTCACGTACAGTGCGCCCGAGCCGGCGGCCCGCCGGAACCTTCGCCGGTGCGAGATGCACCCGCTCACCCGTGCTGTCGCGCCTGACCCAATCGCCCCGCCTGCTGTTCTGGATCCCGACGCTGATCTGGGCCTCGACCTGGCACGTCATCCTGTACCAGCTCGACGGCGTGCCGGCGCTCAACTCGGTGGCCTGGCGTTTCGCGCTGGCGTCGTTGCTGCTGTTCGCGCTGGCGGCGGCGCGGGGCGAGCGCTGGCGCATCCCGCTGCGCTGGCACGGCTGGCTGGCACTGACCGGCGTCGTGCAGTACAGCATCAACTACTGGTCCGTCTACGAGGCCGAACGGCACATCCCGTCGGGCCTGGTGGCGGTGCTGTTCTCGCTGATGGTGTTCGGCAACGCACTCGGCGGCCGGCTCGCATTCGGCCAGCCGGTGACCCGGCGTTTTCTCGTCGCCGCCGCGTTCGGCGTGCTCGGCGTCGCGCTGATCTTCTGGCCCGAGGTGGTGTCCACCCGGGCGCGACCGAATGCACTGCTCGGCCTGGGCATCGGACTGCTCGCGGTGTGCTGCGCCTGCGCCGGCAACGTGATGACGCTGTCGCTGTCGCGGCGCGGTCTGTCACTGGTGCCGATGCTGGCGCATTGCATGGGTTACGGCGCGCTGGCGCTGCTGGCGATGGCCGGCCCCACCGGGGTCGGCTGGCACGTCGGTGCCGGCCTGGCGTGGTGGGTCTCGCTGATCTACCTGTCCGCCATCGGCACGGTGACCGCGTTCGTGGTGTATTTCAAGCTGGCGCAGCGCGAAGGCCCGGCGCGCGCGGCGATGACCGGCGTGATGATCCCGCCGATCGCACTGGCCATCTCGGCTGCGCTGGAAGGCTGGCAGCCGACGCCGCTGTCGCTGGCCGGGATTGCCCTGTGCCTGGGCAGCGTCTACGTGGCGACGCGGCCGGCCGAGTAGCAGGCCACGTCGACCCGGGTTCCGCTGGCGCGTTCCGGCGCGTCAGCGCTTCTTTCGCGCCAGCACCGCCTGCAGCGCATTGGCCGGGTTGACCAGCGCGCGCCGCCCATCGGCGGTCTTGTCTGCGGTCGACACGATGAACTCGATCACCTGTGCCGGCGTCAGCCTGGGGTTCACGGCCAGCAGCTTGCCGGCGAGGTTGGCCACCTGGGGTGAGGCCATCGACGTGCCCGACAGCGCGACGCGGTCGCCGCCGGGCAGGAAGCTCTCGACCTGGTAGCCATTGGCGTGCACCTTGACGGTGGGCCCGTAGCTGGTGAACGACGCCTCGTCGCCGGCCTGGTCCACCGCGCCCACCGTCAGCAGATTGGGCAACACGATGTCGGCCGGCGCATCCTCGGCGAACGACGCATCCTCGTTGCTGTTGCCGGCGGCGGTGATCCACAGGATCTCGGGTGCGCTGGAGAAACCCTTGATCATGGCCTGGCGCGAGATCTCGAAATACTCGCGCGCCAGCGTCTTGCGCTCGTCGGGTGTCTTGCCGGTGCCGCAGCGCTCGAGGTCGGTTTCGATGGCCCGCACGCTGCCGCCCCAGCTCATGTTGACGACACGCGCGCGATGGCGCTTGAAGAACGCCACCGTCTGCAGCAGCGCCCGCGCATCCTTTTCGGCCTGCGCGCGTGACGGGCACGGATCGGGCATCAGCGTGTGACCGAACTCGATGCGTGCGATCAGCAGTCGCGCATAGGGGTTGCCCTGCAGCGCGATGCCCGCAACGTGGGTGCCGTGCTCGTAGTTGCCGGTCAGACCGATCTCCTCGATCGCGGCCTTGTACTCGTCGGGCTTGAGCGCCGACAGGTAGCGCTTGATCTCGGCCGCCTCGGGACTGTCGATGTTCGACTGCAGATCGGAGAAACCCTTGCTGCGTGCCTTCATGGTCGGCAGCTTGGCCTGCAGCTCGCGCGGAATCGGCTCCAGTTCGCCGTTCGACCGGTTCGAGTACTTGTCGAAGGCGATCAGCCGTGGCTTGCCGTTCGGATCACGCAGGACTTGCCGGCCGAACAGCGCCGAGTCGACGCCGCTGTCCCACACGGCGACGGTCACCGGCGCATGGCCTGCGCCAGCGGCCAGCCGCACGTTGCGCGTCGCCCAGATGTCGGGCTTGTCCGATTTGTTCGCCGCCAGGAAGGCCCCGTAGCTGTCCACCAGCGCCTGCTTCAACGGCAGGCGCAGCGTCAGCGTATAGCGTGCGCTGACGACGCCCGGCGCCAGGTCCGAGCTGAGCGCGCCGGCCTTGTCGACGACCGGTTGCAGCACGTCGCGCAAACGGCCCAGCACCAGCGATTCGCCGATCAGTTCGGCGCCGGCCTTGGCTTCCTTCACCTCGTTGGCCACCACGGCGTAGGGCATCGACCGCAGCGCCTCGCCGATGCGCCGGGCCACCTCCTGCTGGTAGGCGTCGGAACTGTCGTTGCCGACTGCCTGGCGCGCCTCGACGATGGCGCGCGCCTGCAGGCCGGTGAGCAGCTTGTCGGCAGGCTTGTCCTGCAGCGCGCGGATCGTCTCGATGCGTGTCAGGGCGGCCGCGTCCCGGCGTTCCAGTAGGTCGAGCACGAGCAACGTGCCGAGCATCTGCCGCTGCATCGACTTGTCGGCGATGTCGTACTGGCTCAGCACGCCTTCGATGTCGCGGCGCAACGGGCCCGCGAAGGCGTCGAACGCCTTCTCGTCGCGAACCAGTTGTTCGAGGCTGCCGGTCACCGGGTAGCTGAATCGCGGCAGGTCCGCGGCCTTCTCGATGCGCTGCCGCGGTTGTGCCCATGCGATCACGCACAGCAGCGTCGCCAGCCACCACACCATGACTTTCTTCATCGCCGCCGTCTCCTGTGTCGGGCCCGTGCAGATGGTAGCCACATCGACCGAGGCGGCGCCTGGCCTACTCGTCGCGCACGCGGCCGCGTGCGGCCTTGATCGAGCCCTTCTGGATCTTCTCGGTCAACCGCCGCTCGCGCGAGGCGCGCGTCGGCGCGGTGGCGATGCGCCGGCGCGGAATCGTGGCGGCGGCATCCAGCAGCGCCCGCAGGCGTTCCAGCGCCGCGTCGCGGTTGCGCGGCTGGCTGCGGTGCTCCTGCGCCTTGATCGTGACCACGCCGTCGCTGCCGATGCGCTGGTCGCTGCGCGCGAGCAGCCGCTGCTTCAACAGGTCGGGCAGGCTCGAGGCGCCGACATCGAAACGCAGCACGATGGCGTTGGAGACCTTGTTGACATTCTGCCCTCCGGCACCCTGCGCGCGCACGGCGTCGAAGCGGACTTCGCGCTCGTCGAGCGTGTAGGCGATGCGTGACACGCTTCAGGCCACGTGCACCGGCACGCGCGGTGCCAACGCGCACATCAGTTCGTAGCCCACTGTGCCGGCCGACCGCGCGACCTCGTCGATCGGTAGCCGGTGGCCATGTGGGCCGCGCCCCCACAGCGTGACCTCGCTGCCGGGCTGCGCGGCCGGCACGGGTGTCAGGTCGACGGCGAGCATGTCCATCGAGACGCGTCCCACCGTGCGGCAGCGCACGCCGTCCACCAGCACCGGCGTGCCGCTGGGCGCCACGCGCGGATAGCCGTCGGCATAACCGCAGGCGACCACGCCGACGCGCATCGGCCGCTCGGCCACGAAGCTGCTGCCGTAGCCGACGGTGGCGCCGGGCTGCAGCGTCTGCGTGGCGATCAGCTGCGCGCGCAACGTCATCGTGGGCTCGAGCTTCCAGTGTGCGATGTCGTGCGCCGGGTGGTCGGGGGCGCTGCCGTAGATCATGATGCCCGGGCGCACCCAGTCGGCCGCGGTGGCGGCGGCGTGCCGCAGCAGGGCCGCGCTGTTGGCCAGCGTGCGCTCGCCGGGCAGGCCGGCGCTGGCAAGCTCGAATCCGTCCAGCTGAGCCGCCACGCCGGCCGCGCCGTCGGCATCGGCAAAGTGCGTCATCAGCGAGATCTCATCCACCTGGGGCAACGCGTTCAGGCGCGCCCAGGCGCTGCGGTAGGCCTGCGACCTCGAAGCCGAGGCGGTTCATGCCGCTGTTGAGCTTGAGGAACACGCGGTGCGGCTGGTGCGTCTTGTGCGCGGCGAGCCAGTCGATCTGCGCCTCGCGGTGCACGGTGTGCCACAGGTTCAGACGCGAACACCACTCGAGGTCGCGCGCCTCGAAAGCCCCCTCCAGCAGCAGCACCGGCCCGCGCCAGCCCAACCGGCGGATGCGCTCGGCCTCGTCCAGATCGAGCAACGCGAAGCCGTCGGCGCCGCGCAGCGGCTCGTACACCCGCTCGATGCCGTGGCCGTAGGCATTGGCCTTGACCACCGCCCACACCCGCGCCCCGCCGCCGGCGGCGCGGGCGCGCGCCAGGTTGTGCGCCAGCGCGTCGGCGTGGATCAGAGCTTCGATCGGACGCGGCATGGCGCGCGGTCGTTCCTCGGTTCGAGGGGCAGGGGATTCCCCCGGTTCGATTCTGCCAGCGCCATGGGCGGCGGGAACGTGCGCAGTGCGCATGCTATAACGCGCCGCACCTGGCCGAGGCGCCTTCTTCGAGCGCCGGCCGCGCTGGGGCGCCGCACGCGAAGCGAATGAAAAGAGGCTTCTACACCATCATGTCGGCGCAGTTCTTCAGCTCGCTGGCCGACAACGCATTGCTGGTTGGTGCCATCGAGCTGCTGAAGAGCTCGCAGGCGCCGGCGTGGCAGGTGCCGGCGCTGACGCCGATGTTCGCGCTGTTCTATGTGATCCTGGCGCCGCTGGTCGGCGCGTTCTCCGACGCCGTGCCGAAGGGCAAGGTGATGTTCGTCTCGAACACCATCAAGGTCGTCGGCTGCCTGCTGATGCTGTTCGGTGGCCACCCGTTGATGGCCTATGCGGTGGTGGGGCTCGGCGCGGCGGCGTATTCGCCGGCCAAGTACGGCATCCTCACCGAGCTGCTGCCGCCGTCGCAACTGGTCAAGGCCAACGGCTGGATCGAAGGTCTGACGATCGCCTCGATCATCCTCGGCGTGCTGCTCGGCGGCCAGCTCGTCGGTCCGCGCATCGCGCCGATGCTGCTGGGCTTCGACCTCCCACTCTTCGACACCGGCGTCGACTCGCCGCCCGAAGCCGCGATCAGCGCGATCGTGCTGCTGTACGTGGTGGCGGCGATCTTCAACTTGTACATCCCGCGCACCGAGGCGCCGCTGCAGCCGCTGACGAGCAATGTGGGCGAGCTGGTGCGCGACTTCAGCCAGTGCAACGCGCGGCTGTGGGCCGACAAGCTCGGCCAGATCTCGCTGGCCACGACCACCTTGTTCTGGGGCGTGTCGGGCAACCTGCGCGTGATCGTGTTCGCCTGGGCCGCAGCCGCGCTCGGCTACGGCACGACCCAGGCCTCGTCGCTGGTCGGCGTGGTGGCCATCGGCACCGCGGTCGGCGCGGTGCTGGCGTCGTGGCTGATGCGCCTGGACAAGGCCACCTCGGTGATTCCGCTGGGCATGGCGATGGGGCTGCTGGTGATCGGGTTGAACTTCATCCGCGACGCCTGGATCGCCGCGCCGTTTCTGGTGGTCCTGGGCGCGATCGGCGGCTTTCTGGTGGTGCCGATGAACGCGCTGCTGCAGCACCGCGGCCACAACCTGATGGGCGCCGGCCGGTCGATCGCCGTGCAGAACTTCAACGAGCAGGCGGCGATCCTCGGCCTCGGGCGCGTTCTACACCGGCATGACCAAGCTCGGTCTGTCGGCCTTCGGCGCGATCGCCATCTTCGGCGTCGTCGTCGCCGGCACGATGTGGTGGATCCGCGGCTGGCACCGCAGCAACTGCGTGCGCCACCGCGACGAAGTCGAGCGGCTGCTGGCGATCGCCCGCTCCGACCGGCACTGACGCGCGTGCGGCGCAGGACGACCCTCCGCACCGATGGACACGCTCCGAGAACACGCGCTGGGCAGCGCCGGCGCTGGTGTTCAACGCGTTCACCTGGGGCGTGTCGTGGTGGCCGTTTCGCGCACTGCAGGAACGCGGATTGCATCCGCTGTGGGCCACGGCCTTCACCTACGCGATCGCCTGCGTGGCGCTGGCCATCTGGCGTCCGGCGGCGGTGCGCGAGTTGCTGCGCACGCCCAGCCTGTGGATCCTGGTGCTGGCCTCGGGTTGCACCAATGCCGCCTTCAACTGGGGCGTGACGATCGGCGACGTGGTGCGCGTCGTGCTGCTGTTCTACCTGATGCCGCTGTGGGCGCTGCTGCTCGCGCGAGCGCTGCTCGCCGAAGCGCTGGGTGCGAAAGCCGCGCTGCGCGTCGCGCTGGCGTTCGCCGGCGCGCTGGTCGTGTTGTGGCCCGAGGCCGGCGGCTGGCCGCTGCCGCGGCAGTTGTCCGACTGGCTCGGTGTGGCAGGGGGCTTCAGCTTCGCGCTCAACAACGTGATGCTGCGCCATCAGGCCCACCGCGGCGAGGTGGCGCGTGCGCTGGCGATGTTCTTCGGCGGTGCGGCGGTCGCGACCGGTCTGGCGCTGGCACTGGCCGTGGCGCCGCCGGCCAGCGCCGCGCTGGCGACGTGGTTGCCCGGTGCGATGGTGCTGGCGCTGTGGTTCATGTCGTCGAATCTGGCGCTGCAGTACGGCGCGTCGCGCCTTCGCGCCAGCACCACCGCGGTGGTGATGGTCAGCGAGGTGTTGTTTGCCAGCGTGTCGGCCATTGCGCTGGGGGCTGGCCTGCTCGACGCACGCGTGGCGTTCGGCGGTGTGCTGATCCTGTTGGCCGCGCTGATGGCGGCTTGGGGCGAGCGCGACTAGGCCCTAGCGGGCGTGCCGGCGGGTCCGCGCTGCGCCCGAGCGCAGTCGCGCGACCACGCCGGCGAGTTCGTCGGCCACCAGCGGCTTGCCGAGATACGCGTCGCAGCCCGCCAGATGGCCGCGCACGCGGTCGGTGGCGCTGGTATGGGCCGAGACCATCGCAACGATGGGCGCAACGCCGTCGCGGCGCTTGATGTACTGGCACAAGCGCGAGGCCGTCGAGCTTGCTGCCCTCGCCCAGTTCGACGTCGAGAAACACCAGTGGGTAGGCATGGCGCGCAAGCTGCTCCAGCGCGGCGTCGCTGTCGCGCACGCCGCGCGCCCGAACGCCGAGCGCGGCCAGGCGTTGTTCGAGGAAGCGCAGTGCGATTTCGCTGTCGTCGACGATCAGCGCATCGAACCCGCTGCCGGGATCGTTGCGCGTGTCGTGCGCTGCCTCGAGCCGGTCTGGAAACAGATTGGCCAGTTCGGACAACTGCGACGGCGCGTGCAGCGACGCGGGCTCGGTGCGCGGGCCGCCCACCGCGGTGCCGGGCAGCTCGCGGTCGCCGTGGCTGTCGGTGTGGCGCGTTGCGGGTGCCACCGCGGGCAGGTTCATCAGCAAGGCGCAGTCGAGCTCGCGCAGCACGTGCAGCGCGTCGATCGGACGCGGCAGGCGGGCCAGCGCCGCAGCAGGGGCATGGCTGCCGATGAACAAGGTCTGCGCGACACGGTCGGCGCTCGCCACCTGCGCGACGGCGCCGCGTGCATCGGCATCGACCACCAGGAAGCGTGCCCGCTCGGGCTGGTCGACGAGCTCGTAGGCCGGCGTGCGCTGCCGCGCCAGCCGGAACTGCGCCGACAGCGCCTGACGCTCGAAGTCGCTGAAGCCGAGCAGACAAACGGCGTGGGGGGCGGGCATGGCGTGGCGGCGATCTCTGGGGTACTGCCGCATCCTCGACGCACGGCAGGACAGCGTCAATCCTGCATCCGACTGTGCGCCGGGGATAACATCACGGTGCCGCGTGCTGCGGGGTGGGAGATTGTCATGAAGGGCGCCGACGTGTGGGGATTCGAGGCCCAGTCCATCGATGGCAAGCCGGTCAAGCTGAGCCAGCACAAGGGCCAGGTGCTGCTGATCGTCAACACCGCCAGCCAGTGCGGCTTCACGCCGCAGTTCGATGGCCTGGAGGCGCTGTGGCAGAGCCTACCGGGACCAGGGCCTGGTCGTGCTGGGCTTTCCCAGCAATGAATTCGGTGCGCAGGATCCCGGCAGCAACGACGAGATCGCGTCGTTCTGCCGCATGAACTTCGGCGTCACGTTTCCGATGATGGCCAAGATCGAGGTCAACGGCGGCGCCGCGCACCCGCTGTATCGATGGCTCACCCGCGAGGCGCCCGGGCTGCTGGGCAGCACCGGCATCAAGTGGAACTTCACCAAGTTCCTGGTCGGCCGCGACGGCAAGACGATCAAGCGCTATGCGCCGCAGGACGAGCCGTCCAAACTGACCAAGGACATCGAGGCGGCACTGGCGGCCTGAGCCAGGCCTATCTGCTGCGCGCGGTGGCGCGGCGTTTCGAGCGCTTTGCCGGCCGCGAGTGCATTCAGGATTCGCTGGCGCGGCCCGATCGCATCCGCACGCGCGCTGGATGCAGCGGCTCGGTGATGAAGCCCCGCCGGCGCACGGATAATCAGGCTTCACGACGGAGCCATCCATGTTCGAGCATGTCGAGCCCTATGCGGGCGACCCGATCTTCGCGCTGGTCGACGCCTTTCATGCGGACCCGCGGCCGCACAAGGTGAACCTGTCGATCGGCATCTACTTCGACGAAGACGGACGCCTGCCGGTGCTGCCGAGCGTGCGCGAGGCGGAGGCGCGGATGCTGGCGGCCGGCGGGCCGAAGCCGTACCTGCCGATGGAAGGCGCCGCCGACGCGCGACGCGCCGTGCAGGCGCTGCTGTTCGGTCCGCAGCACGAGGCGCTGGCCTCGGGCCGCGTGGCCACCATCCAGTCGGTGGGTTCCAGCGGCGGCCTGAAGGTCGGCGCCGACTTCCTGAAGCGCTGGTTTCCGGGCAGCGAGGTCTGGATCAGCGACCCGAGCTGGGACAACCACCGCTCGATGTTCGAGGGCAGCGGTTTCACCGTGAAGGCCTATCCGTACTACGACGCGGCGACCGGTGGCGTGCGTTTCGACGCGATGCTCGCCGCGATCGAGCGGCTGCCCGCGCGCACGGTCGTGCTGCTGCACGCCTGCTGCCACAACCCCACCGGCGTGGACCTCAGCACGGCGCAATGGGACCGCTTGATCCCGCTGCTGAAGCGCCGCGAGCTGATCCCGTATCTCGACCTGGCCTACCAGGGCTTCGGCGACGGGCTCGAGCAGGACGCCTATGCGGTGCGCGCGATGGCCGCCAGCGGCATGGCGTTCATCGTGGCCAATTCATTCTCGAAGAGCATGAGCGTCTACGGCGAACGCTGCGGCGCGTTGTCGGTCGTGTGTGCCACGGCGCCTGAAGCCGATCTGGTGCTCGGGCAATTGAAGCTGACGGTGCGCCGCATCTATTCGAGCCCGGCCATTCACAGCGCCGGCATCGTGGCACTGGTGCTCGGCGAGCCGAAGCTGCGGGCGATGTGGGAGGTGGAGGTCGGCCAGATGCGCGAGCGCATCCTGGCGATGCGCAAGGCCTTGCATGCGGTGCTCAGCGCGCGCGTGCCCGGTCGCGACTTCGGCTACCTGCTGACGCAGCGCGGCATGTTCAGCTACACCGGCCTGAGCGCCGCGCAGGTCGACCGGCTGCGCGAGGAATACGCGGTCTACCTGATCCGCTCGGGCCGCATGTGCGTTGCCGGGCTCAACCATGGCAACGTGGAACGCACGGCACAGGCGATGGCCGCGGTGATGACCTAGCCAGGCATCTGCGCCCGGCGCGCGGCGTCGTCGATCACGCTGCGCAGCCATCGGTGCGCCGCGTCGTTGTCGCGGCGCAGGTGCCAGAGCATCTCGACGTGCACGGCGCCGGGGTCGAACGGCAGTTCGCGCGTCACCAGGTCGCCCTTGGTGCCGGTGGCCTCGAGGAACATCAGCGGCAGCACGGTCAGCAGGTTCGACTGGGTGACCACCCGCCCGGCGGCGAAGAATTGGTTGACCGTCAGCACGACGCGACGGCGCCGGCCGATGTCGGCCAGCGCGCGGTCCACCAGGCCCTGCGGACGACCGGAGAAGCTCACCAGGAGGTGGTGGGCGCCGCAGTAGGCATCCAGCGTCAGCCGCTGGCGCGCCAACGGATGCCCGCGCCGCATCACGCACACGTAGCGGGTGTCGTACAGGCGGGCATGACGCAGCGTGGCGTCGTCACCCTGCGTGACCAGCGCGGCGATCAGGTCCGGAAAGTGGCCGACCGCGAGATCGGCGTCGCCCCGTTCGAGCAACTGGCGCGGGTCTCGCGTCAGCAGCGGCATCAGGCGCAGGTTGACCAGCGCCTGCGCGGCCTCGATGGCCTGCACCATCGCGGGGGCGAGCAGCGCCGCAGTGGCATCGGCCATCGTGATGCGGAAGTTCACAGCGTCGCTGCGCGGGTCGAAGGCGCCGGGGGCCAGCGACTTCTGCAAGGTCGTGAGCGCGTTGCGCACCTGCGGCCACAGCGCCTGGGCGCGCAGTGTGGGCTTCATGCCGCTGGCCGTGCGGGTGAACAGCTGTTCGCCCAGCGCCTCGTGCAGGCGCTTCAACGCATGGCTGGCAGCCGGTTGCGTCATCGCCAACACGCCGGCGGCACGCGTCAGGCTGCCCTCGGCCATCACCGAGTCGAACACCCGCAGCAGGTTCAGATCGAGGGTGCGGAAATTGGGCGCGCTGCGCGACACAGTCATAAGCTACGTTTATAGCTTGGATAAACAATCTTCAGTTGCGTGTACTAAGTGATTACCCTAATCTGCAGGCACCGGAGAAAGCAAACCGGTCGTTCGGGAGATCCAACATGACAACACTCAACATCGTCCATCTGGCCCCTGTGACCGTGCCGCGCGGCGCAGTCTGGGCCGCCCAGGCCGCCGTCGCATTGCGCGACGCGGTGCAGCGTCTGTTCAGCCGCCCCGCGGAAACGCCGCGCTCGCGTGCCGAAGCCGCCGAGGCACTGCGCCACTACGCGCTGAGCATCCAGCAGTCCGATCCTGGGTTGGCGGCCGACCTGTACGCCGCTGCCGACCGCCACGACCTGCAAGGCTGAACGGCCTCGAGCGCGGCCTCAGATGCAGCGGCCGCCGTCGACTTCCATCGCCACGCCGGTGATCATCGAGGCCTCGTCGCTGCACAGATAGCACGCGGCGTTGCCCAGATCCTCCGGCGTCGAAAAGCGCCCGATCGGAATCGTGCTCAGGAACTTGGCGCGCATCTCGGGCGTGTCCTCGCCCATGAACGACTTCAGCAGCGGCGTCTCGCCGGCCACCGGGTTGAGCGCCACCACGCGGATGCCGAACGGCGCCAGTTCCACCGCATTGGCGCGCGTGGCGGTGATCACCCAGCCCTTGCTGGCGTTGTACCAACCCAGGCGCGGCCGCGGGCTCACGCCGGCGGTCGAGGCCATGTTCAGCACCACGCCGCGAATGCCCCTTGCGTCGGGTGCATTGGCCTTCAGACGCGGCACCACCTCGCGCATCGCAAGGTAGATCGCCTTCATGTTGACCGCGACGATGCGGTCGAAATCGGCTTCGCTCACCTGCTCCAGCGGCTGCGGCAGGTGCGTGACGCCGGCGTTGTTGACCAGGATGTCCAGCCCGCCCAGGCGCTGCACCGCAGCCTGCGCCATCGCGTGCACATCGGCCGCCACGGCCACGTCGGTGCGGATCCAGTGCGCGCCGGTGGCTTCGGCCACCCGCCGGGCCGCGGCCTCGTCACGGTCGGCGATCAGCACCCTGGCGCCTTCGGTGGCGAACTTGCGCACGATGCCTTCGCCGAAGCCCGAGCCGCCACCGGTGACGATGGCGCGCTTGTCCTTGAGTCGCATGGAAGGCCTCCTGTGGGTTCGATGTCAGACACCGAGGTAACGGTGCCACAGCTCGCGGTCGGCGTCGAGCGCCTCGGAGCTGCCGCTCCAGGCCACGCGCCCTTTCTCGATGATGACGTGCCAGTCGGCCAGGTGGATCAACCGCTGCACGTACTTGTCGATCACCAGGATCGCCTGGCCGGCCTGCCGCAACGCAGCCAGCGCGCGCCAGATCTCCTCGCGCACCAGCGGCGCCAGGCCTTCGGTGGCTTCGTCGAGGATCAGCAGGCGCGGGTTCGTCACCAGCGCGCGCCCGATCGCGAGCATCTGCTGCTCGCCGCCGGACAGCTGGTGGCCCAGGTGGCCACGCCGTTCGGCCAGGCGCGGGAACAACTCGAACACCCGCGCCGATTGCCAGGCCGTGGCGCCGTCGGCACCCGGGCGGGTGAAGGCGCTCAGGTGTTCGAGCACGCTCAGGTTCGGGTACACCTGCCGGCCCTCCGGCACCAGCGCGACGCCGCGGCGCGCGATCCGA